>NZ_JACXXN010000009.1 GCF_014904695.1 Nostoc sp. MG11 | reverse complement strand
ATTTCAAAGTTTTTCGATGTACCACCGAGACTTGAGATCCCCCCTAACCCACGCCAGTCGCTCCACTTGGGGAGACCCCATCGCATGATTGCGTCTCTCCTTCTCTACGAGACGCTACTTCGCGTTGGGAGAAGACCGCGCTGGCTCCCCTTTTTAAGAGGGGAATTAGAATCGAATGCCCCCTTTTGAAGGGGGTTGGGGGATCTAAAACTACTGTAAATTGAGTGTTTGAGCTGAAGTTGACACCAATGGGGCACTGCCCACTCCAGTAATTTATCATACAAGCCTGCTATTAGCGGGGCGTTTAGCCCATCCTGAGTCCTGTAAGGGAGACTGTCGCCATGACCAACTCAACTCCAATGGATGACGGCAAAAATTTTAGAAAGAAAAAGGGTAAGTCACTTCCTCCAAAGCTGATAATCTGGCTGGGGAAGTTTGTCTGGACTACTCTCTGGCACATAATGATGTCAAACCTGGCTCCCCGCAATCAATCGGGAGCGTACATCCGTCCCAACAGCCAGTTCCGAAAGTTTATCGGCGCAGAAGTAGGAAATCCGTATCCACCAGCCGCGGGGCGCTATAAACTTTATGTTGGGCTAGGCTGTCCCTGGGCGCATCGAACCTTGGTTGTGCGATCGCTCAAAGGACTCGAAGCTGTAATATCGGTATCAGTTGTGTCTCCTTCTTCAACAGAAGGAGGTTGGGTATTCGACCAAGAAGACGAAGGTTGTCGCACACTTGCGGAGTTATATCAGCTAGCAGAACCCGGCTACAGTGGACGCGCTACAGTTCCAGTATTGTGGGATGACCAAACCAAAGCGATCATCAACAATGAGAGTGCAGAGATTATCGTCATGCTAAACTCTGAGTTTAACGAGTTCGCAAACAATCCTACACTAAATCTCTACCCAGAAGAACTTAAAGAGAAGATTGACTGGTGGAATGAGAAAATTTACCACACAGTGAACAACGGCGTTTATCGTTGCGGTTTTGCCCAAACCCAAGAGGCATATAACCAAGCTTGTAATGAACTGTTCGTAACTCTTGATGAGATTGACACAGCATTGCACACTAATCGATATTTGTGTGGTCAAAATCTTACACTTGCAGATATCCGTTTATTCACAACGTTGTTTCGTTTTGACAGTGCCTATTATGGGTTATTTAAGTGCAACCGTCAGCGAATTCGAGACTACGAAAATTTAGGAGCTTACTTACGTGACTTATATCAGCTTCCAGGTGTGGCTGATACTTGCGACGTAGAGAGTGTCAAGCGGGACTACTACGGTAACTTGTTCCCACTGAATCCCGGTGGAATCATCCCTAATGGGCCTAATATGGCATACCTTTATGAACCACACAATCGCCAAAATGTCGGCGTAGAGGCTTCATAAGTTATCTTGAGAACATATTCCTCGATAGCTGATGTCCGAAGTGGGTGCAATTGTGAACCAAATTAATCGAGTGGCAATTGTCGGCGGAACTCACGGTAATGAATTCACAGGGGCTTATCTAGTCAAAAAGTTTAACCAGTTTCCTGACTTGATTGCTAAGCCTAATTTTGAAACTGTGACTCTGCTAGCAAATCCTAAAGCTTTTGCAGTAGGAAGACGATACATAGAGAAGGATTTAAATCGCTGTTTTCTTAAGCAAGAACTGCAAAATCAGACTCTTGAAAGTTACGAAGAATTACAAGCTAAATCAATTCAAAATATTCTAGCTTCGAGTGCAAAAAAGGTAGATTTTATCTTGGATTTGCACAGTACTACAGCCAATATGGGTCTAACGATTATTCTGGTAAATAATCATTCTTTCAACTTGAAATTAGCTGCTTATCTAAACTATATCAACCCTTTAGTTAAGGTTTATCGCTGCTCTTTTCAATCATTTGAAGAAAATCCATTTCTCAATGCTCTGTGTGAATTGGGCTTTGCAATTGAGGTTGGCCCCGTTGCTCAAGGCGTCTTAAAATCGACACTGTTTCAACAAACAGAAAAACTTGTTCATGAGATCTTAGATTATCTAGAACGATTCAATCAGGGTGAAATTCCCTCAACCAACGAAACGTTAATCATGTATCAGCACTTATCCGTTGTAGACTACCCAAAGAAAGAGGATGGCGCAATCTTTGGGATGATTCATCCAAAGCTACAAGATAGGGATTATCAAGCCCTAAACCCAGGAGATCCGATATTCTTAACTTTTGATGATGAAACAATTTTTTATCAGGGTAAATCTACCGTTTGGCCTATTTTTATTAATGAAGCAGCTTACTACGAAAAAGGGATTGCAATGTGTTTGACACAAAAGCTGCGAGTCAATCTCTAAGACTTTTTTGTATTCCCGGTAACTATAATAATTAACCTTGACCAATCCTATAGATGGAGGGAATAAGTTTACGAATAAAGATAAATTTATTTCTAGAATGGTCTATTATTCCAATGTCTTTGCTAATATCCTTCGGGAGTACCCCATCCCCGGAGGGTATTTTTTTGCGATTACCATGTCTGATATCAGTTATCACTTAAAAACAGTGGCTTGGGACACTGGTAACTGTTCATTGTTCGCTGATTTGGTATTGTCTTTTTTGGTAAAGTTATTGAAGCCTTGCATCAAATATTTGTTGAATTTTAATCTGATATTAATGACTTTCATCTGTCAATAGTTAGAAAGTTAGTTAATAGCAATACTCTAATTAAAACTAATTATTTTGTGCGTGATATTACGGTACTCAAAATAATTTAATAGTCAATAAAATATACAGTAATATTTTGGGTGCTAAATATGTCAGATATGCTACCTCAGTGCAAAAATTTGAAAGAGCAAGTTGAGTTCATATTACAACTTTTACAGCAAGAAGCAACGCTACGTTCCCAAGACATTACATCTGTACAAACTTCCCTTAGTAAAGCGATTGCTCCCAAGTTTGAGATTGTGTTTGCAGGTGCATTTAGTGCAGGTAAGTCAATGTTAATCAATGCACTGTTGGAGAGGGAGTTACTATACAGTGCAGAGGGACACGCTACAGGTACAGAATGCAAAATTGAGTATGCAGAATTAGATAAAGAACGTGTTGTTTTAACATTTTTAAGTGAAGCAGAGATTCGAGATCAAGCAGTTTTGTTGTCTCAGCAGATGGGATTTAAGACAGTAGCTAATATCAATCAATATGATGTAATTAATTTGCTACGTCAAGGTTGTGAAACTATTATCCAGCAGGAGGGTGGTGAGAGTAAATCGGAACGGGCAAAACAAGCGAAAGCGTTGATACTGTTATTGAAGGGGTATGTAGCAAACCGCGATCGTATCCACACGGTTAATAATGCTACATATTCAATGGAACAATTTAACTTTTCCAATCTCAAGGAAGCGGCTGGGTATGCACGTCGTGGTAGCAATAGCGCTGTTTTAAAACGGATAGAATATTACTGCAACCATCCTCTATTGCAAGATGGCAATGTAATTATTGATACTCCTGGAATTGATGCACCTGTGGATAAGGATGCACAATTAACTTACGCCACAATTCAACATCCCGATACTTCAGCGGTGGTATGTGTGTTGAAACCTGCTTCGGCTGGGGATATGACAAAGGAAGAAACGGAACTTTTAGAAACGATGCGGGAGAATGGGGGAATACGCGATCGCGTTTTTTACATTTTCAACCGGATTGATGAAACTTGGTACAACACCCAGCTACGGCAACGATTGGATGATTTAATTACTGGGCAGTTTCACAATACTAGCAGAGTTTATAAAACTAGCGGATTATTAGGATTTTACGGCAGTCAGATTAAACAGACAAGCGAACAAGACAGATTTGGTTTAGATTCTGTCTTTGCAGAAAGTATTAAAGGTTTGGATGGTAGAGAAGAAACACCACAATTTATTAACGAATTTAATCGTTATTGTGCTAACTCAGGTAAATTGTCAGCTAGTAAATTCCGCATTTCGGTAAACAGCTTTGAAACCTCAAATGAGAACTATGTACGGATTTTAACTGAACAAGGAACGCCATTAGTTAACCAGCTAATTCAAGATAGTGGTATTGAGGAATTCCGCACAGCTATTACTCGCTATCTTACCGAAGAAAAGCGTCCGCAATTATTTAAAAATCTTGCTGATGATTTGGAAGATATTTGTATTAAGTTGAAAAAACATTATCAGGAAGTGCTGCGAAATTTATATAGTCAACCGCGAGAAATTGAGGCGATGAAGGCGCAAGAATTACAGCGCCTCAACCAACAACTCCAGGAATTTGGTAAAGATTTTAGCCAACACATCACAGAAGAAGTTAATCAATTAATTAATAATTCTTGTGAGGTTTTTGAAACAGACTTTCGGCAATTACAATCACGAATGATTCGCCGTTTAGATGAGTTGTTAGACACTTTTTCTGTTGCTTATGCTTATCGACGTGCAACCCTCAGCCATCCGCGCAATGCTACTGCGCCTTTAATTGCCATTTTAGTAGAGGCATTTTATTACTTAGCAAACCAATTAGAAGATATCTTAGTTGATTCGTCTCAGCAAATTATTGTGAATTTTTTCCAACGATTAATCGAAAAGGTTCGTAAGTCAGAGTACTATCGTCAATTGTATCGCTTATTAGGTAATGATGGCGGAATTGAACAAGAGATCAGAATTGTAGAAAAACAAGTTACTCAGACGTTAGTGAGTGCGGCTAGTGTAGAGTGCGATCGCTTTGTACGTGAAAGTCCCAGATTTTACGATGAAGGCACTTTTTCTATATATCAATTTCGCCAGACTTTGCTACAAACTTCCCAAGGTTACGACTGCGAAAGCATAGTGGAAGCAGAACCCGCAATAAGGCAATTATTGAAGTTAGATTTTGAGCCAAAAGTTTCCCAAACCATTCGTAAATCTTTCCGTCAAACTGTTAACCAAACCCTCAAAACTCTATTGTTGCCAATGGCTGATAAGCAAACAGACGAAATTTTGCAGCAGTACTCTCATGCACGTACTTTTTTAGAGAAAATACTAGAAAAAGAAGCTGAAGATAAGATTGCTCATAATCAGCGATCGTTGAATGTTATTGAGGAGAAGATTGAGATATATAATTCAGCAGCATCTAATATTAATAGTTGTTTGCAAGCAATGCAATTGTATGACCACTTGCTACCTGTAATTGGCGATGCAGACTCTCTGAATTTAGCAACTGATTCACAACTCGATAATATCTTGTCAAATAACGGTATTGTTATTTCAGATGGTTTATTGCGTGGAATAACACAAAGTTAATGTCTATGGTTCTAATACGGTTTGGATTAGCACTGTTCTACTTTTTTTGTCTGGGTAAAAGGTAAGGGAGAAAGAAGAAGGGTAAATTCAAACATTTCCTCTTTAACCGAACCGTATTATAAAGATCGCGCACAGAAAAGCTTAAAAAGTGAACTCTAATTCTAACTCAGTCTTCTAAAGAAGACTTTAGCTATTAGCCTGAGAATGAATTCTCAGGCGGTTTTGTAACTAGGTAGGTATAATTAAATATAAAAACATCTTAGTTCGTAGTGAGCGATTCATCGCTCAAGACAAGGATGATCAGGACTAAAGTCCTTACTACAAACTTTAATTTATTTACGCCTAGCTACTTAAATAATGCCAATTATTAGATAACAATTTTTGTTTATTTATTAGGTATTGGCAATTACTAAACTTTTGATAAAGGGAAAAATTAAAGAGTAAAAGAATTTCTTCTTCCCTTTTCCCGTTCCTCCTTTCCCTTTTCCCAATCCTAATCTTTAGCCCTAAATACTGTGCCCCTTTTATCGTCTATGTCCTATAAAAGAGTTTTATCATGGCTTGCATTATTATTAAGTTTTATTAGTCTGTTTTTCAGCTCTTGGATTATTATTCCTGCTCCAAACATGCTTTTACTTAGGCTAGCAGTGGGAGCGCCAGAAATGAGTCCTTGGTTATTTGGATTAAATTTGCTTTGTTTGCTGCTTTCTTTTTTCTGCATCCGCCAGCATCAACTAAAACGTCTAGTCTGCACTTTAAGTCTAATTGGATTGCTAATTTGCGCTTCGGTGCTAGTGAATATACCACTAACTCAAATGCAAATGGCGAAAGCTATGAAACAAGGATTAGGTAAAGATTATCTAGAGCAAATTCCAGTCCAAATAAGCGCTAAGATGCAAAGCGATCCCTTTTCCTTAGTTAATACTTTTCGGGGTATTCCATCAGGTAAAACGCGTCATCAAACAGGTATTATCTTTGCTACTTCTGCGGGAATACCATTAAAAATGGAAGTTTACCAACCCCCAGCAATGGGGAAATATCCAGCAGTGATTGTAATTTATGGTGGAGCTTGGCAATATGGGAATCCTCGCGCCAATTCTGAGTTTAATCAATATATAGCAAGTCGGGGATATACGGTATTTGCAATTGACTATCGACACGCACCAAAATATCGGTTTCCGGCTCAGTTAGATGACGTACGTACAGCCCTCAGCTTTATTCACAAACACGCAGTTGAATATGAAGCTGATCCAGAACGCATGGTACTGTTAGGGCGTTCCGCAGGCGCACACCTGGCAATGCTGGCTGCTTATCAACCAGATGCATTACCTGTCCGTGCTGTGGTGAACTATTACGGGCCTGTTGATTTAACTGAAGGATATAAAACACCACCACGTCCTGATCCCATCAATTCCCGCGCTGTTTTAAAGGCATTTATCGGCGGTTCTCTAGAAGAATTACCTAATCGGTATCAAATTGCTTCGCCGATAAATTACGTGACGCGCTCTTTACCACCAACTTTATTAATCTACGCCAGACACGACCATTTAGTACAAGCACGATTTGGTAGGCAAATGTACGAACGGTTACGTAACTCTGGAAATACTGCGGTTTTTTTAGAAATTCCTTGGGCAGAACACGCTTTTGATGCCATTTTTAATGGTGTCAGCAATCAATTAGCGTTATATTACACCGAGAGATTTTTGGCTTGGGCATTGTTTAGTCAATAATTTCATCATTATGAATTATTAATTATGAATTACTTTGACCTTCGCCGCATAATCAACGAGGAAAACTCATGACTAAAACTCCCCGCATTCGTATCCCGCCTGAAGTGAGAAAATATGTCTTTCAACGTGATAAATACCAATGCCAAAGCTGCGGTAAAACAACTTTAGAAACTGACCTCACTATTGACCACATCATCCCCCTCGCTCAAGGTGGTCAAAACGATATCAGTAACTTACAAACTCTTTGCTTCACCTGCAACCAGCAGAAAACAGATAAAACTGACCACCGCTTCCGGCGATATTTTGATCTTTAGGTTAGGTTAGGAGCGACTGTTAGTTTCTAAGGTCTATGTCTCCAAACGTCAACAGCAATTCCCGAAGATTCGCCCAAGTTAAAACTAAGATGCTGTACCTCTCTGCTGCGATCGCTATTTTAGTGGCAGCCTTTCCCTGGCTATATGAAGTTAAAACGAAAGCTGGAATCAACATATCACGTAGCCGCCACGCTGGAACCTTTTTAGAGAAACACACCCACGGACTTTTTAGGTGTGAGTGGCTTTATCCCTACCGTTGCGATCGCCCTCAAGGCTAGATATTTAGAACCACAGATAAACACCGATAATTTATTAGTGTTTATCTGTGGCTGCTTTTTAGTTTTGTCGAACTCGCGTGACGTAATAAATCTGTGAGCTGGTGATCTCGATTAAAGAGAACAAGAAAAGCCAGAATAACAACTCCCATTGTGGCGATCGCAACTCCTGCTGCCTGTGCAAAAATAATTACAATCTGGTAGCGTATAGCATCATTAGGATTTGCTCCAGCGAGAATTTGACCAGTCATCATTCCCGGTAAGCTAACTAATCCCATCACCATCATTGAGTTTATAGTCGGAATCATTCCTGTTCTCAGAGCTTCTTTAATAGTTTGATGTGCAGCTTCCCAACGGGTTGCACCTAGAGTCAGTAGGGCCTCTATTTCCCCCCGATGACTAATTAAGTCCTCCATAAACCGATCCAAACTCAAAGAAGTACCCGTGAGGGCATTACCCAACACCATACCCAACAGAGGAATAAGATACTGTGGTTCGTACCACGGCTCTACGCGTACAATGCCAGTAACTATTATCCCTGTAACTAAAAAGGAACCGCTGAAAAGGGAAATGAAATTGTTCCAATAAATACTTGTAAACCGTCTACGCGTACGGTTGACACTAGATACACCAGCTATAACCGTCATGCCCAAAGCCAAAAGTATGATCAATAGAGGGTTGCTGAGAGTAAACACCCACTGCAATATGTACCCTACCAGCAACAACTGTACTACCATGCGTAGCGAGGCTATCCCCAGACTTTGCTCTAGTCCCAACCGCAAAACCAAGGAAAGCCCTATATTGATCAGAATAAACAAAGTCGCCAAAGCTAGTTGTCCATAACTAATCTGGATATAATTGGCTTCCATCAGTCTTCTTCCTTCAAGGTAATTTGGCGGCTGGTAATGCGTTTTAACTGGGTTGAGTCATGACTTGTCCACAGATATGCTCGTTGTGGGTCTTGATGTTGCCAAGCTGCAACTAAAGCCTCTAAACTTTGGGCAGTTCCACCATCCAATGAGGCAGTAGGTTCATCCAGTAGTAGTATTTTTGGTGAAAGTTGTAAAGCTCGCAAAAAGGCGAGAATCTGCGCCTCACCACCAGAAATAGCGCTCACCGGACGCTGCAAAAAGTCAGCCGTTTTATGCAAAAGATGCAGATAGTCTAGAATTAACTGACGGTTGTAAACTTGATGGCGGTGAACTGCTAATCGATAAACTTTCTGGAGATTTTCCTCTACAGTTCCTTCCCACAAGGCTGGTCGCTGATGTAAGTAGATAATTTGGGAACGATAGCTGGGTATAAACCAGGAATTCATCGGCTGCCCCTGAAAAATAATTTGCCCTGCTTGTACTGGATCTAGACCAGCTAATGCTCGTAGCAGTAAGCTTTTACCAGATCCAGAAGCACCGATCACTGCTACTCGTTCCCCTGGAAACAATTGAAAACTTAGGTGATTCCAGATCCAGCGTTTCTCAACTGTTCGACCTAAGTCTTGTACAGAGAGAATAGGGTTGTTGGGAGACAATTTTAGCTCACTAGTCTGGCTTTGGGTAAGGTGATTTTTCATGTGTCTCCCCAGAATCCTCAGAATATTTTACGTTGTTCTAAATGGGCAAGAATATCTGAGCGATCGCGCCACACAGGACGTAATTTTTTGTTGGCAAACATCTCTAACTGGTCGCTAATGTGTGACGATCCAGGTTGAGTCGCATTCCCGTAACTGGTAAGTGCCATTGCTCTTACAGGGTTGGAAAATTCAATTGCAGCAACATAGGAATCACCTGCAACGGCTTGGAATTGACCGCTTTCTCCTGGAGCAAAATTGAGTACACGAAAAATTCCCAGGTCGTCATCCCCACCATTAGCAGGCAAATCCACATCACCCAACTGAATCCGAAAAACCTTACCCCACGGTACATCAAGCGCCCCATAAGTTTTTTCTACCTGTGCGGCTACTGCTTCGAGTGTTGCAACTGCACTTTTGGGATTTGCTAAGCCATCGGGTGTGGTACGGGGAGAATTTTCATTCCAGGGTTTACTAAATGCTTTATCTAAGTCCATCTGTTCTACCCAAAAAGCAAATAATACCGCCCCCCGACTATCTGCATTGGCTTGCCGATCCCAGGCTTCTAGGACACTAGCTGCTTGTCGCCCTATGTCCTGACCATACTTGCGTGCAGCCGGAATTAAATCATCCAACAAGCGATCAGCCAATTCCATGCGGGTAGAATGCTTGTATGCAACCATTTCATCAAAAGAGATTTTGTCATCCTCAGCCAACATCCTTGCAGAACGTTGTGAGCGGAAATCCATGAAACGAGGTGCTATGTAAGGCGGGTAATTATCTGCTTTAATGGCGGATGGAAATGTAGTTGTCCAAGGTGGATCATTGGTATTTTGCAACCAGCCGCTCTTAGGGTCAACTATGCGCGGTAAATCTTGATAAGGATGAATTTTTGTCCACAAGGTTTTAGATGTATTTCCTGGGATCAGTCCTTCCCAGTATGCAAAATCACCATTTGATCGCACTGGAACTTGACCGTTGAATAGGTGCATAATATGCCCTTCTCTATCTGCATACATCACCGTAAACATCGATAGTTGTAGGCGCTTGAGTGCGGTTTCAAACTGGTTAAGGTTCTGGGAACGTGCCATATCCCACCACTGTTGGAGTACACCAGGTTGGTCAAGACCTGCAACTCTCAGGGCTACAGCTTTATCATTTTTCTCGGCTACTACAGGCCCGTGGACAGAACTTTTCACTACTAATGGTTGCTCTTGTAAGGAGCCATCTTTTTGTTTCACCTTTAAGGAAAAAGTTTTTGTGTGGAACTTACGAACTTTGTCATCAAAGCGATAACCATTACCTGCAAGTGTGAGTTCATAAACATCCCAACCATCATAAGTATTAACGGTGTGAGTCCAACCTAAGTTGTTGTTAAATGCGATCGCTAATACGGGAATACCTACAAGTGTTGCTCCATAAGCATCAATTCCTGGTGCGGTGATTTGGGCTTCGTACCACAAAAATAAATCTGACCAAGGTAGGTGTGGGTTTGCTAGCAACATTGCTTTCCCACTAGCAGAATGATTTGGTGCGATCGCCCAACCATTAGATCCCGCTTGCAACTTTTGTTTACTCAGGTCTAATACTTGCTCTGGATTGACCACAAAGGTGAAATTGAGCACCCGATGTAAGTGAGCCATGACATCTTCTGCCTTGACTGGTAGCACCGCTTCAACTTGATCATCAATCAAGTTAGAATTTTGGGAAGCATAAGCATTGATCCCACTAGCAAAAGCATCGAGATAGCTACGAAAAGTTGGACTCTGTGCTTTGTACCAAGAACGAGCGCGTTCTGGTACTCCGGTAGTTTGTACCCAACGATCTGACTCTAAATACTCCTCTCCCCAATATTCGGCCGCGCGTCCCCGTGCTTGACCATAGAGACGTAAAAGCAAATCTCCATGACTTTGCATTTGTGCCCAACCGAAGGCGTAAAATGCACTCCGGTCATCTTTCCCGTATATATGCGGTACACCGTATGTATCCCATAATATCTCTGTAGATTTTGTTGGTGTGGCTACAGTGTGGCTTCCTACAAACAAAACCATTATCAAACTGAGTATTAAGGGTAAAACACGTATTGATTTTCTTTTACAAACCCTGAGTAAAATATCAATCCTCATTAACACCACCATGTACAGATGCAACGCCTGGTGACTGAAACTGCTATTTGTCAAAGAAGAATCAAGACAGAATCTTGACTCTGCCTCCCACCTCCTGAAGCAAGTGACTTTGACACAGCAGATTTAAGTTGATCTCACAATACCACTTTGTTGAGAAATTATATCAAGGCTGAAACCGTATCCTTGATTCTGATTAAAAATAATGAAATAGCTACAGGATCATGTAATCTATATAGTTATTAAGAAAGATTATCAACTCTTATGATTAAAAACCTGTTAAATGTTAAAAAACAGGTGTTGCTGAATTTGAATATGGAGTTTAAAAATCAACTCTTCTCAACTCTTACTCTCTGCGGCTCTGTCTTGAAAAGTTTCCTACGGCGGGAAACCCGCCTACAGAACTTTTCGCTGCGCCTCTGCGTGATACAAATTCATATTTCTACTCAGCAACGCTAAAAAACAAATAACCAGCAAAGCGTAATATTTTCAAGTGACAGCAGGATCATGACAAAAGCGACCACAATGTCACCTAGAGGATTGAAAAAGCCACAAATGTCAACCTTATTTGGTCTGGTTTTGGGACTGTGTATCCTGGTAATTTGCCTGGTATACAGTGTGATGTTAGGTGCAGCAGAAATACCTCTAGGTAAGACTTTGACATCTTTTATAGCCTTTGATGGTTCATACCAACACTTAGTTATTCAGACCGTGAGATTACCGCGATCGCTAGTTGCTATCCTAGTAGGTTCAGCCTTGGCTGTCTCTGGAGCATTGATGCAAGGTTTGACACGCAACCCCTTAGCAGATCCAGGTATTTTGGGTATCGAGTCAGGAGCAGCACTAGCTGTTGTTGCAACAATTTTTGTTTTTGGCAGCTCGTCCTTAAGTGTTTTAACCATTGTGGCCTTTTTAGGTGCAGGAGCCACAGCGATGTTAGTCTACTTTCTTGGTTCTCTGGGACGAGGAGGAGCCACCCCATTGAATTTGACAGTAGCAGGTGCAGCACTCACGGCTTTGATTTCTTCTCTAACCACTGCTATTCTGATCGTCAGTCAACGAACATTAGAAGAAATTAGATTCTGGTTAGCTGGTTCATTGGCTGGTAAAGATATCAACATATTCTTCCAAGCATTACCTTTCGTCGTCATTGGATTAGTGGTGGCTTTTACTCTTGGTAGACAAATTACCACCATGAGTCTTGGTGAAGATGTGGCCAAAGGTTTAGGTCAGCAGATAACCTGGATTAAAATCATCACAGCCATCAGCGTTGTTTTACTGGCGGGGAGTTCAGTATCTCTTGCAGGGCCAATCGGCTTTATCGGCTTAGTCGTTCCCCACATTGTCCGATTTTTTATTAAAGCTGATTATCGTTGGATTTTGCCTTATTCCGCAGTTGTGGGCGCAATTTTACTGTTAGTTGCAGATATTGCCGCGCGTGTGTTGCTCAAACCCCAGGAGTTACCTGTAGGTGTAATGACAGCAATAGTTGGCGCTCCATTTTTTGTGTACCTGGCTAAGTCAAAGGTGAAAAAATGAAGGTTGATTGGCTAGTCGTCCGTTCGCAGGCGATATCTTTTCGTATAGACCGACGTGTACCAGTCATGCTGCTGTGTTTGGTAGTAGTGATTGCAGTGGCGATGGTGATGAATGTAGGCCGAGGTGAATATCCAATCTCGCCTTTAGATATCGTCAAAACTGTATTGGGTTTAGATACGGGAAACCCAGACCATGCCTTTGTGATTCACAATCTGCGTCTACCCCGCACACTTGTAGCTTTTATGGTGGGAGTAGCGTTTGCAATTTCTGGCACTATCTTTCAAGGGCTGACACGTAATCCCTTGGCAGACCCTAGTATTATCGGCATCAATGCTGGGGCTAGTCTAGCAGCAGTTGCAGTAATTGTACTATATCCATCAGCACCAGTTTACACTTTGCCCTTAGCTGCTTTTGCTGGTGCTTTGCTGATGGCGGGTTTAATTTACTCGCTGGCTTGGAACAAAGGTAGTTCTCCGATTCTATTAATTTTGATGGGTATTGGCTTGTCTGCGATCGCCAGTGCTTTCACGAACTTGATGATTACTTTTGGGGAAATTTATGACGTTAGTGCTGCTTTGGTTTGGTTAGCTGGGAGCGTCTACGGTCGTACCTGGGAGCAAGTATTTTCCTTATTACCCTGGTTAATTATCTTTGTACCAATGGCTTTGACACTAGCGAGACATTTGAACGTTCTTAACTTAGGAGATGATGTCGCCAAAGGCTTGGGTACTAGTGTGGAATGGCAACGTGGTTTACTAGTGCTGGTGGGTGTAGCCTTAGCAGGTGCAGGAGTCGCTACCGCCGGCAATATTGGTTTTATTGGTTTAATCGCACCCCATTTAGGACGACAGTTGGTAGGTACAACCCATGAAGGTTTGATTCCTACTTCCGCGCTTTTGGGGGGAGTGATTGTTGTAATAGCAGACTTGCTAGGAAGAACACTGTTTGCACCTATCGAACTTCCTTGTGGGGTAGTAACTGCTGCTATTGGCGCTCCTTATTTTCTTTACTTATTAATTCGTAATCGTAAAAAATAAAGCTTATGAAAGGACTGTCAACTAAAAGTCTGTCTTTAGCTTATGATGGTGCGCTGATTATCCGTGACCTGAATTTGACAATCCCCACCGGACAAATTAGTGGTTTAGTTGGTGCTAATGGTTGTGGTAAATCAACGTTATTGCGAGGTCTAGCTAGATTGCTTCAACCCCGTAGCGGTACGGTCTATCTTGATGGAACGTCTATTTTTAATCTTTCCACCAAAGAAGTAGCTCAACAGTTGGGAATTTTGCCCCAAGGACCAGTAGCGCCGGAAGGTTTAACAGTGCGAGATTTGGTCGCACAAGGACGTTACCCTTATCAAAATTGGTTGCAGCAGTGGTCAGCCAAAGATGAAAAAATCGTACAACAAGCACTCTTAATTACAGATTTATTGGAGTTGGCAGATAGAGCATTAGATACTTTGTCTGGTGGACAACGACAGAGAGCTTGGATTGCAATGGCGCTGGCGCAAGATACAGATATTTTACTTCTAGATGAGCCGACTACTTTTTTAGATTTGGCGCACCAAATAGAGATTTTGGATTTGTTGTATGAGTTGAACCAAACTCAGGGACGAACAATTGTGATGGTGCTGCATGATTTAAATCATGCCTGTCGTTATGCTGATTGCTTAGTTGCTGTCAAAGATGGGCGAATTTTTGCTGCTGGCGAACCAAAGCTAGTGATGACTCAAGAAATGGTTCAGGAGGTTTTTGGGTTGGAATGTCGTATTATTCCTGATCCAATTGTAGGGACACCGATGTGTGTGCCGATAGGACGTAAAGCGAAAGCAAATAACAAACAAGTTTCTTTAAATTCCTGATTTGATTTAAAATCCTCGACTTCTAAAAGAAGTCGAGGATTTTGTAAAATTCGACAGCAGTATGCGTCAATAAATCCGTCGTTAATGATAAGTTGAGTTGACCGTCATATCTTGTTAACTTTTAAAGCAAAATTATGGATACTAAAATAACTCCTGACGCAATTATGCAGATAGGAATGGGTTTTTGGAGCGCAAAAACCCTGTTAGTTGCAGTTGAACTCGGTTTATTCACTCTGCTTGATTCATCGCCTCTTGATGCTCAAACCCTGGCTGAACGCTTGGGAATACATCCACGTTCAGCGCGAGATTTCTTTGACGCCTTGGTAGCTTTGGGTTTGTTAGAACGACATAACGAGCAATACTGTAATACTCAAGAGACTGAGCGATTTCTCGTTCGTGGTAAGCTTGAGTATGTCGGCGGCTTCTTAGAAATGGCAAATGCACGGTTATATCCATTTTGGGGTTCTCTAACTCAAGGATTACAAACTGGACAACCTCAAAACGAAGCCAAGAATGGCGAAAACTTTTTTACTGCACTTTATGCTGATAGCGATCGCTTAAAGACTTTTCTTAAAAGTATGACTGGTTTGAGTATAGGAGCAGCGAAGGCGATCGCCGCAAAGTTTCCTTGGAGTGAATACAAAACTTTTATCGACATTGGAACAGCTCAAGGTGGCTTACCAGTGCAAGTAGCATTGGCGCATCCTCATCTATCTGGGGGTGGGTTTGATTTACCTGTTGTGCGTCCAGTTTTTGAGGAATACGTTAATTCTAATGGTCTGAGCCAACGGTTACAATTCTTTGCGGGTAACTTTTTCTCTGACTCACTACCTGTTGCTGATGTCTTAGTTATGGGACATATCTTGCATGACTGGAATCTTGACGAAAAACTGATGCTACTAACTAAGGCCTATGGGGCCCTTCCCTCTGGTGGTGCGCTGATTGTTTATGACGCTATTATTGATGACAATCGATGCGAAAATGCCTTTGGACTTCTGATGAGTCTGAATATGTTAATTGAGACTCCAGGAGGGTTTGATTACACTGGCGCTGATTGTATTGAATGGATGCGTTCCGTGGGATTTTGTGAACTGCAACAGCAGCATTTAACTGGCTCCGAGTCGATGGTTTTTGGTATTAAGTAACAAGAAGCAAGAAATAGGTTTGGTTTTCTCATATATGAATACTAAACTAATTAACTTTTTTGTTTTCTATTAGATTTTGCTCATCTGAAAGTAATTAAATATTAGTTTTACTATGTAATCTTTGTTGGCATTTTTAGTTTTGTCAGTAGTATCAGTTCTTGAGTTGTCCGTTCTTAATATCGCATCAATCACTTAACTACAAACAATACCAGTCGTGACAATCACATCAAAATCTCCTAGAGTATCTGAAAATCGGAGAAATTCAGCCCATCCTTTGCAACGTTTGCTAAACTATGGAAGCCAATATCGCCAACAGATTTGGCAGGCTACATCATTTTCTATCATCAATACGATTTTAGACTTAGCACCACCGTGGTTAATTGGTATTGCGGTAGATATTCTCGTAGAGCAGCAAAATTCTGTATTTGCCAAGTTGGGTGTCAAAGAGATATTTTGGCAATTTTTACTGCTTTCATTGATCACTATCATTGTCTGGATACTAGAATCAACTTCTGAGTATGCATACAATAGACTTTGGCGTAATTTAGCCCAAAATATCCAGCATAATTTACGCTTGGATGCCTATAATCATGTACAAGAATTAGATTCAGCTTACTTTGAAGAAAGCAGTACAGCCGGTTTGATGTCTATTTTAAATGATGATATCAATCAGCTAGAAGATTTTTTGAATTTTGGAGCTAATGAAATTATCAACATTATCACTTCATTGCTCATTTTAACTGGTGGTGCTTTCTTCATTTTACCTGCCTCTATCACCTTGGCAGCAATGTTGCCAATGCCATTTATTGTTTGGGGTTCCTTTACTTATCAAAAGCGTCTGGAAACTCGTTATGCTGAGGTGCGAGAAAGGGTAAGCTTTCTGAACTCGCGACTAGCAAATAATCTCAGTGGTATTACCACAATTAAAAGTTTTACTGCTGAAGATTATGAAAGTGCTAGATTGGCAGGAGAAAGCGAAGCATATAGAAAAAGTAACATCAAAGCAATAAAACTTTCCGCTGCATTTGTGCCCTTAATCAGAATGCTAGTTTTAGCAGGGTTCACAGCCTTATTGTTTTGGGGAGGTATGGCAACATACGCTGGTAAGATATCTATTGGTAATTACAGTGTTTTACTAGTTCTAGTACAGAGATTATTATGGCCTTTAGTAACATTAGGAGAAATATTTGACAAATATCAAAGGTCAATGGCTTCTACTAATCGTGTCATGGATTTATTAGATGCTCCTATCAATATTACTGGAGGAAACAAATTTTTATCTATTGATAAAGTGCGTGGTGAAATTGACTTTAAACAAGTTACTTTTGCTTATCGAGATAGAGAGCCAGTAATTAAAAAATTATCCTTACATATCCCCGCAGGCAAAACGATCGCTATTGTTGGTTCTACGGGTTCTGGTAAAAGCACTTTAGTGAAATTATTATTGCGATTGTATGATATTTCTTCTGGAACGATCGCGATTGATGATATTAATATTCAAAAATTAAATCTACGTGATTTGCGTCGTAGTATCGGCCTGGTCAGTCAAGATGTATTCTTATTTCATGGTACTGTTGCTGAAAATATCGCCTATGGTACTTTTAATGCTACCGATGAACAAATAATTGAAGCTGCGAAAATTGCTGAAGCTGATGATTTTATTATGCGGCTACCCCAAGGTTATGAGACGATAGTCGGAGAACGAGGTCAAAAATTATCTGGTGGACAACGCCAAAGAATTGCGATCGCTAGAACTGTTTTAAAGAATCCGCCAATTTTGATTTTAGATGAAGCCACCTCAGCAGTGGATAATGAAACTGAAGCTGCTATTCAGCGTTCTTTAGAACGGATTACTGTGAATCGAACCACAATTGCGATCGCTCATCGTCTTTCCACTGTCCGTAACGCTGATTGCATTTATGTGATGGAATATGGAGAGTTAGTTGAGTCGGGAACCCATGAACAATTGTTGGATAAAAATGCAATTTATGCTGGTTTATGGCGGGTGCAATCGGGGGTGAGATAAAAAGTAGAATCTTGCTTAATTTGGGTATGAATTATTTATTATTTTTAGAGTAAATTGATACCCCAATAATATGCTTCATTTAAGAAATAGATTTAGGTAGAGGGTTTTATTTTCCTGTTACCTATTGCTTGTTAAGCCAAGTAAGTTCAAAAATCAAAGCGATTTTTATGTATTACCGAAACTATAATTTTATAGGTGGAATTTGTGCGAAAATAGCAGACTGCAAAAGTTCGGGAAGCTGTTTCCAAAGAATTGCCCCTTTGCTACTGTTGATATACATTTTTAGAAATTCTAGTAATGCTACTGCGCTTGGTTCTGGAGTAAGGTTAGTAAATAAATAAGTGGGTTTCTCTGAGCAACAAATAGATACAACACAACCCTGACTGCAAGCCCAAAGGCATCCAACTGGCTGAATTTCTAGTTCTTCAGGTGAGAAATTTTGGATGCATAAACCGTTTAGTTGGTCAATAAAAAAATCGCCATCGAAAGGCGGATTTTTGGGTCGTTCTTCAGATGAACGGTGACAAGATTTACAGACGAATAAGGTGTGTTTGATCATGAAAATTAAGGAGTGTTAACGAGATATTTGTAGAGATCATCAATTACTGCATCAGTTCCGAGCATATTTGTCGCACCCCATGACATAAATTCAACATAATAAACATGATTTTCTTTAACAGCTTTCAGGTTTTTCCAAAGTGGCTCTTGTTGTTTTTCTTTAAGAAATTCATTGCCACCACTTGAAAAAGTTGTCACAAATAAAATATCGCCATCTGCTTTTTCTAATTCCTCTAAGGAAATTTTTACTGAACCATAGGGTGCGTCGATGTTTTGTGAAGCTGCACGCTGCA
This sequence comes from Nostoc sp. MG11, assembly GCF_014904695.1. Classification (GTDB taxonomy): domain Bacteria; phylum Cyanobacteriota; class Cyanobacteriia; order Cyanobacteriales; family Nostocaceae; genus Komarekiella. Next base: position 207,983 of record NZ_JACXXN010000009.1, on the reverse strand, counting down.
AAAGAGCATCGCTAATAATGGAGCCAGCGAATGAGTTTCTAGTGTCAATTGATATTTGCCCACTCCCAACATATATGAATGATATTTTTTTGTTCTGATAGCGAGTTCCTAATGCTAGTTTTAGCTGTTCTATTCGCTGATAGTAGCGATCCCAAAGTGCTTTTTCAGTCTCTTGTTTTCCTAATGCTTCAGCAACAAAACTCAAATGCTTTTCCCATGTAGGATAATAAAGTTCACCCAATACCGTAGGGGCAATTTTAGATAGTAGAGGATAAATTGGTTTGAACCAATCTACCCCTATAATCAAATCTGGTTTAAGTAGTAATATTGCTTCTAAATTGGGTTGAGACAGTCCAATTAGTTTTATTCTCTCTGTTTGATCTTTAACAGATGTCAATTTGCCTTTATGATGAACTTCGTTTGTAGTACCGATGGGTTGAACACCGAGTGCAAGGACATTGCCTAAAGTAGATAAAGATAAGGTGACAACACGCTGGGGGTTAATCGGAACACAGCTTTCCCCCATTGTGTGTTTAACTATGCGACATTCTGCGGCTGGCATAGAGGCAGAGGATATATTTTGAGATGCGTTATGATTGCAAGCCGTAACTAAAGTAAATCCTAAGATACTCAATATTAGCCAACAGAAAAAATTTCGCATTCTTGTCTCAATTATTAAAACTGCCAGGAAACCGTTCCTTGAACTGTAAAAGGCTGTCCGTAGTTAACACGAGTAGCGCTAGAGCCATTTTCAAAATATTCTACGTCAAATAGGTTCCTGAAGTTAAGTGCAACTCTAAATCTATCTCTGTTATAAAAAATAGCTGCATCAGTCCGAACATAACTAGGTATCTCGTAAGTATTACCCAAATCTCCAGCGCGATCGCCCACAAAAAATAAGCCCAGTCCAGCCCCTAAACCTTGTAATTCACCTTGTTGAATTTCATAGGCTGTCCATAAGTTGAAAGAATGGTATGGGGTATTTGGCAATTGGCTCCCAACATCAAGAGTACCATCTTCCGTAATGCGTGCGTCGGTATAAGCATAGCCTGCATAAATATTCCATCCCGGCAAAATTTCGCCCGCAATATTCAGTTCAATACCTTGGCTTTTTTGTTCACCTGTTTGGATTTGAAAACCTGAACGATTGGGATCGGGATCATCTACCAAGACATTGGTACGAGTTAAATCATAGAATGCAAGCGTTGCTGAAAGGCGATCGCTTAAATCTGCTTTCACCCCAACCTCATATTGACGTCCGCGTTCTGGCTCAAAGGAGTTGTCCAAACTGCCACCAAAAAGAAATACACCGTTTGCTGGAGTAAATGAACTGATATAGCTGGCATACAAAGAAATTGCAGGGATGGGTTGATAGACAATCCCAAACCGAGGACTCAATGCACTATCTGATTGGCTAGTTTCTGTGTTAGAAGAGAAATCTTCAGATGTTTGGTCAAAAGTATCAAACCGCGCACCCAACAGCACCTTCAAACTATCTATCAGTGTAATTTGATCTTGAAGATAAATTCCTAATGAGTTTGTGACTGTTGTATTACTAATTTCTGGACTAAGCGTACCTCGTGGTTGACCGTAAACAGGATTAAAGATATCAATTTGTGCAGCACTAGTAGAAGTAAATTTTGGTACTCTATTTTCATAACTGTTCAAATCAATCCCAAATAGTAGCTGATGCTGAATTGAACCAGTAGAAAAATTGCCAACAACATTTGTACTTAGATTATAAGACGTGCTTTCAAAGTCGAATTCTCGGTAAGAACGATTAAGCAACGTTAGATTGTCTGGATCTAACCTTAAAGGAAGCGTTCTTTTGTCACTGGAAGCACGAAAATTGAACGCAAAAGCATTACGTAACGACCAGTTGTCATCAAATTTGTGTTCTAGTTGGTATCCAAGCCTTGTAAGAGTTGTGTTTATTTCATCTGTCGGTTCACCAACGTTGCGATTACGGGGTATTTTACCATTGGGGTTAGGTAATACAGAGCCAATGATAGGTACAAAAGGTGTAAATCCAGAATCTCTTGTCTCAATATAGTCTCCCTCTATGATTAGGTTAGTTGTCTCGCTAATTCCTACACTGATAACAGGCGATATACTCAAGTTTTCACTATTGTAGAAATCGATAAAACTACCTGAATTTCTGTAGGCTGTATTGAGACGATACAATACTGTTTTCGAGTCATTTAACGGCCCCGATAAGTCAACTGCACCTCGATAGTAACTATAACTGCCAACAGTTGCATCAATGGCATAAAAAGGTTCACTTAAGGGGCGTTTAGTAACTATGTTGATGCTTCCGCCTGGATTACCCAAGCCAAATAGTACTGATGCAGGCCCCTTGAGGACTTCAACTCGCTCAACACTGGAAAGTTCAACTGATTCCCCAGCCCCCGCGTCAACTTGCCCATTCCTGAGCAAATTATTATTCAATGCCTCAAATCCACGAATTCTATAGGTGGCGTATGGGCCAGAGTTAAAATCTTGAGTTACACCAGGAACATTTCTGAGCGCATCATCTAAGCGAGTCACCTGTTGGTCGCGCAACACTTGTTGTGGTACTACTTGAATCGATTGAGGAATGTCACGCAAAGGCGTATCGGTTCTTGTCCCAGTCGTAGTATTTGGTACGCGATACCCATCTTGCTCACCCGTCACCACCAACTCAATCGGCTCATCCTGCTGTGCTGCTGGTTCCTCTTGCGGCGTCTCACTTGCTGGCTTCTGTGCTTCTGGTGTTTGGGGCTGCTGTGATGGCTGCGTCGCTGTTGCAGTAGAATTTATCCCAAAAACCAGCCCTGCATTATCATCAAATAACTCAACTGTCGGCAACTGTGCATCACCTACCACCGTCACTCGAACAGTTTTCGCATCAATGTTTGTAACAGTGATTTCCGTAATTCCTGCAAGCGGTTTTTCTGAACGAAATGTAAAAGCATCGCCGTTAGGCAAACGCAATTGTCCGCCTGAAACATCAACAATAAAATTATTACCTGTACTACGATTTGTAACTTGCAGTTGTTCTCCAAGAGCCGTTTCTAAAATTACCTCTACACCTTTGTCAGTGGGATTTGCCTTTACTCCCGTGATTGGTATGACTTGTTGATCTCCAATTCCTTGTTCTGGGTTAGGGGAGTTGGTTGGTGTTGGTGACTGTACCAGCATTTGGGCGCTAGTAGCGGGAAGTTCAATTTCGCTCAGTTGACGAATATTTTTACTTTTATCCGACTTTGCCCTTTGCAGTGAACTTGCAATTTGAGACTTAAAGAGTCGGTATTTTTTAGTACTGGGAGTTAATTTCAGAGATTTGCTGCTTGTAAATTTTTTATCTGTAACTGCAACTGTCTCATCTAATGCAGACTTCCCTATCCTCTGGCTAGAAAATTTACTTTGAACATCCTCTTGTACTTCTTTACCTTTAGCAGGAGTGTTCATAACAACAACAACTGCACTTGTCAGCAGCAGGCTTTGAAAAAATTTATCTAACTTCATTTATCCGCTTACACTCAATCACACTACTTGGTCGTACCCGAAGACACAACGACAATCTTTGAAATAAATTGTCATTTAGATTTAAGTTAGTTGAATCATATTATGAAGTGATGCAAGACACAAGATAATTAATAATCTTTTTTCTTTAATTAAGAATACTAAGCAATAATTATTCTTATAGGCAGGTGTTTGCTTGATACATAACCAGAGATTGCACTAGTAGCTAAAACTACTTTACTAATAAGTATTTCCAAAAGCTAAAATAGCCTTTTTAACTACGGAGTTAACCGAAATAGGACGGAATTTATATTATGTAGTTATATGCAAAACTTATATATCTGCCTTAAAAAGAGACTTCAAAAAACTATATTGCTGGTTATCTACCTAAAGATATAAAGAAAATTAGATAATAAAACCTAATGCTTAGTACTTCTTTTAATAAAGACTATCTATAATTACTCTATTGCTAAAGCGAACAATTCTCGTTAATCTAATCAAGGATAAATAAAAATTAATTGCAATAACGGAGATGTTTATCCAAATAAACCACGATTAATTAGCATTTAGACAATCTTAAAGGATGTTTGTAAAGTATCAAGTTGTATCAATATCTCCTTAACCCACACTACTTGCTCTACTTGAAGAGAAGTTGGAGCGGCGGCTCCTCTTTTTAAGTTGAAAGCGGGAAGATAGATTAAAATTCCTGTTTTTAATGAAAGCCAGCCCGTTGTAAATTTTAACAACGTTGCCGTACCTCTGACCTTGAGAGCTTGCTACACGCAGCGTCTTTGCCAGGAAAAGCGTAAGAATCAGTGTAGTTTAGGGGGTTATGGAAGTATTTAATACATTACAAACAACTTTTAAAATATGCTATTGGTTAACTAAATTAATTCAGCGGAAATAGAAAATCATTAGATACGGCTCAATAAAACGAGGAGAGCCAACACTATCGCCAATGTAATTGAACTTAAAACTGCTTTAATAATTCCTAAATGAATGAATATTGAATTCATTCTATGTAGCAAGATTTTTAAAAAATGCAAAACTTCCAGTTCAAAATGTAAGCATATTGGAGTTTTTATGCAAATCCAAATTAGTAGTTCAATTTTAAAAATCAAGAATCCTAGTATCAAAGAGTTTTCAGAGATGTGTAAACAATATCAGCCTTTTATAATTGAAGATGTTGCTAAAAATTGGGATGCTTGTAAGAATTGGTCTCATGATTATCTGATAAACCACTGTGGGAATAATATTGTTCCAGTAAGGTTTTATAAAAAAGATTTTTGGGATGATCATAAAAATTTTTCTTACGAAGATGGTTATAATCCTAAACAAGAAATGAAATTTAAGGAGTATATAAATAACCATATAGAAAATAGAGTTAATCAAAATGACAATGCTCAGTATTTAGAATGTTATTTATCTGAAGCGCATTTTGAAGAACGTTTTCCTGAAATTGTTGGAGATGTAGCTTATCCAGAATACTTCAACAGGAAAGCATTTGTGACATTATGGTATGGTTTTTCAAGTAAAAACTTTTCTTCAACTACTACCCTTCACTTTGATCCATTACATAATATTTTTGCTCAAATTCGAGGTAGAAAAAGAATACTCTTATTTCCACCTTCAAATTATTTGTCATTCTATCCACCTCTTGAAGCGAGTTCTGGCGCAGCATATAATAGCAAAGTAAAGCCAGACATCTTCAATTTGGAATTATTTCCGAAGTTTCCTTGGCAAGAAAGAATAGAAGTTATACTTCAACCAGGAGAAATACTTTATATACCACCTTTTTGGTGGCATCATCTTACCGCAGTCGATGAGAATATATCATTATCATTTTGGTATGATCTAAAAATTCAAGATTTTTGGTGGCAGAAAAATATGTTATCAGTTTTTTTTAACATTGCACCTCATTATTTATCTCATACAATTTCTGCGGGAAATCTCAAAGATTTTATAGGATTTTTTAAAAGTATGTTTAATTGAAACTGTTGTAAACATATAAGTTGCACATTGCCTTGAGTTGAAAATAACAATGAATGGTTTTTATCATAACTTATCTGACATTGATGGCGACTTTTCAACAGTTGTCGAAGTCCTGCGTTTAAGAAGCTTTACGCAGCCAAATAGAGACGCTTTTACCTTTTTGTTAGATGGAGAAACAGAACAAACAACGCTAACATATCAAGAATTAGATAGGCGATCGCGTCAAATAGCTGCTCAATTACAAGCATTGGGTTTGACTGGAGAACGCGCTTTACTACTTTATCCAGCCGGACTAGATTTTTTAGTTGCTTTTTTCGGTTGTTTATATGCGGGAGTTGTGGCTGTAACTGCATATCCCCCCAGAAATGAGCGCAACACACCGAGAATAAAAGCTATTTCTATCGATGCACAAGCAGCGATCGCTCTGACGACAACAGAAATCCTCTCTACAGTGCGGTCTTTAATGTCACAAAAGACTGACTTAGAATCCTTACAGTGGTTAACTACCGACAATCTTGTAGAGGGAATAGAAGATACTTGGCAAGAACCCTCTATTGATCAAGATACCTTAGCTTTTCTGCAATACACCTCTGGTTCTACAGGGACACCCAAAGGTGTAATGATTAGTCATGGAAACCTACTGCACAATGCTGACACAACTTACCAATTTATGGAGCATTCTCCAGAAAGTAAGTTCGTGACGTGGTTGCCGATGTATCACGATATGGGTCTGATTGGGGGAATACTACAACCTTTGTATGGAGGTTTTCCTTGCATTATTATGCCTCCAACTTCCTTTCTCCAACGTCCTTATCGTTGGTTGCAGGCCATATCTCACTACAAAGGTACAACAAGTGGGGGCCCTAATTTTGCTTATGAATTATGTACTCAAAAAATTACTCCTGAACAAAAACAAACTCTTGACTTGAGTAGTTGGAGTGTTGCATTTAACGGCGCTGAACCGATTCGGTATGATACTCTGGAGCGGTTTGCAGCAGCTTTTGCAGATTGTGGCTTCCGTAAAGAGGCATTCTATCCTTGTTACGGAATGGCTGAAACAACTCTGATGGTTTCTGGTGTGCAGAAGGCAACATCACCGATTATCAAGACAGTCCAGAAGCCTGCATTAGAATCTAATCGGGTAGTAGAAGCATCTGTTAACGATGAGAATATTTCTTATTTCATCAGTTGTGGTCGAGTCATACCACAACAGGAAGTAGCGATCGCTCATCCAGACACATTCAGTAGTTGCAAACCTAATGAAATTGGTGAAATCTGGGTATCTGGGCCAAGTGTTGGTCAAGGTTATTGGAATCGTCCTCACCAGACAGCAGAAACCTTCGATGCTTATCTATCAGACACAGGTTTAGGCCCTTTTCTACGGACGGGAGATTTAGGGTTTTTACAGAATGGCGAGCTTTTCATTACAGGTAGAGCCAAAGATTTAATAATTATTCGCGGTAGAAATCTTTACCCACAAGATATAGAATTAACCGCAGAACGCAGCCATTCATCTTTGCATTCCGGTGCTAGCGCAGCATTTACAGTCGAGGTTAACAACGAAGAACGGCTGGTAATCGTACAAGAATTGAAGTTTCGCGCCAAGCCAAATTTAGAAGAGGTTATATCTGCAATTCGCCAAGCTGTTACTGAAGAACATGAGGTACAAGTTTATGCTGTGGTTTTGATTAAACCAGGTAGTATTCCCAAAACTTCCAGCGGTAAAATTCAACGTCGTGCAATTCGCACCCAGTTTCAGAATGGTGAATTAAATGTAATTGGCAGTGATATTTTCAAAATTAGCAATATTGTCAGAAAAGAAACTCGATTAAAGCGTTCCGAACTTTTGACGCTTTCCCCAACGCAATGTCAACCGCTTTTAGAAGCCTATCTGATTGAACAAGAAGCCAGAGTACTTGCGATCGCACCAGATAATATCAATCCTGAAGAACCATTAAGCGCTCTGGGGTTTGATTCTTTAAAAGTATTTGAGTTAAAAAACCGGATTGAGGTTGATTTAGAAGTAGAAGTATCGATAGCAGATTTCTTTGAAAGAATAAGTACGCTCAAGCTTGTCACCAAGATACTGGCTCAAATAACAACAGATGTAATACCATCAATATCCCTTACCCAATTAGAAAAAACTACATCCACTCAGCCTCTATCTTATGCCCAGCAGGGATTGTGGTTCATCAATCAGCTAAATCCACATACTCCTACATATAATATTCCTATAGTTATGAGCTTAAAAGGTTACATTAACTTAGTAGCCTTACAAGATAGTCTTAATGAAATTATCAGACGACACGAAGTTTTACGGACAAGCTTTGTAGTAATTGAGGGGCAACCAGCCCAAATTATAAATCAAGCGACACCTTTAACTTTAATGGTTGAAGATTTACGTGTCCTATCAGAAAATGAACGCACTCAAGAAGCACAACGTTTGGCTATAGAATTCGCACAGCAGCCGTTTGACTTATCTTGTCAATCGCTTTTGCGTGCTAAAATTTTGCATTTAAATGATAAAAATTATCAATTTTTGGTCACTCTGCATCATATAATTGCGGACGGCTGGTCTATTAGTATTCTGATCAAAGAACTAACTGCACTATACGAAGCATTTTCTACAGGCAAACTCTCTGTGCGTTCGCGCAGCGTTTCGCAGACAGACACTACGCGAAGCTTGCTTCCCCAAAGGGGTACACCACTTCCAGAATTACCCATTCAGTATCAAGATTTTGTCAATTGGCAACGACAATGGCTTGATTTTGAGCGCATTCAATCTTTATTGACTTATTGGAAACAAAAGTTAGGCGGTGATCTGACTGTATTAAATTTACCAACTGACCGTCCGCGTAGAAGCTTTACTTCTTGTCATCAGACATCGCCAGTTCAGACCTTCAAAGGCGCTCAAGCCAAATTAGTTCTTTCTCAAATTCTGATAAAAGAACTGAAGAATTTGAGCAATCGGCAAGGAGTAACTCTGTTTATGACCTTGCTTGCAGCCTTCAAAGCCTTGCTGTATCGTTACACAGGTCAGACTGATATTTTAGTCGGTTCGCCAATAGCCAGTCGTAACAGAGCAGAGATTGAGTCGTTAATCGGATTCTTTGTCAATGTTTTAGTACTGCGTACAGACCTTTCTGGCGAACTGAGTTTTCAGGAGTTATTAGCGCGGGTAAAGTCAACAGCTTCAGAAGCATATATTCACCAAGACTTACCTTTTGGAAAGTTAGTACAGGAGTTACAGCCAACCAGAGACTTGAGCTATCATCCACTGTTTCAGGTAATGTTCGTTCTTCAGAATCTTCCAAAACCCAATTTAAGTCTATCGGATGTATCAGTGACTTATGAAGAAGGTTACAACGGAACATCAAAGTTTGATTTGACATTGTTTATAGAGGATTCAGCGCAAGGATTTATTGCAACTTGCGAGTACAACACGGATTTATTCAATGCAGATACTATTACCCGGATGCTTGGACACTTCCAGACTTTACTAGAAAGCATAGTTAGCGATCCCAAACAATGTATTGCAGACTTGCAATTACTGATGCCATCTGAAGTACGACAGTTATTAGTTGAGTGGAATAACACCAAGACAGACTATCCACAAGATAAATGCATTCATGAGTTATTTGAGGCGCAGGTAGAGAAAACGCCGTCTGACATTGCTGTTATCTTTGTAGACGCGCATAGCGGAGGCAGCCACGGGGGCGGGTTCCTCGCGCCACTTGCTACAACGGGGGGAACCCCCGCAAGGCAGCGGCTTGACTTAAGTGGACTGCCGTCGGCTTCTCGCAGAGTAAACCAACAATTAACCTACCAAGAATTAAACAGCCGAGCAAATCAGCTGGCACATTACTTGCAGCAGCTAGGCGTGAAGCCAGATGTTATGGTTGGTATCTGTGTGGAGCGTTCTATTGAAATGGTAGTAGGATTACTAGCCATTATGAAGGCAGGGGGTGCTTATATGCCCTTAGATCCAGCCTATCCTAAAGAACGCTTAGCTTTTACCTTGGCTGATTCTCAGGTGTCAGTATTGTTAGCAAATGCTCATTTAGTTAATGATTTGCCACTACATTCGGCACAACTAGTATGTATTGACATCGACAGTACAGCGTTTGCTGATTACAGCGCAGAAAATGTAGTCAGTAATGCCAGCCCAGAAAATTTAGCCTATGTAATTTATACATCTGGTTCTACGGGAAAACCCAAAGGAGTACAAATTCCCCACAGCGCTGTGGTTAACTTCTTAACCACCATGCATCAAATTCCAGGGCTAGCTAAGGAAGACATCCTTCTATCTGTCACTACTTTATCTTTTGACATTGCAGCACTAGAATTGTATCTACCGCTGATTGTTGGCGCTCGTTTAGTATTGGTCAATCGGGAGGTTAGCACCGATGGCATCCAGTTATCAAAACACTTAGTCTCCAATGGCATAACAGTTATGCAAGCCACCCCTGCTACTTGGAGAATGCTAGTAGCTGCTGAATGGCAGAGCAAGAATACCATGAAAATTCTTTGTGGTGGTGAAGCCTTAGACTCTTCACTTGCTTATCAGTTGTTAGAACGAGGTCAAGAAGTGTGGAACTTATATGGCCCTACAGAAACCACTATTTGGTCGGCAGTACAAAAGGTAAACTCTCAAGAGCAACAGCACGGTATTAACTCTATTGGTCGTCCCATTGCTAACACCCAATTCTATATTTTAGATCCACATCAGGAATTAGTTCCTATAGGAGTTCCAGGTGAATTGCATATTGGCGGTGTTGGGCTAGCGCGAGGTTATTGGAATAGACCTGAGTTAACTGGAGATAAGTTTATTCCTAGTCCTTTTGAATCAGGAAAACGCATTTATAAAACTGGAGATTTAGCGCGTTACCAAACAGATGGCAAGATTGAATTTTTGGGTAGAATTGACCATCAAGTGAAAATTCGCGGTTTCCGTATTGAACTAGGAGAAATTAAAGCTTTATTAGAGCAACATCCAGATGTACAAGAAACGGTAGTAGTAGCTAGGGAAGATATACCAAATGACTATCGTATAATTGCATATCTAGTTACTCATAAAGAAGTTACTCTTTGTGTCAATCACCTACGGGATTTTCTCAAAGAAAAACTACCTGAGTATATGCTTCCTTCTGCCTTTGTTGTGTTAGATATTTTACCTTTAACACCTAACGGCAAAGTAGACCGTCGTGCATTACCTGCACCTGAAAATCTGCGTCCAAAGTTGGCAACAGCTTTTCAGTCACCTCAGTCTGAAATAGAAAAAACAATTGCTCAGATTTGGCAACAGGTATTACATTTAGAGAAAGTAGGCATTCATGATAACTTTTTTGATTTAGGTGGACATTCATTACTAATGCTGCAAGTAAATAATCAATTGCATACAATTTTGCAGCAAGATATACCAGTTGTCACCATGTTTCAAAATCCAACTATTTACTCTTTAGCTCAATATTTAAATCAAACAACAGAAGAAAAATCTATGTTTGAACCAGTGCGCGATCGCGTGCAAAAGCAAATAGAAATACGTCAGAAACAAAAACAATTATTTATGAAACAACCCAGGAATAATTCTCGTTGAACAAGGCTGATTGTGTAATGTATTTCAAGTATAGTTAGAAAATCATTAATAGGTAAAAAAACTAAGTTTTACAATATTATGGATAGCCAAAAACATTACGAATCAATACAAGGAATAGCCATTATAGGAATGTCAGGACGTTTTCCTGGAGCTAAAAATATAGAATTGTTTTGGCAAAATTTGCAATGTGGTGTAGAGTCAATATCTTTATTTACGGATGAAGAGTTAATAGCTGGTGGTATTACTTTGAATTCTCTAAATGATAATAATTATGTCAAAGCTAGCGGTGTCTTAGAAAATATAGATTTATTTGACGCTGCATTTTTTGATATTAATCCGAAAGATGCAGAAACCACAGATCCCCAACACCGTCTGTTTTTAGAATGTGCTTGGGAGGCTTTGGAAAATGCTGGATATGACTCCACTAAATGTGAAAGTCGTATCGGAGTTTATGCTGGTGCTAGCTTAAATAACTACTTATCTATTGATTTGAATGATGACCAACTAGGGTCAGCGCAGTTATACCAAAAGTTAATTGGTAATGATAAAGATTTTCTCTCTACCCGTGTATCTTATAAATTAAACCTGAAAGGGCCAAGTATTACAGTTCAAACGGCTTGTTCTACATCATTAGTTGCTACCACCCTGGCTTATCAAAGCTTGCAAAGCTACCAATGTGACATAGCTTTGGCAGGAGGAGTTTCCATTCGAGTGCCACAGAAAACGGGTTATTTGTATCAACAGGGAGGGACACTATCTCCTGATGGTCATTGTCGAGCTTTTGATGCCAAAGCACAGGGAACAACTATTGGTAATGGTGTGGGGGTTGTTGTTCTGAAGCGGTTGGAAGATGCGCTCGCAGATCGTGACCACATCTATGCAGTTATCAAAGGTGCAGCAATCAATAATGATGGTGCTGTAAAAGTTGGTTTTACAGCGCCTAGCGTAGACGGTCAAGCAGAAGCGATCGCAGAAGCGATAATGTTAGCAGAGGTAGAGCCTGAGACAATCAACTATATTGAAGCCCACGGTACTGGGACAGCTTTAGGCGATCCAATTGAAATTGCGGCACTGACGAAAGCCTTTCGTACTAGTACAGAAAAGAAAGGTTTTTGTGCGATTGGTTCAGTCAAAACAAATATTGGTCATTTAGATGCGGCGGCTGGAATTACCGGATTAATCAAGACAGCTCTAGCCCTTAAACATGAGTTAATTCCACCTAGTCTCAACTTTGAACAGCCTAATCCTGAAATTGATTTTGCTAATAGTCCCTTTTTCGTCAATACAAAACTAACAGAATGGCAAGCAAATTCTACTCCACGTCGCGCTGGTGTTAGTTCTCTCGGAATAGGGGGAACCAATGCCCATGTCGTTCTAGAAGAAGCTCCAATACTTCCAGCGTCTAGTCCTTCTCGTTCTTGGCAATTATTACTACTCTCTGCTAAAACCGAGTCGGCGCTACAAACTGCTAGGCAAAATCTTGCCCAACATCTAATGTTGCATCCTCATGAAAACCTTGCAGATGTGGCTTATACCTTGCAAGTGGGGCGCAGAGACTTCAATCATCGCCAAATACTGGTTTGCTCTGATATCCAGGATGCAATTCATGAATTAAGTCAACTAGCCTCAAAACGAGTTTTCACTCAATTTCAAGAGCCAGGTAACAATCGCTCCATCGCTTTCATGTTTCCTGGACAAGGCTCCCAGTATGCAGACATGGGTAAAGAACTCTATGAAACTGAGCCGATATTTCGTGAGCAAGCAGAGCGGTGCTGTCAGATACTAACACCCTATTTAGGTTTAGATTTGCGATCGCTCATTTATCCCAATCAGTCTGAAAAAATAGCCGCAGCAGAGAAACTTAAACAAACCTGCTTTACTCAACCTGCATTATTCGTCATTGAGTATGCCCTGAGCCAGTTGTGGATATCGTGGGGTATTTCTCCCCAAGCAATGATCGGACATAGTATCGGAGAATATGTAGCTGCTTGCCTTGCTGGAGTCATGACTCTTGAAGATGCTTTAGCTTTAGTTGCTATACGTGGACAACTCATGCAGCAATTACCCTCTGGAAAAATGCTCTCTGTACCTTTAAAAGAAGCAGAAGTTGAACCTCTTGTTGATGAAAACTTATCTATAGCTGCTTGCAATGCACCTAACTCGTGTGTGGTTTCAGGAACCGATGAAGCGATAAGTGCATTTAAAGAACAACTGGCACAAGGTGTAGAATGTCAGCTTCTACATACCTCCCACGCCTTTCATTCTCAAATGATGGAATCTATTTTGGAACCATTCATTACAGAAGTTAAAAAAGTCAAACTTAATCCTCCCCAGATTCCTTTTATCTCCAACCTGACTGGAACTTGGATAACAACCCAAGAAGCAACAGATGCAAATTATTGGGCAAAGCATTTACGGCAAACGGTGAGGTTTACTGCGGGTATATCTACATTGTTAGAACAGCCAAATCTTATCTTACTGGAAGTTGGCCCAGGGCGTACTTTGTGTGCTTTTGCCAAACAACATATCCAACAAGAGCAGCATATTATACTTTCTTCTTTGCGCCATCCTAAAGAAGAACAAGCTGATATTGCGTTCTTGCTGAATACTCTGGGTCGTCTATGGCTAACTGGAATTGCCGGATCATGGGAAAATTTTTATACTTTTGAGCGCCGTGATCGCCTTCCTTTACCGACGTATCCATTTGAACGAGAAAGATATTGGATTGAAGCACAAAAAATATCCAGAAATTCTCTTGCAACAAACCACAAAAAGCTAGATATTGCAAACTGGTTTTATATTCCAGTTTGGAAACAATCCACTACACCTCAATCTACCCAACTTAGAAAAAAGGTACTAATTTTTATAGATGCTTGCGGAGTAGGGGAAGAAATAGCGAAACACTTGGAAAGTAGTGGATGTGATGTTATTTCTGTAGATTTAGGAGAACAGTTTAGTAAAAAGAGCGATCGCAGATACACCATAAATACTCAATCCCTCGAAGATTACGATGCCTTAATTGCAAATTTACACGAGTTGGATCAAGTTCCAGATTTAATATTACATTTGTGGAGCATTACGCCAAGTGAAGAAACACAATCAGAAATTGAGTTATTTGAAAATTCCCAAAATCCGGGTTTTTACAGTCTCTTATTCTTAGCAAAATCCTTTGATAAAAATGATATTACTAAGTCTATAGATATTTTGGTTGTAACCAATAATTTATACGATGTCATAGGTAGTGAAAATTTGAATCCCGAAAAGGCTACTGTTATGGGGATGTGTAAAGTTATTCCTCAACAATATCCAAACATTACCTGTCGTAGTATTGATATTGTAACTCCCGCTTCTCATACTTTCTTAAAAAACCAACTGATACAGCAACTACTGACAGAATTCAATACTAAGTCTTCTGATATTACTGTTGCATATCGTGGGCATCATCGCTGGGTGCAAACCTTTGAATCATTCGACTATGAACCTGCTACATCTCCATTACAGCAAGAAGGGGTATATTTGATTACTGGTGGTTTAGGAGGTATCGGGCTTGAACTGGCAGAATACTTGGCTCAGACAATACGAGCAAAATTAGTACTTACAACTCACTCAATTTTTCCCGCAGCAGAAACATGGGACGAGTGGTTAGCTACTCATGACGAAGAAGATAAACACAGCCGTAAAATACTAAAAGTGCGTTCTCTTGAACAACTAGGCGCAGAAGTTTTGATATTGAGTGCTGATGTTAGTAATGAATTACAAATGCAAGCTGTTATTGATGAAACTTTGCAGCGTTTTCTTCAAATTAATGGAGTCATCCATGCAGGCGGGATAAAATTATTCAAAACAATTTCTGAAATAACTAGGAGTGAATGTGAACAGCAACTAAGAGCAAATGGGCATGGACTTTTTATATTAGAAAAAGTTTTGCAGGGGATAGAACTTGATTTTTGTATATTAATATCCTCGTTATCATCTGTTGTTGGAGCCTTGGGGATGGCGGCTTATCCAGCAGCACATCTTTTTGCAGATGCCTTTATTTACAAGCATAATCAGAGAAATATTATTCCTTGGATAAGTGTCAACTGGGATAACTGGTTAACCAGTGAATTAGCCGCTGAATTAGCGACAAAACCCGAAATTTCTACTGATTTATTTATGACAAGCAAACAAGGATTAGAGGTATTTGAGCGTATTTTGTCTATCAAAAAAATTAATCAGATAATAGTTTCAATCACAGATTTACAAGCTAGAATTGAACGATGGATTCAGCCAAAAAAAGTTTTTCATAAAGAAAATTGTCAACAGCTTTATTTGCGACCAAATTTAAGCAATAATTATATTGCTCCTCGCAATAAAATTGAACAAAAAATAGCCGATATCTGGCAAGAAATTCTTGGTATTCAACAGATAGGTATTTATGATAATTTTATTGAGATAGGAGGTGATTCTCTTTTAAGTATTCAGATTGCTGCTAGAGCGAACAAAGAATGCTTGCGATTTACTAATCAGCATTTATTGGAATATCCAACGATCGCACAATTAGCAGAGATTGCAAGTAGTACAAAAGCCGTGGTTGCTGAACAGGGAATAGTCCAAGGTGAGCTAGCTCTAACACCTATTCAGAAATGGTTTTTTGAACAAAATATTCTTGACTCTCACCATTGGAATCAAGCTATTTTATTGGAAGTACAACAACCTCTTAACCCTGTATTTTTAGAGCAGGTAATACAGCAGTTGCTAGTACATCACGACGCTCTGCGTCTGCGTTTTGAACTCTCAGAATCTAACTGGAAGCAGATTAACACAGATATCAAAGCAGTCATACCGTTTTCACAAGTAGATTTATCGGCGCTTTCACCGCAATTCCAAGAAACTACATTTGAAGCATCTGCTAACGAGTTACAAGCAAGTTTAAATCTATCAGATGGGACACTTGTCAGAGTTGCTTATTTTGACATGGGAGAACATCAGCCAAATCGTTTGTTGTTTATTATCCACCACTTAGCTGTAGATATTAGTTCTTGTCAGATTTTATTAGATGATTTGCAAACAGCATATCAGCAAATAAGCCAAGGACAAGCTATTAAGTTACCTTCAAAAACCACATCTTTCAAACAATGGTCACAACGTTTAATTGAATACGCGCAATCAGTTGAGTTAGAACGCGAGCAAGTTTATTGGTTAGCTGCATCTCGTGAATCGGTATTACCGTTACCAACAGATTATCTAGATGGTACTAACATTATTGGGTCAGCTCAAACTATATCAGTTACACTAAGTGCTGAAGAAACCAAGGCATTACAGGATGAAGTCACAGCAACTTATCGAGTGACAATGGATAATGTATTGCTGACCGCCTTGACTCAAGCTATTACCAAATGGACTGGAACTTCATCGTTATTAGTTGACTTAGAAGGTAATAGTAGAGAAGTAATTTTTGATGATGTAGATTTATCAAGAACCGTGGGCTGGTTTACTAATATTGCTCCTATACTTTTAGAAATAGGGGATGTATGTGAGCCTGTGGAAGCGCTTAAGGTGGTTAAAGAGCAACTGCGTAACTTTCCGAATCAAGGGCTTGATTATGGTGTTCTAAAGTATCTAAATAATGATACATTAGTTACAGAGAAAGTGCGATCGCTACAGCCAGCAGAGGTTATTTTTCTTTACCTGGGAAATCTTGAGCAAACCTTACCTCAATCTTCTTTATTTAAATTCTCCAAACAATCAAGCGGTTTATCCCGAAGTGTGCGTGGACAGCGAAGCCATTTATTAGAAGTTAATGCTTTAGTTATCCAAGACCAATTAAAAGTCGATTGGATTTACAGCAATAATGTACACCGACAAGAAACTATTGAGTTGTTGGCTAACAATTTTGTAGCAGCACTGCGGTCAATAATTAAAGACTACGAGTTGTCTTCAGTTCAAAAGTTTACTCCTTCAGACTTTGCTGAATTTAAATCTAGTCAATGGAATCAAGATGATATTGATAATATCCTGTCATCTCTGAACAAATATTAAGGCTTTCTAAGTCTTACCAAGTTGGGATTATGTGAAAAGGTTTTGCAGCGTCATGAAAAATAGCGTCCAAAAAAACATCGAAGATTTTTATCCACTTTCACCGATGCAGCAGGGCATACTATTTCACAGTCTTTATGCCCCAGAGTTAGCTGTCTATTGCGAAGTTTTAAGCTGTAATCTTCAGGGAGAACTAAATATTTCAGCATTCAAGCAAGCTTGGCAACAATTGCTAGAGCGCCACCCGATTTTACGAACCTCATTTGTTTGGAAAGGTTTGAAAGAAGCGGCTCAGGTTGTGCATAAACAAGTCAAATTGCCCTGGGAGCAACAAGATTGGTGTGGAATTATAAGTATTACGCAGCAAGAGCGTATAAAAGCTTTTTTAGTCGCAGAGCAACAGCAGAGTTTTGAAATTTCTCAAGCTCCGTTGATGCGTTTAACTCTGATCAAATTAGCCGCAAATAACTATCAATTTGTTTGGAGCCGTCATCACTTGCTACTAGATGGATGGTCTTCATCTTTGCTGATGGATGAAGTTTTTGCGTTTTATAAAGCATTTAGCCAGGATAAAGATTTATGTTTGAAACAACCTCGTCATTACCGAGATTATATAGCTTGGTTGCAACAGCAAAATCTTTCTCAAAGTCAGGCTTTCTGGCGACAGCGTTTGCAACAATTTACTGCAACTACTCCTTTGAGCATAGACCATACATCCAATCATTTGCCCGATGAAAACAAAGACTATAAACAACAACAAATTAAGCTATCAACAGCGGAAACATTAGCATTGCAGTCTTTTGCAAGGCAGCAACAGTTAACTTTCAATACTTTAATACAAGCTGCATGGGCTATTCTCTTGAGTCGTTACAGTAGTGAGAATGATGTTGTTTTTGGATCTGTTGTTTCTGGTCGAGGTGGTTTAGCAGGAAGTGAATCAATGGTAGGAGTGTTAATTAACACTGTGCCAGTACGAGTGTATGTCAATTCTGAAGAATCTCTTGTCTCTTGGTTAAAGCAACTGCAAGTACAGCAAAATCAAACACGTCAGTACGAGCAATGTCCATTAATAGAAATTCAAAAGTTGAGTGATATACCAGTTGGTCAACCTTTATTTGAAAGTATAGTTAATTTTCAGAATTATCCAATAGATTTTTCTAAATTACAGCAAGTCAACAACTTAAAAATATCTAATATCTATAGTTTTATGCATCCTCATTATCCACTTACGGTATCGGTGAAAGTGGATTCAGAATTATTGTTAGAGGTTTTCTATGAAAGCTACCGATTTGAATCAACTACAATAGCTAGGATGTTGGGACACTTCCGTACATTATTATTAGGTATGGCAGCCAAGCAACAACAGCGTGTTAAAGATTTACCATTGCTGACTGCACAAGAACAACATCAAGTGTTGCTAGATTGGAATGATACCCAAGTCAATTATCCTCAACAGTGCATTCATCAGTTATTTGAAACGCAAGTAGAAAAAACACCTGATGCGATCGCATTAGTATTTGAAAATCAGCAATTGACTTATAGTGAACTCAACACCAAAGCAAATCAACTAGCGCATTATTTGCGATCGCTGGGAGTAAAACCAGATGTATTAGTAGGGATTTGTGTAGAGCGAAGCTCTGGAGGAGCCGCTTCGCTAACGCTCGATATGGTCATCGGACTATTAGCCATCCTCAAAGCAGGTGGTGCATACATCCCACTAGACCCAGCATATCCTCAAGAGCGATTGGCATTTATTTTAGAAGATACCCAAGCACCAGTATTACTAACTCAAACGTCCCTCTTACAAGCAATACCACAACATCAAGCTCAAGTCGTTTGTTTAGATGCACATTGGCATTATATTGCCCAACAAAGCCAAGAAAATTTATTATCTGAGCTAACTCCTGACAACCTAGTTTATGTCATCTATACCTCTGGTTCAACAGGCAAACCCAAAGGTGTACAAATTCCCCACAGTGCTTTGAGCAACTTTTTGTACTCCATGAGGGAAACACCAGGGTTAACTCAGGAGGATACTTTACTAGCGGTTACAACTTATTCCTTTGATATTGCGGCGTTAGAAATTTTTCTGCCAATCATAGTTGGTGGTCGTTTAGTAATCGCTAGTCGTGAAGTAGCCTCAGACGGAACGCAGTTATCAGCTTTACTGACAGATTCCAAAGCGACAGTTATGCAAGCCACACCAGCGACTTGGCAGTTACTTCTAACAGCAGGCTGGAGTGGCAATAAACAATTAAAAATCCTTTGTGGTGGAGAAGCTTTACCTGGACACTTAGCCAATCAATTATTGCATCGGTGTGCCTGTTTGTGGAATATGTACGGCCCGACAGAAACTACTATTTGGTCAGCAGCATCCCAAGTAGAAATAGACAGCGCGATTGTACCAATTAGTCAGGCGATCGCAAATACGCAACTTTATATCCTAGACCAATATACTCAGTTAGTTCCTGTAGGTGTAGCAGGCGAATTACATATCGGTGGGGATGGACTCGCAAGAGGCTATTTCAAGCGTCCTGACTTGACAGCAGAGAAATTTATCCCCAATCCATTTAGTCAAAAGGCTACGCGTCTTTATAAAACAGGAGATTTAGCCCGCTATCTACCAAATGGAGAAATCGAGTACATTGGTCGCATTGACCACCAAGTAAAAGTCCGTGGTTTCAGGATTGAACTCGGTGAAATTGAAGCACTCATCAACCAATACCCAGCAGTCCAAGAAACTGTAGTTGTAGTACGCAAAGATTCAGTAGATTCTCAACGAATAATCGCCTATTTAGTCCCTAAAATCGAGCAAGCACTGACAACTACTGAACTGCGTGGCTTTTTGGAGTCCAAGTTGCCAAGCTACATGATGCCAACAAGTTTTGTAATATTAGAGGCACTCCCACTTACACCCAATGGCAAGGTTGACCGCAAAGCATTACCTGCACCTGATAGAGTAAGTCCAGAATTTGAAGAAACCTTTGTTGCTCCTCAAACGCTTGTTGAAAAACAGATGGCGATGATCTGGATGCAAGTACTTGGCTTAGAAAAAATAGGAATAAACGATAACTTTTTTGAATTGGGTGGACACTCACTGTTAGCCACCCAAGTTATATCCCGCATTAATAAGATATTTGATGTTGAATTACCATTGCGCCGAATTTTTGAATTACCGACGATAGCAAAATTAGCCAAAGTTTTTGAGAATAAACAGCAAATCACTAAGTCAATTCCACCAATTGAACGAGTTTCACGAGAGATGGAATTACCCCTATCTTTTGCCCAAAAAAGATTGTGGATTCTAGATCAATTGGAAAAGGAAAATTCTACATATAATATGCCAGCTGCCGTTTACCTGAACGGAGATTTAGACATAAATGCTTTAGAGCAAAGTTTCAAAGAACTTTTGCAGCGTCAAGAAGCATTACGTACTAATTTTAGGAAAGTAAATGGAGTTCCTGTACAAATAATTGCTCCATTTACTTCAATGTCTCTGCCAATAATAAATTTAAGTGAAATTTCAAAAGAAAAACAGTTTGTTAAGGTACAGGAGTCAATCCAAAAAGAAGCTCAAAAACCTTTTGACTTAGCTAATGATCCATTGCTGCGAGTTAGTTTATTGCGCTTAGATGAAGAAACTTACGTATTGCTGTTAGTGATGCATCATATTATTTCTGATGGCTGGTCAATTGGTATACTTATTCGTGAATTTTCTGCGCTTTATACAGCTTTCAGCAAAGGAGTACCTTTACCTTTACCAGAATTGCCAATTCAATATGCAGACTTCGCCTATTGGCAAAATCAGTGGCTACAAAAAGAAGTTATGGAGAAACACTTGTCTTATTGGAAACAGCAACTTGCTAACTTACCTGTACTAGAATTACCTACCGACTATCCGCGTCCTGAAATCCAAACTTTTCGTGGTACTAAACAACATCTAGAACTGCCAAAAGAACTTTGTGAAGAAATTAAAACACTTAGCCACAGGGAAGGAGTCACTCTATTTATGACTTTAGTGGCAGCATTTAAAATCTTAATGCATTACCACACAAAGCAGGATGACATCGTTATAGGTACTGATGTTGCTAACCGTAATGTTCCAGAAACAGAAAATATTATTGGTTTTTTTGTTAATCAGTTAGTATTACGTACCTACCTTGGAGGTAATCCAACTTTTCAAGAGTTTTTGAAGCGTATTTGTGAAGTGACATTGGCTGCTTATGAACATCAGGATATGCCATTTGATCAGTTGGTATTAGCTCTGAAACCAGAACGGGATTTGAGCCGTACACCTCTGTTTCAATCCAAATTTGTTCTACAAAATGCCCCAACACTTCCACTGGAATTAGAAGGTTTGAAGTTGAAAATTATCGAAGATATTGATAATGGTAGAGCTAAATTTGATTTATTGCTTACTATGTGGGAAAGCAAACAAGGTTTGAGTGGTAGTTTGGAATATAGCACAGACTTATTTAATGCTTCTGCGATCGCTAAATTTATTACAGATTATGAAATAATTTTACGTGCCGTTATTGCTCAACCTCAGATTAAATTTATAACCATAAAAGAAATATTGACAACAGCAGATAAGCAAAGACAAGATGCAAAGCAACAGGAATTTCAACAAGCCCGGCGCCAAAAATTTAAAGCATTTAAGTCACAACCAAAACCTACAGTAATTAACTTATCCCAACAAGAATTAATAACAGAATCTTTTTTGCAATTAGAAGGAAATGTACCTTTGGTTATTACGCCTAAATTTAGTGATTTGAATTTACCAATTTGGGCTGAGAACAATCAAGCATTCATTATCAATAACTTGTCGAAATCTGGAGGAATTTTATTTAGAGGTTTTGCTATTAATCAAAAAGAAGATTTTGAACAATTCGTTAGTGCCGTATGTCCTCAATTAATGCCTTATACAGAATCTTCTACACCTCGTACTAAGTTAAGCGAAAAAGTTTATACGTCTACCGAATTTCCCGCTGACCAAACCATTGCTTTACATAATGAATCATCCTATGCCAGTACCTATCCAATGAAGATATGGTTTTGCTGCATTGAACCTGCAAATCAAGGAGGAGAAACTCCAATTGCTGATGTGAGAAAAGTATTTCAACGTATTCACCCTCAGATTAGAGAACGCTTTCAAGAAAGAGGGTGGATGTTAGTTCGCAACTATGGTCATGGATTTGGTTTGCCTTGGCAAAAAGCTTTTCACACAACAGATAAAGCTGTGATGGAAAAATATTGTCGTAACGCTTGCATTCAGGTTGAGTGGAGAGATAACAACTGTTTAAGAACTCGTCAAGTTCGCCCAGCCATAGCGCAACATCCAAAAACAGGTGAAATGGTTTGGTTTAATCACGTTGTTTTTTGGCATGTGTCGAGTTTACAAACACAATTTCGAGAAAAATTTTTCAACGAGTTTACAGAAGAAGATTTACCCTACAACACTTTTTATGGTGATGGTTCTCCAATTGAAAATTCGGTTATTGCAGAAATTCGTGAGGCTTATCAACAAGAAATTATTATTTATCCTTGGCAGAAAGGGGATATATTAATGCTGGATAATATGTTGACCGCTCACGGACGTAATCCTTACTCTGGTTCTAGAAAAATTTTAACTGCAATGGGTGAGCCTCAGCATTATTGTTAAATAATTATAGGTAGGACAAATAATTATTAAATAATTAATACTCTTCAAATTACATATCATGAATAATACATCAATTTACGGTTTTCAACTTTCGCCACAACAAAAACATTTATGGCTACTACAACAAAATAAACATAGTCTTGCCTATCGTTCATTTTGTCTAGTGGAAATTACAGGTAATCTAAATATCGAAGCATTAAAAATTGCTTTACAAAGTGTTGTAAATAGACATCAAATTCTTTGCACCAGTTTTCGTTGTTTGCCAGGGATGAATATTCCACTGCAAACGATTGAAAGTGATAGCAATCTATTAATAAAAGAATACGACTTGAGCGCACTTAAATCTGAAGAACAAAAAAATGCTGTTGAATTAGCTATTGAATCAGCTAAACAGCAAGTTTTTGATTTTGAGAAATCGTCTTCATTACAGGTATCTCTAATTACTCTATCCGTATCTCAGTATGTTTTACTATTAAACTTACCTGCTTTATACGCAGATGCAACTTCACTTAGTAACTTAGTGCTAGAAATAAGTCGTGCTTACACTGAAGATTTGCATAATATTAGTATCAAAAAGGAACCAGTACAATATAGTGTTTTTTCAAATTGGCAAAATGAATTATTGGCATCAGAAGAAGCGGAAATTGGTAGAAAATATTGGCGAAAAAAAGATATCACTCATATTTTCAACTTGAAACTGCCAAATGAAAATCTATTTCCTAAAAAAACTCAATTTCAACCTCAAATTTTTACTCAGATAATTCCACCTCGATTAGCAGCAGAAATAACCGCGATCGCCAAAAATTTTAATACTACAGAATCAACATTTTTACTAACATGTTGGCAAATATTACTATGGCGGTTGACCAATATATCAAATATGGTTGTTGGTAGTAGTCGCGATGGTAGATCAGAAGAAGAACTTCAAGAAATGCTAGGACTTCTTGCTAAATATGTACCAGTGGATTGCCATCTCCAAGGTAGCTTAAAGTTGAGTGAAGTTTTAGAACAAATTACTTTTACTCAAAATCAAGCAGATGAATGGCAAGATTGTTTTAATTGGGAATTAAGTTCAAGACTAGATAAAGTTATCAACGAAGTACCTTTCTTCCCCTTCTGTTTTGACTTTATAGAGCAAAATTGTAAATTTTTGACTACAAACGCAGTCATATTTTCTCTCTCACAGCAATATATTTGTTTCGATAAGTTCAAAGTAAAATTATCACTTAGACGTACAGAAAGCTTTCTTAACGCCGAGTGGTACTATGATTCAGAATTATTTTTACCAGAAGATATTGAACGTTTATCTGGACAATTTTTTACTCTCTTACAAAGCGCAATTAATCATCCAGATGCATTGCTAAGTGAATTAGAAATACTCAGCGATATTGAACGACAAGAACTGTTAGTTGAATTGAATCAGACACAAACTATTTTTCCAAGAAATAAATGTTTTCATCAACTTTTTGCAGAACAGGTAGATCGCACGCCAGACAACATTGCTATTATTTATAAGAATCAGCAATTTACCTACCGAGAATTAAACACCCGTGCTAACCAACTAGCTCATTATTTACAACAATTTGGTGTGAAACCCGATGTAATGGTAGGACTTTGTGTTGAGCGATCGCCTTTAATGCTGATTGGACTTTTAGGTATCTTAAAAGCAGGTGGTGCATACATACCCATTGACCCTAGCTATCCCTTAGAAAGAAAAGCTTTTATACTAAACGATTCTCAAATGCCAGTGCTGCTGACTCAACAGCATTTAATTGCAAATTTAGCTACAAATGGAATTAAAGTAATTTGTATAGATAGTGATTGGCAAGCGATCAACCAACAAGAAATTGAAAATCTAATTACTAAAACAACCGCGCTAAATCTAGCCTATGTTCTTTACACCTCCGGTTCCACTGGTAAACCTAAAGGAACTCTAATTCCCCATCAAGGATTAGTTAACTACTTAAGGTGGTGTACTAAAACCTATCCAGTAGAACAAGGAGTAGGAACTTTAGTTCATTCACCTTTGGGTTTTGACTTAACAATCACTAGTCTTTTTCCACCTTTATTAGTTGGTCGTACAGTAGAATTACTATCAGAAGAACAAGGTATTGAAACCCTTTCTCAAGCTTTAAGTAAAAGCTCGAATTTAAGTTTAGTGAAAATTACCCCCGCTCACTTGGATTTACTTAAACAACAGTTATCCAAAGAAGAGATTGCAAATAAAACTAGAGCTTTTATTATTGGTGGAGAAAATTTATTAGCCCAAAGCATTACTTTCTGGCAAGATGTAGCTCCAGATACGATATTAGTAAACGAATACGGCCCTACAGAGACAGTGGTAGGCTGTTGTATTTATCAGGTTCCAGTCGGGAAACATTCTACAGGTTCTATACCAATTGGTAAGCCGATCGCTAATACCCAGTTGTACATTTTAGACCAATATTTGCAACCAGTACCAATGGGAGTAGCAGGTGAATTGCACATTGGCGGACTTGGATTAGCTAGGGGTTATCTAAATCAACCGGAATTAACAGCCCTTAAATTTATCCCCAATCCCTTTAGTAAAAAAGCAGGCGATCGCCTTTACAAAACAGGTGATTTAGTTCGCTTTTTAGCGAGTGGAGATATTGAGTATATAGGCCGCATTGACAACCAAGTTAAAATACGAGGTTTCCGTGTTGAACTAGGAGAAATTGAAGCAGTTATTAATGAACATCCATCAATATCGACAAGTGTAGTTATCCTTCGGGAGGACAAATCTGGAAATCAAACTTTAATAGCCTACACAACTCTCCACCCAGATAAAACACTAACAATTCCTGAACTACGCCGCTTTTTGCAAAATAAATTGCTTGACTATATGCTACCAAATGCTTTTATGATATTAGAAGTATTACCATTAACATCTAATGGCAAAGTAGACCGTCAAGCATTACCGATGCCCGATGCCCTGCGCCCAGAATTAGAAGTTGCTTATGTAGTACCGCAAACTGAGGTGGAAAAGACAATAGCCTCAGTTTGGCAAAAAGCTTTAAATCTTGAAAAGATAGGCATTCACGATAATTTCTTTGAAATTGGCGGTCATTCATTACTTTTAGTTACAGTTCACAGCCAATTGCAGGAAATATTAAAAGCAGAACTGTCAACTCTTGATTTGTTTAGATATCCTACCATCAATTCTTTAGCAGAGTATTTAACATCTCCAAATACCACAGAATTCTTACAGGAGAATAATACTCAAACAGAGAAAATTTCAGCTGGTAAAGCGCAACAAAGAAAACGCCTACAAAAAATGAAATCAGTTGAAAATAATTAAGGAATTAATAAACAATGAATATTCCAACTGGTGCATATCCTACTAACGGTTCAGAAATAGCAATTATTGGATTAGCAGGAAAATTTCCTGGGGCTAAAAATGTTGACGAATTTTGGCATAATCTCAAAAATGGCATAGAATCAGTATCTTTTTTCAGTGATGAAGAACTACTGAAAGCAGGAGTAGATGCAGAACTTCTAAGTAAACCAAATTATGTGAAAGCTAATGCTGTAATAGAAGATGCAGAACTTTTTGATGCTAACTTTTTTGGTTTTAATCCCAGAGATGCAGAAATGACTGATCCGCAACACCGGATTTTTTTAGAGTGTGCTTGGGAAGCGCTGGAAAAAGCAGGGTATGATTCCGAAACATACAATGGTTCCATAGGTGTTTTTGCTGGTTCTAACTTGAGCGGCTATTTATTAAACATTTATTTTAATCAAAATATTAGAAACTCAGTAGACGAACGGCAAATAGCGATCGCTGGCGATAAAGATTACCTTGCTACACGTACTTCTTACAAACTTAATTTGACGGGGCCTAGCTATACAGTTCAAACAGCTTGCTCAACCTCATTAGTAGCTGTACATTTAGCCTGCCAAAGTTTACTAAACGGTGAGTGTGATATAGCTTTGGTTGGCGGTGTTTCGATCAGTGCATCAAGAAAAACTGGCTATCTTTATCAAGAAGGAGGTATCAATTCTCCTGATGGACATTGCCGTGCCTTTGATGCGAAAGCGCGGGGTACTGTGTGTGGAGAAGGTGTAGGAATCGTTGTTTTAAAAAGATTAGAAGATACTTTAAATGATAGAGATTTTATTCATGCTGTTATTAAAGGTTCGGCTATTAATAATGATGGTTCAAACAAAGTTAGTTACACAGCACCGCGCATAGAAGGTCAAGCAAAAGTTATCAAAACGGCTCAAGTTGTTGCAGAGTTAGAACCAGAAACAATAACTTATATTGAAGCTCACGGGACAGGGACATCTTTAGGAGATCCGATTGAAATTGCGGCACTGACGCAAGCATTTCAAAGCAGTACAAAAAAGAAAGGTTTCTGTGCAATTGGTTCCTTAAAAACAAATATTGGGCATTTAGATGCGGCTGCTGGTGTTGCAGGTTTAATTAAAACAGTGTTAGCTCTTAAACACAAACAAATTCCCCCTAGCCTGCACTTTGAGCAACCAAATCCTCAAATTGATTTCGCTAACAGTCCCTTTTATGTCAACAACAAACTTTCCGAATGGAAAGCAGACAAATATCCTAGACGGGCAGGCGTCAGTTCTTTTGGAATTGGTGGTACGAATGCTCATGTGATTTTAGAAGAAGCTCCAGTTTTTACAACCAAAGAGAGTATTTCTCGCCCTTGGCAGTTGTTAGTTATTTCTGCAAAAACTCAAACGGCTCTAGAATCTGCGACAACTAACCTTGTTAATTATTTAAC
This sequence comes from Nostoc sp. MG11, assembly GCF_014904695.1. GTDB lineage: Bacteria > Cyanobacteriota > Cyanobacteriia > Cyanobacteriales > Nostocaceae > Komarekiella. The sequence goes on along the minus strand of NZ_JACXXN010000009.1, from coordinate 180,448 downwards.
ACAGCATCCTAATACCAATCTTGCTGATGTAGCTCATACTTTGCAAGTTGGTCGCCGAAATTTTAGCCATCGTCGAGTGTTGCTATGTCAGGATATTCAAGATGCTATCGAGGCACTAACAGCGCCAAACCAACAAAGGGTTTTGAGTAATTTTTCAGAAATCCGTAACCATTCAATTGTGTTTATGTTTCCCGGACAAGGAGCACAGTATGTAAACATGGGACGGGAATTATATGAAATAGAACCGATTTTTCGACAACAAGTTGATGAGTGTTGTGAATTACTTAAACCATATTTAAAATTAGACCTCAGAGATATACTTTATCCCTCGACGGGAGAAACCACACAAGAACAACTTAAACAAACTTCCTTAACGCAAGTTGCATTATTTGTGATTGAATATGCTCTTGCTAAACTTTGGATGGCGTGGGGTGTGCATCTGCAAGCAATGATTGGTCACAGCATTGGTGAGTATGTAGCCGCTTGTATTTCAGGTGTCTTTTCTTTAGAAGAAGCATTGACTTTAGTGGTAATTCGCGGACGACTGATGCAACAAGTCGAATCAGGGGCGATGCTTTCCGTTTCTCTTTCTGCCAAAGAAATACAACCTATGTTGGGTTCAGAACTTTCTTTAGCAGCTAGCAATGCACCATCCCTGTGTGTGGTTTCTGGTGCAACTAATGCAATAGAACTATTACAGAATCGATTGACAGAGCAAGGTGTTGATTGTCGCTGTCTGCATACATCTCATGCTTTTCATTCCCAGATGATGGAGCCGATTTTAGAGCCATTTGTACGGCATCTTAAAGAAGTCAATCTGCAATCACCTCAAATTCCTTTTGTTTCCAACGTTACGGGAACTTGGATTACGGCAGAGGAGGCGACTAATCCTGACTACTGGGCTAGACATTTACGACAACCCGTATTGTTTAACGAGGGCATCGCCGAACTGCAACAGTCAGAGCGAATACTATTGGAAGTTGGGCCAGGACGAACATTAACTACCTTAGCTAAACGACAGTTAGTTTCACAGACTGTAGTTTTAACTTCGTTGCGACATCCCCAAGAGCAAATTTCTGATGTAGCATTTTTGCTTAATACTCTCTCCCGGCTTTGGCTATCAGGATTGCAAATAAATTGGGCAGGTTTTTATGCAAAAGAGCAACGCAGACATATTCCTTTGCCTACCTATCCTTTTGAGCGTCAGCGTTACTGGATTGAAGCTGACCCCGAAACTGCGTTATCAGAAGCATGGCAAAAATCATTAGGTAAAAAGTCAGATATTGCAGATTGGTTTTATATCCCAATCTGGAAACAATCTACACCACTTGAGTTTTTCCAAGGGAAGGAATTAGCAACTGAGCAAAATACTTGTTGGTTAGTTTTTATCGATGAATATGGAGTTGGAAGCGAAGTTGCTAAACGACTGAAACAGCAAAGCCATGATGTTGTTACAGTTAGGGTTGCAGATAAATTTACTAAGCTGAACGAGTATACATATACCATTAATCCCCGGCAAAGCGATGACTACGATGCCTTGCTTCAAGAACTCCGAAAACATAGTTTGATTCCAAATGCATTAGCTCACTTTTGGAGTATTACGCCCAATGATACGTTACCTTGCAAGGAGTTAAAAGAACAAACTTTTGAAGATTGTCAGAATCTTGGCTTTTGGAGTCTGTTATATTTAACACAGGCATTAGGAAGGCAAAATATTAGCGATTCTCTGAAGCTGAGGGTTGTAACTAATAATCTATATCATGTTATCGGCGATGAAAATTTATACCCAGAAAAGGCAACGATATTAGGACCGTGTAAGATAATTCCCAAGGAATATCCAAACATTAATTCTTGTATTATCGATGTAGTAATTCCTGCTTCTAACATTGCGCCAACACAAAAGTTTATCGACTATCTGATTACGGAACTGACAACACAGCAAACTGATAATATAGTTGCTTACCGTGGATATCATCGCTGGATTCAAACCTTTGAAACTGTCCGCTTGGATGAAAGTACCCCCGGTAAAACTAAGTTAAAACCAGGAGGAGTTTACTTAATTACTGGTGGACTTGGTGGTATAGGTTTGGTGCTGGCGGAATATTTAGCGAAGACAGTACAAGCCAAGTTAATTTTAATTGGAAGAAAGGGATTACCGGAGCGATCGCAGTGGGAGCAATGGCTAGAAACTCATGATAGTCAAGATAATGTTAGCCGCAAAATCCAAAAAATACTAGCGCTTGAAGAGTTGGGGTCAGAGGTTGAGGTTAAAAGTGCCGATGTAGCCAGTTACGAAGAAATGCAGGTAGCTGTTGCTGAAGCCGTAGAAAAATTTGGTCAAATCAATGGTGTCATCCACGCAGCAGGTATTGCTGGTGGTGGTATTGTTCAACTAAAAACACAGGATATAGCAAACAGCGTATTAGCACCAAAAGTAAAAGGCACATTAGTATTAGAGGAAATTTTAAACTTACAAAATATTAATTTAGATTTCTTAGTACTTTGTTCATCGCAAAGTTCTATATTGAGTGAATTTGGACAGGTTGATTATTGTGCAGCTAATGCATTTCTGGATGTTTATGCACATTATCGCACTTTGAAATCTGAACAATTTACAGTGGCAATCAACTGGGGTACTTGGCAAGAGGTAGGGATGGCAGTAGAGACAGCACTACCAGAACAATTAAAGCTCCAACGTGAAGAAGATATCAAAAAAGGAATATTATCTCATGAAGGTGCTGAAGCTTTTAATCGCATTTTGCTAAGTAGCTTGCCTCATGTTGTTGTCTCCCCGCAAGATTTCCAAACGGTAATTGAGCAGAACAATTCTTTCAATTATTTAGAACAAGAATTAGCGCTTTTGTCAGAGACATCAAAAACCAATTCCCAGCTAAGCCATCCACGTCCAAACTTGGCAAATGCTTATGTTGCTCCTCGTAACGAAGTTGAGCAGACTCTTACTGACATTTGGCAACAATTCTTGGGAATTGAGAAAGTTGGTATTCATGACAACTTTTTTGAGTTGGCGGGAGATTCAATTGTTACGATTCAAATTGTTGCCAAAGCTAACCAATTAGGTTTAAAGTTAACTTCTCAACAAATGTTTTTGCATCAGACTATTGCTGAATTAGCAACAGCAACAGGTATGATTGAAACTAACCAGGCTGAGAATAGTTCAATAACTAAAGAAGTATATCTGACACCTATTCAGCATCGTTTCTTTGACCAAAATCAATCAGATGAACATTCTTTAAACCAATCTTTAGTACTAGAAATGCAACAAATATGCAATCCCAAAGTATTAAAGCAGGCTGTAGAATATGTGATAGACCATCACGATGTATTCCGTCTACGTTTTCTTCAAAAAGAATCTGGCTGGCAGCAAATTAAAGCTAATACCAATGATATAATGGTATACAAGCATTTAGATTTGTCTTCACTTTCAGAGAATAAGCAAAAATCTGCTTTTGAGTCTGCGATCGCAGAACTACAAAGTGACTTAAACTTAAGTGAAGGGCCGCTTGTAAAAGTTGCTTTTTTAGAATTGCGATCGCAACAAAATAGCTATCTAGTAATTACTATTCATCATCTTTTAATAGATGCTATTTCCTGGCAGATTTTGCTAGAAGATTTACAAACAGCTTATCAGCAACTCAGCCAAGGTAAAGCGATATATTTATCTGAGAAAAGCACTTCATTCCAGCGGTGGACACAGTATGTCCAAGAGTACGCTCAGACTTCAGAAAGAATTCATGAGCAAGATTACTGGTTAGCAAAAGCCCAAAAACCTTTCCGCAGTCTACCTGTTGACTATTCTACAAAGGCAAATACAGTAGCTAACGCCGAAGTAATATCAATTTCTCTAGATAAAAAGGAAACGCAAGCTTTATTAAAAAACATCAATAAGGCTTATAATACGCAGATAACCGATGTTCTACTAACAGCATTAGTCCAATCTTTTGCTAAATGGACGGGAGAAAAACAACTATGGGTAGATATAGAAGATAATAGCCGAGAGGCAATTTTCAAGGATGTAAATGATATATCCCTATCCCGTACAGTTGGTTTATTTACAACTTGCTTCCCAGCCATTTTAGATATCACAGAGGCTTCCGAGCAAGGAAGTGCATTGATAGCAGTCAAAGAGTATTTACGAAGCATTCCAAATAAAGGAATTGGGTACGATATACTGCGTTACATAACTAGCAATCCCGAAATCAATTCAAAGCTAAAATCTTTTCCACAGCCTCAAGTAAGTTTTAAATACTTAGGTGATTTTGACCGTGTTAAATCGCACTCATCTTTATTTAATTTAACCAGCCAGCCTATTAAATTTAGTCAAAGTCCCGGCGTCAATCGATTTTACCTGGTGGAAATAATTGGAATTATTGCTCAAGAACAACTGCAATTGAATTGGACTTATAATGCAGCGGTTCATCGTCGAGAAACAATTAAGACTTTAGCCATAAGCTTTATTAAATGTCTGCGAAATATTATTGCTCACTGTCAGTCTCTTGAAACAGAAAAATATACACCTTCTGATTTTCCTAGAGCTAACTTGAGCCAACAAGACTTAGATAAATTCCTGTCAAAAATTAATCGAGCAAGTGAGAAAAAAGCATAATGAAAGCAGAAAATGTCGAGGACATTTATGAACTTACACCCGTACAAAAGGGTATGCTCTTTCATTGTTTGTATGCCAGCGAGTCAGCATTATACTTTTTTCACCATACCTTAACTTTGTATGGTAATCCAAATGTAGAGGCTTTTGAACAAGCATGGCAACAAGTAGTAGATAGACACACAGTTTTGCGGACAGGATTTTATTGGGAAGACATTGATAATCCGTTACAAGTTGTCTATAAAAAAGTCAAAATTAACTTAAATCAATACGATTGGCGTGATGTTGAAGAAGCAGAACAACGACAGCGATTCAAATCATTTTTAGAGAGCGATCGCAAATTATGTTTTGACTTTTCCCAACCATGTCTAATGCGTCTAACTTTAATTCGTCTTGCTGACGAACGCTATGAATTTATTTGGAGTAACCACCATATAACCACAGACGGATGGTCTGGCCCGATCATACTAGAAGAATGCTTACAAATTTACAAAGCACTGTGTGAATGCAAAGAAGTGACCTTAGCGCCAGCACGTCCTTTTAGGGATTACATTGACTGGTTGCAGCAACAGAATATAGCTAAGACCGAAAATTTTTGGCGTCAAGCATTACAAGGAGTTAAAACACCAACTCCCCTAACTTATATAGAAAATAATCAATTATCTAATCAAGGAGAAAGGTACGATGAAGAAAGAATTCAGCTATCAGAAGCAACTACCAAAGCACTGCTAGCTTTCGCAACAAAAAATCGTCTAACTCTTGCCACATTAGTTCATGGAATCTGGTCTATTCTTCTAGGTCGTTACACTTGTCGTAACAATATAATCTATGGATGTACTGTCACAGGAAGACCAGTTGACTTAGCCGAAGTAGATTCAATAGTTGGTATGTTTATAAATACCTTACCAATTAATGTCAAGTTAAATCCTGAGCAACAATTGTTGTCATGGTTACAAGATTTTCAGACTCAATTAGTAGAAGCTCGTCACCATGAATATACTCCCCTTACGCAAATTCAAGGTTGGAGTGAAATACCTCGAAATTTCCCCATATTTGAAACCATTGTTGTAGTTGAAAACCTTCCAGTCAGTCAATTTGTGCAAAACTGGAAAGGAAATATAAAATTCAAACAAACTGGAACTTATTACAGAAACAACTACCCTTTGAATTTAGTTATATATCCAGAAGCCGAAATTATAGTAGCAATTTCTTACGATTCTCGGAGATTTGATATTACTACAATTACTGGGATAATTAGAGATTTTCAAATTTTGTTACAAGAAATAATGATTAATCCTTCTGTTCAAATTAAGGACTTATCATTTTTGACACCACAACAACAGCAAATATCAATAACTTTAGAAAAAGCAGCATCATTTGATTTGGAATTAGCTCCAATGTTGTAAGTAACTGATAACACGCCACATTCATCTCATGAAAATAATGATTTAGTGATTCGATTTTTAGAGGAATTCAATGCTAATGCGTAAAAGTATTTATCACCTTTATAAGAATTGACAATAATTAAAAGGATAAAACTATGATTGTTTCATCTGCAATAGAAAGAAGATATAAACTTTCAAGTGACGAATTCAAGAAAGATTATGTTGCGTTAGGAAAACCAGTCATAATTTCTGGAGTAATTTCAAGCTGGAATGGTTTCGATAAATGGTCTTTAGAGTGCTTTAAAGATTTATCCCCTTCTCTAAATATTTACGCAAAGAAATTTAGCGATCAGGGAATTGAAGTATGTAGTTTAACAATGGAGAGATATATAGAATTAATAGAAAATTATGAAGAATATCCTCAAAATAATGCTCGACCGCCATATTGCCATGACCTACCTTTATTTAGCTTAATACCTTCTTTAGTGGAAGATGCTCAACCATTTCCTTTTGATTATTTGCCAGAATGGTATTGGTATAAATGGTGGCGTTACTGCCAGTTTTTCTTAGGTTCTTCTAATAGTATTACACCACTACATTTTGATTGTCTTCTGACTAATAATATTTTTTTTCAAGTTGTTGGACGTAAACAATTTACTATTTTACTGCGTGAAGATGCTAAATATTGTTATCGCAAAGGCTGGCGATGGTTTCTTGTTAATCCAGAAAATCCAGATTTAAATAAATATCCTGAATACAAAAATGCTAAACCAATTAAATTTATTGTAAATCCTGGGGATATTGTCTATATGCCTCCCGGAACGCTGCATCATGTTCGGAGTTTAGATAAGTCAATTTCATTTAATATCGATTGGCATACTCAAAAAAGTTCACTGAATGCTATAGCAGCTATTAGAAAAGGTATGCCAGTTCAAAATTTATACTATAACTTTTTATTAGCTATGGGTTTAGTATTAAAAATACCTCCTCAAGTAATTTTTAAATTCTATAAGTCTTATCTAAATTATGTTTCTTAGAAAATATGCAGCGTCCATAATTCAGTTTGTAATTCAAATAAAAGCATCTCATGAATATATTTGAAAAGTGTGAATCCAATGTCAGAAGCTATTGCCGTAATTTTCCTGATATATTTCATAGAGCCAAAGGTTCTATAATTTATTCAGACTCAGGCAAAGAATATATTGATTTTTTTGCAGGGGCAGGTGCTTTAAATTATGGACATAACCATGACTATATAAAACAAAAGGTTATGTCATATTTAGATGCCGATGGGATTGCACATGGTTTAGATATGTATACTTCGGCTAAAGAGAAGTTTTTAGCTAAGTTTGATGAGGTAGTGCTAAGTTCAAGAAAACTAGATTATCGGATTCAGTTTTGCGGGCCAACAGGAACAAATGCAGTTGAAGCAGCTTTAAAGTTAGCCAGAAAAGTCAAACAAAGATCAGGTATATTCTCCTTCATGGGAGCATATCACGGCATGACTTTGGGTAGCCTATCGATTAGTGGTAATGTTGGAATTCGAGCCGGGGCAATTGGGACATCAAATAATGTAACATTTATGCCTTATCCCTATGGCTTTATGGAAAGTTTTGACACAATACAATATATAAAATCGGTTTTAAATGATATCAATTCTGGAATTGAAAAACCAGCAGCAATAATTTTTGAAACAGTGCAAGCTGAAGGTGGAGTTGTTATAGCTCCTATTGAGTGGATGCAAAGACTAAAGAATTTATGTGAAGAGAATGATATTTTATTAATTTGTGATGATATTCAAGTTGGCTGTGGTCGAACAGGGCCTTTCTTTTCTTTTGAAAGAGCAGACATTGTTCCTGATATGGTAGTACTCTCTAAATCTATTAGTGGGTATGGTTTTCCAATGTCACTATTATTAATCAAGCCAGAATTGGATATATGGGAACCAGGCGAACATAATGGTACTTTTAGGGGTAATCAATTAGCATTTGTAGGGGCTACAGCTGCTTTAGAGTATAGAGAAAGTTGTAATTTTGAACAAGATGTTAAAGCTAAAGAGATTTTCCTGAAAAATTTTCTAAATCAACAAATATTACCAATTAGTGAAAAAATAGCAATTCGTGGAATTGGGATGATTTGGGGGATTGATGTTAAAAACTTTGGCGGTAGCAGTTTAGCTAAAAGTATTACATCACGTTGCTTTGAACTGGGGTTAATAGTTGAACGAGCCGGCAGAAATGATACTGTGATTAAAATTTTGCCACCTTTAATAATTGATATGCTCACTTTAGAAAAAGGATGTTCAATTATCAAAGAAGCTTTTAAAGATTGCATATCAAAGTAGATTGACATACTAGTATTGATAACTCGGTAAGCAATTGGTCATAAGGAGAGAACTATGGGTATATATCTATCGAATGATTTATTTTCTCAAAAAATTTATTGGATAAATAAACTATCGGGAGAACTACCAGAAACAAATCTGATGCTGGATTATGTCAGACCTTCGTTATCTAGTGGTAAAAACAAATCTCTGAGTTTTGATTTATCAAATGATTTATCTCAAGCAATCATTAAGCTAGCTAAAGGTTCTGATTTTTCGATTTACTTGATACTTGTATCTGCATTGAATATATTGCTACAAAAATATACTAGAAATAATGATGTTATTGTCGGAATACCAGTATATGAGGATATTGGTATAGATTGCGTAAATACTAAAGTTATTCCTTTGCGTACTCAAGTCACACCTCAACTTTCATTCAAAGATTTTCTTCTTCAAGTCAAAGATGCCGCGATCGCAGCTTATACCCATCAGAATTACAATTTTGATGAACTAATTGATTTATTGGAGTTACCAACAAGTCCCAATCGCCATCAAATTTTTGACATAGTAGTTTGTTTAGAAAATATTCATCTCAAAAGTGATTTAAATCAACTCAATAATGACATCACAATTTCTTTTACAGTTAACGGTGAAAATATTAGTGCTGATATAGACTATAAACAAGATTTATTTCAATGTGAAAATATAAAGTTGATGGGTAGATATTATACTAATGTTATTGAAAATGTTATAAATAACGTCAATACTAAAATATTAGATACTATTTTCTTAAAAGAGTTTGATAAACAACAGTTATTAAAACAATTTAATAACAATATTAAAAATTATCCAGTTGAACAAACAATAAATAGTTTATTTGAAAAGCAAGTATCTCAAACTCCAAATAATATTGCTGTCATTCATCAACAAACTAAACTGACGTATCAGGAACTCAATCAAAAAGCTAACCAGCTAGCTGGAATCTTGCGTAAGTTAGGAGTCGTTAAAGGAGAATTTGTAGGTATTTTTAAAGACCGCGATATTAATTTTTTGATTGCTATTCTTGCTATATATAAAGCAGGTGGTGCTTATGTACCTATTGATAGTACTTACCCACCAAATCGAATTAAATATATGCTATCTAATAGCGAAGTTAGATTTCTATTAACAGATTTTTCGCTATTTAATGTTTTATCCGAATTAGTAGAAGGCTGTTCACAGCTATCATTTGTTATTTGTTTAGATCGCATTGCTCATGAGAATACACTACTTGCCAAACAAACAAAATTAAAAATATATAGTCGATTTGATTTTGAACAGTTGCCTAATGAGAACTTAGAACATATTAATGATGCTGTTGACCCAGCTTATATGCTTTATACTTCCGGGTCTACAGGGCTACCAAAGGGGGCAATTGTCAGGCATGATGGTGCAATTAATCATATTTATGCCCAATTTGATGAGTTGGAGTTAACGCAGGAGTTTTGTTTTCTCCAAAGCGCTCCTTCTTCAACGGATATTTCTGTATGGCAATTTTTAGCACCACTTTTAATAGGTGGAAAAACAGTAATTGTAGATATAGAAACTGTTGCTATTCCTGATAAACTATTTAAGGCACTGAAATCACAAAAAATTACAGTTGTTGAATTAGTACCAGCATTATTTGGCGGCTTACTGGAATATACTTCTCAGCTAGCGATTCATGAAAGAGAATTGCCTGATTTAAAATGGATGATGGTTGTAGGGGAACCAGTATCGGTAAATTGGGTAAATAAGTGGCTCCAGATATATCCCGAAATCAAAATTGTTAACGCTTATGGCCCTACCGAGGCTGCTGATGATATTACCCAGTTTATTGTTAACAAGCCTTTGCCAGAAAATCAGCGAGCAGTTCCAATTGGTAAACCATTAGCCAACTTAAATCTCTATATTCTAGATGAGGAAATGCAACTATTACCTATTGGTGTTCCTGGAGAAATTTGTGTATCAGGAATTGGTGTAGGTGATGGATATTGGAAAAATCCCGAAAAAACTAATTTAAGCTTTGTTCCCAATCTGTTCACAGATGTTAGTCAGAATTTACCAGAAAATCGTGAAGATTTAATTTATAAAACTGGAGATTTAGGAAGATGGCTTCCTGATGGAAATATGGAATTTCTCGGACGTATTGACCATCAAGTGAAGATTCGTGGCTTCCGGGTTGAACTTGGGGAAATTGAAACATTTCTGGGTCAGCATCCGAATGTACGTGAAAATGTAGTCGTGGTTCATCAGGATGAACCAGGTAACTTACAATTAGTTGCCTATGTTGTTGCTAAGACACAAGCAGTTCCTACTATTAGTGAATTGCGTAGCTTCTTAAAAGAAAAGTTACCTGACCACATGTTACCTTCTGCATTTGTGATGCTAGAAAATTTACCACTAGCACCTAGCGGTAAGGTAGACCGTAAAGCTCTGCCCAAACCAGATAATCTTCGCCCGAAATTAGAAACAACTTACGTATTACCGCGAAATGAGATGGAACATGCAATTGCTGACATTTGGCAAAAAATACTTAAGGTGGATAAAGTCGGCATTCAAGATAACTTTTTTGACCTTGGTGGTCATTCGCTAAATGTGCTTCAGGTTTACAGCAAATTGCGGGAACTCTTTAAATCGGACTTAGTAATAACTGACCTATTTAAATATCCAACAATTAGTTCAATATCACGGTATTTAAATCAAGAGGATGATGATAGCTTTGCAAATCAAAGCAATGAATTAAATGAACAGTTAGAAGCTGGTAAAGCACGATTAAAACAACGCTTTTTACAAAAAAGACAACAGAATGTTTAACAGTTTCAAGAGTTAAAATTACTTATGGAAGACTCAGAATATTTAAGTAATAAAAATGGTTTGGAAATAGCTATTATTGGCATGAGTGGCTGTTTTCCTGATGCTGATAATATTGAGCAGTTTTGGCAAAATATCCGAGACGGGGTAGAATCAATACATAGATTTAGTGACCAAGAATTAAAAGATTTAGGTGTAGATGCGGCTTTATTGAGCGATATCAATTATGTTAAAGCAGAGGGTGTAGTCGCAGATATAGACTTATTTGATGCTTCATTTTTTGACATCAGCCCCAGAGAAGCTGAAGTGATGGATCCTTCACTCCGTTTTTTCTTAGAGTATTCATGGAAAGCACTTGAGGATGCTGGCTATAGTTCAGATATCTATAGAAAACCTATTGGGGTCTACGCTGGAACAAGTTTTGGCAGTTATCTACTTAACATTTATTCTAATTATGATCTGATAGCCTCTGTGGGTGATAAGCAGATAGAAAAGGGAACTTCTCCAGATTATGTTACGACACTTGCTTCTTACAAATTAAATTTGCAAGGGCCAAGTTATGCGGTTCAAACTACTTGCTCAAGCTCATTAGTTGCTGTACATTTAGCCTGCCAAAGTCTGCTCAGTGGTGAGTGTGATATTGCTTTAGCAGGAGGAGTTTCAATATCCACAGCAGATGGTTATTTGTATCAAGAGGGAGGTATTGAATCTCCTGATGGACATTGCCGTGCTTTTGATGCTAAGGCTGCGGGAACAGTAAAAGGAAGGGGTTTAGGTCTTGTAGTTTTAAAGCGTTTAGAAGAAGCGATCGCAGATGGAGACTGCATCCATGCTATTATCAAGGGCTCTGCGATTAATAACGATGGGTCAAACAAAGTTAGCTACACAGCACCCAGCGTCGATGGTCAAGCCAAAGTAATTAGAGCCGCTCAGGTTATGGCTGAGGTCGAACCTGATACCATTAGCTACATTGAAGCGCATGGAACCGGGACTTCTTTAGGTGATCCCGTCGAAATTGCTGCCTTAACACAAGCTTTTCGTACTAAAACTCAAAACAAGGGATTTTGTGGCATTGGTTCTGTAAAAACCAACATTGGGCATTTAGATTCAACTGCTGGTGTCGCAGGTTTGATTAAAACCGTACTAGCCCTAAAACATCAACAAATTCCCCCTAGTTTGAACTTTGAAGAACCATCGCCCCAAATTGATTTCGCTAATAGTCCGTTTTATGTCAACAACACACTATCTGAGTGGAAAACTAACGGCACTCCTCGCCGTGCGGGTGTTAGTTCCTTTGGCTTTGGTGGGACAAATGCCCATGTGATTTTAGAAGAAGCTCTGGTAATTAAATCCTCTAGCCCTTCTCGAACTTGGCAATTATTATTACTTTCGACAAAGACGAATACAGCACTAGAAACTGCTACAGAAAATCTAGTTAATTACCTACAAAAAAATCCAGATTTAAACCTTGCTGATGTTGCTCATACCTTACAATTAGGTCGGTGGACTTTAAACCATCGCCGAATGGTAGTTTGCCAAAACCAAGAAGATGCAATTAATGCATTGCAAGACCCTCAAAGAGCTTTCACCCATTACCAAGAACCTTGTAATCGCCCGATTGTATTTATGTTTTCTGGACAAGGTTCGCAATATGTAAATATGGGTCGAGAATTATACGAGAGTGAAAGCGTATTTAGAAAGCAAGTTGATTACTGCTGCGAACTACTCAAACCTTACTTAGAATTAGACCTACATACAGTTCTCTATCCCAGCGCCGAAACAGCTTTAACAGCAACACAAAAGTTACAGCAAACAGCAATTACTCAACCAGCATTATTTGTGATTGAATATGCTCTAACTCAGTTGTGGATGGCATGGGGTGTGTACCCTGAAATGATGATTGGTCACAGTATAGGGGAGTATGTAGCTGCAACTATAGCTGGAGTTTTTTCTTTAGAAGATGCCCTGGCGATCGTTGCAATGCGAGGAAAACTCATGCAGCAGTTACCTAGTGGTGCTATGCTCTCAGTTCAGCTTCCAGAACAAGAGGTACAACAACTACTAGAAAAGGAAATATCTCTAGCTGCGAGTAATGCACCTTCTTCCTGTGTGGTGTCTGGTTCAAAAGAAGCAATAGAGAAATCGCAACAGAAGCTACAACAAATCGGTGTAAATTGTAGGCGTTTGCATACTTCTCATGCCTTTCATTCTCTAATGATGGAACCCATCATTGAGACATTCATCCAGTCATTACAAAAAGTAAAACTCAATTGCCCAAAAATTCCGTTTATTTCTAATGTCAGCGGAACTTGGATTACCGCAGCCGAAGCAACAGATCCTAACTATTGGGCTAGACATTTAAGGGAACCAGTACGCTTCAGTTTAGGAATCGCTGAATTACTCCTCCAGCCAGAACCAATACTGTTGGAAGTTGGGCCAGGACGCACACTAAGTAGTTTGGCTAAACAACATCAAACAGATAAACTCATAGCACTAACCTCCATACGACATCCTCAAGAGCAACAATCAGATGTAGAATTTTTACTTAACACCTTGGGTAGACTTTGGTTAGTAGGAATTCAAATTGATTGGTCGGGTTTTTATGTAGACGAAAGGCGTCATCGCATACCCTTACCTACTTATCCTTTTGAGCGCCAGCGTTACTGGATTGAGGTAAATCGAAATGCGACCTTGGCCATGATGTCGGCAAAAACTTTAGATAAAAAGCCAGATATTGCTGACTGGTTCTACGTTCCTCGTTGGAAAGAATCTACACCACTTGAGTTTTTCCAACAAGACAAATTGGTAGAACAATCACGCTGGTTAGTGTTTGTCGATAACTATGGAGTTGGATCAGAAATTATCGAACGACTCAAACAACAAGGTCATGATTTGATTGTCGTTAGAGTTGCAGATAGATTTGCAAAACTTAGTGACTACACATATACAATTAATCCCCAACAAAGGGATAACTATGATGCCTTGCTGCGAGCACTACAAGAACAGAATTGTACTGGATGGCATCTTGCACATTTTTGGAGCGTTACCCCTGACGATATCTTACCTAGTCAACAGCTAGAACCACAAACACAACATCAGTTTTTTGAAGATTGTCAAAATCTTGGTTTTTATAGTCTGCTATTTTTGACACAAGCATTGGCAAAACAGAATATAATTGAGCCAATGAAGCTGATGGTTGTTACTAGTAATTTACATGATATAACTGGTAGCGAGAATTTATGTCCTGAGAAAGCAACTATATTAGGCGCATGCAATGTAATTCCACAAGAATATCTCAACATAACTTGCTGTTGCTTTGATATCGTTCTGCTAAATGGAACTAAGCCATCACAAACACTCATAGACTCACTGCTTACAGAATTTACAGCACCAATAACTGATAACTTAATTGCTTATCGTGGCAATCATCGCTGGGTTAAAACTTATGAAGCCGTACATTTAGATGAAGGCATTACCAACAAAACTAAGTTAAGAAAAGGAGGTGTTTATTTAATTACTGGTGGGCTTGGTCGCATTGGTTTAGCAATGTCAGAATACTTAGCAAAAACAATGCAGGCTAAGTTAATTTTGATCGGCAGAAAAGGCATACCAGAAAGACATAAATGGTTTGAATGGCTACTCACTCATGATGAATCTGATGAAGTTAGCCAGAAGCTTAAAAAAGTGATGATACTTGAGGAATTGGGTGCTGAAGTTCAGGCGATCGCAGCTGATGTAGCTAATGAACAACAAATGCAACAAGCTATAGCATTAGTGAATGAACGCTTTGGTGAAATTCATGGTGTAATTCACGCAGCGGGAATTAATGACGATGCCTATTACACTATTGAAGAAAGTTCTAAAACTCAAAGTCAATCACAATTTCATCCCAAAGTAGATGGACTATTTGTATTAGAAAAAGTTTTGCAAGGTCAAAAGTTAGATTTTTGTTTATTCACATCTTCCTCATCATCTGTTTTAGGAGGTTTAGGATTAACTTCCTATTCTGCTGCTAACATTTTTATGGATGCTTACGCTCACAAGCACAACCAGATAAACTTTCCTTGTATTAGTGTGAACTGGGATACCTGGCAATCTCAAGAAAACGACATGGAAGATCTGACCGTGGGAGTAGCGTTAGAAAAATTACGCATGACATGGCAAGAAGGGATAGAAGTCTTTAGCCGTGTATTATCCATAACTAAAACTCCTCAAATTGTTGTTTCTGCGGGAGAATTACAACCAAGAATTGAGCAATGGATAAAACGAAACTTTTTACGAAACAAGGAATTATCAAATAATCGAGATAGTTTATCGCTCCATTCAAGAGCAAACCTACAAAGTGAGTATGTCCCAGCTAGCAACAATGTAGAGCAAATAGTTGCTAAAACTTGGCAAAAAGTTCTGGGAATTGAAAAGATTGGTATTTATGATAACTTTTTTGATTTGGGAGGTAGTTCTCTAATTGGTATTGAGATAATCTCACAGCTTCAAAAAGAACTAAATGCCCATATTCCGATAATCAGTATTTACGAAAGACCAACTATCAGTTCGTTGTCTGAATTTTTAAGTAGCGATGAACAAGCTTATTTGCAAAAAGATTCTTACCGGACTCAGACGAGATCTGCCTCAATTAAGCGCCGTAAACAAGCTAGGCAAAATCATCGAAGAACATCATAACTTTTCAAAGCTAGTGAAGGGTTTGTAGTAAGCACTTTAGGGCTTAGAAAATAATGAATAAAGTCATTACTACAAACTTGCTTAAATCTAGTATTGTTGGTGGTAATTAGCAGCAAGGCAATTAATAGCTAAGATATATTCGGGAGTATAAAATGGCATTAAGTCAGCAAAGACAAGAAAAAAATAAGCAAAATTTCTTCTTTGAGAATGAGCTAACACCACAGTATGCAGTTGCAAATGAAGTTATGCAATTATTTGCACCATCTAATAACTTATCTGTAGAGTCGAAGATGGGTGTTAAAACTGACACTTTGGTTGATGATTTCTTAAGTGCAATTAACACTAACTCGGATATTAATTTTAATGACTTGGTAGAAACCTTTGGTGATAGTCAAGTTCCCATTAATCCTGCTAATTTTGATAGCTACCTTGATTATTTAGCAAATAATGTTATTAATCATTCAATACATACATCTTCACCACGATTTATCGGTCACATGACCTCTGCACTGCCTTGTTTTGTGCGACCGATCGCTAAACTAATGACAGCAATGAACCAAAATGTTGTCAAAATAGAAACAGCCAAAGCTTTTAGCCCTTATGAACGTCAGGCTTTGGCAATGATGCATAGATTGATTTATGACTTTTCTGATGAATTTTATAGCGAACATATCCAAAATAGCCAAAGCACTTTAGGTATATTGGTTTCTGGAGGTACAGCAGCAAACATTATCGCACTATGGTGCGCCCGTAACAAGTCCTTGGGTGCAAAAAATAATTTTGCTGGTGTAGAGAAAGAAGGTTTAGCAGCAGCTTTAGATTACTATGGTTATCAAGGAGCGGTGGTAATTGGCTCTGAATTGATGCATTATTCTTTTGATAAAGCCGCAGATTTATTAGGTATAGGTACAAATGGTTTAATAAAAATTCCTACTAATGGTAATAACCAAGTGGACTTACCAGCTTTACGTCAGACTGTTGCAGATTGTCATGCCAAAAATCTGCATATTATTGCGATCGCAGGCGTTGCTGGTACTACGGATTCTGGTAATATAGACTCACTTTCAGACATAGCAGAGATTGCCCAAGCTGCAAATGTCCATTTTCACGTAGATGCAGCTTGGGGTGGGCCATTAATATTTTCCGAACAACATCGACAAAAGCTTGTTGGTATTGAACACGCTGATTCAGTCACCATTGATGGACATAAACAGCTGTATTTACCTATGGGTATTGGTATGGTATTCATGCGCGAACCGTACTTAGCTTCATCCATTGAAAAAAACGCTAGCTACACCATGCGTAAGGGTTCATTCGATTTAGGTAAACGCGCTTTAGAAGGTTCTCGATCTGGTATGGCATTATTTTTACATGCTGGGCTACATCTGATAGGACTTAAAGGTTATGAATTTTTGATTGATGCAGGTATTGAAAAGACACAATATATGGCTGCTCAAATCACTACCATGTCCGAATTTGAATTACTATCTCAACCAGATATAAATCTCCTTCTTTATCGCTACATCCCGGAATCTTTCAGAGAACTTGCAGTTAAAAAGCAGTTAACCGAAACTGATAATCAACAAATCAATATATTCAATGAGCGTCTGCAAAAAACTCAACGTCAAGCTGGTCGTACTTTTATCTCACGGACGACAAAAACAATTACCTGTTTAGAAAAAGAAATTTCAGTTACGGCGCTGCGTGCAGTAATCGCCAATCCGCTCACGACTAAAGATGATATTGATGCAGTACTGAATGACCAAATTCAGATTGCTTTAGATTTATCAATATCAGATTCTTTAGAAGCTACTCAGAGCCTAGCATAATTGCTGTAAATAACTGTATTTAGGTATTTTTCCTATGAATAATTCTCAGGAATTTAATAACTTTGATGATAACGATGAAATAGCCATCATTGGCATAAATGGCCGCTTCCCAGGCGCAAACAATGTTGACAAGTTTTGGGAAAATTTGCGAGATGGAGTAGAATCAATTTCTCATTTTACAGATGAAGAACTGTTAGCTGCGGGTATAGAGCCAACTTTGCTGAATGACCCAAATTATGTGAAAGCAGGCAGCATAATGGAAGGTATTGAGTTATTTGATGCTGCATTTTTTGGATTTACTCCTAGAGAGGCTGAAATCACAGACCCACAACATCGCATCTTTTTAGAATCTGCCTGGGAAGCTTTAGAATCGGCGGGCTATGATTCCGAATCTTATAACGGTAAAATTGGGGTTTACGCTGGTGTAACTAATAGTAATTATTTATTTACAAACTTATATTCAAATCAAGACTTAATGCAGTCGGTAGATGCTTTAAATATTTTTATTGGTAATGAAAAAGACAATTTAAGCACACAAACTTCTTACAAGTTAAATCTTACCGGGCCAAGTATAAATGTTCAGAATAACTGCTCTACATCATTAATAGCTGTACATTTAGCCTGTCAAAGTTTACTAAATGGTGAAAGTGATATAGCTTTGGCTGGTGGTGTTTCCATCGCCAAGTTACCCCAAAAATCTGGTTATCAGTATCAAGAGGGAGTTCTTTGTTCGCCTGACGGACATTGTAAAACTTTTGATGCTAAAGCTAAAGGAACAGTGTTTGGCGATGGCTTGGGAATTGTTGTATTAAAAAGATTAGATGATGCTGTTGCTGATGGAGACTTTATTCATGCTGTAATTAAAGGTTCAGCTATCAATAACGACGGTTCTTTGAAGGTTGGTTATACAGCGCCCAGTGTTAATGGTCAAAGAGAAGTAATTTTAGAAGCTCTTGCCTTAGCTAATGTTGAACCCGATACTATTTCTTATATTGAAGCTCATGGTACTGCAACTCCCTTGGGAGATCCGATTGAAATCAAGGCTCTTACACAAGCTTTTCGTGCTAGCACAAATCAAAAAAACTTCTGCGCTATCGGTTCAGTAAAAAGCAATATTGGGCATCTAGATACAGCAGCGGGTGTGACAGGTTTAATTAAAACTGTGCAAGCATTAAAACATCAACAAATACCCCCTAGCTTACACTTTGAAAAACCCAATTCAGAGATAGACTTTGCTAACAGTCCCTTCTACGTCAACACCAAATTATCAGAATGGAAAACTAACGGTTTACCTCGTAGAGCAGGTGTAAGTTCTTTTGGGGTTGGCGGGACTAATGCTCACGTAATTTTGGAAGAAGCTCCAGTAATAGAAGCATCCAGTACCTCTCGGCCTTGGCAATTACTGTTACTTTCAGCCAAAACCAGCACAGCTTTAGAAAGCGCAACTGCAAATTTAGCGGCTTACCTCCAGCAACATCCCGATATCAACTTGCCTGATGTTGCTTATACCTTACAAGTTGGTCGTCGAGTTTTTGATCATCGGCGGCTAGTAGTTTGTCAAGACTGGAATGATGCTGTTAAATTACTTGAAAATAAAGACCCACAACGTGTTTTTAGTTACCATTGGAAACCAAGCCGTTGCCCTATCATTTTCATGTTTTCAGGACAAGGATCACAATATGTAAATATGGGTCGGGAACTATACGAAGTCGAACCGACGTATCGCAGACATATAGATAATTGCGCTGAAATTTTGCAACCTCACCTCGGTCTTGATATTCGTCATCTACTCTTTCCCTCAGCAGAAATTGCAGCGGCTAGCCAACAACTACAACAAACAGCGTTATTTGTGATTGAGTACGCCTTGGCTGAGTTATTGATGTCATGGGGAGTACTTCCAGAAGCGATGATTGGTGACGGTATCGGTGAATATGTTGCAGCTGCGATCGCAGGTGTATTTACTCTCGAAGATGCTTTAGCAATCGTAGCAAACAAGGGACTGCGATCGCTCAAAAAAGTTCAACTCAATCCACCACGCATCAGCTTTATTTCCAATGAAACTGGTAAGTGGATTACAGATGCACAAGCTACAAATCCCAACTATTGGAGTAAAAATTTACAACAAACTGTGAAATTTTATGATAGTATTTCTCACCTGTTAGAGCAGTTTGCAGGCGTTTTTCTAGAGGTGGGGCCAGGACAAAATTTAAGCACATTAACCAAACAACATTTAGATATCAATGCTGAACAACATATACTGACTTCCTTACCCGATGTTAAAGAGCAATCAGATGTGAGCTTTTTGTTGGAAACATTGGGGCAGTTGTGGCTTTTTGGTGTCGATATAGATTGGTCAGGATTTTTCACCCACGAACAGCGCCATCGTCTACCTTTACCTACCTATCCTTTTGAACGACAAAGGTATTGGATTGATGCTAAAAAACAAAGCAAAGATGATAATCAGACTCCAGTATTATTGAGTAAAAAACCTGATATTGCTGACTGGTTTTACATTCCTTTTTGGAAGCCTTCTTTACCTCCAGCACAAGTCGATAGTCAAGACTTAGCAACTAACAAATCTTACATAGTATTTATCGATGAGTGTGGCTTGGGTATTAACTTGGTTAAACAACTAGAAAAACTCAACCACAATGTAATTACCGTAAAAGTCGGTGAAAACTTTACCATACTAGGCAATGAATATACTATTAATCCTAAGAATCATCAGGATTATGATATTTTATTCCAAGAAATTTTCAGGCACAAGTTGCCAAAAAAAATAGTTCATTTATGGAATGTCACACCTATATGTAACCAAGAATTAGAAATTGAAAAACTTGACCAAGCCCAAGAAACTGGATTTTATAGTTTACTATATATTGCCCAAGCTTTGGGAAGGCGAGAAACTACTGATAATTTTCAAATCACAGTTATTTCTAATAACTTACAGCCAGTGACCGGAACTGAAGTACTTTGTCCAGAAAAAGCCACTTTGCTTGGGCCAATTAAAGTTATTTCTCAAGAATATGCAAATATAAATTGTCGTAGTATTGATGTTATCCTTCCTACTAAAGGCAGTTTGCAAGAAGAGAAACTTATAGAAAAATTACTGGCAGAACTAACGCTTGATAATTCTGAAAAGTTAATTGCTTATCGAGGTTTGAATCGTTGGGTGCAGAGTTTTGAGCCAGTGCGCTTTGATGAAGCTAAAATTGAAAAGCCGCGGCTACGAGACAGAGGAGTCTATTTAATTACAGGTGGACTCGGAGGTATTGGACTTGTTTTAGCAGAATATTTAGCTCGAACTGTACAAGCAAAACTACTGTTAGTAGGACGTTCTGCTTTGCCTAAAAAAGATGAGTGGTGTCAATGGCTTATCACTCATGATGAAACTGATAGTATTAGCTGCAAGATTCGCAAAGTTCAAGAACTTGAAGACTTGGGTGCAGAAGTTTTGGTGATTAGTGCAGATGTTAGCAATACAGAACAGATGCAAAGTGCGATCGCTCAAGCTCAACAACGATTTGGTAAACTAAATGGCGTTATCCACGCCGCTGGAATTCCTGGAGGTGGTGTAATACAGCGAAAAACTTCAGAAGAAGCAGAAAGTATTCTAGCTCCAAAGGTAAAAGGGACAATAGTTATTGATGCAATTGTCAAAGATATTGAGTTAGATTTCTTTATTCTAGTATCATCAAATAGTTCAATTATCGCGGAATTTGGACAGGTAGACTATTGTGCAGCCAATGCTTTTCTCGATGCTTTTGCTCACTATAATGCTACGAAAGGTCGATTTACTACAAGTATCAACTGGGATACTTGGCAAGAAGTTGGAATGGCAGTAAACACAGAATTGCCGCAACGACTCCAAGAATTGCGAAAAGAAAATCTTAAACAAGGTATATTACCTAACGAAGGTATAGATGTTTTTCTTCGTACTTTGGCAAATACAATGCCTCAAGTTGTAATATCCACCTCTGATTTATTAGAGGGATTAAAGCAGTACAATTCTGACAACAAAACACAATCACTAGAATTTTTAGAAACTGTCAATTCATCCAAATTTAAATATCCTCGACCTGAACTAAATAACGATTATATTGCTGCTCGAAATAAAATTGAACAAAAGTTAGTTGACATTTGGCAAGAAGTTATTGGGATTGAACGGATAGGAATTTATGATAACTTCTTTGAGCTTGGTGGTGATTCTCTTATAGGTATTCAACTGATTACTATTGTAAATAAGGCATTTAATTCAAATCTGGCGATCGCCAAACTTTATGAATGCCCAAATATTAGTTCTATGGCGAAGATTTTTACTCCTGAAGACTCTCAAGAAAAGACTTTTGAACAAAGGCTAAATCGAGGACAAAAAAGAAGACAGATGAAAATGCAAACTAACTAAAATCCAAAATTAATTTATCTGGTTAATAAAATCATGAGTACCGAAGTACAAAAACAAATAGCAAATCCAGATATTGCAATAGTGGGGATGTCTGGTCGTTTTCCTGGTGCAAAGAATATCGATGAGTTTTGGCATAATCTCGAAAACCAAGTTGAGTCTATCTCATTCTTCTCCGACGATGAGTTAGCAGATTTAAATCTGGAAGAGGAGATTTTACACGATCCAAACTATGTTAAAGCAGCACCGATATTAGAAGATATTGAGCATTTTGATGCTAGGTTCTTTGGTTATACTCCTAGAGAAGCTGAACTAATTGACCCCCAACATCGCCTATTTATAGAATGTGCCTGGGAAGCTCTTGAAAATGCTGGATATGACCCAGAAACATACAATGGTTTGATTGGGGTTTATGCTGGTGTTAGCACAAATACTTACTTTTTTAACAATGTATATAAAAATGTGAGTTCAAGAGATATTTCTAATAACTATACTTTTAATAAAGACTTTTTAACCACAAATATTTCATATAAATTAAATTTAAAAGGGCCAAGTGTAGGAATTCAAACTTATTGTTCTACTTCATTAGTTGCTTTACACTTAGCTTGCAAAAGTCTACTAGATCAAGAATGTGATATTGCTTTGGCAGGCGGGGTAACGATTATAGTTCCCCAAAAATCAGGTTATTTATATCAAGAAGACGGAATTTTATCACCTGATGGTCATTGTCGAGCCTTCGATGCTAAAGCACAGGGTACTGTTTTCGGTAGTGGACTGGGAATAGTCGTTTTAAAAAGATTAGAAGATGCGATCGCAGATAAAGATTACATTCATGCAGTTATTAAAGGTTCAGCAATTAATAATGATGGTTCATTAAAAGTTAGCTATACAGCACCTAGTGTAAATGGTCAGGCGGAAGTTATTGTAGAAGCTCTGGCAAATGCTGGAATAGATGCTGATGATATTTCCTATATAGAAACTCATGGAACTGGAACTGCTGCTGGCGACCCAGTAGAAATTGCTGCGCTAACTAAAGCTTTTCGTGCTTTTACACAAAGAAATGGTTTCTGCGCTATTGGTTCAGTCAAACCGAATATCGGACATCTAGATATAGCAGCGGGTATAGCAAGTTTAATCAAAACTGTACAAGCATTAAAATCTAAAAAAATACCTCCGAGCATCAATTTTAAAGTTCCCAATCCTGAGATTAATTTTGCAAAGAGTCCCTTTTATGTTAATACTAAACTAACTGATTGGAAAACTAATAATACTCCCCGGAGAGCAGGAATTAGTTCGTTAGGCTTTGGGGGAACTAATGCTCATGTGATTCTAGAAGAAGCTCCTGAAATCAAATATTGTGATGATTCTAGACCTTGGCAATTGTTGTTACTTTCAGCAAAAACTAATACAGCCTTAGAAACTGCGACTACAAATTTA
This sequence comes from Nostoc sp. MG11, assembly GCF_014904695.1. Classification (GTDB taxonomy): domain Bacteria; phylum Cyanobacteriota; class Cyanobacteriia; order Cyanobacteriales; family Nostocaceae; genus Komarekiella. The sequence continues at coordinate 156,936 of NZ_JACXXN010000009.1, read as the reverse complement.
GTTACGTATTTAAAACAACAACCAGATATAAATTTAGCTAACGTTGCTCATACTTTAAAAGTTGGTCGTAGAGCTTTTAATCATCGTCGAATGTTAGTGTGTCAGAGTGTTCAAGATGCTGTTAGCGTTTTAGAGACACATGAGCCACAACGAATTGTTACTGTATGTCAGGAGCATAGAGAACAGCCTGTCATTTTCATGTTTTCAGGACAGGGGTCACAATATGTAAACATGGGTCGGGAACTATACGAAGTTGAACCAACCTATCGCAGACATATAGATACTTGCGCTGAAATTTTGCAACCTCACCTCGGTCTTGATATTCGTCATCTACTCTTTCCATCAGCAGAAATTGCAGCGGCTAGCCAACAGCTACAACAAACAGCGCTCACCCAACCAGCATTATTTGTGATTGAGTACGCCTTGGCTAAGTTATTGATGTCATGGGGAGTACGTCCACAAGCGATGATTGGTCATAGTATCGGGGAATATGTTGCAGCTGCGATCGCAGGTGTATTTACTCTCGAAGATGCCCTATTTATTGTGGCAAAAAGGGGGCAACTAATGCAGCAGTTACCTCCAGGGAGTATGCTGGCGATTCCGCTTCCAGAAAAAGATGTGCGATCGCTAACTCAAAACTCTTTAGAAATCGCAGCGATTAACACTCGAACTTCATGCGTAGTGTCTGGGACAGTTGAGGCGATCGCAACCCTACAAAACCAATTATCCTCTCAAGGTGTTGAATGTCGGCTGTTGCATACATCTCATGGGTTTCATTCTCAAATGATGTCACCAATATTAAATGAGTTTGTGCAGTTGCTCAAAAAAGTTCAACTCAATTCACCACGCATCAACTTTATTTCCAATGTAACTGGTAGTTGGATTACAGATGCACAAGCCACAAATCCCGATTACTGGAGCCAACATTTACGACAAACTGTAAAATTTTTCGATGGTATATCTCAACTTTTAGAGCAGTTTGAAGGCGTTTTTCTAGAGGTGGGCCCAGGACGAACTTTAAGCACATTCACCACACAGCATTTAGATATCAATACTAAACAACACGTACTAACCTCCTTACGCCATATTAAAGAGCAACAATCAGATGTGAGCTTTTTGTTGCAGACATTAGGTAGGTTATGGCTTTTTGGTGTCGATATAGATTGGTCAGGATTTTATACCCACGAACAGCGTCATCGTCTACCTTTACCTACCTATCCTTTTGAGCGACAAAGGTATTGGATTGATGCAACTCCATCACCTTCTTTAAAGAGTAAGCCAGCAACATTAGATAATAAACAAGATATTGCCGACTGGTTCTATGTTCCTTCATGGAAACGCTCTTTCCTAACTCATTCATCCTCTGTTAAAACAGAATATACTCAAAAACAATGGTTATTTTTTGTTGATGATTTTGGATTAGGTGAAAAACTAATTAGTACATTGAAAATCCAAGGTGAAAATATCATTATAGTTAAGCATGGAAAATGTTTTGATAAACTAGCTGAAGGCATTTATACAATTAATCCATGCATAAGCGAAGATTATAATATATTATTTGAAGACTTAATTTCATTCGGTAAAACACCGCAAAATATAGTTTACCTATGGAGCATAAGCCAACTTGAAAATCATCAAATAGGGAATTATTTAGAGTTCAATAGTCTGTTGTTTTTATCACAAAGCCTCAGAAAACTGAAAACTAACGAAAGCTTGCAACTCTGGGTTGTGTCTAATCATATTCAAGAAGTTAGCGGAAACGAGATTATAGACCCAGAGAAAGCAGCAGTGTTAGGTTTATGTCAGGTAATTCCTCAAGAATATCCTAATATAACCTGTCGGAGTATTGATATCGCTTTAACTAATCACCTAGATGTAGAGAAAGAATATTACAAAATTAATATTACTAACAAGCTTTTAAGTGAGTTAACATCTGCATCCTCAGACTTAGTTGTTGCTTATCGTGGTTCCTACCGTTGGGTACAAACATTTGAGCCAGTTTGCTTAGAGTCAGTAGTTGAAGAAAAAATCCCGTTAATCAAACAAGGTGTTTACCTGTTTGCTGGTGGGTTAGAAAGTATTGAAATTATACTTGCAGAATATTTAGCGAAAACTTTCCAAGCAAAACTCATATTTATCGAGAATGTAGCTTTTCCAGAAAAGAATTACTTTTCACAATGGCTTGAAACTCATACTCAAGAAGATGAAGTAAGTTGCAAAATTAAACAATTGCTAGCCTTAGAAAAATTAGGTGCAAAAGTTTTAGTCATGCGTGCAGATTTAACAAATTATGAACAAATGCAGCAAAGCTTTTCTGATGAAAATATTGGACAAATTAACGGAGTTATTTATTCAACTGGAATCAATAGGGAAAAACTATTTGGTTCGATTCCAGAAATTAGTAAAATAGAAGTAGAAAAATTATTTAATTTGCAACTTCATAAGATTATTATATTAGAACAAGTATTACATAATAAAAAGTTAGATTTTTGTATCATTTTTTCTTCTTTATCTTCTGTTTTAGGTGGATTTGGTTTAGGTTTGTATTCAGCAGCTAATCATTTAATAGACAGCTTTACTAACCAACATAACCAAAACAATTCTTTGCCTTGGTATATTATAAATTGGGATAAATTACAGCTAAATATCAGCCCAGAAAAAACGTTAGAACAAGCATCTGGAGTTGAGTTAGCAATTACTCCAGTAGAAATCCTAGAAGTATTTAAACGAATATTTTATCTTGATGAAGGAACTCAAATTATTGTTTCTACAATAGATTTAAACGCCAGATATAAATATGCATTTAACCTTGATCCAGCAAAGGCAAAAAGACCCAATCAATCAGATTTATCCCCCCGCTATTCCCGACCTCAACTTATTAATTCATATCTTGCTCCGACAAATGAGTTAGAAAAACAAATTACAGAAATATGGCAAGAGGTACTTGGAATTGCAGAAGTTGGTATTTATGACAACTTCTATGAGTTAGGAGGAGATTCTCTGATTGCAACTCAACTAGTTTCTCGATTGCGAGCAAAATTTCCTATAGACTTACCACTGCGTGACCTTTTATTGCAAGCAATGATACCAGTTAAACAAGCAGAAATGATTGAGCAACTTTTATTGGAAAAAATTGAAGAACTATCTGAAGAAGAGGTAGAAGCTCTTTTAGCTAATAAATATTAACCTAATTTTTAGAACATTAGGGATTAGATGATATCAAAACATAACATGATATAGCTTCTACACAACTTACAATACACTCAATTAATAGTAATTCAACTATTTCATTGAAAATCTTCATTTGACAACAGGAGAAATATTCTATGTCTATGCTAAGTGATCTTCCCAACTATGAACCCATCGCTCGATTACAGAACGAATTCAAGAATACAGCCGAAGATTTGCTAAAAGGTATAATACCTGCTTTAGAGCAAATATTATTATCACAACTTCCTGCGGGATCACACATTCTCGAACTTGGCTGTGGTTGCGGACATTTAGCACAACAACTTAACATTAGAGGATTTAAAGTTACTGGAATCGATGCTTCTGAAAGGATACTGGACTACGCTCGAAAAAATGCACCCGAAAGCGAATTTATCCTAAGTGATATACGTAATTTTGAGCTACCACCTATCTTTGATGCTGTTTTGGCAAATGATGTTATCCATTTTATCCAAAACAAAGAAGATTTGAAAATAGTATTCAAAAACGTATATACCGCACTTAAAAATGATGGTATGTTTGTGTTCAACATACCAATAACAGATTGGCTACACGAAGCTGCTCAGAAAAACAACTTTAATATTGTCTATGTTAATGATGAATGCTCATTAATGGAATTATTCTACTACAAACCCGAAGAAAGGATGTGGGAAATCAAAGTTACAGGATTTGAATTGATCGAAAAAAATTGGCAGCGTTCAGACACCATTTGGTTAAGAAAAGACCACTTTTTAGAAGAAGTTGAGTCAGCTTTAAAAGAAGCGGGCTTCACAGAATTTAACTACTATAATACCAGGGACTTTGGAGAAAGCGAAGACATAGCTTGCTTTGTTTGTCAGAAAACCTCCCTTAAGTAATACAGCAATCCTAAATTGTTTGTGCTCACTCAAGATTTCTCTTATCTCTGTGTCTCTGCGTGAAATAAAATATTTTTTCACCTCACGCAGATAAAGAGTTTAAAATCATGACTTTTGTAAGAGCTTCTTGTCACCTACATTTGCAAATAACTTCATAAACTAAATAAGACTGTGATCGCAATCAATAACCTTATAATTACATATTAGCAATGGACAAACAGCACTCTAACTTATCCCCCGCAAAAAAAGCCCTTTTAGAAAAATGGAAGGGGGGAAAATTCCAAGCTAATACTATTCCCAAACGCCAAACATCTCAGAATATTCCCTTATCTTTCTCCCAACAAAGACTATGGTTTATAGACCAACTCTACCACGGGAGTTCTTTCTACAATATTCCCATTGCTTTTCATATAAAAGGACAACTAAATATTACGGCGCTTCAACAAAGCCTCAATGAAATCCTCAAGCGTCATGAAATTTGGCGCACAAACTTTAGACTTGTAAATGGAGAGCCAATACAAGAAATTGCACCACAACTAACTTGGGATTTACCTATCATTAATCTTGAGCATTTGTCTGGTAAAGATTGGGAAGGAGAAGTAAAACAACTTGTAGCAGAAGAAGCAACAAAATCCTTTAATTTAGCTAAAGAACTTTTAGTCAGAGCAACTTTACTACGTTTGAGCGCAGAAGAATACATTTTGCTTTTAACCATGCACCACATCATCACAGATGGATGGTCTTGTGGTGTGTTCCTGCGGGAGTTGTCAACGCTGTATGCGGCTTTCTCAACAAATCAGCTTTCTCCCTTACCCGAAATCCCGATTCAGTATGCAGATTTTACCATTTGGCAACGCGATCGCATCCAAGGTGAATTCCTCGCAACCAACTTAAATTATTGGAAGCAACAACTAAGCGGTGATCTTTCTGTACTACAGTTACCCACAGACCGTCCGCGACCTACTGTCACAACTTTTGCTGGTGCTAAGCAATACTTTACATTATCAACAGCCTTAACTGATGCACTCAGACAATTAAGCCAGCGAGAAGATGCCACTTTATTTATGAGTTTGCTGGCAGCGTTTAACATTTTATTATACCGCTACACAGACCAAGAAGATATCTTAATTGGTTCTCCAATTGCCAACCGCAACCGAGCCGAATTAGAAGGGATGCTGGGTCTATTTGTTAATACTTTAGTATTGCGTAATAACCTCAGTGGTAATCCCAGTTTCCGTGAAATTTTACATCGAGTTCGTGAGGTGACTCTCGATGCTTATGCACACCAAGATTTGCCTTTTGAGATACTTGTAGAAAAGTTGCAACCTGAACGAGACTTAAGCCGTAATCCCCTTTATGAAGTCATGTTTGTCCTGCAAAATACTCCAAAATCTGTGCAGGAAGTATCTGGATTAACCTTGCGGGCTTTAGAGTTTGATAGCGGTACAGCCCAACTTGATGTTTTCCTGTCGATGTTTGAATCTCAAGAGGGACTAACAGGGTGTTTGGAGTACAATACAGATATTTTTGATTCAATAACCATTACCCGATTTATTAATAATTACCAGACTTTATTAGAAAATATAGTTGCTAATCCAGAGCAATGCATCTGTGAATTATCACTACTAACTACATCTGAACAAGAGCAATTATTATTCAAATTTAATCAAACTCGTGTAGATTATCAAGATGTATCTCTGCATCAATTATTCGAGCAGCAAGTTGAATTAACGCCTGACTTTTTAGCATTAATTAGCCAATCAGAAAAAATTACTTATCGTCAACTTAATCATCAAGTTAATCAGCTTGCACATTATTTACAAAAACAAGGCGTAACAAAAGAAACACTTGTTGCTCTATGTCTTGAACGTTCTGTAAACATGGTAGTGGGAATTTTAGCTATCCTGAAAGCTGGCGGTGCATACATTCCCCTTGATCCTAGTTATCCAGTTGAGCGTCTAAATTTTATGCTCTCTGATTCTCAAGCATCGGTATTAATTAGCCACCAAGTAATATTAGAAAAACTATCATTATCTTCAGCTAAAATCGTTTGCTTAGATATCCATAAAGACGAAATTGCTCAAGAAAGTCCAGAAAATCCCATTAACATCTCTTCATCTGATAATCTTGCCTATATTATCTATACTTCTGGCTCAACTGGAACTCCTAAAGGCGTTCTTGGCACTCATCGCGGTACAGTGAATGGCTTACACTGGCTATGGAAAACTTATCCTTTTACCCCAGGAGAAGTTTGTTGTCAGAAAACAGCTATTAGCTTTGTAGATTCTATTTGGGAAATTTTTGCTCCTTTACTTCAGGGAATTCCTACAGTAATTATCAGCAATGCAACTATACTAGACCCGCAGTTATTTATAGAAGCTTTAGCGCATCACAAAGTTACCCGTATTATCCTTGTACCCTCATTACTACGCTTACTTTTAGATAATTACCATCATCTGGTCAAGAAATTATTGCACCTAAAACTCTGGATAACTAGCGGAGAAGCACTGTCTGTTAAGTTAGCTAAAACTTTCCAAAAATTGATCCCATTTGCAAAACTAATCAACCTTTATGGCTCATCGGAAGTTTCCGCTAACGCTACTTATTACGACACCAGTTTATTACAAAACCAAGCAAACAGTGTCCCTATCGGTCGTCCTATTGATAATACTCAAGTCTATGTGTTGAATCGCAATTTACAACCAACACCTGTAGGAGTTGTTGGCGAACTTTATATTGGTGGTGATGGGTTAGCAAGGGGATATTTACATCGTCTTGAATTAACCCAGAAAAGATTTATCGATAACCCCCTTATTCCCCAAACAAAGCTTTATAAAACAGGCGATTTGGTTCGTTATCTCAACGATGGTAATCTGGAATATTTAGGTCGTAATGACGAACAAGTAAAAATCAGAGGTTTTCGAGTAGAACTGCATGAAATTGCTACAGTTATTACCCAATATCCAGATGTACAAGAATCTATTGTAATTGCTGTGAATGATGTTCAAGAAAATCAATCTTTGATTGCTTATGTTGTCACAGAAAAACATGATATAGCTACACAATTATTGCTATCTTTGCAACAAAAATTGCCTAATTATATGCTACCATCTGCCATTGTTGTATTAGATGAACTCCCACTTACGCCTAATGGCAAAGTAGATAAGCGTTTTCTTCCCACAGATGAACTTATTCGACCAAATACTACTAAATCTCTCATTGCTCCTCGCAATTTTACAGAATTATCATTAGTAAAACTTTGGGAAAAGCTGCTGAATATTAGCCCTGTCGGCGTAACAGACAACTTCTTTAACTTAGGTGGTCACTCATTTTTAGCTGTACGCTTAATGGCTCAAATTCAAGATAAATTCGGGCATAATCTTACCTTATCTACTCTTTTTGAAAGTCCTACAATTGAGAAACTCGCTCTCATTGTAAGTCAGCGATCGCACGAAATTTCTAATTCACCTATTGTAGCAATTAACTCTTCTGGTTCAAAGACACCTTTCTTTTGTATGCATGGTGCTGGTGGAGGTATTAATCATTACTTTAACTTATCCAGAAGACTTGGTGAAGATTATCCATTTTATGCCTTGGAGCATACCCCTAACCAAGAAAAACCTGAAATTATCTCACTAGAACAAACAGCAAATAACTACCTCCAAGAAATTCGTAAAGTACAGCCAAATGGCCCTTATCTTTTAGGTGGACATTGTTACGGCGGTGTACTTGCTTTTGAAATGGCGCAGCAATTACAAAGACAGGGTGAAACGGTAGATTTGCTAGTTGTTATTGATGCCATACTCTCAGAAACACGCATTGAATCTACAAAAGATGACGATGCAAAATTTTTACTCCGCATGGCTGAATCGATAAAAACCGATAATAATATAGATTTTTCAATTCCCTTTGAAGAACTTCGATATTTGCCCCTAAATGAGCAAATAGATTTGATTAATAAGAAAGCAAACTTCATCTTTAGCGATACAGAGATTAAAGATTTTATTAGCTATTACAAACTTTTTAAAGCTGATGTTCAAGCCATGCGAGATTATGTTCCGCTACTTTATCCTCAACCCATAACTCTATTTCGAGCGAAGGAGGAAATTATTCATGACTTTGACAATCCAGAATGGAATACTGATGATCCCTTATTAGGTTGGGGTAAATATTCTAGTCAACCTATTCAAGTAATTGAAGTTCCTGGCGATCATTTCTCAATTTTCGTTGAGCCTCATATTCAGGAATTAGCTAAACATCTGAGAAATTGTATTGATCATGCTGTGTGCAATGTAATAAGTAATGGGAGTAAAAAAGACTGATGAAACTACCCCCACCCCCAGGGCCGAAAACACCCTTATGGCTACTAGGTTTGCAATTTGAGGTTAATCCCTTTAGTTATCTGGATGCTATTTCCAAACATTATGGTGATATCGTGACTGTAATGTCTGGCTCTACACCAATTGTTTACATCAGCAATCCTTCAGGAATAAAAGAGATTTTCACAAATACCAAGGAAATTTCCGCTACAGGTGCGTTGAATCAAGATTTCGCATTTATAACTGGAAATCAAGGAGTTCTGCAACTTGATGGTTTAATTCATAAAAATCGGCGTAAGCTTCTAATGCAGGCTTTTCATGGAACGCGGATGCAAGCCTGTGGGCGAGGTATCTGTGAACTCACAGAAAAGATGATGAGTAAACAAGTGGTTGGAAAACCTTTTGTTGCATACTCGGTCATTGAAGATATTACCTTTCAAGTAGGTATAGAGCGGGTAATCGGTTTATATAAAGGAGAACGCTATGACAAAATCAAGCATTTATTTGCATCTTTGCTTAAACTCGATAGACAATCTCTTATAGTTAAAATTCTTAGCAATATTTTTCCAGAAAAAGATTTAGGTAGATGGAGTCCACATGGATATCTTCTTCACCTACAACGAGAACTTTTTCAGTTACTATCTACTGAAGTCGAAGAACGTCGCAAACAAGCAGATTTTTCACGCACTGATATACTTTGTGATTTGATATTTGCTCGTGATGAAACAGGTGAATTATTAAGCAATGAAGAGGTGCGTGACCTTTTGTTATCACCTATATTTGCCGCTGCTGATGCTTCTGGGACTGCTATTAGTTGGTCTTTATACTGGATTCACCGTTTAAAAGATATTCGAGAAAAACTACTAAAAGAACTTGATAGTCTTGGTCAAAATCCAGACCCCATGAGCATTATTGCACTCCCCTACCTCAGTGCTGTATGTAATGAAGTTTTGCGAATTTATCCAACTCAGTTGTTTACATTTCCCAGGTTGGTAGAATCGACCGTTGAAATCATGGGGTACGAACTGCATCCGGGTACGATACTTATTGGTAATATTTATTCGACGCATCAGCGTAATGATTTATATCCAAATCCAAAGGAATTTCGACCAGAGCGCTTTTTAGAAAAACAATTTTCTCCTTACGAATTTCTGCCATTTGGTGGCGGTTATCGTGTGTGTATTGGCGGAACTTTTGCCCTATTTGAAATGAAACTTGTATTAGCAACGATTCTTTCAGGCTATCAATTAGAGTTAGTTAGTAAGCGCCCAGAACGTCCCAAATTCGCAGGTTTGATTTGTTCTCCTGCAAGTGGTGTGAAAATGGTCATGCGCGATCGCCGTCAAGATCAAGGACAATCGCAACCATTAACTGCTGGTTTAGTTTAGCCAGTGAATTTGATTTTTCATTTCGTTACTTATATTTCTAAATTTACCCTTTCTAGACATAAAAAGACATGAATAACACTAATAAAGGCACAGTCGTCATCACAGGAACATCTACAGGTTTAGGTCGAGTAACCGCACTTTTACTAGCCAAACAAGGATATCGCGTTTTTGCTGGAGTTCGCACAGAGAAAGATGCACATTCACTAAAGCAGGCTGCATCTGGTAATTTAACACCAATTATTATGGACATCACAAAAGCAGAAGAAATTAAATCTGCTAGCGAATTTGTCTCATTAGCAGTTGGCGATGAAGGATTATTTGCCTTAATTAATAATGCAGTTGTAGCAGTAGATGGGCCACTCGAATGTATTCCGATAGATGACATCCGATGGAATTTTGAAGTAAATGTTATCGGTCAAATTGCAGTTACCCAAGCATTCTTGCCAATGATCCGACAAGCTAAAGGTCGAATCATTAATATCAGCGCGATTTGTGGCAGATTAGCTCTACCTTATAGAAGTCTCTTATCTGCTTCAAAATTTGCGATCGAGGCAATTACAGATTCTTTACGAATGGAATTATCCTCTAGTGGAATTGAGGTTATTTCTATCTTACCAGGGGGAATAGTAACCCCAGAACAGGCTAACAAAGTAGAAGCTAGTTACCAGGAAACATTAGCTAATATGTTACCCGAAACTAAAGCTATATATGGCAAAAATTACAAAATATATATGCAAGGAGCAGTAGAGGACAATCGCAGCACAGGTTTACCACCTGAAAAAGTGGCAAATACAATTTTGGAGGCTCTGGAAGCTAGAAAACCTAAAAGACAATATTTTGTCACACAATCATCATGGGAACTTAGGCTATATGCCTTGTATAAAAGATTGGTACCGCATCAATATTTTTATGACAACTTATACAAGGATATGCAAAAAGGAATGGGATTTGATTAGTAATTTATCGCTATTTCATTATTTTTGAAAAACAGCTAGAGCAGAGATAGTAAATATGCCAACTCAACATACTCACCAATTTCTCATAAGTGACTGTCGTTTTTGTTCCTTGGTTTCTAAAGCTAATGGAGAAGATCTAATTGGGACAGCAGGTACTTACGATTATTGGTTGATTGTGGAAGTTGCCCAACCTTGGCCGCAAGAAATATTTCAAAAAAATCCAACTATTAAATCATTGATGGGTTTATTTGAAGAGTTAATTTTTAAGCATGGGGTTAAGTTGAAACCGATGCTAATTGCTCCTGATGGCGAGTATTCTTATCCTGGTTTTACCCGCCTGTTCTACTACTACCGTCCTGCAAAGCTGTTTTCTCAGTTTGAGAAACAGGAGTTTATTGTTCCAGAAAGCGAAACCGTTGCTTTGGTGACAGCAATATTTAAGCAGTTAATGCACCAACCTAACGATTTATCGGAATTTCAGCAATATCAACACAAAACGAGTCACATTCGTGAACTTATGGTTTGTACCCATGCTCAAGTTGACCTTGCTTGTGGCAGATTTGGGACTCTTATCTATCGACGATTACGTAAAGAATATGCTCCTGCTTCTAATGGAAAGTTAAGAATTTGGCAAACAACTCATTTTGGTGGTCATCAATTTGCTCCTACCTTAGTTGATTTACCCCAAGGTCATTTATGGGGACATTTAGAGCCAGATGTATTGGATTTATTGGTGCAGCGAAATGGTTCAGTTTTTGGCTTGCGTCAATACTATCGAGGATGGACTGGTTTAAGTGAATTTGAGCAAAATGCTGAACGCGAAATTTGGATGCAGTCTAGTTGGAGTTGGCTAGATTACTTGAAAGCAGGCAAAGTGCTGGCGATGGAAAATGTTGCCCAAGGACAGGATGCTGACTGGGCAGAAGTTCGTATTGATTTTGCAGTTCCAGATGGTAGTACATCAGGTGCTTATGAAGCCAGAGTAGAAGTCTGTGGTGACGTCATGAGTGCATTTAACTCAGCAAAAGAGATGGAGTTAGAAGTAGTGAGGCAGTATCACGTTAGCCGTTTGATTAAAGTTGAGTAAACAGAAATGATCCAAAAACTAAAAAATGACTTCACAAAAACAATCTCAAATTACAAATGAAATCCTTCAAGGTAATCTTATTAAGCTGATGTTTAAGTTATCTATTCCCAGTACTTTGGGGATATTGATGCTTAGTTTAAACACTTTTATTGATGCTTTGTTTGCAGGAAGATTCATTGGTGAAACTGCTTTAGCTGGGATTTCACTTGCACTGCCATTTACAAGTATAGTAAACGGATTTGCCCTGTTAGTTGGGGTAGGTTCTGCTTCTGTTATTAGTCGAGCTATTGGTTCTGGAGATATCAAAACTCAGTCCAAAATACTTAGCAACTTAATTGTGATGAGTGTTGTCATCTCATTTTTCATCACAATTATTGGTTACAGCTTTAGTGAAGAATTAATTGTATTCATTGGAGGAAGTGGTGAAGTTGCTTTAGAAGGTACAAAATATTTTAAGATCTATATACTAGGATCAGTATTTTTGATCATAGCGGAAGCTTGTAATCAAGTTATAAAATCAGAAGGAAAGATTCGGTTAAGCACAATATTTGACTGGCTTTTTGTCGTTATTAATATTATATTAAATTATATATTCATCAGTGTATTTCATTGGGGAATTCAAGGGATCGCTCTGGCGACAGTTATGGCGATGGTTGTTTATAGTATTGCCAACTTAGGTTATTTTGTTTCTGGTAAAAGTTCTATTTCAGTTAATTTTAAAAATTTAGCGATCGCCATAGACTTACTACGTGCAATTCTATCCGTTGGAATATCAGAATTATTTTATCCAGTAACCATATTGATTCAAGATTTTGTAATTTTTAATTTAATTTCTTACTACGGAACAAACAGTGATATTGCTTTCTTTGGAGCAACGGGAAAACTGACATCAATTGTATTTATTCCCATTATTGGTTTTGCACAAGCATTACAACCTATAATTGGAATGAATTACGGCGCAAAAAATTATGAAAGGATCAAAAAAGCATACTTGACTTTTGCAATTATTGGAACTATTTTATTAATATTAATTTGGTTGCCTTTACAATTATCTCCAAGGACATTTTTGGGTCTAATTCTGCCAAGCGTAAATTTTACACAAGATGACCTGCTAAATTTTAGAATTCTCAGTATACTAATGCCAATATGGTCTGTAGCATTCTTTAGCAATACTCTTTTTCTATCCATAGGCAAAGGTAAAACTGTATTAGTAGTAATTTTGCTAAGAAGTATAATCTTAACTGTGCCGATGATACTATTCTTTTCTCGAATCTCAGGTGTCAGAGGCATATATTATGGAATGTTTTTAGCAGATATTTTATTTATGTTAATTATATTGGTACTAACAGTTTTGGAATTTAAGTATTTGAATTTGCTTAAAGTTCAAGAGAGTAAATAGTTAGATATAAAACTAATATAATAATTAAATTTTTCCGCACCAATTATTAAAGTTAGCGCCAGATTACAAGGCATGTTTAATTAAATACCAAAAGGTTAATTATGTATCAAAATGACAAAGAAGACACAACAATTTACAAAGTTGTAATTAATCACGAAGAACAGTATTCCATTTGGCCATCTGAGCGCGAAAGCCCTCTTGGTTGGAAGGATGTCGGAAAAAATGGTTTAAAGCAAGAATGTCTAGATTACATCAAAGAAGTCTGGACTGATATGAGGCCGCTTAGTCTTCGGAAGCAGATGCAGGACACATCTGGCAACATCCAGTAAGTAGATGCACGTTGAAATCACTTATCTGGATGGGTTTTGTATGCTCACTCACAAGATATAAGCATTTTTCTGCTGCTGCAATGTCAAGTTTTTTAGCTTAGTAACGCTTGTTAAAAATGGAGAATTTCTATGGCAATATCCTCAGTTTCTCAAACACGGATATGGTTTATTACTGGTAGCTCGAAAGGCTTAGGTCGAGCATTAGCAGAAACAGTGCTTGAGCAGGGTGAGACTGTGGTGTTAACGGCAAGGAACCCACAGCATATAGAAGATTTAGTGGCAAGCTTTCCGCCGAATCGTGCATTAGCGCTGCAACTTGATGTCACTAAACCCGAAGAAATACGAGAAGCAGTGAAACAGGCAATTGCCAAATTTGGACGTATTGATGTACTTGTTAATAATGCTGGATATGGAATTTTAGGGGCAATAGAAGAAGTCAGCGATGAAGGAGTTCGCCGTCAGTTTGAAACAAACTTTTTTGGTGCCTTGGAAGTACTACGGACAGTATTACCTCACATGCGACAACAACGCAGTGGACACATTCTTAATATTTCATCAGTAGGTGGGTTTGTGTCATATCCTGGTACGGGAATCTATAATGGTGCTAAATTTGCGCTAGAAGGAATTTCCGAAGCATTAGCTCAAGAAGTTACACCTCTTGGTATCAAAATTACAATAGTTGAACCTGGTGCATTTCGTACAAATTTTGTTACGCGTTCTCTTGTCATAGCTGATATCCAAATCAATGACTATGAAACAGTAATTGGTGAGATGCGTAAAGGTGCGCGGGATATCTTGGATATGAAATTAGATTTTGAGGAACCAGGTAATCCAAAAAAAGCAGCTCTGGCAATGATTCAAGCAGTTAATAGTGATCAACCGCCACTGAGATTAATCCTTGGAGAAGATGCAATTTATGCGATTAATGCCAAGCTAGAATCGGTTAAAGCAGAACTTGATGCTTGGAGGGAAGTATCTGTAAATACTGCGTTTGATGAGGTTCTAGTAGCCAAATAGTGCTATTTTTTGCGGTTTCCTGTGTACAACAAAGAACCATACACACTTGTACGCATGTTAGGTTCTTGGCATGACTATTAACTACTAAGCTATCAACTAAGCGATCGCATCTCCTTAATATTATGAAAAACTGGGAATTTCAGAGTTAGAATCCTGTGAAGTCATGATAGACTGCGATCGCTTATTACCTTGGCTTTTGGCAGACGAAATTATAGATAGTAACTTTGGTAACGCAAGGCAGGCAACAGTATTTAGTAGAGTCAGAAATATACCATCCATCAAATTCATAGCTAATGCACCTTGAAAAAAGTTCAGTATGTACTATTTATTAGTTTGAGGCATAAATAGTACACTTGCTTCAAGGCAATATTTTATATTTCTTTTATTAGATATAAGCTAACCAAATATATCTTTTTATCTATAGTAATCATAAGTTTTATATAGTAACTCTCTAAAAAACTCTTTGACTCTATACTTCACTGAATTTAAACAACAAAAATGAATCCGTATTGAAGAGATAGTTGAAAACTAGTCAGAAGTAGAGAGACTTTACCTATCAACTATCCATTCAGTTTGGAGAACACTTGTCACAGAAACGAGGACTAAACTTACAAAATTGTCTACCCGTCAATGTGTAAACTGTACAATATGGAAAGCTGGTAAGTTCTACTCTAACTGTCTGTAGTTTGAGACGCTTCGGTGATAGTTCAGTAGATTTGGCTTTAGGAGCTAGAAGAATAGCTAAGAGCTTAGGTAATGCTAAACAAGCGGCAGTATTGACCAGTGTTAACAATATCGCATTCATTAAGTTCATAGGTAATCACCCCCTGCGAGAAATAGGCGGCAGCTGTGATCAGCTGCAAGCAAAGCTGTGTGCAATTGATTTTTTGGCAATTTATTGCTTGCAATCTATATAAATGAATCTTAACATAAATTTTTGTGAATATAACGAATGAATTTCTGAAATTATTAAACACAAAAGGCAATGTGGATAATGAAGAAGTATATTGTAGCGTAATAACAAAATTAGCTAGAAAACTAGCAAAATAGTAGATTTTGGTACGGTGTTATGTCAAAAAATCAACCTGCATATTCTTTTTTATCTAACATTACTCAACGAGAACGCCAGGCCTTAGAGCGTTTGGTAGATTATACAAATGTGGAGTCGCTACCAGAAATTTGGCCTTTAGCAGCAAAGCGATTTGGTGATACTGTTGTTCTCCACAACCCCCATGCGAAACCAGAAGTAACAATTACTTATACTCAGTTAGCAGAGCAAATTCAAAAATTTGCTGCTGGGTTGCAAGCATTAGGGGTAAAAGTTGGCGATCGCATTTCCCTGATTGCTGACAACAGTCCTCGGTGGTTTATTGCAGATCAAGGTATAATGACGGCTGGAGGAGTTGATGCGGTGCGTAGCTCCCAAGCAGAACGAGAAGAACTGCTGTTTATCATAGCCAATAGTGGCAGTACGGCCCTGGTACTTGAGGATTTAAAAACATTAAATAAACTGCAAGACCGCCTCAACGATTTATCCATTCAACTAATAGTTTTACTTTCGGATGAAGCACCACCAACACAGGAAACCATAAAGGTGCTGAATTTTTCACAGTTGATAGAAGTTGGGGGAAATGATACTTTTGTACCAGTCAGGCAAAAACGTGATGCTTTGGCAACTCTAATTTATACCTCTGGCACTACGGGTAAACCTAAAGGCGTAATGCTGTCTTATAACAATTTGATGCACCAAGTGACAACTTTTGGCACAGTAGTGCAACCGCAACAGGGAGACATTGTTCTCAGTATTCTCCCGTCTTGGCACGTCTACGAACGGACAGTTGAGTATTATTTACTATCTCAAGGTTGTACGCAAGTTTATACTAACTTACGCTCTTTCAAAGGAGATTTAAAAGAATTTAAACCCCACTATATGGTGGCTGTACCCCGCTTGTGGGAATCAATTTATGAAGGAGTGCAGAAACAATTCCGCGAACAACCGGCAAACAAGCAACGTTTAATTAACTTTTTACTGGGTATTAGTGAGAAATATATCAAAGCGCGGCGAATTGCCCAAGGGTTGAGTTTAGATAATCTTCATGCCTCATCTGTCGAGCGATTAGCAGCTAAGATACTGGCATCTGCTTTATTTCCCCTGCATGCTTTGGGAGAACGACTGGTTTATGCCAAGGTACGAGAAGCAACAGGAGCACGAATCAAGCAAGTAATTAGTGGCGGTGGTGCGCTTCCAAAACACATAGATAACTTTTTTGAAATTATTGGTGTGCAAATTTTGCAAGGTTATGGCTTGACAGAAACTTCTCCTGTCACCCATGTGCGTCGTCCTTGGCGAAATATGATTGGTACATCAGGACAACCACTCCCTGTTACAGAGGCTAAAATTGTAGATCCTGAAACAAAAGCGCCTTTACCATTGGGTAAGCGGGGATTGGTGCTGCTGAGGGGGCCCCAAATCATGCAAGGTTATTACCAAAATCCAGAAGCGACAGCCAAAGCAATAGACGCTGAAGGTTGGTTTGATAGTGGCGACTTGGGTTTGGTGACACCACAAAACGAATTGGTGCTGACTGGCAGAGCAAAAGATACGATTGTATTGAGTAATGGGGAGAACATCGAGCCGCAGCCGATTGAAGATGCGTGTTTGCGATCGCCCTACATCGATCAAATTATGCTGGTTGGACAAGATCAACGCAGCATCGGAGCTTTAATTGTCCCCAATCTCGAAGCCTTAGAAAAATGGGCACAAAGTCAAAATCTGCAACTGCGTCTACCCGAAGCAACTTCCTCAGAATCCACCACTGTCGTTGATCTGGAGAGTAAAATAATCCAGGATTTGTTTCGCCGAGAATTGAATCGGGAAGTGCAAAACCGTCCAGGCTATCGACCTGATGACCGCATTGGGCCGTTCAGACTCATTCTAGAGCCATTTTCCATTGAAAATGGCATGATGACACAAACACTGAAAACTCGGCGACATGTCGTCACCGAACGCTATCGCGGTATTATTGACGGCATGTTTGCCTGATAATTCCACCTGCAAACTATAGAGTGAACGTGAAACTTTTATGGATGTCTCCAAACCTCAATTGCTTCTGAAACGCGTCGTTAATGTCAAAGTCATCGTCACTCCCCTCTGGAAAGAGGAAGTTCAACAGCAACTACAAGCGCAGATCAATCAAAGTGATCAGCAATTGCAACAGCTAGACGTTGAAGGACAAAGAGCGATCGCCGCAATTCAAAAGCAAAGTCTGCAACCACCTGGCCCCCAGACCCTCCAACAAATTGACAATATCCAACTCCAAGTCAATCAAAAGAAAAGTGAACTGCTAGAGCAGAAGAATCAATTACTACAAAACCTTCAGCAAGTTCAGTTTCTCCAGCAGGATCAGGAAGTCAATCAATTCCAAATGGAAGGCTTTTTCCGGGTAGAACCGGGTGATAACTTGATTAGCAAAATGCAGGTCGAAATCGTTCTGCGCGATGGCATTGTAGAAGAAATTCGCGGCGATATTTAAATTTGTCATCTCTTACAAAGTTGAGGCAGTCCGTTGGCGGGGTTCCCCCGCTTAAAGGAACTGCCGTCTGTTCGCCGGAAGCCGGCGCTCAGACTTTGCGCTTTGTCATTTGTTCGTTATTCTATAACCAATGACAGATGACTAATTACAGCTTTGCGTTACTTTTTTGTAGGCGCGGCTCCCAGGCAAACATTGCTCCTGGGAGCCAACCCAGACAATTTGCCAAACTGGGGGTGAGCTAATAAAAAGCGATCGCCCAAAGGTTGTCATCTCAACCCGATATTTAATCGCACCAACTGAATCATCACTCTGCTTGATTTGCGTAATCGTCACTGAAGCATGATTTCGTTGCGGATAAACTACCTCTACCTTTCGCGTTCCTTTGACTGATGCCATGTCATCAAAAGCATTCAAGGCGAGAGTAGCAGGATCACTACCTTGTAAACCTGAGTTGATATTTTCTAAAGGTATAGTTTTATAATCGGAACGCTCTGAGTATGCCACAACTTCCTGAGACTGAGGAATTGCTTCCATCTGCTGGGATTGCTCACTAGTCTCAAAAATCGGTGCAGATAGCTGGTGCTGGGTAAGATAAACTCCAGCGCCAGCAGTAGCAAAGACACTTAGTATCAAAATCAAAAACAACTTCAACTTTACCGACATAAAATTAAACAGGAATTTCAAAAAGTTTAATTAGCAATCTTGAATTCTAGATTTAACTTCTACCCCACATCCTCTACTGTTAGGAAGCTTCTGTATTTTGAACAGTAATTATGAAGAATATAAATATATATGACAATCCTAGTTGAATTGTGAGAAACTCATGGTGGTTTTTGAAAGCCAACATTCAATGATTAAAGCGGCATATTGACTAACCATTGAGTATAGCTTTGTATATAGACCTCTAAGCGATATGTAGGTTCCTGGGGTTAGGAGTCAAGGGTCAAGGGTCAAGGGTCAAAAGTCAAGAGTCAGTATTTATTCTCCCCCTGCCCCGGTTGCTGAGTTTCGACTTCGCTCAACTGCCGCGTAGGCGTTGGCGTAGCCTCCCGTAGGGAAGCACTGCCCCCCATTGGTGTCAACTTAAGCTCAAACACTCAATTTCCAGTAGTTTCAGATCCCCCAACCCCCTTCAAAAGGGGGCATTCGATTCTAATTCCCCCCTTAAAAAGGGGAGCCAGCGCGGTCTTGGGGTCTCCCCAAGTGGAGCGACTGGCGTGGGTTAGGGGGGATCTCAAATCTAGGTGGTACATCGAAAAACTTTGAAATGCTTATCAGACTAAGCTTTCAAGTTAAGTTGACACCAATGACTGCCCCCCTGCTCCACTCTTCAGCCTAAAATATAAAATCTCCCAACCAAAATTCTCCTGTCAAGATACAATTCGATCTGGTAAAAGCTGTTAAAGTCCATAAAATATTGCTTCTAAAACCACCCTATGAGCATTCACGAAGTATTTATGCCGGCGCTTAGTTCCACCATGACCGAAGGCAAAATTGTCTCCTGGGTGAAATCGCCAGGCGACAAAGTGGAAAAAGGCGAAACAGTGGTGGTGGTCGAGTCAGATAAAGCAGATATGGATGTGGAATCCTTTTATGAGGGATACATTGCCCATATCATAGTGCCAGCTGGTGACACCGCCCCGGTAGGGTCTGCGATCGCCTTCATAGCGGAAACGGAAGCTGAAATAGAAACCGCAAAATCTCTTGCTAACTCAGGTGGCGCTGCTAGTACTGCTACCTCCTCTCCAGAACCAATCCCAGCGACAGCTTCAGTTGCAACACCTACCTTGGCGTCTAAAAATGGGTCTAACCATAGAGAGGGACGGCTTGTGGTTTCACCCCGTGCTCGCAAGTTAGCTAAAGAACTAAAAGTTGATTTAAGTACTCTCAAAGGCAGTGGCCCCCACGGTCGCATTGTTGCCGAGGATGTAGAAGCAACCATCAATAAAGGCAAGCAACCCGCTACCACCTCAGTTGCTCCAGCACCTACACCAACTACTACTCCAGTTGCGCCCCCACCCCCTCGGACACCAGCACCAGCACCAACAGTAGCAGCTGTTCCTGGTCAGGTAGTGCCCCTAACTACACTGCAAAATGCTGTAGTACGGAATATGGTAGCTAGCCTATCCGTGCCTATCTTCCATGTGGGTTACACAATTACCACGGATGGACTAGATAAACTTTACAAACAAATTAAATCCAAAGGCGTGACAATGACAGCGCTACTAGCGAAAGCTGTAGCGGTGACTTTGCAAAAACACCCACTACTAAATGCTAGCTACTCAGACCAGGGCACTATATATCATTCTGGCATTAATATTTCCGTAGCTGTGGCGATGGATGATGGCGGATTGATTACGCCCGTGTTGCAGAACGCAGACATAGTAGATATTTATTCTCTCTCACGCACTTGGAAGTCTTTAGTAGACCGCGCCAGAGCCAAACAACTTCAACCCGAAGAATACAATAGCGGTACCTTTACCCTGTCGAACTTGGGGATGTTTGGCGTAGACAAATTTGATGCAATTTTACCGCCTGGACAAGGTTCAATTTTAGCGATCGGCGCATCCCGTCCGCAAGTGGTAGCAACAGCTGACGGTTTATTTGGTGTGCGGCAACAAATGCAAGTGAATATTACTTCTGACCACCGCATTATTTACGGTACTCATGCTGCCGCATTTTTACAAGATTTAGCTAAGTTGATTGAGACAAATCCTCAATCTTTAACACTGTAATTAAAAGTACGGTTTCAACAAAAGTTAAATTCATGACTTGGAAGTTATCTAACTCCAAGTCTTTTTGTTTAATGGTATTTTAATATATACAGAGATTTAAATTACTAATAGTTTCACACCTTTCGAGCAGTTACGAAAAAAGTCAGATTTTCGTACCAAACACCTTGTTTAGTTGCTTTTGCCTCAATTTTTTTACGATAATCTGCTTTCAATTCTGTCATTTGCTCTGCCGAAACCTGGGACAAAGGATTTTCTCTAGGATTAAACCATTCTCCATTCCAGTCTCTAGCTTGCTCAAGACTGCGGTAAAAACCTAGTTGTTGAATTTTCACTTCAATATCTTGAAAACTAGCTTCTGCTAGCAGTTGATGACACTTTTCTGGAGTACCAATTTGCTCATTGATATTTGTCAACAAAATACCATGTTGATCACAAACCTCAATTATGAGTGGTGCTTCACAAGATTTTTCAGAGCAACAAGAAAATCCGACGACTCCACCATTTTTGAGAAAATGATACCATTTATTTAGAGCAGCAGGAATATCTTTAAAGTATGCGATCGCAGTGGAACAAAGAATTACATCAAAACTTTCATCATTGAAGTTTACATACTCTGCATCTGCTTCAATTAGTTCAATATTTTGCAAGCCTAATTCCTCAATTTTCTGTCGTGCTTGAGCAAGCATCCCTGAAGAAAAATCTACGCCAGTTACTTTTCCTTCAAAACCAACAATTTGTGCAGCAGCAATGGCAATGATACCTGTGCCAGTTGCCATATCCAATACTTTTTGTCCCTTCTGTAATTGAATTAGTTCTAATAGAGGCAGAGCGCGATGAATAGTGTAATCATTATCGTAAGTAGTTCTGCTATTAAAAAAATTAATTACTTTTTGCTTGTACTGTTGCTCGTATTGGCTATTTTGCATAACATGCTTATGTTTCGCTGGTAAAACATGAAAATATTAATATATGTCTTTCAACTTATTCCACAACTCAAGAGCAGAAATTTGACATAGACCAGCAAATTGAGCATCTGCTGTCTCTATTACAATCCATTCTCCACTTTCTAATTGCCCGATATCAATTGCCACATAAGGAACACCAAGGCGCTCAGAGGCTAAGATTGCCAAGCTTAAAACTTGCTTTTCCTGTTGTGTTGATAACTTACTCAAATCATCTTGACCATCCCAATAATATCCATATTTTAGAAGCTGCTGATTATAAATAAAGCATCTAAATTCTCTTTCCATTGGGAAACCATTGGGAGCTAGACGCTGGTGTCGCAACTTTACCAGCTTTCTAATAATAACTTGACCTCGCGATCGCTCTTTTAATTTTAAAAATAATCTGGCTAGTTCTATTAACTCTTCTTGATTATTTGCTATGCAAAACTTCCATCCTTGCATTTTTATAGATTGAACTGTGCCTTTAACAAACACAGGAAATCCCAATAATTCACCAGCTTCAATACATTCATCTGTCGAAGTAATTACCACACTCTCAGGTGTTAATCCCTTTAAGTGTGGATAAAACAGATTAAACTCCAAAGCTGTCTGATGTTCTAATGGAGTATTGAGTAATCTTATCCCCTTAGCTAAAGCAGCTTGATATATAGCTTCATAACGCTCCAATTTTGGGATATATTCTACCCAGATACCAGCAGTTTCTATAGCAGACTTAGGAATATGCCATAAAGCATTTTCTGCTGTACCACAGCGTTGAAAATCTCGCGGCATATAGTAGACTTTGCACCCCAATATCCGAGCAGCCTCAGTCATTAATTTATTTTCACTAGCACTGGCTGATGACTCTATTTGTTCGGTCGATTCACTTAAAGCAATCATCTATTTCTCAGCGTACCTCTGCGTTCAAAAAGTGGGCAATGCCCACTACTAAATTCAACCTTTCACACAAACAACTTGCTTGAGCGTTGCTACAACCTCAACTAAATCCGCTTGATTTGCCATTACTTGGTCTATCGGTTTGTAAGCGCCGGGAATTTCATCTAAAACGCCAGTATCTTTACGACATTCTACACCTTGAGTTTGCTCAATCAAATCATCAAGTGTGTAGACATTTTTTGCTTTATTTCTAGACATTAAACGCCCTGCCCCATGACTACAAGAGCAAAAGCTATGAACATTACCCTTACCCTTAACGATGAAAGATTTTGCCCCCATTGAACCAGGGATAATACCATAGTCTTCAGTCTGGGCACGGACTGCACCCTTGCGAGTCACATAAACATCTTCATCAAAATGCACTTCTTTTTCGGCGTAATTGTGATGACAATTAACCTGTAATAGTGGTTTAGTTGCCTTCCCACCCGCTAGATGCTTCTCGACTATGCGCTTAAACCGAGCCATCATCACATCGCGGTTGACACGCGCATAGTCTTGGGCCCACTGCAAATCGTGCCAGTATGCCTGGAATTCTGGCGTACCAGCCACAAAGTAAGATAAATCAGGGTCAGGCAATTGATTACCTGCCATCTTGGCTAATTCTTTTGCTGTATGAATGTGGCACTGGGCTAAATTATTGCCGATGTTGCGTGAACCAGAATGCAGCATCAGCCAAACTTGGTTCTCTGTATCGAGGCACACCTCTATGAAGTGATTACCTCCCCCAAGAGAACCCATTTGTTTCATTGCCTTGCCTTGTAAGTCCTGTACTCCGCGATGCAAGTCTTGAAAATCATCCCAGCGTTGCCAGTTAGTGACAGATTTTTCAACGTCTTTGTTTTCGTTAAATCCAGTGGGAATTGCTGCTTCAATATCTAAACGGATTTTCTTCAGTTTGCCTTCCAGTTGTTCAGCAGTAAATGGCGTTTTGATGGCAGACATTCCGCAGTTGTGTACAAATACTCCAGCTTTTAGCGCGAAATTATGGTATTCCGGTACTGTGAGACAGTAAACGTCGTCAGTATAATCTAGAGGAATCACTGCTACAACTTTGTGATTGCATCGATGTTCTTTTCTACGGTGGTTGTGAAGTCCAATTGGAGTTTTGACTTCTACCCCACAAAATTCACAGGTATAGTATCTATTGGCAATTTCCTTAGACCTTGCTTTACCTTTATCACTTCGATTGTACGCAATTAAATATTGCTTACCTCGAAGACCATTATCTGCAACTGCATTTTTAAAATGTTCTGGTTGCTGCTGCATATATTGAAGAATATTTTTAGTTCCTCGTTCTGCATAGTACTGATAACCTTCTGGAGTTTGTGCCTTTTGAGCGAGGGAAGTAACTCTTTTCTTCTCAAATTCGGGAGATTGCCAGTGTTGATTACGATCTATTAAAGAACGGTGATAAGCAGAATGATCGCAATCACCCATAAACTCAAGATTCTGTGGACGATTATCAAATTCTTGAAAATTGCGATGATGAATGACTGTTCTTTGCCCTTCAAATTTAGGAATTTTGCCGAGTAAACCTGATCTCGCTATAATCCAATGTGCTTTTTGCCATCTGCTAGAGTATGGCTGAGCAATCAGGGTATAGCCATCTTTGTCAGTCTGGGCGTAAAAGGGCATTAAAGAAGTTCCTGTTTGAAGTAACTCAGCTTCTTTATAGGTTCCATCCCGAAGCATAAATTGATGATCGGGAGTACAAATAATTTCCTCATAGTTATCTAAAATAACTTTTACGAGTGGAGTGTTTCGTCTAGTTAGCTTAGCAGTTGCTTGAGCAGCGACGATTTTTCCTGTAGGGGTGCAAGAATAGATGATAAATTCTTTACCCTGTGCTGCTAAGTCTTGAATACGATAAGATTTTCCATCCACTAAAGGAACTAAAGTATCTCCCACAAAGCAACCAATATCCACGCCGACAGCCGCAGGTATAATTGCCTCTTTTGTAGCAATTACAGAACCTACTAAAGCACCTTTACCTAGATGGACATCTGGCATTAAGGCTACATGTTTAAACACAAAGGGTAGCGATGCCACATTCTTTGCCATTTTGGTTTCTTCTGATCCCAAGGGATGATTCGCCCATGAAAAAACTGGTGCTAGTGTAGTAATTTCTAACTTTTCGTAGGGCATAATTTTTTCTATTTTGGATTTTTTAGTTTAGTTTTGGAGTTTGAGGCGAAATTTCGCCCTTAATCCACTAAATTATTTGTAACAAGTTAAAGATACCGTTGGCGAATTCGTCAAAGCAGTATACTAGCTGTTTACTTAGCTTCAGTGCCAACAAAACTTGTTCACTACGTAATAATGAGAACTTAGAAGCAGCTGCTTATGCTGGATTAAAACACTTAGGAGGATTTAAACGCCCTTATTTTACTGATTTTGAAGAAAAACTGTCGGATTTCATCGAGCCACAAAGTAGAGTCAATAGCTCACAAATAGACTGAATACTGGCATTATTACAGGAGAAGCAATATGACAATTATTTCAGGACGCGCCTGGATTACTGGTGCTAGTAGCGGGATTGGTGCAGCCACAGCCAAGATGCTGGCAAAGAACGGGGCAAAAGTAGTTTTATCAGCGCGCCGTACGGAGCAACTGGAACTGCTCTCCCAGGAGATTGAGCGTGCAGGCGGTCAGTCTGTGATCAAAGCGTTGGATGTGACTGATCGTGAAGCAGTGGCACAACTTGGGGATGAACTTGAAACGATGGGTGGCGTAGACATCCTAATCAACAATGCCGGTTTAATGCCTCTCTCACCCATGCTTGAAGGACGCGTGGATGAGTGGGAGCGAACGATTGACGTAAATATTAAGGGACTCCTCTACGCCATTCATGCCGTCCTTCCCGGCATGGCTAAACGCAAGCGCGGTCATATCGTAAACATTGGCTCCGTGGCTGGACGTTTTGCCTTTAAGGGAGCAGCTGTCTACTGTGGAACCAAATTCGCGGTACGCGCCATTTCAGACAGTCTGCGCCGAGAAGCAATCGAATACGGAGTGCGGGTGACTGACATTGAACCAGGAGCAGTGGCGACTGAACTTGCCGATTCCATCAAGCACGAGGCAACGAAAGAAGCTGTTACTGAACAAGGTGGTTTTTATGCCCCAGGTGCTAATATTCTTCAAGCTGAGGATATTGCCAGCGCAATTCTTTACGTGCTGAGCCAGCCCGATCGCGTTAATGTTGGTGAGCTGTTAATTCGTCCGCGTATTCAAGAACTTTAAGCCGCACAAATACTGGATGGACAGTAGATAAAGTGACGATCGCACCAAGGTGATCGCCACCTATACGAAAATCTGAGAATGCTTATGTAGGTGCAATAAACAATCCAAAATAAAATCTTTTACCCGGTTTGTTCTGGAAACACTGTTAGTACCTCTTGGTCTTGGCTGTTGTCTAAATTGACCTCAAAAGTTTGTCCTTCCACTGTCACTTGATCACCCCTTACTAGTCGCCGTCCTCGTCGGGTTTCCACCACACCGTTTAGTTGTACATCGCCACCTTGAATCAATAGCTTGGCTTGTCCTCCAGTTGGCACTATACCCATTAACTTTAAAAACTGACTTAATTTAATTGTGTTATCTCTGGGTTTCATAGTAAATAAAAGTACACTTACTTAATTGTATAGTGGCGTTATCAAGCTTAAGCAGATATTGCAAGATGCAATTACTTTTATGTTGCCCTTAACTAAAAGTGCGTAGGCGTAGCCTGTCATAGACATCGCCTCTTTTGGTAAGCCAAACAAGCAGAGGAACTGTCTAAAGTTATGCACTACTCTTTATATTTTTTTTAACAGCCTGTGATTCCAATGCTAAAAAATACTCGATTGCTGCTTTAGTTGCCGCTTGATTTTGAAAGTTATTTATAGAGCGCTCAAGAACCAAGTACTTGGTTCAGGTACTATTTTGACAACAATATCTCCAGAATTAGTATCTAATCTGAAATCAGAATCAGATTGAGGAACCTGAAAGAGTGATAAGTTGTGATTAACTGTTCCTGACAAATAAGTCTCACCTGCAACTTCACCTCCTAAATCTATTGAGCCAAAGATTTCTTGTGTAACTGTATTGAAGTTAAACTTGAAATAATTTGTGTTAGAGATACCATTTACAACGTTATTATAAGAGGCAATAACATTATTAAAAGGGTCAAAAAAAGAAATTTTTAGAGATTGTAAAACATGGGTTTTCCCAGGCCCATTCTCGGAAAAAATAGCTGGGGCTGTTCTTTCGTTATAACTAAATGAACCTTTAGCTAAATAACTTCCACTACCACTCCAAGCAAAGTTAAATGTAGCAGCTTGAGAGGCAGATATTCCCATCAGGGTGAGAGTAATAACTGTCCCTAATGTCAAGATTAACTTTAACAAAAGTTTTTTCATTATCTTACTGCTTTTTCCCAGATACATTAAAATTTGTAAAGAAAATAACTTAGATTTAAATAGCCCCTTACAGTACCCACACAATACCTATGGCAGTGCGTCAAGATACAATCTGGGAACGTTTTTTATCGCCTGTAGTGCGTCTTTTGATTGATGAGGAAGGAATGCGGCGTTACGCTGATAGTATTGACTGGGAGAAAGAGAGCGATCGCTTCCGACGAGAGGATGTGATCATGCCCCCGTACTACATTAGCCAAAACTTTCACGGTATTACAGGCGGATATCTCAAATCTAGCGCAGCAGTTACTTATGACCCAATTACTCAATACGTTCTACCGCCTAATGAAACTGTAGTACGTCAGGCTTTAATTGATGCCATTAAAGTACAACCACGACGCATACTCGATTTAGGTTGTGGTACAGGTTCCACTACCTTAATGTTAAAGCAAGCTTTCCCTCAAGCAGAAGTCATTGGTTTAGACTTATCACCTTATATGCTGGTAAGGGCAGAAGACAAAGCTAAAACTGCTGGTTTAGATGATATGGTCTGGCGACACGGGAATGCTGAGAAAACCGGGTTCAGCGATGCATCGTTTGACTTGGTGACAGCTTCTCTGCTATTTCATGAAACTCCGAATGCAGTATCTCAAACAATTCTGCGGGAAAGCTTCAGGTTATTGGTAGTTGGTGGGCAAGTATTGATTTTAGATGGTAATCAGAAGACCCTACGTCAGTTAGATTGGCTTAATGATGTTTTTGAGGAGCCGTATATTCGTGAGTATGCTGCTGGTAATATAGATGCGAGTATGGGTGCAGCAGGCTTTGAAGCAGTGCGAACTCAGGATGTATGGTGGATAAATCAGGTAACTAGTGGAGTAAAACCCATTCCTGGAGAAGATACAACTGTTCAAAAAAATGTTATACAACACTCTCCGACATCAAGAGACACCACAATAGATAATAATGATTTGGAGGGACTTGAGTCTCCAGCATTTGGCGTAATGGCATGAGTTTAAAGGCAGTTCTCTTTGATTTTAATGGTGTCATCATTAACGATGAGCCAATCCACTTACAACTGATAGATGAGATTCTCGTTCAAGAAAATCTCCAACCCCAAAGGGTCAATGAGCGTCAAGCTTCTTTAGGACGCAGCGATCGCGCTTGTTTCCAGCAACTATTTGCTAATCGCGGTCGAGTAGTCACTGAAAACTATTTAACTCAGTTGCTATACCGCAAGGCCCAAACCTATGTGTTGGAACTAGAGAAAATCGAAAAACTGCCTTTATATCCAGGTTTAGAAGACTTGATTTTTCAGGTGCGATCGCGCAATCTGAAACTAGGATTAGTTAGTGGCGCTATTCGCAAAGAAATAGAACTAGTACTTAATCGTGCCAATCTAGCTGAGTACTTTCAAATTATCGTAGCTGGTGATGATATTACTACCAGTAAACCAGAACCCGACGGTTATTTACTAGCAGTGAAACGCCTCAACCAAGAATTTCCTGCTTTGAATCTTCAACCACAAGAGTGTCTAGCAATTGAAGATACCCCAGCTGGTGTCGAAGCCGCAAAACGAGCGCAAATGCAGGTAGTTGGTGTAGCGAATACTTACCCATTTCACATGCTCCAGCGTTACTGTAACTGGACAGTTGATTATCTGAGTGATTTGGAGCTCGAACGGGTGCAAGAAGTCTTTTCCCAAAAAGAGTTTCAGCCCACAGTAAGTGAATGTTAAGATCTCACAACTAAGTCTATGTACTTGTGAAATGCCTTGGTTACTAGATATGCTTTGCAAATGAGTTGCGGTTTTTGACTAGATAATCCTTGAATTTATTTACAATAATTTTACAATAGTCCCGTATTTCTCCGTAACACGCAAAGTTTTCATCAATATTTCTAGTATCAGATCCGAAATACTACCAATTTAGTTTAGTAGTTGGTTATATGACTATACAATTTAGCCGTACCCAACTCGATGAAGCGATCGCATCTTGTCCAAATAGCTATGATAGTTCTATTTTCCATTGGCAGTCTTGGCGTTATCGGGGGAAGTTTTTTTCTGAGAAAAGCTTTTAGCAGTACCAGTGAGTCAGAGTTAATTACTGATAAGTCGCGTTATGGAGAAGTTCGTAATCAACTTTGGTCTGGTAATAACCAAGTTAGACATTTTCCTAACGAGATTCCTGCTGATGCTAAAGGCGTCCGCATTGTCTACTCCCCAGGATTTTTGCAAGGAGGCAGTTATTTTCAAGTTAGGCTGAAACAGTCACCAGAAAAGATTCAAAAATTACTTTCACAATACAGAAGTATCGCTAAACATGAATATATCGGTGGTAACACCAACGATCATATCAACTTACCTAATGGTGTACCGACAACTTTCTTTTATACTAGTGAATCTTCTGCGGAATCTTTTCCTGCTACATATCAAATATTAGTATTAGAAGCAAACGATAGAGGTAGACCTGGCTTCAAGTGGAATCACGGCGATAGTTATGGTGTAGCAATTAATAGTTCAGCTTCAGAAATTGTCTATTGGACTGAACAATGGTAGATAACTCAGATTCCCGACTTATCTAGGACTTACGCACTGAAGCCTGAAACCCTGATCCCCCTAACTCCCCTTTTTAAGGGGGGAACGTGTAAAGCCCCCTTTCTAAGGGGGTTGGGGGATCTGAGTGCGTAAGTCCTGTTATCTAAAAAGTCTGGAATCTATCTAGTTGTTCACAAAGAATTGCTATGAGAAAGATCATTATTGGGGTGATGGGTCCTAGAGAAAAGGCTACAGCAAATGAGTTGCAAAATGCCTACGCACTAGGTAAACTCATAGCTCAACAAGGATGGATTTTACTCACTGGTGGTAGGAATGTGGGGGTAATGGATGCAGCAAGTAATGGTGCAAAATCCAGTAACGGTTTAACTATTGGCATTCTCCCCAGCGATAATCGAAATGGTATTTCTGAAGCATTAGATATTGCCATTTTCACAGACATGGGAAATGCTCGAAATAATATTAATGTTCTTTCCAGTGATGTGGTAATTGCCTGTGGTATGGGTGCGGGAACTGCTTCAGAAATTGCTTTAGCTTTGAAAGGAAACAAGAAAGTAATTTTGTTGACTGACGATGAAGAAAGCAAAGTTTTCTTCAAAAAACTATTGCCAGAAAATGTTTATATTGTTGAGAGTGTAGTGGATGCGATCGCCACTGTCAAAGCAATTTTATAATAGTTAAATTTGGATAAAAGTTTGAGACTATTGAATTGTCGAAAGTTGTAGTAATCCTAAACATTTTCTCACCTAATTTTCAGGATATGCTTTTGCACCTAAAAGATTAGATTTAAGAATGGCAAAATCGCCTAGATTTTCCGAGTCTTTGTAAGCCAAAACTGCTTTGATTTGTTTCAGTTTCTTGAGTATGTTGACTTTTTTAGGTGTGCGATCGCAAATAAATTATAAACTTAAGGTTGTACTACTCATCTACACAAAGCCAAAGTGCCAACCTACAGAATTTTTTGTTACTTCATTTTCAACCTTGGTTGATGGTGTCTGTCAAAGTAGAACAAATATACTATACTGCAATTGACTTTTTATTAATCTCTTGGACAAAACAATTGGAATTAAGTCTTGCTACATTTTTCGTATATCAAATTTGTTAGTTAATAGAATTGATTTACATTTTATTAGTTGATATTCAAGCTCTCTTAAACTAATTTGATAAAAATTTTATCCATTTAGACTCTATAAATATTGACAAATAATAATATTTAAATGAATATTTGATTTTTGGCATGTGCCTTCAGATTTATTTTATTCTAAGTCTTCAGACTTAATTTATTAATTATATTTTTTTTGCTAACTTAAATAAAACTTATTAATTTTAAAATAAAAATCTAAACAAGACATAATTTCCTTATTTATGTCTTTACTAAAGAGTTGATCGCATTGATTTTTACAATGGTCTTCAATAAAAATTGCATTAGCAGCTAAGTCAAACTTAACTGTTAACAAACTGTTATATGACTTGACTGATTAATTAAATTAAATTTCATTACATATTTAATGATGCCAAAACTCGAATAATCGGTGAGTAGGGAAAAGCTGTGAGGCTGATTTAAACCCACGAAATGTAAATTCTAGCAAAAAAGATTTTGCAGATTGATGTTGATTTATACACTATTTTCACAATATTACTACTAACTATGAAAATCGCTGTGATTGGTGCAAAAGGTTTACCTCCAAAACAGGGAGGTATTGAGCATCATTGTGCGGAACTATATACTCGCATTGCAGGCCAAGGACACGCTGTAGATTTATTTGGCCGATCTTCTTACACGGCAGGTTCTTGGCTTAAGCATTACGATTTTCAGGGTGTTCGAGTTATTTCCCTACCTGGTGGAAATTTGAGAGGGATGGACGCTTTTGTTACCTCAGCCCTAGGAGCAATCAGCGCCATAGGCAAGAAATACGATATTGTTCATTTTCATGCTCTCGGTCCATCTCTATTTACTTGTTTACCCAAAATTGCCACCTCTGCAAAAGTTGTAGTTACTTGTCACGGGTTAGATTGGCAGCGTGCAAAATGGGGTAGTTTTTCTACTCGTTTAATCCAAACAGGAGAGAAAACAGCAGTACGTTTTGCTCATAAATTAATCGTGGTTTCTAATGTACTCCAATCCTACTTTTGGCAAACTTATGGTGTGAGAACAGTTTACATTCCTAACGCTCCTGCCCATTACGGTGAGTCAGACCCAAATTTTACCTACGGGACTCAGCTTAGTCTGCAACGAAAACGTTATATTATGTTTTTAGGTAGATTGGTACCAGAAAAGCGTCCTGATTTGCTTGTTGAAGCCTTCTGTGCCCTGAAACCTCTTGGATGGAAACTTCTTTTGGTTGGAAGTGTCAGCGATACCAAATCCTTTACTGCAAAACTATTAGAAAGAGTTGCAAAGAATCGAGATATTATCTTGGCAGGCGAACTTCAGGGAACTCGTCTTTGGGAAATAGTACGGGGAGCAGGGTTGTTTGTTTTACCCTCTGATGTAGAGGGACTACCTCTAGCAATGCTAGAAGCTATGCGAGAAGGTATACCTGTGCTGGCAAGTGACATCCCACCCCACAAACAATTAATTAATGATGGACAGGGAATGTTTTTTGAAGCTGGAAATTTAGACTCTTTTATTCGTTCTCTAAACTGGGCGATTTGTCACCCTCAACTGTTGGTAGCAATGGCTCAGAATGCACAAAGGAATGTGCAACTGAATTATACTTGGAATTACATTACTGCTGACAACCTAAGACTGTATGAAACTCTTTATAGTTCCACAGTTATAGATAAGCTAAGGGAGCATCCAGCTTCGGAGGATATACAAGTTCTAGAAAAATAGAAAAGATAAGTTGCTATCGTTCCAGAGTTGCCTGAATTATAAGTAGAAGCAATCGATGGTGTACCCGCCCGCTGTTGGCGATCGCACGACAGCATTAACCCAACTTCAGCAATGTCTAGAAACCCATCTAGTTGGTGCAGAAATTATTTCTTTATCTGTGAACTTGTCATCTACATCTAGCATATTGTGTCGAGGGTCTTACAGCCTCCCATGCCCACCCAGTAGATAACTCAGGCATTATAATGCTCTAGATCAACCGACGTTTTGCCGTAGTAAAACGTAAGTTCGACGAGTCATATTGTGTTCATCTAATTAGCCGTAGAAAAAAGGCCTCTCCCTAGTTTTACTAAGCAAAACCGTCCCTCTGCGAGTCGAAGAGGGACAAACTTGAACTTTAGTTCAAGGCAGGGAGAGATTCGTCTAACTCAAGTATTCTTAAGTTTTCCATATAAAAAGCCCAGGCACTAATGCCTGAGCTTATATCAAATTCTACATCATAAAAATGCGGCTATAAAGATGACCGCTGTTTTAGAAAGTTTTTAGCCTGCTAAAACTTGAAGTAGGAGACTTTTAGATCTAAAAGGGTTTAGTCTATTTGGATTAGTAACGGTTGTTGCGGTTGTAACCACCGCCACCGCCGCGATTACCACCAAACGAACCTCCTCTATCTTCTTTGGGCTTGGCCTTGTTAACTTTGAGGTCACGTCCCATCCATTCAGCACCATCAAGAGCTTCGATCGCTGCTGTTTCTTCGGCTTCTGTACCCATTTCCACAAAAGCAAAGCCGCGAAGGCGGCCCGTTTCACGGTCAGTGGGTAGTTGAACCCGTTTTACAGAACCATATTCTGCAAAAACAGCGCTCAAAGCATCTTGGGTAACTTCATAAGAGAGGTTGCCTACGTAAATCGACATAAAATGTCTCCAAAATCATAAGAGTGTAGAGATTTAGATTTCGGAGAGAAGTCTGTAAATACCAAAAGGGAAAAACCTGTCAATACTAAACACAAACGCTATCGCCGAATTAATTCTCATTTCATCATCTAGGTTAACATAACAACAAACTATCTGGGAAACTGAATCAAAAAACTGTTATAAAAAGTTATATTAACGATTTATATCTAAATACGGAAATATGATAAGCGCTGGATAATACTAAGGTTGGTATAGCTGCTTAACGAGCAACTAGTCTCCATACGGTATCATTTTGACTGAAAACCAGTTAAAAAAATGGTTCTGTTTATAGCAGAACCATGAAAGCTTTCATAAACGTGTTATGACTTAGCGAGCTGCTCCTTGAGCAGGAACAGCATCAATCGGTTTCATCAGATAAAGCCGCAAGAATTGCCAGCCATTAGAAATATAAAGGGGTAACTTCTGGAAAAATTGCAGGAATTTGGGAGTGTTGGAGTTAGCGATCGCGCTGAGCTTTTCGTTATTCTTTATACAAAGATCCAATCGTTGATAAAACTCAGGATTCTCTACGTCCAGCATGACTGGAAAAACTCTACCTGCGGTTTCGTTAGTCTTTTTAATTACGTAGATGTCGTATTCTTGTGCATCTAATCCAATTGAGGCATAAAAGTCCTTGCGTTGGATGTCATTGAGATACATTGTTACAAACACCGACAACAAGAAGAACCGACTCCACAGTCGTGCTTTCCAATCATTTAACATCTGCGGCTGAGACTTCATGATGGCATCGAAGAAATCGCCGTGACGATTTTCATCCTGACACCAGTTCTCAAAGAACCGGAAGATTGGATAAATGCGGTCTTCAGGATGTGCTTCTAAATGCCGATAAATGGTGATATACCGCCAATAACCAATCTTTTCAGAAAGATAAGTAGCGTAAAAGATAAATTTCGGCTTAAAGAATGTATAGTCGCGGCTCTTAGTCAAAAATCCTAAATCTAGGGACAGGTTAAAGTCCGACATGGCTTTGTTCAAAAAGCCAGCATGACGAGCTTCATCCCGTGACATTAAGTTAAAGCACTCTGCTAAGACGGGGCTTTTGTCCTTCAAGCGACGACCGAGTTCTTTGTACAGCAAAAAGCCGGAAAACTCAGCAGTACAAGAACGTTCTAGAAATTCAACGAATAACTGGCGAGTTTCCCCATCAATGTGATCCCAGGATTGTTCAAATTCTGTATCCCGAACAAAGTGATGGCGATTGTAATCAGCGCGAAACTCTTCCAAAATGGCTCTTAACTCGTCTTCATTGACGGAGATGTCCATCCGCGCCATTTCATCAAAATCGGTAGTATAAAACCGAGGTGTTAACAGGGTTTCTCTTGCCGGGACTTTAATCCCTGGCCGCATTTCTTCAAAGCCTGGTTTTTTAAGGGAATCTACCATGTCTTGATTGCTCTTTTGTCTTTATTATCTTGAGTTCACCAGAAAGCCAAAGGTAATGTTCTGGCAAGGCGCAACAGTTGACAATAATCCATTTGTATAAAAATCAGTCTACCAAGGTGAAGGTTAGAAACTCTAAATTAAACGTTAAGAGTTGCAACATCCTTCAATCTTTACGGAATCGAGAATTAAAGATTGTAGTCATCTTCACATCCTCGCCTTCTCAGAACACTACTGCTTCAGTAATTTTATGTGGTTATTACTACAATTAAAGTAGAGTATTTTATCATATGTTGCTCCTTTTGGAATTAATAACTGTTTCTTGATTAGCATAATCCCTGAAAACTTCTAATTATTCTAGCTAACCATGCTGATATGAAACAAAACAGTCAGAGAAAAGCATCTTTAGACAACAAGAGCGAATCTAAGGGGTTGAAAACAAGATGAATCTTGAAAACAATCAGCATAAAGACCGACTTCTTGTCTCTTACATCCTAAGTGCGGCGCTGTTTTTCGGTTTAGGAGGGCTGCACCGCTTATACAATGGCAAGATAGGGACGGGTTTGGTGTGGCTATTGACTGGGGGTCTGTTTGGTGTAGGGCAGTTCGTGGATGTATTCCTCATACCTAACATGGTTGATGAATATGAACACAACCTCAAGATCAAAGCGGGTTTATCTCCCTTGGGTGTACCCCTAAATCAAGCGGTGGTTGCCTCTCAAGTCCGCCGCCCAACTGGTAATCAACTTATGGTTGAGTTGATTGAAGCAGCAGAAAATAAAGGTGGTAGCCTAACCGTGACTCAAGGTGTGAAGGCAACGGGAGCCAGCTTTGCGGAAGTGGAAGCTACTCTTAAAGAAATGTTCAAATCAGGTTATGTGAAAATAGATAACGACCCCATTACTGGAGCCGTCACCTATCATTTCCACGAACTTTAAAAGAACTTAAGTGTAAATAAACACAGATGTCTAATTTGTCCTTTATCCAAAATAATCACCAAGGACTAAGGACTAATTTCTACCTAGCCACTTTTGACCATTCAAGCGCTGTACTAAACCAAACACTAACAGGTCAAGTGTAATTTTGCGCTCATCGATTAAGAAGGACTCAAGAGTGCTAGGTTTTTTGCCTTCATTACAGGAAAATCCCTTTTTGCCTTGAATATCTTCTTCGGGGAAATACAGGTTAAATTGACGCAGACCGTTTTCCGACCAACTGCCGATAATTTGCCAGTATTCTTCGGCTGACTCAAAACCCGTGATCGGCACTTTCTGCTTAGCAAAAGATACTTCTAAGTTTTGCACACCTTGCTGAGCGATCGCTTTTTGTAAAGCTGGCAAGTAGTCTTGCTGTATAAACTCTACAAAAGGCTTATCTTCAACAGCTGGGGCTTTTTCCTTTTTTGCAGCTTTAGCTGCGGGTTTTTCGCCTGCTTCGGATTTTTCTCCAACTGCGCCTTTAGCTGCGGCTGGGGGTTTTTCCCGTTTGGGGGGTGTAGCAGGTTTTGCAGCATTGGGGTTGGTTTCTGGGTTCGCGGCTTTTGGGTCTGGCGCGTTGGCAGTAGGAAGGTCTGTCGCTTCGGGTGAGTCTGTACTAGGAGCGTTTTCTTCAGCGACATTGGGAGCTTGCTTGTCAACAGTGCTGGGAGCCACTTCGCCAGCTTCGTTATGATTTTTTGCTTCTGCCATTGCTCAGGTCAATCCTTTGTCTAGCTTTAAGCGCGATCGCTCACCTTGAGGTATCGGGTATTTTCATTTTGACATACTAGAGTATGGCAAAAGCTAGCGAATTATATTTATCATTTGAATACCATAAATTTTTATTAAAAGAAGCCGTATATTTACTTAATATAGGACAAATATACGGAAAATTTTTGTATCATGCTTGAATATGAATGTTATTTAGAAAAATTCTATCTATTATGATAGCCAATGCTCGAACCCTGATTCAGTCTCACTTGCTAAAGCGCATATTTGAAAATTTCCGTCTAATAACTAGTTAGACCGCTGAACCGTTGGTGATAGGGGTACAGGATGGTTGCCTCCGAAAACAATACTGCAAGCTTTATATCAAAGTTTGATGGCGAGCTTATTCTTTCAATGGAGCAATTTTTCAAACAAAATTCTAAGAATTATGAAGCGATCTTTAAAGTTTCTGACTTCGTTTACAGGTGTTGTAATTACTACGGTATTCTTTGTTCTTTTTCTCACTTTTATTCCAAACATCTCAAATTTCAAATTATCAAATTGGGTAAATTCTGCTTCACTCAATAACTTTGAAGCAATAGAACAGTCTTCAGAGTATATATCAGTTTTAGATAATCGATCAGGATTAAGTCTTACTTTGCCTCAAAACGAAAGTTTTAGTGTTGGTCTTAGAATTCCACCAGGAGTAGGGAGAGCAATTACCAGATGGCTGAAATCTGTAGCAGAAGAACCAGGATTCATTAGATTACTTCTCTCACTGTTTTTGCCACTAATTAATATAATTATTGGCTTGCTCATTTTTCTTATTAATATTTTGTTAGGATTTTTCAATCTTATTTCGTTTGTCTTACTTCCAATTTGGTTGTATTTAGTGAACCTTATTCGCTCAAAGTGGGAGCAGGTTCATATGGATCTTCATTTGAAGATTACAAGTGAAGAGGAAGCTAAAAGAAGGTTCCCTCTTCAGAAGAAACAAAACATTAGTAAAGTACTCATCAAAAACTATAAGGGTTTTTTGAATAAGCTACCTATACAAATATATAAAGAGGAAACCTGCGTAGTAAGGATAGACTTGAGTTGCAAGCCTCAACAAGACACTAAAAACCAGGCTAAGAAACGACAATCGGATTCTAGCTTTTTAGATGCTTTTTATAATATATTTGAACCTCAAATTAGCGAATCCTCTTTCAGTGAAAAAATTCAATTAGATAAAAAAGAAGACTACTCTCTTGAATTAGACCTGTCTTCACCTGAATTTAAAATTCTTCCTAGCGAGAAACAAAGCCAATCACTTGATTTAGAAAAACTTTCCTACCGTTGGAATTGCAAAGCCAACAATACGGGTGAACATAAACTTGATTTAGTTTTTCGAGTAGTTGAGCAATCTGATTCTTCCAAAATCCAAAAAATTGTGGAGATGGAACGTGACGTTAGAGTTGTTCAGATATTCGGTTTGACTAAAGATCAAGCAGAAAATTTTGCAAAAGGTGTGGCAGCAGTTGCAGTAACTTACGGTCTTATCAAGGGCATTATGAGCGGGCTTCGTGCTGTGTTCTGATTTACAATATAAATTTTGCTTATTTGGGTAATCAGCTTTAGACAATTGCATCATGATAACGGTGTCATTGAGCAGGTAGGGTGAGCAATTGCCCACCTTGCTTTTCGTGTAGGGTATTATAAAGTTGGATTCCGAGGAGCTAAGGGTTATGACTTTAGCATCAAATGGGCAAGCAGCTATCATCCGTACAGAACGTGGACTTACGCGAACAGAACTTTTCGCTGCGCCTCTGCGTGTTAGCGTAGCGGGGCGTAGCCCGATAAATCATCCCGCAATTATGCAACGCCCGTTCTTGATATCACTAATTAATTCATCAATTCTAGATTTAGTTGTGTTCCAAGAGCACATAAAACGCACTCCTCCCACACCAATAAATGTATAAAATTGCCAGTTTTTTGCTTTTAAACTGTGAATTACTAACTTAGGTAATTTGACAAACACGGCATTTGCCTCTCTAGGAAACATTATCTCAACGCCTTCTATATCTAATAGTTTATTTTCTAAGTATTCAGCACATTGATTAGCATGCCTAGCATTTTTTAACCACGCGCCAGTTTCCAATAAACCCAACCAAGGAGCAGAGATAAACCGCATTTTTGAGGCTAACTGACCTGCTTGCTTGCAACGATAATCAAAATCTTCTGCTAACGCTTTGTTAAAGAAAATAATGGCTTCACCTAATGCCATTCCATTCTTTGTCCCACAGAAACACAATACATCAACTCCCGTTTTCCAAGTAATTTCAGCAGGACTTTTATTCATGGCGGCAACTGCATTTGCAAAACGAGCGCCATCCATGTGAATTTTTAAGTTATGCTTTTTCGCAACTTCTTTAATTGCAATAAGTTCTTCAATAGAGTATAAAGTTCCTAATTCAGTTGATTGAGTGATACTAATAACTTTAGGTTTTGGATAATGAATATCGGTACGTTTAATTACAATTTCTTCTATATCTTGTGATGTTAACTTGCCATTTTTACCTTGAGCAAGTAACAATTTAGAACCATTAGAAGCAAATTCAGGTGCGCCACATTCATCTGTTTCTATATGCGCTGTCTCATGACAAATAACGCTGTGATAAGACTGACAGAGTGCAGCTAAAGATAAAGAATTTGCTGCTGTACCATTAAAAGCAAAAAATACTTCGCAATCAATTTCAAAGAGTTCTCGAAAATAATCTGTTGCTTTTTGAGTCCATTCATCATTGCCATAGGCTGGAACACTGCCATGATTAGCTCTAATCATGTACTCTAAGGCTTCAGGACAAATACCAGAAGAATTATCGCTTGCAAACTGTTCTGAGAGGCTATTCATAATCTCTATTTTTGTCCCCATAATACTAAGATAGGGGAACGACAATTTCTTGCCGTGCCCCTAACGGCAAGCTTATAAGATTTATTTACTAAATTAGATTTTTTCTGTATCAACCACCTGCAACAGCAGGGACAATACTTACTTCATCGCCATCTTTTAAAGGTGTATCTGTCCCTTCCAAAAAGCGGATATCTTCGCTATTAAGGTACAAATTTAGAAATCGGCGAGGCTTTCCGGCTTCATCGCACAACCGCGATTTAATCCCAGGAAAGCTTTGTTCTAATGAGTCCAACAATTCAGCAATGTTACTACCATTACATTCTAGGGTAGCTTGATTATTAGTAAAATTCTGAAGTGCAGTAGGAACTAAAACTGTTATGGCCATAGAAGTGAAAATTTAAGAGTGAAGAGTTGGAACTTGTCTTTTGTCCTTGATTTTGACAAAGAGAGAAGTCTGAGCGGAGGCTTCCTCCGATCAGAACTTCGGGGAGAAGTGACAAATTCTAAACAAGGACTTGTTGCCATTCCAAGCGATCTAATGTACGCGATCGCTCTAGGGCACGTTCAAAACTATCGAGTTTGGCGTCAATTGTCAAAGGTTCGCCAATATAGCCTTGGACTGCTTCTTGGGTTTTCAAACCATTGCCAGTGATGTAAACCACGGTAGTTTCGTCTGGATCAATCTTGCCAGCTTCTACCAATTTTTTCAGCACAGCTACAGTTGTACCACCAGCTGTTTCTGTGAAGATGCCTTCGGTTTCTGCCAGTAGCTTGATGCCTTCAATAATTTCTGCATCATTGACTGATTCAATATTACCGTTAGTTTTCTTAGCTATCTCTACAGCATAAATACCGTCTGCTGGATTACCGATCGCGATCGACTTAGCAATTGTATTCGGTTTTACTGGTTTAATAAAGTCGCTATTTTCTTTGAATGCTTGAGCGATGGGGGAACAGCCTTCAGCCTGAGCGCCGCTGAAACGGACATTCTTACCTTCTACTAAACCAACTTCGACAAATTCTTGGAAACCTTTGTAAATTTTGGTAAAGAGTGAACCGGAAGCTAAAGGAGCAACGATATGGTCAGGTAGCTGCCAACCCAGTTGTTCTGCAACTTCAAAGCCCAGCGTCTTGGAACCTTCAGAGTAGTAAGGGCGCAGATTTATATTGACAAAACCCCATCCGTATGTATTGGCAACTTCACAACACAGGCGATTTACTTGATCGTAGTTGCCCTTTACAGACATGAGAGTCGGACTATATATCAAGCTACCCAGAACTTTGCCAGCTTCCAAATCTGCGGGGATAAAAACACAGCAGTCTAAACCGGCGTGGGCGGCAATGGCAGCTGTAGAATTTGCCAAGTTACCTGTGCTAGCACAAGAAACCGTGGAAAAACCCAACTCTCGCGC
This sequence comes from Nostoc sp. MG11, assembly GCF_014904695.1. Lineage (GTDB taxonomy): Bacteria > Cyanobacteriota > Cyanobacteriia > Cyanobacteriales > Nostocaceae > Komarekiella. The sequence continues at coordinate 116,061 of NZ_JACXXN010000009.1, read as the reverse complement.
ACGGGTGAGGGCGACTGACACCACCCGATCCTTAAAGCTGAGGGTGGGCATATTAACAGCATCATTTTTTATATAAAGCTTGTTTAAACCCAGGCGACGGGCGAGGCGGTGGGAACGAACTAAGGGAGTCATACCTGTTCCCACATCTATAACATTGTCAGTTGCAACAGGCAAAAAGGGGCGATAGCGCCAAATAGAATTTGGCCCAGCTTGGATTGTTTCACGAGTGACGGTGAGACGTAGAGCATTGTAGTCATACTTGACTTCTAACGGCCCAAAGCATAACTCACAAACATTGATGGCTTTGAGTTCATATTCCGCACCACATTCCTTACACTTCAAGGCTTGAAAGGTGGCAGTGGTGGTTTGGTTTTGGGTCGTTACTGCTTGAGTCATAAACTAGCTTTCCCTGTTTGTCTGGCGACTGTCGCCTGATAGTAACACGAGCCAAAATACTAGTCAAATATACCCGATAAAAATAGTCGGGTATGTTTTTGGCAAATTTAGAGAGTAGACTAAGGTCTATGCCTGAACAAATAAAGAAGCAATTACTCGCCCCTGTTCCTACTCCCCCACTCTCTTCACTTCTGTCCAGTTAACAGATAAGTTGTCATTTTCTCTTTACCTTTAACTTCTATTTCGCCTCGCTTTTCAAATAAAAATTCGTCACGCAAGCGATTATAAGTGTCTTGTGTTACCTGTATTTTGTCAGCGATTCCTTTAAATTGCATGCAATTAGCGATACTCACAATATTTGCGCTTAGAACATAAGTATCATTTTTGTCTTTAATTACTTTAGTTGCTACGCTACCGCTATGAATGCCAATACAAATACTAAAGTTTTGATGATTCTCGGCATTGAAGAGAGCAATTGCTTTTTGTATATGCAGTGCCATTTGGGCGATCGCTTGGGCATGCTCACCCACTACCATATAAGCATCGTCAATAGTCTTGATCTTTTTTAAACCATATTGTTCAGTAAGGTGATCAAAAGCTGAGAAAATTGAATTGAGTAAGTTTACCAGTTGAATCGCACTCATAGAAGCAGCAATCTCAGTCAAGTCGATGATATCTGCAAACAAAACTGTGACATCAGCAAAATCTTCAGCAATACTACCTAGTTGTTCTTTCAGGCGATGGTCGATTACTCCTGGCAAAATATTCAATAACAAGCGTTCAGTTTGTTGTTGTTGATAATGTATTACTTTCTTTGCTGCTAGTCGCTGAGTAATATTGCGAAAAATGCCACGAGTAACAACTGGATGACCTTCTACAAATTTACAGTTAATGTTACCTTCTAGAAAAATTGTTTGGCCATCTTTGGTAAGGAATGCAGTTTGAACTTGTTCCAGCTTTTCACCTGAAAGCAAACGATAAAATTTTTGACGACATTGCTGTTGAAAATGGGGATGTATGATATCAAAGAGATTCATCTGACTAATTTCAGCTTCGCTATATCCCAAAGTTTCTCGCCACGCACGATTGACATATAAAAAATGACCAGATGCATTAACACATTGAATCAAGTCATTAGCATTTTCAAATAAATCTCGATATCTTTCTTCACTTTCTACAAGGGCATCTTCTGCTTGTTTGCGTTTGATAAACTGGGCAATTTGGCTACCAATAGAACCCATCATTTGTAATAAGTCTGTATCTTTTCGTTGGATCTCTCGACTAAAGAAAACCATCACCCCTAAGATTTCATGATCATCGAGGATGGGGAAGCTAAATGCTGCGTGCAATCCAGCTTCGGCTGCGGGTTGCGATCGCTGTAAGTCACCATCTTCTGTGATATCGCTAATCCAAAGGGGGGAACGTCGTGTCCAAATCCGACCAGGTAAACCAACACCAGGAGTATAAGTAGTTTGCCAAGTAATTGCTTTAAACTCTCTAACAGAAATTATTCGACTTGACCAAATTTCTACACACCTCAGTATTGCATTAATACTGTGCCCTGTAACTGATTGACTGATGTATTGATTTGGTGTCCAAAGTTCACCTAAATCCCATCCTAAACTTTGACAAATTGATTGTAGAATTTGCGGAATTGCCTGCTTTATGCTCTGGGATTCTGATAATATACGGGTTATACTATACTGAGCATAAGTACGCTGTTCACGATTTAAACGAGTAGTAATATCTCGACCAATATAAACAATATCTTCTAAACCTTCTATTTTTTTATGAATCACAGAACAGGAAAAAGCAACTAATAACTTTTCTTTTGCTTTTGTTCTACAAACTAGCTCTAAATTCTGAGAATATTTTTTAAAAGAAGCATATTGTTGAATTACTTTTATTAATCCTTGCTCATCATCAATTATCAGTGATATTGGTTGATTAATTAATTCTTCTTTATTAAAACCAAATAACTTTTGGGCAGCATGATTTACTTTTTTTATTTTTCCTAAACTATTTGTTACCAGTAAGGCATCTGCCATTGAAAGGATAACTTTATCCATATAATTTTTATATGACATTAAGGCACTTGATAGCATACGTGCTTCATTAGCTCGTTGTGCTAACTTTTGTTGTAAAGCCATCCTGTCAGTAACATCTTCAATTAGGATGATTAATCTATTGCCAGATTCCTTTGTATACTGTTCGCCGATGATATATATATCCATATATACATTGGATTTATCATCATTACATCGTCCGATACCTTGTAATTCAAATAGTTCTTGTTTTCCTTGTAGAATAGATTTTAGAATATCTTCAAGTCCAATAAACTCAGGAAAACTTAGTCGAACATCTTTTCCTCGCATCACTTCTTTGGGGCGATCAGCAAACCGTTGTACTTGCTCGGATGTATCTACGATGCAGAAATTATCATCCAGTTCCAAGCGTTCAAACTTACGTGGAAAAGAAGGTTTGTTAAAAATCCGATTTAGTACTTGGTATTTCATTGCGATGTGGGAATAAGCTTTAGACTTTGCTTGAAAATAATGATCAGAGGATATAAGAAGGAGAGAGAAAACTTCAACCTGTTGCCCTATCACACCATTACTCCACTGAAAACTCAGGATTCAGGAGTAGGACTAATAATTAAAGATTTAGTACTTTTGATGATTCTTTCAAATATTTGATCAATATACAAGCCTGTCTGGGTAGAATTTATAGAATTTGTTAATACTCAGTTGTATTACTGAAGTTAATATTGATTGATTAAGTGTGCAATTTTTATTATTCTCAGATAAGTATGTTTGGTTAAAAGTACTACAAGCAATTTCAAAGGTCTATCTGATATAAATTAAGTAGATTAATATAATCAAATCAGTATTTTATATTTGTTATTAATTGTTGGCAAGTGAATAAATTTTTACACTCAGTCAGCAGTTCTTGGTTAAAAATAGTATTCAGAATATTTGACTTAAATTTTCCCAACCTACCGATTATTTATTAGAAGCAAGCGATGGCGTACCCGCCCGCCGTAGGCGATCGCATCTCTCAATATTCTACAAAACAGAGAATAAAGTTACTTGACTGAATGTCAAAATGCAAATGTTGAGCATCTAAACCAGCTTGAATAGTAGAATATCACAGGATTGCGATCGCATCTTATACTTGATCTGGATCAACCCCCAAAGCTCGCAATCGTTATGCTAGCTGGTCTGCACGTTTGGTTCGGTATATTCGCAAAAAATATTCAATCCGATTTTAAGGATATATAAAACAATAACAGTAGCGATCGCTGGATCAATCGGCAAGCCGTTCGCCGTTGCTAAACCCACGAGGGAAACAATCAAACCTGTCAGCAAAGACGCACTCCCTGGATTCTTTGTGTAGTCTTTAAGTTGACCGCGAAAGCCATCATCGCCACAGAGTTCCTGACGCAGTACCTTTAGTGTTACTTGCCAGAGAGATTTACCTTGCTGCATAAGCGGTTGCCCATTTTTTTCTGTCCATAAATCCTGGAAAGAGCGTTCTAGGTTGCCATTATGCATTGCCAAATTATCCAATGCATGTACTGCTGGCTCGTAATCTTGCAGAATTTCGCGTGAGACATTGATTTCTGTAAGATTTAATTTAGCATCCATAATTTATCCTCGTTATTAATTGACAGCGCCAAAGTATTTTATTGGTCATTGGTCATTAGTCATTTGTCAAGGGTCAAGAATCAGTATTTATTCCTCTTGTGGTTCGCTACCCCTCCACTTCTCCACTCTCTCCTTAGTGGTTCAAATTAGGTCAAAATCTAAATAAACCCGATCGCATCTTACTGATAATGCAGATTACCCAGAGCCTTCATACAGCCATTCTCGTTACTGACTTAGAACGCTCCGAACACTTTTATGGCAAAGTATTAGGACTATCCAAAATAGATCGCTCCTTAAAATACTCTGGTGCATGGTATCAAGTCGGCAACTATCAAATTCACTTGATTGTCGCAACCACCGTACCCACCGAAAACCCAAACGAAAAATGGGGACGCAACCCCCACATAGCTTTCTCTGTTGCTGACTTAGACACCGCCAAATTAGAGTTACTCAATCACAATTATCGCATTCAAGCTAGCGCCTCCGGTCGCGCCGCCCTCTTCACCCAAGACCCTGATGGAAATATTATCGAGCTGAGTCAGCAGTGATGGGAAGTGAAGGAATGAGGCAGGGAGAGAATTAATAACTCTTGACTGCGAATTTTAGATTTTTTGGTTCATGCCCCGCCCGAAAACTTACCCCTTAATAACAAAATTCCGGCATGAATTACGCAAGCAATTGCAAAGGGCTTAAACCGCAAATGTTTTGGCTTTACAAGAGTACCATTTGAGCCAGATTGGTATATTTATCACCTGATTCTCCTGATTTTTTACCAATTGAGAACTCTTGGTCGAAAATCAAAGAGTTTTTGCGATGCCTACTGTGGGCGGGTACACCATCGCTTACCACTAGAACTTTAATACTTGAAAAGGAGCAAATACCTGCATCTATCGCCTAAAATTTATTGGTATAAACTTGTGAGAAAGTTAGGAGACGATATGACTATCGACTTTGAAACTGACACTCCTGTTAATACATTTCGCGATCAACTACGGCAAGTCCTAAACATCGTATTTGCGATCGCTCAGGCAGTTTCACCCTTCTTTGCAGATATCGCCGGAATTGGTCAGCCTATTTGGACACGCTCCGATATAGTCGAAACGCCCGCCACTCCTGCTACCTACACTTTCTTTATCTGGTTGTTCATCTTCGTAACTTGCATCGGCTATTCTGTTTATCAGTCCCTACCAAGTCGGCGCAACGACCCGTTTCTTCGCAGCATCGGCTTTTTCACTGCCACAGCTTTCTTTGGCAGCACGCTGTGGGAGATCGATAACCAACTTCATGGGGTAAATTGGCTTAGTGTCGTGCTGATTATCTTCGTCTTGTTTACTATTGGCAATGCTTTCGTTGAGGTAGTTCGCCGACGTGCTTCACTCACAAACGCTGAGCGCTGGTTTGTGGCTCTCCCTGTTAGTGTCTTCACAGGATGGGAATCAATTGCGACTTTCGCCGTTATATCCCAAGCACTGGAAGCCTCTGGGTTCGACTATTTCGGACTATCACAGGAGAACTTCTCCATCATGACGGTAATTGTTGCTGGGATTTTCGGTACTATTATAACTTTCCTGAGTAGAGGAAATTGGTATTGTGGCTTGGCAATTATTTGGGCGCTAATCGGTATTGTTTTTAACAACATTACTAGCCAGCAAAACACTGCGGTCGCCGTTACAGCAAGCGGGATGGCAATGCTAGTAGCTATAACTTTACTGGGAGCGCGGATGATAGATAAGGACAGACGCATCTAATTCGCCTGATAGGGTTGTGTTTGAGAGTGAGAGAAGAGGAGGCGTCTAACCGAATGACAAATGAAAATCATTGCTTACACTTACAGTGACCCTCTACTAGAACCATCTTTTGAGCAGACTAATTGGGGATGGGAGGTGGATTGTGTTTATCAAGATTTGGGCAATAGATCGCAATTAGAACAATTATTCACGGACTGCCAAACTGAACCAGTAGATTATCTGCTAATTCGTCGCTTGGAAGAATTGGGGGACACTGTAGATGAAGTGAGCGATCGCTTAAATCAACTCGAAGCGATGGGAGTCATAGTAATTGCCACTGAACAATCATACACATCTGAAAACTCGGATCTCCGCAGCGAATTGCTGAATTTGCTACACGAAGTTCAACGTCAGCAACGCAGTCGTCGCATCCGCCAAGGACATGCCCGCAATCGGCTTGATGCTGCACCTCCGCCTGGTAAAGTTCCCTATGGCTACCGCAGAGGTAAAGGAAAATATACTATTGACCGCAGTACTTCGCCAGTGGTCAAAGATTTTTTTGAACACTTTTTACTCTATGGTTCTCTGCGGGGTTCAGTCCGTTATCTGGCGAAAAAATATGGCAAGAAAATCTCTGTAACCACTGGACGGCGTTGGCTGACGAATCCAGTCTATCGGGGCGATACAGCTTATCACAATGGTGAAATTCTCTCCAATACCCATGTTCCGATAATTTCTAAAGAAGAAGCTGCTCAAATTGACCGACTTTTGCGCCGTAACAGCCGTTTACCATCTCGCACTGCTAGTGCGCCACGTTCTCTAGCTGGGTTGGTTATCTGTGATGAGTGTCAGTCACATTTGGTAGTTACCAGCGTCACTCAACGAAACCAAGACAAAGAGTATCTTTATTTACGTTCAATTAGCTGTCCCAAACATCCTAAATGTCGTGCCATTCCTTACCAAGAAGTTTTGGAACACACAATTGAAACGGTTTGCCGTGACTTACCGTTAGCAGTGGCAGGAATGAATTTTCCTCAACTAGATGCAGTCAAGAATAGTTTAAGTGAAGCGATCGCTCGTCAGCAAGAAATACTTGCTCAGTTACCCACTTTAGTCGAAACAGAAATTTTGGATACTGAAACAGCAAAATTAAGGGCTTACAAACTCCGCACAGAAATTTCTGTACTGCAAGCTAAGCTGGCAACTTTCCCACCTGTAAACTTACGTTCTGTTGCTCAAGCTGTTTCTATCCCACAATTTTGGTTAGACCTGTCGGAAGCAGAGCGACGATTTTACTTTCGAGAATTCATCAGGCAAATTGAGATTATTCGTCAGGATAAAAAATGGTATTTGCAAGTAATCTTTATTTTTTAATTGCTAATTGACCACTAACTGATTCAACATCTCGCAAATTTTCGATTTTTACTAGTTATTAAAAAAATATTAGATCTCAGTTAGTTTTTTTACTTTATATTCGTAATTTATTTGACTTCTGGACTACTGTCGGTATTTGTATTTTTACCTGAAATCGGCAGCAAAACTTTTGACTAAAATGTAATCAAAATTACTATCTTTATATCGCCAAAAATACTTTAACTATGATGCAACGCAGAGGTCTGGTTTGGGAATGAGTGATATAATGATGAAGCCTTAGCCAAGTTACCTTGCAGGATAAACTTGTTAGATTTTTTTGTTTATTGATTGACACTAGCAAATTTAAAATTAAGTAAAAAAAAGTTAAACTAAATGCTACATCTAAAATAAAAATTGGTTAACTTACACACTCTTCAACAAGTGATTCAATAGTTTCTACTTGTATTGTTTTTATCAAAAATCTCAAAAAATCCTTGTTAAATAACTAGACAAATAACTAAGATAAATTTCTCAAAAAGTTAGCACCAATTAGAAAAAATTGAGTTAACCTTAAAAACTAGCAATTGTTAAGAACACAGGTTGTTATTGGGTGGCAACATAGGAGATTCGTTCTAGTCTCTTGTAATCAAACCAGCAAGCAAAATGATTATCATAGAATATGCAAGAAGGAAGCTTTGTTTGGGGTCATCTAGAGAGACAGCATCGCACGGTTGGTAAATGGATTGATTGGGTATGGTTGGTAGTACTGCTTTTAGCGGCAGTTTTACTATTTAGCATCAATCTTGGAGGATTACCGCTGCGAGATTGGGATGAAGGCACTGTGGCCCAGGTTGCTCGTGAAATTTGGCGTGCTCCAGAAGGCTCAATGCGTTGGCTTTACCCAACCCTAGGAGGCGAACCGTATCACAACAAGCCGCCCCTGATGCATTTGCTAATTGCTTGGGCTTATTCTCTAGGAGGCATGAATGAAGGAACAACACGCTTACCTGGAGCAATTTTAACAGCTATATCAGTACCTTTACTGTATTGCATTGGTCGAGAGATATTTCGCCAACGCTGGGCGGCTATTTATAGCGCCTTGATTTACCTAACAATGCTACCTGTCGTACGTCATGGGCGTTTGGCAATGTTAGATGGAGCGGTGGTAAGTTTTTTGATGTTGATGATGTTGTGTGTATTACGATCACGCCGGGATTTACGTTATTGCCTTGGTGTTGGTGTCAGTTTTGGGTTGATTTGTCTAACTCAAGGACTGTTAGGCGGATTGCTAGGTGCGATCGCGATCGTATTTTTGTTTTGGGACACACCACGACTACTTACCAGTTATTATTTTTGGCTGGCAATCTTCATCGGCATTCTGCCTGTGGCTTCTTGGTATAGCGCCCAACTGATCCATTATGGTTATACTTTTGTCGAAGACGGCATTGTAAATCAATCCTTAAACAGAATCGGCACCGTCATCGAAAAGAATCCTCAACCACCCTGGTACTATGTCATCGAACTTCTAAAATGGACATGGCCATGGCTAGTGTTTTTACCGCAAACTGTACGTTTAACCTGGGAAAATCGCAACCTCAGCTGGGCAAAACTCGTACTAGTGTGGAGTGGTGTTTATCTGCTGGCAATTTCTTTCATGAGTACCAAATTTGCCTGGTACATATTCCCGATTTACCCTAGCTTAGCCTTAGGTTTTGGTATCCAATTAACAGAGACGGAAAATTCACCTTTACTGTCATCGTACCCTCGTACTTGGGTAGCTGGTTTAGCAATACTTGCTGTGGCTGCTTCTGCTGGTAGTATGTATTTCAGTTGGGGTACAGCACCAAAAACTGACTTACAGTTGATTTTTGCAGCAATAGCTTTAACTATGACCTTAGCAGCTATTTTGGCAGAGCGAGGTGACGGACAATTCCTGAAAATTTTGTTTTGGGGAAGTTATCTTTCGCTACTGCTGTTGATGAAATCCAACTACTGGGTTTGGGAATTAAGTAAAGCTTATCCAGTTAAACCAGTTGCCGCCATGATCGTGCAGGCAAATCCAGCTGTGAAAAAGATTTACACATCTTTTCCCTATCATCGTCCCTCGTTGGATTTTTATAGTGATCGCACTATCATTCCCGCATCTCCAGGTGAACTGAAATATTATTGGCACTACAGCGGACAACCCTACTTCTTACTAAATGCATCTACTGCAAACAATCTCCAACTAGAGTCAATGAAGCTAATTGACCAAGCTGAAGGTTGGAAACTAGTTACAAAAGATACTAATCGACTGTAGAAAGTCAAGTTGTAACATCCAAAATTTGAGCATTGTTTTGGCAATACCTTGCGGTTAAGGGGGAAAGGGAAAAGGCTGGAATTTACTTTTACTCCTTACCCTTTGCCCAGACCACAAGGAAAATTGTTAGGCTTATCCGAATATTGGATGTTATGGTAGCGATCGTCTTTTTCCAGAAAGTTTGATTCTTTTTCGCTAGTTTGTAAAAGCTCCAGGATTTTAGTTTGAAGAGATGATAAACCCCGTAATCTTGCGGTTTTTATAGCGAGATTGATTTTTCTATGCTGGAAAAGACTAAGAAATATTTCATTAGATAGAGAAATCAGGTGTTGATAAATTTACAAAATATTGCATCATTTTCAGATAAACCAGAAGAACTTGTTGAAACCGGAGCAAATCAAAAATTTTCAGAAGCGTGGGCGAAGAAGTATTTGCGAAAGCTAGCTGAACAGGATGATTTGACCGAAGCCCTCAACCGAAGTGAAATGGCAACTGAGATTGCAAAAACGTTAATGCAGACACTCCGAACTACGAGTCTTGAAGCGTGGGCAAGAACGGAAGCACTTCTATCTCAAGAGGTAATTCGGCATCAAATTGACCCTCAATTCATTGATCCGTGGGCAGTAACAAAAGATGCTCACCAGATTTATCAAACTGCGCTATCAGCTTATGCTCAACAGATTCCCCCACCGAAGTTTTCTACATGGATTGCATCGGATTTAGGACATATTCGGCAGAAATACATAGCAGATGATCCTAGAGTCATTGGGTTTATTAGTATGCAATTCCACTACAGCGGACAAATGCTGCTAAACTTGACACCACCAGCACAGCAACTATTGCTCAGTGCTTACTTCAAAGTGATTGATGACCATCTTTACATGCCGCTTCAGCGTGCTTACCATGCAGCAGGACAACATGCTTACAACGCGCCACCATTAAAAGCAGTCCAGCAACTCTTGCCGTTATGCACTGAGATTGCAACCAAGATTGTAGAACGGGTAATGGAGTTATATCCTGCTTATCATTGCCATACAGGTCGTTTAAGTGACACTAATATAAAAATTTCGAGTATTCGTGATACCGAAATGTTCCAAGTCTATCTGTGGGTCTGTGTTTTGGAGAACAACATTAGTGCCATACAACAAGAACTATTTCCGCTGTGTGTGATGCTGTACCCTCGATTGAAGGTACGTTGGGAATTGGTGCGGCAATTGATTCACTTGCTTGGCAATGAGATCCGCTCTCGTCTAGAACCACAACAGGCTGCTTATTTTATCCCTTACTACGAGTCATTGTGGGGAATGTTTTCACCTCAAGTATTCCCAGATAGTACATTATAGATGCCCTTGTATATCGACCTTCAAATTGCATGAGATTTTAAAAAATAGCTAAACTCGTAGGGTGGGCATTGTAATGCCCACCCTACTGTGGTCTATTTGTACGAAAGAAAAACTCTATTCAGAGAATACAGCAATACATATTTACCCCAAACCGTGTTTTATTTGCCTCAAACAAATAGAACACGGTGAAACATAAGTATGTTTTGTTATAATAGTACTGACAGTAATGTAAGATTTAGTTATAACAGGGTGTAAACTTATGGAGATTTTTCCCCTACTTCTTTAATTTGCTCTATGGGAAAAACTTGGCGATCGTAGCTTGTGCTTTCCTGGGTAATAGCAATCATACTAAAGAAAATGGCACTTCCAACAGCTAGGGCTACCATAGGACGCTTGAGTAAGACAAAATCTCTTATAATCCTAGCTAGGGGTCGGCTTTGACGACGTAGCGCCGAAGCAATCATCATCTGTCTCCAGGTAAATGGGTCACGAACGTAATGACCACTTTGACAAACTACTAGACGTTCCTGGCAATACGGACAGGTAAACAAGCCAATGCACGTCTTGACTGGTTTGGGCGTAGCATTTCTCTGGCAAATTGGGCAAGTAACATAATGATTATCAAAGGTGTGTGTATTCATTTACCTTGTCCGCCTAGTCCATTTATTCGCTCTATAACAATAGCTATATTGAATTCCAATCAATATTTAGTAAATCGCTAAGTATGGTTTGATATGAGCCATAAATCACACATAAATTTGCATTCCTAATTAAGGATAGCTCAATAGTTACAACACGAGTATAGCTAGATTTAGCTAAGGATGACTCTCCTTTAATGCTTGTCTATCGTGCGTCCACTCAGCTCGCAAATATTGTATTTTGTTTACAGAGAATAGAGTCGAAGCTCACTTGCATCTAGGAGAGCGATCGCTAACCCTTAATTATTAATTCTCTCCCATTTAACCGTTCTCACCACAAAAATTTTGCACAATGACATTTTTTGCTAAAGCTTTGTAAATCAAGCAAATAAAGTCTACTTGTCTGGTTGCTAAATAATGGCTCACAATGAGAAGTAACAGATAAAAACTTAAATTTTTTCTTACATTTACCCCGCCTCTCGATGACTCTCTTGCCTCCCACTGAACTGAGGAAGGTAACGGAACAACCTGCCTTTCCTACACCTTCTGCGCGTTTAGCTCAGCTAATTAACCGTTTTCAACCATCACCAGAAACCGTAGTGCTGTTTTTAGCCATGCTAATTGGCGGTGGTACTGGTATGGGTATAGTTACTTTTCACTATTTAATCCAGCTGATTCACCACCTGATGCTGGAAACTTTGATGGGCCAGATTGGTGGTTGGGGTGCTTGGACTTTAGCCTGCGTTCCTACCCTTGGCGGACTCATTGTTGGCTTGATGCGCTGGCGCACTCAAGACTTTGGGCCTGGACTTTCATCTCTCATCGCCGCCTCCCAAGGAACAGAAATAAAGCGACCACTGCGACCAGTAACGAAGATGCTGGCTGCATCTGTTTCCTTGGGAAGCGGTGCTTCTTTAGGACCAGAGGGGCCAAGTGTAGAAATTGGTGCCAATTTTGGGATGTTATTATCTCTAATACTACAAGTATCTCAAGAACGACGGCGATTGCTTTTAGGTGCTGGTGCTGCTGCTGGATTAGCTGCTGGATTTAATGCTCCGATTGCGGGAGTATTCTTTGCACTAGAGGTGGTGATGGGAACTACATCCTTCGCTACTTCTGCTGTGAGTGTGGTGCTGCTAGCAGCTGTGGTGGCGGCATTAATTGCTCAAATTGGTTTGGGGGCACAACCTGCTTTTGCTTTACCTGTTTACCAAGTTCGCAGTCCTTTGGAATTACCCCTTTATCTTGGTTTGGGTTTAGGGGCTAGTCTAGTTTCTCTAGCTTATACACAATCAATTCGTTTGGCAAAAGCCTGCTTTGGTGGAAAGGTTGCGGGTTTTGACTTTTTGGGACGAATTCCTCAGCCGATTCATCCCATTATTGGCGGCGTCATCGTGGGTGCAGTTGCTTTACTTTTTCCGCAAATTTTAGGTGTCGGTTATGAAACTGTGGAAGCAATGCTTCAAGATGTACAGTTCTCGCTCTTATTATTGGTTGAGCTGTTGGTGCTAAAACTACTGATGACTGCTATTAGTACAGGTAGTGGTTTTGTTGGCGGTTTGTTTGCACCAGCGATGTTTCTGGGTGCTTCTTTTGGATCGGCTTACGCCAAAATTTTGGCTTTAGTCTTTCCGGTAATTGGTGAGCAAATGGCAGCTCCCCCAGCTTATGCAATGGTGGGAATGGCAGCAGTCCTAGCTGCCAGTGTTAGAGCACCATTAACGGCAATTTTAATGCTGTTTGAATTAACTCGTGACTACCGTATTGTTTTACCGTTGATGGCAGCTGTGGGTCTGAGTGTTTGGCTAGTGGAGCGGATTAAGCCGACTTTTAATTCTAACTCTAATTTACAGCAAATTGGTCTTTCGGAATTGAAAGATGAACAGGCGGAAATTGTGCAACAAATTTTGGTAGAAGATGCCATGCACTCTTCTCCAAAAAAGTTATCTGCAACGTTGGGGGTGTTAGATGCAGCTGTGGAAATGACACGCGATCGCGTGCGGAGTGCTTTAGTAATTGATGAAGCCGATCAGTTAGTTGGTATCCTTTCTCTGGAAGATATTAACCGCGCTCTTTCTCTTTGGCAAACTTACTCAAATTCATCAACAGAAATTGGGGATAATTTATCCAGTCAGACTCTCATAGACATTTGTACCACTGAAATCCTCTATGCTTGGCAAGATGAACTCTTATCTGAAGCTTTAGACCGCATGGCTCTTAGAGGTTTGCATCAATTACCAGTAGTATCACGAGACAATCCTGATCGCATTTTAGGTCTATTAGAAAAAGAGCAAATTGCATTAACTTGCAATTTAGCAGTTACGCGTAAGGCGCTTCGTTACTATTTACCAGTTTTACCCACAACAGATGTAGTTATTAGTCAAGAGTCAAGGGTCAAGGGTCAAGAGTCAAGAGTCAAGAGTCAAGAGTCAAAAAATCTTTGATTGTGGACTTTGGACTTTGGACTTTAGACTCTTGACTATTTATTAAGCTGTAGCTTCTATAGCTTCGACACCTTCTTGATCTTCTGGGTCTACCTGCCTTAGACGAATATGCTTTTTCCCTAAAGTGATGAGAAACTCATCTCCTGGTTTGAGATTCATCTGTTTCGTATAAGCTGAACCTATCAGTAAGTTACCATTCGATTGCACACTAATTCTATAGCTAGCACTGCGTCCACCACGCCCGTTGGCATTGGGCGCACTGTCTAACTGAATGCCTTCGGCATCAATTAGGGCGTTTAAGAACTTCATCATATTAACGCGCTCTATACCATTTTTGGTAACGGTATAGTAGCCGCACTTCTTGGCTTTGTCTTCTTTGCTCTCGTTCTCTAGCTCTTTGACTTTTTTGAGCAGTTCTTCACCGACGAGGGGTTCAATTTTTTTCTGTTTAGGCATCAACTTAGGTTGAAAACGAATGTTTGAAGTGTTGGAATCGATTTTATTTTAGCTGACGTTAAGCTAACAAGAACAGAGTCTTTTAGTTTTTATCTCAGCCTAGCCAAGTATATTACACTGATAGACAGAATTGTTGCTTGATTACTAATATTGTTAAGACAATGTATTTTATATAATTCTGGCAATGCTGATAACTATATATAGTTTGTGAATCACTGCTAGACTGTATTTGTTTAAGTTTTTTAAACTAACCCTAAAAAGGTACTCTACTTGCTGAGCATGATAATTGGAATACACAATGATAAGCAAAACTGATCCTTAGTCAAGAGTGAAGAGTCAAAAGTCCAAGAGTTTTTGTCCATTGAGTATTGACTCTTGACTAAATAACAAAGCTTACCAAAATGAAACTAACTACCAGAGGACACTATAGTGTGAAGGCATTGCTAGATTTGAGTTTACAGCCAGAATATGGACCTGTATCTGTCAGAGCGATCGCCAAACGTCAAGATATCCCTGCTCCCTACTTAGAAAAACTGCTAATAGAAATGCGTCGTGCTGGATTAGTAAAATCAATTCGCGGTAGCATTGGTGGATACCAATTGGCACAACAGCCTGCACAAATATCTATAGGACAAATTTTAGAAGCAGTCGGTGAAACTATTACCCATTTACCCCATCACACACCAGCACCAGCACAAGCTGAAGATTGGGTAACATTTACCCTGTGGCAGAGGCTCAACCAAAAACTCAAAGAGGCTTTATACAGTATTACTCTGGCAGACCTTTATTATGATGCTCGCAGTTGGCAAGCTTCTCTAGGGGAAGAAGCTAGTTTTGTTGTTTAGTCATCGGTCAAAAGTCAATAGTCCAGAGTCCAAATATTGACCCTTGACCCTTGACTGTTGACCCTTGACTGTTGACTCATGACTAATAACATTTATATTTTAATCATTGCCGCACTTTTAGATTATTTAATCGGTGATCCTTGGGGTTGGCCTCATCCAGTGCAAGTTATGGGATGGGTAATTTCTCGCTTCAGCAAATTTTCTTGGCGATTGTGTCAGAATTCTTTAACACAACGCATAGCTGGAATTGTACTAGGCATTGTCCTAATAATTGGGAGCGGCGTTTTTGGCTATTTTATAATTCAAAGTGCCAGATGGCTGCATCCGCTGTTGGGAATCGCTTTAGAAAGCATTCTCTTGGCTAGTTGTTTTGCTGGTAGAAGTTTGCGGGCAGCAGCAATTGCTGTTTTACAACCTTTAACAGCAAATCATCTTGAGGAGGCTCGTAATATCTTAAGTAATTATGTTGGACGAGATACACAAAACCTCTCAGAAGCAGAAGTTTTGCGAGCAATTTTAGAAACAGTTACAGAAAATGCCACCGATGGGGTAATGGCTCCGCTGTTTTATGCAATTGTTGGTGTCTTTGTGCCAGGTGTGGGGCCAGTTCCTTTAGCTTTAGCATATAAAGCTAGTAGTACTTTAGATTCAATGGTGGGCTATCGGGAAGCACCTTATACTTATTTGGGATGGTTTAGTGCGCGGTTAGAAGATTGTTTGACTTGGCTACCTTGTAGGTTAACAGTTATGACTCTGGCACTTTTATCAGGTAAGCCTATGCATGTTTGGCGGATTTGTCGCCGGGATGCAGTTATCGATCCTAGTCCTAATTCTGGTTGGAGTGAGTGCGCCTATGCTGCTATTTTAGGCGTGCAGATGGGAGGTACAAATTGGTATGGCAGGATAGCTAAGCAAAAACCACTGCTAGGAGATGCAATTTATCCCATCACCCCAACTTCTATTTATAATGCTTTGCAACTGACTCGATATAGTTTTTTGCTGTGGTTAGTGGTAGCGATCGCTATATTTTTAATACTGCTAAACAGGTAATGATAAATATAGAGCATTGGGTATTAGGGATTGAAGAAAGGCAAAAGGGGGAAAGAGTAAACCAAGAAGCATCCCTTTAACCTTTTCCCCTCTTAAAAGTCCCTAGTCCCCAATCCCCAGTCCCTAGTCCATTCAGGGGTATCCGTCTATGACTATGTCTACCAAAGTAGTTGAAATTCTCTCATCCGAAGAAATCCGTCGTACTTTGACTCGCCTTGCTTCCCAAATTGTGGAAAGGACACGTGATTTATCCCAACTGGTGCTTCTTGGTGTTTATACCAGAGGTGCGCTATTAGCCGAATTGTTGGCGCGTCAGATTGAGATACTCGAGGGTGTACGTGTGTCAGTCGGCGCTTTGGATATTACGTTTTATCGAGATGACCTCGACAAAATTGGTTTGCGAACTCCCGCGAAAAGCGATATTCCTTTTGACCTCACAGGAAAAACGGTTGTGCTTGTAGATGATGTGATTTTCAAAGGACGAACGATTCGCGCTGCTTTAAATGCAGTCAACGACTACGGTAGACCAGAGTTAATCCGTTTAGCTGTATTAGTAGATAGAGGACATCGTGAATTACCAATTCATCCAGATTTTATTGGTAAGAAATTACCTACTGCTAAAGAAGAAATTGTCAAGGTTTACTTACAAGATTCGGATGGACGAGATGCTGTGGAGTTGATTGGGGATTAAGTGATGAGGAGTCAAAATAATTCGTAATTGATAATGGGCTACGCCCCGCTACCGCACTTCAGCACTCAGCACTCTCAAGTTAGGAGGCCGTAGTAACTCCGAGTAAACCTTGTGTTCAACATTCTTCAGGCAATACCCACATTTTATAGAGATAACAAGGAATTTATTGACAATCTGCTCTCTGGTGGGTTGCCTGCTATTTTGCCTGCCATTGTCAGCTTTTTTTGGTGGTTGGCATGGCGCGATCGCCAGCGGCGCATTCCTCATCCAACTTTTGCTTTTGAGGTGATTAAACCTCAAAGTTCAGGTTTGATGCAACGGATTCTCGGCGGAAATGATAAAGATCCTTTGGCTGACCGCAATATTGCTTACCAAAATCGAGTGGTGAATCGCAGCATCCGCCAAGAACTCCAACAGCAGCTAGAAGAATACCGCTGGGTGTTAATTGTGGGACGTAACGGGCTGGGAAAAACGCGGGAAGCAGCGGAATTAGCCCAACATCTCAATCAAGCAGGCTGGACAGTGCTTTACCTCAAGCCAAATGAATGGTTAGATATTCCAGCCCGGATGCCAACGGAAATAGGCGGCGATCGCAAATTGCTGTTTTTCTTGGATGACCTCAACCAGAAAATGCACCGCAGTCATGAGGAAATATCTCCAGAAGCCGAAAAAAGTCAAGTGGAACGGTTTACAGTCCCGCTGCAACAGCGCCTACTGGATGCCTTAACAAGATATGAGTCCTTCTGTGGCAAAGCGGAAATCCGTGTGATTGCTACAGCACGCAATGAACGGCAACCAGATTTTCCTGGGGAAGCCAGCGCTTGGGAAAAACTGCAATGGGAAAAATACGCCAAGTTATGGCAAAAATTCCAAATTTATGAATTGCCGGAACCGGAAGATCAGGCAATTATTGAAGTATTAACAGTAACCGTTCCCAAAACTAATATTTCCGCCCAGCCAGAACAGTATCCCGAACTAGCGAGGCGTAACGATGCCACTTTTAGAAATGTGGTAGAGAATCTCCAACATCTGCGAAATGATGGTTTGCCTTTGAATCCCAAAAATTATCGGGAAAGTCTCGGCAAAACCTGGGAAAAGCGCTATCAAGAGTCAGTTGAGAGATATCCAGTTAGTTGCTACATTTATGATGCGGTAGACTTGTTGCGGCAATTCGACATCCCACTTTATCGATTCAGTGTGGAGGCGACAGCACGAATGTTGGCGGGGGGAAATTGTTGGCAACGGTTGTGGTATCGTTGGCAAGTTAGCACTGCTACCAACTTTTTAATTCATACTGAACGCATCCTCGAACCCCGCGATGGGCAAATTGAAGCCAAGGGTAGCCATATAGAAGTCGGGGAATACATCTTATCTTTCACTCAACTGATTTTACAACTTGCAGATCAATACCCCAAACAAATACACCGCATACTACTAAATTTTGGTGTACAGTTAGCGCAATCAAGTTACTATCAGCAAGCTATTACCTGTTGGGATAAAGCGATACAAATCCAACCAGATTATTACCAAGCTTGGGGGAACCGGGGTATTGCACTGGGTAACTTAGGACTGTGGACAGAGGCGATCGCATCATACAACAAAGTATTAGAATTCAAACCCGATGACTATTTAGCGTTGTATTACCGTGGTAATGCCTTAGATGAAACGGGGCGAAGTGCCGAGGCGATCGCATCTTATGACAAAGCAATTGCCATCAAACCCGATTTACACCAAGCTTGGAACAATCGGGGTATTGCGCTGCGAAATTTGGGACTACATGAAGAGGCGTTCGCATCCTATGACCAAGCAATTGCCATTAAACCCAATTTACACCACGCTTGGATTAATCGCGGCAATGCACTCAAAAACTTAGGTCGATTTGCAGAGGCGGTTACTTCATACGATCAAGCAGTTTTAATTAAACGCGAAGACTATTATACCTGGTACATTCGGGGTAATGCGCTCAAGAACTTGGGTCGATTTGAAGAGGCTGTTGCTTCCTACGACCAAGCCCTCGCTATCAAACCTAAAGACGATGAAGCCTGGTATAATCGGGGTCATGCTTTGGGCGATTTGGGAAATTACACTGAAGCGATCGCCTCTTACGACCAAGCACTCGCCATCAAAGCCGACAAACACGAAGCTTGGTACAATCGGGGCAATGCTCTGTTTAATTTGGCAAAATATCCAGAAGCGATCGCATCTTACGACCGAGCACTTGACCTTGAGCCTGATAAACACGAAGCTTGGAATAATCGAGGCAATGCTCTGTTTAATTTAGAACAATATACCGCAGCGATCGCATCTTACGACCAAGCACTCAAACGACAACCTGACAAACATAAAGCTTGGAAAAACCGAGGCAATGCCCTATTTAAATTAGGACAATATGATGATGCTATAGCATCTTACGATCAAGCACTTATAATTAAACCTGATAAACATGAAGCTTGGTACAACCGAGGCAATGCCCTATTTAATCTCGGAAAATATGATGATGCGATCGCATCTTATGACCAAGCACTCATAATCAAACCTGACAAACACGAAGCTTGGAACAATCGGGGATTAGCGCTGACATCTTTAGTAAAATATAACGATGCGATCGCATCCTATGAGCAAGCACTCTTAATTAAACCCAATGATGACTGTGCCTGGTACAACAAGGCTTGCTGCTATGGATTCCTGGGGAATGTAGAATTGGCGATCAAAAATTTACAACAAGCTATCAAGCTAAATCCTCAAGAATGTCGAGAAATGGCAAAATCTGACTCTGATTTTAATAAAATTAGGCAAGATAGGCGTTTTCAAGATTTGATTAGTCATTAGTCAAGGGTCATTAATTATTTTGGCATTGCTGAATTGAAGTATGAAATTTAAAAGCTTAACATCTTAAACTCTTACTCTCTGTGCCTCTGTCTTGAAAAGTTTCCTGGGTCGGGCTAACCCTCCTTCTCCTGACGGAGACCGGAGGCGAACAGAACTTTTCACTGCGTCTCTGGGTGTTAGCATTCGCGGAGCGTCTCGTAGAGAAGCGGGGCGTAGCCCGGTAAATTCATCCCTGGATTCAGCAACGCCATTATTTTCATGCTCTGCATCTCTGCTCTCTTTACCGCATAATTGGGCTACCGTGATGATGTATTAAATACCATTTCCCTCCGAAATGCTGAAATACATTTGTAGCCATTGATTGTGCTTCGAGTCTTCTCCCACCGACGACTTGAAAGACATTTTCTATCAGCACAACATAAGCAATATTATCATTTACTTCAGTAGTAATTATTTCCGTATTAATTTCAATGTATGCGGTGTTTTTAAATATCTGCGCCCAAGAATTGCGAATCTCCTTCCAACCTCGCAATATATTACCTCCAGGATGAATACAAAAACTACCAGTTCCCTGTGACCAAACTGTACTCATCGCCTCAATGTCTTTTTTTTCAAAAGCTCGATAAAAAGCTTCGTTAGCTGCTAAAACTTCAGATGTCATTGGGAATGAGGGAATGGGGGAATGGGGCAGAGGGGCAGGGGAAGCAGGGAAGAGAATAATTAATGACAAATGACAAATGACAAATGACTCTTAACATCTTTTAACTGTGCTAATGGTTTGTAATAGTTGGCTAGCTGTGTAAGGTTTAGAGAGAAAAGCTTTAATACCCATATCATAAGCTACATTGACCTTATCGCTCGAAGCCAATCCGCTAACAGCAATAATTTTGACATCTGGGTTAATTTTTCGGAGAGTGCGAATAGTAGTTAACCCATCCATAGACGGCATTACCATATCAGTTAAGACAAGAAATATTTTATCCCGGTGTTCTGCGTATAAAGCTATTGCCTCAATGCCGTCACTGGCTGTAATCGCTTTGTAGTTATGACTTTCCAGGGATGTTTTTGTAACATCTCGAATGGCGGCTTCGTCATCTACAACCAAAATCAGTTCTCCATTACCTAAAGGTAATTCTTGTTCTTGTTCTGCGATAGTTTCGGTTGCTTCTTGTGCTGGCAAATATACCTTAAATTGGCTGCCTTTACGTGGTTCGGTGTATACATTGATAAAACCACCGTGGCTTTTAATAATACCAAGTACTGTAGAAAGACCTAAGCCTGTGCCTTTACCGAGTTCTTTGGTAGTAAAAAATGGCTCAAATATACGCTCTAATATTTCCGGTTTAATACCAATTCCGCTATCAGTAATAGTAACGGCAACATAGGAGCCAACTTTAGCATCAATATGCATCTCGGCATAATTTTCATCAACTAAAAGATTTTCCGCAGATATTTTTAAAATTCCACCATTAGGCATAGCATCACGAGCATTGACACAAAGATTCATCAGTACTTGATGCAGTTGAGTGGCATCACCACATACAGTGTAAAGATTATGCGGAATTTGAGTGGAAACTTCAATTGATTTAGGAAAAGTTTCTTTAATAATTTGTTGAATGTCAACTATTAAATGCTTGAGTTGCAGAAGGGTACGTTCCCCTTCAATCCCTCTAGTGAAAGACAGTACTTGCTTGACTAAATTTGCCCCACGTTGAGCGTTTTTGATCATTATTGACAGGAATCTTTGAGAATGCTCATCATGTACTTGTTTTTCCAAAAGTTGTGCTGTCATCAAAATGGGAGCAAGAACATTATTGAGGTCATGGGCAATACCACTTGCTAAAGTACCAATACTCTCTAATCGCTGAGCGCGGAGAAATTGCGCTTCTAGTTGTTTTTTTTGCGTGATATCAGTGTTAACAACCAGGATTGATTGTGCTTTGTGACTGAACTCACGCACTAGTGTCCAACGGCTTTCGACAATAATTTCTTTGCTGGATTTTGTTATTTGATATAACTCGCCTTCCCAAGAACCATTTTTTGTTAAAATGAGGAGTGCTTCTTGTAATTGAGATAAATTTTTTTCTTGCCAGAGATTGTGTTTATGTTTAGCGATCGCCTCTTCATTGTTCCAACCATACAGACGTTCGGCGGCTTTGTTCCAAAATAAAATTTTGTCGTCTAAATCATGTACAAAAATTGCATCGGTGGCAATATCTAGTAAAGCAGCTTGTTCGCGAATTTTCTGTTCTGTTTGTTTGCGCTCTATGGCGTAACGAATAGAACGCTCTAGTAAAGGTGCTGTCAACTGGCTTTTTTCCAGGTAATCGGCTGCTCCGGCTTTCATTGCCTCCAAATCTATTTCTCGATCTCCCTGGCCTGTCAGTAAAATCATTGGAGAAGAACAGCCTTGAGCAATTGCTTCGCGCAACAGTTCCAGTCCGTTATGTTCCCCCAAGCGGTAGTCTACAAGATAAATATCATGCTGGAAATTAGCGATCACATTTCTTGCTGCTTCATAGTTATCTAACCATTCCAATTCACAGCCAGTTACTTGAAACTCACAAAACCAATCACGAGTTAAAATATAATCATCTTCATCATCATCAATTAAAAGAACTTTGATTGGGCTGTTGTCCATTGTTTTCTCCCACTGCTTTTAGCGGCAGCTTTACAATCTCAAACCAGTATTTTCCTAAAATTTTCATGACTTCTACTAAGGAGGCAAAAGTCACTGGCTTAATGATGAAGGAGTTTGCACCTAAATCGTAGGTATTATCTATATCTTCCTCTGCCCCGGAAGTTGTCAGTACTACAACGGGAATTCGCCGCAATTGTGGGTCACTTTTAATATCTCTGAGTGTCTCAAGACCGTCTTTTTTGGGCATGTTTAAATCTAATAAAATCAAATCTGGACGCGGCGCGCTGCTCTTGTCAGTATATTGACCACGATTATACAGATAATCCATCAACTCCTCACCATTCCTGACGACGTATGGTTCGATTGACAATTGACATTCTGCCAACGCCTCACGAACCAATATACTGTCGTCTTCATCATCATCAGCCATTAAGATAGTGACAGTTTTTTGCCGACCTTTCACTCTGTATTCTCTCCTTTACACTAATTGTTACTATGAATTAATTATTAACATGCTGTGGATTCCCAGACACAATTGTATAATTAACCTTTTTTTCTGGTCTATTAGTAATCCATCTCTAGGAGTAAAAATCAAGGATGGAAAATAATTGGTAATGTAACAATAAATCTTGCTCCTTGTCCTGGTTTACTTTGTGCTGTGATATTACCATGATGACGTTCAGTAATTTTTCGACAGATAGCTAAGCCCATACCAGTGCCTTCGTATTCTCTGCGACTATGTAGACGTTGAAAAACATTAAAAATGCGATCAAGATACTTTTCTTCAAAACCAATGCCATTATCTTCAACAATAATTTGACAAAGTTCACAACAATTGCAGACTTTATCTGATGGATTTTTTGATAATTGACTAAAGATTTTGATCACAGGTGGTACTTGTGGGCGATGAAATTTGAGGGCGTTGCCGATTAAGTTTTGCAATAATTGGCGCATTTGTAGGGGATCGGCTGTAATCGTCGGTAAGTCTTCTAGATGCACCTTTGCCCCGGTTTGCTGGATACGCACTTCTAAATCAGACAGTACTTCTTGTGCTATTTGTGTTAGATTCACCGACACAAAAGGTTTTGCCCTAGTGGTAACTCGTGATAGTCTCAACAAATCTTCAATCAATGTCTGCATTCTCAAGGCTGCATTCTGCATCCGCTCTAGGTAGTCATGCCCCTGTTCGGTTAAGTTGTCACCACAGCTAGCTTTGAGTCGTTCGCTAAAGGTCTTAATTTTACGTAGTGGCTCTTGCAAATCGTGAGAGGCAATAAAAGCAAATTGTTGCAGTTCTTCATTAGAACGGGTGAGTTCTTGCCGCTGACGAGTTTCTTGTTCTAGGATTAGACTTTGAGCTAGGGCAATGCCTATTTGATTTGCCAACTGCTGCAAAAGTTCAATTTCCCAGTTACTCCACTGGCGGGGGTGAGCGCACTGATGGGCAATTAGCAGTCCCCAGAGTTGATTTTTCAGCAAGATTGGGACGACGAGGTTAGCTTTGACGGCAAATTGTTGTAAAAATTCGATGTGGCAAGGTTGAATATCAGCTTGTTCTATGTCGGGAATAGCGCTAATTCGCCCTTGGCAGTAATGCTGGATGTAATCTTGCTTAAAGCAAGGGTCGGTAATCTGCTGCCCTAAAATAACGGGTAAACCGGGAACTACTGCTTCTTGAACCGCGATAAAAGCGCCATTTGACCGTAAGCGCAAAATTAATACACGGTCTGCGTGCAGTAGCTTTTGCACTTCTGTAACACTGGTTTTGAGAATTTCATCGATTTGTAAAGACTGACGAATTTTCAGGGTAATATCGGCGAATAATTGCGATCGCAAGTTTTGACGTTCTAATTCTGCTTGTGTGCGCTTGCGATCGGTCATATCCATCATTGCACCAATCATCCGTACTGGCTTGCCTGTATCGTCACGGACAACATAACCGCGATCAAAAATGTAGGCATAAGAACCATCGCTGCGGCGAAAGCGGTATTCACTTGACCAAAATTGTTTACCGCTATTAATCACAGCGCTTACACCAGAAACAATTTTTTGCCTATCGTCTGGATGTAGACGTTCAGTCCACCAAGCGTTATCAAAATTTATTTGCTCTCTTGAGTATCCAAAGAGGGCCTGTACAGAGTTATTCCACCACACTTCATCTTTGAGTAAATCCCAATCCCATAAAGCATCATTGGTAGCGCGGGCAACTATTTGGAAACGTTCTTCACTTTGACGCAGTTGTTCTTCTGCCAGTTTACGTTCAGTGATATCCGTATGGGAACTTGCCATTCGCACTACACTATCATCTTCATTCCACACCGCCTGACCGCGATGCAAAATCCATTTGTAAGTACCGTCCTTACACCGAACTCGATGCTCGTTGATGTAAAACGAGGTTTTTTTAGCAAAATGGTCAGCGATCGCTTGTATCACCGAGTCTATATCATTTGGATGTACTCGTGTTGCCCATTCATCTAATTGATTAGAAATCTCATGGTCTTCGTAACCAAGCATTTCTTTCCAGCGAGTTGAGAAAAACACTTCATTATTTTTAACGTTCCAGTCCAAAATGCCATCCTTACTACCCTGTACTGCTAATTGCCAGCGTTCTTCGCTTTTTTTCAGGGCATCTTCTACACGTTGGCGTTCAATTGCTGTAGCTAGAACATTTGCAACAGCTTGAAGAAAATAAATATCATCTCTAGTGAAGGTGCGCTGTTTGGTTGTGTGCGCTCCCAAAACGCCAAAAGGGCGCTCTTTACCATGAATCACTACGCTCATACCACTGACCACTTGGCTGTGATGACCGATAATAACTGGCTCAGGGGAAAGAGCTGTATAGCCGATTGGCGAATGCATCTCAGTTGTGATTTCTGGCTCTGTGAGGTCTTGTTGGCAACCTATGCCGGCACGCAGCAGTAGTCCATTACCATCTGGTAGTAGTTCCAAAACCTTGCAAGACTGGACTTTCAGGCATTGAGCAACGATTGTGACGCACGAGTTCATCAGCCTGGTCAAATCTGTATCAGCTAATGCTATTTGGCTAAGTTCTGCCACAATTGCCTGCTGGTTGGCATGAACTTCCAGCGCCTCCTCTGCTTGCTTGCGCTTGGTGATATCTATATATACTCCAGACATCTGCACAGCTAACCCAGATGCGTCTCGAAAAACTACTCCTTTGCTTGCTAAAGTGCGAATACGAGCACCAGGCAAAACAACTCGAAATTCGATGTCATATTCTACCCCATCTTGAATAGCTTGGTGATGCGATCGGCTAACGAGATCGCGATCTTGGGGATGAATTAAGTTAATGAAAGCTTCGTATGTATCAATGAAAACGCCTTTTTCCAAGCCAAAAAGTGCTTCCAGGTTATCTGACCAAGTAATTTTATGAGTCAGGAGATCCCAGTTCCAGATGCTCATGCGAGC
Source organism: Nostoc sp. MG11 (assembly GCF_014904695.1). Taxonomy (GTDB): domain Bacteria; phylum Cyanobacteriota; class Cyanobacteriia; order Cyanobacteriales; family Nostocaceae; genus Komarekiella. The sequence continues at coordinate 90,273 of NZ_JACXXN010000009.1, read as the reverse complement.
AGCGTCTAACGCCATCCTGAGTTGTGTTTCACGCAGTTGTGCTTGTGTAGTTTGCTGCCGCAATTCCTTCATAGCCTGATGAGCTTCCAAAAGACGATGCAATCTTTGACGTAAAACTGGCCATTGAATCGGCTTGCTAATAAAATCAGTTGCACCCACAGCAAAAGCTTGCTCCACGGATGCTTGATCATAAAGAGCGGTAATCATTAACACAGGTGTGTCTTTGCCATTGGGAAGTTTTTGCAACTGAGAGCAGCAACTAAAACCGTCCATGACTGGCATCATGGCATCTAGCAGTACTATATGTGGGTGCAGGCGAGTATAGATAGCTAGCGCCTCTAAACCATTATTTGCCTGTGCCACTTGATACCCTGCTTCTTCTATTAGCTCACACAGATGTATTCGAGTTAAATCGTCATCGTCTACAACTAGAATAAGGGGAAAATTTTTCTTAATCATGAGTCAAGATTCAAGAGTCAAGAATTCTTAAAATCAAGACTAGCTTGTCTGGGCTGATAAGTGTTTCTTAAATATATATAAGGTTAATACGTGTATTTTTGCTGTACCGAAGTAGAGGATGATGAGGATAATATGGTTGAGGTAACTTCTCAGTCAGTGTTCTTGATCACATTCTTGCTGTGATATTAATCACCAACCAGCCAAATAATCTAGTATCAAATTTAGCCAACTATCAATGAGAAAATTACCCAAATCTAGATCAAAATGCTTTAATCTTTAACTAATGACTAATAACTGTATGCAAAGTTTTCAATAATTCCTGTGTTGTGTAGGGTTTGGGTAAAAATGCTTTGTGCTTAGCTGTTTTATCGATTGGTATCTGTTCGCTTGTCGATAGTCCGCTGATAGCAATAATTCGTAATTGTGGATTTATTTTCTGTAATGTGCGAATGGTGGTTGCTCCATCCATATTGGGCATCATCATATCGATAATCGCTGCACTAATTTGATCTTTGTGCTCGGCGTATAGTGCTACTGCTTCGATGCCATCACTAGCAGTCATTGCTGTATAATTATGACTTTCTAAAGAGATTTTGGTAATTTTCTGAATCGCAGCTTCATCATCTACAACTAAAATGCATTCTCCGCATCCAGTCGGCATTTCTGTATCTTCTAACGACTGAGTTGCAAATGTATTAACTGCTGGCAAGTGTACCTTAAATTTTGTGCCTATACCTACACGACTTGAGACGGTGATAAAACCACCATGCCCTTGAATAATTCCGGTTACTGTTGACAGTCCAAGTCCAGTTCCTTTACCAGATTCTTTGGTTGTAAAAAATGGTTCAAATATTCTATCTAATATTGCGCTTTTGATGCCAACTCCTGTATCAGAAACCGTCAGGATAATATAATAACCGACATGAGCTTCTGGATGCATACTGGCATAGTTTTCATCAATGAAAATATTCTCGGCAGATATTGTCAAAGTTCCACCTTTAGGCATGGCATCACGCGCATTGAGACACAAATTAATTAGTACCTGATGCAGTTGGGTGCTATCGGCACAAACAGGCAATAAGTCTGGCTGAATTTCAGTGTAAACTTGGATTGATTTGGGAAACGTTTGGGCTACGATTTGCTTCATTTCTAAAATTAAGTTCTTGACCTGAAGCACGGTACGATCGCCTTCAATTCCTCTAGCAAAAGACAACATTTGTTTTACCAAATTAGCACCACGTTTGACGTTACTTTCAACTATTGATAGCGTTTGGTGAATACTGCGATCGCGGTATTTACTTTTAAGCAGTTGCACTGACATCAAAATTGGTGACAACACATTGTTTAAATCGTGAACAATGCCACTAGCAAGAGTGCCGATACTATCCAGGCGTTGAGCGCGTAAAAATTGTTTTTCTAGTTGTTTTTTCTGGGTAATGTCAGTATCAACGACAAGAATTGATTTGGCTTGAGAATGTTCATCCTTTACCAGCGTCCAGCGACTTTCAACTATGATTTCCTTGCCAGATTTGCTGGTTTTGTGTAACTCACCCTGCCAAGAGCCATTTTTCCAGACAGCTTGGTAAATTTCCAGTTGTTGCGGCAAAGATTCGGTATCTGAAAGTTCACTAGCATTCTTCCCAATAGCTTCTTCTGCCTTCCAGCCGTAAAGGTTTTCGGCACTTTTGTTCCATAATAAAATTTGGTTGGACAAATCTCGGACGACAATTGCATCCGTAGTAATATCTAGCAACATCGCTTGTTCACGTAGTTGGTTTTCTACCTGTTTGCGTGAAGTCATGTCCTCAACCATATAGGCAAATTGCGGATGGCTACTAGAACTGACTGCGATCGCACAAACTGTTGCTGACAGCCACATTTTACCTTGGGGAGTATCGTGAGAATATTCAAACCTAACTGGCAACTGGGTGCGTTCTGCTTGACGGTAGTGATGAATCCACTGGGATAAATATTTGTGTGCAGTACCTATCTCGCGTGCTAGGCGGTTTTGCATGGCTTCAGGGGTAAGCCCAAAGAATTTCGCTGTGGTAGGGTTATCTGAAATATGCACAGTGTCATTATCTACCAACTCCACAATTCCCATCATCATCGGCGCACTTTCAAAGAAACTCTCAAGAGCACATCTACTTTGAAATAATGCTTCTTGTGACTGCTTGTACTCCTTTTTGATGTTTGCTAGTTCCGCCAGATTCCGCCGAATCTCCAGTTGTCTAACTACCAGGCGGCTAAGAGTTTGCAGTGCTTCCAGCTGTTTTGAACTAATTTGGTGTGGTACGCGATCTATTACACACAGAGTACCGATCGCTTTTCCTCCTGGTGTAAACAAAGGTACGCCTGCATAAAATCTCACGGATGGTTCACAGGTAACGATGACATTTTTGGCAAAGCGTTTATCTGCTAGTGTGTCAGGAATAATTAAAATACCATGCTGGATACAAGTCGGACAAAAACCTTGCTCTAAAGGCATTTCCTCTACATCTAACCCCACCTTGGCTTTGAACCACTGACGGTTAGCATCAATTAAATTAATCCAAGCGATCGGTGTATCACAAATCTGCGCCGCTAAGAACACTAGATCGTCAAATGCTTGTTCTGGTGCAGTATCGAGAATCTGGTACTGATGGAGAGCCTCTAGCCTAGTTGCTTCGTTATCACACACTAAAAATTTCATTTAATTTTTCCTACTATTACTGAATTACAACTAGCCGTTGTATTACTAGCAGTCATCTAAGTTCATGAAGCAGGGAAGTGTAAGCTTGGCGGCACTAAAATGCTGCCTGTTAGAAGTTTGGTTTCAAGTGCCATATAAATTAGACTTCTGGGGAACGGGTAAGGGGGAAGGGTTAAAGGGATTGAAAAATCCTTTCCCCTTTTACCAACTCTTGCACTCATTTAGTTTTGCAGGAGGTCTATTTGCTAAGTGGTGGCTCAAATTAGAAATTTGCTGCTTGGTTAACTCAGCTGTTAATTGCACTTGATAACTTAATGAATTCACTATCAGATTATCTAAGAAAGTAGCAAGCAAATAACTTGATAATTTGTATAGTACAGTAATACGTCTTAAGATGGATGACCACAAATTTGAGTTACTTAAGTAACTTTACGTACAATTTACCAAATTTACGTCATCATTAGAAGCTCTAGCTCACAGAATAAATTGCTGGCACGCGAGGAAAAGGCTCCTAAGCCTTGATTTCAAAGTGAAATGATTTTGTATCTATTTAGTATTTCTTGTTTATTTACAAATTTTCACAAACACTCGCTTATTTGTGCAAGCTAAAAAGTCAAAGAGAAACCGCATCAATACTTTTCGATTCAGGGAGAAAAGGAAAAGGCTGAAATTTACTCCTTACCCTTTACCGTTTTCTCAAACCACAAAGGAGAGTCAGGATGCTTATAAGGGAAAGTATTAGGAACCGCATTTGGTATTTGTTAAACAACATATACCAGAGCATGTAAACAGAGCTAACAGCACTTAATTCAAGGACAATATATTTAGTGCTAACCAAAACTGATCCTAGTTAATCTCAATCCAGTTATGACAACCCTCCTTAGTCCGATTAAACCAAGAACCGAAGATAGCTTTGCTATTAGCTTTGCACCATTGTCTATTGCCGAAATCTACGCCAAAGCCGACGACCCCGCCGACGGTGCGGTGGTTGTGATGAGTGGGATGGTTCGCAATCAAACCGATGGTAAACCTGTAGTTGCCTTGGAGTATCAAGCTTATGAACCGATGGCATTGCGGGTATTTTATCAAATTGCTGCTGATATTCGCTCCTCTTGGTCTGATGTAAATCGAGTAGTGATTTATCATCGCGTTGGACGTTTGCAAGTCGGAGAAATCAGCGTTTTAGTGGCTGTAGGTTGTCCTCATCGCAGTGAGGCGTTTGAAGCTTGTCGCTATGCGATTGATAACCTCAAACACAATGCACCTATATGGAAAAAAGAACATTGGGAAGATGGTTCTAGTACCTGGGTAAGCATTGGTGCTTGTGAACAGTCAGGAGAAAATTGTTAAAATTTTTGAGCTTATTGACCAAATAATTACGAATTACGAATTATTTGGTCAGTCATTATCTGTAAATAAAGACTCTAAATCTCGATAACCACTCACCACGCGCAAAATTTCCACTCCATCATCAAGTACTTGATAAAGAATTACATATCTATCTAGAAGTAAACCACGCAATGACGGTTTAATATGAGCATAACTGCGTCCCATGCTGGGAAAATTTGCTAAATTTTGGCATTTTTTATTAAATTCTTGAAATAACTTTTCTCCTGCTTCCAGGTTTTTTGTGAGAAAATAATCAGCAATTTGATTTAAATCTCGACTTGCAGATGGCGAGATGATGTAATTGCTCATTCCTGCAACTCACGCGCTTTTTGAAATCTGTCGAGTATTTGCATCACTACCGTCTCACCATCTAAACCTTCGCCACGCTCAAGTTCTGCAATTGCGATATCAACTTTTTGCCGAGTATCTTCTTCCCATTCCTGATAACCCTCGTCCGATTCTGCTAGCAATTTCAAGGCTTTAATAATCACGTCTTCCGCATTTGCATATCTACCTGTAGCAATTTGCGCTTGGATAAATTGCTCTATTTCTGGTTTGAGTGTAATATTCATAATTTGTACTTCATTCTCCACGTCTGTAAGCTTCAATTTCTGCTGCTATCTCTTCATCAGTCAATGGATTATCTGCGTGTATCGCTTGTGTTTCTTGGAATAATTGTTTTAATTTTTCTCCTAAAGCAGCCCTTTGACTATCTCTTGCCAAAATAATCACTTCTACTCTTTGTCCTGCTTGAAAGGGTAAGTCAGATAATACTACCTGCCTTGGGTCTTCAATGGTGATGTATGTTTTATAAGCATTCATATTTATCGTGTTACTTAACTTTTATCTACCTTTGTTTTAACAACATTGCCACATTCTCGGCAATTCTTTTCTCTAGTTCCCCGCTTCTAGATTCAGATATGCTGTAAATCGCAGCACAAATAAAATTTCAAATGCGATCGCACAATTCCAGTATGAGCACTCTATAAAAATGCCTTTTGGCTATCTGAGCGATCGCAGCAATGATAAAATCCCAAATGCGATCGCACAATTCTGGTATGAGCCAATACGGTTTAGTTAAGGCTTAACTCTTTGTCAAAGTCAATTTTTTTAACGAACCGCGAAGGACGCAAAGAACGCAAAGGAAGAGAAGGAAGAAATGCTTAACTGAACTGTATTGCGGTATGAGCACTCCAGAAAAATGCCTTTTCGCATCGCATTACTTTCCAGCTACTCAAATCCTGGTAAAACTCCTTGTCCTTCTACTGTTTTGCTCCTCCGCTTCCCTGCTGCTTGGCTTTTTTTGTTGCTATTGTTTAACTTCTCTCGTTCTGCTCGAATTCGCTCTAGCAACACAGATGCAGGTTCATCATCGGGGTCTTGGGGGACGAGTTCACCTCGGAACGCTTTGGCGAGGATGGATTGGTTGAGGCGATTAAGTTGTTCTTCTGCTTGTTGATGTTGCTGCTGAATTTGAGCAATAGCTTTAAATAAAGTGTGTATTCGTTGCACAATTTCTTGCTGCTCTTGCAATGAACAAAAAGGAATTTCAAACTTTGCAAGTTTTTGAGCATTGATATTAGACTGACTTACTCCATCAGTCTTAACTTTCCAGTAGTAATCCTTTGCATAGGTTGTATTTAAACAATAATTCAGATACTCTGAGTTAAGCTCAAGGTAATTATCGATTCTGATTAAATAACCAGCAAAAATAGCGGGACGCTCACCTCGGTATATGCTTGTCTTGCCAACTAACTCTGGGCTGTTTGTTCGGTTGAACAAAACATCACCAGGTTTCAAAGTGTATTTAACAATTTCATCATCATCTGAGGTGTAGGCAATATCATTCCAATTTATCTCTCCATTTTGAAGATTTCCCATCCTCAGCACAGGAACTTTACCTTCTGTTGAAGACTTGGCTGAAGTTCCATATTGAAAAGTATGACAAAGCTTTTCCAATGTAATGTATTGCCAATCATCAGCAAGCGGCTCAGAGCCAAACTCTTCTTCATAAGCGTAAATTGCTTCTATGTTCTCTTTCTGTTTCTCTGTCTTAGCTTCGACTAATCGTTTCTCCCTAATTCTCTCTAGCAAAACTGAAGCAGGTTCAACATTTGGGTTTTGTTCGCGCCAATCGGCTGTTAAATCGCCTCGGAAGGCTGCTGCGAGGACGGATTGACGAAAGCGATCGCACAATTGCGGAATTGCCTCTAGTGCCTCCTTTGCTCGTTGAGTGCGATCGTTTAATTCCTCAATCTTGGCAACAATCCGCTTTTGCTCATTGAGAGGTGGAAGAGGAATATTAAAATTAAGAATCATTTGTTTTGTGAGAGCTTGGCGAGTAGCTCCGTATTCCTCTGCAATGATCCATTTTTGAAAACTGGGGGATGCTATGTATCTAGACAAAAAGCCAGCATCAAGAATTGAATTTGTTCTTATTATGCAAACGTGCTGATTCACTCTTGCGCCATTCATCTCAGGGGGAGCTTGTGTTACACGCCCAATAGATGCACCAGTAATGTTCAGTAAAACATCATTTGCTTTTACTTCAACATTTTTTAGCTCATTAGCTTGCTTATCATCTAGATAAGCTAAACCATCTAATTTTAAACCATCAAAATGAACGTTCATTGAACGAATTAAAGGAATTCCTGATAACTTGTATGATTCAGAACCGCCACGCGGTGTAGCGCCACTTCCTATTTTCTCTTCTACATCTCCTAATTTTATCCACGCCCAACCTTCAGGCAATTCTATCAATTCGCCGCTCATGTAACCTACAAATTCCCTAACTCTTGTACAAACTCTTTTAAATTTAACTTTCTTCCTCTGTGCCCTCTGTGTCTCTGCGGTTTATAAATCATTTATTTAACCACAGAGGCGCAGAGAACGCAGAGAAAAGAGGTTAAAGAGCAACTTATAATAACTCTTATTCTTTGCGACTTTGCGCCTACCCTGCGGGAAGCCGCTCCGCGTCTATGCGCGAAACAAGATTCATAATCTCAATCAGCAACGCCAAAAGAATTGTCATTACTCAGAGCCATAAAGATATAGATCATGATTTTCTACAGCATCAGCAATGCCAAGGTTAATTGGCTCAGATCCTAAATTCCAAATTGGATGGATCAGCTTGTGCAGTTGATAGTTTTTCGCGTAACCGTTGAAATACCTCTTCAGCATCAACCAACTCACCCCGTTCAGCCGCGTCAATTCCAATTTGAATTTCGTGCTGGAGTTCCTTAAAGCGTCCTTTGTACACTTTTTCCCATTCGTCAGTTTGCAAAAACTCAACGAAGGCTAATACCTCTTGTTGCTTCTCAGGCGATAAGACCCGCAGCTTTTCTACAATGGCTTGTTCAATGGTCATTTAACTACTCCCTAGCCTTTACCAAAATTCCTCAGATGACGCTTCTATTCTAAAAAGTTGTTTGAAAAGTGGTCGGCTGTGATATTAAGCACTTATTGATCCCCCCTAGCCCACGCCAGTCGCTCCACTTGGGGAGACCCCATCGCCTTTGGCGTCTCCCCTTGGGAGAAGACCGCGCTGGCTCCCCTTAAAAAGGGGGGAAACGGAATCAAAGTCCCCCTTTTTAAGGGGGATTTAGGGGGATCTAAAATACTCAGCCAAACAAAGCTCAATCACTTCTTTCAAATTTTCTTGTAATTCATCTAAACTTTCAGCTTGAGTATGCGCCCCTAGAATCCCTGGAACAATACCGACATATAATTTTTTGACTGAATCATATTCTACGTAAGCGGTAAACGTTTTCATAGGTTGTTAAATCTCATCCTATTCTGAAAACAAACCTTCCAAATCCCGATAGCCATTAATAACCCGCCAAATTTTAACAACTTCTTCAATTACAGCGATTTTTCTAGATTGGTACTCTTTGATATCCTGCTTGCACAAAATGTTTATCAAACGTTAATGCCATTTGAATATTTAGACGACTCATTACTATAAATGAAATACAGTCAGTCAAAGAATAAGACTTATCATCATGTTGCTGAAAGTATTGCCATCCTTCAAAAAACAACGCTTCGTCTACCTGAACCATCTGAATAGTCGTGCTGTTGAGTAGGCGATTTCCTATCTCAACTGCTTTATCATGATGATTACGGCTATTGAGGAAAGTTACTATTTCATTAAATACATAAGACGAAGTGATAAGTTTTGGGGGAGAATTTCTTAACCCTTGCCAATACTGCTTTGCTACATGATGATATCGCTCATCCGTTAACTCAAGAGCAATTACAAAACTCGTATCTAAGAGGTTGTTTGAAAAGTCCTCTTATCGGTATCAAAAGTTTTAGATCCTCCTAAATCCCCCTTGAAAAGGGGGACTTTGATTCCGGTTCCCCCCTTAAGAAGGGGGGTTAGGGGGGATCAACAAGTGCCTAAAATCACAGCCAAAAACTTTTCAAACATCCTCTAAAAAAAGAATTGCCATCAATCTGAGCCATAAATATAGAAGTCATGATTTTCTGCTGCATCGGTAATGCCAAGGCTAATTGGCTCAGAACCTAAATCCCAAATCGGATCGGCTTGTGAGGGAGATAGTGTTTCTCCATTTTTTTGAAACTTTTGGTACAAAAATTCTGCAAAATCTAAAACTTATTCTTGTTTGTCTTGTGGAAGAGAACGCCACTTGGTTAATAACTCTTGTTCTGGACTCATTAATATTCACCCACTAATATTACTACTCATATTCCTATTCTAAGGTTGGCATTCCCACCGAAGCACTCACCGCCTCCGCCGCTTCTTCCCCTTCCAGCAATATCATCAAAGCTTCCATCTCCTTTGTCGCAATTCGCAGCTTTTCCATAATCTCAGCTGCAATCACCTCTGGCTCAGGCAAATTATCCCCCGATCGCAAACTATCATCCCGCAGCCAAGAAATATCTAAATTCTCATTGCGCTTAACAATTTGCTCCCGCGTAAAACACCGGAAACGCCCATCCTCTCCTAAATCTACACGCTGGCTATCACCATTGGGGTCATCTCCATAGCACTGCTTAAACTCAGAGAAATGCTCACGAGTCAGGGGAATACGCTTACCAAAGCTGGGCATATTAGTCCGCATATCGTAAATCCACACCGCTTTAGTATTGCCCTTCTCTGTTGTCCCCCGTTGGAAAAATAAAACATTCGTCTTGACACCCTGAGCATAAAATATGCCAGTTGGCAACCGCAGGATTGTATGCAAATTGCACTTAGCCATCAAGTCAGCGCGAATTGCTCGCCCTTGTCCATCTTCAAACAAGACGTTATCTGGCAAAATCACCGCAGCGCGTCCACCAGGTTTAAGCGATCTATATATATGTTGCAAAAACGCCAATTGCTTGTTTGAGGTGGGATAAGTGAAATCATCCCGCGACGGTAGTCCACCGCCCTTTTTTGTCCCAAAGGGTGGATTAGTCAGAATTACATCAGCTTTCGCTAAACGCTGTCCTTCAGACGAAAGGGTATCGCCTAAATCTACAGTTCCTTCAATCCCGTGTAACATCATATTCATCAACAGCAAGCGGTGAGCATCTTGCACCAACTCCATGCCATAAAACGCCTGATGCTGCTGGAAGGATTGCTGTGCTTCCGTCCACTCGAAGGGGTCATGATGTTGGCGAATGAAGCGATCGCCTGCAATCAAAAACCCTCCCGTTCCCGCCGCTGGGTCTTGAATCAACTCTCCTGGTTGCGGCTTCAGCAAGGAAACCATACAATCAATCAACGGTCTGGGTGTGAAGTACTGGCCTGCACCAGATTTCTTCTCGTCGGCATTTTTCTGTAATAGCCCCTCATACAAATCGCCGAACTCGTCCCGATGTTCCGAAAACCAGTCCAACTCATCAATACTGGTAACAAGCTTGTTGAGGATGCGGGGTTGCTTGAGGGAAGTTTGAGCATTGGCAAAAATCGCCTGGACTCGCAAAGACGAATCCTCGGAACCCAACATGAGTAAGAGCGATCGATAAAATGTCAGTTGCTCCACCCCATCTTTACTTACCAAGTTGCCCCAGCGATAACCTTCGGGTAATTGCGCCTCTGCTCCTGTTTCCTGCGCCATTTTTAAGAATAGCAGATAGGTTAATTCTGTAACGTATTGTAGATAAGTAACGCCATCATCTCGTAGGACATGGCATAAGTTCCACAGTTTTTGAACAATATCAGAAGTAGCGGCCATAATTGGTATTTTATGATTTTTTTCACGCAGAGGCGCAGAGGCGCGGAGAGGATGAGAGTTTTGAGATGCATGAATAAGATGCTTAAATATCTTAGTTTGCTCTGTGTCTCTGCGTCTCTGCGTGAGCTTTTTATTCCATCATTTAATTAGCAACATCCCAAATACTTCCATGAATTTTAATCACAATATTCTCTAAATCTCCACCAAAAACCTTATTTAAACGCTCGAAGCCGCCGCCTTGAGTTTTAAACTCTCCTCTATCTAAAGCTTCGCGATCAACAATCTTCTCTGCCTTGAGTTGCTTGCCAATTCGTTCCAGCCACTTACGTTGCGGAGCAGTCCAAGGCTGACTCGCCAGGATTTGTTTGATGGCGCGCTCAACTCGTTCACCATAAGGAATCAAAGCATCACCCAAAGCCGCTTGACGAATAAAGCCAATAATCGAAGCCGCAATATCCTCATTAGTCGTTTCTCGCCATGCAGTCTGCAAGTTTGTTTCTGAATATCCAGCTACATCAAGTATCATTCGCAGTTCTTTTAATTGCGCCCTAGTTAACTCACGCGGTCGCTGTGTGACAACTACTAGTGCCGGAATTTTGTTAATGTTCTCTAGCAAGAAGGCTCGAAAGCTGTCTAAATAATCTTCTGGACGTTCGGCGTTACCATAACCTCGGTCAATTGAGCGTAACTCGTCAGCATGACGGGAAATTAAAATTGGCTGAGTTCCACCATCTCGACGGTCAAGGATTTGCGCGATGCCTGCGGCGGGCGGAGCCATCGCCTTTTTCTCTTGAAACCATTCCCGCACCTGCTGTGGTGTACTTTGTTTGAGATGGGAAACAATATTTTGTATTGGCATTTGGGCGATCGCTTCTAACTGTTCTCGGTTACTGTTGCTTAAGTGTCTGCGTTGGCGTTGCAGCTTGGCTAGGAGTTGGTCAATTACCAACTTTACAGCATCAGGTGTGTTGACTGTTTCCAACTCTTGCACCAGTTGGGTAAAGGAAATGTTCGGGTTAACTACAATCGGTTTCATCGTGGAGACAGGAGCGATCGCTTCATATAATCGCACGGCATCGAAGACACGAAACACCTCTTTACCAATATCATTACAAAGGCGGGTTGCCCTTCCCAACATTTGCTCGTAGAGAATCCGGGAATTGACTCGGCGAATGAACACAAGATTACAAATTGCAGGGATATCAATCCCAGTCGTCAACAAGTCTACAGTCACAGCAACTTTCGGATTAACTTCATTGCGGAACTTGCGAATCAACTCTAACGGCTTATCGGCATTTCCGGTAATTTTGACAACTGCATCATCCTCGACGCTACCATAATATTCCTGAAATACTCGTTTAAGTTGGGTGACAACGATATCTGCGTGAGCATCAGTGGCGCAAAAAATCAGTGTTTTTTCTGGGAGGGATGGATCAATTTGCTGCACCAAAGCTTCACAGACAACTCGGTTAAAATCCTCGGTGACAACTCGACGGTTGAATTGTTCTACCTCAATCCGCACTTCATCTGGTGCATGAACTAGGTCAAGCTGTCCAGTTTGGGGATTGAAAAACTCCATCTGTTCGCCAGGATTCCACACCATTCCTTCCTCAGAAAGCTTTGTTCTAATCTGAAAAGGTGGCTCATGGTCGATTAACCAGCCATCGATCACAGCTTCTCGATAGCTGTATATGTAAACGGGATCGCCAAAAATTTCCGTGGTATGTAGTGCTGGAGTTGCAGTTAAACCAATCTTAACTGCGTCGAACTGCTCCAGAACTCGACGGTATTTCGAGACGTAATCGTTAAAATCTCGAAACTCCAATTCTGTATCACTTAAATCTCGGTCGAGTAAATAGCCCCGGTGACACTCGTCTACTACAATGCAATCATACTGATCTGCTGTGAGCATTGAACTATCAGATGGGTAAAGAACTCGCTTTACCATACTCTGCACCGTCGCAATCTGAACTTTAGTATCGCGATCGGGTTCGGTGTCTTTCAAATCTTTAATCTCGAAGATATCAGCAAAAGTTTGCAGGTTCTCCATCCGGAAATCTTTGAAAGCGCTGGCGGTTTGCTCACCTAATGCAGTGCGATCAACCAGAAACAACACCCGCCGAAATCGTTTGGTTTTTAGTAACCGATACACCAAAGCAATGCAAGTTTTAGTTTTCCCTGTCCCTGTCGCCATCGCTACGAGTAATTCTCGTTGTTCCCGTGCTAAGGCAGATTCTATTGTTTGAATAGAGCGAATTTGATAATCCCGCAATTCCAACCCGTAATTAAAGCCTTCTTGGGTTAAGCGAATATGTGCTTGGTCAACGTCTTGAGCTAGGGCATCAAGTAAACCTTGAGGACTGTACCATGTTGGTAGGCACAAACGTAAGTTAGTCGGTCGGCGCAAATCACAGAACCAGATGCCACTTTTAGTTTGAAGTTGCTGCAAGTATGGTCGTCCGTTGGTAGCAAAGACAAATGGTACTTTGTAATTTTGCCACAGTCCCCCTGCGACAACTTCCCCCAAAACTTGGAAACCTTCACTGTAGCGTTTGGCTTGGTTCAGCGCACCTTCTGAGACATCTTTACTCTGGCGCTTGGCTTCAACTACTCCCACAATCTGTAAGCCGCAGAACAACGCATAATCGGCGCGTCCATTAGTAGTAGGATACTCTGCGATCGCTACATTTCTGCCCTTCTGAGGACGGATACCATTTTGATAAGTCAATTCGTCTGAATCTGCTTCCCATCCGCATCGTTGCAGTTGAGCATCAATCAGTCTCCGTGTCTCCCTCTCATCCAACAGTACGCCACTCTCTGCAACCTGAGCTTGAGTAATAGTCTGCTGAATGATTTTCTCAGGCTGCTTTTCTGCCTGAGCCTGGATTTGTGCTAAATGATTCAACACCTCCTGCACTTTTGCTTCTGCCTCCCGTGCCAAATCTTCGGCTGCGGATCTACGCTGTGCCTCAGCTTCCGCCAATGCTTGTGCTGCTTCAACCACCGAAAGATTCTTTTGCACCTCATCTCGCAAGAGTGCTAACTCGGCTTTGAGAGCTTGTGTCTCTGTTTTTGGGTCAGGTGGGGGAATAAACGGGCCTGGGTCAAAATTGCGATTGCCACCAAACGCTCGATGAAACCAAATCCCCAACTCACGGGCATATTTCAGCCCACTTAACGCCGTGCGGTGATTTCCTGAAAGCTCATGGGTTGCCTGATTGCCAATTTTACGTAACTCATGGAATAAGCGATCAACTTCTCCTTTTATTAAACCGCGATCGCGCAATCGATTCAGCAAATTAATCTGCCGTTCATCAACTACCTCATAAAGTCCAATTTTGGCAGCCGCTAACTGAGCCAGCAATTCACCAAACTGCCGCAACTTAATCAAACAAGTATTAGGATCATCTGCAAAATACCGCTCAGCTAGAGCGCCCAAGCGCACAAGTTGTGTATCGTGGACTGCAAGAAATGAGAAGTTTAATGATGGCATACTGATTTGGAGGAGCAGGGGAAGCCAGTAGGGTGCATTAAAGCACAGCTTAACCCACCATTCATCTTGGTGCGTTACGGCAAAAATTTTTACATTATGTATGCGATCGCTAGTCGCTGGCTAAAAGTACCTTAACTTAGAACTTGCGAATGTCTTGAAGAAAATCTAGCAGATGACTCGCGATCGCAGAGCAATATAGATTAGTTAATTTTACTTAGCTTTTTTTATTGTTGTATCAAATGTATGATAAACTTAACGCAATGAATGATTTAAGCAATACTTATAAATGGAATAGCATTTGCTGCAAACGTTTAAATTTTGATAATTAGCGTTTGACTATGAGCAATCACTGTTTGGTTGATAATTGATGATTAGCTTGATAAAGCTCAAATTTTGCAAAGTATTTTTGCAGACATCACACAATATGATTCAGTTGAGACAATTAGTAACCTAGTATAAACGCGTTAACGGAGCGGCACGAAAGTTTTTACTAATGAAAAATTATAAATAGCAAATTCATTATTTGTTGCAATTATTTACATAGGTTCCACTGTTCTATTGCAGTTTGTAAATAGTTTTTGGAGCTGTAAGGAATATTCCTTTAGACTGAATCTCAATAGAAAAAATTTTGGGATCAATACAAATGCATTCGGTAAACTTTTTTTGTCACGAAGTTGCTGTTGCTGTTTCTTTTGTAGCTTGTATTGTTGGGCTGGTATTACTGTGGGATAACAAACAGCAAAGAGATGATGCAGAAGAAACAGAGCTAATTCTATTTAGAATGAGCTTTGCTTACTGGCTAGTTTACTGTGTTGCTTTTGGCGTTGAGAAACTAGTTTTACCCGATTGGGAAACTGTAATAATGACTTTAAAAATAACTACTGCTTTGTCATATTTTTTAACTTTTTCTTGTATCCTCAGTCTGCCACTACACAAATTTGCAGTACATCGTGTTGAGGAGTAATCAAGGGTCAAGAGTCAAGAGTCAATATTCACAAACTTTTTGACTTTGGACTTTGGACTTTTGACTATCAAATTGATTAAATTTTCATAGCGATCGCGATCGCCGTTTCGAGTTGATCCTGGGCCAAAGGTGTAAGAATAAATACTTCTTGTACCGTTTTACCCTGGCGTGCGATTGCTTTATAGCCTCCGCGAATCGGTACAGATACGCGGAGTTGCATTTTAGGACAATGACCTTTTACCCGTCCAATGACTCCTGGGGTAACGGTTTGAATGCCATCTTGTTGGCATAGACGTTCTAGAATAGGGATAAGACCTGAAATGTGAGTCGAGTGATTCCAAACTAGTCTGCCAACTTTTTGAGAAGCCGCTCGGAGGGATTTTGCAGTAGGTTTGCCCATGATAATTAAGCTGCTTCCAGAGGTGCCATTGTTAGACCAGCTCGACGCAACTGTTGATGGTACAGTTCCGCCGTTTCTTGAGGGCCAACCCAAACGATCGCTTGACCTTCAAAGTGTACCTGATTAGTGAGATCCCAGGCGCGATCGCTAGTCATATCGGGAATATATTTCATCAAACATTCAGACACGTGTTGAAATGTATTAAAGTCATCGTTTAATACAATCACCTTGTAATTCGGATAAGTTTTACGGGTGACTTGATTAGACCGTTCAGGAGCTACAGTTGGTGCTGTGGCCATCCCGTAAACCGCTGCTGAAAGTGTCGTAACCATAGAACAATAAGGCAACAGGATTTTACAAAACTACACTATAAATAACTAGTTTAGTTCATAGTGGAGAGTCAAGGGTCAATGGTCAACGGTCAAAAGAGTTTTAATTTTGGACTTTGGACTTTGGACATTGGACTCTTGACTTTGGACTTTGGACTCTTGACTAATTACCGCCAATTATCCCAGTTTTCGTTAAAAATAGATGTATCGGGGAAAGCAGTGGGGTTGCCATTTTGCTTCAACAGGCGTTTGAGGGCTTCTAGTTGTGGTTCTGATTTGGGTAAGTCATCAACTAGTTGGTAAGGTGCAACAGCATTTTTGATGGCGAAAGCCGCAACAGTTCCCGCAGCTGCACCAGCAGACCATTCAAAAGAGTGTACCCGATACGCAGCAGCGGCTATGTGGCTAGTAGCAATGCTTTTGCCTCCTACGAGCAAATTGTCAATTTTTTGAGGAATCATCGCTCTCAAGGCAATTTGGAAGGGATAAGCTTGGCCAGCACCACGCCTTTCACCCGGACGTTCTTTGTTTCCAGGTGCTTCTGGTGGGCTGTTTACCATGCAAGGATGAAAATCTATGGCGTAATGACCAATACCCACAGCATCCGGGAAGATGGTAGAACGAGTCCGCCGCATTGCTTTATCTGGTGAAACTCTACCTTCAATTACTGATACTGCTTCTAAACCTGAAAGTGCTGCTCTTAGCCTGCGATACATATCTGCTGGTAGAGTCTTACGATAATACTCGTCATTATAGTCACGGCGAGAAATATCAATTTCCCAGATACCAAAGCCGCCTGGTTGTCCCCAACTGGGGCGTCCAATAACGCGGCGTCCTTCTCGCATATAGGGATATTTCGATAAACCATGCGCTGTCCCCATCGGGGAATTTATACCTGTTAAAAGTTTATTATTCGTTCGCGGCTGCTTGACGCCATTACCAAGTTGAGAATCTGTTGTTCCAGCGTAGAGCCAATAAAAGAATGAGAGAGCGTTTTCCTCAGCTTTACGAAGGCTTTCTGTCCGCAGTCCTCCCATCCACCCCCCTGGTTTTAACTGCCCAGTGCCTTGCAACTGTTGGCGAGTGAAAACTAGGTTATCTCTGGCGGTTCCTGGACGGTAGTCGTTACCCCAAGTCCAGTTTTGCATGGAGATATCTCCCGGCGTCGGAGCAGTAAACTTGACACCACCGAATGTCGCTGGTTTCCCTTTCCTGGGACTCCAAATACGACGGTAGGTAAAAACTAAATCAAAGTTTGCCAGTCGCGTTAATTCATAGCTGAAATATGGTGAATATTGTAAATAGAATGGGGGCATTTTCTGCTGTTGCGGTTCCTTGGTTGCCTCCATTGCAAAGGTGTAGGTAAAACCTTGAGTACAATAAGGGTCGTTTGTAGTACTGGAAGAAGAAGGTTCTAGGTAGGAACGAGCATCAATACCTAATCGGTAGGGGACATCAGCCAGGGCGATAATTTCTCCAGTTTCGCTGGCGTCTACGACATACCACTTGGGGGCGTTGTTTTTAGATGCCTTGGGGATAAAGCGGATAATGGTTTTGGTAAACCGAGACGAGTCTTGGTAGCGATATGCATCTTCAATGCTTTGAGATAAAGTAAAGGTATTGAGAGGTGGTGAACCTTTTACTGGTTGATGTTGAATTGCGATCGCACTATTAATTATTTTGCCATTAGTACTAATATCCAGATCCTTTACTACCGTATTTGGAAACCATTGCAACTTACCTCTGCCCCGCTTTTCAGCATCTTTGAGCATTTGATTGAGAATATTGTGAGCATCGCGGGGAAGAAAGCAAGAGTCACTTACCCAACAATCACCGGGGTTAAGTTCTCCGTACTTGCGCTCAATCCGGTTTCGCAACTCCAGGTAGCCGCGAGAATAAAACTGGCGAGCTCGCTGGGTTGGTCGTTCGTCTAATGCAGATGTCCCTTGAGCAGAAATTTGTCCTCCCAGCCAGTCGGTAATTTCCGTTAGACAAACAGTTTGTCCTGCTAATAATCCCTCGTAAGCTGTAGCGACGCCGGATAGTCCACCACCCACAACTAAAATTTGGCAATTAACGCTTTTGTCTGGAGTTCTGGGTGCAGCATTTGCACGAGCAGCGAAGATAAAAGCAAAATAAGGTGCAATTAAGGTAGATATTAAGCTGAGACCAATCAACGATGTCTGGCGATAAGCTACTTTGTGTTTACGCTTCATTATTTAAGAAACCTTTGCAAATCCTGTGTCACCTTGTAGACGGTAGCATTTGATAAATGTTCTGCTCAAGCTTATTTTGGACAATTATGGCTGAATATAGGTCATGTAAGAGAATTAGCAACTGTCAACGCCGAACCAAGAATAGCAGAAGCAATATTTCTCAGCATTGGCTTGGGGCGAAGGGCGATCGCTCTTATAAAATAAATTGACGAGCGTGATTTTCTCTTCTTCAAGCCTCTTGGAATAAAAATGACGAATTTTAATGAAAGATGAATTTTTGTCAATTATTTTTGAGGAAATTTTAATAGTCAATCGTTCTTAAGTATGTTTTTGAGTAGTACACGGCTACAGGCTCAATCGATATCCGATGTTATGTAAAAAATATGAATTTGATAAAGAATTTAGTATTTTGATTCAGTTAATAGGAGAGATAGATGATTTTATTTTTAAAATAGATAAAGTTCTATCGGATGAACAATTGTTTCGGTTATTTGAATCCGATAATCCCTGAAATCCTTTTACCGTATACATTTACCATTTAAGGATAAGTCTAATATTTACAAGGTTATTATGAGTTTCCCTACCGCTTTACTAATCTTATAAATAATTTTGACGAACTACTTAATTAGACGATAGATTACAACTTTGCTTAATCTATACTAAAAATTTTTAATAATTTTCAGGCAGACAAAATGCCTGCCATACAAGAAAACACAACTAACTCAACCCAGACTTTAACTCACTTCGTGCTTGTTCTAACGCTTCTGGTAATTTACTTGCGTCGCGCCCTCCGGCTTGGGCTAAGTTTGGGCGTCCACCGCCACCACCACCGCAGATTTTAGCGATCGCACCGACAAATTTACCAGCTTGCAAGCCTTTTTTGTTGACTTCTGGACTAAAAGCTGCAACTAAGCTAACTTTCCCGGCTTCGGGAACGGAACCTAATACCACTGCACCGTTACCGATTTTTTGCAACAAGCGTTCGGCTGCGGTTTTCAAAGACTCTGGGTCAACGTCTTCTAATTGAGCGACGATAATTTTATAATCGCCTATGGATTCCGCTGTTTGTAGCAAGCTATCAGATTTAGCGATCGCCAACTGTCCTTTCAAAGTTTCCAGTTGCTTTTCAGCTGTTCGCAGTTCGTTTTGCAGACTTGTGATTCTATCTGGTAGTTCTTCGGGTTTAACTTTAAAGCGATCGCTTAAATCCTTCACTACTTTATCTCGAACGTTGAGATAATCCAGTATTGCTGGCCCCGAAACAGCTTCAATGCGCCGTACTCCAGAAGCTACACCAGCTTCCGAGATAATTTTAAAGACGCCAATCTCAGCGGTATTGCTGACATGGGTTCCACCGCACAGTTCCATTGAGACGCTGGGGAAGTCGATCACACGCACTTCTTCACCGTATTTTTCGCCAAACATGGCGACAGCACCCCTAGCTTTGGCTTCCGCTAAAGGTAATACTTCCACTTTTGCAGCGTGTGCTTCAGCTATCCAACTATTAACTTGTTCCTCAATTTGTTGAACTTCGTCTGCTGTCAAAGCACGCGGACAGTTGAAGTCGAAGCGCAACCTGTCAAAAGATACCAACGAACCCGCTTGCGATATTCCATCATCGACAATTTTTTTCAATGCCGCTTGCAGTAAGTGAGTTGCAGTATGGTTAGCTTGGAGACGACGCCGACAAGCGCGATCAATTTGGGCGGTGACGGTATCGCCTACGCAGAGTGTACCGCGTTCGATACGTCCGAAGTGGATGAAGAAATCAGATTCTTTTTTCACGTCTTCAACGCGAACTAAGATCCCATCACCGGAGATATAACCGCGATCGCCAATTTGTCCCCCAGATTCAGCATAAAATGGCGTTTGGTCGAGAACAAGTTGTATTTCTGTTCCGGCTTCTGCTTCTTCTTGGAACACACCTTCTACTAATATTGCTTCGACTCTCGCTGTTGCTACTGGTTGGGTATAGCCGATAAATTCGGTAGCTTGGATGTGTTCTGCTAACTTGTCGAGGGAACCTTGCACAGTTAAATCGATGGTTTCGTGTGCTGCTTTGGCACGTTCCACCTGCTTTTGCATTTCTACATCAAATCCCGCTTCATCAACGGTGAGATTATTTTCCTCGGCGATTTCTTGAGTAAGTTCGAGAGGGAAACCGTAGGTATCGTAGAGAGTAAAAGCACTTTCACCGCTAATTTGAGTTATTCCTTGCTGCTTCACCTCTTGAATGATTTCTTCTAGTAGTTTTTCGCCTCTATCGAGAGTTTTGAGGAAATTGGATTCTTCGCGTTGCAGTTCGGCTTTAATTGCTGCTTCCCGTTGCCGCACGTTGGGGTAAGCTGATTCGCAAAGAGCGATCGCAGTTTCAGCAACTTGTGGTGTAAAGACGTTGTATGCAACGTCTTGACGATAAATCCCAATTAATCGCCCATGACGCACCACACGCCGAATTAACCGCCGCATTACGTAACCCCGCCCCACGTTAGAAGCGCGGATTTCATCGGCTATCATGTGGATGACAGCACGAATGTGATCACCAATGACTTTTAGAGAAACTTTGGTTTTTTCGTCGCTACTGTGGTATTCAATGCCAGCAATTTCCGCTGCTGTCTGAATAATTGGGAAAATCAGGTCAGTTTCGTAGTTGTTGGGGACTTTTTGGAGGATTTGCGCCATTCTCTCCAAACCCATGCCGGTATCGATGTTCTTGTTTTGCAGAGGTGTTAAATTGCCTGAATTATCCCGGTTATATTGCATGAAGACGAGGTTGTAGAACTCGATAAACCGGGAGTCGTCTTCTAAATCAATGTTGTCGTCACCGCGTTCCGGGTGGAAGTCGTAATATATCTCGGAACTAGGACCACAAGGCCCAGTAACACTCATTGCCCAAAAGTTATCATCTGCGCCCAGACGTTTAATTCTAGCTTCCGGCACACCAATTTGATCACGCCAAATTGCAAAGGCTTCATCATCTTCTTCAAAGACGCTGACGACAAGGTTTTGAGGCGAAAAATTAAACACTTTTGTAGAGATTTCCCAACCCCAGGCGATCGCTTGTTCTTTAAAATAGTCACCAAAGCTAAAGTTACCCAGCATCTCAAAAAACGTGTGATGCCGTTTAGTGCGTCCAACATTCTCAATATCATTGGTACGGATACACTTTTGAGAAGTGGTAGCCCGCTTAAATTCCGGCGTGCGCTGTCCCAGGAATATCGGCTTAAATGGTACCATCCCCGCGATCGTCAGCAGCACGGTAGGATCTTCTGGCACGAGAGAGGCACTTGGGAGAATTTGGTGTTCTCTTTGGGCAAAGAAGTCAAGGAATAGGTTGCGAATTTCGTTACCGCTGAGTTTCTGGGGATTTGAAGACATGGGTGAACTGAAGTATTAAGTATAAAGTGTGAAGTATAAAGCAGTTGGTTATTTTCTCGTACTTTATCCTTTAGCTGTTATCTTCACCTTTTCTGTAAGTTTATATATTTTCGCATTTTGTTCCGTGTTGCTGCTAGGTGACTTTGCCAATTGGTGAGTTATGTACAGTGATTGTGATATTTAACCCCAATTACCTAACTCTAGCGGGATGAGCGATCGCGTTTTAATCAATATATTAATCCTTAAGAAATAATTTAGAATACACGTACAAAGGTAACAAATGGCACTAAAACTGAAAGTATCGAATATTACTTGTGAAAAATGTGCAGATACAATTACTGAATCGATTCACGTAATGGAACCTGATGCCAAGGTGGATGTTGATGTCAACGGTAAAACTGTCACAGTAGAATCAGCCGCTTCTGAAGAGTCAATTAAACAGGTGATTGTTGCTGCTGGTTACACAGTTGAAGGTTATTAATCTAATTTTTAGCAAAAGTTTAGATTAATAACGAGTTGAATCAAAAAATTCTTTCTTAATTTTTCCGCTCTTTAAATGAGCAGACTCACATTTATCCCCTCCTCTGAGGGGAATCTTTCAAATTATATTTTTTATTTAATTAAAATGATGTGAAAAAGTAAATTAATACAAAAGATTACAAAAAGAAAAACTTTTTATTTCTAATATACGCATACATTAGACTTATTGCCAAAGTCTTAAAATGTTATACATTTTTTGTTACTGTCATGTCGTTAGACACATATTTTAACTAAGATTTAAGTTCTGGGCTGCATAGCAGAACTAAGTTAAAACTGATGATTTTACATCGTTTTCAACAATAGCTAAAGTCTTCTAAAGAAGACCAAATTTTAGCTTGAGTTCACAAAGCATGGAGTTGAGATATTAGCGCGGAAATTTATTTCTGGGCGGGATAGCAATGAAGCAAGAGATTGAAAAACCGAATTATTAAGTGGCAATTTTTAGATATTGTATTTCTCTCCACAACAAATAAATGACATTTTACTACGCAATCTAACTATTGACTGGATACTATTTAAATGTGCTAAAAATTAGTATATTTATAGTCCATAATACAATATCTCGGATTTTGCAGGTGAATGGAAAATTTAGTAAATTCTTAAAGTTTATATTCAGGTTAAAAAATTTTTCTTGTCTGAAATAGTGAATAGCGGAAAATCTTGATTTTGCAATTATCTCAAATAACTAACACCTGGAAATTACAGTAATACTTTTATGTTGAAGAAGAATATTCAGTATTTATACCGTTTGAAAAAAATACTGTAAAGATGACATTAGGTATCATCAGTTGCAGTCCTACGGACTATAGGAGAGATAAAGTCTTAAGAGGAGATTAAAAGTGCAATATTATTGTGGATTTAGCATTAAAATGGTCAAATACCAGGAATATATACTAGCTAAAAATCCTGGAATTTTTATTATTAGGAAGAATAGCGGCAAGTTTTACTAGGTTAAGCATCTTGAAATCAAAATAGAATAAAAGCAAACAATGAATATTTCTATTCTGGTCTTTGGAAGTAATAACTTTCTTGCAACACTTCCAGATCAGATCTGTTATACAAGCGCTTTTAGTGTAGAAGTTATTACCAATTTAGATCAAGCAATATCGCGCATTCAAATTACCCCGCCCGATGTAATACTTGTGCAGGCTAGCTTGGATGGCAGTATGGAACTGTGTTGTTGGCTTAAAGATCAGACAAAGCTATCTTGGATATACTGTATTCTCTTTGAGGATCGTCCTCAGCAGCTTGCTGATAGAAATATGTATGGTTGGCAGAGGGAGTTAGAAATGACTGCTGCTGCATTAAAACAAGGAGCAGATGCTTATATTTGGCAGCTTCTCGAAGATAAAATAGACTCTAAGGCATTGACTACCAACCATCAATTAATACTAGCCCAATTGACAGTTGGCTTGCGGAAAGCACAAAAGTACCGCGATCTGATGCGGACAAATGATTTATTGTCAGCGATCGCCTTGGCTGATTCATTAACAGAAATGAATAATCGCCGTGCTTTGGAATGGGACTTACCCAGGCAAATTCAAAAAGCTAGGACTCAGCGAGAACCGATGAGTTTGATTATTTTGGATGTGGATTATTTCAAGAAAGTCAATGATACTCATGGACATTTAATTGGCGATCGCCTCTTGCAATTGCTGTGTACTCGGCTGCGACACAATTTGCGTTTTCAAGATACTGCATTTCGCTATGGTGGCGAAGAATTCGTGATTCTTTTGGCTCACACTACAGGTGAAGAAGCATTAGGTGTAGCACGTCGTCTCAATCGCATAGTTAGCGAGCAGCCGTTTGCACTCAACAATAAATTCACTATTAATATTACGATTAGCCTGGGTACAGCCTGTCTAGAAGCAGAGGATGATGATCAGGGAGAAAGTCTACTGTATCGTGCTGATCAATGCCTATTGCAAGCTAAAGCTGCGGGACGTAACCGGGCGATCGCTTGGAATTACTCATCCCATGTCTCACATCTAAAAGCTATTTCTTCTTGACATTACTCAGCACTACTAATTGCACTTTGACAATCTTCTACTGAGGCGCGTTGTTGCATAGCCTTGACTAAGGCTTGGTAACTAGACCAGTTTTCTTGCAGTAAATTTTTTGCCTGAAGGGCATGAAACCGCTGTTTCTGCTGGCAAATAAATTCAGAAAAGCCCAAAACTGTCAATACACCTGCTAGCTTATTTTTGTCATCAGTTCCACCTTCAGCATTGTCAAAAACTAGAGTTTCAGCAGCAATACCCGCCATCCAAATAGTGCAGTAGCGATCTAGCATTTGGGCGCTGATTTTTCCCATTTCCAGTTGAGTTGCTAATTCTGCATCATCAAAAGTAACACCACCTTGCCCAACTTGCCCCTGCTTCCAAGCTTCCCACGCGCTGAGTGTGTAGTTGGTAACAGGAATATCCAACAGGTAAGCAACAAGAAAATGCCCTGCTTCGTGATGGACAATGCGATCGCGGTGTTCAGGAGAGAAACCAGCAATCCAATCTAAAAAGATCGTACCTCCTTTACCTTGCAAGCCAAAACTATCTAATGTGGCTATACCCAAGATGGTGAAGGTAGCAAGTGCTGGTACTGTAGGCGACAAGTGAATGAATGGCCCCAGTAGGGTAGAAAGGGTTATGAGAAAGATAGATATTGCAACTAAATTTAGGGCAGTTTGGCTCATGCGGAGTTTTCTGAGTGCAGCTTAATCTTTCTTCATTATGAAGCGAAATTAGCTACGAGTGGAATGTGATTAGACAATATCGTTTTGCCAAACTTTCGGCGTTGCTGAATTGAAGTATGAAATTACAAAATCAATGAAGAGTGCTCAGTGCAGAGTTAGTAGTTCCTTCCAACGGTACAAGATTTTTGTCAAACAGTAGTGCAAAGATCAAATAATTATAAATGCTGAAACTCCTAGCCACTCAAAGGCGTATCCGTAAAGTAACTACTCTTTGTAGCATTCCAGCATAGTTATAGAAGAAACTAACGCGTTTAAAACAAGTGGAGATGCCTACATGAAAATAACAACGGAGAACACATTCGGCTCAGGCATGACTGATGAAGATTGGTTTAACTTAGGAAAATCTGATGTCTGGGCTGGAAAACCTAAAGTGCCGCCAGAACAAGATTCTCAAGCTGCTAGTATGTACGAACTGGGTTACTGCGAGGGAGAAATTAAATCTCCGCCAACTGAAAGTAGTCAGTATCCTACAGCAATACCCCGACATGATACAACCGATAGTTAAGGCAGATTGCAAAAATCATTTGCTCTCCTTGCATAAATCCTTAAGAAAACTTCGATAACTCTAGAGAAAGCATTGCTTTAGTTTGCTTAGCATGGCTGAGCAAGTCTAAAAGCAGACTTGAGTTATAGAATCGAAAAGGAAAGCGGTAAACATGGTGCAATCAGAAGAACTATTGAGAAAAGCTAATTTTAAACCTCCTAAAGTGGGAGCGCCTGACAATCGCCAAGGAGGAGCAACGCGTGAACTCAGAGTGCCTGATAAAAAATTGGGATAGGAGTATCTGAGTTTAAAGGTCAAATTTGACAGATTTTAGTCTGTTCTGAAGTGAGAGCTAGAATCAAAAGCCGCATCCAAGAGTGGGTGCGGTTGTTGACTCAGACATCAATATTTATCTGTTCTATTTGTCTAGCAGCTTTGTCCCAAAGCTTTGCTGAAGTCTCATCTTTCCAATGAGTTCTGAGATTTTCGGCTTTTTTGTGGGATATTCGCTCTAACATCTCTAGGACTGCGGCTAATGTCAACTTATCAACGAATGCTTCTAAAGCATCCATATATTCTTTTGTCATAGCCAACCTCCTTAACTACTGCTCAGGTCTTTTGAAAAGATTACAGGTTGAGATTGCAAATCTAGATTGCGATCGCCCTTAACAATCACATTAATTGCAAAACTTGAGAAATTTGTGAGGAACCATTTGAACCTCTAAATTTTGATCAGTTTTCCTGAACCAACAAAACTGACTTCACAGGTCGCTTGATGGGATTTCCCTCTAAATCAACTTTCCCATAAAAGGTCTTGCCCTTGTAATAAAGTGAAGACGAACTTCCCCCATCTAAATTCATCGCTTTCTGAGCACCAAGGGTTTTCATCAAATCTGCCAGTGCTGGTAAGGATATCCCATTAGCGGCAGCGTTTGGTTTTTGAGCCACCATTACTAAAATCAGACTGCCATCACGAGTAATACCTACGGCTGTTCTGGCGTTGGGTTGGTTGCTGCCAAGTGCATCTCTTCCATTAGCATTATCTACAAAGCCTTCTTTTACTAAGGTGAGTTCTGGTAACAGGCGTGGCCCTGCGCCAATGGCATCAACTAACTGACAACCTGCTGGCGGTGACTCACTATGCAGGGCAATATCATAGCGGACACTCTGTCCACATGCATAGCGCCGCAATTCTGTGCGATTGAAAATCTGGCCCAAGTAAGATTTTAAGTTGGGATTATTCACTAGCCGCTCGTTTTCTTTGGGGTCAGCCACCACTTGACCAGAAATGACAACATAGGACGTAGATTTTCGGTTGGCTGGGTCAAAAAAGCCTGCATTTAAGATCGCGATCGCTTGATGCTTCTGGGCAAATTCCTCTACAGTATTTACCGAGGATGATAATGCAGGAGTTACCAAAAATCGGCTATTAGCTGGAATCACAAGGATATGAGCTATGCTTTGGGGCAAGGTGCGCTTAAGGTAGCGGATAGTTTTTGATGGTGAAGCTTTAACAGTTGGTATAACGGAAGATACAGACGGTGGATAGGAACGTAAGACAAGCCATATCCCCAAACCAACTAATGTCATCAGTAGCCAGATTTTTCTCACTTGTTACACCCAAAATACTCTTCGGTTAGCTCAAAAATAAATTTTTTTGTTGAAATCAATATAGACTATGCAATGCAGATATTCTATTTTTCTAGGTTTTTATACATCTGCGATCGCCCCATTATCACAGGAAGTTTTTATACTGGTTAAAAATTTAGAAAATAGCTATATGGAGAGATATTTTAGATATATTGCTGAGTTAAAAAATAAAGTAAAATATTTAATGCGTCGGGACTCGATTTGTTACAAACTGTTTCAACTAGGACTGGAGTGGCTATCGTTTTTGATCCTCCTTCAAATGTAAGAAAGTCTCCAAACAAAGCTATCTTATGTTTAATCAGGGAGAAAATCACAATTAAAATTTGTGGTTCTACAAGTTCCTGGTATTACACAGATGTGTGTGACAATATGGTAGTAATTGATTCTAGCCAAATAACATTCAAGCAAAACTGAGCTTTGATATTCTGATCAGGAAAAGCCCATGAAGCAATTTAAAATCATCATTGAGAAGCATTCAGATGGATATGTTGCTTACCCAGTTGGCGTTGTAGGAGCGGTTGTTGGTCAGGGCGATACCTACGAAGAAGCCTTAGCCGATGTAAAGTCGGCGATCGCTTGCTATATTGAAGTCTTCGGTAAGAATATTCTTGACGATACACCTTCCGTCGAAGTTTTTATCGCTGAGGCAGAGATTGCTGTTTAATGGCGAAATTTCCGGTAGATGCCCCACAACGCCGAGTAATCGCAGCATTTGAGTTGCTGGGTTTTGTAGTGGTTCGTGAACGTGAGCATATAGTTATGAAAAAAGAGAACGAATGATGGCACGGAAACACCATTAGTCATGCCGAACCACTCCAAAATCAAAAGTGGCACTCTGAGAGCAGTCTGCACACAAGTTGGCGTTTCCAGGGAAGAATTCTTAAACGCCTACAATCAAATTTGACTCGTCGCAGTACTGGAATGCCGTAATATTGGTCGGTTGAGTAACAAAGGTTATCTGCGTCTGGTGAGCCTGGTCATTGTGCCGCTTAGGTTGTCGGTGAATATTAATGTTAAAGCAGGTATAGCAAAACGTTGTGGAAGCATGACACAAACTAGCGCCTATGACTACATCGCAAAAGCTGCACTTGACCAGTATGGTATGGCTCAAGGGAAACTTTGGTTTTTAGGTCATAGTGGAAGCGTAACCTTTTGCGTAGAAATACAAGAGAAAAAATTTCTTCTCCGTATTCACCAAGCAATATCTAGACTCCAGGACAATGTATGGCAAAGACCCGATGTTATTGAGTCTGAACTTCTGTGGCTTAATGCCTTGCACCGTGATACAGAGATAGTTGTGCAGGAGCCAGTAAAAAATCTACAAGATCAGTGGGTTACTCAAGTTTTGACAGATGAAATCACAGAAGTGTTTTATTGCTCACTGTTGCACTGGATTGATGGCAACATTCTTAATTCTCATCGAACCCCACAACAAGCTTACCGACTCGGTTTGTTGATGGCTCAATTGCACCAGCATAGTAATCAATGGCAACTGCCACAAAACTTTGTTCGTCCAGCCTACGATCAGAATCGGCTGCAAGCAGCACTCTTAGCACTTTATCCAGCAGTATTACAAGAATTGATTTCAGCAGAGAATTACAAGATCCTCGAAGTAGCAGTTAGCCGAGTTCAAAGCATGATAGAAAAACTTGGTCAAACACAAGATATCTGGGGACTGATTCACGCTGACCTTCATGAAGGCAACTATCTATTGCATAACGAGGAATTCCGTCCAATCGATTTCGCTGTCTGTGGCTTTGGATACTATCTTTATGATGTTGCTAGTTCGCTTCAATATTTACTTCCTACTGTCAGAGCTTCGTTTTTTGAAGGTTATCAAACTATCAGAAAACTACCTGAAAATTACTTACAAATTACAGAAAGTTTCTTGATTATGGCACTGATAGAAGTGCTTTCTTTTCATGTGAATAATCCACAAGAGCATGAGGAGATTTCAGAAACAGTGAAATATATAGCTAGGGAGCATATTCCTCCGTATCTTGAAGGCGAGTCATTCTTGTTTGACAAGTACTAAGGTAGTTTTAGGCGATCGCCTGTATTTTTCCAGACGACGCTCTCATCACAGCGTTTTTGCCAACTTGGAAGCGGAACTTGGCAAAATAATCTCTACCAAATTAGATGAGCTTACCCTAACGGTAAACCTACCTTTACTCAAAATTCTGTTACTTTGTATCCAATATAACTTGACCAAAGTCCTCAAGGAATCGTGTAAACCTAATGTCTGAAAAGCCATACCAAAAACGTCTGTCCACCTCACAAACTCCTTACACAAGCAATGTTCATCACTCAGATAAATGGCAACAACAAATAGCGCAAGTAGCATATCGCTTCAACCAACAGTATCAAAATCAATCCTTTGAACTACCCACAGAAGTCCAGGCGATGCCAATATTTCGAGAGTGGATTACTGGGATATTAGCAGGGAGAATTGTTTCTCCTTTCTGGGAAATTGCTCAACCTCAAAAAAACCAGCACTGTTTAGATATTGGCTGCGGTGTCAGCTTTTTAATCTATCCTTGGCGGGATTGGCAAGCATTTTTTTATGGGCAAGAAGTCAGTAACGTCGCAAGAGATACTCTCAATTCTCGTGGTTCGCAGTTAAACTCCAAGCTGTTCAAAGGCGTTGCATTGGGTGCAGCGCATCACTTAAATTACTCGTTAGATCAGTTTGACTTAGCGATCGCCACAGGATTTAGCTGCTATTTTCCCCTAGAATACTGGAATGCTGTGTTGGTCGAGGTCAAACGGGTATTAAAACCAGG
This sequence comes from Nostoc sp. MG11, assembly GCF_014904695.1. GTDB lineage: Bacteria > Cyanobacteriota > Cyanobacteriia > Cyanobacteriales > Nostocaceae > Komarekiella. The sequence continues at coordinate 60,565 of NZ_JACXXN010000009.1, read as the reverse complement.
TGGACAGTTCGTGTTTGATATCCTCAATCCAGAACAACCTTTAGCAGAAGATTGGGCAGTTCTGGAAACTTATTTGGGTGCTGAGGTTTTTCTAGAGCCTGTGGCTGAGTGGGAAAAAATGATTAAAGCTGTTGGCGCTAAGGTTGTAGCGCAGCAATCAGGAGAGTTATTCGATTTATATAAGGTGCGGTTTTAAAACCTTAAGTAATACATCAGTTGGGCAATCGCATCACCAGGAAGTTCCAATCGTCGCTGGAAATCAATCAAATTCCGGTAAGGCCCAACTGATAACCGATTTTGCACCACTGCTTGCGCCAGAGACAAATCTATAAATGGAACTTGTGCTAGCTTCTCGACTGTTGCCGTGTTCGGGTTAACTAAATGCGTAGAATTAGTGAGAGATTCGTCATCATAGTAACTAAAATTTAGCAGTGGTTTTAGTGGCTCTAGCCGCAGTAATGGCATACTCAAAGCCGCAGCAATATCTTCAATACAGTAAAATTTAACACCTGATCTCGAAAGTTCTACAAGCGATCGGGCTTGATGAATTGACAAACCAGGTAAGCGCAACCAATCATCCACAGTTGCTTGATTAGCATCAATGCGGATACCCAATACTACCGCTATCTCAATTTCTTCCCCAGATTGTAGCCGATAGTACGGATCTTTGAGCAGCTTAGCACGGAGCTTTTGTAACCTGGGGTTTAAAGGTAGCCAGTTGTTCATGATGGTCGCTTGTATCAAGAAATCTGGTCTAGTAGCTGACGGCGCTTTTGCTCAAATTCGTACTCTGAAATTAGTCCATCCTGACGCAGAGCATCTAACTCACGCAAAGCGCTAGCCACCACTCCTACCTGATTGCTTGTCTGCTGTGAATTCCTGGTTGCTGACTTACCCAGATTAAAATTACGGTCAAAAGCTTCTTCGTCTTGAGCTAAGTACCAAACCCCCTCAATAGCACTAGCTACCTTGGGAATTGGCGTCCAAGAAAGCAAAACATACAACAGACCCCAAAGCGGCTGTCCCAAATAAAATTTATGTAACCCTGAAATTGTCAGCGTCCCAGAAAGAGCTAAAATAGCGGCGACGCTTCGGCTTTTGCGCTTAGTTAACATATTTTCAACAAACCTACTACTACCACAGTTCCTAAGACAGATATAGTAGCAAAGCACTTTAATAAATTAAGCATTACAGAATTCTTAGTTACCAGCAAGCATATAAATCTATTCTAATTATCTAAATTGTAAAGCAGCTTCGATTGATCATAACGGGTATGTCGAACTGCTACCAAATCACAGTGCTAAGGATAGCTACAGGCCAAAGCTAGAATTCGGTAGCTAGTTAGTTTATGAATTAAGTTCATCTGTGAGCAGTATGAAAATCTTAAGCAGCACAGAATACTTGGGCTGTATAGGAATCTTACTTTAGCCTTGCTAAGTATGCTGGTTTTAGCTGTTAGTTTTAGTCTTTTTCAGAATAAAAGCATCAAGCCATACACCAATCAGTGTGATGGCGCATGAAAAAGTAGAAGCTGATAGGATAGCCAACATGACATATTTTGAATCAAATGAAAGCAATTTATTTGAAATAGATGGTATCCATTTAAGAATCTGTGAACCCAATCTTATAGTGTTACCTATCCCGGAAAATCGCTCTGACTCCAGTATCTCTGTAGAAGTTGTGGAAACTAAGGTTTACCTAATCAACAACACGCCAAATCCTTTTTATCTCAACCCAAATAAAACCTTAATTCCAGAGCTTTTGACATCAGATGGTCAAGTATTGCAAGGGCAAATAACTTTAGATGAACCTGTTGACAAACTTCAAAGGAACATACCTCCCCAGATAGGTTTTGGAATTAGGTTGATACAGTTCATAACAAACTTAGCCCAATGGCTAAAGCGAAGTGAGACTAGAGCGTTTTATCCTCGTTTAATTGCTCCTGGAAAAGGCATATCTATTACTCTAGCTTTAAGACTCATTTGGCAAAATAACCATCTGAAACTTCAAATTATCAATTGCCCTAACTCTTCATTAATAATTTTTTGCTTTCTTGACAAATCTTGGTTTTTCAATATTCCCCAACCAGGGTCGTATCAGCTTCGGTTTATATTGGGTAATTATGGTGAAAATGAATCAAGCTCAGACCCGCTGACAGAAGAAACAGTGAGTCCGCTGCAATTAGCGACTCAATTCGTGAATCTTCGCTTAATTGAACCTGTGGGAGTTGGCAACAATGCAGTAGAAGTGGATGGCATTCGTTTTGAAATTTGGCGTTGCTGAATCCAGGTATGAATTTATCTCACGCAGAGACGCAGCGGAAAGTCTGAGCGCCGGCTTCCGGCGAACAGACGCCACTTGCTTCAAGCCGGGGAACCCGTCCAACGCAGTGGCTCAACTTTTCAAGACAGAGGCGCAGAGAGTAAGAGTTTAAGATGTTAAGTTTTTAAATTTCATACTTCAATTCAGCAATGCCTGAAATTTTAGTGCCAGAACGGGTGTTGACTCTTCCTGAGAAAAAGCGCCGTGTTGTGACTCGCGTGCAGTTAGGGATTTGTATTACCAACAATACCCCCAATCCAGTCCGTTTTAACTTTTTTGATACCTTAATACCCCAGGTTGTGGGAGCAGATGGTCAGGTACATTTGCGAGGGTATTATCGGCGTCACACTAAAAGGCCATTAGAATCTGATTTTCCGTTAGTTATGCCTGGAGAAAGTACAACCTTATTTCAAGAAGCTGGTCTTTATTGGCGCAAGGGTGACCAGTTTATCCTTAGTATTGCTGCTCGTGATGGTGGCTACTGGAATTTTAAAGTTCTCAAAGTGGATATGTATCAAATTCAGCTTGTCTACAACAACAAATATACAGTGCAAGAAATAGAAATATATTACAGAGAAAGTCTGAATACGAACTTAATAGAAGGTCTTTGGATAGAGATGGTGTCTATGCCAAAAGTGGAGTTTCATCTAGTCTAACTCTAAAACTCAGGCGATATCAAGATTGCCATTTACAGAGATAGCCACTATCTGATTAACGGGACTTAAACAAAAATTAAGCCAAAAAAGAGTATAGTGCTTAACTAACATAGCTTTCACGTTAGAAAAAGCTCATGAAAGAAACCACTCCCACAGCGATGCCCCCCTGCTTTGACAGATGGTGTCAAAGATTTGATGATGTGTTTACTCATAAAGCTCAAAAAAGAGAGTTTAGACACTATATAGGGGGATTACTGGGGGAAAGAGAGAGAAAAAACCTGTTTCAAATGGCGGATAATGCTGTAGTGTAACGTACCACCGATTACATCACTTTTTGACCGAAGCACCTTGGTCTAGTGGGCAGGTGAATGAGCGTCGATTAGAAATCATGAATAAGTGCAGTCAAACGAGAATTAGTAGAGGTTTTAGCTTAATAATTGATGATTCTGGTCAGAGAAAAAGTGGTAATTTTACTGCTGGTGTGGGGAGACAGTATATTGGAGAAATTGGCAAAACAGCTCATGGAATCGTAGTAGTAACAACGCATTTATCTGATGGCAGAAAAAGCTTACCGTTAGATATAGAGTTATATCAACACGCTGATTCTTTAGCTCAAGGGAAACAAGACCCTCTATTTGAGAAAAAACCAGAACTAGCAGTCAAGTTAATAGATAAAACCCTAAACAGAAAATATCAACCTGGGATAGTAATTGTAGATGCTGGATATGGCAACAATACATCATTTTTATTAGAGTTGGAAAAACGGCAATTAAAATATTTAGGAGGGTTAGCTAAAAATCGAAAAATAACAGTTAATCAAACAGACAATATTCAACAAACAATTCGGTTAGATGAATTAGCCCAGCGCTTACCCGAAGAGGCTTTCACAGAAATTCAAATATATTTGGATCAACCAAAACATTATGGGTAGTAACTTGTGAAGTGGAAATATCAAGTTTAATTGGAAAGCGAAATATTGCGATCGTCATGAATGCTTCTACTTTCTCAGCCACCACCGATATTGACTACTTCATCACTAATATATCTTCATCAATTGTTACACCACAATGGATAGTTGATACATATTCTCAAAGGAATTGGGTAGAAGTTTTTTACAGGGAAGCTAAAGGATGGTTAGGACTTAAAGAATATCAAGTTCGCGAGCAAAGGAGTTTATTGCGCCATTTTATTTTGGTTTTCTGTGCCGATACTTTTATTCTTTGGCATCAGTTAACTGGAGGATTAAGACGACGGTGGGCAAACAAACCTTTAAACACTTTTACTGTAGCTTTAGAAGCGTTCAGAACAGCTATGTCTTTTCGATTTATTGATTGGTTGAACTCAAATCGTGACGTGTTTGCTGCTTACAAAGCTAGTTTGGGTTACATTTGGGCTTGATTTTTGTCTAAGTCCCGTTAAAACTTAATACTTACCGGAGTTATAAAAATGTTATCACGACAATATTCACTAGTTCTATTAGCAACAACTTTTCTTGGTACACTACAAAGTCAGTCTAGCTTTGCTGTTACAATTAATAGTTAACTAAGTAGACCAGTCATAAAAGTCCTATTCTACTAGGTCAATGATGGACTTTCTCGCCAGTAATCAACAAAAAGCGATCGCCTTTTTGCAATCTCAAAACGCTTTATTCTAGTTTTACTCTCAAAGGTCAAGTCCGTAAATACTTCTATGGGGAACTTGCTCTTTAAGTAAATTTGAGTAGGTTTCACATCACGGTACATTCAGCTTGAATGCTAACTTTGAGTTTTTAACGGCTCACATTACCGCAATGTCACAGACTTTCTTACCACCAAAATGGCTTGAACAGCTTTTTGATCCCTACGCTGTGCTAGGAATTTCTGTGACTGCTGATGAACGTCAGATTCTCAAACGCTATCATACTTTAGCGAAGCTGCTACATCCCGATCGCCATACCGCAAGCCACAATCCAGACCAAGAATTAGCAACAGCAATATTTAGCCATCTGATTAATCCCGCTTACGAGCAACTCAAGCACACACAAAAGCGTTTTAACACCATAGCTACATTGCGATTAGAAGCAAAATGCTGGAACCAGAAGCCAACCACATCTCCTCAAAGTCTCCTAGCTCAAGAACTGATGGAAATGTCTGCACTGGAAGTAGAGTTTTTTTATGAAGAGGCGATCGCTTCCTATGCAAAAGCTCAATATAAATCAATCCGTCAATTTTATCAGGTAACTCAGCAGATCAGCATACTCAATTTACTTTACTTAGGCTTGCATAAACATGACCTATTCTTGCCGCAAGAACCTAATCCGCTCATCCTTGAGATGCAAGCCAAATCAGTTGAATTGACACTATGTGAAAAAACTAATGTCAAGCCAGTTCTAAAAAACTACGCTCAACGTCATTACCAGCGAGGTATTCAGTATGTCAGACTAGCCAACTGGGCACTCGCTGTGCAAGAACTGCGTGATGCTATCAAATTAGAGCCAAACAACAGCGATTATCATGCTTTATTAGGGTTGGTACATCTGCAACAGAAATTTCCAGGGATGGCCAGAGTTTATATCCGTCAAGCCTTAAAACTTAACCCGCAACATTCACTAGCTTTAAAATACGCTCCCAAACTCAAAATTAAACCAGGTGAAAACGCCAATCCTCAATCAATGGCCAAAGCTGTGAGTATTGCGGCTTTATTAAGTTGGTTTGGCGAAGGGAAACGTTCTCAAGTCAAGTGTTGAAATTTCGGCAGAAAACCGTACTAAAACCGAAGCCTGTTCTTTTTGGTAGTCCCCTAGACTAAAATAAAAGTATAAGCAAAACTGTTAAGCTACTGAGTATTATGCCTCAGTTTAGTATCAGCAATATGGGATTCTTCGATTCTGAGATAGTTCAGCAAGAGGCAAAACAGCTGTTTGAAGATTATCAAGCGCTGATCGCACTTGGCAACAACTACGGCAAATTTGACCGCGAGGGCAAAAAGCTGTTTATTGAGCAAATGGAAGCCATGATGGATCGGTATCGCATCTTTATGAAGCGTTTCGAGCTGTCAGAAGATTTTATGGCACAAATGACTGTACAGCAACTCAAAACTCAGCTGGGTCAGTTTGGTGTCACCCCGCAACAAATGTTTGACCAAATGAACTTTACCCTACAACGGATGAAATCCGAGTTAGAAGCACAGTCCTAAAGGAGAATGGGGACTGGGGACTAGGGAAATTCTTCTCTAATACCTAATACCCAATCACCAATCCTGCTAATTAGACTTAGGACGAGGAAACTTGGAAGGTGGCTTGAAATTTTCTGCTGGTACGTCCTTTAGTGCCTTTTGCATAAAATCACGCCAGACGGGAGCAACCATACCACCACCCGTCGCACCACTAGCTAATTGTTTGTTGTCGTCTCTCCCCACCCAGACAGCAGTTGTTAACTGTGGCACAGTCCCAACAAACCAAATATCCTTTTCTGAGGAAGTTGTTCCCGTCTTGCCTGCGGCTGGGCGACCTATGGCAGCACCTTTACCTGTACCATCAGTCATCACTGTTCGCATCACATCGATAATAGCTGCCGATGCCCAAGGATCTAGAACTAGCTGGGGTTTTGGTGTATTATCTAGCAACACGTTGCCACTACTATCGGTGACACGGACAATTACTGTTGGTGGCGACTGCCAGCCATAATTGGCAAAGGTAGCATAAGCACTAGCCATTTCTAGAGGTGTGACGCCAATTGCACCTAGGGGTAAAGAAGTCACGGGTTCCATCGGACTCATAATTCCTAAAGTGCGGCAGGCTTCTATCACTTTATTCATCCCCACACTCTTACCAATCTTAATAACAGGGATGTTGCGTGACACGGATAGAGCTTGGCGAATTGACATTGCACCACTAAAGCCATGATCATAGTTTTTCGGATAGTACCAACCGTCACCATCTCGATAGCTAACTGGAGCATCTACCACTGTTGTGTCTGGCGCAAATTTACCAGTAGCAAAAGCAGTATAGTAAACAAACGGTTTAAAAGCGGATCCTGGTTGACGCTGAGCTTGAGTTGCCCGGTTGAACTCGCTGGTTTTAGAATCGACGCCACCTACTAGTGCTTTGATAAAATGCGTGCGCGGATCAATTGCCACTAAAGCAATTTGATTCTTAGATAAGCCTTGACCTAAGAGTGACTTGTGCCACTTGCTGACAGTTTGCTCCGCCATTTGTTGGAACTCGGCGTCAACAGTTGTTTGCACCCGCATTCCGCCTTTAAGCAGTGCATCACGCCCAAATTTCTTAGCTAACTCCTGCGCCACCGCATTGGTTACATAAGGTAGGGCACTACCTTGAAAAGACTTAATTTTACCAAGTTTGATTTCTTGCTTGAGAGCATTATCGTACTCTTGCTGGTTGATCCAATTCAATTCCAGCATTCGTCCTAGAACTTCTTTTTGTTTCTGTTTTGCCAGCTTCATACTCATAAACGGGCTAAATTCTTCTGGCGCTTGGATCAAACCAGCCATCATTGCCGACTCGCCCAAGTTTAAATATTCTGCTGACTTGTTAAAATAACTACGTGCCGCTGTTTGTACACCATAATTGTTATGACCCCAATAAACTTGATTGAGGTACATTTCCAAAATTTGGTCTTTGCTGAGAATTTGCTCTAAACGAATTGCCAGCACCCCCTCTGCTATCTTCCGGGTAAAGGCACGTTTGCGAGTCAAAAACAGGTTTTTCACCAACTGCATGGTAACGGTAGAGCCGCCCTCTTTGACTCCACCTGCTGCCCAGTTAACCACCACAGCCCGCCCAACGCCGACGGGGTTAATTCCGTGGTGGTCGTAGAAGTGACTATCTTCGCTTGCTAATACCGCCCGTTTTAAATTTGGCGAAATTCTATCTAGGGATGCGACTTCTCGATTGGCTTCCCCGTGAATGCTCGTTAATAGTTTGCCCTTAACGTCATAAATGTAAGTCGTTTCTGACGGAAAGAAGTTACGGAGTTGTCTGACATCTGGCAAATTACGGAAACTAACGGCTAAACCAACTAGTCCTCCGGCTACAATGGAACTTGCCAGCATGGTAATTGATAAAAGAGTACCGCCAGTTACCTGACCTACTCCTTTCAAAAACTCAAAACCAGATGAAGCCCGGCGTTGTGGCTGCTTATCTTCAAAAGTCCTAGACGAAGACACGGCTATTACACTTCCTCACTTGTAAATATAACTGTAATTCATTGGGCGAAGCAAGGCGGTTAATTTTTTGCAATTATAGTAGTTTGGCAGATGAGAGAGTGGATAAATTGCTAGTGAATATAACTAACCTAACTTCTAGAGTACAAAACATAACTAATAGTGAATCTCCTAGTATGGCGCAAAATTTTGCTTGGCTGCGTCGTGGTGTAGTGGAAGTCTTTCCTCAACCAGCTGATGCTGACAGTGAAAGTGAAAGTTTAGAAAAGCGCTTGTTAACTACAAACCAGCCCTTAAGGGTCAAATACGGAATTGATCCTACAGGAGCCGACATTCATTTCGGTCATAGCATACCAATGCGGAAACTGCGAGCGTTTCAAGATGCAGGTCATACAGCAGTTCTAATTATTGGTGATTTTACAGCGCGTATTGGTGATCCGACGGGAAAATCTGAGGTGCGCCGTCAGCTTACAGAAGCAGACGTAGCCCAAAATGCCCAGACTTATCTTGACCAATTGCGACCTATCTTGGATTTTGACACACCAGGAAGGTTAGAGGTGCGTTATAACTCCGAATGGCTCTCCCAGCTTGATTTAGGGAAAATTTTGGAGTTACTTTCCACGATGACGGTGGGGCAGATGTTAGCCAAGGAAGGATTTGCAGAACGCTATAGAAAAGAGAATCCAATTTTTATTCATGAGTTCCTGTACCCGTTGATGCAGGGTTTTGATTCTGTCGCGGTTGAGGCAGATGTGGAATTAGGAGGGACTGATCAAAAGTTTAACATTGCTGTAGGTAGAGATTTGCAGCGCCATTTTGGTCAAAAGCCTCAGTTTGGGATGCTGTTACCAATTTTAATTGGCACGGATGGAGAGCAAAAAATGTCTAAGTCTCTCGGTAATTATATTGCCTTGTCAGAACACCCAGCCCAAAAGTATCAGAAGTTACAAGGAATTCCCGATCATCGGTTAGAGCAGTATTTTGAACTGTTGACGGATTTACCTTTGGATAAATTGCCAGAAAATCCACGCGATCGCCAAACACTTCTAGCATGGGAAGTTGTTAAACAGTACGATGGCGAACAAGCAGCTAATGAGGCGAAAGAAGCAGCAAAAAGCGGTGGTAAAGAAGGTGCTGTCCCAGAATTTTCTTTAGCTGGCCTGCCACATCCGGTTAAATTAGCTTATATTCTCAATGTCAGCGGCTTGTGCAAAAGTACAGGTGAAGGAAAGCGGAAAATCCAAGAGGGTGGGGTGCGCCTAGATGGCGATCGCATTACCGATGTTGATACTACTTTCGCTTCTTCTACTGATTTAGAAGGTAAGGTTTTACAAGTTGGTAAAAATAAGTTTGTGCGTTTAGTGCCTTAATTAGGGTGACACATGAATATAAATGAGCGGGTTATTGTTGCCCTAGATGTAGCAGATGCAGAGAGTGCGATCGCCCTTGTGGATCAACTTCCGCAAGTCGGTTTCTGGAAGGTTGGTTTAGAGTTATTTACCAGCACTGGGCCAAAAATTCTGGAAGTGCTAAATTCTCGGCAAAAGCGGATTTTTCTGGATTTAAAATTTCACGACATTCCTAATACTGTCGCTGGTGCTTGCCGAGTTGCAGCTCGTCACGGGGTGGATTTGCTCACAATTCATGCTACCGCTGGTAGAGATGCCTTGAAAGCGGCAACTGAGGCGGCGCAGGAGGGGGCTACACAAGCAGGTGTGAAACCGCCTAAATTAATTGCTATTACCTTGCTGACGAGCATTTCTGCTAGGCAACTGGCGTTTGATTTGAAGATTCCTTTAGAATTGCCAGAATATGCCCTAGAAATGGCATTGCTGGCGCAAGAAACGGGGTTAGATGGGGCAGTTTGTTCGCCCCAAGAGGTAGCGCAGTTGCGGCAAACTTGTGGAAATGATTTTCTCTTAGTTTGTCCAGGGGTACGACCAAATTGGTCAGACAAAGCCGATCAAAAGCGATCGCTGACCCCAGCGCAAGCTATTCAAGCGGGTGCAGATTACTTGGTGATTGGGCGTCCCATCACTGCTGCAAGTGAGCCTGAGTTAGCCTGGAAGAGGATTTCTGAGGAGTTAACTGCGATCGCATGAAGGCAGGAGTTAGGAAGAAAAATTGTGGCTTGTGGTTTGTACCTTGTGGCTTCTGGTTTTTGATATCAAGTAGCCTTGTCTCTAACCCCGTGTTGGCACAGAAGCAGAATATAGATAGTGGTGCGAGGCCTTTGTGTTCTGAGCAAAACCTAGAAATATTAACTACTCAGCTATTGCGAGATTTACCTAGCTACGCTAATCGTGCCACTCAACGCGCCCGTCGCCTCAGTAGAAAAGGTGACGTTTACAGCTATATGCTAGTGGCAGGAAAACCTGAGTTTACTCCTCTGCCCCTTAACTCTGAAGAATATAACGCAGATGCGCCTAAAAGCACTGCATCAGGAGTTGAGCAAGTTTTCTTTACTACCTTGGAGCGGCAGTATACAGGTAACAAAGCGTTAGAATTGCAGCAATTTCACTGGCTGTTGTTGACTAAAGCTAAGAGTGGTTGGCGTTTAGTGATGATGTTTACCCAAACAGGTACTTATCCAAAACAACAACCACCATCGCCGCCACGGGATAGTAGTAATGGTGCGATCGCCCAAGCGGTTAAAGCTTGGTTACGCGATTGTCAGGCGGGAAGTGTGCGGATACGTCCTGGGAATCTGTGAATTTAATTTGATTAACCGCCTAGCTTAGTTAGAGCAAATTTGCTCGGCAGACATTTCGCTGATTTTTTCAACTAGCTTTTGCTTCAAGCTGTCATCAGTCTGCATTGTTTACATTTTTCCTCTTAAGTTGATGTATCTTTCAACTTTTTCATCTATTTTTCTGGATTTCATCGAACTTAGCACGCACTGCTTGAATATCTTGCCACATCAACCATTTGGGTGCACCAACTTCACGCGAAGAGTTACGCAGCAAGTAGGCGGGGTGGAAAATTGGCATACAAAAACGTCCTTCCCACTCTAGCCACTGTCCGCGAATTTTGGTAATTGCCCGTTTATCCCCTGTTAATCCTTTGAGCGCACTTGCACCTGTTAACAGAATTATTTTTGGGTCAACTAAACGAATTTGTTCTAGTAAGTAGGGTTTGCAAGCCGCCATTTCATCTGTAGTCGGAACTCGGTTATTTGGTGGGCGGCATTTATTAATATTAGCAATGTATACATCATTCTCAGTAGACAAGTTCACAGATGCTAGAATTTTTTCTAGCAATTGTCCTGATTTGCCTACAAATGGTAGACCCGTTTCATCTTCGTTTTGACCTGGTGCTTCTCCCACAATCATGATTGATGCTTTAAGATTGCCGCGTCCGACAACAGCATGAGTCCGAGTGTCTCCTAATGCACAACGATGACACTGATTACAATGCTGTGCCAACTCGGTCATGCTGGAATAGGTTCCGGGAGGGATAGAAATTTTTGCGTCTGTGGGAATCAGCTCTTGTTGGTTAAAAGTTGAGTCGTCGAAGAGGCTGAGTTGGGTTTCGCTGCTCATGAAAATCTGGATATTGGCCTTAGTGTCAGCTGTCCGAATCTGAGTTAAATATGGCTCTGGTTGGAGATTTTTCAGAAATAGACTTTTGCTGAAATACTTACTATTTGCACAAGTCTTATTGTATCAGTTAATTTGAGTCAAAATTCAGTCATGATAAAAGCAATGCCGTCCTAAGATGCTGGGGGAAACCATGTCATATACCCCACTTTTTGCCGATCGCACCCATGCAGGTGAAGAATTGGCGCGAGTGATTCATGATGTTTTGGCTCAGCAAACTATTGAATTTGGGGTAAAGCCTGTACCAATTGTCTATGCTTTGCCAAGAGGAGGTGTGCCAGTAGCAGCACCAATAGCTAGCCTTTTGGGTTGTCCACTGACAATAGTTGTAGCGAAAAAAATTAGCCATCCAGACAACTCAGAGTTAGCAATTGGAGCAGTAACGACTTCAGGGAATGTTCTTTGGACTCAGCAAAAGCTATTGCGCCCCAGAGATGATTTGTGGTGGCGAGAATTAGCTTTAAATCAAGCGATTACCCAAGCTAAGTCGCTTGAGGCTCAATTAATTTCTGCTTGTCCGCAGGTGAATGCAGAGGGAGCTACGTTGATTTTAGTTGATGATGGTGTTGCTACAGGGATGACAATAGCGGTAGCGGCAACTGCTATCAAAGCACTTTCTCCGGCAGCAGTTTGGCTATGTACTCCAGTAGCACCCCAGAAATTGCTACCTTGGCTGAGTCAGTGGTGCGATCGCCTAATTGTGTTGGAAACACCGGAACTCTTCTGGAGTGTGAGTAATTTTTATATAGAATTTCCCCAAGTAGATACCTCAGAGGTTATTGTGTATCTCCAGCAACAAAAGAACACGGAGGAGTGAAAGTAATTTTAATTTTAAATTTTGCACTTTAAATTGTGAATTATTCATTTTTCCTCTCTTTCTTTCTCCCTCTCCTCTTCCCTCTCCCCCGATTTAACTATTCGCAGATGTCCCCTGCTGGTATTGCATTGCTTTAGCATAATCGCCCAAAGCGTAGCAAGCGACTCTCAAACTGGCAAGGGCTTGTTCTTCACTGCGGCGATCTTTAATAGTCCTAGCTAACAGTAAACGTTCTTCATAATATGAAATTGCTTTGGTATAGTCACCCAAAGCTTCACAAGCAACTCCTAAACTACCTAAAGATTGTTCTTCGCTGCGCTTGTCTCCAATTTCTCTAGCTAATTGCAAACGTTCTTCATAATACTTAATGGCTTTGGCATAATCCCCTAAAGCATAGCAAGCATTACCCAAATTTTTGAGCACCTGAGAAGCACTGCGAACATTTTTTAAGGAGCGTGCTAGTACTACACACTGCTCATAGTAGGCGATCGCTGTTGGGTAATTGTCCAAAGCATACCAAGCATTGCCTAGATTCTTTAATACCTGTTCTTCACCCCAGTTGTCTTTGAGTTCCCGTACAATTTCTAGACTTTGCTGCTGATACTCAATTGCTTGTGTAAAGTTGCCCAAAGCTTTATACACCAATCCCAAATTATTTAGTGCCGCCACTTGACTTCGCCTGTCTTGCAACTGCTGCGTTATTTCCAAACACTTTTCTAGAAACTCAGTTGCTTTTTTATGATCATTCAGGTGTCGATAAGCATTACCCAAATGGGAAAGCGCTTGCATCTGCACCGCCAAGTCTGAAGTATCCTTGATTAAGGATAGACACTGATGAGAGTAAGAGATAGTACTCTTATAGTCCCCTGCGGTGTAAGTTACCAATCCCAAAAAAGAAAGCACCTGTGCCTGTTTTTGCAAATCTCCAACTGCCTGAAACATCTCTAGAGATTGCTGTAATGACTTCATCGCCGCTATCAATTCACCAGCCTGTTGCTGTTGAATTCCTTGGTGCATTAGCTTAGATGCATCTAATAGGTGGTCATCATGTTCCTGTGGAAGTAGTATTTCCGGTTGTGTTGGGTTAAATTCATGGGTAATTGTATTGCGCTTCACTGGTTTGAGATATGTTGCAGGTAACTGCAAGGGAACAGTATTTTTCGAGCTATTATTCCATGAGTCTCTGGGCATTGACCCCTTCCTGTTAAGCTTGGTAATAGATTTAGTATTCCCAAAACCACAAGTTTATTTCATTAATGTACTGCTACGTGATGGAAGATGCGATCGCAGTGTTTATATTGAGAATTACTTCCAATTCATTTTTTACCTGCTCAAGTTCTTGGCGTTTTTGGTAAATCCATACTTTGTCAGCCTCACGTTGTTCTAGAGTTTCGTTGTGAGCTTTTTCCTGCTGTTCTAGGAGATTTTCGTAAAGTGCGATCGCTTGGGCGATTATTCGACTAGCTGATTCAACTCGGTTTTCAAAAACAGAGCCAACAATTTCATCTAATTTATCGGTTAATTTATCCATTGATTCATCAAAATTTTTAAATCCTAATTCAAAAATTTTTCCCTTTATCTGGTCTTTTAGTCCATCAAAATCTAGCATTCCAAAACCAAACGAACCTGCAATTGCAGCAGCTACACTTGCAACAATTACGGCAATAAAACCAACTCCTGTAAATACTATTAATCCAGTAGCTAAAGCACCACCTATTCCAACACCACCGCCAAATCCTCCCATACCCGTAAAGTCATCATTTATACCATTGATTGAAAGTTGAAGCTGTTGACTGAAATTTGTTTGTATATGTTCGTCAAGGCTTTTAAACTGGCCTTGAATTGCATCTAGTTCATACGCAATACTAGTATCTAAATACTTAAGATTTTTTTGTAAAATTACATCTTTAAGTTTTGTATTTCCCCATTCATCTATTTCTTTTGACAAGTCTCTAATAAATTGATTTGTGTAATCTCTAATGAGTTTGTCTTGGCTCCAAACAGGGCTATGTTCAGAATACCAGTGTTGACTTTTATTAGCCATGCGATCGCCTAATCCTTCACGCCATTCATCCCAGGATTCAGCAGCTTGGTCAAATACTGTGTCTATCGCTTGAGAAGCCAATAGACGGATTCTGACATCGCGTCCACTGGCTTCTCCTATTTTTTCTAAAACTTTCTGCTTTTCTGCTTCAGAAATTTGAATTTTTCCATCTAAAGTGTCCTGCGATTGATATAGCCCATCTAAACCTTTTTCAAGGACTTGATTTATTTGACTAATAGAGTGCTTAATTTTTACTATTCCACTATCAAACGTCAAAAACTTCTCAATAGACTCGGTAAAATTTTGGAAGGCTTTCAAATACTCATCTTCTGTTCCCTGCAAAATTGCGTCTAGCGCAGCTTGAGCAGAAATAAAATGAACACGATTTTCACCTGTAACTATATTTTGACCTTGTACAAATCTTTCGATCCTCTGTCGAACTTGCTCACGTCCTTTTTCGCTACGGACTAAATCTATAAAATTTCCTACTACAAAAATATTGTTGGCAGATTTATTGTCTTTACCATGATTTAGTTGAGTTCTTACATCCTGGAGTAAGTGGCGTTCTACCTGAGTTATAGGACGTGAAGCATTAGTTAGAAATATCACTGCATCAGTATCCTTCAGCAGTTTTTGAGTAATGGCTGTGCGGTCAGGGTGTTCGTTTAATCCCGGAGAATCTACAATTTCTACTCCATTACTACATAACTCTAAATCAGGATGCTCAAAAACAATTTCATCAATTTCATTATGTGCTAATTCATCACTCAGACATCCAAGTGCTGCATCTTCTGAAATTGTTGCCTTTAGTTGATATTGCTCAAAAGGAATTTCTTCTTCCCGTCCATCTTTATAACGACAGACTACACGCTTTTGGGTTCCATATTTTAAAACTGTCACAGCACCACTACAGGGAATTTCCCTCACAGGTTGAATTTCTTCACCTAGTAAGGCATTAAGTAAAGTTGATTTTCCTTGACTAAACTCGCCTAGCACTGATAATCGAAAGCGCTGGGATTGTACTTTTTGTGAGACTTCCCCTAACTCCTCTATCAAAGTATGAGGTAGGAAGCCACGATTAGTACAGTCTTGAATTATCTGAGATAGCTGATAACAATAATTGTCTAATTGCTTGCGATATTCTTGGAACTTTTTCAATTCTCCATAAGATACCTTTCTGGGCGGTTTAGTTATTTTGTGTTCTGCTTTAGCAGGTAGAGACATTAGGATATCACTTGCAGCCTTAACAAATATAGTGTCCAATTCTTGGAACCTAGCAGGATCGAGTAAAAAATGCACTTCATTTAAAGGAATAGTTTCGGCATTTTGTTGATGAGTAAAACCAGCCTCTAAAACTGCTAAATGTTGTGATTGAATGCCTAAGTGCTTGGCAACTATCTCCAAATATTTTTTCTCGTGAGGATCAATTTCACCATCTGCTGCTGACATTTGATAGCCAAAGCTAATTAATAACAGCTTTTCTGACTCTGAAAGTGGAGCCGCCAATACTAGTAAGCTATTAACTTGCTTATAAACTTGATTCTCTTTAACTCCCTTAATCATCAAATGTGTCAACTTACGCACATCACTTTCTGGATTACTAAATCGATAAAGGGTTGTCAGTAAACGTTGCTTTTCTGACTCTGCTACTGTGCCATCTACAAATATCACTCCCAGTAGCACTGTGACTAAATTTGCCAGAAATATTACAGGTGGTGTGAGATTCTTTTGAGTCAGTTTTTGTCCAGTAATCTGCGACAATAGCTCAACAGTCTGAGAGTTAACTAGTGAAGTATCCATAAACTGTGTAAGGCGATAAGTTTTCAGGCTTAGTATGCCCAGATTTAGACAAAATTAATTAATATACCGAATAAATACGGTTATATTGCTTTTTTATACCAGTTAATCTCAAGAAAATTGGCTTTTAGTAACCTAAAAATAAATATGTTGTTTCAATTCGCTCCTGCAATTCAAGCTGGTATTGATGCTGGAAAATATCTACAAGTCTTTAGCAATGGAGTACCCATAAGCATGGCTAGAGATGCAGTTAACGGGCAGTTTATTGCCCATGCTATTGGTGCTACAGTCAACAACAGCCCTCTATCACCATTGGTAGCTGCTTCTAATCTTGTTACGAGTGGGATGCAGATGTATCAAACTCAGCAAGGCTTTACAGCAGTAATGAATAGCTTGCAAACTATACAGACTAGCTTGGGTGTGCTACAAGCAACTACAGCTTTGATTGGTGTGGGAACAGTTGCGGGTGTAGCACTGACAGCAGTAAATCTGCACCAGACAATGAAACTAAGGAAAGAAGTGGAGCAAATGAGGCTGGAAGTCAAAAACGGCTTTATTGACTTGAAACAAGCTTTAAAAGACCAAAGAGTAGAAATTAGACACATTATTGAGCAAGTAGCCCAAGATATTAAATTTGAACAACATCGCACAGCTTTAGTGAGGGCGTATGGAGTGTTTATCCAAGCGATGAACCGCTTCCGTTCAACTATGCAATTACAAGATTTCAGCCGGAGAAATGCTGAGATTGATGGCGTCAGGGGAATGTTATTTGCAGCTTTAGCAGATTACAGCAATCCACATTTGCTGGAAGAAACCTGTGCATCTGGACAACTTCGTAGACTCGAATGCGCTTGGGCAATTGAACAGGTAATTATTGCAACTTATCAAGTGCAAAATGAGGTTTCAGCGGTGAGCGATCGCCTGTCTCATCTTCAAGATAAAATTTGTGAAGATGCCCTCATTGTGATTAATCGTTGTGAATCAAATGATGAACTGGATTTTCTTTTTCCTGAAATTAGCCGTATTCACAACCATGATTTAGCAGTATTAAACTCATGGCAAAATCATGTTGATTGGATGCGTTCGCTCCCTTCTTCAGAATTAAAGCTTTTAAGCAGCACTGATTTTAATAGTTCACAACTTACTAATAATTCAGATACTTACCATTCAGTAATCAATTTAGCATCACCGCCAGAACAATTAGTATATGAGAGTTTAACTGAAAAGTCCCATTTCTATTCTCTTCGTGACCAATTGCTATTTATATTTGAGCCTGAACTACGTCGAAAGTACGAATTTTATATCAGTCAACAAGCTAGAATTGTCGGTTACAAAACATTAGTTGCATCTAATTTACAACATGCATCAGACCTAACTATTGCTAATTTTTACTACTATTTCCAAATTAGAGATGAATCACAAGATGAGGTAGAATTAGTTTAACTACTCTCTTGTTTTTAAAGTCTGCGTACTGCTTTACAGAAGCCGCAGACTAAGCGGACTTCCCTGCGGAACACTACTCAAACGTTTGTATAGCCGCGACTTCCAGCCGCCTGGGCATTACTCAAACACTACTGTGCGATTGTCATAGACTAATACCCGATTTCGCAAGTGTAAACGCACTGCTCTAGCTAATACGACTCGCTCTAAATCTTTGCCTTTTCTTACCAAATCCTCAACTTCATCGCGGTGGCTGACTCGTACCACATCTTGCTCAATAATGGGGCCGGCATCTAAATCAGGGGTAGCATAATGAGCGGTAGCACCAATAATTTTGACACCACGTTCAAAAGCTCTGTGATAAGGATTTGCACCAACAAAGGCTGGTAAAAATGAATGATGAATATTAATAATTTGTGGAAATTTAGCAATAAAATCTCCACTAACAATCTGCATATACTTTGCTAATACAACTAAATCAATTTTGTAATGTTGTAGTAATTCTAGTTGTTGAGCTTCCTGTTCCAGTTTGTTGTCTTTGGTGATAGGAAAGTACTGATAATCGATACCAAATTGCTCTGCTACTACCTTTAAATTAGGATGGTTGCTGATAATTAAAGGAATCTCTGCAATAAATTCTTTGGCACGTTGCCGCCAAATCAAGTCAAATAGACAGTGGTCTTGTCGACTTACCCAAATAGCAATGCGTGGTACTGTATCAGAAAAGCGTATTTCCCATTTGGCATTTAAAGGTTGAGCGACCACTTCGTGATGCTTCGCAAACGCATTAAATGCAGGTGCAATCAACTCTCGTGGCAAATTAAACCCATTTAACTGCCATTCAATACGAGTGAGAAACAATCCAGCAGCAAAGTCTGTATGCTGATCTGCGTGGATGATATTGCCGCCATTTGCATAGATAAAATTAGCAATTTTCGCCACCAGTCCCCGTTGATCGGGGCAAGAAATTAGCAATGTTGCAGTCGGGTTAGTCATGGAAATATTGCTTAGTTGCTCTTTGTCGGAGTCGGAAGAGGAATATTTAGTGGAGGTAGTTTCTGACTATTATCTACAGGTTGTCTCCATTCTGATAGTTCCCGATTTACCGCATTTGCAAAATCTGTAGATACCAACAATACATCTATATTTCCATCTGGTTTAGCAGCGGGGTCAGCTTGAGCATACAAGAAACGATCGCTAAAGTCAGGTTTACCCAAAATCAACTGATGGTTTTGCTGATTCTTTAGGGTGATATTAATAGTCGCCTGGGGTTTATCTAAAGCAAATTCTCCCCGTTGGTTTGCTGGGATTGATAAAGTTTTATCGCTTTTACCTTTGACCAACAAATCCATCAGATAAGAAACAATAGCATCATTTGCTGGGCCAGATGTGGGAGATTTTAGCGACCACTTAGGATTGCTAGATTGAGTGTTACGTTCCAGGCTCAAAGTTATATTTTTAGTCTTTACTGTTAAAGACTGCACATCATCTTCTCCAAAAGAGAAAATTTGCTGGTTTTTCTCCTTGATTTCTTCTCGCTGAGTCGCACCTTGAATTTCATAGAAGTAAACAAAACCACCTAAACCCAGCGCTAGCAATATTAAAATTAGAGTCGTTCGCGGCAATTTCATTTTTTAGTCATTTGTTAAGAGTCAGTATTTATTGCCCCTCTGCTCCTCTGCCCCGGTTGCTGAGCGTACCCCTACGGGGAAGCAGGCTACGCGTAGCGTCTCGTAGAGAAGTCGAAGCACTGCCCCACTCTCCCACTCTCCCACTCTGCCTTACCGTCGTTTCCACCAGATAACAGCTGCGGCAATTAAGCCAATTAGAGGTAAAAACAATAGAGACGACAGTATTAAAAGATTGGCTTGCATGGTTGTCAGATTTATGCGTCGGTTTTTGGCTTCTTTGGGACGAATGGAAAGGGGTTGCTGATCTTGTTGACTCAGCCAGGTAACTGAGTTGAGAAACACATCTCCATTTAGTTGTTGTTGAAATAAGCCATCGGTAACGAAATCTGAGTTTCCTAAAACCACTAACCGTGATTCGGTGGCTGTTTGAGATGAGGAAGTGGGAGAAGGAAGGGGAGAGGGAGGAGTTTTACTTTGGGTGGTTGGTGATAGTAGGGGTGAAGGTGTTGGTACTTGAGGAGTGGAAGTAGATTTAGCTGGTAGTTTCTTTGTTAAAGCCGCGCCCAATGTTAGAGGCCCTTTGAGGTCTTGGTCGGGATTAAATTCTAATTTTTCGCTTTGCAGGTCGCTTTCAGCCCAACTGTTGGGATAAGGCTTAGTTTGCAGTAGGGGAGTAGCTTCAACACCAGCTACCGGGGTAATTTCTATAGGTCTTGCAAGTGGATAAAAAGAAATACCGTTGCCAAAATCTTTGGTAATCGGATGTTGTCCGTATTCTGTCACTAGGGGAGCAGCTGGGCCAAGTCCGACTTTTTCACCGGAGACATCCACAGCTAAACGATTGTCTAGGCGAACGCCCCATGCTTGCAACAAGCTATCGAGTTTGGGATCTGTATTGGGATCAATCATCAGCATTAAGTTACCGCCGCGATTGAGATACTCTTGCAAGGCTTTGACTTCGCCCTCAAACAACCCTCGCTTGGGCCCGGCTACTACCACTACAGCAGCATCTTCAGGAACTTTGGGGTTGTCTGCTAGATTCAGCGGTGATGTTGTGTAATTTTTATCGCCTAACCCCTGAATCGCTTGTGATATTGCACCTTTAGCGGCTGAGAGTTGGCGTTCGCCATGACCTTGAAGTAGGTAAACTTTAGCTGTGGTTGCACTAGTGATTTGTTGCAGGCGACTAGTTAATCTGACTTCCGATAGGCGTTCATTTTCATTTACCACCTGTACTAATTGCCGTTTATCTCCAGATTCCAGATAAACTTCTCCGTAATCTTTGACGCCAAACTTGTCTGCTAGTCCAGGCCTAGCTTGGGGATCAATATACTCAAATTTAAATTTTGAACTTTGCCGCTGATAATTATTCAACAATTCTCGGTCTTGAGGATTTTGAGTTACATCAAATACCCACACTTTAACTGGTTGTGGCAAGGTACTTGCCAATTCTCGTGACTGGGGGGCAAGGGTAAATAACTGAGTCTCTGTTAAGTCTGCCCGCAAATGGTAGCGATCGCCTAAAAAGTTAATCAATCCCAAAATCGCCAAGATTGCCAAAGTCGCCACCAAGGCATTAGTCCCAGCTTGGGTAGAACGACGCTTCCACCAGTTACTCTGCTGGCTTTGCCATACTACCCACAACCCGGTGATCACAATTCCTGAAATCAGGAATGCTAATGGAATTGTTCCCCACTGTTCAGACACTAACCCAGCTGTTAAGCCAACAATAAATAAAAACGGGCCTAGCCAAAACAGATATTGCCACAGTGTTTTTTTTGCGATTTTCTTCATGTTATTTGTCATTTGTCCTGGTCATTTGTCCTTGGTCATTTGTCTTTACTAATGACTAATGACTAATGACTACTGACGTTGAAAACGTAGTGCATCAATTGATTGAGCTGTGAGAAAGATGCCTAAAAAAATGTAACTAGCAAATAAAATCAAGCTACTAGTATCAAAAATGCCTTGGATTAAGGTGTTGTAATGTTTTAGCAACGACAGATGACCCAGGGTCCCGCCTATAGGGCCAGGGATAAGTTTGGCGATTAAATCAATAAATAACAGTAATAAGATGACTGCAAACGTGAGAACAGCAGATAGAATTGTGCTTTCTGTTAAAGAGGAAATAAACATTCCTAAAGACAAAATTGCTGCTGCTAACAAGATTAATCCAAAATGACCTAGCAAGGGTATTGAAGGTGACATTGGTGGATTTGCTCCACTGATTGCGATCGCTTCAAAAATTAGCATAGGCGCGACCATCGCTGTAAAAAATGTTAGCACTCCTAATAATTTACCTATGGCTACCGCCCAGTTTGTGACTGGTGACGTGGCTAACAGTTCTAAAGTGCCTCGTTTGCGTTCTTCGGCATAAAGTCCCATTGAGAGAATTGGCAGCACAAACAACAATAGCCACCCCATCCGATCCAAAAATGCCCGGATAAATTCGTAAGGGACATCTATTGGCGGTACTGGTACTCCTATTTGTTGTCCTTGTAAATCTATTGCCGCAACTGTTGGCAAGATCCCATCTGGCCCCAGCAAAATCATGACAAAGAACAACCCCGCAATGAACCAAAACACGCCAGCGATCGCATAGGCCAAAGGTGATACAAAATAACTCTGTAACTCTCGGCGATAAATAGCAATGATATTAGCCAGTACTACACCCATTTATGCTGCTTCTCCTTCATTGGCTGCGGTTGAATCTACCTCAATCTCTAAATTCTTTTCTTCTGTAGTCAGTTGCAAGAACACATCTTCCAGAGTAGCGTTGACACGCCGCATTTCATGTAGACCAAATCCTGCACGCACTAATGTTGTAGCAATATCTCGTCCTGGTTCTTTTCCTGGTTGCGATATCACCCGCAGGTAAGCGCGTTTACCTTGCAGAGGGGTTTGACTATGCATTCCTGCTGTGGGAAACGATTCTACTAAAGCCACACCCGCAATATTTTGCAGTACTTGTTTGGCTAAGGCGGCTTCTCCTTCTATCTCTAACTCATATCCAGAGCCACCTGTCAACTGCATCATCAGATTTTCTGGTGTGTTAGTTGCAACTATTTTGCCCCGATTGATGATAGCTACGCGGCTACAAGTCATGCTCACTTCTGGCAGAATGTGCGTGGAAAGAATAATTGTATGAGTCCCTGCAAGACTTTTAATTAAATTCCGCACTTCAATGATTTGTCGGGGGTCTAGTCCGACTGTGGGTTCATCTAGAATAATCGCCGGTGGATCATGAACGATCGCTTGAGCAATGCCGACTCGTTGGCGATATCCTTTAGAAAGTTTGCGAATAATTACTCGGCGCTTTTCTTCTAAATTGCAACGTTTTATTGCTGCTGTCACCTTATTGGGGCGATCGCCTGCTGATACTCCTTTAATTCTTGCTACAAAATGCAAAAACCCTTCCACCGTCATCTCTGGATATAACGGCGGTGTTTCCGGTAAATAGCCAATCCGCTGGCGTACAGCTAGGGAATTTTCATTAACATCATAACCAGCAATCTTGGCTTTACCATTTGTTGCAGGTAAATAACCAGCCAGAATTCGCATGGTTGTGGTTTTACCAGCACCATTTGGCCCCAAAAACCCTAAAATCTCCCCTGGCTCAACGCTAAAAGTGACATCAGTAATGGCTGAGGTAGATCCGTATATTTTACTGAGATGTTCAACTTCAATCATCTGTGTTGTGGCGATCGCAAATTATCAGATACCCAACAATCTTAGATCACCCAAAGAGGCGACGGTTTGCCACTTCTTTTAAGCCGTATTCCCAGCTACACGTCGTGAAAGGTTCGTAGTAAGCACTTTAGTGCTTAAAAAAATCAAGGACTAAAGTCCTTACCCTTCTCCTAACGGAGACGCTGCGCGAACGGGTTCGTTAGTCGCTCATGGGGGAAACCCCCTTGGCGCAGCCTCTCGTAGAGAAGACCGCGCTAACTCACTACAAACACGTATGACCATCAAAGTTAATGATACACACTACAACGACTCTAAGTAACTCAAAAGATCCGCCATTTCTTGGACGCTAGGTTGGAATTTTGGCATTGGCGGCGTTTCACCACTAATCACTTGGTGAATCAGTCCATACCGAGACTTGTGTTTTGAGACAGCTTGCAAACTGGGCCCGACTCGCCCGTCTGCTTGTATTCCATGACAACCAGCACAGTTGATTTGAAAGATAGCGTGTCCTTGAACTGGGTTTCCTGTTAAAGATAGAACGCTTTTGACGTATGGATCAGAGGCTCGAACCAACTGAACACCAAAAAAGCCCAAAGGGACTGCTAGCAGTATCGCCAGAGCCAACAAAGCGATCCGCTGAATCAGAATTTCAGGTTTGGTAATCTGGTTATCCAAAAGGTTTGCTGTAAAAGTCTAGGTGTACTTAAAAGTTATCATTTCCTACACATAGCTTAAAAGTTCTTGATTGTGTCTGCAAGCACAGAAGATGATTTTGTTGTCGGTAGTCGGGGTCTAAAACGCTGTAGGGCGCGGATTTGTGCCGGATTTGGTAAAATCAAAAACAGGAAACGAATATTTAATAACTGCAAAGAGGAGATTTACAGTGGTTGAACCCCTGCTCTCAGGAATTGTCCTTGGTTTGATTGTCGTCACACTCGCTGGACTGTTTTACGCTGCTTATAAGCAATATAAGCGCGACAACCAGTTGGGAGGGGGGTGAATTAGTGCTGAAGCGCGGTAGCGGGGCGTTTAGCCCGTGCTGAAGCGCGGTAGCGGGGCGTTTAGCCTGTGCTAAGTGGGGAAGATGAGGAAGTAAAGAAAGATGCTTAACAATTACTCTCCCTTATCTTCCTCATCTCTCCCATCTCCCAATTCCACAGTTCTGTAGAAAGTCAGAGCTGTGTTGCCATAAACTTTCTCGCGGCAAATTTCCCAAGTAGAAATCAGTGGCGGTGTCCAACCTGGATTATGTTCAACTGCAATTTCGCCGCTAGGATCTAAAAGTTGACAATGAGCGATCGCTTCTATGACTGGCTGGTACAAACCACTGGCATAAGGCGGATCAAAGTAAATTCTATCAAACTGCTTTCCTGATAAGGTCTTTAACTGTTGGATTGCATCTCCCCGCAATACCTTCCATTCTTGCTCGGAATCAGCCACCGCCTGCCAGTTTTGTTGAATAATGACACAGGCTCGGCTCGATTGTTCAATTCCCACTACTAAGCTGGCTCCTCTACACAAAGCCTCTGCGCCCATTGAACCAGTACCAGCGCACACATCTAGCCAGTGACAACCTGCTATTCCTCCCTGCCAAATATTAAACACTGCCTCCCTTACCCGCCCACTGGTGGGTCTAGTTTCTGTTCCCGGTAAAGTTTTTAGCTGACGATTCCCGTAAATTCTCAGGCTCATGATTAATTAGTCATTAGTCATTGGTCGTTGGTAATTGGTCATTGGATATTAACAAAGGACAAAAGACAAATGACAAAGCGCAAAGTCTGGGCGCTGGCTTCCGGCGATCATAACTTTGTAAGAGAAGACAAAAAACAAAATTAAAAATAGGATTATGCAGCAATTTTTTCGCGGACTTGAGCAACAAAATTAGACAAGATTTGCAATCCAATATTAGAGGATTTTTCCGGGTGAAATTGAACTGCCATAAGGTTTTCGTAGGCGATCGCAGCTGTTACCGTTTGAGTACCGTGGGTAACGGTTGCTGCACGGATTTGCGGGTCAATTGGGTCAACATAATAGGAATGGACAAAATATACCCAAGGATCTGATGGCAAATGCTCCCACAAAATACTTTTTGGCTGAGTCACTTGCAGTTGATTCCAACCCATGTGAGGTATCGCAATGTCAGGTTCGGCAAGAAAGCGCCGCACTTTTCCCTTAACAATTCCCAGTCCTGGTTGAGTACCTTCTGAACTCGATTCAAAGAGAATTTGCAGTCCCAGACAAATTCCCAAAAAAGGTTTACCAGATGCGATCGCATCCTTAATGGGTTGTTCCAAACCACGGGCCCGCAGGTGTTGCACTGCGGGATCAAATGAACCGACTCCAGGCAAAATAACTGCATCTGCCTGTTCTAATTCCTTTGGAGAATAAGTAATATTAGGAGTTGCCCCAGCTTTTTCCAAGCCTTTGCAGACTGAGTGCAAATTTCCCATCTCGTAATCTACGACCGCAATTACTGGCATTTACCTGCTCCTTGTAAATTTATTATGGAGGGTTTTTCTATTCTAAATAATATTTGTTATGAAGAAAAGAATACTATTAACTTCTTTTGCTACTTGGTTAAGCGATCAACAGTCAAATTCTTCTGATGATTTATTACTAGAAGTTACCAAACTTGAATCGCTACCCCATGATTTAACTTTTTTACGCCAGTTACCCGTAGATGTGCAGCTTGCCAGTTCTCAGGTAATTGAAAAAATCAATGAAATGCAACCTGATTGCATCATCTGTTGTGGGATGGCTGTAAGCCGTAAGCAATTAAGTGTGGAAGTAGGTGCTAGCTGGGGAAAAAGTATTTTGCAGACGAGCGTTGATTTAAAAAAATTAGTCATGGGAACTGCGGAAATTGAGATTAGTCACGACTGCGGTAAATTTGTCTGCGAGAGTCTTTATTATTCAGTCCTGAACTACCTGTGTCAAAATCAACTCACAAAGTGTTGTATTTTTGTCCACGTTCCGGTTATAAATCAAGAAAATTTGCTCGGAATTCTTGGAGATTTCGTATTAATTATTAACAATCTGGCACTTATATAAAGTTGTCAGCGTCTTTTTGGAGGACAAAATATCTAAAAATATGTGGCCATTGTTACTATTTTTCCCAATCGCCCAATTAACTCCTGCTACGCCACCGCCTGAAGAAGTGGTAGAACCGCAAGAAGTGCGTCCTTTACCAGGCAAGCTGGATACAATACCAACATTTAACAGTAATAGTCCAGAATTAGTTTTGAAAGAAGGGATTTTACTCTCTACCTTTCCACCAGATGGTAAAAAAGTGCCAACGGCACATCTAAATTTTCCCTTTCGGGGGCGATTTGATATTTTTGCCCATCACGTTGCTAAAGCTGATCCACCAGAGAATTTGCGCTCGCTCTATTTGGGGATAATTTTGCATAACCCTGGTTCACAACCAGCGAAAGTAAATATTTGGCAAGCAGCGAGTTATTTGAGTCAACCCGATGCACCATTTATTCAGTTACCATCTTTGAGTCAAAATCTTTTGGGTACAGTTTTTGCCGGGCCGGGCGATCGCGTCATGTCTGATATCTTAAGAGGAAGGCGACAAGAGATTTTCCCGGCTCAAATAGAGATTCCATCAGGGCAAAGTCAGATGTTACTAAATCTGCCAATACCAGTGCAAGGATTGACACCGCCTTTGAATGGTCGGTCTACGTTGATGCGACTGTGGAGTAATAGCACTGTCTATGCAGCTAGCCTAGCGATGTTTGCACGCACAAATCCTGACGGTAGCGAGCGATCGCCTACTTTAGCAGAGTGGCAAAATTTACTAGATAATGGTGACTTAGCTGGCCCACGTGATAAAACCCCTACACCTCTAGAAGATACTGGCAAGCCGAGAATTTATGGACGTGTTGCTGGAGTAGCTGGGGGTTCCCAATGGAAAACCTTTTTGGTGGATAGTCCTAAAGCTAGGTATCTAACTATTCCGCAGCCTGGTCAAGTGTTTTCTTACGCTCTAAGTACCCTGCATGGCGGGACTCTGGGGACTGGTCAAATTCAGAGTGCAACCATGCTGGTGCGCTATCCTGACACCGCATATCGTGCTCACGGTAACTATGGGATTCAATATAGTCTCAAGTTGCCGCTATATAACAATAATCAAAGTCCTCAGACTGTGAGTGTATCCATGCAAACACCACTCAAAGAGGATCAATTGGTAAAACCAGGTTTACGCTTTTTTAGTACACCAGCCCGCCAAGTTTTCTTCCGGGGTACAGTGCGGGTACGTTACAAAAATGACCAAGGTCAGTCACAAACCAAGTTTGTACATCTAGTGCAAAAGAGAGGTCAACCAGGAGAACCGTTAGTTTTATTAAATATGAAACCAGGCGATCGCTCCTTAGTAGAAGTAGACTTTCTCTATCCGCCCGATGCTACACCACCGCAAGTATTAACAATATCAACCCAGGCTGAAAAACGGTAACAAGTTATAAATAATATCAAGTTGCCAAATATACTATTTTGTCATACTGTTTGCCTTGGTTTTCGCAGAGTAAGAAACGCAGTGTAGTGTACTCAAGATTCTTTCCTACGGAACGCTGCGCGTAGCTTGCTTCCCGCAGGGTACTCTTGACTCAGAATGACAAGCAGTGGCAACTTGGTATAAAAATTAAAGCTTGTTTTTTGGGGATTCAAAAAATAGTTTGTAAGATATCCATGTCAATGCTGCAACAATAATAATCCCGGCAACCACTGAGGCTATTCTTACTGCAACTAGCACCGCAACACCCAAAGCAAAAAGTTTTCCAGCGAGAATAAGTTTTTTCATCAACGATTTTGAGGAATTTTCCAGCTGATGCTTATGCTTAACAGTTTTATGAAAAGGCGCATCAGAAGCATGGATGTCAGCTTCCATCTCTCGGAGTCTGACTTGCATTTCTCGTTCTCGTAGTGTACGTTCCCGTTGTTCAATTTCTTTATAGCGATCGTCTTGAGATGTCATCAGTATCCACCCCTTTGAGAACAATAAAATAATATCAGTACTTATTAGTTAGTCTTTTTGTATATTAGCTCACGTCTAAGTAAGCAGTATTGTATTGCTGACAAAGCTAAAAAATCATCCTGATGTGTCAGAGAAATATCTAGCAAATCTTGCTACCGCCAGGGGCGATCGCATATTGCCAGGGTTTATTCTAAAGTTTATTCTAAATTTGAGTCAGGTATGGTAGCGATCGCACTTGCCTAAAGAATGGAAGGCGATCGTTATCTTGCCACCACTATAAGCCAAAATTTTTATAGATACTCACGTTAGGCGTTAGGTAAATTCAAAATGGATATCAAAAATGGCTTTGTAGGCACTATTGGTAACACACCTCTGATTCGCTTAAACAGCTTCAGTGAAGAAACAGGTTGCGAAATCCTCGGTAAAGCAGAATTTCTGAATCCTGGTGGTTCCGTCAAAGACCGGGCCGCACTTTACATTATCAAAGATGCAGAAGAGAAAGGTCTACTTAAACCTGGTGGTACTGTCGTAGAAGGAACTGCTGGTAATACTGGCATTGGACTAGCACATATATGCAACGCCAAAGGCTACAAATGCCTAATTATTATTCCTGATACCCAATCACAAGAAAAGATAGACGCACTGACAGCGTTAGGGGCAGAAGTTCGCCCCGTCCCCGCTGTACCCTACAAAGACCCCAACAACTACGTCAGGCTATCTGGCAGAATAGCTGCTGAGTTGGAAAATGCCATTTGGGCAAATCAGTTTGATAATTTAGCCAACCGCCGCGCCCACTACGAAACCACAGGGACGGAAATTTGGGCGCAGACAGATGGTAAAATTGATGGGTGGGTAGCTGCAACTGGTACTGGCGGTACTTTTGCTGGTGTGGCGTTGTACTTTAAAGAACAAAATCCAGCGATTAAATGCATTGTTGCCGATCCGCTGGGTAGCGGACTTTATAGCTATATCAAAACTGGTGAAATCAAGATCGAAGGAAGTTCCATCACCGAAGGTATTGGTAACAGTCGCGTCACAGCCAATATGGAAGGCGCACCCGCTGATGATGCCATCCAGATAGATGATACAGAAGCATTGCGGGTAGTTTATCAGCTACTACGAAAAGATGGGCTGTTAATGGGTGGTTCCACAGGTATTAATGTTGGTGCAGCTGTTGCCCTAGCTAAGCAATTGGGCCCAGGACATACCATCGTTACCATCTTATGTGATAGTGGTTCCCGGTATCAGTCGCGGATATTTAACCGCGAATGGCTTACCTCTAAAGGACTGTCAGTAGATTAGTCATTAGTCATTCGTCATTAGTTATGAGCAAGAAGGACTTACGCAAAAATCGCTAGAAATTTAATTTATTGTTCGCGTAGCGTGCCGGAGGCATACCGCCTACTCCTTAGTGGAAGCAAGCGACAAAGCAGCGTTTCACAGAGAAAATCGCCAATAATTCGTAGAGTGTGCATAAGTTCTAGCAATAAAGAACAAATGACAAACATAACTCAATCATCAAACTTCCCCACAATAGACCAACCCTCTTCTCCTAAATGCGTGCGAGTATGCCAAAATCGCACTTGTAAAAAGCAAGGCGCAGCCAAGGTATTAGAAGCTTTTGCGGCTTTACCAGTCCCGGAAGTGACGGTGAGTGCTAGCAGTTGTTTGGGACAATGCGGTAATGGCCCGATGGTACTGACATTACCCGACATGGTTTGGTATAGCGGCGTTCAACCCAATGAAGTACCTTTACTGGTAGAACAACATTTACGAAGTGGTAAAAGAGTCAAACAGATGCTTTATTATCGATTTCATCCACAAGGATAAACGGCGTTGCTGAATCCAGGTATGAATTTATCTCACGCAGAGACGCAGCGGAAAGTCTGAGCGCCGGCTTCCGGCGAACAGAACTTTTCAAGACAGAGGCGCAGAGAGTAAGAGTTTAAGATATTAAGTTTTTAAATTTCATACTTCAATTCAGCAATGCCGGATAAACCTAATTAAAATCATACAGGTCTGCACTCTTGTTGACTGAAGCGAGGCATCCAATGAACATCCAGCTGCTACGTCAATCCTTGAAACAGAAGTGGCTAAGTTACTACGAGCAAAATTGTCCCTGGCTTGCCAAAATGCGAATTTGGGGCACTTACGATGGTGTGCGGCGTCCTTTATCTGGTTTTATTTTGGCAACGCTGTCTGTTTTGGAGCCCCAGTTTGATGAGATACTTACTTTTCTCTCTGAGCTAAGTAATAATCCTGACAAAATAGTTGCAGCTTTAGGCCTCAACTTCAATCCCGATGAAGAGTTAAGTTTAATAAAATTAGAGCATTCTGTGGCTGCAAATCAGGTTGATTACACATCTTCAGAGGATATAGGTTTAGAGGAGAGCAAAGCTATGCCATTTGTTACAACTGCTACTAAGATAGCTCCCCAGCCTATTGCCAAGACGTCAGACTCCCAAAAGCTGCCATCAGATCTACTACGCACACACAAGTTAATACCATTGTTTACAGTTACTACGGAAGTGGCTCGCACACACAAACCTGTACCAGCGATCGCAACTGCTACTAAGATTGCACCTGAGCCTCCTGCCAAGTCACCAGCCGCTTTACTACGTGAAAAACAAGCGCGATTGCAACTTGAGATGCTCTCTTCAGCGACATCGCTAACAATTACCACTGAGGTTCCCCGCAAAGCCAAAACCATGCCCTCTTTAGCATTGGCTGCTGAGGGTTCCGGTAATGGCACAGTACGACCCCTTGGGCGGCTACCTTCAGTACCATCACTGGCAATTACCACCGAGATTCCTCGTAATGGCAAACATCTGAATATACAACTACAAGACGTTAAGAAAAAACTTAATTTATCACTCAACACTAATGCCCGTAGTCTAGCCTCGTGGGTAGATGAGTTTTGTCAAGGCACTGGAAGGGATTGAGTTAATACTTTCGCCTATAAGCACTATGAATCTCCTTTGTAGTCTGGGCAAAGGTTAAAGGGTAAGGAGTGAATTTCAGCCTTTCCCTTTTAACCGACAGGTGGAAATTGAGTGTCTACTGACTCTATTCATCCTGCAACGATGCAAACTATGGGTATTCGTGAGAAACAAAGGGGATTACGACTATTTCGCCCTCAGTTTCTCCCACTTGAACTTTTAAACCAACGCCACCGGCTTTGGTGCGGATGTAACCCAGTCCAAAGTAACCATCAGCGGTTTCTGTGTAACTGGTAAGTTTGCCGACTTTTTCGTCTCCAACGGCGATCGCACTTCCAACTTCAGCAGGAGCACTGAGGCGGATACCCCAGAGGTGTTGTTTTACACCTTTGTATGTGTTTAACCGAGCGATGGTTTCTTGCCCGATGTAGCAACCCTTGTTAAAAGAAATAGTCTGCCACAAACCAACTTCCAAAGGGTTGTAATCATCAGTCAATTCAGAATCGGGAAATGGGCGTCCTTCTAAGATTCGCAATGCATCCCAAGCGCGATCGCTCATTTCTACCGCCCCCGCCTCTAACAGTTTGTTCCACACTGTGGCTTTATCAGTATAGGGGAAAGTAAAGGTGTATCCCGGAGCCGCTAACCCGCTACCGACAGCGATTCGTACACCCTCAGCGGGAGGAATTGTATATACTTGGTGACTAGCGTAAGGTTGTCCAATTAGCTCACCAATATCCAACTTTTCCATAACAGCATCGCTTCCTGGGCCGATGAGGCTGAAGGTGTTGGTGTATTCTGTAATATCAGATAATTCCACCTTATCGGTAAAGAAAATATATTTATCCAGCCATTCCATCAAAAACTGGCGGCGGTTAGGTGAAACTAGCAAGATTACCGCATCTTCTCTAACGTAGGCGGTTGCTAGATCAATTGTCCTGGCCGTGGAAGTGACGAAAACAGTATCACAACCTTGTCCTGGCTTGAGTATTTGGAAATTGTTAGTACTTTGATTATGCAAAAAGTTGAGGCGATCATCGCCAGCTACTTTGATGCGTCCCCAGTGAGAGCGATCGCATACAGCAACCCCAACTCTTGCGGCTTCGATAGCTGCTGCGTCTTTACCGTCAATTGTAGATGTTGGCATGATGATGAAGAGTTGCCCTGTTTCAATGTTGTTGCACTGGAAATCTTAGCAAATAAGAGTTTGCGGCTTCAATGACATAGGGGCGGAAAGGGCGAAATTACGGAAAGTATTTGTAAACATCTTTTCTGTGCAATACCCTTACAAAAATTACCGCATCTTCGTACACAGCAATACCAATTCTGATGAGATAATAGTCACAATCAGCTTTGAGTTTTTTAATACTACCTACATCCGCCAGATTTTCAACGTTCTCTACTTCTTCAATAGCCGTCTTAATCCTTTGAAGCAAAGCTTCGTTCCGAATATTTTTTAAATCTTTCTCAAAGCTTTTTCTGAACTCTGCGTTCATTCTTGACTGTCCAAAACTTTGAAAATAGCTTCGCGGCTGACAGCTTCAGTATTTTCACCTTCCTT
This sequence comes from Nostoc sp. MG11, assembly GCF_014904695.1. GTDB lineage: Bacteria > Cyanobacteriota > Cyanobacteriia > Cyanobacteriales > Nostocaceae > Komarekiella. The sequence goes on along the minus strand of NZ_JACXXN010000009.1, from coordinate 27,928 downwards.
GATAGCTCTTTCTAAAGCTATATCTTCCATGATTTGTGTCAATAAATCAGAAAACATCTCTTTTTGCTCTTGAAGTACTTCAATAATTGCTGTTTTCAATAGTTCCTTAAGTTTAATCTCGTCTAAGTTCATTTCAGCCATATATATTTTAGTTACTTAATTTTTCTTGATAGTAGCGTACGTATTATCTCAACTTCCATATATGTAATAAAATCAGAAGATAATGACAAAAGTTAAAAAAGTTATGAAAAGAGCTTTTAGCGCGAGTGTGTGGCAAGAAGGTAATTGGTTTGTGGCACAGTGTTTAGAGATTGATATTGCTAGCCAAGGCGAGACTGAAACTGAGGCATTGGCTAATCTTGAGGAAGCTTTGTCATTGCATTTTGAATCACCAGTAGCTACTATTATTCCTCAAATTAAGACACTTCAGGTAGAAATAGGTGTCGCTTAAACCATTACCTTATCGTGAAGTGAAGCGTAGATTAGAGGCAGCAGGCTTTGAGGAAGTTAGCCAAAAAGGTAGTCACGTAAAGTTTGCCAAATCTACCGATGAAGGAACCCGTACTGCAATTGTGCCTCGTCATCGAGAAGTCACGATTGGTACACTTAGCAGCATTTTAAGACAAATTGGCATAAGTGTAGAAGAGTTTGACAGTTTGTAAATGCGATCGCTCTTTACTGTAATTAACTAAAGACTTATTTCAGCTTGAATTTCTTGAATGATTGTTAAAATTTCTTCTTCTGATTGAATATGCCGTGCTAATACTTGAGCGGTTGATTCAAGCACGCGCTCAGAGAATAATTTAGCTAAGTCTTGCCGCAAACTCTGCCCAATGTAAAATTTGAGTAATGCTTCAAGTGACATATCTCGATTAGCTGCGACTTTTTTGAGCGATTCTAATGTATCTGTTGGTATCTTTATTGATACTGTTTCTGTATCACGAGGTTTTAAATGTAGTTCGAGTTTTTCATCAGGCTTGTTCATATAGCTTTCTTTCTGTGCGAGTAGCTGGACGAGCGGATATAATGCGTGTTCTACTACCACGTTCTAGATAAACTACGAGTAATAAGCGTTGAGAAAGAGAATAGCCCAAAATGAAATCACGCTGTTGATTATTAGCAGTAGCATCACCCACTTGGATGCGAGTAGCTAGAAGGTTTGTTGATTAGAGGATGAGATGCGATCGCTTTTAACGTAGCAGTGCAATCACTGACGCCAATCTTTTGATTAGTCATCTAAGCTATACGTGCTTTAGCTAATCTTTACCTCAACACTTACGTAATTATGTCTTCTGAACAGTTTCAGGCAGCACATGACAGCATCTACAACGCTGGCACACATCTCTTACAGTACCTTCAAGAAATTCACCAAAGTCGCCTCAGTGAAGGAGACGAAACTAAAGGTTTGCAGAGTGTCGAGGTTGAGATCAACAAAGCCCTACACGCATTGAAAGAGCAAAAGTATCAGGTGGCTGTCATTGCAGCGATGAAAGCTGGCAAGAGTACCTTTCTGAATGCCGTGATTGGTGCTGATGTTCTAGCAAGTGAAGCAGAAGCCTGTACAGTCTGTCGTACCGATATCCGACCAATTGATGCTAAGGCCATACCAAGACTGCTGGAGTATCGGCAGGGGCAAAAGAAACCTGTTGTTATTGCCGAGGGTGACTCTGGTCTGATTCGGCAAAAATTTCTAGATCACACTCACAAGCTTCGAGCTACAGCTAATCATGACAACACCACACGCTTTGAACTAGAGCATCCTATAGAAGCGATCAGCAAACTGTCATCACTAACTGGTTTTACCTTAGTTGACACTCCAGGCCCCAACGAGTGGGAATCAGCAGGTTTAGTACAGTTGCACTCAAGCAAACAGCTTTGGAAGCGCTGCGAACATGTGATGCTATTTTATTTGTTTTAGATTACTCATCCTTCAAAGACAACACTAATTCAGAGTTGCTTCAAGAGTTGATAGCGCAGCGTGGAGAATTTCTCGCAAAGAATACCGGTAAAATCTACTTCATTCTCAACAAGGTTGATCGAAAAGCAGAAGGAGATCGAGCTATTGATGATGTAATAGCAGATTTGACACAGGCTTTGATAGGATTTGGCATTCCAGATCCCATAATTTACCCTACGAGTGCATGGCAAGGACTTTTAGCTAAATTAATCCAGCAAGGTACAGCTAACGATAGCCATTTAAAAAACTTCAAAAGATTCTTTAGTGCTAAGTATGCTGTAGAAAATGAGGAAGGCGACCTTGTAACCCCTGCTCCAAAGAAAATTGCACCACTATCTTTAAAAGATAGTTTGATTCCTACTATTGAAGAATCAGTGATTCAAACTGTAGTTCAAAACTCTGGCTGGAATCTTCTAAGTGATGTTTTGGCAAGCCTTATTAAGGCAGGTCTGGCAATAGAGGATAGTCTGAATACACGGTTCATTGGTTGGGAAATGGAGATTGAGAGCCTTAAACAAAAAGTAGAAGACTACAGGGGACGCGCTGATTCGGCTAAACAAAAGGTTGAAGAGGTAAAAAACTCTGTAGAGCAACAAAAACAGAAGTTAATGAAGGGATTTAGCAAAGGAATTAATATGTTCGCTGAGGGTGCTAAAGCTAATATTCAAAAAGAAATTGATCAGATTGCTCACTCTAGGTCTGCCAAATATCAAACAATCGAATTTCAAAATAATTATCAAAATATTAAAATGCAGGAATCTAATACAGATAACATGGGAGGAATTATAGAGGAGTTTAGTGAAGGTATACTGGAATTTTTTCCTGCTTTAAGAGGTTTAAGTAAAATATTTAGAGTAGGTATTAAAGTAGGAGAATCGTTACTCAGTTCTTTGAGCAAGTCTTTTCCAGAATATTTGGATAGCAAAGATTCCTTTGTGGAAATAGATCAAACAAAAATTGCCGATCCGTATAAAATTAGAGTTAAGTCTAAAAAAGATGCTGAAACCATTAAATTAACAATTAATGAATTTTGTGCTCCGCATATTCAAAAATTGTGGTTAGAAACGCAAGATAGATTAGTTAGAGACGGAACAATAATCAGAGAGGAATTAGTACAAATAATACAAGAAGATATTCAATCGATATCAAATGATTTGTCTGATTATCTGGGAAAAACTTTAGAGGTTGAACTTAATATTAACACGATTCAATTTCCAAAATTTAAGTTTAAAGGTATTGATGCAGTAATTCAACATCAGCAAGATGTCATTATCGGAAAAACTCCAGAAAAGAGAAGCGGTACTTGCTGTCAACCTGATTATTATGTTGATGTTCCAATTAAAGGAGATGTTTACGACATTGACTTAAAAGAAACAGCAAGATTAATTCAGCAAAAGATAGATGAGCAAGTTTTAAGAAACCAATATCTACTAGAGAGAGTTATTGATAAACAGGTATCGAAAGACTTTAGAGATGCAGAACAGCAAATTAATGAATACATGAATAGGTTTCAAGAGCAGTTTGACCTTGTACTAAGAGAACGGGAAACTAGAGAGGTTGAGAAGGTGCAAATTCTTGCAACCCTTGAAGTCCAGAAAGCAAAGCTTAATGAATATTTGAGCGAATTGGTTCCTATTCAAGCATCTTTGGATAATTGGAAGCCAATGAAAGGAATTAGATAAGCAATAACATAGCTTAAAAAAGCGATCGCCCCTTTTACCTCAAAGCCCACGGAAGTGGGCTTCGTTCATGTAGCTTCAGAATGAATTCTATTCTGCAACCATGCTGTATATTAACCAACTCAGCAATCAGCACTTATTAACTCTCTGGTAAACTTGCAAACGCTTGCTCAACTAACTCCTTAGCCTTAGCATCCAAACGCTGCCAATCCACTTCACCAAACTCATCCATTAAACTAGTATCGATATTAACCGCTTCATTATCCGGGTCATACTCAAGAAAACACACTTGATAACACAGTTCCCACAAATCGATACTGACCTCTTGCCCTTGACGCTGCAAACGTAAATGATATCCTGGATGGGGCATAGGCAGAGGAGCAAGAGTCTCTTTGATGTTTTCTGCTTCTTCTGGTGTTGCAGTTTCCATCTCTTGCAACAGACGAGTCACCAATGCTTTTAGCTCATCAGTGGTGTTAGGCGGCCAAATTAGTACGTCGTGGTAGGTTCCCGTCCAGTTAGATGCATCAAGCAACTTGCGAAGATTATCGACAACGCGAATGAAAGCAGGTTGCATGAGGATTTCAGCCTGCTGCCATGCAACTGGGTTTGTGATTCTGGGTGGCATTGGTAATAAACAGGGGCACTAAAAGAAAAATAATCTAGTCTGCGTTTATTAAAAAGCTGCGTTTTTAATCTAAATCTTTTCTCAAGATAGCGGATTTCATTGAAGAAAATTTGGAGATATTTATTACCAGCTGGAAAATTAGGTAATAACTCTGGGGAGAGGAATATGATAGGCAAGCTACTAGACCATCGTTACCAAGTAATTCGAGTCCTGGCGACGGGAGGATTTGGTCAAACCTACATTGCCCAAGATACCAGGCGGCCAGGTAATCCTATCTGTGTTGTTAAGCATCTTAAACCTGCAAGTTCCGACCCCAGAGTTTTTGAAACTGCTAAGCGTCTGTTTAATAGTGAAGCTGAATCCTTAGAACACTTGGGGAACCATGACCGGATACCCCGACTTCTGGCTTACTTTGACGAAAACCAAGAGTTCTATTTAGTCCAAGAATATATTGAAGGGCATACTCTAACTGAAGAACTCATACCTGGTAAGCGCTGGAGTGAAAGCCAAGTAATTGAACTGTTACAGGAAGTTCTGGGCATTCTAGATTTTGTCCACCGCCAAGGCGTGATCCACCGCGACATCAAACCAGATAATATCATCCGTCGCGCCTCTGATCAGAAATTAGTTTTAGTGGACTTTGGCGCAGTGAAGCAACTGCGTACATCAATAGTCGCAGCTGGTGGGCAAGCTACTGCTACAGTAGTTATTGGCACTCCTGGGTATATGCCTACGGAACAAGGGCAAGGCAAACCCCGCCCCAACAGTGATATCTATTCTCTTGGCATTATAGCTATTCAAGCATTAACAGGATTATCGCCAACAGAGTTGCAAGAAGACCCTGAGACGGGTGAGATCCTCTGGCAGCATTTAGTACCTGTAAACTACCGTTTGGCAGCAGTCTTAAACAAGATGGTGCGTTATCACTTCAAAGACCGCTACCAAAACGCAACGGAAGCACTGCAAGCGTGTCAAGACGCGATTAATCTTGTGCCTGCACTTTCCATACCTCAAGCATCCGCCACAAATTATAGTTACCAAGAAACCAAATCTTTACCTCAAGTATCTCGCCAGCAAACTGTCGCAGTTGCACCAGCAAATCCTGCACCCGCTAAACCTGCTCGCAAAGATTCGCCCGACCCATGGCCGCTATTAATTGGTATATTTTTGGCAGGTGGTGCAGCGGCTTTGGTAGCAAACGTGTATCCAAATGTGAAAAACTTAGCTGCCAATTTCACGGGTAATGATACCGCTTTGGCAAACAATTGCTTAGCTGTTGTTGTGGAAAACTCTAATATTCGTTCTGAACCTAGTTCGATAAATTCTGATAATATTGTGCGAACTGTTGCTCAAGATGCCAAGTTTGAAGTTACTGGCAAGCGGACAAAACGGGGATGGATAGAAGTTAAGCTTAATTCTGGTCGTTTAGCTTGGGCGCACTCGGATGTAATAGCTAATAATGACCAATGGGTTTCTTGTCTACGCGACAAAGGCATGGCAATTAAGACAGTAGATGATAATACTCTGATTGCTATTCGACCAATTCCCAAGCCAAGGCCAAAATCTCGTGATGTCGCAACGCCATTACCAGAAAAATCGGACAGGTCAACTTCCGATGAAACATCAGATCAATCACAGCCTAATGGTAATAGTACCAAGATTATAGAACAAGCAAGACAGAAGTATGAATCTGGAGACTTGCAAGGTGCGATCGCACTTCTGCGATCTATTCCGGCAAATACGGTTTCTAGTATTAAAGAAACAGGTAAAATGATTGCTCAGTGGAAAGAAGATTGGGCTAAAGCTGAAGCTTTATCTAATGATATCAACAAAGCGCTGGAAGACGGTCAATGGGATAAAGTCTTAGATTATAAAAACCATCCAGAAAAGTTGCCTAATACTCAATACTGGCGAAATAAATTAGAACCCATGTTTAGACAAGCAGCCGAAAATCTTGTAAAACAGGCACTCCCTAAAGTAGATAATCAGGAGAACTCCCAACAGGAAAGACCTAAATTTGATAATCCTCAACAAGGATTTTTTAATACTGACAAATTTTTAACTCCAGAAAGTCCCGACAACACAGAAAAACCTAAAAGTGAATTGTAAGCAGATAGGCGTAAATAATACCGATTCAATTAATGATTGCAACAAATCCTTTGGTAGAGACGTTGTATTGCAACGTCTCTACATGGCCTATGTGTCACATTCTTTTTTTAAATTGGTAATATTTAGAACCCTTCAGAACCTTCCAGCACTTCCAAAAAACTTTTCAACATCAAATAAGCAGAAGTCCCTCCTGGATCTTGATGTCCGATACTGCGATCGCCAAGATAGCTGGCTCGCCCCTTTTTTGCTAGCATTGGCGTGGTTTTATGCAACCCTTGTTCAGCAGCTACTACAGCCGTATTCAAAGCTTCTAGTGTCTTCTTACCCTCTCCTATAGCTTGCTCAAAAGCCGCCACAGATGGAGATAGCACATCCACCATTGTCTTGTCTCCCAGTTGGGCTTTGCCACGCCCTAGCACACCGTCTAAACCAGCCTGGAGTAGTTTTAGCAAATCTTGCTCTGTCAATTCTTGTTTACCTGCTACTGCTGTACTTGCTCGCAAAAACCAAGTGCCATATAGAGGGCCACTAGCACCACCAATAGAAGAAATCAAAGTCATGCTTACTGTTTTCAAAATGCTGCTGATGTCCTGATCTGCAAGACTCGGTAACTGACTGCTTACCTTTTTAAAACCGCGATCCATATTAATCCCATGATCAGCATCACCGATCGCAGCATCTAATTCTGTCAAATATTCTTTATTCTGCTCGATCTCGGTTGCAAAGGACTGCAACCATTGTAAAATCTGCGCCTGATTCACCATGTTAAGCCCCCCAGTGCCAACTCGGCGTTTTTACTGGTGCATCCCACAGCCTAATCATCTCATCATCCAACTTCAGCAGGGTAATTGAGCAACCTTGCATTTCCAGAGATGTAATGTAAGGCCCAATCAAGTTTCGCACAATTTGCAATCCTTGCTGTTCGCAGATTTCGGCTAGTTTGCGGTAGACAATATACAGTTCCGAAAGAGGAGTTCCACCCATACTGTTGACAAAAGCTAGCAGGCGATCGCCTTTTTGGAATGGCGGATTAATCAGTTCCACATCTACCCATTCTCCTTTATCTTCATGCCACTCGCGCACTGTGCGGCTGTAGGCTGCATCCTCAATTATTGAGCGCGTTAAAATCTCTGTAATCTCATCTACTGGTTTTAGTTCTGTGCGCTGCCTGCCTGGCTCACCGTGAATACCGATACCCAATTCGATTTCGCGATCGCTCAATTCAAATGTCGGCGAGCCTTTAGCTGGCACTGTACATGAAGTCAAGGCAATTCCCATGCTCCGTCCATGCAGATTCACTCGACGGCATAAATCTGCTATTTGTGTTAAATCATACCCTTGCTCCGCCGCCGCTCCACAAATTTTTTCTGCCAATATCGTTATTCCTACACCCCGGCGTCCTTGTGTATACAGGCTGTCTTTCACTGCCACATCGTCATCAATTAGAATATTTAGAACTCGGTTCCCTTCAGCACGGGCTAACTCTGTTGCCATTTCAAAGTTCATGACATCGCCGCTATAATTTTTGACGATATAAAGGATACCAGCCCCACCATCTACCTGCTTAGCGGCTTCCAGCATTTGGTCAGGTGTGGGTGAGGTAAAAACTTCGCCAGGACAAGCAGCATCAAGCATTCCTTTGCCTACAAAACCAGCGTGCATCGGTTCGTGACCGCTACCACCGCCAGAAATAATTGCTACTTTTCCTGGTATAGGTGCAGTGGCTCGGTAGACAAAGGTAGGGTCATAGTTTACCTTAATTAAATCGGCATGAGCCGCCGCCATACCTTCTAGACTTTCCCGCACAAAGTCTTCTGGCTTATTGATCAGCTTTTTCATGGTCTAGATCTGGTTTTGAGGGTGTAAAACCAAGATAAAGGAATATTGCTACTTTGACTTTTTCATTATTCTTATACTAAAGACGCAAAAACGCCAAGTTACATGGCGTCTTTGCGTCTAATACAATAAATCATTTTCAGATTTACTTGTTAGGCTGAGGAGTCATCCGCAGATAGGGTTTAATTTCCTCGTAGCCTTTGGGAAATTTTTGTTTGAGGACTTCTGGATCTTTGAGTGAGGGGACAATTACGACATCCTCACCGTCTTTCCAGTCAGCTGGTGTAGCCACGCTGTAATTATCGGTCAATTGCAGAGAATCAATTACTCGCAAAAGTTCGTCAAAGTTGCGTCCAGTGCTGGGAGGGTATGTGAAACTCAGACGCAGTTTCTTATTGGGGTCGATAACGAAAACTGATCGCACTGTCACAGCTGCATTAGCATTGGGGTGGATCATATCGTAAAGGTCAGAAACCTTGCGATCCGCATCTGCCAAAATTGGGTAGTTGAGAGTGGTGCTTTGAGTTTCTTCGATATCTCCCACCCATCCTTTGTGGGATTCTACATCATCAACACTGAGTGCGATCGCTTTAACGTTGCGCTTGTCAAATTCTGGTTTTAGCTTGGCAACTGTGCCTAGTTCTGTAGTGCAAACAGGTGTAAAATCAGCGGGGTGAGAGAACAGCACAACCCAGCTGTCACCTGCCCATTCGTAAAAATCGATGTCGCCGTGTGTAGAGGCTTGCGTAAAGTTGGGTACTGTATCACCTAGACGGAGAGCCATGAGAGATTCCCTGTAGTTAAAAAGGCTTATGTGTTCTACTTTGCCATCATGACATAAAACCCCGATTCCCCAATCGGAGTTGAGCTGTTTGAAACAAAATTTTAAGTTGTCGGCTTTCTCTGATACAGACAGAGAAACCAATATATTTGACAAGTTTGATGCTCAACATCTTTCGGTTAAGGGGAATCAGAACTTGTCCATTCAGGGGTAACAAAGACTAGTAGTGCTGAGTAAAAGTACTCATTCGTGACTCAGCACGGGCTAAACGCCCGCTACCGCTAACAGCACTTTTTTGGTGGTGTTTGCAGTCAAAATGCTTCTATAGCTTACGAGTCAATAATACTTTGACATCGTTGAGCTTAATTTTCTCCTGCTAAACTTTTAACTAAAGGTAACTAACGTTAGCAAAAAAGGTACGAGGAAAGGTTTAATGAATACTGTTGTCCTCAATCTAGAACCGATAGCTCATTTAAGTGATGAGCAATTTTATCAATTGTGTCTTGCCAATCGTGATTTAAGCCTGGAAATGAATGCAGCAGGAGAATTAATCATTGTGCCACCAGTAGGAGGAGAAAGCGGAAATCAAGAAGCAGACCTAATTACAGACTTGAATAATTGGAATCGTCAAACTAAATTAGGCAAAGTTTTTAGTTCTTCAACTATTTTTATCCTGCCAAATAGTGCAAAACGTTCCCCTGATGCGGCTTGGGTCAAATTAGAGAGATGGGAAGTTTTAACGCCAGAACAGCGCCAAAAATTTCCGCCACTTGTACCCGATTTTGCCATTGAACTACGTTCACAAACAGACCGACTCAAACCTATCCAACAGAAAATGCAGGAGTATATAGAAAATGGTTTGCGTTTGGGATGGCTGATTAATCCTCAAGATGCAAATGTGGAGATTTACCGAATAGGAAAAGCTGTAGAAGTGATTCAAATGCCAGCGATTCTTTATGGAGAAAATATCTTACCTGGATTTGAGTTACAAGTATAAAAATGTCAGACAAAATGTAATATTATCGCTGAATAAAACTAAGCTTAAAAACAGCGATCACAATAATTTGTTTGTCAGAATTTTCTGGTAGGCTTGGATTGTTTGACGAGCGATCGCATCCCAACTAAAATGCTGTAATGCATATTGTCGGGCATTTAATCCCCGTCGCTGGCGTTCTTCGGGATTTTGCAAAGCTTCTTGCATTAACTCTACCAGTGCTTGCACATCTGTTGCACCCACCCAGCCAGATTCACTATCACGTATCTGTTGACAAATATGCACTTGATCAGAAATAACTACGGGTACACCTGCAACCATCGCTTCAGCTACAGCAATCCCAAAATTTTCGTAGTAGGAAGGCAAGACAAATAAATCAGCAGCTTGTAGTAAACTAACTTTGAGTTCACCAGTAACAAAGCCAGTGATTGTAGTGTGCGATCGCAGTGGTGAATTTTGAATCTGAGATATTATTTTTTGTTCATAATCTGGATCTTGCGGATTTGTTCCAGCTAAAACAAAGTGAAACTCATAACTCATTGATACCAACTTTTCTAGTGCCGGAATCAACAGATTTAACCCCTTTTTCGGGTCAATTCGTGACATAAACAGCACCAAAGGAATTTCAGCAGGAATATTAAATTGCTTACGCAGGACATTCTCCCCCTCTCCCCCTCTCCTCCTCTCCTCCTCTTTAACACCCAAGGGAATCACCAAATCCGGCGTAGATACCCCAAATCTTTCTGATATTTTGGCTTCTTGATTGCTGGTAAAATGAATTGCTGCTGCACCAGCTAAATTTTGACGTTCTAGAATTGCGGCATAAATCTGCTTTAACTGCTTTTTCTTACGTAAATCAGCTGGATCGAGAGTACCCAGAGGACGCAAAATATAAGGTAGCTTTTTTTGACGACACGCGATCGCAGCAGCACTACTTACAGGAGAGAATAGAGCATGAATGTGTGCTAAGTCAAACTCCTGAGCATGACGCTTTAGCCAATTTAGTAGGTCTAGAGAAAATTTGTAGCGACGAAACGGCGCACAACGAAAGTAAATTATTTCATAGCCATCTTGTTTAATTGGGCGATTTAAGGGAACATCTAGGGGTTTTTGACCAATATCGCCATTACTATCAGTTGTGAGAATTGTAACTTCTACTCCTTCTTGCGCTAATGCTGGAGCTAGTCCTAATACCATTTGACTGGGGCCGCCATAAATCAGAGAAATTGAGGGGACAACTTGTAGAATTTTCATTTTTTGTCATTTGTCATCTGTCATTTGCTAAGGACTATTAACTAATTCTTGATAAAACTCTAATTGTTGCTTAGCTAAAGCTTTATTCGTGTATTTAATCATTGCTTTTTGATAACCCATTTCACCGAGAGTGTGGGCAAAATCTGGTTTATCCATTAATTGAACTAAGCAATTAGCAAGAGCTTGAGCATCACCTTCGGGAAATACTAAACCAGCATCGCCAATTACATGCGGTATTTCACCAGAATTAGAACCAATTACAGGTACTTGACAAGCCATTGCCTCAATTAATACATGACCAAATTGTTCTTTCCAGCCAACTGAAGTTAAAGTTTTAAACTTGTAAGTTGTTTCCGAAGGTAACACTAAAGTACTCATTAAATTGATATAGTTGGCAACTTTGTCATGAGCAACACTTTCTACAAAAAGTACGCGCTCTTGAAGATTATTTTCTGCTACTAACTTGATTAATTCAGATTGCAACTCTCCCCGTCCTAATAGTAGTAGCTTCCAAGGTTTATTTTTTAAACTGAATAATGCTTGCAAAAGTGTTAACAATCCCTTTTCTTGCACAAAGCGTCCAACAAACCCTACTACAAAATCTCCTGTTTTAATGCCCAAATTTGATGCTAATTCTGGTTGGTTTTGGAGAGTAAACAGACTTTCATCTATACCCAGTTGTGGCATAACTTTAATTGGCCCTTGATATCCGCGTTGGCGTAAAATTTCTGCTCCATCCTGATTGCCGGAAATGATGCCGTGGCTATGATTCAAGTTATATTTTTCTAATAAAGCAACTGGTAATTTTAGTTCATAAGGTAGATTCCACCAGGTAAAAAACACATTTTTGGCCTTGAGTCCTAATAGCTGATTTAAAGCAATCATCTGACTATAAGCAAGTCCCCTAGAACCTTGTTCTACCTGGATGATTTGGGGACGAAACTGCTGTAATAATGGGATTAAATCAGCACCAAAAGTGAGAAGTCCCTGATGATTTTGACTAAAATTAGAAATAGGCACTGTTTTAAATGCGCCTTCATCGCAGTATTCAGTTTCAATGATTTTGTTTTGTACGCCACCGGGTTTCCAGCGCTTCGGGACGACAACTGTAACTTCAATTCCTGGTTTTAATCGTGATAAAGCGCGTAATTTCTCACAGTTAAGGTCTACAATATAAGTATGACTAGCAATTAAGATTTTCATTGGTATTTGGTAGTTATTATGTGTTCGTTGTCAATTGTCACTGGTTAGTTTGTTGCTACTAACCAATGACTAATGACTAATGACTAATGATTAAACTTGTTGATCTAAGCGACTGTAAATTTGACCATCATTCCAGATTGATTGGATGACAGTACCCAAAGCTTTGAAAAAACCCAAAGTGTAGAAAACGGCGCGAGTTGCAATTTTGATTGGGGAACCACTTTTGTGACAAGGCGGGCGTCCCAAGACGTGACAATCAAATAAACGGGCGTATAAGCGTAAGGCTTGGGTAGCGGTGAGGTTTTTTAGCCCCAGTAAGAAATGGTTGTGGTAAAAGGTGAGTTGATATTTAAGTGATCGCATACTAATATCATGACAACCCCCCGTTTCTTCGCCTAAATGCACTAGATGGGCTTCTGGGTCGTACCAAATCTTATATCCCGTTTGGCGCACTCGCAAACAAAAATCTGATTCTTCTCGCACTGCGCTACCGCGAAACCTTTCATCAAACCTCAGTCCGTGCTTAGTAAAAATTTCGCGGCGAAAAGACATATTGCAACCCCTGGCTGTCAACACCTGCTGGGGTTTAGTTGTATGCACTAAATCAATATGATACCAGGCAATTCCTGGATCCATTGCCTGGGGAGGCAAATATTCAATTTGCACATCACCCCCAGAGTCACCCAATTTCATTCTGTCAAATACTCGTCCTGCGATCGCCCCAACTTCTGGATTTTGTACATAGTTTTTTGCATGGGCTGCTAAAAATCCAGGGGTTAACTGAACATCATCATCAATAAACAATACTATTTCACCAGATGACCGCCGTACAGCATAATTTCGCGCCCCTGGTAAACTCGCCCAATCTAAACGCAACCATTTAATTTTACCTGCTCTCGCTTGTTCCTCCAGATAAGCTTGAATTTCTGGTTGGTGTTTTGGGGTTTGGTCTACAACCAAAACTTCAAAATTCGGATAGTCCTGCTTGAGGACATCTACAATACTATCTCGTAGCGGTTCCTCTCGACTGTAGGTCGGGATAATCACTGAAATCAAAGGACAATAATTCATGAGTTTTTTATACTAACTTAATTTTGCTATTTTGATAATTAGATGATAACCAAGTAATAATTAGTTTTAGGAAAATTCAGTATACTCCTGCTGCTGCATATAGATTGTCAAATAACTCATTTTGTTTTTCGGAGTTATGCACATTTTGGGCTTGAGCTAACGCTCCTGCACTTAAATATTCGTAATGTTCTGGTTTATCTGTTCTATCAAGAAATTTGATTATTTGTTGTAATGCTTGTTCTGCTAAATAGTCATAGGTGCTATTCACAATATCCCAATATTCATCAGTTTTGGTTTTTTCTCCGTGCAGCCAATTACTCCAGTGCCTAATTTCGTTAATTGGCAATTCTAAAATATATCCATTTTCACCATGACGAAGAAACTCTGGCAAAGCGCAGACATTAGTCGTAATTGCAGGAGTAGCAACTGAAAAACCTTCGATAATACTATAGCCGTACGTATCATGTAATGTAGCCATTAGTTGAAAATGGCTTTGTGATAATAATTCAATAACTTTTTCGTTAGGAATATTTTTGTGAAAAACAACGTTATTCAAATTAAGTAATTTTAAATCTTCTACATATCTGCTGCGTTCAGGGAAATCAGTAGGTACTCCTGAACCATATTCAAGTCCAGATATTATGTGTATAGTAATAGGTAAACTTAGTTTTTCGGCTTTTTTTGCTAGCCTTAAAGCAACAATCCCACCTTTTCTAGCAAAGTGGTTTCCTATAAAGACAAACTGGAGATTTTGTTGTTCTTGATAACGTTTAAATGAGTCAACTCTGACAGGGAAACTTGGATGAATAACATCCAATTTATTGTTAATTCTTTTTTCTATCTTCCAGCCTTCTATCCGCTTAGTTAATCTCAACTTGGCATAATCTGAGATAGCTATAATTTTCTGGCAATTATCGAGCGCTAAGCGATTATTTAATAACTCATAAATTACAGCTTCTTGTTGATTTTGAGGATTTCTATATAGAAGCCGATGATCTTCAAATGTGACAAACCAAGGTTTATTCGTATATAAAATTCTATTAAAAGAATGAATAGCTTGATATCTTCCCCACAAAGGCTGCCAAGCAATAAAACTGCCTAAAGGATACCAAATTTTTTCTATTGGATATCTACCTGCGGGAAAAGGCTTGGGGCGGATTAGTGTATGTCTAGAATTACGAGGTAGATTAGGAATACTGAGGTGTTTTTGACCTCCTATAATAACTTTTACCATTTTTGTTTCACTCAAATTTATGTTTGTAACCGTTTTCGCTTAGTTGTTTGTTGAGGCTCAGTATCTTCCTTCTCTTGTTTCTCCAAGACTGGCAATTTGAAAAGAACTCCCGCAAAAAACCAATAATAGACAGCAACCGGGTCTACATCCAGAGGGTAGTAATAGGTGTTGTAGCTAATAAACAATATAAACACCCATAAAGCAGCTCCGTAACTGCGGAAATTACGGTTTTTTATGGAGCGATACGTTTTGAAGGCAATGATTGTTAAAGTTGTCACCAAAGCCAAGAACGCTAATAATCCAACAATTCCCACTTCAAAAAGTACTTTGGGGTAGTAGGTTTCCACTAACTTAGTTGAACCCATTGCACGGGCAGAGTTTGTAGCTCGGCCTAAGCCACTTCCCAAGGGGCCGTCTACATTTTTCCAATTCTCTTCAAATTGCTGGACGATAAAATCTTGAGGTGGTGAAGCGTCCCAGCGGCTCGTAAAACTCTCGGTTCTCTCTTGCACGACAGCAGGGTTAGTTACCATCGCAATTCCCAGAATCAACGCAAGTCCTATACCAATGGGGATAAACCGTTTGAGGTTGGCAATTTGACCAGTAAGCAATAGCAAAATAATGAAGCAGGTTGGTACTAAAGCTAGAGCAATTCTTTGCCCAGAGACTACAGCATTAATAAAGACCAATGCCAAAGAACCTAAACCGAGCATCCGCCATATTACCGATGGGTCGGTGAAGCCTGTGGCAAACGTAAAAAAGGTACTGGCAATTAAGAACCACGCCCATTGCCAAGGAGCCACAAAAGTTCCTGGTAGGCGAATAATCCCTTCTTCGGGACTATATACTAGCGCTCCACCAAAATAACACCGAGCTTCGAGTGTAGCTCTAAATAAGGCGTCTCCTTCGAGTCCTCTAGTACCTTGGCATACACCAGTTAGTAGTAACAAATACTGAATAAGTCCTAGTACACAGCAAATGATGATGAGAACAATCTGTAAGCGCGATAAAAATAGAAAATCCTGCTTGTTGCGAATTAGATAGTAAGCACAACCAATCAGAGGAACGTAACCTAAAAATACTTTAAGTCCCAAAATTCCCATACCTATGGGTATTTCTTTGGGTGCATTTTCTAGTAGTCCGACACTAGGCGGGTTAAACTGCTGTCCACCATTGATAAACAACAGCGTTAATAGACTGCAACCCAAGACAATATACAGCGGAATTTTAATGCCTTGGGGAATAATTAGGGGTAGTCCCTGCTTGCGACAAGTTTGCCAAAATCCAATTAATGCTGGAACGTAAAAGGAATCTTTAGCCAATTGGAGTATGGGACTATTGCCCAAATAGTAAGTAATAGTACCCCCAATAGGTACATAAATGATGAAAGCAAATAGAGCTTGGCGGGGATATTTGAAGGAAAAGGACATGACAAGTATCCCCAAGACCGCAGGAGCCGCCATTTTAATTCCACCTACGAAAAAGAGCAGAATGCCAACAAAGACACCGCCAAAGGTGGCGGTGGTAAGCAAGCTAGTGAGTTCTTTACGGGCTTGGGCTGCTTTGCGCTTTTGAGCTAACCTTTCTTTGAGGCTAAGGGTAGGAGTTTCCTTTTTAGCCTGCTTTTTTGAATTTTTAGATGACTGAGATTTTGATTTGAATTTTGGCATAGTGGCGCTGTAGCCTATCAGCCTCGGAAAACAATATATTATAGTTGATAAATTTATGATATTTGCTGTAAGTTGTACAGTCCGAATTCATCTCTAATTGATTGATTTAATAGTTTGCGATTAAAAATGCTGAATCTTAATCTTTTGGAATTATCAAAAAGATTTTCTCCTGTTTCCAGGATATAAACTGCACCGGGGAATGGTAATGATTTAATGGCTTTCGCTTTGTTTTTGAGAATATCCCTAACTTTGGCGTGGTCTATATAATATCTGTAGTATCCATAGCCACGATTATATTCTGCGGTTTCTGGTAAATAATTCAAATCATATCGAGTAATGTTACAAGTACCGCACATTTTATAAAAATTGTTTCTTTTAATATATATATATTTACTTCCTTCTTGATATTTATAACCTTTATTTATAAACCATCCATTAGAATCAGGATGTTGTTGAATAAATTTGGCTAACTTTTTACTGACACAATCGTCAGCATCAACCGCCATAGTATGAGTAGGACAAAATTGACGAGCGTAAATCAATCCTTTCAAGATTTTACGTCCTTTATCTGTGTCTCCTTGAGCTACAGGGTTAGTCTCGTTTGCAGGTGAAAAATCAACTGTAATATATGTAATGTGGGAATGATTAAATTCTATTTTTGGCTTTTCGTGACAAACAACAATAACGCGAAAGTTAGGTGAGGTTTGATTGCAAACTGATTTAATGCATCTTTCAAATAATTGTGTAACACGCTCCCAGGAATTGGAAACTTGGGGGCTTTTGAGTGGAATAATAAAAACAAGCATTATATAGCAATCCTATTTAATTTGTGAAAATCGAAAGCTTCAAATTCCCGAATTCTTAAAGAATTCGGGAATCTTGTTGTTCACGAATGATTTAGGTTTGCAAAAGCTATAAGGGATTTGTGCTTGTTAAAAGCAAGGATAATAGCTAACTTAGCTCATTAAATATTGCTGGACTTTTGAGACTAATTCACTTGTCCAGTGGTTGGCAAGTTCAGCGTTGACGGCTTCCACCATAACTCTAATTACTGGTTCTGTACCAGAAGCGCGCACCAAGATTCTACCAGAATCGCCCATTGATGATTCGGCAAGGGCGATCGCTTGTTGCAGAGATTGGCAATCTTTCCATCCTAAACGGCGATCGCGATCAGTTGCTCTCACATTGTGCAAAAGTTGCGGATAAGTCTGAAAGCTTTGGTTTACTAATTCTGCTAAGGAAACACCAGCCTCTTTTACTAAAGCCGCTAAATGCAAGGCTGTTAACAAACCATCGCCAGTAACGCCATAATGACGGCAAAGAATGTGACCTGATTGTTCGCCGCCTAGCATTCCCCCAGTTCGGAGCATTTCTGCTTGCACATATTGGTCGCCGACTGCGGTGCGAATTAAGTTTCCACCTTGTTGCTTCCAAGCTCTCTCAAAGCCTAAGTTGGCCATGACTGTGGATACAATCAGGTTGTCTGGCAATTGTTGCCTTTGTTGTAAGTGACGTCCCCAGAGATAGAGAATGTAGTCGCCATTAACTTGCCGTCCTGTATTATCTACAGCTAAGACGCGATCGGCATCGCCATCAAAGGCAAAACCCAAGTTAGCATTGTGTTCTTTAACAACAGCTTGCAAAATTTCTAGGTGAGTGGAACCGCAGTTAACATTGATGTGATCGCCATCTGCTTCATTATGCAAGCAGATTACTTCTGCCCCCATTTCTCGAAAAACGGATGGTGCTAACCCGACTGCTGCTCCCCACGCCAAATCCAAAACAATCTTCATACCTTGAAGATTTATGGCACTGTGCAAGGGTTTTTTCAAGGCTTCGCCATAATGCCCCACTAACTCGAAGCGTGAGTAATGCCGTCCCCAATTACTGATGCTAGTAATAGATGATATCTTGCCACGTAGTCCCGCTTCAATTTCAGCCTGCAATACTTGAGGTAACTTCGCACCATCTGCACCAAAAATCTTAATGCCGTTGTCCTCTGGTGGATTATGGCTAGCAGAAATCATGACTCCGCCAATGGCATCACTAATGCTGGTGAGATAAGCAACGCAAGGAGTGGGACATAAGCCCAAATACCAAACCTCTATTCCTGCGGCCGTTAATCCTGCACTCAAAGCCATTGCCAACATATCGCTGGAATTTCTAGAGTCCTGTCCGAGAATAACTGGCCCTACTTGAGCAGCATGGGTACGTAAAACAATACCTGCCCAAAAACCAACTTGCAATGCTAAAGGCGCATTCAACAATTCTCCCACTCGTCCGCGAATGCCATCTGTACCAAATAGAGTACTCGCTGGTAGTGGTATTAAATTCAGTGCAAAACTGCCCTCAATACCTTTGCCCAATCCGTTAATTTCGGAAGCAGAACCTCCAGGTATGCCCGGAGTCCGAGTTATAGATGAAACCATAAGTTTAAACACTCCACACTCACACTGAAAAATAGTACTTGAAACTTTATTCCACTTCGACAGAATACCTTATCTATGATTGTTCTTATTTTTATAAAAATATTCTAATAAAACTATTTTTCCGCAAAAACACGTAAAAATATGTCTCTTTTATGTAAATTTTTCGTGAATTTAAGTATTGATTTTGACGTTAAGAGTGAAGTTTACATATTCTAGCTAATTATTATTTTTATAATTCCAACGTCAGTCTAAGCTTTATAAAAGTATTAGTTCACACTTTAACAATGCCACAGATCCAAAATAAGCTATGATAATCCTACTTTTAGAGTAATCGCAAGTATTTCTCAGCGAAGCCAAGAATAAAAGCGAAATTTAGCTAATAAAATCAAAAAATTAAAACTCTTGGACAGCGCTTATATTGCCTTATAGCTGTTGCTGTGTTAAGAACTCAAAAATATCCTAGCTTAAAAAATTTTAATATAAATTCTCATCAAAAAGTTTTAAGGTAACGTTTTAATGGCTTTTTTAGCCGTTCCTAAAATCAAAACTCCGACAGTTAACTTTTTAAAGTTGAGAAATTTAGCATGAGCAGCAATTTAGCAACCAAATTACGTGTAGGTACTAAAAAAGCCCACACAATGGCGGAAAATGTGGGTTTTGTCAAGTGCTTTTTAAAAGGAGTGGTGGAAAAACACTCTTACCGAAAGCTTGTTGCTAACTTCTACTTCATCTACTCAGCGATGGAAGAGGAGATGGAAAAGCATCGTCAGCATCCGATTGTTTCTAAAATTAACTTTCCTCAGTTAGACCGCAAGCAGACTCTAGAGAAAGACCTAAGTTATTACTTTGGTGCTAACTGGCGGGAGCAAATCCAGTTATCTTCCGCAGGTGAAGCTTATGTACAACGCATCCGGGAAATATCTGCAACAGAACCGGAACTGCTAATTGCACATTCCTACACACGTTACTTAGGCGATTTATCTGGAGGACAAATTCTCAAAGGCATTGCCCAAACGGCGATGAATCTGTCTGATGGACAAGGTACCGCCTTCTATGAATTTGATGAAATTTCTGACGAGAAGGCATTCAAAGCTAAATATCGTCAAGCTTTGGACGAATTGCCACTTGATGATGCTACAAGCGATCGCATAGTTGATGAAGCTAACGCCGCCTTTGGCATGAACATGAAGATGTTCCAAGAATTGGAAGGCAATTTGATTAAGGCGATCGGTTTGATGCTGTACAATAGCCTCACACGGCGACGCGCACGCGGCAGCACTGAACTCGCTACTGCTGAATAATGAATTCCCAGTACAGGGTGCGGAGTGTGGATTGTGGAGTCATAAGTCGAGACAGCCTAATGAAGGATAATTCATCGGTGTCTTTGGAGAAAGAATGAGCGCTAAAAATGCTCAAAATATTTAGGGGCAATAGCCCTGTGACTGCTTTACATTGATGAAAGCAACCATAGGGAGATTGCCCCTCAATTATGTTTAATCAGCAAGTTCTTCAGAGCATTTTTTGGATCTATTTGCAGAGCTTGCTGAATAATCAGCTTAGAATAACTAAGTCAAACTTTAAGCTAAGCTCATTCTCAGTATTAAAGGTTGTAATTTTTATAACTTATTATACTGATAAAACCAGGCACAAATATGGCTGCAAAAATTCCTGTCACAGTAATTACAGGCTTCTTAGGTAGTGGTAAAACCAGCCTAATTCGTCACCTACTACAAAACAACCAAGGACGCCGCATTGCTGTTTTAGTCAATGAATTTGGCGAACTCGGTATTGATGGCGAATTGTTGAAATCTTGTCAAATTTGCCCCGAAGATGCTGATGGTGGCAGTAATATTTTTGAATTAACAAACGGTTGCTTATGTTGCACTGTGCAGGAAGAATTTTTTCCCACAATGCAAGAGTTAATCAAGCGGCGAGATAGCATTGATTGTATTTTGATTGAAACATCTGGTTTAGCCTTACCAAAACCTTTAGTGAAGGCTTTTCGCTGGCAGGAAATTCGCAACGCTGCTACTGTAGACGCGGTGATTACGGTGGTAGATTGTGCAGCTGTCGCAGCGGGGACATTTGCCAGTGACCCAGAGGCAGTCGCAGCCCAACGGCAAGCAGATGATAGCTTAGAACATGAAACACCCTTGCAAGAATTGTTTGAAGACCAGCTTGCTTGTGCAGATTTAGTGGTGTTAAATAAAACTGATTTAGTTGATGCCGAGACATTAGCTCAAGTTGAAGAGTTTATTAAACAAGAGTTGCCTAGAGTAGTGAAGATTGTAGAAAGCAATTGCTCTCAACTAGACCCATCTATATTATTAGGATTCCAAGCCGCAGTTGAAGACAATTTAGATTCTCGCCCTAGTCATCACGACACTGAAGAAGACCACACCCACGACGAAGAGATTACCTCAACTCATCTCATTTTAGACCGTGCCTTTGATCCAGAAAAGCTACAAAATCAGTTACAAACACTGGCGCACCAACAAGAAATTTATCGGATTAAAGGCTTTGTGGCTGTACCCAATAAACCCATGCGCTTAGTGATGCAAGGCGTGGGAACACGATTTGATAAATTTTACGATCGCCCCTGGCTACCAGAAGAAACAAGACAAACCCGCTTAGTTTTCATCGGTCGTGATTTGAAATCTTCAGAAATAGAATCACAATTAGTAGCTTTGTGAGTGCTGAGTAAGTAATCTCCTATTCCCTCATTCCTTGTCCTCATTTTTATGATCTCTCAACTGTTTAACGTTGCCAATCTTTTCGTTTTGCCCTTTTGGGCCTTGATGATTCTATTGCCAAACTGGAAAGTTACACGGCGGGTAATGGAATCATATTTGCCTTTTGTGCTGTTAGCTGGAGTATATTTATATTTGTTTATCAACAGCATTACACCCGAAAATGCTCAAGATTACTCAAATATTCAGTTAGCTGATGTTGCCCGACTTTTTGCCGATGAGAAAGTGGCAGCAGCGGGTTGGATTCATTTTTTAGTGATGGATTTGTTTGTTGGTCGTTGGATATATTGGGAAGGACAGAAAACAGGTGTTTGGACGGTTCACTCCCTATCATTGTGTTTGTTTGCTGGCCCTTTAGGATTGCTTTCTCACATTTTGACTAACTGGATTTCGCAGGCATTTTTCCCCAAATTGCAGCCAAGTAAAGAGGCGACTACAGCATAAAAAGCTGCGTCGCCAACTAGCACATAATTAGAGAAAGAGGTAGATTCAAATATTGTGGCGATAGGTAATTGAATTTTTTCAATTACCTATCGCCTGATTTTAGAATCACGAAGCTTAGGCTTTTCTATAGTCGGCATCTAACCAACAGCGTGGTAAATCTTCACCAGAAGGAAAAACGAGATTTTCTTTTTTATAAGATTCAGGTGGTTGTTCTTCTTCTCCTTGTTGTTCTCGTCCGTGAATAACATCATTATTTGGGTCGATTAATTCTTGAATTTCCTCAATTTCTACCAATTCACCAGACTCTTTGATTTGTAAAAGCATGTAACTATCCTCAATAAGTTTGCATGAAAATTAGGTGTGAGTTTCAAGATAAACTTGCTCACATTTGACCTAGTTTGGAACACTAAAATTCCTTAATATTTAAGGAAAATTGTTACCAAATATGTATACAGATTCACAAAATTTATCTATCTTGAAAAGTTTTGCGCTCCTTTTAGCCAGACACGCAAACTTTTCGCTGTGCATCTGTGTTTTTAGTTTTATAAAAAGCGGGTTACAAAATTTTTAATTGTAGTTAAACAGATTTGCAACTCAAAAGTTTAAATCCCAATTGAATTAGGAAATGCTTACTTAGTAAACTGTTTAACTTAAGATATACCCTCGATTTAGCAATTAGATTTCGTGTTGATATTTTTCTAAAATATCTACTAGGGTGACTTGACATTGTAGCGGTAGTAAATCGATTAGAGGAAGTTCACGTCTTCCACCACCAATTTTTACTGTAATAGATTCCAAAACTTTTACAACTCGGTCTTCATTTATAGTATTGGAAGTGATTAAGGGATACAGTTGTTCAGCAACCACTGTATGCAGTTTGGCATCAGATAAATAAAGATGCCACTTGGCAATATCTATATAGACATTTTCGCCAATTTCAGCTGCTAGGGCTTCCAGGATTTCTGTGGTGTTAGTCTTAGCCATAAAAATAACCTTAAATTAAGAAAGAGTGTTAACTCTCAGGCTTTTTTACATTATCGCTCAATAAACCAGGCTGATTCTACTGCCACAGGTTACAATCGCCCTAGCATTGGTAGTCCGTCTTCAGGTGGATTTGGATGGTGTTTCGGTGTAGTTGGCGATCGCAGCAATATAAATGAGATGCACCAATAATACTACTGTCCAGCTTGCTGTTAACCAGGGCAACCACTCCCAGGTAGTTGTTTTCAAGTTGTGGACAAACCATAACCCGGAATTAATCGCAGCAGCAATCGCCACATGTATGGCAAAATTCATCCGGTCATCTAATTTGCGGAATTCTGGGTCATTGCGATCGGGTTTGCGAGGCCAACGAGGAGGCATAAATATTTACTACAAAGTTGAATACACCTTAATTATTCTAAGGTTTTTGGGAGTGCGCTTGCTATTAAACCTCTACAACCATTCATAATCAAATTGGAAGTCAAGAACCGCTGGGTTACTAGTCAGTTGAATGTAGGCGATATTGTATGGATGAATTCTATGACGGTGCTACTTTAGCTGTATAAGCATAATTGTGGTGTTGAATGATTAGCCTTCATAGGATTTAAGCTGTAATACCTAGCTCTACAATTCTCTATAACAAGCGGGATAAAGCTAAAGGTTATTCTACCTAAAACTGAAAATAGAGGCGTTATTGTACATTCACTAATTATTTGTCCATTTAACAAAAACTTGTCACAGCATTCTAAATGCCTAAAACCCTGACATAGCAAGGATTATGTCAGGGTTTTTCCTATTTAAGACAGTTATACCCATCTAAGTCGGTATTCACTAATTAGATGTCAAATACCAGATATTTCACAATTTAATTGTCACTTTCCAGAAACCTGGAAAAATCATAACTTTTCATAAATTAACAAATTATTTGTCAATTTATTAGTATAATACAATCATGTTTTGATAAAACACTGTATGCAAGATGCAAAATCTTCTACAACCTCTACAACTTGGGCAAGTTCCGCAGATGTTAACAACGATCTTGCTGAAGCAAACGTTATTGTTTCTAAACTTTCGGATGAAGCTTTGCTGAAAATGGAGGTGATTCAAAGTCTTTTGGAAAATAGCGATCGCACTACATACATAGGACTTACGCACTGAAGCCTGAAACCCTGATCCCCCCTAACCCCCCTTTTTAAGGGGGGAACGTCTAAAGCCCCCTTTCTAAGGGGGTTGGGGGATCTGAGTGCGTAAGTTCTGATACACTCAAAAGCTCAAGGAAGCAGCAGAAAAGCTTGGTAAGTCAGTACGTACAGTGCGACGGCTAATAACCCAAGTTGCGAGTTATCAAACTTTAGGCGCAACGCGCCTAGAAGTGAACATAATTGAACGCAAAGAATCGACGGTGACGCTGGGTGCAACCGCGATTTCAATGGATTAAAAAAGCATTTTACTTAGATAATAAGTACTAAACAATACTTGTTGGCTAAATGCCTGTTTAAGAGTAAAAGCTAAAATAAATGCTTCAAGCTTCAGTAGAAATCCCTCATATGTGACTGCGTGAATCGATTTGGGAAAAATACAAGTAATTGCGCTAAATACAGTTTCTATGTAATGTCGAGTCGATTGTTTAATATATTGATTCCAAGGTTGATCTTGACGCTTGGAATTCTTTTTACGCATGACTTTTAGTGTGATTTGACTGGGATGAAAAATGTCATCTTCCAGCGTATAGTCTGTATAAGCTGAATCAGTATATATCTCACTCGCTGTTGGTAAATTGAATGGCAACGCTTCAAAGCTCTAACATCATTTGCACTACCAGGCATGAAGGCAAACTCTACTGGGATACCGCTTTTAGTGGTTAATAACTGCACTCTCACCCCGTAGAAATAGCGTTTTTTTGATGCTATGTAACCTCTATAATCTTCTGATTTGATTAATCCCACGTTAAATATTCGGATGTTATCGCACATTGGTACTGGAAATGAGTCTAAAAGGTATTCCGTACAATCACTAATTTCTTTGACTATCATTCCCACTTGATGAAATACATCGTTGAGCAACATTGATACATGATGTAATCGTCGATTGAAGCGTGATTTTTCTAATATCTTAGGCACTAGCAGATGGTCTTTCGTATAATTGCAAGCTTTGCTTTGATTGCCATTAAAGAACATCGCTGCTACTAACGCCGTTATATAATTTTTGCATCGCTCATCTCTCGACGACTGTCTTCATCATGCCCAACAGCCTTTAACAAGTCGTCGATGATAGCATAGACCGTAATTATTTCGTTTAGCATCTTCCCCTCTTTTGATCTCACTGGAGGGGATTTTATTATCTGAGTAACCATGCACGATACCCCAGCCCGAAGCTCTGGAGTGAGTAACTAGCAACTTGCGTTACTATCTAGCTGATTTCTCCCCCAGGATTAAGTTGCCTAATTTATAGCAGACTTGTCGTTATACCTAAATTCATACTTTTCCCACTATCTATAGTTTTTCGCCGCTCAAAAAGACTTTGGGCGGCGAAAACTAAGGGTAAGATAAAACTATTTTGACTACCAAAAAGCTGTGCTAGGCAGCAACAGGAGTAGCAAATCTAGCATATCGCTCTATGTAGAACTCCTTGCTATTAGCGATCGCTACTACAGAATCACGTTGTTTTAAAGCCTTTTTCCACTGACGTAGACGAGTAAATTCCTCTGGTATCCCAAAGCCTCGATGGTGCTTCAGTGCAGGCCAACGCTCAAACCAGGGGTAAAAGGTGAAATCAACCAGACTGATGGACTCACCAAACCAGTAGGGGCCGTCTCCTGATAATTTCCCAAAAGCTTCATTCTCGATAAATTCCAGATGTTTATATAGTTCTTGTTTAGCTGCTTCTTGCTGTTCGATTTCAGAACTACGCAACAGAGTAGAAAAAGCTGGAACAAGTCGAGTATTAGCAAAATCAATCCAGATGCGAGCCTGGGCTTTAGCAATAGGACTACTGGGTAAAAGAGGCGGATTAGGAAACACCTCATTAAGATATTCGTTAATTACTGCCGATTCCCAAACTCGATGATTATGATGTGCGATCGCAGGTACTTTTCCATAAGGAGAAATATCTGTAAATCCCGCTGGTTTATTCTGCAAATCAATCTCAATCAAATCAAAATCGATGCCTTTTTCTTGAAGTACCAAACGTGAACGGTGAGCATAAGGGCAAACGACTGCACTATATATCTTGATTTCAGCCATGTTGATATTCCTCTATTAGTTAAAACTTGTTTATTAGCAGAATTACGAATCAAAAACCCTCCTGCCTTCTCACAGCCAAGGCACTTCTTCAGGTGCATAACGAAAGGCGCGGAAAACTGAATTTTGCTCCCCACTAGCTACTGCTGACTTCTCACCCAGATTTCTCACAGCAAAGTGGGGATTAACATATTCCCAAACAATCTCTCCTGTAACTGTCACCTCAAATATCCGACCGTAAGCACCTTCTGTAATTAAAGTGTTGCCATTCGCTAGACGCTGTGCGCCTGATATATACGAACTGAAGAAATTTTGAGGTGGTTTGTCAGTGTATTCCCAAACTATCTCTTTAGTTTGACGGCTGACTTCAATCACACGAGAGAAATTGAGCGCAGTGTGACGGCGATGTGCGCCATTATCAAAAATTAGGATATTGCCGTTAGCTAATTCGTTAGGAAAGTGCTGCTGTGCTAATACGTCATCTCCAAGTGTCCAAATAATCTCTCCTGTGTGGCGATCGATAATTACGACGGTAGAGATGTTGCGGAAGCTGACTATAATATTACCGTCAGCGAGTTCGCCTACAGTATTGCCATGAGTCCATTCGTGTCGTTGATCTTGAAGAGTGATAGTAAAAATATCTGGATCTAAGTGTTCGTAGGCGTGCCAAGTCCAAACAATCTCACCTCCAGGAGTAACTTCATAAAGCACATCAGCATAGATATCACCGTCGGCTTCTGTTCCCGGTACACCGCCTTTGATGCGGGGAATTAAAGACTGAGGTATCTTTTCAATAGCCAATAAAATCGTGTTGCCGTTGCGTAATCTGCGTCCGTCGTGATGGTGGTTTGGATGTTTATACTCCCAAATAATATTTCCCTTGGAATCTGCTTCTAAGACAACCCCACCTTTAAAAGCAGCCCACAAAGGAAAATGTGGCGGAATATCTAACGTCTTACCATTATAAAAAAGGTTGCCATTGGGTAAAAGATAACCGTACAAACCTGGTGAATAAGGTAAATCCCATTGATGTACCACTTCTCCTTCTAGATTCAGAAGATATACTTCTCCGTTACCTGTAAGTGGTGTAAAAAGTGTATAACCCTTGAATACTTTGTCAGGATTATAAGCTCTTAAACCAGTACCACGCCGACGAATAGTATTTTGGTCAACTAATGCTGTTGCGATCGTCATAATTTTAAAGAGACTAGAGACTATTTCTAAACCCAAATTTGCATTGTTTTGTTGGGTTGCGCTACGCTTAACCCAACCTACTTTTCTACTCAGCACTCAGTACTCTTATGGTGCTGGATTTGGATATTGAGTATGAACTGCATCCAATTCAGCCAAGATATCTTTATCAAGAACTACATTGATGCTTTCTATATTCTCTTTGAGTTGTTCTAATGTAGTAGCACCAATAATCGTACTAGCAACAAACCAACAACTCCGCACGAATGCGATCGCTAATTGTGCAGGACTTAATTGATGGCGTTTGGCTATTTCTACATAAGCTGCTACTGCTTTGCTAACATTTGGTTTTAAATATCGCTGACCAAAGTTTTCAAACAATAGACCTCTTGCAAAAGTCCCATGAGGGTGGGACAAGTAGGTTAGAGCATTCTTGACATCTATGACGTACGAAAAGGTAAAAAACCTTAAGCCAGAA
>NZ_JACXXN010000099.1 GCF_014904695.1 Nostoc sp. MG11 | reverse complement strand
TCAAGTAAAATTTGTTGCTCAAATCTTCGGTATAATTGCATAACTAGTTCTGATTTATACAATATTTTTATCCTGAATAAGTTTTTGCAACACAACCGTAAATCTTGCGTTGCCCGGTCTTTGACATTATCGCATTATCTTCCAGTGGGAGCAACGCGGCTATGAGATAATGCTCTTTTGCAGAAAACTTATGACTGCCATTTATATTCAAGACGAAACCGAGTTCGATACGCTGCTTGAAACCGAGCCGTTATTTGTAGTAGATTGCACGGCTGCTTGGTGTGGCCCGTGCAAACTCATTGCCCCCTTGATAGATCAACTGGCATCAGAGTACAGCGCTCGCGTCAAGGTCTTTAAGCTAGACCTCGATGCCAACCAACCTGTCGCTAAACGATTTGGCATTCGTAGTATTCCCGCTGTCATGATCTTTCAGCAAGGCAAGTTGGTAGAAACAATGGTCGGTGTTAAACCCTACGAAGAATTTAGCAGCACCCTCGATAAATATTTGGCTTGATTATATTTGAGTATTTGCGCGAACGAAAACCTGCGATCAACCTGTCCATGCCATTGTGTTCTAAACAGGCTGACCACAGAGAAATGTGAATCATACTGATGTTAAAGCTATCTCCTTTTTGAAATTACCCATAAATGGCTCATAGGGATGATTCAGGTTTTGCTTGGCATACGCTAGCAATTCTTCCGTCCATTCTGTAAACCAAGTAAACACCAAATTGACTTTTTCAATAGTTTCGGTATGTATTTCCTCATCCATTTCTATCTCTGCCATCATGGCATGGTCGCAATTCATAGCATGACCAGATTCTTTACTAAAATGGAATTTCCCACAGTAGCGTAATTCGATACCCGTTTCCTCTTCAATTCGTTCTGCCAGTTTGACAGTCGCAGGAGCAGCTGGTTAATTGTCCAAGTTAAAAATTGAGTTTGATTGAAAGCAGCTTTTCTGCTTAGTTTCCGGTAGCCATTAATACCACTGGTTCTAATTTGGGCTACCTTCACTCTCAAGCGATCGCCCCTGCACACGCGTTTAAGAAGCAGTTGGAATAAAGCTATTGAAGCTGGGGGAGTTAAGAACGAAGATTTAAACACTCTTTCTCCCTCAGCACCAAAAGCTTCTTTGGAATCAAGGATATAACAATAAGATAGTCAGAGATTGCGATGGCTATCTTATTGTGGGTTGATCGCCCGTTCTCAATCTGATGCAAAACCCATCCTTTTGATGCACTTATTGTAATAGAGATCGGTGCTGAGTTCCTTGACCAGGAGTAATAAATAACACGGAACTGAGGGTGTGAACTCTGACAGTATACCATGTGCCACGCGGCACTAGAAGATAAGCACCTGGAGCATTGAGGGGTACCGTATTTTCGGCTCCATCTTGCTCTAAGATGAAATCAATCTGACCAGAGAGCAGACACACAAACTCGTCTCCGGCGGGATGCATTTCCCAGCTATCCCAGTCCTTCTCGAAGGTATAGTGTGAAATCAGCCGCTTTCCTTTGAAGTCACCAAATTGGTGTTCGAGGTCTTTATAAAAGCGATCACTCACAGCAATAGGAGTGGCATCGCCATTGTCTTCGAGGACGATATAGCTGGACTTGACGCTCAGTAGAGTCATTTTACTAATCATTTCCTTCTACTTTGCGCCGATAGTGTGCGGCCATGAACTGATGCCACTGCCCATCATCACCCAAGACATGGGAGGTCATGACTCGATGGTTATCGCTGTTGAACTTGATCACATCTTTGTACTTTGCCATTTTCTCTTCACCAGACATTGAAGGGCCCTCACTATTGAGCGTCAACATGTTTTCAGAGGCATCCAGTTCACCATCGTATACCCAGAGGTAGGACATCATCGATCCAACCCAAGTGCCCACAAATCTCTGCTTGTAAGGATCGTAGCCAATCGTCATTATCGTTGTTGCAGCACCGCAACCGGGCATCTCGCCCTGTCCTTCAGCTAGAATCCAGAGTCCACTAAGCGATCGCACACTCTCGGTTCCTGTCGCCTTTTCGGGAGGCTTTTCTTGTCCCATCTTTACTTCGGTTTCATACGTCCATTCACCAACAAGCTGCTGTAGCCACTGGTGTTCTTTTTATGGTTCAGTCTGCATCGCTTGTTCTTGTTGTGTTTTGGTTGTTTCCACTACATTATCTCCTTCGTTTTACAAGCACTAAACTGGAATAAATTTTCGCAAGCCTCAAGCTGGAAATGGGAATTTTCGATGATGTCAAAGATGTTTTCCCAAGGATCTGTAACCGTAGCCACCAGGATTCTGTCGCCAACATCCTGCACATCAGTGTGCGGCTTTGCTCCAAGTTTCAGCAGAAGATGGTGTGTGGATACGGTCAGTTCGTCAAATATGTTGTCGCAGCCTTTTTCCACTGCACTGTAGAGGGTCAGGCAGATTATCCGCAGTTAATCATCCATGAGATGCCAAATTGATCGACCAACATACCAAAACGGTTAGCCCAGAAGGTTTTCTCAAGTGGCAACCGGACTGTCCCGCTTTCTGCCAAGACCTGAAAGATGCGCTCTGCTTCTACCTGATTGTTCAGGCTAATCGACACGGAAAAACCTTTCGGTTCTTCATACTGCTCAGACGGGCTGTCAGATCCCATCAATTCCTGATCGCCCACCATGAGGTGAGTATGCATGATTTTAGTACGCTGCTCAGCAGAGGTCTGTTCTGCCATAGGTGACTCCCCGTAGGTCATCATTGTTGTGATTTTGCCACCCAAACACTTCTCATAGAACTTAAACGCTGTCTCACATTGTCCGTTGAACATCAGGTAAGGGGTCAATTTCATGGTGTACTCCTTGAATGATTGATTGAGGAATGCGATCGCGTGAAATGGTGGGACTACTTAGAACCCAAATATAGTTCAAGTGTACTATAAAACATTTGATATTGCCTGTTTATCCTAGCGATAAGCAAGGGCGGCATGGCTTCGCTTACCGCCAATCCGCCAATTGACTGTACAATGAAAGCGACGTAATTCTGCATTAGGAAAGTAAACCCGATGGCGGCGGTTAATTAAGGCGATCGCTTTTCCTGGAAGCTATTTGCTGCTTTGTTTAGTTCCTGGTTATTGAGCCTTAAAGATTTGACCTATATTATAGTGAGGGTTATATGGTCAAGCGTTTAGAAGTCTAGTAACACAAGCACAATTGACCTAATGTTCCCACTAATGCCCTATATTCATGACGGCGGAATGTTGAGCAACAATGAAAATTTCAATGCCAAAAATGTGTCATTTTCGAGTCAGCAGATTGAGACAGAAGAATTTATCTCAATGGTAGCAGCGATTAAAGAACAACATCGGCAGGAATTAGAACGCTTGGAGCAAGACTTGAGAACAAGCTTGTTTTTGTCAGCAAAACAAGCGGCACAAGAAAGGGCGAAAGAACAACTCGAATCATGGCAAAAGCTGATCAAAGAGCAGAAGCAAGAAAGTATTCAGTTGCACAAGCGTATTAAAGAGATGGAATCGCTACAAAAACGACAGTTGAAGATTGAGAATCAACAACTTCAAGAGCGCCTAAGAGAATTAGAAAACATGAAGAGAACATCAACTTCCAAAGACGGATTTTGATTTTTTCATCATTTCTAATCAAATATCCATCAAGTTCAAGGCGCTGCTGTCGTTCGGCCTAGCTTTGAGGTATCGATCAGTGATAGCTAAATTGGAGTGACCCAAAGTATCTTTCACCAGTACAGGGTTGGTTCCTCTCTCAATGGCATGTGACCCGTGGGCATGACGCAACCAGTGAGTTGATACTTTGTCACTTAGCCCAGCATCCGAGGCGATCGCTTTCACGATGGGGTGCAAGTTTTGGCGCTCCAGATGTCCACCCTTTTGACTGGAGAAAACTGCATCTGTGGCACTAGCATCTCCCCTAAACTCCATCAGTTCAGTCCACAACTTTGGCTTGATCAGGATAGTGCGGTTTTTGCTGCCCTTAGCTTTTCGCACATACACCTGACCACTGTCATTTCTAGAAGTCAAATCTGCCCAAGTTAACTGACAAATTTCGTTTGCCCGTAGCCCCGCCTGGTACAACAGCTTAATGATCAGCAGATTTCTTTTAGCTGTGTACTGTCGCCTGGGAGTTTTGGCAAGTTCTAGATGTTTTTGTGCTGCCCGTACCATTAATTTGATATCTGCTTCGTCGAGATAACGTTCGTTGATTACGTCTGGTATTTCTCCGAGTTTTATTGCCATACCAACATTAAAAGGGATATACCCAATTTTGTGAGCGAAACTGATCAGGCTTTTGACTGCGGCAATGTAAATGCGCCGGGTACTGTCAGCTTGTCCTTGAAATTGTGTACTGTATTCCACCAAATCTTCATAGGTTACTTTCTTAAGGGGTTTGTCTAGGAAATCCAGGAACCGCCTAATGTAACGTCGATATGCCATAACAGATGAATCCGCTTTCCCATCCAACCACAAGCTAATCAACTTCGCCTCTGCTTGCACTGCCCCAAGAGAAGCGATCGCCTTTCGGTACTTGTTTACGTGGACGAGAGAAAGAGTCATTTTTCCTACTCCCTAATTAATCAGACACAATCATAGTTTCGTCTGGTTTTATAGTGTCTGATTTTTATTGTCCCGTATGTTGGGCATTCCAACTCACTTTATTTAATTGAGTAATTTATGTAATTTTGCTTGTAGTCGGTCAATAATGCTGAAGCTAGTGCAACTAGGAATACAAGTATGGGAACGCAAGAGCAGCCCACGGGAGACAAGTTTTTTCACCTTATGTACTAGATGTTCCCTTAGTTTCGGGCTGTAGGACGTAATAGTTGATTAAACCGATGTTGTCTATTGGAGATAGCTTTGCCAAAGAAGATACTGCCCCTTGCACTTGTAGCGGATGAACCTCTAAATATGTGTGAAGCCCTGCCAAGTTACAGTGTCCCGAAACTTCCGCGATAACTCGCAATGGAATTTGATCATCACTCATAGAAGTCAATGCCGTGCGACGAAAGCTATGGGTGCTTATTCCTTCCAAATTTACACTAGCACAAGCTTCCCTAAGTATTTTGGCTGCCGAATCTGAGGTGATGTGTTCCCGCCCATGTCTTCCAGGAAACAAATACACTTCCCCTGCTTGGGGTTGGTATTGAGTCAACAAACTTTGCAAATCTTCAATAATTGGAATACTGCGAGTTGCTAACTTACCCTTGGTATTGGCCTTGCGGATCGTGAGGTGTGATGGCGTAACCGCCCGCCGTAGGCGATCGCACTTGCCCTTTTACATCATATATATCAGCGCTGAGCAAAGTTACAACTTCGTTAATTCTCGCGGCAGTGAACAGGGCAGTGGCAAAGATAGTGCGATCGCGGGTTGTTTTCAGTCCGTGGGTAAATAGCAACTGTATTTCCTCGTGAGAGAGAATTTTGGCTTTGCCGTGGCGATCTCGCTTCATCTACCATACACCGTGATTTTCACCGCATTTTTCAGTTTACGCGGGACGGAGGAAAATCACCATAACTTCATAGGGTGAAAAGGGTAAAGGTAAAGGGGGAAAGGTAGTCAGAATGTGTTAACTTTCCTTTGACCTTGACCCTTTAACCCTTCCCCCTGTTTATAAGCCTAATTTTTCATGATTTTTCTACTGTTGTCTACGCTCTCAGCGGTCAAGCTTGAGATAAAATCGCTAATAATACAAATTTAATAGCACAATCTTGTAGCAACAGTATGACCGAGCGCGGCAGTACCTACAATCATAACGGCAAGCCAACGGCAGCAAGTTTTGAATCGAGGGATTTGGCCCAAAGATTTGCTACGGCTATAGGTGAGTTCAACTGGCGGACAGATTACTTGAAGTTTTGTGAACTTTTGGAGTTAGAAGCGGGAGATTATGCGGATCAGCAATACAGCTATTTCCAGCAATTGGCGGAATCGCTCACGAGATTCAACGCTGAATCGCTTGCCAAAATGATTGACCAAACAATTCGCAATTCGCAATTCGCAATTCGCAATTGAAAATGCGAATTAATTGATTAATTGGCTAAAAGTGGGTACAAGCTCCCACTTATTTAATTGCGAATTGCGAATTCACAATTGCGAATTGGATTGATGCGGGGTTAGGCAGGGAATAACGCACTAATCATGGTACTGTCTAGGTAACTATCTTGCGGGGCTGGCGCTCACTCGGTCGCGGATAGCCTCGGTTTACCTAGATATGAGAGATGAGCCAAACAAGGAAAAACAAGATACGATTGCATCTTTTAACTGTGACCAAAAGATGTGGGTGGGAGCAGTTTATGACCCGTTGCTGGGAGAAAGACACAACGGCAACAGCCAGGCTCACCCAATTTATCGAACTCTACCTAGATGATTCTCTTCTGGACCTTGATGCAATTGCTGGTAATGATTTAGATAAACGCCTGGACTCTAAGATAAAGGTAAGTGTTTATGAGTACTTGGCATCTTTTAACAGTAGTAGCGCCAACCCTACAAATCAAACGATATTAGCTATTTGCTCACGACTTGATCAGCTTGAGTCACAGTTGTTAGGTGCTAATAGCAACGAAACCGGAGCAATCTATAATCTCGCCGATTTAGAACAAAAAATGGAGGGGATGACAGCGCGAATGACACAGTTGGCTGAGGCAATTATCAAAATTCAAAACTATCTCAACAACCAACCAAGACGGGCTAAGAAATCGTACAACAATTCATCTTATCAACGGTCTACTCAAAGAATCCAACCATTAACAGAAGAAAGTTTAGCTAAAAGACTTGGTGTCAGTGTAGAAACTATACGCGAACAGCTTCAGAAGTTGCACCCACCGCTTTTTGTGGCATGGTGCAAGGGTAAGGATAAATCGGGTATGGGGTGGGAATTTCACGAAAATACGGGGTTATATCATCCGGTTAGTTAGCGTTCGTATAAAGATGATCGCCATGTAGCTATGGTCAAAATTCACGCACCCATCTATTTTCAAATTTACGAGTGCGAGGGAACGCGGTGGTTTTTTCACGGTGGCGATGTTTTCTATAATCCTTGCGGCATCCCTGCTGACCTAGAATCTACTTTAGAAACAAACGGCTTGACCAAAACGAAAGTGGTAGTTGAACTGTTCCGCATTAACGGAGGAAATCCGGGATTTTATTTAGCTAACGTTAAAGACAAAAAATATTACTATTGCGGAACTAATTGGGAAGATGTGAAAACCGAATTGCAAGCGATCGCTTGGCATTGGCAGAGATGATCCGATGGGGGATTAGGGTGGAGGCGATCGCCCCCTGAAAAGCTTTTCAAAAGGGCTAGGACTGAACGCCAGTTCAAAATAGCAAAGATTGAATTTAGAATTTTGGGTTGTGTTGCAAAAAAGGTTTGAAGTGATAAAATTCTCTAGAACTAAGATTATTTATGCAACAACTCCGAAGATGTCTGCAATAAAATTAACTTG
>NZ_JACXXN010000098.1 GCF_014904695.1 Nostoc sp. MG11 | reverse complement strand
CTTTGCTGTATGGCAAAGATTCCACGACCTGGAAAGTTACGGTCAAAGAAAATTTTGGCATTGCTTGTGCTGTGTGCTTTCTCTATCGAAGAAGTTAGTTCCTGTTACCTAACTTTAACTTACCTTCTTCACCAGTGAGAAAGCCTTCAGGGTGATACTTGTGAGTTTTCTGTAACAGTACATTCCAGGTAGTGTTTCGTCGCTTCCAGCACCTAAGTGCTTTGGAAGAAGTGTCTGATATTTGGTCTGACTCTCGACAAGCCCGCATTAGATATAGTGCTGAAATTGATA
This sequence comes from Nostoc sp. MG11, assembly GCF_014904695.1. Lineage (GTDB taxonomy): Bacteria > Cyanobacteriota > Cyanobacteriia > Cyanobacteriales > Nostocaceae > Komarekiella. The sequence continues at coordinate 7,206 of NZ_JACXXN010000098.1, read as the reverse complement.
TTTTTGGCAACTAACTTAAGTATGAATTACCAATCTAACTTTAAGAATATTTTCAAAATAGAAGACAGCCGATAAGCTGTTATCATCATGCTGGCTCTCAAATATAGTGAAGTAGTCCTGGGGTATCTGAGCTTAGAAAGCTTAGATATCCTTATATACATTTGTCGGAAGTGGTGAGAGTCAATTTTCAATATTGTACGTATTAAAAGGTATCAGCGTCAATTTTGAACTAGACTGTTTAGGTGTCAAAGCCAATATTGAGCCTGAAGTTAAACATGAACGCTAAAGTTTTCCTTTATGGCATCAAAAGTTTCATCAGGAGCAAGATTGACTAGTTGGGCGCTAGTTTGCCATAATTCCGCAGCCTTTTTTCGATCATAAGATTCCTTGGAAGAACGTACTTGTTGTAGATCAACAAAATATTTGCCTGTAACTGTTGCAAACTCTGGAGCAAGAATCAGCCTAGCAAGGTTTTTTCCAGATTTGTTGGTACTGTTTGCGTATGGCACAAACAAACATATTCCTGGCAAAAGAAAATTCCATGCGAAACGCTGGATTGAGTTATAGTCGCGTGCTATTCCTGTCCCTGGCATCAGCCCTGGATCGAAGACATTGACGGTAATTGGTTGCTGCTGGGTACTGTATCCCTGAGACTGTAAGCGATGCGCTAATTCATAAGCGCATAAAATATTGCAAAGCTTTGAGGTAGTATAACGTCGCAGTCCGATTGTTAGGATATCTTCTTCAATGGAAGCTGACTCAGGAAATGCCAGCAATCTTGCATTGCAATACTTCGGAGAAGGAATATTAATAAGATGATTCAATTTCTCGTTCGGCGAATGCGTGCCACTACTAACAAATATAATTCGAGATGGAGAAACTAAGTGCTGAAGTAGGAGATTAACTAGGAGAAAATGTCCGAGATGGTTGACTCCAAAGGTACTTTCAAACCCATCTTTGGTATAAGTTGTACGTGTAACAATTTGTATACCTGCGTTACACACGATTGCGTGTAAAGGAGGGCAACTGCGTGCTGCGAAGTTTTTGGCAAAGGCACGGATTGAGGCTAAGGATGCGAGATCCAGTTCTATTAGTTCGATAGACCGATTACCTGTTTGAGCTATCAACTGTTTAACGGATAAAGTTGCTTGCTTGTGGTTGCGGCTGGCAATAATCACGTGCCAATCTTGGTCAAATGCGGCGATCGCTTTTGCACATTCATAGCCTAACCCTCTATTTCCTCCTGTGATGATCACAGTTTTACCTAATTTGCTGGGTTGAACTTTCATATTAGTTCCTATGTGAGTACCCTACCAGTAATACGTCGTCAGAGCGCAAGTCCTTGCGCCCCTCATAACGATATGTTTTCAATTACAAGTAATTGAAAACTGCCGTATATCTAGAGCGAATAGTATCAAATAAATATTTCAAAATAAACTGATATGAAACAGCACTTACACCCTTCACCCTGCCCTAGCAAGAATTTCACTTTTACAAGAGTGCCATTTGCTACTGAATCACACTTCAGTGGTTTTATCCTTTTAGATTTTGATCAAGTGCTAAATACAGTTTTAAAATATACATTAAATCAAAAAACTTGCTTGACCAAACAATTGTTTTGCTCAGCGTCGATTTTGAACTAGGCTGCGATGCCCTTGGCGGGGCTTTGCCCATCGCACTTCACCCGCAGAACTCATCCACGCGGATATCCCGCCAAATATCAGAAACCTGCCAGCCAGAGTTACCAACAGACTGTACTGGAGGGTTGTCAAGGAATGGAATATAGTCAGGTTCTCGCAGTTCTGGAATGATTACTGGTTTTTCCTCAACTATAGGAGGTGAAAAATTAACACTATCAGCTTGAAGAAGTTGATCTTCTGCTTGTTCGATTGACTTCATCTGTCTGAGGGTAAGCTTTTCAGATTTTTTGATGAGTTTCTTGTCCATAAAAACTGAGATCTAGTTGAGTACTGAAAAATCGCACAGAATCAATAGGATACAGCAACTTTGCGGAAAATACGAGTACTTTACTAAGTAATTTATAAGGGAGTAGCCAAATTAAGCGATCGCCACCACGCAGCAGAGGGGAAAAATGCTTTTCAAAAGCTTAAAGTAAAAAACATTAAAACTGAGTTTCTTACTTGGGTTGCCACAATCAAGTAATATCGAGGCTTGAGGCTGCCAATGCTGTTTTGTCATCTTGCACGACATTGGCTCAAGAGATTATTTCTCTCATGTTGGCACGATTACTTCCATGAGGGCGGCAGCAGTTGCTATTAATGACAAGTTGTACTTAGGGTGACATTCTACGGAACCTACTTCTACCTTTAACTAACTGCAATATTATACTTTTGGTTCAGTTCTCTCAAACTTTAGTTAGAGGGTTAAGCTATAGAATTTATCACAATGGTGTATATCTGAATAGCACTAAATATCACATATAAGGATTAAAGTTTTATGAAAATAACCGATGTAAAAATACTCTTTCCAAAAATATATTCTATTGCAGGTTTACTAGCACTGTTGTTGATACTTTGGCTATCATTTGGCACTGTTAAAACTAACCTTATGACTACTGCTCAAGCCTCTTCACCTGTCAATTTGGCAGGTAATTGGGATTATAAACCTAGTATTATACAAAGTTCTTATCAAATGAAAATTTCAAATCAGGGTGAACAGCTAATTGGGACATATATCAATCCTAGTCCTAACGCCAATAATAGCATTTTTGAGATAAGAGTTTATGAATCTGGAAGGGGGAGACCAGTTATTACAATTGCACAAATAGCCAAAGGAAAACCAAACTCTACCTACCGTGCTGCTTTAAGCGGTAGATTAGATAGTGATACTTCAATTAACGGTAATTTTGTAGATGTTGATAATAACAAAGGTACGTTTACGATGAATAAACGATAGTTCATATCTTACAAGCATAAAACTGTTCTTTCGCTCTCCTTATGCTAATACCAATTTAAAATGAAGCTGCATATAATAAGGAGAAGCAAACTCGGTAAGTTAACATACTCATGAGCCGCCCGTTTAAGGTTGAGATTGCCGAGAGCGAAGAGGAACTAAAAAACGCCTACAAACAGCGTCTTTGAGGGTCAGCCGAGATATGTGGAAATTAGGACATATTGTAAAGAAATATTGCGATAGTTACTTCACTGATTTACTAGCTTGCCCAAAAGGGGTAAATAGACTTTCAAATTTTTGCACGTTAAAATCTACTCTTCACACTATTCAGTCTTTCAAGCTTGCCCAAAAATGGACATTTTTGGCAATGATCAATGCCACTTCAGATTTATAAAATGCTGTACTTAGTGCAAAATTTGTGCCTATAGACAGAGAAAAGTATTGCAGTTAGATGCTGTACATGAAGGTGTGAGTAATTGATAAAGGAGATTTCTCATGGCAGCACGTTCATTCAATCTCACACTTAGGAATGTTACTAATCTCACACTTCATCGGAAAAATGTCAATTTGATGCATGGTGAGTTTTCAGGTAGTGGTAATGCAGTACCTCCAGAGAACATTGCACCGATGACACGTGCCACATGGCAAAGTGAGTCAGATGGATTCGCAACCGGAACTGAAGGAACTGTCACCTATGGCTCGGAGGTGGGAGACTTCTTTATTCACTGGAACAACCCATTTGTAGGAAGCAATGGATTAGGTGTTGCCGTTCCGACTGGCTTCTCCTATGTGTTCGGAGATATTAGCGGAAACGATGCCAACGTAGCGATCACCATTAGTCCAAATGTGTAGTTTGATGTGATTCATATCGACAACAATAATAGCCCGTCGTCAGGTAGATTTTCATTCTCCCCCTTAATTTTTAGCAGCCCCAAACCCTTGTAGATAGCTTCAAAACTCCTGTGCCAAATACCTTAGAGTGATTTGGCATAGGAGTTTTTAATGCAACTTTTTCACAGCAAGGTTTTCAAGCTTTGCATAGCAGCAAAATGCGTCTTTGCTATATCTGGGGTAAAAGTAGCGAGGGACACTGTTGGCGAATTCGCTCAACGCCTATGCTCGGTTAGTTAATTCAGCAATGAAACGATTAAGAGCTTTAAGTGCCGTTTTGTATCCAGTGGCTTGCTTACCTAACTTCAGTTCCAACAAAATGCGATCACGTAAAGCTTCAAGTGCTTCTAGTTGGGGCAGTAAAGTGGTTGACGTTTGAGGATGCTCATTATTCGGTGTAATACACGGAGAAAGGGCATCTGCTCCCCATGTATTACTTGGTAGAACTTGTTCTTCATCTCGTGTAATACTTGGTAAGGTATTGTCCCGCACAATTTGTTCTAAATAGTCAGCCCTAGTTGGCATAGAGCCGAGATCCCTGCTAATTCGGAAATAGAGGCTGAAAACTCCTGCTATGTATAGCTTTCAGCTTATTCATTCACTCTAGTTTTAAACAAATACAGGAAGACTCAATTTAGTACACAATTACTAATAAATCCGTTTTTTACGCTATCAAATACCAACATTTGGGTGAAAGTTGGCATTTGATAGCAGAGTAACATTGATTTTTTAGGGGTTTCGGACATGACTACTGAAACTATTCAATCATCGAAAGTTGGTAAAAGCTAAAATTAAGAGCGCAAATATGCCCACAAAAGTCGCGATCGCACTCTTGCTAAACGTCCTTAAACACCAGATATTTCAAGGGTTACAGCGATTATGTACCCTTGATGCCAAATATTCCTCAACCTTTGAAACTGCAATTTACACAAGTTCCTAAATCTTTCAAACCTAGAATTGGCAAGGCTTTTCAGGCTCTATTTCCGCTATTGCAGGGATCTCGGCTCTATGCTTATAAAGCTATTCTATTTGACCATTGTGGAACGCACCATGCACTTGTCGATTGCCACTCATTACCACCACTGTTTGCTTGATCGCATTGACTCGCCACTCTTGATCCACTCGAATCAACCGATGAAGATAGTTCCCTGCTGTATCCAACCGGTCTTGTCCTGCTTCAAGTGTGGGATCAACTCTATAAATACAATATGCTGATTTACAATCAGCTACATTTTCTTTGATTGTTACCTCATGATTCGTGCTGATATGCAAAGTCCGTAATCCTGCCAAGCCATCAACTCGTTGTTTTACATATTCTTCTGCGGTCGCCTGCCGAGGTGGTTCACCTCGAAAGTCTAAATAATTAATCTCGATTTTATCTGTTAGATAAACTCGTAATTTTTGCCAATTCTTTTCATCCAGTGCGTTTGCAAAACCAACAATGACTTCTATAATTTTGCTTCGTTCAATCAGCTAATCAATCTCTGGTCGTTTATGCATATCTACCTAGTAAAGAAATCACTGCTTCCAACAAAATTACCGGATTAATTTTTAGTTAGAGATAAAAGAATATAAGCAATTTTTTAAACCTAACATGGGGGTAAAATTTTAACAATGTTGGTTATTGAAACTCTTAAATATCAGAGAACGTCTTGCATACTATCTTGCATACTAACTAGCTTGGCGTAATAACCATCCTGGGCAATTAGTTCGTTATGGCTGCCAGCTTCCACGATACGCCCTTGCTCAAGTACGTATATCCTATCTACATAACGTGTCGCCAACAAACGGTGAGAAACTAATACTGTAGTAAGTCCATTCCTGACCGCTCGCAATTGCGATAGAACTAAAGCCTCAGTTTTAGTATCTAATGCAGAAAAACAATCGTCTAACAGCAAGATGGGGGTCTGGCGAATCAGCCCACGAGCTAGGCTGGTTCTTTGTTTCTGCCCACCTGATAAAGTTACCCCACGCTCACCAATTAATGTGGATAAACCTGCACTAAATTTGTTAATTGTTGCTTCAAGCTGTGCATATCGAGCAGCCTGCCAAATAGATTCGGGTGGTCGATCTGGCTTATCGAATGAAATATTTTCTGAAATTGGTGCTGCAAATAAGAAAGCATCTTGGGGTACAAATGACAGATTCTGACGCAAGTGATTCAGTGGAACATCTTTTAAATCTTGCCCATCCAATTTGATTTGTCCACTATTAGGCTCCAATTGCCTGGCCAGCAGTCGTAACAAGGTAGATTTGCCAGAGCCTACACGACCGATAATAGCAATCATTCCGCCAGGGCTGATACTCAGGGATATCTGTTCTAAAACCAGACGCGATGGCAGCCCAGCACTAACTGGGTAACTATACAATAGATTTTCAACTGCAATTTTGCCATTGATTGGCTGGGCTGATAAGCCTGTTGAAACATCTTCAATCTCTGGCTTTTCATCCATAATCTCAAATACTCTGGTTGCAGCAGTAATGGCATTGAGCAAAGCATACGTAACAAAACTGCTTTCCTTGATCACCCCCAAAATCATTGCCAAATAAAAGATGAAAGCTGTCAGCGTGCCGACACTGATTTGCCCAGCTAAGACTTGCTTACCACCTACGCCAACAACAATTAAGGTCATCAAACCACTACCCAGCACAATGGAGGCAGTGAGAATAGCGTTCAAATCGATCAACTTTTGATGAGCTAGCGCATAACAATTTGACACGCCTGTAAAATGGTTAATCTCACGCTCTTCCTGGGCATGAGACTGAATGGTACGGATACCCTTGAGGTTTTGCTGTACTGTTTCTGTCAACTTACCAAAACCCGCTTGTACCGCTGCCGATGCCAACAAAATAGGTTGTGTTGCAAAAAATATTTAAAGTGAGAAAATCCTCTAGAATTAAGATTGTTTATGCAACAAGTCCGAAGATATGTGCAATCAAATTGACTTGAGCGACAATATCTCCTTTAGTTACTCTGTTAACCTGACCTTTACGAATCATATTCATAGTTTCGTAGCCAGCAATAGTTCTTCTAGCTGTGTAGAATGATTTGAATCCTAAACCAGGATTCACTAATCTTTTAATGAAGCGATGGTCTTGTTCTACTATATTATTCAGATATTTATTTTGCCGTAACTCACTACTTTGAGCCAGAAGTTCTTCTTTTTTTAATTCATCGACAGCCGTAGGATAAGCAGCATTTTTATCTACATTAATGACTTGTGGTGTTCTGTTGTGAGTTGCTTTGAAAGCTTTACGGAAAAACCTTTTGGCTGCTCGTCTGTTGCGTTTAGCACTCAACAAAAAGGTAAGGATTCAGGTCTAATATTTAGGAAGCAGAGATGGGCGAGACAGATAATTATTAGAATTAGCCAGCAGTGCTTGTGCAAAAAAGTCAATCAC
>NZ_JACXXN010000097.1 GCF_014904695.1 Nostoc sp. MG11 | reverse complement strand
GCCATTTAAATGGTTGTTTTGGGTTCATCTCTGTAGCATTTCAGTCTCTTGAAAGAATATAACACTTGCTTAGGCACCTATTTTTGCAACACAGCCACCCTCGCTCCTTTGTGAAAATTTGGGCTTTATTTGAAGTCTTGCCTGTTGATTGACCGATGTTAATATACTCTCAAGCCGCAACATTTGTATTTTTTTCTTGATTGGAATTTACTTTCACAGATACTTCTGACTCTACTTCCAAACAGCGGACTAATTCCCTAACTACATCGGTCGCTGGTCTTCCGGTCATTGCACAGTAATTCTCAAGTCTCTTCTTCTCCTCTAGGGCGAGATTTACTGTAATTCTTTTGGCTACCCATTTTTTACTCATAGCTTATTGTTACCTATAACAAATTCTTTCCCTATAGAAAAAGTATCTCTTTTCCAAAGGCTAAGTGCTGACAATAAATATAATCTAGCAAATATGCAGCAAACAGAAGGATACTTAAGACACTTAAGCAGACAGTTAAGGACTTGAGAGCAAGGTGCTTAGCATTCACACTACGCCATTTTGTTGTGCCCAAAGAGCTGCCTGAGTGTGATCGCGCACTTTCAGTTGAGATAAAATTTGGGTAATGTGATTTTTAATCGTCCCTTCAGTCAGGTAAAGCTCGCTGGCGATTTCTCGATTGCTCTTTCCCTGCCCCAGTAACCTCAACACTTCCAGTTCACGCTCGCTTAACAAAAACTCATAGTTCTGTTTCTTGGTAGAAGGATTTATTTGAGCAAACACTTTGGGGGCAATAGTCGGGACTAATTGGCTGTATCCTTGATACAGAGTGCGGATAGCAGCAGCCAACTGCCCAGAAGGAGTGCTTTTGAGTAGATAGCCTAAAGCACCAGCTTGCAGAGATTGGCAAATATATTCATCTTCATCGAAGGTTGTCAGCACCAAAATTCGTATCCAAGGATAGCGTTGATGGATTTGACGCGTTGCAACCACCCCATCACATACAGGCATTCGCACATCCATGAGAATTACATCAGGCTGTAATTGTTCGGCAAGGGCGAGCGCTTCATTACCATTACTCCCTTGACCGACTATACTTAAATCTTCTTCGAGCGATAACAAAGAAGCTAATCCCTGGCAAAACATAGTTTGGTCGTCCACAAGCAGAAGTCGAATCATTACGGAATTCTTGCCTGTATATGAAATCAAACAGTAATAAAGGTGCAGTCATCTACAATCTCTTTACAAAAGTGAATGAGGATATCTAAGTTGTTACTTAGATATCCATAGGGAACACACTAATTTACATAGGATGTTGTTCTAACATCATATTTGCTATCTACTACCAGAGAAATATTTCTAAAGATATATTTAATTCTGCTGGTGGATAGCGATTGCCTTTCGTCAAGTGCCAGAATGCTAGAGCATTCAGCGATGGAAACAGCAGCCAGCAGTCGGATTCCCTTGAGAATTTGCTATATTCGGGGAGATCCTGACCGTGTTTGCCCAGAATTTCCTATGGATATGCGACGACTTCTTAAAAAAACTGCCAAGCCGATTCGCAAAAAAACAGACGCAACCCCACCTCCTACCCAAGCGATTGAGATGCCTGAGATTCGGGATATTCCTGAACCAGTAGTTGATTCTAAGCCACATGCATATATCCAAGCATCACAATCAGACTATATTCCCGAAAGCTGTCGCCCTCTGCGCTCCCTTGGTAACTCCGGTTGGCAACCGTCTGACGTGTGGCAGGATATACGTGTGGATGATTTCTGTGGGTAAAGTGCGATGGGCAAAGCCCCGCCAAGTGCATCGCAGCTTAATTCAAAATCGACGCTGAAACCCTTTGATACGTACAATAATAGAATGCTGAGTAACTAATTTTCTAAAAATTTATGCCCGAATTTTCATTTGAATTTTGCATCTTCTATGTTAGCTCCCCAGAGATCTATTCCCAATAGAATTGCATCTGACAGGTTAGCACTAACGAGAATAGCTTGACCTAAATCTGCTCCAGTTAAATCCGCTCCTTTGAAATTAACATAGCTAAGATTAGCACCTCGGAAATTGGCTTCTCTAAGATTAGCTGATTGAAATTCTGCTCCTGTTAAAATACTGCCCCCAAAGTTGGCTCTTGACAACCAACTGCCACTAAAGTCAGCTTCAGATAGATCTGTATCTCTGAAATCTGCTCCTCTAAAATCGCTTTGGGTAAAGTCTCTTCTGCCTACGCTGTAATCTTCTATCAGTCTCAATACGGTTTCTTGCTGACAAACCTCAACTTCTTCGTCTACATTTTCCTCACTAATCCAAGGGCCATTACCGTGATATATAGAAAAGTGGTTAATTAAAGCATCTTTGCAGAATCGCCACTTCTCCGCCAATTGTCCTCCAGGCAGTTTTCCCAACCCCACCTCCTCTAATAGCATTCCTGGCTGGATGTCTAAATATAATGACGCTTCCTCTAACGTCAATATATCTTTCTGTCTAAGAGTTTGCAGTTGCCAATAATTCTGGGCAGCTTGCGGATAGATTAATTTTTGACAACATGAAGTCAGACACTTTAAAATCATTGTTGCTTAACCCATTATCAAGTTAACCAAGAGCCAAAAATTTATCTTTCACTGGTTCTAAGAAAACAAGTACGAATGAGAACAGCTTTTCTGAAATCTGTATTTTGGACTTGTGCGGCAGTGAAATCAGCATCAGTTAAATTAGCTTCACGAAAGCTTGTACCTCTACTCAAAGAGTACTTTTCGTTGCCTTTGATTGCCTGCCAAGCAAAGTAAGCACTAAACAAGACTCCGCTGACGGCTAATGCTTTGGCTACTGCTCCAGTTTTGGTTAAAGCTAAGATTGAGCCAGCTATTACTAAGGCTAAAGCTCCAGCTAATGTTAAGGCTAAACCTGCGGTTAAGTCTAAGGTTTTGGCTACAGATCTGGCTAAAGCTAAGGCTCCAACTCCAGCTAATGCTACGGTTAAGACTAAAGCTACGGACTCAGTTCCAACCCTGGAGTCTGCTAATACTCCCACTGATACTTCGGCTAAGGCTCCTGCTAATACTCCGCTGACGGCTAATGCTCCAACTATTAAACTTTGACGGACAGTTAAAGTCCAAAACAATAGAAGCAAAATTAACACAATAACGCCAGCTTGATACTTCTTGGAACTAGGATTTTCAGCAATAAGCAATCCTATAGAACCAATTAATGTTGACAATATCCCTGATATTCCTGGCAGTAACGACGAAACATATACAGACTCAATTGCTGAACAGCGTCGCAGTCCAGCTTTGGCATAGCTAAAGTTTGCACCTGTCAAATTTGCTCCACTAAAATCGCAAGAGCGGATATCTGCACCGCTAAAGTTTGCATTACTCAAATCTTGACCTTTGAAAGAACGACCGCTGAGATTCTGACCCGATAAATCTAGGAGCATAATTTATTCAAATGATTAATATCTATTAAAGTATATAATTTTTGCTCCTAACTTACTTTTGACATCAACCTACAGTCCAAGTGTAAAAACCGATTTGGTCAGGTACTCTAATGAAACGTTTGGTACGATGACCTCGTGATAATTCATTCAGCACTTTATTCTTGACCTCTCTAGCATCAGCTGCATTCAGTTCTCCATAAATTCCGGTGATTACTTCTGAGACGTTGAAAACTTTGCCGCGTTCTGTTCTAAAAAAGTAGACAAAGCATCAATTAAAATTGTCCTTCATAAGCTTTGAGCATTGGTATCTCTTTGGGCTGCGGCGTCTTTATTGGTTTATTATTTTTGCGCTTTGCTTGAGGGGATGAATTTTTAGTCTGCTCTTTGGAGAGTAAAGTCAAAGAGAGAGTAGAATATCCAGGTTGTCCTGGAACACTAAACCATTTATTACTTTCCTTGCCCTGTGTCAGCGACGATTGAACTCTACCTTTAACTACTTTAAACACATCTGGTTCTAACTCTCCATAGAGCGATGCCTAACGGCAAGGCTAGCGCCAACGCACAATAAAATCGATGTGAACACTTGTGCCAATCTCTTCTGCCAAAACGTAAACATAGAGGCAACAAGTAAGGACGTATTGTTTTTCGCGCTTTCGCGTCTCACAATAAGTGTTTCTTGCTTCTTCCTTTTTAAAAAGGAGGCTTGTGACCACTTACGGAGGGGACTTCTCAAGAGCAGCCTCCCCGGCTTCGCCAGTTTCAAGAGCCCTCCTTCTCAGTCATTTTATTATTTTAACCTCCACACACACCGCAAGTTAATCCAATTGAGCGATTATGGGAGGAAGTTAAAAGACATTTGGCAAGGGATTGCTTCGGAACTTTGGATGAGTTAAGACAATTTATCTGGAAGCGTTTAGAGAAATTAAGCACATTTATCGTTGCTTCTATTACAGGTTGGGATTTTATTCTTGATGCTTTATTTGCATCAGATTTTTCGTGAAATGGTATCACTCATCTTTTATTTCCCGACAACTCTAATAATAAAGCTGAACTATTTTCAACATTTCAGAGACTTCAATTGATACAGTTTTATCCCAGGCGCAATATTGAAAGCGACTTATCAAGTTCTTAGCGTAACTTTCTGTACGACTTATTTCACCCCTATACCTATATTTTGTGATAGGTCGAGTTAGTTCAACAGCTTTCCTAGTTAAGGGTAGCGTAGAAAATCAAACTTTTTTGTAAAATTCTATACTTTTAGTATTGTTTGTCAGGATAAACCTCTATCTTGAGAAAGATATACATACTATGCAAGCAATTATTATGCAAATAATAGCTTAATAGAATTTTGTGCGTAAAAGAATACATTGAAATAACGATTATAAAGGCAAGAGTTTATTTGTAAAAACTTTAATTTTCGCAAATAAAGTCTTAATCTAAAAGCTATTTATGATAACTTAGGTAATTTTAAACCATGAAAATTGAATACAGACAAGCAAAAGATTCTGCTCACATGATGGATTTTCAAAACTATCTGAATAAATTAGCAGTCAGTTCGGAAGTGAAAAAAATTTGTGAAGTAGGTGGTGGTGCTAATCCAGCTATTCCTATAAATATGATTGAAAAATATGGATTAAAGTACACTCTACTTGATATTTCATCAGAAGAACTAGCCAAAGCGCCGAATGAATATCACAAGATTCAAGCAGATATTTCATCTCCTAACCTGAACTTGGATGGTCAATTTGATCTGATTTTTAGCATCATGCTAGCAGAACATGTTCCTAATGGACAAACTTTTCACAAGAATACTTGGAATTTGTTGCGACATGATGGGTACGCATTACATTTGTTTCCGACTATGTATGCTTTTCCATTTATCGTTAATCAGCTATTACCAGAAAAACTGTCTAATAAACTTTTGGGAACTCTCGCACCTCACAGAATTACAGATAGTAAAAAATTGAAATTTCCAGCTTATTATAGCTGGTGTCGCGGTCCATCAAACAATCAAAAAAATAAGTTTAACAGTTTAGGTTTTAGGGTAGAAGAATATATTGCTTTTTTTGGAACTCCAGCTTACTTTAGAAGGAGTAAGCCACTTAATTTATTAGACGAGTGGGTTTCATCAATATTAGTTAAATATCCCCTGCCTCTAATTACAAGCTACGCATATGTTCTGTTACGTAAAGACGTAAGTTTAATGAATTAAAAACGTAAGGATTCAGGTGATGGGCAGGATAGCTGCACCAAATAGGCTATGGATCGAAGGTACTAAGAAAAGCGGAAACGCTTATCAATTAAGCAGTTTGTAATTGTTTGCGTAATTCGTGCTGGGGTTTGGTCATCAAGAGGTAAGCTTTAGGGCGGCGTTTGGTAACTCGTAGTTCAGGGGACGTTCAAGAGCAACTTTATGAGCAATAAGTTTCAGTAAAGTGCAATAAATGTGGAGACGTTTTTGAGAAGAAGCAGCTTCTAATTTGGGAATTCGGAACCATAATGTTTTATCAATAACAGGTAACTCATTAATCGCCAGTATCGCCGCTTTCAAGGATTCAGGCAGAAAATACACCCCAGACAACCAAGTTTCTAAGTCCAGTTTAGCGGCAAAACTTTCTAATAATCTTGAAGAAGCTGACAGCGATAAAATCCATAGCCTTGCTAAATCATCCTCCGGTATAGTTGTGTCTTCTCTTTTGGCTTAACGTTGCGAGTCTGCAATCACCGTAAACAGCTTTGTAAGGCAGTTCCGTAGGTTGTGTTGCAAAAACAGGAGCAGCAGGTGGTAGGGTGAAAGCTTGTGTCTGTTCGCTCTCGTCTTCATGTCCTCGATTACTACCAAAATGCCATTTAGGAAATAAGACTCAGGTTAGAGAAACCTGATTCACTAATATGTTTTAATCAAGTTGATAACACACTAGATGCTACTAAGCGGCTAGTTAGAGCTTAGCCACTAACAGGACTGACTCCGTTATCTACCAAGCAAATAACGGGGCAATAACGTCATGATATTAGATTTCCCATCTGTATATTCTTCAGACGATGAACAAACATAAATATCTTCCAAGGAGTGACAATTCTTGTTGTAGATAATCACCAGGGTATGCTTCTAGTAATGACCCAGCTTCTTGAAAGCTATGGAATTCAAGTACTCACGACATGCAATGCCTTAACAGGATTAGAGGTAATTAAACAAACCCCGGTGGATCTTTTAATTTCAGACATTACTATGCCCTCGAAGGATGGGTATTGGTTAATACAAAAAATTCGTTCACTTCAGCATCCACAAACTAGAGAAATTCCCGCAATTGCTTTTACTGGAAATACTGAAGATAAAGCAGATAAAAAAGCACTTGAATTTGGATTCCAAGCTTATATTCAAAAGCCTTCAACCGCTATCGAGTTAATAACAGAAGTAGCAAAACTGTTAAAAAGTAGGAAATATAGATTGGTGGGCGACTACTTGAGGTTTGAGCGTATTATCGACAAAATCTATGCAAGCTTCGTCTGATCATGGAAACGAGGTTTGACTTTTGCGGTAGTCCAACAAAGGAAAGTATGGAGGAAAATAATATTTTTTACTAGTTCTAATTATTTGTAATATTTAAGCAAAGATTAACTGTAACATTTATCAGTAGTATAAATAATATTCAATATAGATAAAAATGAGTGTAAAAAAGATTGTCAATCGCATAGGAGAAAGCTTTTGGCAAATCCCATTATTGAGTCGTAAAATTGAACTTGCTTATCAAGCATCTGTAAAAAAGCATATTGATAAACTACCTTTGCTTTCAACTCCTGATTTAGTTTTACTTGAGACTTTGAGAAGTGAAGGGATTGTTGTAACTTCATTATCAGCGCTCTCACTTCCCCTGACTCTACAAATGTTACAAGTTGCAAAAAGTTTGATAGCAGAAATTCCCCACACCATTTCTGGAAATAAAAACGAATTTGTAATTCATGCTACCTCTAAGCAAATCATCGAACACTCAGAAATTTTTTACTGGGGATTACAACAACGTTTACTTGATATTATTGAAAATTACTTATGTCTGCCAGTCGCTTATCATCATCCTTCTTTTCGTAG
>NZ_JACXXN010000096.1 GCF_014904695.1 Nostoc sp. MG11 | reverse complement strand
CCACACTCAAAGCTTATGAAAATCAAGATGTGCCTTTTGATAAAGTAGTTGAAGCACTACAACCACAACGTTCTTTAGCTTACTCTCCCTTTTTCCAGGTAATGTTTATATTACAAAATGCCCCGGTGGCAGAAGTGAAATTACCTGGTGTAACTTTGACTCAATTAAATCAACAAAGCACAATTGCGAAGTTTGATTTGACAGTGTCAGTCATCGAAACTAACCAGGGATTAGTGGGGTCATGGGAGTACAATACTGACTTGTTTGATGGGTTAACTATTGAGCAGATGGCTGAGCATTTCCAGAACTTGTTGTCAGCAATTGTAGAAAATCCTTCACAGACGGTGGGTGAATTACCTTTGTTGAGTCAAGCAGAACGCCATCAGTTATTGACCGAGTGGAATGATACTGCTAGTGAGTACTCTCATAAATGTATTCATCAATTGTTTGAGCAGCAGGTAGAGAAAACACCGGATGCGATCGCAGTGGTATTTGATAAAGAGCAGTTGACCTATAAACAATTAAATCAAACAGCCAACCAACTAGCGCATCATCTACAAACTCTGGAAGTGGGGCCAGAAGTGCTAGTTGGTATTTGTGTAGAACGTTCAATAGAGATGATGGTGGGATTGTTGGGGATACTTAAAGCTGGAGGAGTATGTGTACCTCTTGACCCCAACTATCCTCAAGAACGCTTAAGTTATATGTTGGCGGATTCTAGTGTTGGAGTCTTGTTAACCCAACAATCGTTACTAGAATCTTTACCTACACACACCGCACAGGTCGTTTGTCTAGATACTCACTGGCAGTTAATCGCTGCTGAGTCTGACATCAACCCACAATCACAAGTGCAGCCTGAGAATTTGCTCTATGTGATTTACACTTCTGGTTCTACAGGTTTACCTAAAGGGGTCGCTCTATGCCATCGCACCTTCACCAACCTCATCGAGTGGCATTCAGCAACAATGGCAAAAGGGGTTGGAGTCCTTCAGTTTGCTTCCCTGAGTTTTGATGCCAGTTTTCATGAAATCTTTGCTGCTTGGTGTTCGGGGGGTACACTGTTTTTAATTCCTGAGAACTATCGTCTGGATTTGGATAAATTAGTACATTTCCTTGCACAAAACCCAATCCAAAAAGCAACTCTGCCGGTTGTGCTTTGGCAGCAATTAGCAGAAGCTTACGCAGACCAACCTCAGTTGTTTGCCAATCTTACAGAAGCGATCGCAACAGGGGAGCAGCTTCAGATTAGCCAACAGATGAGCAATCTATTTTCCCGTTTTGACCAGTGTAAATTCTATAACCAATACGGCCCTTCTGAAACCCATGTCGTACTTTCCTACGTTTTCACACAACCACCCCAGAAATGGCCGATTTGTCCCCCTATGGGTAAACCAATAACCAACACCCAAATCTACATCTTAGATGAGCATTTACAACCAGTTCCGGTTGGTGTTTGTGGAGAGTTGTACATTGGGGGTGATAGCTTAGCTAGAGGCTATCTCAACCGCCCAGAATTAACCCAAGAAAAATTTATCCCAAATCCCTTTAATAATTCAAAATCCGAACGCCTTTACAAAACAGGCGACTTAGCCCGCTATAGTCGTGATGGTAACATTGAATTTCTTGGTCGTATCGATCATCAAGTCAAGATTCGAGGCTTCCGCATCGAACTCGGAGAAATTGAAACACTCCTCAATACCCATCCCCACATCCAACAAGCTGTTGTGATTGCCACTGAGGATATCTACACTAGCAAACGCTTAGTCACCTATATAGTTGCTAAGGACAAATCACTCACAATCAGTCAATTGCGTCAATACCTCAGACAACAGCTACCAGAGTATATGCTGCCTAGTGCATTTGTCACCTTAGACTCTCTACCTCTTACACCCAATGGCAAACTTGACCGCAAAGCACTACCAGCGCTTGATGCAGAAATTACCAGAGAAAATAAATATATCGCACCACGCACACTCATAGAAATTCAACTAACTCAAATCTGGTCACAAGTTCTTAATATAACTTCGGTGGGGGTTCGAGATAACTTCTTTGAACTTGGCGGTCATTCTCTTCTAGCTGTCCGTCTAATGTCCAGAATTCAACAACAATTCCAGAAAAATTTACCTTTAGCCATCCTTTTCCAAAGTCCTACTATCGAACAAATGGCGGTTGTTCTTAGTTCTGATTCATCTGAAAAACTCTGGTCTCCTTTAGTACCAATTCAACCTAAAGGTTCATTACCACCTTTTTTCTGTGTTCCTGGATCTGGGGGAAATGCTCTTTACTTTTACGACCTAGCACAATATCTTGGAGAAGATCAACCCTTCTACGGTCTACAAGCACAGGGTTTTGATGGTGAAACAAAACCTCTTGGGAGCATTGAAGAAATAGCATCCCAATACATTAACGCTATTCGGACAGTTCAACCAGTCGGCCCTTATTTCTTGGGAGGTCATTCCTTTGGAGCTAGAGTCGCTTTTGAAATGGCGACTCAGTTACGATGTATTGGACAATCTGTTGCATATGTTGCCATTTTAGACACTTCACCGACTTCTGAACTCGAAGTTAGTTATTCTGGTTGGGATAATGCCAGGTGGATGTATGCAATTGCTGGGATAGCTGAGGAATTGTTTGGAGAAAATCTCCAAATATCTCATGAAGCTCTATCTTCTCTTACATCAGAGGAACAAATAAACTATTTCAAGCAACAGTTAGAAATAGTTAGCATTTTACCTCCTCAGGCAGATATCAAATTAGTTCGTGGCTTATTACAAGTTTTCCAAACTCAAGTTCAAATAGATTACGTGCCACACAATACTTATCCGGTTCCAATTACTCTGTTTCTTGCTCAGGAGGGAAATTCTCAACAGGAAAATTGCGATCGCCTTTTACAAGATCCAACGTGGGGTTGGAGTCAGTTTGCTGATGGAGAAGTGGAAGTTAATTTTGTTCCTGGTACTCATATATCAATGCTTAGTAAGCCTCATGTTATGGTACTAGCTCAAAAACTCCAAAAATCTCTTGAACAAGCATACAATATCTATCAATTAGAAAAATCAAATGCCCAAACCACTCAAAATTGAAGGAATGTCGATTTTCGTTGTGGTCTGGTTGGGACAACTAGTCTCTTTATTGGGATCCAGTCTGAGCAACTTTGCTCTTGATGTTTGGGTTTATCAGCAGAGTGGTTCCGTTACCCAGCTCTCTTTTCTAATTCTGTTCACTACTCTTCCTAGCGTCATTATTTCTCCTTTTGCTGGTGTCTTAGTAGACAGTTGGAACCGCCGTTGGGTGATGATTCTCAGCGATTCAGGTGCAGCTTTAAGTACCCTAACTTTAGCTGCCTTACTGGTCACCGGAAAAATACAAATTTGGCATATATATCTAGCAAGTGCAGTAATTTCTAGCTTCAGTGCATTCCAATGGCCTGCTTACAGCGCTGCCACTACCTTGTTAGTACCCAAGAAATACTTAGGTAGAGCCAGTGGAATGACTCATTTAGCATACGCTTTAGGACAACTTTTTTCTCCCATTTTAGGTGGTGTACTCCTAGGAATCATACAGCTATCAGGAATTTTTGTTGTAGACTTGGGCAGTTTTGTATTTGCTCTAACTACTCTACTCTTGGTTCGATTTCCTCACCACAAAGTAACACGTTACCAGCAAATTAATAAAACCTCACTACTCACACAAGCTATTTATGGTTTCCATTATCTGAAGGCTCGTTCTGGACTACTGGCTCTATTATTATTTCTTGCTAGTAGTAACTTTTTTGTTGGAATTCTTCAAGTACTCATTTATCCCTTAATACTCTCTTTTGCTTCCTCAGCTCAACTTGGTACTATCATGTCCCTTGGCGGTGTGGGTATGCTAACAGGCGGACTGTTTATGAGTACTTGGGGAAGTGGACGGCAAAACTATATCAATATATTTTTCTGCTTCATGCTGCTCAACGGATTTTCCATGATAGTTGCAGGGTTTTATCCTTCCATTCTTATGCTTAACATAGCTGCTTTTCTATTTTTTCTTGGACTCCCTTTTATCAGCAGTTCATCTCAAGTAATTTTTCAAAATAAAGTTGCTCCTGATGTACAAGGAAGAGTTTTCTCTCTTAAGAATGCGATTAGTGGCTCCTGTTTACCCTTAGCTTATCTTGTTGCTGGCCCTTTAGCAGACAGAATATTTGAACCTTTAATGACAGTTAATGGCGCTCTCGCCGGAAATATCGGAAAACTCATCGGTACCGGGCCCGGTCGAGGTATTGGTCTAATGTTTATTGTCTTTGGAACATTAACTATGTTGATGACTATTATTGCCTATCAATATGCTCCCTTAAGGTTAGTAGAACACGAATTGCCCGATATTGTCACAAGTTAATCTCTCAATATAGTCAGTCTAGGAGGTCTAAAAATGGTTGAACTAAAAACAGAAAAGCTACCATCTTCTATCCCATTAGAAATGTCTTTTGATATTGCAAGAATTCAAGAAGAACTGAAAATAGTCAATTCCTTTAGCTGGATAACAGAGGAGCCGTTTTCGCTCAAAGATTTATGGGGTTCTTCCCCGACAGTTTTCCATGATGGCAAGTGGAAAGGTCTAAGTTTAAAATCGCAAGGAGGAAGATGGGACAAATCTGATCCAGGTGGGCCGGGTTTAGAGCCATTTGAAGAAACAGCAATTCTGAAGCATACTCCTTATTTTAAAGAAATCATTGACAGCTTAAAATGTCATAAACGAAGTATCCGCTTATCTCTGCTGCCAGCAGGGGCTTCTATTCAAGAGCATTGTGATACTTATCATGACTTTAAATATGGACAAATACGTTTACACATACCGCTTGTTACTCATGAGGATGTAGTAATAGTGATTGACGGCGATCACTGTAAGTGGGAAGCTGGTCAACTTTGGTATGGTAACTTTGCAAAATCTCACTGGGTGATGAATAACAGTTCTTTGGATAGGATACATATGATCATTGATGTCTGTATTAATGATTTTGTATTAAGCTTATTTCCTGAGGACTTTGTTTGTAAAGTTAGAGCTAATGGCATCATCGAGCATCAAGAGTCAATAAATCTTACTGAAGAAGAACTCAAGAAATTTGAATGTAAATTTATAATTACAGCAGGTCTGATGAAGGGGATTTTCGAGACGGATGATGGAATTCCTGGTGTATTTGATGCAAGTATAAGACTACTAAACGGGCAGATTGTATTCTTCGTAGAAGACAGACCATTGATCTCACTGGTTCCCATTTCTCCAACACGCTTTTGCTTTAATGGTTGGACTTGTGAGCGACATTTAGAGTTTGAAGTTTTCAACAATTTAGTATGCAATCTACAGTTAGTTATGCGAAGCGGATATTATAATACAACAGTTAATCTGCCCCTATTAAGTTAAGTATGGGTACATTTTAATAAGATTCTGTTAGGAAATTTGTCAGAAAAATATCGCAAGGGGTTTAGAGTTTTTTATGCCAGAAAATTTTAAATTCCTACTAATTATAAATAGAAAGGCGAACTACCATGAAACTTACCCAAGATCAAATACGAAAGTACGAAGATGAGGGGATGTTATTTCTCCCCAATTATTTTTCTGAGGCAGAAGTTAACGTTTTACGCGAAGAACTTTCACTATTACCAGAGAACCCCTCTGGACGAATGATGGAAAACGACAACCAAACGATACGAGCTTTTCATGGGGTTCATATCCACAGCAAAATTTTCCAGAGCTTGATTCAACATCCACTTTTATTAGAACCTGCTCAACAAATTTTAGGAGATTCGGTCTATCTTTATCAGTTCAAGATCAACATGAAAGCTGCTTTTACTGGCGATATTTGGCCTTGGCATCAAGACTATGCATTTTGGTATGAGGAAGATGGTATGCGAGAACCTAGAATAATCAATGTCGGTATCTTCTTGGATGAAGTCAATCAGTTTAATGGTCCGCTGTATTTGATTTCAGGTTCCCATAAAGAAGGCCTTATCAAATTTGAGATGCATAGCTCCGCAGTTGAAGGCGAAGATGTTAGTTGGGAAGCGAATGTCAGTGCTAATCTTAAGTACTGTCTAGACAATGCAACTATAACTCGACTCGTTGAAAGGGGAGGTATAATAGCTCCTGTTGGTTGTGCTGGATCTGTTCTCTTCTTTCACGGCAGTATAGCTCATAGCTCGGTTCCTAATATATCTCCTTATCCTCGTAGACTATTGCTCATTACCTATAACAGCGTCGAGAATATTCCGCGTCCTTCTGGCAAGCCAAGACCAGAATTCTTAGTGTGTCGGGATTATACTCCACTGCAACCTGTAGAAGATGATGTTTTACTACAACAAGGGTGATAAAAAATGGTTGTGTTGGGCTTTGTTGCATGAAAGAAAAAAAGACATACCAATCCAACATTAGAGCAGAAGTTAGTTTTCCACTTTGTAACTGTCTGGCTTGCCCAACTGGATCATGCGATTAAGCGCGGCAGATTGTAGAAATAACTCGACAGCCTGATTGTCAAAAAAACGTCGTTTCAACTTACCGCCAAAAATGGTTTTGAGCCGAAAGATAGCAGTTTCGGATAAAGAACGGCGATGATAACTAGATTCTTGTTTCCATTGTTTACGTCCAACTTGGTTCACTCTTAACAGGTTTTCATCTCTGGGATGCGATTGTGCTATCTCGTGTGAGTTTTGTTGAATTTTGGCATTACTGCGAGGTGGAATTGTCGCTTTTGCTCCTCGTTCGGCAATTGTGTCATAACAGCCGAATGTGTCGTAGCCACCATCACCAGATACTTGTTCTATCGGCGAATCTATCTGCTCCAATATGTCTGGTAGCACCTCACAATCTGCGACATCATTAGTAGTCACCACCGCACCCAGAATTTCACCACTTTCTGAGTCAACGCCTAAATGCAACTTGCGCAGCTGTCCGCCTTTTACCAATCCCATGTGTGCGAACTTTCCACTCGCCCTCACCATAAACTTTTACGCCAGTTGAATCCACTAGAACATGAACAGCTTTGTCCTTTGGTAGAACTGCCAGTTCTACTGACAACTTGCTTAAACGACGAGATAGGGTAGAGTGATCCGGGACTTCTAGCTCAATCCCCATAAGGGTTTTGTCGGTTGTGTTGCAAAAACAGGTGTTAAGCAGGTAGTATATTCTCCTTAAAGATTTAAATGCTACAGAGATGAACCCTAAGCAACCGTTTAAATGGCGACATTATCAACCAGAAATCATCCTCCTGTGCGTCAGATGGTATCTTCGGTATCCGTTGAGTTATCGCGATTTAGAAGAGATGATGGCAGAAAGGGGGTTATCAGTAGACCATACAACTGTGTATAGATGGGTTCAAGCCTATGCACCAGAGCTAGAAAAACGATGCCGCTCACAACTCAAATCTACAAATGATTCATGGCGGGTTGACGAAACCTATATCAAGGTTAAAGGTAAGTGGAAATATCTGTATCGTGCCGTTGATTCTGCTGGCAATACAATTGACTTTTTGTGTAAGGATTCAGGTGGCAGAGTATTGACAAGAGGACACTTCAGGGGGAGTATCACAAATATGAACCAAAACCTGCCTCAAGATATAGACCGAGAAAG
>NZ_JACXXN010000095.1 GCF_014904695.1 Nostoc sp. MG11 | reverse complement strand
CGCCATTTAAACGGTTGCTTAGGGTTCATCTCTGTAGCATTTAAATCTTTAAGGAGAATATACTACCTGCTTAACACCTGTTTTTGCAACACAACCCAAAGAACTGCCTATGATTTGTACAATAATCCAGACCAGCTCCCTTCATCTACGGTTCTGAGTAAAATATGTGATACTTATGAGGTTCAGCCGGGTGAAGTGCTAGAGTGGGTTCCTAAAAGCGAGAAGCCTGGAAACGGAAACGAGGTTTCTGTTGAATCTCTTCAATCTGAAGATTCAGAAGAAAAACGCGGTTTAATTAAGCAAAAGCCGAAATCAAAATCTCACATGCAACTGTTACCACCAGAGGAAGCTGCATGAGTATGTTTGCATAATTAAAGTTTCTAACTATCCCACTTTAAGAGCGTTATCGTTACTTTTCTAAGGTAAAAGTTTGCATAAGTACTAAAAATTGGAGTTGCGGTGTCTTGTAGCTGACTGCTCCTCCACACGGCTATTTAGAATAATTGCACATAAAGAGATTTTAGGGTGACAGACCCACAAGCTCTACAAACGGCAATCAACGGTGCAGCTAATGCCCACACTGGATTGCATCAAGCCATCACTTACGGAGGCAAATGGAATGCCTTTAGCTAACTGTACAACTCCAGCTAACGGAAATGAAACAGAGCAGGTATTACCACTGCTAGATAAAGTCAAACTTAAAACTTTAAAGCCTGGTAGACCTCGTAAGAGAGTGAAGGTCTTAGCGACTGATAAAGGTTACGATTCAAAGGATAAACGCGCTGCTTTACGCAAGCGAGGAATTAGACCTCAAATTCCCAAACGAGTTTGGAAAACGAAGAAAAACAGAGGTAAACCAATCAAAATTTCTGTTCCCAGGTTTCAGCAGGAACGTTGTTTTGCCTGGTATCAACGTAAATATCGTCGTTTAGTCGTCCGATGGGAACGTCAAACAGTGTATTTTGATTCCTTCATTGACCTTGCAACTATCCATATATGGATTCAACGGATTTTATTAGTGGGATAGGTTGTAGGAGGGGATGAGAGAGTTTGAGAGGGTTTTGTATTGGAAGTCATAAGGCGTTATGAATATGAATTTAAGGTTTAAATTAACATTGCACCACCATCACTAAGAATAGTAGTCCCTGTTAGATAACTATTGTTCATTAGAAATAAATAGGCTTCCGCTATTTGTGAGAATTTTCCTAGTCCTAGAGGAATTTTGTCTTCCATTTCTTTTAACGTTGTAAACCCTGGAGAAACAGCATTGACTCTAATCGGAGCGATTTCTAAGGCAAGAGCTTTACATAAAGATTCCACTGCACCATTAATCATACTTAGCGTAGAAAAACCTAAATAGGGACGAATGCCCAAACTTCCTGAAGAAAAGACAATACTCCCCCCCGAATTAATTTGTTTATAAGCTAATTTAGCGATATTATATTGACCCCAAAGCTTGGTTTCAAATGCGTGACGGACATCTGAGGTATTTAACTCTAAGAATGGAGCAACAATTAAAGGAGACTTCACCGTTATGGCAATATGATCAATACAACCTACCTTTTCTAATAATTTTTTGATTTCACTTTCTTTAGTAATATCGAACGAAAAGTATTTACACTCTTTGAGCTTGTTAATTTTTCGGAATTCAGGGGTTTGTTGTTCAGCAGATTTGGAAGCAATAATCACATTACCTCCTTGTTGTTTAACTTGTTGAGCTAAAGCTAGTCCAATTCCTGAACTTCCGCCAACAATAAGAACTGTCTGATTTTTCATGTTGATTATAAGTAAAAGAAACATTTTTAATTATTCGCTGCTTTTTGCTCTCTTTTGTTTCTTTCTGGATCAGTTTCTAGTTCAATATACAACGAATCAATTCCCTCTCTTTCTAAAAGTTCTAATATGGGGTAAAAGTAGCGAGGACACTGTTGGCGAATTTGGGAAACGCTTATGCTGGGGTAATTAATTCAGCGATGAAACGATTGAGAGCTTTTTGAACGGCTTTGTATCCAGTGGCTTGCTTACCTAACTTCAGTTCAAACAAAATGCGATCGCGTTTTGCTTCAAGTGCGTCTAGTTGGGGTAGTAAGGCAGCTGACCTTTGAAAATGCTCCTCATTCGGTGTAATACATGGTTGAAGGGATTCTCTCTCCCATGTATTACTTGGTGATATTGGTGATTCATTCTGTGTAATTCTGGGGAAGGTATTGTCTCGTACAATTTGTTCTAAATAGTCAGCACGAGTTAAACCGTTGCATTCTGCTGCAATACCTAAAGCTTTCCAGGTTTCATCAGTTAATCTCAGGGAGCGAACTAAACGATAGTCATCATTTTTGAGGGCAAATTTTCCCTAAATATCCCGTTTCATTTTATTTATTACCATGTATTACAACGATAGTGTAGAACATAAAATGGAGTTGGAGTTACGTAGTCGCGTGATTGAGGTAGATATTTTATGTCAATGCAGCCCCAGAGTATTTCTCCCGTTCCCCCAGACACTGAAGCTGTAGCGCGTGCAGCTTTTCCAAAGGGTAATATTTATGTTCAATTGCGCGACAATCTTGGTAGTATTTACGAGGATGAAGTTTTTGCCGCATTGTTTCCTAAACGGGGACAGCCAGCAGAATCTCCTTGGCGATTAGGTCTAATCTGCGTGATGCAGTTTGTAGAAAATTTGACTGACCGTCAAACCGCAGAAGCTGTGCGTTCCCGAATTGATTGGAAATATGCTTTGAGCTTGTCTTTGACAGATCCTGGATTTGATTTTTCAATTTTGAGCGAATTTCGCCAGCGATTAATTTCTGGTGATGCAGAACAACTGTTACTCGATAGCCTTTTGAAACGATTATGGGATTTAGGATTACTCAAACGAGAGCGTCAGAGGACTGACTCAACCCATGTTCTCGCAGCTATCCGTAACCTCAATCGCTTAGAAGCATTGGGTGAGACGTTTCGCTTTGCACTCAACAGTTTAGCCGCAGCAGCGCCAGAGTGGTTAATGAATCATCTTAACTCTGACTGGTTTGACCGTTATAGCCAACGCCTTGAGAATTACCGATTGCCAAAGTTAGATAGGGAGCAACGCGATTTTCTGAAGTTGGGCAAAAACAAGAGACGATACTCCACTCCACCGGAGGCGATCGCTAAATGTAGTGGAGTGTAACAAACAATCACACCAAAAAGGGAAATATTTAAAGTTAGGATTCTGCCCTCTTCTAAAATGGTTAGGAATATCAGAAGGATTAACACCCCACATTTGGGCAACAATTACAAAATATGGTGCAATTGCTGGTTCGTTTGAGGCTGCACGCACAATCTTAACAGATTGGGGAGTAAAAATTAGCTTGAAACGAATAGAACGCCTCACATATTATTTTGGTAAAATTGGAATAAATTTACGTCAATATAAATTATCAAATTTAGAGATAGGCAGTTTAGCTACGGGTAATGTTCTGTCTTTGCAGCGCGTTGTCATTGCTGTAGATGGTGGAAGAACAAGAATTCGGATTAATAAGAAAGGTAGACGTAAGCTCAAGACTAATCGTCTAGGCTTTACTGGAGAATGGGTTGAACCAAAATTATTAACTATTTATACAGTGGATGAGCATGGTAAAAAAATTGGGACATCAGCTCTACCTATTACTAATGATGGGACATATTTAGGTTATGAAGAGTTTCTCAAAATTCTAGAGATGTATCTAGTTAGTTTGGGAATAAGCCAAGCTAAACAGGTTTTGTTAGTAGCTGATGGAGCTGAGTGGATTTGGAAACATATTCCGCCTTTATTGAAAAAACTCAAATGCCCAAGAGCCACTTATCAATTATTAGATTTTTATCACGCTGCTTCACATTTACAAGACTTCGCTGACGCTGCTTTTACTACAGATGATGAGCGTCAATCTTGGTTTAAAACAGCTCGAAAAACTTTAAAGAAAGGTCAAGCTCTCAATTTAATGAGAAACATGGATGAATTTATTTCTACAGCAACTGGCGAGCGTTCTAAAATTCTGGTACGAGAGCGTAATTATATTCTCAAAGCCTATCGTCGGCGGCTATGAAACTATCATTTAGTTGCAGGTTATCAGCTACCACTTGGTAGTGGTGCTGTTGAAAGTTTAATTCGTCAAGCTGTTAACCTACGCATGAAGGGAAACAGTAAATTTTGGCTTCCAGATAACGCAGAGATTATGTTACATCTGCGATGTCAATGGTGCGCTTATAGTTGGGACAATTTTTGTAACTCTATTTTTAAAAAGAAAGGCAGAGGAGGCAGAAGGCACTTATGAAATTCTGATTCCTGACCTCTGCCCGTGACCGTAGGGAACAAGGGTTTAAGTCCCCCACCAAAATCTCTGCTGAAGGTGGTCTGCAATTGGTGTGGGTCTGAAGCCCACACCATATTGCTACCTTCTGCCCTCTGCCCTCAGCATATCTGCCTTCTTCACTTCTTTCCTTAATCCCAGCAGTGCTTGAACAATTTATACATTTAAGGAAAATGTATATTTTAGCGATCGCCTCCGGTGGAGTGGAGTATCGTCTCTTGTTTTTGCCCAACTTCAGAAAATCGCGTTGCTCTCATTACAACTAGTAACTCCAGAAAAACCAGTATTTACGTTGGGAGAATTAGTCAAGTTCCGATTTGGCAGCAAGGGGACTAATCTTCGTATCATTCAAGGCATTCATCTAATCGCTGGACAGTGGTTTTATCAAGTGGAGTGGATTTCCCCAGGTATAGAAGAAGCAAGCGAGGTTTTCAATTCTAATGATTGCTTGGCTTGGGTGACCGACTACGATTTATCAAGGGTGTAAGGAGTGCTGTATGGTTATCTTTACTTCGTATTATAAGGGAGACATAACAGGAGAAGCTGTTTCCATTTCTATTATTACTCCCCCTGGCTTCCAAGGTAAACACTTACCACTTTTTGCTCCCACTAGAGAATTACTTGACTGGTGGCGAAACAGTGACAAAGATGAAACAGCGATCGTACGGACTGCGGCTACTATCAGATATCGTTGGGTGATGAAGACTTGGGCACTTGGTCAGAGCTTGGGGTGCTTGGGTTACTGGGTGGACTACACGAGCCGTTTTACAGACAAAAGCTGATTCCATCGATAGCAGCACTCAAGGAAATTACACCTGCCACAGTCGAATCTGTACCACCCCAAGGTGCAACCACTGTTGAGCAAGAGCCAGAACTGATAAAAAGACTTGACAAGTTACAGGGGGAGCAGCTGATTAAGATTCAAGATTGGTGCAACTCCGTCAAGCACCTGATGTTCCCCTCAGTTTCGCAATACACCGATGGACGCATGGAGTTGCATTTGCGGCGGTTCGTTAGCCTGATTTCTGCCAAGTCTTTTAAGAAGGCAGAAGTAAAAATGGTTGACCCCTCTATGTATACTGGTTGTGCTGAAATTGAAGCGCTTGGGGAAAAATTGCTGCCAGAATTTCATCAAGCGTTGGTATTATTTTACCCAGCTGGTACACAAATTAAAGTACACCGGGATTCACCAGCTTATGCTCCAGGGGCGGCGCAAATTAATGTTACGGGAAGGGCGCGGTTCTCCATATCGGGTTGTCAGGATGTGCGAAGGATGGAGTCGTACTGGTTAAACGAGGGGGCTGTATTGCATTCGACAATAAGCAGCCGCATGGAATTGAAAGAGTGGAGAGCGAACGATGGTGTATTTGTTTTTTCAAGTTGAAGGCAGAGTATTTGACACAGGAAAAGACCAAGCAGTTAAGTTTAATTTAAATTGAGTTTGAGATGAAAATTATTTGGATTAAGTTGCTAATAGCTGCTAACCTGATGATAGCAATATTTCAAGGTTTTTTGATAGTTCACAGAGCCAATCAAGGCAAAAATATTGCTATCAATTTGGCAGCGATTCCAGCGTCACTTTAATTACCAAAAAGTTAAAATTGATTGGCGTTTTGCAGCGTCAGATGCCAGAGTTAAATTTCAACGGTTTTATCCTGATTTACACCTGTCATAACTTTCTTGGCTGACTACTACAAAATCCCCGACTTATGCAATAAGTCGGGGATTTATCCACCCTCACCGAGAAAAATTAATGCAATGAACCACTAGTTTCTGTATCAGACCTCTGATAGTCAAAATAAAACCATTTATTGTCTTTCACATCTTCAAACAGATGATTAACCTTGCCTATCTTTTCTCCTTTGTTTAGTTGATCCTCCAGTAGGTCAATTCCTTTCTCACCCTGTTTTACTGGCGGCACATACAGATCAAGCTTTTTCACTGTCTCTAAGTCAGCAAACAATTCTTCCAAATCAACATATAGTGGATATAAAGCCCTATTTAATTCAAAGAAATAGCGCTTATTCCCATGATCTGCAACAGTACGCCAGACTGTAGCGGCAAGGAAGGGGTTATCATCTATTGCCTGAACATTTAAAGGTGTTGACATATTACGAATCAACGAAACAGCTCTAGCAAGACCTTCGTGTTCTGACCAGTCTTCAACCCATGTACTATGAGAACCTTCGAGGTCTTTAGGATCTCTTTGAGTCTCATCAATAAATGGTCTTTTATTTTTAGTATGTTCATCAATTTTATCGAGCATATTGCTGTAGAATGAAGCGCGGAGAAATCGAATATCAGCGCCATTCATTGGCGGATTCATCTCTTTAGCCTCCTTAACCACCTCTCCTTCTAAACTATATTTCTTCAGTTCATCCCAGCTAAAGACTTCACTTTTAACTCCCCAATTAAAGTCTCCATTGTCTTCTTTAAATTTATTTAAAAGTTCTAGTTGCTTGGCATACAGGTTGTTAGTCAGCACAGTGATCGTTTCTTTGCCTTTAACTTTTTCCTCCTCTGGAACGTAGTAAACTAGTAATTTAGAATTGCCAGATTGATCATCCTCCACATATTGAAAGACTGCGGAATCTCCCTGAGAATCTGAAACAGACAAATGTAACACTATAGGTTTGAAATATACTTGGAACTCATTGGTTTCTGGGTCTAATTTTGCAACGGCTAGCTTAGATGTGACAATAAAAAATGGCTGCTGCTTTAACCCCTCTACAACTTCTTTGACAGTTGCGTAGTTGTCCAGTACATACTGTGCCAAAGCAGTAATCGTTAAACGCAGTTTCTCTTTGCTTTTTTCATCATGGGTGTAGTTAGCTTGTGGTAGAAAAAGCAGATTGGCAACTAAGCCTTTCTCGTTTATGCCATCAGTCGCAGACTTGTTATAGTTACATACAACCAGGCTCTTATATTGAGATTTCCATGTATACGGATAACCCTCATCACTTTCACCAGCACCTGTGCGATCGCTACCTCTAGGTGACGCCCATAGACTTGTGGGTATATTTGGATCAGACCAGTCCATTGAACGCACGGTAAAGATTGATTTTGTTTCCTCGTTAGCAACATAAATTGCACGGGTGCAACCGAGTAATACTAGTGGTATTAATCCCAAGTGCAAATCATTCATTAAATTGCTCAATGCTTGATGAATGTTAAAAGATTCCTGTGTGAAATCGCAGGCTACTAGCGCGGCGATTCCAACAAATAAAAACGGAATAGCCAATGAGAAATTTTTGAGGTAACGTTTCATACGTTGATCTCCTGGTGTGTAAATTACTTTCAGAGTTTCACAACTGACAATGCTTTTCACTATGAAATTTGCGAATTTAGCAATCCTATTTGAACTTGTGAAAATGATTAACTGCGAAGACCAGCTAGGGCAAATGAAGACTTTCCTATTCTCACGGAGACTGGCGTTGCCAAGAAGGTTGTGTTGCAAAAACAGGTGTTAAGCAGGTAGTATATTCTCCTTAAAGATTTAAATGCTACAGAGATGAACCCTAAGCAACCGTTTAAATGGCGA
>NZ_JACXXN010000094.1 GCF_014904695.1 Nostoc sp. MG11 | reverse complement strand
GCCATTTAAATGGTTGTTTTGGGTTCATCTCTGTAGCATTTCAGTCTCTTGAAAGAATATAACACTTGCTTAGGCACCTATTTTTGCAACACAGCCTCAGATGGTTCATTTCAGGTCAAAGGAAAAATTTATGATATATTTTTAAACCCTGAGCGCAAAGATCTAATCATCTCTCAAAAAAATGGAGATGTAGTTTTAAGTGTGCAATCAGGTAAAGTCCAAACTAATAAAGTATCTCCAGATATAATTCAAACTTTTGAACAAGCTAATGCCAAAGTTGATCAACTATTATCGCCAGTTAGGTCTGGTGGCATGGAATTGTAGTTAGCGATCGCAAGAAAGCATTGCGTTTGATCGGGAACACTATTTTTCAGCAATCCAAAAATCAGCTGATGCACTAATTCGTCTATGCACCGAAATTCAGTAAACTTTCAGTAGCCTGAAAGATTCCATCTCGCAAATCTTGTTCTGGCAAATCTTTGACCTGTGAAATTAAAATTGATACTGGGGAAACCGGGAAAAATATAGGTGTGGGATATTGCACAAGGTAAACTTTCAAAGTTGGTATTCTACTACTAAATTGATGTTTCAGGTCTTGGTAGAAGAGGTCTATAATTTCAAGTTCTTCTAATCGATTCGTGTCTTTAGGGGTTGCTTGATAGACTGTCCATAAGGACTCAAGCTGCACTCGTATACTTGGTTCACCATGCCAAACTATTGCCGGGGTAGTGTCTGTAGATAATGAGCCAACCCGATTCATGGCTTGTTGATACTGTTCTGATTGCCAGTTTAAATATTGATTTAATTGTGGGGCTTGAGAGTCAAATACTCTACTTGGATCAGCTATTTCACCTGCAAACTCTACTCCTTGGGCTAGATGCGACCAGTACTGCTGCATCAATTGTCTGCTTCTGGACAATCGCCTTGACACCTCTGAAGATATGTCTGGAATATGCCAGTTTAATCGGTCATCCTGTGTCGCTACAACCAAATTTAGCCAAGTATACCAACTAAGAGCATCTAATGGGGGTTGCAGTGATTTATTAACAGAACTATGGTGGTTAAAGGGAGGTACTTGTAGCCCATATTCAAGTAAAACCCAAACACAAAATCGATGTGCGAATTACAAGAAATATGTAATGCCCACGGCTGTTTTTCTTTTATTTTTGAGACATCGAACATGATTAAATTATTTAAGGGACAAAAAATCAGAACAAATTAGACATTTATCAGTCGATAAATGTCTAATTTGTTAGATACTAGTAATTTTACAACTGACCGAACATTTTGAGTATAATATCAAGCATTTCCTGAATTAGATAGCTACTGAAAACATCTACTCCCCAAAATTTGGTGTTCAAAAGTTGTGATCACAGACAGCATCCAATGATGGGATAATATACGTATATGGGTTTGAGTTATTATCAAACCCATAAGCTTGTCCTACTATTGTTACTCGACTAGCCAACCCTCTAGCGTCTCTAAATCCTGTAATACTTTTCCTCACTTGAGTAGGAGTAGAGACTTTTATATTTTCCCCATTGTTAAACTTCAAATCAAAGTCAAGAACTCCAATAGTTCCAACAGACGAAATTAATTGGAATTGAGCTTCGGATCTGCCGCTATTGTTGTTACAGGTTATAATCACCGTCCCACTATCTAAAGTCCGACGACTGGAACCCGCTAGAGAAATTTCAGTCACAAACGAAACTGTTAAGGCAGAGATGATTGCAACTATAGAGACTTTCATTGTTTACTCCTGACCAAAGAAGTCACTGTTTTGTTTTCAAAACAAATCAGCGTAGCGTTCTTTTTCAAGAAAAGTAAGAAATTGAAAGCCAGTTTATACTCATATTAAAATTATTTATTCTGAACTAAAAGTGTTTATTTTTGCTACGCTCTTTACCTCTAATCAAGGACTGTTAATCTCGAACAATCTTAACTGTCTAGCTGATATTTCCCGCTTATTTTCTCTATTGATTGAGATGTAAGCTAAGTACAAACTACAACTAACTTCATCCCACCATTTGGCTGGTCGGTAACTTTGTTCATTCATCAAGTCTGCATACTGATTTAAGTAATCCACTACTTCCAATAAGTGGGTATAACAATCAAAAGCCAGATGATTAAGTTGCTCTCTTATCCTTCTTTTGGTTCGGGTATTTGAGCGAATCCAGATGATAGAATGCCAAGTTAACTCGTATTCCCTGGCACATTTGACGGCAATAGTTATTTCATCTCTTGCTACCTCTAACAAAAAGTGGTTGCTCGGAATGTGATCCAAAGCAACCATTAAACAACAATATGTAGAATTCATTATGCAACTTTGCGTGGTCTACCTGGCTTGCGCTTCGCTGTTGGTGTCGCCTCAGTCTTTTTAGTTGTTTTCTTTTTTGCAACTGGCTCAGTTTTCTTAGAACGAGTAGCTGATTTTGATTTTGGCTTGATTTCTTTGACTGGTGGCAGTAATCTCAATGTAGGGAATGGGAGAATGACTGCAACAGTTGAATTAGTACTATTGTAACTATCAGATTCTAACTCCCAAGGGTCAGGGATTTGTTCAAAAGCCTGTGATTGTGGTGCGATTACTACTTCTGCTACAACTAGAGTGAATTCTTTGATTACATCTGGCAAGCTAATCGAAATCATTGTGCTATTGACATTGGTTGTAACGAAAAGTTCAGTAATAAACTGAAACATTATAATCCCGACAAATGCCCAAAAGATAGCTTTAATAGCCAAAGTAAGTACGTCTTGAACGTTCATCTATTTTCTCCTAGCTTTTTGTAGTTTTACGAATTTCTCAAAAACATCTCTATAAAAAAGAGGGGAAAAGGTTAAAGGGAAAAGGGAAAAGGGGTGAATAGGTCGCCCACAAAGAGCATTAGCGTAGCGGGACGAAGTACGCTTTTTACCTTTTCCTCTTACCCTTCTTTATAAATACGTTTTCAGACCTTGTTTTCAAATGAAGAGGCTTTTAACAAGGCAGCGCGAGGTAAGCTTAATCTTTCAATCTCGATGTAACGTAGCGGTTTTTCTTGCTTAGACAAGAGAGATGAATTATCTAGTTTCATACTTCAATCTTGATAAAGCGTAGCGGTTTCTCTTTGAATAGAAGAGAGATTGTTCAGCTAATCTTAGACTTCAATCTCGATCAAGCGTAGCGGTTTCTCTTGCTTATATAGAAGAAATCACTTGGCTAGCTTTCAGACTTTAATTTCAATGTAGCGTAGCGGTTTATCTTTGATTATAATAGAGACTTCAATCTCAAAGCAAAGCTTTTTACGTTTACTTAATTAGCACTTTCAAGTAATATGTATATAGTGGGCAACACCAATATCAAATATTCTAGTAGTTGAATTATTGGTGTTTAACTAATCTATAAAACATTAGTTTGCACCAATGTTTTGTAGCCCAAAGCTGAGAAATTATCACAATTAATAAAAATATGACTAGTGCAACTCCCGATCTAGTTCACGTTTACCTCAAAGAAATCGGTCGCTACCCTCTACTGTCTCCCTCTCAGGAAATTGCATACGCAAGAGAAGTACAACAGATGATTGCAATTGAACAAGCAAGAGAGCAACAAACACAACAGCTGCGCCGTAAACCAACCGACTCCCAATTAGCAGCAACTTTGGGCAAAACCGAAGCTGAAATAACCCAAATCCTTCATCAGGGGCAACGGGCTAAGCAAAAAATGGTGATAGCTAATCTGCGGCTGGTAGTGGCGATCGCTAAAAAATACCAAAACCGTAATCTAGAGTTTCCTGATTTGATCCAAGAAGGGGCACTTGGTTTACAGCGCAGTCTTGAAAAGTTTGATCCTAACCGGGGCTATAAGTTATCAACCTATGCGTATTGGTGGATTAACCAGTCCATCACAAGAGCGATCGCAGAAAAGTCTCGCACTATTCGACTGCCAATTCATCTTAACGAAAGACTTAATAAAATCAAGAACCAAGAGCGAGAACTGTCTCAATCACTCGGTCGTCGTCCTACCGTGACGGAGATTGCGGAGTCTCTAAAACTCAAGCCTTCTTTGATTCGGGAATCTCTGAATGTCTCGAAAAATCCAGTTTCTTTGGAAATGCGAGTCGGAGCCGAACGAGAAACCGAATTAATCAATCTCTTACCTGTGCCTGACAACTCTCCTTTGGAGCAAATCAATCAAGAACTTTTGTATCAGGACTTGAGCAAGTTACTGGCATTGTTAAAGGAGAAGCAACGAGAAGTCTTAACTTTACGCTTTGGATTGGGGGATGAGCGCCCACTTTCTTTAAACCAAATCGCAAAACGCCTCAAACTCAGTCGAGAACGAGTTGGTAAAATTGAACAGCAAGCAATGAAAATTCTTCGTCGCCATCAAGATAATATCAAAGAGTATCTTGTTAATTAGTGCAATTGTGTTGCTGCTCTCAAATATTTGTATGAGTCGAACTCGCTACTCCAAGGACTGGAAAGAAATTGCCACTGCTATAAAGAATGCCTCAGATTGGCATTGTACTAAATGCGGTCGAGCCTGCTTGCGTCCTGGTGATCAACCACCAAATTGGACTTTATCACAACGTCGGGCATATAACCTACAGGTACATCACTACAACTTCGACCCCTCTGATAACAGGATCGAGAACTTGATTTGCCTTTGCAGTAGTTGCCACCTTGATTACCATCGCTTCGGACGGGGTAATATCTCACCAGGGCAGTTGTCTCTGTTTCTAGAGGACGGTTGGTAATGACAGAACCATTAGAAATACGAAAAGAAAGTGGCGATACTCGTCCCTATCTCATGAATAAGCCGATTCATGCAGGCGATTGCCTAAAAGTTCTTGTAGACGGACACTGGTACGATGCCCGTTGTGAGTGTTACACAGAAGCAGGAAAACTTCGCTGGTATTTAATTGCATTTAAGCCCGAAGGCGAGGAGATTTTTGAGGATTTCTCAAACCTAATGTGTAGATTCGAGCCTATTAGCAATTAGAAAAATTATGTTTAAGAAGCAGAGCCACAAAGAGAACTAATGCCAAGCAGCAAGATTATCGAAGTCCGAGAGTACACCGTCAGAGCGCACAAACGCGAGATTCACACGCGCACATTCAACTTTGTTTGCCAGCAGTGCCAGCAGCCAACCCAACGCGAAACTTTTGGCCCGCGACCGCTCTACTGTGAACAATGCCGTCGTCCACAGGCTCCTAAGAAATCAACAGTCCCTCTTAAGAAAAGGAAACCAAGAGCAATGAATTATAAGAGTGACGAGGGCAAAGGGGGGTAAACTTTCAATAGAGATTTAAGAAAAGGGAAATTTGACCCTGACAGAGGCGGAAAACAAGCTTTTGCATTTATCAGGGTTTATCCATCGTACAAAAAAGAGAATTTTGATTGATGAGTGAACAAGCATTAGAAAAAATGATCAGGGACGCGGCTGGACACAATGAAGGGCTTTCTAGCACTCAATTCGCAAGATTAAAGGGAGTAGAAATTGAAGTGGTAAGTAGGTGGAGGAATGGCAAAGAGCCTATGCCAAAAGGATGGGCTTTTTCAAAAGGGCGGTGGGTACCTGAAGCACAAGAGAATGCCGTAGAGTGACGAAATGGAGAAAATGCCAAATTACATTATTAACATCTATCTAAATAATAAACTCTTCTCAGATGACAAATATACATTTGCCTTAAATGCAGGGCAAATTCCTGTTATTCTCTTTAAAGAATTAGCTTTAGTTGCCAAACTTCATCTAAAAGATGTTGAAGAAGAACACATTTTAGATGCAGCATACTATTCAACTCAAACTAGAGAAAAAGACTGGTATAAGCACCCCAAAGTAGAGCTACTAGCAGCAGGCGATCAACGTTCAACTAGTGTAGGAGATGTCTTTGAATTGCATGGTCACTACTGGATGATTGCTCCCTTGGGGTTTGTTGAAATTTACCCACAAAAATGATTGCTGTACAAATAGCGGAGGCGGAGCATCTCCGGGCTTGTCGTTAGACATCATCCCATCACCTCTTTGAATTGAAGCAAATGCAACCACTGCCACTGGAATTTGAACTGACAGTATCTCAAATTGCTATACAGTATTATCCACACAGGCGGTTCAAGGTAGTTTCTAAAATCAAAGACAATTATATTAATATTGATTTTCAAGGCTACTATACAGAGGAATTTGTTGGCTCACGTAGCCGTCCATCAAATCCAACTGATGATTTTTACCGCGATAAAAAAATAGATTTCACAGTAAGTTATGGAAACAATCGACTCTTGCTATCTGGATGGTGGCGAGGAGAGATATTAAGCTTTGAATTCAATAGTAAATCATGGATAAATGAAGACGGTGAGGAAATTGCTTGTCCCTATCCAGATGGGAAAGAATTCGAGATAATTGCAGCAGCACTTTATCCTTTATTACAAAAGTACTGTTAATATGAACCACACTGTTAACATTTACTTAAATACTAGGACTTTTAAAGAGTCGGATAAAGAATATACAATTTTTTTGCATGGTGGGGATATTCCTATTATCCGATTACAAGAATTATCTCTAGTCGCCAAGCTACACTTAAATGATGTTCCAGAAGTTGAGGATGAGGATATTCAACATTTTTTAGATGTAGTATACTCATTTACCCAAAATAGATATGCTCAAAAGAAAGAAAAATTATGGAGTGAGTATTCAGAAATTGAAATGCTAGTTAGTAATTCCCAGCGCTCAACAGTTATAGGAGACGTTTTTGAGTGGAATGGACACTTTTGGATGATTGCACCTTTTGGATTTGTCGAGATTTATCCACAAAATTGATTAAGGAAGCGATCGCCTGTCGCGTTTGGGCATGGTATCTGTTTTTTGGATGCTTTATATTTGGATACTTTGTAACAGTAGGCAATTCCATAGTATATTTTAGTATATATGTACTATATTAGGCTTTTATTACTTTTAAGGTACAACTTTGTGATGACTGCACAAGGCATTGTTTGAGCAAATAATGTCCACTCTACCAAACCCTCCTCACCAACAAATTAATGCTTCTCCTCCCCAAGAAACAATAACAGGAGTAGTAGAGCGCCTGACTTTCTACTCTGAGGAGTCGGGGTATACTGTGGCGCGGTTAACTCGCCCCAGTGCCAAAGAGTTAACGACAATTGTCGGCAGCTTTGCTAATATCCAGCCAGGACAAACACTGCAACTAACTGGTTTTTGGCGTGATCATCCCCAGTTTGGGCCACAGTTTCAAGTCGTCAACTACCGAGAAACCAAACCTGCCACTCTCACCGGGATTGAGAAGTATTTGGGCAGCGGACTAATTAAAGGCGTGGGCCCCGTCACAGCAAGACGGATTGTTGCTCACTTTGGTTTGGAAACTCTGGAGATTATTGAAAACCAAATCGAGCGCCTAGTTGAAGTTCAAGGCATTGCTAAAAAACGCATCAAATTAATTCAAACTGCTTGGCAAACTCAAAAGGCCATCAAAGAGGTGATGGTATTTTTGCAAGGGCATGGTGTTTCTACCACCTATGCAGTTAAGATTTACAAGCAGTACAAAGATGAAGCGATTGCCACTGTTACCAGCAACCCCTACCAGTTAGCTACTGACATCTACGGTATCGGGTTTCTCACTGCTGATAAGATTGCCTTTAACTTGGGAGTTGCACCAGACAGTGAGTTTAGGTATCGTGCCGGTTTAATTCATGTTTTAGGTGAAGCTGCTGCCGATGGGCATTGCTATTTGCCACAACCGGAACTTCTAAAGAATGTTATCAAACTACTGACTACAGAATCGCACGAACCGAAAGAAAACGCGATCGCTGACATTATAAAAGACATGGCACTCAAAGATGACCTCATCCGAGAGAGGGGCGAAGACCAAACACTGCTGTGCTACAAACCAACTTATTTTCACACTGAACAGAACCTTGCTCAATTAATACACAACATGTTGAGCCAACCAGTTGCACAAGATATGCCGCGTGTTCGTGCCTGGATCGACCGCTTTACCAACAGTCGCAAAATCCAACTTTCAGAGCAGCAACGCCAAGCTGTAGAGATGGCTGCGTATTCAAGGGTGATGATTTTGACTGGTGGCCCTGGTTGCGGCAAAACTTTCACCACCCACACCATAGTCTCTCTGTGGCAAGCAATGG
>NZ_JACXXN010000093.1 GCF_014904695.1 Nostoc sp. MG11 | reverse complement strand
TTTCTCGGTCTATATCTTGAGGCAGGTTTTGGTTCATATTTGTGATACTCCCCCTGAAGTGTCCTCTTGTCAATACTCTGCCACCTGAATCCTTACCAAGAAACCAGAGTCAGAGTTTCAAGAGTTTGAACCAAAGCAATTAAGTTTATTTTGAGGAGAAAACAAATAATGTGTAGAATCATTCGTCAATCAGTCTGAAAAATTAGAAAGCCTCATCGCTGTTGGGGTTGCGCTCAAAAATTCTCTCCTGGCACACAGATGGAGTACTTCTTTGGTATTTGGGATGGTGAAGTTAGCGACTCCTATTGGTGTTTAGATTGCAGCAAATTTGTAGATGCCATATACAAACACACCAAACTTTATTCTGACTGTTGTGAAGGTATGGATTTTGGAGAAGTTAGGAGCTTAAAAGCAAACCCTCACTATTACGAAATCCCGGAAATTGTGTTCACTGAAGCTGGCTTACCATATCCATCGGTGGACAAAATTGATGAGGAATCAGCTGCATGACATCAGCGCCCTTGTTCTTATCAATATTTTGAATCTTGCAAGACAAGCTAGGGGAGGGCATCCCCAAAGTAACGCTGTAGGACTCGTAACCTCTACTCTTTTAGGCGAAAGCCTATTGGAGCAAGTGACGAGGTAAATTACAGGATCCCCGTGCGTTCACGCCAGGGAGTGTCAACAACAAGTAGAAGCAGGAGTTGCATGTGAAAAGATTTACTGAACAACAAGCTGAATTAGCAATGAAGTTTCTCAATCAATTTCAATTCAGTCGTCAACACAGAGAATTCAGCTATCGATATTGGAAAACGGGTGGTTATGGTTGGAATGGTTGTCAAATGGGTGGAACTTACCAGGTGAAAGCTTTAATGTGGTATCACTTTGTTTATAAGCCTAGTAGTAAAGAATGGCGTCCGTCAATAATCCTGACAGCGCTAGAAAAGGCAACCATAATGAGGCAGAACTAATCATTGAAGAAGAATAAATTCGTCAGAATACATCCGTCATCTCAGGCATGGCATTGGGTTTTGATCAGGCACTTGCAGTTGCAGCTATCGGTTTAGAAATACCTCTGATTGCTGCAATCCCGTTCAAAGGCCAGGATAGTAAATGGCAACAATCTGACCGCTTACGCTACGAAGATATTCTGTTTCAAACAAAGCAGATTGTCTATGTAGACAAGACTACAAAATACTCTACTGAACACGTAGGATGTAGCGGTGAGAAAATGCAAAAACGTAACGGGTACATGATTGATAATTGCACAGAAGTATTAGCGCTTTTTGACGGTTCAGCAAGTGGTACTGCTAACTGCGTCAAGTATGCAGAAAGCTTGGGGAAGCCATTGCTGAATGTATGGAAGTCATGGGTTAAATATCGGGGATTATAAGGAGTGATCGCATGAAACCGTATTACACAGACGAATACATTACCCTATACAACGCAGACTGCCGAGAAATCTTACCTCAAATACATGGCAAGTATTTTGGCTGGACTGACCCACCTTGCAATGTTGGTAAAGATTACGGTGTTTGGTGCGATCGCCTTGATGATGATCAATATCTGGAGTTCTGCTTACACTGGATTACGCAATTTAAATACTTGTGCCCTGAAACATGCATCTTTGTCCCACGCAAGTATTTCTTGGAGTATTGGAACCTACTAGGCAAAGAGTACAAACAAATAGTCCTTACCTGGAGTCCAGAAGGAGCAATTAGAGGCTCCTTTGTAAACCAATACGCCAGCCTCTTGACCAACGCCAAGCCTATACAACGAACTAAGGATGTTTGGCACAATCTACAGCTGCCAGGACTAGGCTGGTTCTTTCGTGAGCAAACTTACGGGCATCCCGGCTATACCAGTGTTGACCTCACCAATCACGTTTTAGCTCATTTGGCATGTCCAACACTACCGATTCTAGACCCTTTTGCTGGCACTGGAACAACTCTCAAGTGTACTAAAGACCTGAATCGCAAGGCTGTTGGTATCGAAATCAATGAGAAATACTGCGAAATTATTGCTACTAGACTTTCTCAACAAGTTTTACCTTTGTGGAATCAGATGCAAGACATGCCTCCCTTCAGTCCAAGGACGAACATCCTATGACTGAAACAGTCGTTAGCGCTCTGCACTACCAAGCGCCTCCCGCTTATACTGCATCAGTGATGGTTACGTTGTCTACAACACCCGAAAAATTCTTAGAGGACGACCTCAAAGATTTAGAAATCCGTAGCCAAGGATGTCTGTATCAGTACCTTGAGAAGAAAAGGCTACTTGATGGTTCAATAGTTTTTTACCCACGAGTTATATGTGAGCGTGACCCAAACAACCCGACTCACTACCGATGGGGTTACAACTGGGAAGAAAAAGTACAGGGAGTTTGGAAAGGTCGTTCTATCGGCTCTATTCCTTGTGGTGCAGTTACTCTCATTCGAGAAATGCAAAAGGGAGGGGCCAGTAGAGATGAGATAATCGCCTTCATCAAACGAGCCAAAGCCAAAAAGCACTCTCCAAAGAATTTAGATGTCTGCAAAAAGCTTGAGAACACAAATACTAAACCAACGCTACCAGATGATGCACCAATCGCTGTAGTACTCTTCGCCGGTGGTGGTGGGATTGAAGCTGGGATGGTGCAAGCCGGGATTCGCCCGGTCATCGCGGTGGAATGTGACCCAACCAAGCCTCAGTTGAGTAGTGCGATCGCCTCCTCCCATCACCACAACTTCAGCGAATACGGCTGTAGAGTAGTCCAACAAACAGTTCAAGAAGTAGCACAAGAGGGATTTCTGAGTTTTCTGCGCCGCCCCGATTATCTCCATGCCTCCCCAATGTGTTCTAACTTCTCTGCTGCCCACACGGCTAAAGCGGGTAAGGGCATTGAAACAGCTGACGACTTGACGGCTGCGCTTGCTGTTGCAGAAGCTATCCGACAGTTACAGCCACGGGTATTTACTCTCGAAAATGTCCCACGTTATCGGAGCAGTCAGAGTTTCAGTATTATCCTGCAAACTCTGGAACAAGAGGGATATCTGGTTAATTACAGCGTAGTGAATATGGCTGACTTTGGACTGCCCCAGGCGCGTCGGCGGTTAGTTCTGATTGCCAGTAGAGTTTATCGTGTTGCAATACCCGCTCACAGAAAACCTTGTGGCTGGCATCATGCCATTGCTCATCTCATCCCCACAATGTCCGATTCACATCTACTACCTAAACAGCAACAGGCCGTATTGAAGTTCCTCGCCACCAATGAATCTACTCCGTTGCTGATTGAAAGAGTTGGAGGACGTACAGAATCTAAATACAAGCCTGGACATTTACCCTGTAACACCATTCTGCGATCGCACTTCACAGATCACAAAGGTTGCAACCGCAATAAGTTCGCTGACATCTGGTTGCCGGATGGTAGGCCAAGTCCTTATCAATTCAAGGGGCAGCGAAGTTACAGGGTTTTCCCGATTGGTACGAATTTCCCCAAGAGGCGGCCACGGCGGGGTCAATTATCGGGTATTCCGTACCTCCCAGCTTTGCAAGTCAGTTATTTGCATCAGTACAAAGTAT
This sequence comes from Nostoc sp. MG11, assembly GCF_014904695.1. Lineage (GTDB taxonomy): Bacteria > Cyanobacteriota > Cyanobacteriia > Cyanobacteriales > Nostocaceae > Komarekiella. The sequence goes on along the minus strand of NZ_JACXXN010000093.1, from coordinate 4,678 downwards.
CTTAAAAGGAGCCAAAGTATGACTAATCTCGTCCACGACTTAGAAGAATGCTGGTATCTTTCGCCACCTTGGGGTAAAGACATTCCACCACTGACCATCAGCTTGCTAGAAAGAGTCTACCTCACCACCACCAAATCATTCGGCTATTGCTGCGGTGTTGAATGGTTGCAGGATGATTGGAGCTATGCGATTGTACTTAACGATGAAGTGGTTTATACCTCTGCATCCCAACTTATTGGCACAGGAAAGACACAACCAGATATAGACAAGCCTATATTTGCGTTGGGCGAAAAAGTCGTATTTCCCTGCAATCGAGATGCCAGCAATCTTCGTATTGTTCAAGGCATTCATTTGATAGACGACTTTTGGACTTACACCGTTGAGTGGGCATCTCCATCGCTGACCGAATGCGATGGCAAACTGATTACCTCTGGCGACCGTAGGGCTTGGGTAACTGATACCGACTTAGTGAGGGTGTAGTGTGACTATCTATACGTCGTACTACACTGGGACTATTAGGGGAGAGGCTGTTTCCATCTCGCTCTATCCACCAAAAGGCTTTCAAGGCAGGCATCTACCGTTGTTCGCTCCTACTCCTGAATTGCTCAAATGGTGGAAATCGTCAGCGAAAGATGCCACCGCGCAGCAGGAGTACAAGCGCCAGTTCCGCGAGATTCTCGACTCCCGGCACAGTTGATTGAGCTTTGGGTGCGGAAGCAGCAACAGTTCAGTGTAAATATTACCCTGTGCTGTTACGAGAAATCTGGCGACTTCTGCTATCGGTATCAAGTGGGTGAAGAAATAGTACAGACGTATCTACCAGTGCAGTGGGGTGGGGAAATCGGTGCTTCTCAAAGACCTCAGTTGAGTATTATCCCAGGCGGTAAGGCAATCTATCCACCTCAAGTCAAAAGTCTCATCGAAAAATGCCACGAGTCCGGCTATCCAGTAAGATGCGTTCCCGCTTCGGGTTGCCGTAGGCATCGCCTAAAGTGCGGGTACTACCGGGTATCTCTGCATGGTAAAGATTTGGGCGAATGGTCAGAGTTGGGTTTGCTGGAGGTGCTGTCGGGACTGCGACATGAGTTTTACCGTCAAAGGCTGCTGATTTCGTTAATATGAGCTACTCGATAGAAAGTGTACAACTGATGGGAGCGAATGCAGGCTTTATTCCTGTTCTGATTCAACAATTCCTGGGAAAAAATAACCACTCCCTCTGGCTGTGATGATCAATTCTGGATTGTTGGGATCGTCTTCTACCTTTGTCCGCAATCGAGAGATATGCACGTCTACCATGCGGGTGTCTATATGATGCTCTGAAACATAACCCCACAATTGCTGCAATATTTCTAATCGGGAAAAAACTTTTCCAGCATGGTTTACTAACAACTCTAGCAAGCTAAACTCTACACCTGTCAGGCGAATGCGCTGAGCATTTTTGTGAACTTGTCGCTTAGTTGTATCGATTTTGAGATTTCCAGCATGGATTATCCCGGAATTAGGAATAGCGTTGATAATGGTTTTGTGGAAGCGCCGCCCCATTAGTCTTGCAATTCGAGCTTCTAGCTCCTTGGGGGAGAATGGTTTTGCCATGTAGTCATCAGCACCTAATTTTAGTCCAGTTATTCGGTCTGCGACATCTGCCAAGGCTGTAAGCATAATAATTAGTACATCTGACTCTTTGCGTAATTCTTGACACACACCAAAGCCATCTAGCTTTGGCATCATCACATCCAAAACTATCAAATCAGGAGTTTGTTGACGGAAAGCTGACAAAGCTTCTTTGCCATCCCTGGCTGTGATTACATCGTAGCCAATTATGGAAAGACGTGTCTCTAAAATCCGGCGAATACCAGGTTCGTCGTCTACCACTAGGATTTTTCCTTTATGGCTTTCCACGTCTGTGTATGCTCCTTAATGACGAGCATGGAACTCTTAACTCTTAACTTTCTATTATCAGGCTAGAATGGATAAAGCTCTTGCAAATATAAGTTTTACCAAAGTCAACTGAGGGTACAGATAAAGTTTCTCTTGACAAGGGCGAGAAACGGTAGGGTTTCGTAAAGTGCAATAAAGACGTTTTAGCATTCACACTACGCCATTTTGTTGTGCCCAAAGAGCTGCCTGAGTGCGATCGCGCACTTTCAGTTGAGATAAAATTTGGGTAATGTGATTTTTAATCGTCCCTTCAGTCAGGTAAAGCTCGCTGGCGATTTCTCGATTGCTCTTTCCCTGCCCCAGTAACCTCAACACTTCCAGTTCACGCTCGCTTAACAAAAACTCATAGTTCTGTTTCTTGGTAGAAGGATTTATTTGAGCAAACACTTTGGGGGCAATAGTCGGGCCTAATTGGCTGTATCCTTGATACAGAGTGCGGATAGCAGCAGCCAACTGCCCAGAAGGAGTGCTTTTGAGTAGATAACCTAAAGCACCAGCTTGCAGAGATTGGCAAATATATTCATCTTCATCGAAGGTTGTCAGCACCAAAATTCGTATCCAAGGATAGCGTTGATGGATTTGACGCGTTGCAACCACCCCATCACATACAGGCATTCGCACATCCATGAGAATTACATCAGGCTGTAATTGTTCGGCAAGGGCGAGCGCTTCATTACCATTACTCCCTTGACCGACTATACTTAAATCTTCTTCGAGCGATAACAAAGAAGCTAATCCCTGGCAAAACATAGTTTGGTCGTCCACAAGCAGAAGTCGAATCATTACGGAATTCTTGCCTGTATATGAAATCAAACAGTAATAAAGGTGCAGTCATCTACAATCTCTTTACAAAAGTGAATGAGGATATCTAAGTAACAACTTAGATATCCATAGGAAACACACTAATTTACATAGGGTATTCTCCTAACATCATATTTGCTATCTACAACCAGAGAAATATTTCTAAAGATATATTTAATTCTGCTGGTCAAAAGAGGCAAGGGAGCAGGGGGCGGGGGGCAGGGGGAAAAACTGAGACAGAGCTTGTCCTCCGCCCCAGTTCAAGCGGACAAAGAAGGACGGGGCAACTCTTAGAGATGCTCCGCGAACGTACCCGTGTTTCGCTCCGCTCCACGCAGGGGGGAAGGGCTTGCTCCCCCTGTTCCCTGCTCCCTTGCCTCTTCGGTGGATAGCGATTGCCTTTCGTCAAATGCCAGAATGCAGAGCATGGAGCGATGGACACAGCAACCAGCAGTCGGCTTCCCTTGAGAATTTGCTATATTCGGGGAGATCCTGACCGTGTTTGCCCAGAAATTCCTATGGATATGCGACGACTTATAAAAAAAACTGCCAAGCCGATTCGCAAAAAAACAGACGCAACCCCACCTCCTACCCAAGCGATTGAGATGCCTGAGATTCAGGACATTCCTGAACCAGTAGTTGATTCTGAGCCACATGCATATATCCAAGCATCACAATCAGACTATATTCCCGAAAGCTATCGCCCTCTACACTCCCTTGGTAACTCCGGTTGGCAACCGTCTGACGTGTGGCGGGAACTGAGGGTGGATGATTTTTGTGGGTGATGCTAGCGATGGGCAAAGCTCCGCCAAGGGCATCGCAGCATAGAGCCACTGTTAGTAATCGCTTTTTCACCCCAACTTGACTTTCGCAACCTATAATAAATGTATATAAGGATATCTAAACTTTTTCAGCTTAGATACCACAAACTTATTTTACCAAGCATAACTTTAACAGCTTAGCGGCTGTCTTCTACTTTGCAAATCTCCTTTGAGCTAGATTAGTAATTCATACTTAGATTAGTTGCCAAAAATCTCAATTTCAGCACTATATTTAATGTTTACTTGTTGAGAGTCAGACCAAATCGAAATTATAATCGGCTGACCACAAGCATTTGGGATGGATGCAATCTAATAAAATTTTTCGCAGTATTGGCTGACACTTATTTATACATAAAAACTGACTATACAGATGCTAATTAAAGATATTGGTATTATTTATTGCTATTGTTGGCTGACTAAACTGACAATCGCCCTAATTAATTCCTCTAGTTCCACAGGTTTAGAAATATGCATCTGAAAACCAGCAGCGAGCGCTTGCTGCTGGTTATGCTCTCCAGCATGAGCAGTCAAAGCAATTGCAGGTATTTGCTTTCCCTGTTCTCGTGACAAAACCCGCACCCGCTGTATCAGCATATAGCCATCCATATCCGGCATTACAATATCACAAAGCAGAAGATCTGGCAGTTGTTGTTGCAAAGCTGCAAGTGCTTCAACGGCTGATGTCGCTACAGTAACCACGGCTCCTAAATCCTCTAATATGTAAGCTATCAATTCCCCTATAGAAGCTTGATCATCCACGACTAAAACACGCAGTCCGCTAAAATTCACTTGCGCCTCAGTTGGCTGTGATTTGCTGGTTTGTTCAGACTCAGTCGTTATCAATGGCAAACAGACTGTAAATGTTGCACCTAAATTCTCTCCTGGACTTTCTGCTTGTACATAACCACCGTGAGCTTCTGTTAAATATTTAACGATGGCTAATCCAAGTCCCAGTCCGCCAAATTTCCTGGTTGTGGAGCTACTTTCTTGACTGAAGCGTTTAAAAACATACGGCAGGAAGTCGGGTTGTGTTGCAAAAAAGGTTTGAAGTGATAAAATTCTCTAGAACTAAGATTATTTATGCAACAACTCCGAAGATGTCTGCAATAAAATTAACT
>NZ_JACXXN010000092.1 GCF_014904695.1 Nostoc sp. MG11 | reverse complement strand
AAATGGTGATATTATCTGTTGCCCAGCGCTTGCCTTTCTTATCCTTGCGAAAGCAATAACGTGGCATGATTAGGACGAGTGACGGCGGGTGTTCTTGGAGAAATGTAGCCCGGTCATCACAGGGTTCAAGAAAGCTGGTTAGTAAAAATGCTGCTACTCCAATACGGGCTTTAGAGAATGCATTTTTGATAATTGGTGCAGCAAACTCCGCGTATGGAGGATTAGTACATATCCAGTCGGCTTCTGGCAATTGTTCCCACGACTCTTTTTGCGTCGCGTCGTAGTAATAATCTGCTGTTTTGTTGGGGTCAATATCGTTAGTCCAAATATTCTTGGTGTAGGGCCACGCTTGGAGTAAAGAAGCAATTGCGCCATGTCCTACGCATGGTTCACCAATCACACCGGATAATTTGACATGACGCAGTAGTTCAGTAGTGAACCAAGATGGTGACTCGTAGAAGTTTAGAAGATGTCTACCAACAATACTGCTTTGTTCTGGCGTCAGCAGTTGTGCAACAGTCATACTTCACCCTCACTTTGATTCTTGATAATCTTGGCGCTAATTGATTCAAAATCAGCTTGAAAAATATTCATGTCAAACAGCATTTCACCACTGTTATATTGCTCAACAATATGCTGTTTAATTGCATCTTCTGATAATCCATCAGGGATATCGATGTGGGCTTCAGATGTGATTTTTTCGACTACTGTAACGATAGCTTTCATTTTTGTTATCTTTGAAACAAGGAGTGTTTTTGTGTGGCGATTGTTACTGAATTAAGTAATAATCGCTTTATTTATTTATATTCCTTTAAGAAAATGTTTCCTCAAACTCCAAATTCAAAAACTTTACGACCATCAACATCAACTGGACTAATATTGATTAATCCGCCGCCTGCATAATTACAAGGAATCTTGCGTTTATCTTTGTCGTCAAAAGCTTCTTTACGTACTTCCAACCACCGTCCTACGCAAGAAAATCCAACGGCTGAAGATGGAGCGCCAGCTTTTTTGTAGTCCTGAACCGTAGCGATATGACCACAACAGGGACATTTAAATTTCCATTGCATCTTGTCTTGTCCAAATAACGTTTCTCCTTGAGTAATCCATTGTTGTTTATTCATCTTCTGACTCCTCTTCACATTCACATTCACATTTGATGGATTCAAATTCTTCAATGGCAAGCGTAGCCATAACTACACACGCCCTTTCTGCTGGATGTGTCGCTGATTGCATTCAATAGTCTTCACGAACTGCATAGCCTTGAATTGCGTAAAACTTCCGAGCTAGTTTTTCAATCAGCCTATCTTTTTGAAAGTATCCGATTTCCATATTTTCTCCTGTTGAATAACCTAATTACTGCATTTGAAATTGTCTGACAACAGTTTCCTCTTTCGTATCAAACAATGACATTTGCGATCGCTGACCCTGAATGTACGCCTCTGACTCCGCAAGCAGTTTGTTAATGCGTTCTTCTAATTCATCAGAAACTACAGCGGACGAAATATGAGGCGTGTTCACCACTACAGCCAAATCATTAATTTTGCTCTGCACAGTGATGTTGATACCTATGCCATCATCAGAATGTTTAAGGGTCACACCTATAACTTCTCCTTCTGACCACATATCAGAGTCCAATCCACAGAATTCTATTGTGTCATTTAGTAAACCATTCATGACATCAAAAAACGATGGTTTGGGTGACTCGTCACACAAAAACTTAACTGTTTTACGCTCATTTGAACTAGATTGTGGAGGTAAATCGTAGATGATTTCTATGTCGTTGTCCTTGATTTTGATTTTGTTAATTTCCATAGAGTTATGGGGCGATGTAGAGTTTTGTTGTCACTAGAATTTCTGGAGTTTTTCGATTAAAAGCTGGTAAGTTAAACATGGATAATTACTCTTTCTTGATTAGGCGATCGCTTTACTTAGTGTTAGGCGATCGCTCTTACCTCCACGGCGTGAAATTATTCCACTGAAACCAGCTTGATCCAGATTGAGGATATGCATCTGTGCGATGGACGTCCATTGGATCTCCCCAGTAGCAGCAAGCGTTAATTGCGAAAACGGGTTCTTCTCGGCAAGTGCCGTCTTGTAACAGAACTGTGGAGATGTGATCTTCAACCCAGATTTCTACCCATTCCCGCTTCAAGTATTGGGCGTAAAAGTTACCCCATCTGGTTCGGCTCCAGCGATCGCAATTATCTTTGTCGTAACGCCACACTTTGAAAACTTGATTCCAGTGAGCAAGGAAGTCAAGAGCCACAGGCTTGGATTGCATGAGAATCTGTTTATCCCCAGGCACACACTTCAAATCCTCATGCAGCCGAGGAAGCACAGCCGTAATGCCCCCATATTCGACTGTGTACCATTCGATGCCGCTGATTTTCTGCTCTACCTGAGATGCCCAGACACTCTCTCGTTCTCTAGCGGCTTGCTGCACTTTGCCCATGAACATATCGAAACGCAGTATGCCCTCAACTGGGGAGAGGCCGCCTTGGACTACATGATTTTGAAGAACTGGGTCGTGAGCTGACTCCCAACCGATTGCATTGATGGTTTCTATCTGAGCAGCGATCGCTCTTGCTCTTGGATCTTGGAATTTAGTCATTGTTAATTCCTTTTGGTAACTCCGGCTTGTTTATCTCACATAAATCTGATTTCAGTCTTGTTAGATAATTGCTCAAAGTAGAAGTCGTTTTATAACAAATGGTGTTGTCAGCTTTATAGTTGCTTGACTTGAAGAGAAAAAATCTTTTAATGTTAGGACTGACAAAACACCAGCAAAATCTGTGATCTTCACTTAGTGATCGCCTCTACATTCAAAGATGCGGTTGCTTTTATGTTTTAAACTGATGCCCGTTCCTTTTTGCTAACGAAAGCACCTGCCTCTCTAAGGGCTGCACCGGGGCTAGGATGAGCAAAGAATTCTTCTACAGCTTTGGTTAGTCCAGCCGCGACAACCGGGTCATGGCAGGGATATATGTAGACGTGTTGCTGAGTACCATTGACCAGTCGTGTTTCTTGGCGATGCCTTCGGCGGGCTACGCCTACGCCCAACTGAGGGTAGAATGTTCTCACCCACGTTCCCAGGTGTCCGCGATAGTGAGTGCCTTTGATAGGGACTTTCTTTCCCAGTTCACTTTCCGCGAAGTTGACCACGCCTAACCACTTTTCTTGTCTGCCAGTTAGGGCAAGTCTGTTGTAGTCAGCAAAAAGATTAACGGCGTAATCCGTCATTTGCTGCTCCATGTATGGGTTGAGTCTGCCCCCTGTTAGTTCGGTTAGGGTCTTCATAGCCTCCACTAATGTTTTTAATCGTTGCTCGATCGGGGGAAGGGCAGGTACGGAGGGCAGAGTTTTAGGTGTGATATTTGTTACGCTTACAACTAGCTCTAAGATAATGGTTCGTACTTGGGCAGCAATTTCAGATTCAGCCAGCAGCATTGCAATGCGGAGTGTTCCAAGTGGTGAAAATACCCTGGCTTGGGATGTTCTAGATGGTAGCCCTAACAGGGAGCGAGCATCAGACAAGTCTTTGCCAGTTAATTTTCTAGTTTCGTTAGCTCGAAATTCCTTGCTGTTTCTCTCGTGTATATGCTTAATGCCTTGTATAGAACATTGAAAGTATTGAGCTAACTGCTCAACTGTTGCCCAACCTTCGCCATTCCAGACAGCGAACACTATGGCTTTTGCTTTGTTCAATACTTGTTGAGAGCGAGAATCATCTAATCCATCTAATGCAGATGTCCTTAAAGACGGAGACTCAGTTAAAGCGCTTTGATTTAAAGATAAACTCATGTTGCTCCTGGATAACTTTTTGAGGAGATTGACCAGAAAATAGGTGAAAGTGAGCAGCAGTGGAAATTGCTGCCCACACGAGGTTTTACACTGTGGCTAGTTCTCTGCCTTGGGATTGTGATTGAGACTCCAAAAGCTCTTGCAATTGGGCAGAAGTCATCTGCTCCAACGAACGGTATTGCAAGTATTCATCAATGGGTTCAGTAGTGGGTAAATCATCTGTCATCGACAACCACCAGACCGCATCTGGTGCAGAATCACAGATGACTCGTTCTTGATTGCCTTCTGCTGCGCGTATGAACCACCAATTACCATCAGTGCATCCCACTTCGCCTAATTTCTGGTCATTCTGGTAAATGCCGTCATCCATAATGTCAAACCCAAACTTTTCGCATTCAGTGAAAATTTGGGACATGACTTCATTCCCAGTGGTGTAAAGTTCTTCTATAAATGGCTCTTGTACTGCTAATGTGCCTTGCTGGTATTGCTGTCTAATGTAGCTGTGGCATCTGGTGGCTGAGAGGTCGCGGAAAATCTCAACGTTGTTTACCAATACCCGCCAGTACAGGTTTTGGTAGTTGCCGTGGTCGTAGCTAATGCTGGCTACGAGTTCGTCGCCTACAAACGCTTCCTGGTCATAAAACGAGATTTCCAGGATTGTTGGGACTTCTGCTATTACATCTGGTGCTGGGAATGTTTGTCTAAGTGTGCCGTCTTTGTAATGCCATTCAATGAAGCGTTGACATCTGGCGGAGGTGGTGTCGCGGAATTCTTCTTTGCCGTTGACCATGACTAGCCACGGTTGGGTGATTAAATCATCGTGGTCATAAGCGATGTAAGCTATCAGTTCTTTGCCACAGTAGACCTCGTGGTGGTAGAAGTTGATTTCTACGGTTGTCAGTGGTACGTTCGCTATGGTTTGGGCTTGGTCGGTGATGTAGCTATCGAGTTCGGCTTGGGCTGCGGCTTGGTTGTCAACCTTCTGAAGCTGGTTGGATTGGTGAGTGATGATTGCGTTTATCCAGGTTTCAGCCGCTCTTTTGTCCCCGGTGGGTGTTACGCCAAGTTCTGCGGCAATTCTTTTGAGGCTCTTGAGGGTGTAGCGGGAAAGGGATTGCTGTGTGTAGGTTGGATGGGTCATAATTAAGATTCCTTATTATTAGGGACAGAGAAAGCGCTTCAGATTGCGAGTCGGGGCGCTTTCTCTTTATCTTTCACTATTGTACGCTAATTTTTTAGCGTTGTAAAGAATTTTTTAGCTATTGACGCTAATATATTAGCAGATATATTACAAAGGAAGCGCTAAAAAGTTATGGTTTATATGGAGGATGTTAATTTATGGGAGTTGCCATTTGTGGCACTTGAAGACAGAAACTCATTGCCGGATGAGCCTTGTGTTTATTTAGCAATCGACAAAGATAATTCGGTGCTGTACGTGGGTATGTCAGAGAATTTAAGGCAAAAATGGAAAAGCCATTCCAAGCTAGAAGTCTTAAGTCGTCTTGAAGGTGTTAAAATTTCGTACATTAGAACCGAAGCCGAATTGCTTAGAAAGCTAGAGAATGCCTTAATCAAAGTGTTCAAACCTCCGTTGAACTTAACGGAAACACCCAAAAAAGGCATTGCATCTCTAAGAGAAAAAATGGGATTAACTCAAAAACAACTAGGTGACTTAGTTGGAGTTGATACCTCGACAATCAGAAATTGGGAATATGGCAAAGGAGCAGAAACTTTTGCAAAAGTAGCGAGACTATGTAAGGTGCTGGAATGTGATATTGAGGACTTGTTTGAGGAAGAAGCAGTTTGATGATTGAACCTGCTACTATCTTGCTTTTTGTCTCCTTTGGGAAGAACGCTTAAGGTGGGCTTTTTTACCAGACGCTGTGCGAATGCCTACCTTATTAGATCACCCCTAAAATTATGTGTCTACTTTGCAATTAATGATGGAATAAGTAGACATGGGCAAATTAAGTACAGAGAAAATATCCAGGAAAATTTGAAATGAAATCCTTTGAGCCTGGATTTATTGAATATCAGCAGATCACTCAAAACTTACTACGTACTATCCGGCTAATTGGTGAGTATAAAGGTAAACAGGAATTATTTAAGGAACAGTCGCCACAAGTATTAGAAACCCTGCGCCAAGCTGCGATTATTCAGAGTACTGAGTCTTCTAACCGAATAGAAGGGATTACCGCACCAATAGAACGCATTAAGGAAATAGTAGCCGAAAAAATTACTCCCCGCGATCGCTCAGAACAAGAAATCGCTGGTTATCGAGATGTGCTGACGACTATTCACACTAGCTACGCCTATATCCCTTTTACTCCTGGGGTGGTTTTACAGCTACACCGTGACCTTTATCAGTTTGCTGTGGTTGAAGGTGGGCGCTGGAAATCAGTAGATAACGAAATTAGCGAAACTTATTCAGATGGCAAAAAAGTAGTTAGGTTTGAGCCAGTCCCCGCTTATGCCACAGCAACTGCAATGGAAAGTTTGCACGAACGGTTTAACACCCTTTGGCAGTCCGATGAAATTGAACCATTGCTGCTAATACCAAGCTATGTCCTTGACTTTCTGTGCATTCACCCTTTTACAGACGGTAATGGACGCATGGCTCGTCTATTAACACTACTGTTGCTGTATAAAGCTGGTTATGAAGTTGGACGTTTCATGAGTTTGGAAAGGATTGTCGAGCGCACAAAGGAAAGTTACTACGATACACTTTACCAGTCCTCGCAGGATTGGCATCAAGGGCAGCATAGTTTATTGCCGTGGTGGGAGTATTTCTTGGGAGTCATTGTACTTTCAGCTTACCGAGAGTTCGAGCATCGGGTAGGTTTGGTGACAAAGACTAAGGGAGCTAAAACAGCTATGGTGCTTGATGCTATTAGCAATATGCCATTTGATTTTTCTATTAAGGATTTACAGGCACAATGTCCTACGGTGGGGATAGACCTAATTCGCCGCATTTTACGCCAAGAACGAACACAGGGACGGCTTGAATGTTTAGGGCGCGGCCCGGATGCTCGTTGGCAGAAGAAATAGGTATAGTACTTATTAAATAGGTACTGTTCGCCTTATTAGTACCTATATTAGAGATACAAATATATTATGTAAACAAACTAACGAAAACCCCAACCTCAGCAAAAGGTTTGGGGAATAAATTTCGATATTACATCCTTATCATGGCACAACTTGATATTCGTTCACCCACTGTTCAGCCAGAGGTGGACTGATGAACAAACTACCACCGAAACGCAAAAAAGCCACCATCTCTGCATCTGGTGACGGCACAACACCAGATAATCTTGCCCAAGAAGAAAACCCAGCTACAGCAACAATCACCGTTACTGCTGTTGAAGTTTCAGAATTAACCGAGCAGGAACAGAGCGATCGCCTCCACCTGGAGCGGAAAGTAGAACGGGCGTTTTTTGAAGCGGGGAAGGCGCTGGCGGAATTACGGGATCGCAGGTTATACCGTTCTACCCACAAGACATTTGAAGAATACTGTAAAGATAGATTTGGTTACAGCCGTAGACAGCCCTATTTTTTGATGGAAGCAGCTGTTATTTTTCAAAACTTGGAGCAAAAATGTGATCGGAACGATCACATTCTGCCAACTAATGAGTGGCAAATCAGACCACTGTCCAAGCTAGACCCGAACATTCAGCCCGAAGCATGGGAGCAAGCTGTAGAGTCTGCCAACGGGAAAGTACCATCTCATCGCATCGTCAAAGATGCGGTGCAGCGAATAATGGAAAGGACGAAAGTACCCAATACCTACCAGTTAGGCGAAGTCTGCCAAATTCTTGCTAAGGACAATCCCGAACTGAGAGGCAAAGGTGGCTGCTGGGGTATCGTAAGCCAAGTGAATGACTTTAGCTGCATCGTGAGAATGTGGGATGGAGAGTACACCGTTGGGTTGCAACATCTGAAGTCCTTCAATTACCTGCCTGCCGAATGTGAGCAGATGCAGTCCTTGAGCGATCGCATCAGTCGGGTGTATTCGAGTGGGCTGGAGGAGTCGGTGCAGAAGTTTTTGGAGACGCTGGGGAAGCTGAATCGTGCTTATTTGACGGATTTGGAAGAGAAAGTATTGAGGGTTTTGGAGTCGGAATCTGAAGCGGGAAAAATGCTTTTTTAGAAATCAAACAATTAATGATATATTAGTACAAAAGAACTACTAAACGCTTTGCAGTAGTTTCAAACTGCGGTAGTCACTAACAATTAGCACTTATAAAGTGAGGAATCCCATGACAGATTCTAATTCCCTGCTTTCTTTGTATGAAGAGTTGGTGCAAAATCATGCTAGTCAATTCGACCCAGAGATTGCAGATTTGCAACAACTAGTAAAAGCAAGAATGCAAGAACTTCGTGGTTTAGAACAAACACTGGTAGAAGCACAGGCAACAGAACTCAAACGCATCACCGATGCTCTGGCTACAGATGCTCGTTGCTTGTTGGCAACACCAGGATTAGCAACATTTGTGCAAGAGTTAAAAAAAATTCAAAGTAATAATTGGTACACGCGCAAATCTGAATTTAGTATTGCAGAAGATCCAACTACTTGGTTATTGGCGACGCTCGAACTAACGATACAGCAAATTCGTAGTTTATGAGGTACAGTAACAGCAATTTGTAAACCAATTTTTGAGATGTTGAGGATTAACTAATTCAAGTGCTATTTTAATT
>NZ_JACXXN010000091.1 GCF_014904695.1 Nostoc sp. MG11 | reverse complement strand
CGCCATTTAAATGGTTGTTTTGGGTTCATCTCTGTAGCATTTCAGTCTCTTGAAAGAATATAACACTTGCTTAGGCACCTATTTTTGCAACACAGCCGAAAATGTTGCCATGACAATAAAGGTTGTTCATCCCAAAATCAAAACTTATTGCAGATATAGGATTAACAGAAATTTCGTCTTACAAATGAAATATATAGCCAAAACTCAGCTTAATAAAGACTTCTGCGAGTTTTATTGCTATTTTACGTGAAAACACGGAATAATAGTAATACTATGTCATACATTTAAAGAAAAGGTTGCCTGGAATGGTCAAACCTCAACTTGTAGTTAGATTGTCCCCAGAGTTGCTGGAGAAACTGAATCAGTATGCATCAAAAACGGGTGCATCCAAAACGGATGTAGTAGTTGGTGCATTGTCCCAGTATTTGGGATGCGCTGAAGCATTGCCACTAAACCAAAAGGTAGCAGAACTGGATGCGAGGATGGCAACGGTAGAAGCGTTGGTGAAAGTCAGTTAAACCGAGAGTAGTTGAGAAATCTTATGTCAGTATAAAACCCAGCACTGAAACCTCAAAAAGAATTTTTTATTGAAAAAATTGGCAATATGAAAATTGAAATCCAAGGACAAGATGCAGTAAAAGCTACACAAGAACTGTTAGCGATTGAGGGTATAGAAGGGAGCTACCAAACAGTTGATGAAGTAGAACGGGAAGGAACAGTAGCCACAATTGCAACCATAATTGGGATTGTCAGTGGCACATTTGCGATCGCAGAGAGCTTGCACAAGTGGAAGGAAAAATACCAAAAATCTCTACACGACCCAACGGGTGCAAGGATTGAGAAAGTTCTGATTGTTACGCCTGATAATCATCGGTTATTGCTCAAGGACGCAACAGTAGAGCAAATCCAAGCGATTTTGGAGAAATCTAAGAAGCAATGAAAATTCTCCACATTGACCTAAAACCAGATGGGGATAAGTATGCAAAGCTGCATTTCTTCTGGGATAACCCTAATGAATTTAAGCCTCGTCAGCTTCCCCTTGCAGAAATCGCCGACTTGATTAAAACGGCAAAAGAAGAATATTACACCAGACTGCCCGAAGACTATGCTAAGACAGGGCAGAAACTTTATGAGTGGTTAGATGGCAAAGATCGCATTTTTAAATGTGAAATTGACAAGCATTGGCGTTCGGGTATAGTTGTTGCGATCGCAGCAACAGAAAAACTTGCACATTTACCTTGGGAAGTGCTGCATGATGGTAAAAGTTTTTTAGTAGAACGGAGACCTGGCATTGTTCCGATTCGCTGGGTAAAGGATGAAAACTCTAGACAACTGACTTTTGAAGATGCACCAGCAGATCGAGCCTTAAATGTACTGTTTATGGCCACTTCGCCACGAGGAGTTGAGCCAGAATTAGATTTTGAGGCGGAAGAAGCAAAAATTCTGTCAGAAACTAACCGTCAATCCTTGTGCTTGACTGTGGAAGAAAGTGGTTGCTTAACTGAGTTAGGTTATTTACTAAAAGATTACCAGCAGGGACATTTTGATGTTGTCCACTTGACAGGTCATGCCACCTTTAGAGATGAAGAACCACGCTTTATCACTGAAACAGAATTTGGGGAAGCCCAGTACAGCCGTGCAGAAGATATAGCGACCGAATTGCAATTCCAACAGCCCAAACTGGTTTTTCTTTCCGGTTGCGATACGGGATACTCAAGAGATGAAGGTACAGTACCATCAATGGCAGAAGCATTACTCAACCAAGGCGCAACGGCTGTTATTGGTTGGGGTCAACGGGTTCGAGATATTGATGCAACTGGGACGGCTGCGACCTTGTACCAAGAATTGTCAGCCGGAATGACGGTAACACAAGCACTTGCTCTGTGTTATCAAACATTGCTAAAACAACAAGCACGAGACTGGCATTTGTTGCGGTTGTATGTGGCGCAAACTTTACCGAGTGCGTTAGTAAAGCGTGGACGTAAACCAACCCCTCGTCCTTCTATTGCCCAAGAGTTTGTAGACTCAGAAAAGAAACTGAGAGTTGCTACCCGTGAGACTTTTATTGGTCGTCGTCGCCAGTTACAAAACTGCTTACGAATACTTAAAACTTTCAGTACAGAGATTGGAGTTTTAATTCATGGGATGGGTGGATTAGGTAAAAGTACCATTGCGGCGCGATTGTGTGATCGCCTGTCTGAACATAAAAAAATCGTTTGGTGGCGACAAATTGATGAATCGAGTTTAGTGAGTGAGCTAGCAGATAAACTGAGGAATCTAGAACAACGGACAGCACTCAGGAGAAACACACAGGAACTCAAATATCGATTGCGAGATGTATTCAATGAGTTGAATCAATCGAGAGAGAAACCCTTTTTATTAATATTTGATGACTTTGAGTGGAATTTAGAACATCGTCAAGGAAAGTATATTCTCAATACTCAAGTAGCCGCAATATTGAAATCATTAGTGTGGGCAATTAAAGAAAATAATGCAGACCACCGTATTATTATTACCTGTCGTTATGGCTTTGAATCAGACCTAGATGAATCATTCTACAAACAGCCTTTAGAATCATTTTGTACATCTGATTTACAGAAAAAACTGAGTCGTTTAAAAGCTTTTAATTCCGAGGACATTGATCGGAATTTAATTGAGCAAGCCAAAACATTAGCTGATGGTAATCCCCGCTTGCTAGAATGGTTAAATGATGAGGTGTTGTTAGGAGAAGACGCAGAAACAAAACTTAGTCAATATGAAGCTAGTTCTGAAGGCTGGAAAGAAAAGCTTATCTGGTTTAAAGAAAATACCCCAAAATTGCAAATTGACAACAAATCTGTTGAACGAATAATTAGTCATTGTTTAATCTTTGAAATTCCCGTTCCTAGACAAGCATTAGAAGCAGTTTGTGAATCTAATAAAGAACAGCTAAGTCCAGCAATTGAACTGGGGCTTATCGAAGTAAGTCCCGAACCAGACGAATCCAAACGGCTTTATCGAGTCTCACGCATTTTACCCAACATTATCCCCAACATCCAACTACCTAAACCTCCACAAGTCTATTCCCTGTACCAAAAAGCCCATGAGATATTACATGAATTGTGGGGGAATCAAGAGAACAAAAGCGAAGAACAATGGCAAAAGATTTTTCGATTGAAATTCGCCAACAAAGAAAATCCTGAACGATTTAGGCAAGGTTTCTCTCAGATGTTGGCAGTACAGTATAATCCCGAAGCCGATAAAGCTTTTGAAGGAGAATTGAGAAAAGTTGCTGATGACTTGGTAAAGGATGGACTATGCATACAATTGGAAAACTATCTTCAGCACAAACAGTGGAAAGAAGCAGATGAGGAAACTGCTTGGATTTTTTACCAAGTCATGGTTAAAGAAAAGCATAAAGATTGGAGCGAACTGCTAAAGAATTTCCCCTGTGAAACTCTCAGGGAAATTAATCAACTCTGGCTTCAAAATAGTAAAGATCAATTTGGCATCAGCATCCAAGCGGAAATTTACCAGAGTTTAGGCAGTCCGAGCTATCGTGATGATAATTGGGATATTTTTGGTGAGCGTGTAGGTTGGAAACAGACTTCAAATTCTGGTGGCTGGTTGAGTTATGGTGAGTTAATCAATATTATTAAGAATAATGAAGGAATGCCACCGGATGTTACATCATCATCACCTGTGTTTGTGCTGCTACCTGTTTTAATTCATACACAGGATGATCCGTACTATAACTCCGTACGTGGCGGTTATCCGCGTATTCCACTCACATATCTTCTCTCGCGCAAAGACTTGTAAAGTCTAGTATTTAAGACTTTCAGAAGTTTGTAAACATTTATTTCTGCCTCACTTTTCACGTAGTAATCAGCATTTACAAAATCGGATACCTGGCACTGTCGGCTGATAGCAATTCGCCTGAATAAACTTTGCTGCTACCTCATGCACCTCCGCACCTCGGTTACTCGCTGCTTCTCCCAAGGTAGACTCAGTTGTCCATTGCAAATACGCAAACTACAATACGTATAGTTTATAGCCTGTTGTACAAATCCACTACTCCTCCCAATTAACCAATACCCCATCAACACAAGCAATTCCCCACTGCGGAAACTTCGCCAAAAGCTTTTTGATCACGATCTGTAAGGCAGGGTCATCATGACAGCATTGTTGGAGGAAGTCAAAACCAGGATTTTCCCCAACCAGAGAAGCCATCTTCAGTTTCTCCATTCGCAATAGTCTAGTTTTGGATCTAATGGCGATGTCTTCTCTACGAGACGCTCCGCGAACGGCGGTAAACAACGCCTCACTAGATCTTTGCACCTGATAATTGACTACAGATATATTCCACTGCTTCTCAAATTTGCTGATTGTTGCCTTCATGCTGGCGTAATACTTGCTGTCTAGCAAATATTGAATTACCCACAATGGAGGGCATTCTCCAAGGTTTGCTTTATCTAACCATTCAAATATCTCACTTTGATTTAACGACACGGGCGCGGCGCAACAAGTCTCTTCATGAGGGAATATCGCCTCAACACCACAATTCTGGTTTTCAGCCAATAACGAAGCGAGATTACTCGGTGCAGCATCCACGTTCGCGCAGCGTCTCGTAGAGAGTGCTAGCAATGTACAGTCATTCGCCGTAGGCGAGTCTTCAAGTTCTGACGCGCTTTCGATATGTGAAGGCGACGCGCCCCTCAAGGGCGCATGAGCCGTTTCCTCAACACGCGGATTTTCAGTTGGCGCGTCAGAACCAACTACCATACCAACAACCAACTAAGGTTGTTGGTAGGTAGTTAACGGGTTGTTAGAAACGTTGTTAGGTTTTTGAAACCCGCAGCATACCTCACTTTTTTGACCATTCTTTTGGAATGATTCCAAATCAGGCTGGATTTGTTCCACTTTGGGGTGGTTTTTATTCCGTTCGGGGTGGTTTACTTTCTCCCCGGCGTGGACGGCTTTCTCGTCACAAGAATTAGTTTCTTCCGAAGTGGACGATTCCCAGTAAAAGCGATTGTAATAACCGTGAAGGTTACGGACACGGTAGCTAATCAGTCCTGGTCTGCCAGAAGGCAAGCGGCCAAACACTTCCTCAAACTGAAACAATCCTTGAGCCATTAACGCCGCCCCTGCTTTTTGGAAAGATTTGTAGGTGAGGTTAGTATCAAGTTTATGAGCAGAACCCCCGAATTGTTCAGCCGCCACGCTATCTAACCAAAGCTGCTGCACAGATGGGGGCTGCTGACGAACCCAGTTAATATCCTCAATTGATACTTTGCAATGTGGTCTAATCGATTTGTCCGCGTCAGCAAGTTTCCGCTCGTCTCGCTGTTTGCTGCCACCGTTGATTGCTTTTAACGCTGTAGTCATATTTATATTTCCTCCTAAATTTTTCCATGACAATGTGAGCGACATTGCACCCATGCCGCGTTTAAGTTTTTTAGCTATCTCAAAGCGAGTCTTTATTTACTGGTTCTCGCCTTTCCAAAAGCGCAACTCGTCTCGAAAATACCTGTCAGTCTTTTTTGATTGCTCCTTCCAACAATCCCAGGCAACCACCACTTCCTCGCCCAAATCTTGCACCACCTCACCCCTCTCGACATACAAAGTACGGTATGGGTCAGCATGAGCAACGATAGAGCCGACTTGGATGGTGTCCGGTTCAATAGATGCGTTCTGGAGTGCAGTAATTAACTCTGTTTCCTCACTGGTCAATTCCACCCAATAGTCTGATTTAATTACCTCATACTCTTGCGCCACTGCCCAATAGTCCTGCCACGTACACTCAGGCTTGGCCAACACTGTTCTAATGTCACTAACCGCCTGTGGTAACAGTTGCAATTGCTCGGCTCGCAGGGCGATCGCCGAAGGCGGGTCTTCGACCATCGCAATTGGTGTCGGGTCACTCCCCAGAATTATTGCAGCAGCTTCGAGCGCTTGGGTGTTGTTCATCGCACTGGCGATCTGCTTCAATGCCATGCCCATGAGCCGCAGACATTCCTGGGCGTTTTCTTTTGGTGGTTCAGTAGCAAGTGATCGCAAGTCTATTGTCTTCTCAAGCGATCGCTTAACTTCCTTGTTCAGTGCTTTAGTCGCTTGCTGGGTGAGAGTATTTTCCCACTGCTCTTGAGGACGTTCCTGTACCGCGTGTTCTAATTCCTGGATACGCTCTTTGAGTTGTTGATTTTCAGCCTCCAGTTTCCGTAACCCCTCCATTTCATCCAGGCGTTGCTGTAACTGGATATTTTCTTGTTTCTGCTGCTTGAACATCTGTTGCAAGGATGAGATTTGCTCAATTACTTGTTCCTCGGCTCTGGCCGATGCTTCTGCTTGTATTCCAATCCTCAATTCCTGCTGTAAGTGCTCTAGTTCCTGTTTATGCCGTTCTTCAATAGCAGCAATCACTTCCGCATATTCTGCGGGGTAAGTGCGTTCTCTGGGAAATGGGACACTGGCAGCATCTAGATCCTCGTTATTTATCAGCAGTTTCTCACCATCATCAAAAGTTACAATCTGCTGCCAAACATTTGGTGCATCTGCCTCAATCACTCCCGATTCCCCAGAACGAGGGTGCGATTGTGATGAAACCGTGACCGAATTACACAATTGCGTTTGACTTTTTTCCTTTTTTGTGGCGCGTTTAGCTGCTGGAGCAACCTGTTGTACTGCTTTGGCAAAATCCGCAGCTGTAGGAAAGGGTTTTTCTTTGGCTGCGATCGCAACAGCTTGTTGAAGCTTGTCGGGTGTTTTGACCAGTTTGAGTAAGGGGCGAGTCTGGGAAGGTTTGGTGATCTTATCTTTCAACTCGTCGGGTAGAGTATCAACTACTCGCTTTGCTGCAAATAAATCTTTGACCCTGCGATATCCCCCATGTTTGGTCAACTCGCTTTCGCAGTAATCCTCAAAGCTAGTGTATGCGCCATCTTGGAAATAGCCGTTATCTCGCATCAGCCGCAGTTCGTCGGATGCTTGCCACTCGAACCGATCTATGGCGGCGAAGGTTTCTTGGATGCTGGTGTTGAGATTGCTGTAGTCAATGGTTGATGTTATTTCGGGTTCTAGTGTCAGCATATTTCTTGCCCACTATGGAGTGCTGGAAACAGTTAAGGTTTCATGAGCGCCAAAGTGAGTATTTAGCTGATCTGGAAGTCATACCAAAAGTGTGTCAGCATTATAGTTAGCTCACTTTGTCGTTAACGGATTGAGCAGGCGATCGCAGTGCTTTGACGGGCGGCGATCGCTTTATGCTGCAAGCCCTTGTGTATTAGAGTTAAGAGTTTTAGAGCTTATACGTTTTTCAGAAGAGAGTAACCCAATTTGTTTTGGACTATTGTCCTTAGTACCTGCGTCATCATCAGGAACAAAAACAATTAAGTCTCCTGGCTCGCATCCAAGAGCAATGCAAAGTCCATTAAGCCTTTCCGCTGTTAAGCGAGGCATTTCATCTGTTTTTCTAAGCCGAGAGACGGAGTTTTCATCAATTCCTAGAAATGTTGCCAAGTCTTTATTCTTAATGCGTTGCCTTGCCATCACTTCATTTAACTTCCAAACAATCATTTGCTTATTCATACAACACCTCCATTAGTTTAATCCTCGTCTTGCTTGGATAAATCGACTACTAACCATTATACATACCATACAATGATTTATCGATATATAGAGTCTATTAATATAGATCTTAAATTTATAAATATAGTTTTTGTTGACATAATTCTACGTCTGATATATATTTATAGATATAAGACATTGAGATGTGAGCCACATTCACCCAATTGCTAAAAGTGGCTTGCACTTACAGAACCTTGAAAAAAACTGAACAGAACAATACCCCCAGGTAACAGAAGTAGTGAATAGTCAAAGCTACTGAAGGTAGATAAGGGTTGCGGGAGTTCTTAATAAACAAATTACGACCAGGACGACGACTGGCTTCTGAAGCGTTTGAAGCTGTACACGTCGCCTGACACTATTTGTCTCCTGCTTGGTAATGCTCAAGTGCCATTGGCTTTGAGCAATAAATGCAAAGCTGCGCTTAAAAGTTTTGAGAGCGTTGTGATAAACCACAACGACGTTTGCATATATAACAAAGGCGATCGCCCACCGTCCAAAGTTAGCGATCGCCTTTTTCCCTTTCATCAAGGAACTATATTATGACCTACACAAGGCTTACACAGCAAGCAAAAGCTGATTCTGTTATTGATCAACAAGCGATTGTCCAACAGGAACTCAACGGTCTTCTTAAAGCCCAGGCGCAAACTGTAGCGCCAGTGGCCCCAGCGAAAGATCCGTTGACTGACCGTGATCGCACCATCATTGCAACCATCGTCAACCAATCCGACTATCCCCACAATTGCCAGCCACAGGATGTAGTCACCATCTGGATTAACGAAGATAACATCGTGTGGGTGAAGATGACCCACGGTTTCGCTCGGTTCCACAAAGAACCGTTTAAGGCAGCAGTAGCAAAGGTCAAAGCAACCCTACCCGAAACACCACGAGAGCGCAACGAGCGCTTGCATGAAGAACTGTCAATAGCTTGCAACAAGTTTGGGATTCAGACAGGACAAATTGATTGGCTGTCCTTGAGCACTAAACTTTATCGAGATAGACAATGCATTGGATTGGTTGGG
>NZ_JACXXN010000090.1 GCF_014904695.1 Nostoc sp. MG11 | reverse complement strand
TAGAAATCGCAAAACTGCTATGCCGTTCTAACAAAAACAGTTCTTCACTATTTAGCGACTACTCCTGCTTACTAACGAAGTAGCTAAGCATCCCCGCAGGAATAAGTTGGTCAGGCTTATATTTATCAATTCATTCACAATCTCTCATGGAGGCGGCACGCGCCGTACCCGGCGCGTGCCAAGCCTGACCAACTTATTTTTGCTTAAACCCTAAGCATCCCCGCTCTCCATAAATTGAACAAACCAACGATTGCCACGATTAATAGTGTTACCAAGACAGATACTCCCAATGCATGGAAAGTTTAATTTATTTTTGCACGGGCCCCTAAGTGGGAAACAGCGATACACGAACATGAGATTTACAATAGTTTTGATGTCGCTTGGGCTTATAATTTGCTCAATAAGTCGTTAATAGCGTGCAATAATTCATAGATAGTGTAGGGCTTTCGCAAGAATGCCTTAACACCAGCATCAGCAGCTTCAAGAAATTGGTCGTTTGTCGGAATACCACTGACAGCAAGAACTTTGACAGATGGATTCATTTGCTGCAAAATGCTGATCACAGCTAACCCATCCATTGACGGCATCATCATATCCATTAACACCATGCTGATGTTCTTTTGATGCTCGGCATACAATGATATTGCTTCAATACCATTGCTAGCTGTCAGAGTTTTGTAGTTGTGGTCTTCTAAGGAAACTTTGGTAATTTCTACAATCGCGGCTTCATCATCAACAATCAGAATTAATTCTCCATTGCCTAATAGTGATTCTAAATTCTCTGCTAGCGGTCTGGTACTTTCCTCCATAGATGGCAAGTACACCTGAAACTTTGTGCCTTTGCCTACTTTGCTCTCTACATTCACAAAACCACCGTAATTTTTGACAATGCCAATTACAGTGGACAGACCCAGCCCTGTGCCTTTACCTAATTCCTTAGTAGTAAAAAATGGTTCAAAAATGCGCTCCAAAATTAGCGGGGGTATGCCAAATCCGGTATCCGAAACAGTAATGACTACATAAGAGCCGACTTGAGCATTGAGATTCATCCTGGCAAAGTTTTCATCAACGAAGGAGTTTTCTGCACTAATAGACAAATCTCCACCTTTAGGCATAGCATCACGAGCATTGATGCACAGGTTCATTAGAACCTGATGTATTTGAGTGGCGTCTGCCAAGATAGTCAAGAGCTTATCTTTAGGTAGATTCTTATTGATTTTGATAGATTTGGGAAATGTGCTTTTAGTGATTTGTTCAACTTCTAATAATAAGGGTTCTATTTGTAGACAAACACCTCTGCCCTGAATTTTAGTTTCAGAACCACGTGCGAAAGTTAGAATTTGCTTGACCAAATCAGCCGCACGCTTAGAGTTATCTTCTAGAACCTTTAGTAGCTGTTTATTGCGTGTATCAACATGCGGCAACTTGAGCGCCAACATTTCAACTGAAGCCATAATTGGCGTCAAGATATTGTTGAGGTCATGAGCAATACCACTTGCCAGCGTGCCAAGGCTCTCCAAGCGCTGGGTATGGAGGAATTGCGCTTGAAGTTGTTTTTTCTCGGTAATGTCAGTGTCAACACTCAGAATAGATTTGGGTTGAAATGCTTCATCCTGCATCAGTGTCCAGCGGCTTTCGACGATAATTTCCTTACCGGATTTTGTCAGTTTATGTAATTCGCCTTGCCACGAGCCACATTCTAAGGCATCTTGAAAAGCTGCCTCTAGTTGTGTTGAAGTTTCTTTGTACAAAAGCTGTTTTGAGTTCTTTCCCAAAGCCTCACTCGCTTGCCAACCGTACAAGCGCTCTGCACCTTGACTCCAAAATCGGATTTCTCCGTGGAAATCTTGAACTAAAATCGCATCGCTAGCAATATCAAGTAGAGCGGCTTGTTCTTTAATTTTCTGTTCCGCCTGCTTGCGCTCAGTTATATCTTGTGCAATACCACCACAGTAGCGAACTATCTTGTGTTGATCATACACAGCAAAGCACCGATCCCAAATCCAACGCACCGAGCCGTCAGGTCGTAAGATTCTATATTCTACTTCAACAGGCTGCTCACTGGGCTGTTGCTGTAGGGTTTTGCTCATGAGATTGCAATCTTCTGGATGAATCGTGTTTATCCAGTAGTTCTGGTCGAGTAGACTTTGGCAAGAGCGTCCCCAAATCTTCGCATAACCAGGGCTAATGTAGAGGATTTGAGAGAAATCTGGAATAGCAATCCAAATTGCTGCATAAATATTCTCCGCAAACAGACGAAATTTCTCCTCACTCTGCTCTAATGCTTCTTCAGCACGCTTGCGCTCCGCGAGTTCAGATTGTACCTGCTCATAAAGTTGAGATTGTTGAATGGCAATGCTTACTTGCGTTGCTAATTGCTCAAGCAAATCGATTTCCCACTCCTGCCACCATCGAGGTGCTGCACACTGATTGCCAACCAACAATCCCCATAATTTTTCTCCTTGCAAGATGGGGACTACCAAGTTTGCCCTGACTTGAAACTGAGCTAGTAAATTGCGGTGACATTCGCTAAGACCTGCTGTATAAATATCAGCTACAGCTTGAATCCGCCCCTGTATATACTCTTCGCCTTTCGTTTCCATGAAATAAGTATCTTGGGCTTGAGCATTTAGAATTGAGAGCCAACCTTCACCAACACATTCCACCACTACAGTCCCACTATAGTCTGGTTCAAAGCGATACATGAACACTCGGTCAGCCCGAAGCAACTGGCGTACTTCACTAACAGTGGTGTTTAGAACCTCACTCAAATTCAAACTTTGGCGGATACGTACAGCGATTGCCATCACTAGTCGCTGCCGCTCAATTTGCTGTTGTAGTGCTAACTCTGCCTGCTGACAATCTTTAAGCAGGCACATTTGATTAGATTCATCATTGTTCATTTGCAATCTGCCCAACCATTACCATTAAGTTATTGATATCTCGTGACTGTTGCTTATTGAAAACAGCGCAGCGTTAACACTCTCAAACTTATACCAGATTAGGTAGCAATAATAAACACAGAGTTGAGAGCTAATGCCTAAAAACCCTGTTCATACTCCAAAGTCTAAGCTCTAGGCAATGAATCATCCGATTTATCTAAAAATTATTTGATAAAAATAAACCATTTTTATGAAACTATTTTCTTGATTTTATCAAATACTATTTATTAACTAATATGTATTAACTTAGCATTACTTATGATTAGCGAAGCTAGTTTCTAGAAAGATCATATAAAACTCTACTAACGCCTAATTTTGATTTCTAAATTCTCTAAACATCCCCGCTCTCCATAAATTGAACTTTCCATGAATTGGGGTATCTGTCTAAACAACACTATTAATCGTAGCAATCGTTGGTTTGTTCAATTTATTTTTGCTTAACCTCTAAAAAGGTGAAAATTCAATCTTCATAAACTTAAAGTAAGCTTTAAAAGGAGTTCTGATTGAACATCTATCTCCTTAATTGCAGCATAAATGACAATTTTCTACAAACTCCGTAAACTGCACATAGGTCTAGTAATGAATGGATATACTTTATAAATCTAGCTTGTGCAAAGCTTTTCTTTGTTTTAACTCTTAAGCTTTAAATTCGGTCTGGAGTTGCACCATCTAAGCTTCCCCGCTCTCATAAGTTGCAGCAGTTAATCAACCCACCCAGCTCCGACAAGGTAGAAATTACCAGAGGTGGAAATTTGCTACGCCAGGGCGATGTCTGCGACAAGCCGCTTAAAGCGTCTACGTATTATTCAACTGACCAATGACTACAACCGCGAAGTCTTCAACGGCCTCTTGGGAATTATCCAGAGCATTGATACTGTTGAGCAAGAGGTCGTGGTGCAGTTAGGTGAGCGTACTGTCGTTTATGATTATGCAGACTTGAATGAAATTGCCCTCGCCTGGAGCGTTACTGTGCATAAAAGTCAGGGGTCAGAATATCCAGTGGTGATTCTGCCAATCTATATGCAGCATTATGTCATGTTGTCACGCAACTTGTTTTATACTGGGTTAACCCGTGCCAAAAAGTTAACCATTGTCGTTGGTGCTAAAAAAGCAATTTCCCTGGCAGTACGTTCTACTGATGACAAAGAGCGTTACACAAGGTTACAGCATCGGTTGATTCATGCTGGGCGTTCATCAGTTGTAATTTAAATTAATAACTAAATTACCCAAAAACTGCCTCCTTATACTATTGGTCTACCTACTTGATACTAGCTTGATAATAAATGTTTTGAGGTAATACTATCTTTTTGATATTCAATATTCAAGTGGTAATTGCTACTTAAAATCATATAATTAGACAATAGTATCCTTTTTTTCATATTTATAACTTCTGGTTCTATGACTCAAGTAGCTCTCACTTATCAACTGAGGAAGTACCAGCGAAAATGGATAAAAGATATTTGGAATTCTTGGCGTAATGGTCATAGAAGGGTACTTGCTCAACTTCCTACAGGTGCAGGTAAAACAGTCTGCTTTGCCCATATCTGCCATGAGTTCTTTCAGCAACAAAAACAGGTTTTAATCGTCGCTCACCGCATTGAATTAATTTCTCAAGCTGCCGAAAAACTAGAACTTATTACTGGGGAATCAGTCGGCATTATTAAATCAGGTATCCCATCCCATCCAGAACGTAGGATTCAAGTTGCTAGCGTTCAAACCTTAGCACGGCGGAAGCTATTAGAACTACCGCTCAATATTGGCGCTGTTATCTTTGATGAGGCTCATCATGCCAGTGCTTCATCATATCGGCGGCTGATTGAACACTATGAAAACGCACAAATATTAGGTGTCACTGCTACTCCCCAAAGAATCGACGGTCAAGGTTTTGTTGACTTATTTGATGATTTGGTCATTGGTGAAACTACCGCTCAATTAATCAAGACCGGATATTTAAGTAAGTTTCGCTTATTTGCCACTAACCAAACTATTTCTACTGTTGGAGTTGAGAAATACGCTGGGGACTTTAAAGCCTCGCAATTGGCTGTTGCTGTTACCAGCCAAATCGGTGTTGAGCAAATCTTTCAAAACTATCTCAAGTATGCTTCTAATCTCCGTACTGTCATCTTCGCTTCTAGCCTAGAACACTCTCGTGCCTTAGAGAAAGAGTTTTGTCGTCATGGTGTTAATGCTGAACATTTAGATGGTTCTACACCAAGTGATACTAGGGTTCAAATTCTCCAACGCTTCCGTACCGGAACTACTCAAGTCATCACTAATTACGAAATCATTACCGAGGGTTATGATTGCCCCAATATCGAGTGCATCTACTGTGTACGCCCAACTGAAAGCTCCACCCTCTGGCTTCAGATGACCGGACGCGTTCTTAGGACTCACCCTCTCAAACCAACTGCCGTAATCATTGATGTTACCGACAACTGGAACAAACACGGACTCCCTGATGAGCCACGTCAATGGAGCTTATCACCTAAAACCATACAATCAGCACAAACTTTTCGTTTAACCCAATGTGAGCATTGCACCCATGTTTTTAAACCACTTGCTCATGAAATGGCTGTTGTTTGTGGAGAAATTGATGAAGATGGTTTACTAATTCAACATCATCAAGCTACTTGTCCTAACTGTGGTCAGAGCGTTGAGTTTACTACTAAAGAAACTATCACTCCAAACTCGGCTCTCACAAGAATCCGACTGAGGCAGAGCTTCTCCCTTGAGATCACAGAAATTGACTTGTCTGTGTCTGGTACTCAACTAGAAAAGGTTTACGACCTCCTTTACAACCAGCACTTAAACAACGCTCCTATAGCCCAAATCTACAAAGCTATCTTCATGACCTTTATTGAAACCATCACTGAATTTACTTTGGGTGATTGGCGTGAGATTGTCAAAATGATTGAACCCTCACAACCAGTAATTACGAAAAAAGCCTGGGAGCTGTATCAAGATGCTCTTGTGAGGCATAAAAATCGCCGACTCGCTCTTTGTTTTATCGAACAGCGAAAGTTAAAAGAGCAAATCAACAACCCAGCCCCTATGAAAGTAACTACATCTCAAACAGTTAATCAACTAACTCCCAAGATATCTTCACCGCCAGAGTCACAATCCAAATCATCCGCCTTCAAAAAAAAGTTAGGCAATCATTATTTCCAAAACAAATATGCCCAAGAATGGAAGCAATCTTTAGCTAACTGTTCCATGTTTACTGCCGATTTCCTCAGTAGCAATGCCGGATTATTTCATGTAGAAACTACACCGAATTTTGTCAACATTTCTCTTGAGATTAGAGAACTTCCTGGTCTGAAATCAAGATTGAACGAGATTTGTAACAACACTGAAATCCAAAAAGCTTTCACTCTGGGCTTTGGCAAGCAAGCCCAAGTTACAATAGTTCGTAATTGATCATGATGCTCGATAACCCTAGCTATAACGTGTTACACATAATCAAGTACCAGTGTTTTGAAATTCGACTGTTTTATCCTTGCTTGATGAAAATTGTGCTATCTTGTGCTATCTAAATTTCTCAATTTTGAGCTTTTGATCGGTTAAAACTAGAAAATTTAGTTACTACTGTCAAGTTAATTACGGCGTTGTCGCTGCTTGTTAACTAGCTAGAGTTAAATGTATGATCATTGAGTTGCATAAATTTACCTCAAGCAAAATCCTTTGTATACTAAAGAATTGACCAAATATTCTGCTAGCACGGACGTTGAACAAACCAGCCGTATTCTTGTAGTAGAAGATGAACAATTAATTCAGGAAATGCTAGCTGTTACATTGTCTGAGGAAGGCTACAAGGTAGATACTGCTTCTGATGGACGCTCTGCCTTTGACTATCTCAACAGACTTCAATCCAATTCACAACAGATAGTCCTGGACTTGATTGTCCTTGATGTGATGCTGCCTCATATAAATGGGTTAGATATTTGTCGATTGCTGCGTCATCAGGCGAATTCAGTGCCGATTCTCATGCTCAGCGCTAAAGGTAGTGAAACTGATCGCGTTTTGGGGTTAGAGGTTGGAGCAGACGACTACTTAACCAAACCTTTTAGTATGCATGAGTTAGTCGCTCGTTGTCGTTCCCTACTGCGCCGCCAACGTTTAAATACACCGCAACAAACACAAGTATTAAAATACAAGGATATCACCTTGAATCAAAAAGAGTGCTGCGTCTGGGTTCGCGGTCAACAAGTGAATTTGTCCCCCAAAGAGTTCCGTCTGCTAGAGTTGTTTATGAGTCATGTTGGTCAGGTATTGTCAAGGGAACAATTGCTAGATAGAGTTTGGGGACTAGATTACATTGGGGATAGTAGAACGGTAGACGTTTATATCCGATGGTTGCGCGAAAAATTGGAACTTGACCCGAAGCATCCAGAATATCTAATAACACTAAGAGGTTTTGGATATCGGCTGGGATAATATTATTCACTTATACTCTACAAGACGCTACGCATAGCAAGATCCCGCAGGGTACGCTCTAAAAGCTTCCCCTGCTCGCCTAGCTCAGATAACTTTCTTAACCGAACCATATTGAGTGTGTAAGAGTATTAAAAAAACTAGAACCACTTCTTTGTAATACTAATTTACCGGATAATACAACCCCGTATTTTCATGAAATTCCCACCCCATGCTCGATTTATCCTTCCCCTTACACCAAGCTACAAAAAGCGGTGGGTGCAGCTTATTTCGCTGCTCCCGTATAGTTTCTACACTAACACCAAGTCTTGTAGCCAAACCTTCTTCGGTTAGCGGTTGGATTCTCTAAGTAGAGCGTTGATAATATGAATTGTTATACGATTTCTTGGTTTGCTTGAGTTGGTTGTTGAGATAATCTTGAATTTTAAGAATCGCTTCGGTCAATTGTTTGATTCGAGCTGCCATGCCCGAAACTTTTTGTTCTAAATTAGCGAGATTAGGGATTGCTCCAGTTTCATTACTATTGGATTCGCCTTTGATTTGTGACTCTAGCTTATCAAGGCGTGAGCAAATATCCAATATCGTTTGATTCGTAGCGTTGGCGCTATTATTACTAGCAACCAAGTACTCCTCCAAGTACTCCTCAACCCTTGCCTTAATCTTAGAATCCAGGCGTTTATCTAAATCATTGCTGACAATTTTATCAAGATCATCTAAAGAACCATCCAGGTAGCGTTTGATAAATTGGGTGAGCACGGCTGTTGCCGTCGTGTCTTTCGAGTTGCAACGGGCGATAAACTGCTCCCACATCTTTTGATCACAGTTGAAAGATGCCAGTTTCTTGTTTTTCCCTGTTTGGCTCATATCTAGGTAATGTCTAGGTAAACCGGAACTGTCCGCGACCGGGTGAGCGCCAGGACTGGAAGATAGTTACCTAGACAGTACCATGATTAGTGCGTTATTCCCTGCCTAACCCCGCATCAATCATCAACGCGGGTGATTCTGCATTAAATCTCGTCAGCGCTTCCGCTAGTTGCTGGAAATGGCGATACTGCTCGTACGCATAATCTCCCGGTTCTAACTCCAAAAGTTGACGCATTGTCCCCTAAAAAATCAGGCAGCCTTCAATCAAGTTGATTAATCGAGGGGACAACATGCATATCGTAATAAGGCTGCCTGATTTTTTTTCGTGGAAGACCCCCGTCGCAAAATTTAACATAGTCAGTTCGCCAGTTGAACTCACCTATAGCCTTAGCGAATCTTTCTGCCAAATCCCGCGATTCAAAACTTGCTGCCGTTGCCTTGCCGTTATGATTGTAAATCTCGCCTCTTTCCGTCATATTTTGTTACCACATTGTGATGATAATATTTTGGTTGTGTTGCAAAAACTTATTCAGGATAAAAATATTGTATAAATCAGAACTAGTTATGCAATTATACCGAAGATTTGAGCAACAAATTTTACTTGA
>NZ_JACXXN010000008.1 GCF_014904695.1 Nostoc sp. MG11 | reverse complement strand
CTTTCTCGGTCTATATCTTGAGGCAGGTTTTGGTTCATATTTGTGATACTCCCCCTGAAGTGTCCTCTTGTCAATACTCTGCCACCTGAATCCTTACCTTTTTAGAGCCACTTTTACGTCGCAAGAATACCTAACTTTCTGAAAAAACCACAAATAAACACAGATAAATATCGATGGATTAACCATGTTTATCTGTGTAATCTGTGGTTCCGAATTAACCTATATCGAAGCGTGAGATTTAATCGATATTATCTTCCCACGCCTACATATTGGAATCCAGCACGCACCATTGTTTCAGGATCGAGGAAGTTACGTCCGTCGATGATTACGGGATGGCTCATCAATTGGGCCATCTTGACATAATCAAGAGTACTGAACTGTTGCCATTCAGTCACAAGTACTAAAGCATCACAACCATCAGCAAGTCTTTCAGCATCGGTTTCTACTAGCACACCAGAAAGACCATGACGCAGGCCTGTTTGGGAAACAATTGGGTCGTAGGCTTTGACTTTGGCTCCGAGTCGGTTTAATTGTTCAATCAGGTTAAGTGCTGGGGCGTCGCGCAAATCGTCGGTATCAGGCTTGAAGGTCAGACCAAGTAAACCGACTGTTTTACCTTTGAGGATTTTTAGGACTTGCTGGAGTTTTTCTAGAGCAATTAGGCGCTGGCGTTCGTTGACACTAACAGCGGCTTTCATGATCTGGGCTTCATAGCCATAGTCATCAGCAGTATGAATAAGGGCGGCGACATCTTTGGGAAAGCATGAACCACCCCAGCCGATACCAGCTTGTAAAAATTTGTTACCAATCCGGGAGTCCAGACCGATGCCTTTTGCTACTTGAGTGACATCAGCACCGACGCGATCGCAAATATTAGCAACTTCGTTGATAAAACTAATCTTAGTCGCCAAAAAGGCATTAGCAGCGTATTTGATCATTTCCGCCGAGCTGAGGTCTGTTGTCAGAATTGGTACAGCAGGTAAAGATTTATCAGCAGCATACTGACGCTCTACAATTGGGGCATATAGTTCTTGCATTAGAGCGATCGCTCTTTGACTGTTGCCTCCTAGTACAATGCGATCGGGGTTAAAGGTGTCATACACTGCCGAACCTTCACGCAAAAATTCTGGATTGCTGACTACATCAAACTGGGCTGCAATTTCAGGTAATTTTTCATCACTTGATACTCCACCTGCGGGTACTAGGGTTTTCTGACGTTCAGCTATGCCATCCAAGACAATCATCCGCACCCAGTCACCTGAACCAATGGGAACTGTAGATTTATTTACGATTACCTTGTAACCACCATTTAGATTTACCCCAATGCCACGGGCTACAGCTTCGACATAACGGGTATCACTTTCACCAGTGGGCAAAGGTGGTGTTCCCACAGCAATAAACAAGATTTCCCCGTGGGCGACTCCAGCGGCGATATCAGTAGTGAACTCAATCTTCCCAGATTGAATTGCCGACTGCATAATTTCCGAGAGTCCCGGCTCGAAAATTGGGGACTGCCCAGACTTCATTAACTTGACTTTTTCTTCGTTATTGTCTACACAAATTACATCATGCCCGATATGAGCTAAGCAAGCACCTGTAACTAAACCAACGTAACCAGTACCAATTACGCAAACACGCATTTTATTTAACTCCTCGCTTTTTTTGGGGTTAGTTTTCAAAAAGAAGTTGTCAATATTAAACTTACAACTGCCGGGAAACCCAGCTACCAAAGTACAAGCTAAAGATAGGATTTAGCTTGCACGAAAGTTCTAAGCGACGCTCAATCGCTCTTGACGCGATCGCGGAAATCTTCTACTGTCAGTTTTAACCCCTCTTGCAGAGGAATGGTTGGTTCCCAATTTAACAAGGTTTTAGCTTTTGTAATATCGGGACGGCGACGACGTGGATCATCAGAAGGCAGTTGCTCAAACTTAATTTCTGCATCTGGATTCACAAGATTTTGCACTGCCTGCGCCAGTTCTAGAATGGTATATTCATCAGGATTACCCAGATTCACTGGGCCTACGTAGTCACCATTCATCAACCGCATCAGTCCTTCTACTAGGTCAGAAACGTAGCAGAAACTACGGGTTTGTGTACCTTCACCGTATACGGTTAAAGGAATACCCTGCAAAGCTTGAACGATAAAATTGCTCACTACGCGACCATCGTTTTCAAACATCCGAGGGCCGTAGGTATTGAAAATCCTGGCAACCCGAATCTCGACTTTATTTTGTCTGTAGTAGTCAAATGACAAGGTTTCAGCAATTCGTTTGCCTTCGTCGTAACACGAACGCAGCCCAATGGGATTGACGCTACCCCGATAGTCTTCGGTTTGGGGATGAACTTCTGGATCTCCGTACACTTCACTTGTGGAAGCCAATAAAAATCTAGCTTTCACACGCTTGGCTAACCCCAGCATGTTCAGTGTTCCCATCACGTTAGTTTTAACGGTTTTAACTGGGTTGTACTGGTAATGTACTGGAGAAGCAGGACAAGCCAAATGATAAATTTGATCCACTTCTAGCCGAATTGGTTCGGTAATGTCGTGGCGAATAAGTTCAAAGTACGGATGGTTTAGCCATTTAAGGATATTGCGCTTATGACCCGTGTAGAAATTATCCAAGCATATTACTTCATGCCCATCGGTTATTAGTCGGTCGATGAGATGGGAACCAATAAACCCAGCACCGCCCGTCACCAAAATTCTCATAGTTTCCCAGTTACTTACGGATATTTGATTCAGCTATTGCGCTTGTTTTTAGATTACCCAGATCAGATGCAAAAATACAGGACAAAAAGGGCTAACTAAAAGGGATTTTTGGACTTACCAATTTTCCTACGTATGCAATTTTGTTATATTTGTACTAGTTTGCTGAGCAATTCAATTAGCAAAATAACAAACATCTTCTAAAAATTGTCGGTTTTTTACCTAGAATTCATCAAATCTTCAACAAGATAAAGTGTTTTTAGGGGTATCTACGGTAGTTTTTAATTTGATACAACAACCCATAAATAAAAATAGGGGAAATTGAATATTTAATCTTCAAAATTACTCATACAGGTGTGGCTACGAGAAAATACTTAAATACATATCTTTTTTAGATAGCAGATGTAGTACTGGGAACCCCAGCGGGCATAACTACTGTTTGAGTGCGTTGTGGCTCTCCGAGCATGACAATTGAACAGGTGAGTTGGCTAGCCAGTTGAGTTGTGACATCGCTAATGGCTAACCCTCCAGGACTTGTACGATTACGTATAAAAGGTAAAACTACTAAATCATATAATCGCGCTGCCTGCAAAATCGCTTGGGCAACATTTTCATGAGCAATAATTTGAATTTCTGGGGAATTTTGCACAGCTAATTTAGACACCAATAGCGAAAGATGCGATCGCTTGGCAGCAATTTTACTGGAACTAGTGCGGCGATCGCACACATTGAGTACAGTAACTTGAGCTTGATTTGCTTCTGCCAGCATTTGGGCAAATTGCACAGGCTGTAATGGCGGTGCGATTAAATTTTCTACTGGTACTAAAATGCGCTGAATTTTTTTCGGTGATTCCATCAGACGTGTCACCGCCACCGGACAATGGGATGCCCAAAGAACACCATCAATCACATTGCCAAATAAACGCGCTCTCAATCCAGTACGCTTACCCCAACCCATGACAATTAAACTAGCTTTTTGTTCGCGAGCAGCTCTGCTAATTCCTTGAGCAAAGGCATCATCAATCCGTAGCAATGGTTCTACTTCCACACCCAATACTCGGCTCTGTGCCGTGGCTTTTGCCAGTAATCGTTCACTTCGTTGCAGAGACGCTTCTAACTGGGGTGCATCCATGTGAGCAGCAGCGGGAGCGATCGCTAATGGTAAAATTGTGCCATTTGTCTGACGCGCTAATAATGCCGCCATTTCAATCAAATACTGTTGGGTCTGAGGATTATGGATCGGTACGACTATAGTAAAAGCACTGTTTATTTCTTGTGTATTCTGTTCAGGCGATGTTGTTGACGCTGGCTTCTCGGCTGATGGAGAAGTTAAACCAACAGCTATCTGACTAGTAATCAAGGGCCCCAAAATTGATGTAACAAGCATTAAGATAATTACGCTATTTAATACTTCTATTGGAAGCAACTCAGCCCGATATCCTACTAACGTTGCTGCTAACGTTGTGCTAACCTGGGGAACAGACAACGACCACATCGTTAGCATTTCTTGCCAGTTATAGCGGTAAACCAATTTTGTCAAAAAAGCTGCTATAAATTTACTGGCAATCAAACCGACTACAATCAACAGTGTTAACTTAAGTGTGTCTAAGCTGTTCACAAAGCTAGGCAGATTGATCAGCAGACCAAGGTCAACAAAAAAGATGGGGATGAATAGTACACTACCCACAAACACCACCTTTTCTTTAACTAGTCCTTCACCCACTGCTTCATTCACTGCCAAACCCGCTAAAAAGGCACCAACAATTTTGTCTACTCCAATCAATTGAGCGCCCACAGCGGCGAGAAACACAGAAAGCAACACAAACAAAAACTTATTTCCTTCATCGTCTCCAGACCGTCGGAAAAATTCTTTGCCTGCCCAATCAAAACCTACCAAAACAGCAACGGAGTAAATAGTCAACCAACCCGATAAGGTGAGTAGCTTAGCAAAGCTAAATGTCCCAGGCTGAGCGAAGGCTACACAAATGGCTAATATCAGTACTGCGCCAACGTCTGTAAAAATCTTAGCTCCAATTGTGACAGTGACGGCTTCATTGTTTACCACTCCCAGGCGACTGATAATGGGATATGCCAAAAGGGTATAGGAAGTAAATAAAGAGCCAATTAATATTGAAGTATTCCAACCAAAGCCAAATATATGCCCTATTAACGTGCCTACTACCAGGGGTACACTAAAAGTCAAGCTAGCAAACCCGAAGGCACGACTTTTCCGGCGACGGAACTGCTCTATATCAATTTCTAGCCCAGCTACAAACAGTAAATAAACTAATCCAATTTCTGATAGTAGGTT
Source organism: Nostoc sp. MG11 (assembly GCF_014904695.1). Taxonomy (GTDB): domain Bacteria; phylum Cyanobacteriota; class Cyanobacteriia; order Cyanobacteriales; family Nostocaceae; genus Komarekiella. Next base: position 295,497 of record NZ_JACXXN010000008.1, on the reverse strand, counting down.
AATCATCGGCGAGTTGGACTCGAAGAGATTCCAGCCTGAAGAACCAAGTACTAGTCCAGAAAAAACTAAACCCACTAATCCTGGTAGTCTTAGCCGCTCAAATAGAATGGGTACGATTAAGATAACAATTAATAAAATAGCAAAGGGAACAATTGGTTCCTTGCCCAGAACTTGGGAAGTTGGTTCCAGAGCAAGAACTTGTAATATCAGTTCCATAAGTAGCAGTTGAAGGGGCTATGTAAAACTGCGATTACCTTTAGAGCGATCGCCTAATTGATATAAATGTAGAAGCTACTCTGACAAAAAATAAAAAAGCCTAATTTACACTACATAGGCAATTGTCGAACAACTAACTATCTATGGGTGGATTTGACTCAAAATGAATCGCAAGCGATCGTAGTCATCTTTGAGCAACACACTCAGAGTACGTCCAGCTTTAATTAGCCATTCTCGATCTGCTTTACGTAACTGGTAAACTTCTCGAATGGCAGCCGCCGTTAAAGACTCTAGTGGCGCACCGTTGATGCAAAGTAATGTCCGCAAAAAATCTAGTTCTTCGGTAAATTTAATGATCGCTTCTGGCTCACACCGATAGACGGCTTGATGAATTTGCGGGGGACGAGGTGGTAGATACTGATACACCCTTTGGTTATAACTCTTAGTATAAGAAAGCTGTTCAAATCCCACGATCGCTGCACGAAATTCCGTTCTGAGCATGGCAAATATCTGGGGTTGTTCCTCGCGTAAATCCTGCAATGACAACCCCAAAGCTCTGGCTCGGTGTACAGAATCTATGGGCATAGTCGTAGCATAATATACTATGCCGTAAACCTGATTGCCCGATTCTTCATCCACAGAACAGACCCAACTACCAAAAGGCGGCATAGAAGGAAAACTTAAGTCTTCCGGTTCCAAACATTGTGCTAGAAATTCGGTAGTAGTAGTCTCGATCACCTCCGCAATGTGGTTAGGGTGGCGATCGCCTCTGTCAAACTGTGGTAAGGGAAGGCGCATATTAGTGCTGTTAGCGGTAGCGGGGCGTTTAGCCCGTGCTGAGGAGCCAGCCGCGTGGGCGGGTTCCCCGACTTGAGCGGACTGGCGTTGCTGAGTTATGAGTGCAGACAACTCATAACTCATAACTAAATCTATTTTGCTTTTTTACGTCCGGCTGTAGTCTCTACAAGTTCCAACTCAGCTAGGCGAAAGGTAATTAATTTATCCCAGTTACCACCTTCAAACAGCACGGCTACCTTGCCATCACTTACCCGTTGCACGAGTCCTTCATAACGATAATAGGTATCTGCGGGATTCTTGACACGAACAGTTGCTCCAGGCAGAATCATGATTTTTAGCCTCGCTTGTTTCCTGTTAATAGCTTAATACTTGTCATTAGCCATTAGTCTTTTATCCTTGGTTCTTATCAAATGACCCTTTGGGTTCGCCAGTTGTTCATGGGGGAAACCCCCATCGCCCTTGGCGTCTCCCCTTGGGAGAAGACCACACTGGCGAACCAATGACTAAGGACGAATTAATAATACTTCTGGCGTTGTCGAAAATTTGCTACCGATTCTACTATTCCTAAAGAAATGAAATTGGTCAGCATGGCTGAACGTCCATAACTCATCCAAGGTAAGGGAATTCCTGCTACTGGTGCTAAACCGACAGTCATGCCAACGTTAATAATTAGCTGAAAAACAATCATGGATAAAACGCCAATAGCCAATAAAGAACCAAAATTGTCTTTGGCTGTTTGAGCGACATGCAGTAGGCGGTAGCAAATTAGGCAGAAGACAAACAGCACAACCAAACAACCAACAAAACCAAATTCTTCGCCCACCGCAGAGAAAATAAAGTCTGTATGCTGTTCAGGTACAAAATTTAGTTGCGTCATTGGGCCTTTGAACAGACCCCACCCCCAAATTTCGCCAGCACCAATAGCGATCCGAGATTGGATTAGGTGATACCCAGCGCCGAGGGGATCGTGATCAGGATTGGTAAATACAGTCAGCCTAGCCTTTTGATACTCTTTCAACACATGGTTCCAGGCAAAAACTCCTAATTCGCCACCCAGAATGTTGAGACTCCAAGCACCGATGGCACCAAAACCAAATCGACGCCAAGGAAGAGTCCGCCAGCCAACAATAGCCATAGCAAATGACCAAGCCAATCCTAATGCTCCAAAAGATAGTTCTTTAAATAAAACTATTGGCTCTGAAAAAGGCCAAGGTATACTGAACAAAATAGCAGCAACCACAGGAGAAATCAGCAGAATTAGCCAACCTGGGTTAGCATTTGCCCAATACAGCATCCCTAAGACGATCGCCCCAAATATCAGTGATGTTGCTAAATCTGGTTGTAAAAATATTAGTGCCCAAGGTATGGCGGTGATTGCCAGAGCGCGGAAAACACTTTCGATACTAGAAGCAGTACGCTTGTGCAACAAAGCTGCTAAGGTGATGATTATTCCAACTTTGGCAAATTCCGAGGGTTGCACGTTGAAGCCAGCAATCGGAATCCAACGCTGTGCCCCTTTAGCGCTAGTGCCAACAAACATCACGGCAAGCAAGCTGAGGTTTGTCAGTGCGTATGTTACCCAATGCCACTGTATTAAGTGTTCATAACGACAGCGAGCTAAAAATAGCGCTATCACCACACCAATACCAGCTACCAACCAGTGCCACCACCAATCAGTTACAGGCTGCTTCAGTTCTGTACTGAGAATCATGACACCGCCAAAGATGCTTAAAACAATTGGCAAACAAAATAGTAGCCAGTCTATGTACTGCCAGGGTTTAATCCAGGACTTCCAGCGATTTTTAGGAAGCGAACGTTTTAACAACATTGTGCGATTTTAGGCTTTAGCTTTATTCCTAGGTTTTGGTCTAGGAATCAGGTAGAAATTAAACCTTATTATGACAGAGCCGCAACTGATACTTTGCCAGCAATGTTGAGAGCGATCGCTGTTAGTGCTTTTGCGGAAGCTGAATCTGGATCGGCAACAACTATTGGCACACCATTGTCACCACCAACTCGCGTAGATATCTCTAGTGGCACGCACCCCAATAGTGGTACTCCTAACTCAATCGCAGTTTTAGAACCACCGCCGGAACCAAAAATGTCATATTGCTTATCGGGCATGTCTGGTGGAATAAAATAGCTCATATTTTCCACAATCCCCAATACTGGTATATTCAACTGCTGGAACATCCGCAATCCCTTACGGGAATCTAACAAGGCTACGGTTTGCGGCGTAGTAACAATTACTGCCCCTGCCATCGGTACTGCTTGCGTTAAAGTTAACTGAGCATCTCCGGTTCCTGGTGGCATATCTACAATCAAATAGTCCAGTTCACCCCATTGCACCTGATAAAGAAACTGGCGGATTACTCCGTTGAGCATTGGCCCCCGCCAAATCACTGGCTGATCTCGGTCAATCAAAAAGCCCATTGAAACTAATTTAACGCCATGATTAAAAGCAGGTTCCAGGATTTCACCTTTTTCAGTTGAGCGCACGGTAATTTGAGCATCAGCCAGACCGAGCATTGTGGGGTCATTGGGCCCGTAAATATCAGCATCTAGCAAGCCGACTTTCGCGCCTGTTTGCGCTAAAGCCACTGCGACATTTACCGCCACTGTACTTTTACCAACACCGCCTTTACCGCTGGAAACAGCAATAATATTTTTGACTCCAGTAACTCCAGTACGATCTGGCAAGCTCTTTTGCTGCGGTGTTTCTGCTGTCACCTCTACACTCACATCTGTAACGCCTGGTAGCTTTTTAACAGCTTTTTGACAATCTTCAACGATAAATTCACGTAAAGGACAAGCGGGAGTGGTCAACACCAAAGTGAAGCTAACTTTGCCACCATCAATTTTGACGTTGCGAATCATATTCAGTTCCACCAGACTCTTGCGGAGTTCTGGGTCTTGCACTGGTTGCAAAACTTCTAAGACAGAGCGCGAATCGAGGACATCGTACATAAAACAATTCAAAATTAATAATTCAAAATGAAGAAATAAAATTGTCGTGTGCGTCCTGGCTATAGACCAGATACAAATTAGAGCAAGGGCAGTTTAGTATTTTCACTGTTACTGCCTTAACCGAACTTAACGAATTTTCATTATTACCTACTAGAATCTTACTTTCTTTAGGCAATGGAGATTGAGAATTCAGAGATTAGGTATTGGTGAGCAGAGGGATCTGGGGGAAGATAAAGTAATTGTTTTTTCCTTGTCCTCAATTCCCAGTCCCCAGCGCCCATCACCTAAAAATCAAAACAACTGTCATTAAGAGATTTTTTCTTACTTGATACCGCTGGTAACGCTGTCTTTTCTACTGCTTCAACTAAAGAACGGGCGACGCGATCGGCATATGGACGAGATAATGACCAAATCAGGGGCGATAACCAACCACGTAGCGTTACAGAATAAGACAAACAAGTACCACAGACAGTTGATTCTACTTGGTAAGTTACCCGTTCCTCAACGCCTGGTATCGCCAGTACTCGAATACTCAACATCTCTCTGGGATTAACACGCTCCACGAAAATCCTGATGGGAATAGGTGAAAAGCGTGTTACCGCTTGAAAAATCAATCCCGGCTTGGGTACTAAACCGTAGGGGACGTTAGTACTCTTGAGTTGTGGATGCCAAGAAACATCTGTTAAATCAACCACTTTTTGCCACAGTTCATCTACAGAAGCAGAACTAATCTCTTGATAAGTTCGTACCAGAGAAGCGCAAAACCGACGACGTTTGCGGTGGATGAATTTGGATAACCAACCTCGCATTTTCCTAATCCTCCTCGCTAGACACTTTCTGGTCACTCTGGTATGGTGGGTAACTGTGGTAATCAGCCCCTAAATTAAAACTTTCTCAAAATAGTCATGAACGTAGCAAGTCCCTATTTGCTACAAACACCAACACGATCGCATGGCGACTAGTGCAAGAATCACCATTATCGGTACTATACAGAAGTGTAGTTCACATCAGTTCCAACCTTGAAACATCAAGGTCGAGAGTGCTGATAGACTAATTGGCCACAGTCTGATGTTGATAGCAGAATGTTCCAATCAAGTCAAAAAAAAACTCAGTCAATATACAAGCCTATACGCATTTGAGGGAAAATAACTTTAGTCGTGCCCATCAATCGTGTAAATACTTGACCAGTAAGAAAAAAGCAGGTTGGGCAAATTGAGCTTGATTATAGATGGGTACGTGTTACCCCCCAAATTTTAAGATGAGAAATTTGTGGCTTTTTGGAAATTGTAATTTAGGTTCGGGAATCTATGTTGACCAACTCACAAACGCCAACTGTAGAAGCAGCATCATCCAAATCTTTGCCGCCAGCTGATGCTCAGATTAGAGTCCATCAGTTTATGAAGCAGTTACAAGACGAAATTAGTCAAGGGCTGGAAAAGCTGGATGGTGTGGGCAAGTTTCTCGAAGATAGTTGGGAACGCCCAGAAGGAGGTGGAGGGCGATCGCGCGTGCTACGTGATGGTGCAATATTTGAACAAGCGGGTGTAAATTTTTCTGAAGTTTGGGGTTCTCATTTGCCACCCTCAATTTTAGCCCAACGCCCTGAAGCAGAAGGACACAGCTTTTATGCTACTGGCACTTCGATGGTGTTACATCCTCATAATCCTTACGTGCCTACAGTCCATTTGAATTATCGCTATTTTGAAGCAGGCCCAGTGTGGTGGTTTGGTGGCGGTCTTGACTTGACACCCTATTACCCATTTGCCGAAGATGCAGCACATTTGCATAAAACATTAAAACAGGCTTGTGACCAACACCACCCAGAATATTACCCAGTGTTTAAGCGCTGGTGCGACGAATATTTCTATCTCAAGCATCGCGACGAAACACGGGGTGTCGGTGGTCTGTTTTTTGATTACCAAGATGGCCAGGATGCTTTATATCGCGGCCCCAATCCAAATGGAGAAGCTGCTACTTATAGCAACCAGGTAGGAACGCCAGCCTCACGTAATTGGGAAGATTTGTTTGCCTTTGTGCAAGACTGTGGCAGAGCATTTTTACCAGCCTACGTACCAATTGTAGAACGGCGACATGGGATAGAATATGGCGATCGCCAACGGAATTTTCAACTATACCGTCGGGGACGGTATGTAGAATTTAATTTGGTTTATGACCGAGGGACTATTTTTGGTCTGCAAACCAATGGACGTACAGAATCAATTCTCATGTCTCTACCGCCATTAGTGCGCTGGGAATACGGCTATCAGCCAGAACCAAATTCCCCGGAAGCCGAATTGTACGAAACCTTCTTGAAACCACAAGATTGGATAAACTGGACACCAAATCAATAGTGCTGAAGCGCGGTAGTGGGGCTTTTAGCCCGTGCTGAAGTGCTGTTAGCCTAGCAGGGCGTAGCCAGTGCTGGGTTGAAAACGTCAAAGAACAAAACACAGAAAAAGAACGAAAGTTTCATTGGTTGCAACTTTATGCTCAGTAATGCCAGTTGCTTCAATTTTGGAGGCCTATCCACGGCGCTGGCTTCTCAGCACTGTTTTAGTGAGTTAAACTACTAGATGTAAGCACTTAGAACAAAATGGTGACAATTTTAGCTATAGCTTGTTAATCTCAAGTTACAGCATTAAATAATCCTGTAATTGGTGAGCTAACTAATTTACTAGCTCACTGGAACTTATTCCAGTGAGGAGAAATAAAGATTTATCGCAAAGTAAATCTTTTAGCGCACCAGTTCAGATTTAAATTCAGGAGTAGCTAATCTTGAAAGGAGTGCCACGGAGGGGGCTTCAGTGATTCAGATAGACCAAAAAACTTATACAACCCAAGACGGCAATACCGTTATTGTCTTAACACCAGCAGGTCGCTTAGACATTACCACTGCTTGGCAATTTCGTCTGAAGTTACAGGAGTGTATTTCCAAACTCAGTCGCCATGTAGTTGTGAATCTCGGTCAGGTAAATTTTATTGATAGTTCTGGCCTCACGTCTTTGGTAGCTGGAATGCGTGATGCTGATAAAGTTAAGGGCAGTTTCCGCATCTGCAATGTACATCCAGAAGCCAAACTTGTGTTTGAAGTCACAATGATGGATACAGTCTTTGAAATTTTTGAAACAGAGGAGGAAGCTTTAGAAGGTGTACCTCGTAGCATTGCTAGTTAAGAAAGTGCTGAGTCACCGAGTTTCTGGCCGACTACCGAACTTCTGATAGGAAGAAGCCTCTGCTCAGAGTTCTCCCTGAGTTGTGAGTTGAAGAAAGGGACAGAATCAAAAAGGCAGAGAAAATTCTCTAACTTAACTAAATCCATCTCAGCACTCAGTACTGCCCTCGTTTGGTGTAGCGATAAGGGCCTAAAATCGCTCCCCAAGTTGCTTTTCCACTTGCTGGATCAATTCCTTTATCGTAGCTATAAAATTCTACCGCAGTGGCTTCAAACCCTAAAGAAACTTGCACGCTATTGCCAAGATAAGTAAAACTGCAACAAGTGTCTGGTAGCTGGGTAGCTGCAAACTTATAGCTGTTGGGGGCTGTTGTTTCTTGGTTGACTGTGAGAATGCAGCCTGGTAATAAGTCTAATTGATCGGGTGTCAGTGTATTGAGTAAATCGGGGTTATGACCTGCGCCTTTGAACGCACCTGGATCTTGAAGCATATAGTACTGCACTTGTAGAGGTGCATCTAAGTCGCTTCCATGCTGCAACCGGATGATTCGCTGGCGGTAAGGTTGCTCTAAGTTGACAATGTTCGCTTGTTCAGCAAACAAGGTAATACTATCTTCTGAGAACAGATTAACTGGTCTTTGCCACAGACGTAAGTGGACGTACCAAATAGGTTCTGCTATGGCTTGTTCCCGATTATCAAATTCACCAGCTAGGTACTCACCGAGGGCAATTAACTGTGGCGAGAAGCTCATAGATATCATGCATTAATTGTTAAGTATTATATTTTTTTGCGAGTTTTTCAAGAAACAGGGTTGTCACCCCTTGTGGCTGCCCACTTTTAAACCACTTTCAGTTTGTCTATATTGTAAGTCAACTGACTGCTACACCCACAAAAAACGGGGTTTCTTTCCAAAAGTAAAGTGATGAACGCGTAACCAGCAGAAACCTAAACTTGGCAAAGTAGCCTTTAAGCGAGAAAATAAAGATACGTCGCCCTTAACATTTTCTTTGTGAATAACGTCCGTACTGTCTCTGATACAAAGCGAACTTTCTACAATCTTCACACCCGTCCGATTAACACTATTTATCGTCGGGTAGTAGAAGAGTTGATGGTGGAAATGCATCTGCTGTCAGTAAATGTCGATTTTAGCTACAATCCAATTTATGCCTTGGGCGTCGTCACGACTTTTGACCGCTTCATGCAAGGCTATCAACCAGAACGGGATCAAGAATCAATTTTTAACGCCCTATGTCAGGCTGTAGAACAAGATCCGCAACGCTATCGACAAGATGCGGAAAGATTGCAAGCTATAGGGAAAATGCCAGTTAAAGATTTAATTGCGTGGCTGAGCCAAACGGCTCATTTGGATCGAGATGCTGACTTGCAAGGACACCTGCAAGCGATCGCTAACAATCCTAACTTTAAATACAGCCGCTTGTTTGCGATTGGCTTATTCTCGTTATTGGAAAACTCAGATCCCGAATTAGTCAAAGACGAGAAGCAACGTACTGAAGCACTCAAAGCGATCGCGACTGGCTTAAACTTGTCTGATGACAAACTCAACAAGGATTTGGAACTATACCGCTCTAACCTTGATAAGATGGCACAGGCATTAATAGTGATGGCAGATATGATGTCCGCTGAGCGTAAAAAACGTGAGCAACGCAAACAGCAATCAACTACGCCGGTTGCTCCTCCAACTTCTAACGAATAGTTAAAAGTGGTCAATAGTCGATAGTCAAGAATACTTAACACTCTTGACTTTAGACTATGGACTTTTGACTTTAATGTTTAGACACCCAATAATCTGTAGATTAGGCTGTTAATTAGAGTCAGTGCAAATGCCCCAAGCACAGCGCTCCAAATACCAAAACGTAAGCGAAAGCCATCCACTAACCAAGCGGCAATACTAAAACAAACAACGGCAATGATAAATGTGAAAAAGCCGGATAGTAAGTCAAACGTTAGAAAAGTTGGTACTGCAAATACGAGGCGTAAAATAGGTCTAACTACTGCCGTCACGATACCGAGAATTGCTGCGGAAAAGAAAGCTTTAGCCGGAGTGTCAATTTCAACTCCCAAAGGCAACTTACTAATGACCAACAAGCTGATAGCTGTTACTACCCAAACAATTAAAAGCGTTACAATATTCATGCCACAATTCCTGAAACGTGAATGGTGAATAGCTAAAAATTACTCGGTCTATCGGTGGAAAAATCTTGAAAGTCTCGACCAATTATTAGTAAATTAGCAGCAAATCTTTTGCTAATCGGAATTTATTTTGTATATCTTTAGGATTATAAAAAGCTGAAAGTAGGGAAATGAGAGGGACAAGGTACAATTTTTTCTCCATATCTTGCCCCTCTTGCTCATTTTCCCCCGCTCATCTTTTAGGAGTAGGCTGGGTTTCTTTGGGTGCTACAGGCGCTTGAGGCGCTGGTGAATTGGGAATAAGGGGAGAAACGCCAGGATTGAGATTTTGCCTGGGTGAAGGTTGTCCAGTTATCGTTGGGAAAGGTACTTGATTAGGCGTTAAGGGCAAGTTAGGGTTAAAATTGCCTTGAGGGTTGATGCCTGGAACTGGCACACTGTTGGGCGCTGGTGTAGCACCAGGATCGATGGGGAAAGAGGGAATAGGAGGCTGGTTTAGGAAATTATTGGCAGACGGAGCGGGAATGATTCCCAAAGACACGCGATCGCCCCCTACCTGCCGCAGCAAATCTAATGTTTCAATGACATCGTTATAAGTTGAAGTTCGGGAAGCATTCAGCACGACAACGCCATTAGGATTCTCTTGGAGATACTGCTTTAATCTCTGTGCCAATTCTTCTCTTCTTACAGGTTGTTTTTCTATGTAAGTATTGCCAAGGGCATCAATAGTCACAATTTGACTTCCACCCTGCGAAGTTACACCAGACACCGTACTTGTGCTGGCTTTGGGCAAATCAACATTAATTGCCTGTTGTCGGGTAAATTGCAAAGCTGCCAACAAAAAAAACGTCAGGATACAAAAAACTACATCAATTAAGGGAATGATTTGAATTTGGGCTTCTTCAATTGGAGTATGTAGATTAACTTTCATCTTCTAACTCTAAAATCTGGTTCGAGGTTGAATTATCGACTATTGCTCAGCATCTAATTATTCAGGTAAATTTGGGGGTTCAGGAGGTTCAGAAAATCTATTTTTTCCTTGCTTACGAGGTGGAGTAAAATTTTCTCGTGGAGATTCCCGCACAATTGCTGATGTATTACTAAAGTCAGGCGGAGATTGGCGATAGAGCAACTCCATTTCATTTCCCGCTCTGCGAAAAACTTTAACTTGGTTGACTACAAAACTTTGAAACAGGCGGTAAAATACCAAACTAATGATGGCAACTATTAGCCCTGTTGCCGTACTAATTAAAGATTCACCAATACCAGTAGTTACGCCAGCAGTAGATTCAGTTCCTAAATCACCAATCCGAATTGAGCGCAAAGACTGGATCAAACCCAACACTGTACCCAACAATCCTAACAGCGGTGCAAGAGCAATCACAGCTTCTAAAAGTTTTTCCCCTCGCCGCATACCTGCCAATTCGTCTTCTGCCGAAGACTCCAAAGCTAGTCGAAAGGTTTCTGCATTGCTTTTTGGTAAACTTAGGGGTGCATATAAAAACCGCCCGACAGGCTGATCTGTTGCTCGCTTAGCAATTTCTCCAGCTACTTCCCAATTATCACGAGCTGCATCTAGGACGCGATCAACTATTTCCTTTTCTTGAGTTAAAATTCGCAACCAGAACCATAGACGCTCAAAAATCACACTTAAAGACAGAATTGACAGAACCAACAGAGGCCACATCGCTGGCCCACCCTTATAAAACAAATCTAAAATATCCACTGTTGTAAGTCTCCTCCCTCCATGATTAGAACAAATGTGCAAAGGCATTTTAATTCTAGAGATTAATGCAAAATGAGGGACTTCCAAAAAATAAATTTTCTGAAAAATTCAAAATATCATGTGAACTGTATGTTGATGCTTAGCAAACTAGACGCCATAATCCCAAGAACCGAAAGTTAGTTTAGCTGTGTCAGTGTAAATAAAGAACCTTAATTAAAACGCTGTAAGTCCCTTATTGCAACCGTTATAGATTCCACTTAAATTGCTGTGCCAACTTGTTGCCGAATAGGCACTTGAATTATAAACTCAGTTCCTTGACCTATGGTAGAAAAACACTCCAACTTGCCGCCATGTTTTTCGGTGATGATTTGATAGCTAATCGCCATACCCATGCCTGTGCCTTTGCCTACAGGTTTGGTGGTGAAAAACGGATCGAAAATACGGTTTTTTATCTGTTGTGGCATTCCCCCTGCATTATCAGCGATCGCAATTTCTACCCACTGCGAATCGCTAACTGAGGTACGGATGGTAATCTGACTGGAATTTTCCTCTATCTCCTGATAGCTGCGATTGGCATCTACTTCTTCTAGAGCATCGATCGCATTTACCAAAATATTCATCAAAACTTGATTGAGTTGTCCAGGATAGCATTCTACTTCGGGCAAGTTGCCATAGTCACGAATCACTTTAATTGCTGGACATTCTGGTTTGTCTTTGAGACGATGTTGCAAAATCAACAGCGTACTTTCAATTCCTTCATGAATGTCAACTGCTTTGAATTCCGCCTCATCTATGCGAGAAAAGTTCCGCAGTGATAGCACAATGTTACGAATTCGGTCAGTTCCCATTTTCATGGAAGATAACATCTTCTGTAAATCTTCGATTAGGAACTCCAGATCGATTTCGTTAGCTAGTGCTTGCACTTCTGGGTCATTGCTAGGATGGCGTTGTTGATAAAGCTGGATCATCCGTAGCAAATCGTGAGTGTATTCAGCTAGGTGAGTAATATTGCCGTGGATAAAGTTGACCGGGTTGTTGATTTCATGTGCTACACCTGCTACCAATTGACCCAAACTAGACATTTTTTCACTTTGAACCACTTGTGCTTGAGTGCGCTGCAATTCACTTAGAGCGGTTTTGAGTTCTGCTGTGCGTTCTTCTACCCTATCTTCTAACTCTGCCTTACTGTTTTCTAAGGCGGTAAAGAATTCGCGTAGTTGCCGTGCCATGTGATTAAAAGATTGGGCAAGTATATTTAGTTCCTGGATATTTCTGATATCTAAAGTCTGATCTAAATTACCGGAAGCCATTGCCTTACTTGCCCGGTTCATTTGCAGAATCGGCTGTGTAATCAAGTGGGAGGTAAAATAGCCCATGAGGGTTGCTACAGCCAATGCTCCTAGGCAAAGCAGAATGGTAGTGCGGCTGTTGGCGTTGATTTGTGCCATGAAGGCGTGTTCCGGCACACTAACCACTACTAGCCAATCCAGTCCATATTGATCACGCCAGGGGGTAACATTGACAAAAATCGTTTCTCCTTGCCAATTGAGATGCAATTTTTGAGGTTCAGCAATGGACTCAAAGCCGTTGAAAGTTTGCTGAATCTGTTTGGCAATGGACTGAACTGAAGGATCAGGGCTGTCGGCGGCTTTGACTCGCAGAATATCTTCCTTGACTAGAGTAAAGGGTTGCTGCGTACTAGATGCTATCAACATCCCATTCCGCTCTAGAATGAAAACCTGTCCAGAGCGGCTGACATCCAAACGCCGTAAAAACTCGCTCAGTTTCAAGAGATGGATATCTACGCCAACCATTCCTAGCAGACGATTTTGCGCGTCATATATGGGGCGACCCGCAGAGGCAGAAATGTATGGATGATTTGGTAAATAATAGGTGTAGATTCGTGACCAAATGGGTTTACCTGCTTTTATAGGTTCCGTATACCAGGTTTCCTTGAAGTTGTCCCAATCCAAAATATCAAGCACACGAGTGCGATCGCCTTGGTCATTTGTGGCGTAGTTGTAGAAATTTTTCGGAGGCTTGGCAACCCAATCATCAATCGTGACGGTTTTACCATCGTAACGAGCAGCTCCTATTCCTTCGCCTGTGGTTAGTCCGATGCCGATGTAGGTCAGGTCATAGGTCTGCATTTGTTTCCAGAAATACTTGCCGATGGTTTTGCGATCGCGTACATTCAATAATCCCATCTGAATGGCATCAGCATTAATCTGGTTCACCTTGTGGGGAATAGATAAATAGGAATTTAGATGCAGGTCTACCATATTGCTGGTTCGAGCCATCAACTGGTCTGCTAAGTCATTTACGGCTTTCTGTCCATTCTTAAATGACAAGTAGCCGACCAAACCCACTGCGCCAAATATTTGCAAGACAAATGGAACAATGAGAACCATTTGTAGTGGGATTTTAAATATACCGGAGTAACGCCTCTTCATCGGTAGTTCAATTTTTATCTTGCATCAGTGCTTTGCCTTTCTAAAAGCGGGTCACTTTATACTAGAAAGACAAAACTTTATATGCCTAGGATTCCCAGAGAACATAAATAATCAACATTTATGCTAGATATCTGCTGGATAACTTATTTGTTCTCAAGAAATTACTAGACTTATATACAGAATTACAAGGTAAGTATTTGGTAGTAGAGTCTTCCAGACAAATTGGGGCGGTTATTCCTACCGGAAATTATTAGCATAGTTTGTCAAAATAAAAAATAACTGGAGGTTAAAAACATGAATTTCTCAATCCAATCACTTTACACTTGGTATCGTAATTCGCTTCGTAACCCAAAGTACCGTTGGTGGATAATTTTAGGAACACTAGTTTATTTGGTCAGCCCAATTGATATCGCCCCAGATTTTATACCTATTGTGGGACAGATTGATGATGTTTTCCTTTTAACCCTACTAGTTGGTGAAGTATCTGGACTAGTAATTGAAGGCTGGAAAGCCCGTAAGGGTGATGTAAACACCGAAGCTGTCAATACTCCAGATGGTTCTACCTCCACCGCAAGCACGATTGATGTTGATGCTGTTTCGGTTAAGTAGTTTTTTCAATCAAATAAAATCTAATAAATCTCCTGCTTTTGGTATCTGAAGTAGGGGATATTTTTTAAACGCAGAGGAACGCAAAGGGGCGCAAAGTGAGAATTAGAGGTTGTTGGCTACGCGTAACACGCCTCATAAGCTGACTCCAACAAACCCGGCCCCAAAGCCGTATGTACCCTCATCCCACAACCAATAATCACTCCACTCAACTCATTCTCCATCTTTCTTTGCGCTCCTTTGCGTTTAAAACTCCCTCACAAACTCAGTCAAGAACCTGAATGCTTTGAGGATATAACTAGCGCAATCTCTAGGAGAAGTATTGTAAAATGATCGCCACGCACTAGCTTTATCTTCGTCATAGCGATCGCCTTTTTCAGGATGGCGTTCTAACCATGCTAGTCTCACTGCATGACCAATTAACACATCCAACACTATATATTCTTCGATTTGTAGGTTGGTGTTATTGGCAGCGATCGCAGCTAATTCTATTAATGCTTCGATATTAACTTGTCGGTATTCTGGAGCCTCAATTTTATTTAGCAAATGCTCAACTAACAAAGCAAAATTCCTTTCTCCTGCTGTCATTTCTGATAGCATTAACTCACTATCTAAACGATTGCGGCGCTCTAGTTTATCGCCAATCACTAAGCCCTTACAATGTTGCATCAATAGCCAAATCTGCTTAAAAAATTCTTTGGGTACGCGGCCTGTTGCACCTTCTGCTTGGCGAAACCGCCGCCAACCGCCAGGGGGTACTTCTATTTCTTCTGTGATTGCTGGTAGCACCACCCAAGCAATATCACTTTCTTTTTGTTTGACGTGCAGAGATTCCATCTGGCGAAGCAAGTTACTCATGCCACTATATCCAGCTAATACCTGATACAGACGCATTTTCACCTCAAAGGGTGAAAGTTGCATTAAATGATCGTATGCTTCATCTTGAGTAACCTGCAATTCCCGCGCTAGTTCGCTGGTTATTAACAGAATTAGATAGCCGACTCTTAACGTCAACAGTCCTCGAAATAGTTCGGTTTCTGAACGGATGAGGATGCCAAGATAGATTAAGATCTCTTGTGTGAGGACGCGATCGCGGATATCTTCACGACAAAAGTGATTAATTTTCTCAGCAATCTCATGGTGAGACATGGGTACGGTAATCAGCGACGCTTCACTATAAGCTTTACCTACAGCAATTTGCTTACCTTGCACCAAAATACTCGTCACTGCATCTGATAAGCCGATATCAACCATCCGCCGTAACCCAGCAGCACGACGTACTACCGCCCAGATGCCTAAATCTCCAGCTTTGGTGTAAACTTCATCAAGTAAATCGGCTACGGTGACAGGATATCCTGGCCCCCCATATCCCGTATCAAATTTCAATCCCTGCAATCGCGTCAAAGTCTGCAATAACTCAATTTGCTCATAGATATTTTCTGATGAGCGCAAATAAGAAAGTAATAACCCCAAGTTAGTTTCACACTCCATCTGAAATTCTTGGGTATGTCTTAAGCGCCAATTTTTTCCCGGATGATAAGGTAGGTAATAGCAACGTGGCCCAGCATTTTTAACTGGCGACAGGGACAATTTCGTATCTTGAAGAAAATCAATTCTTTGCATCCCGGCTGTTAGCATTAGCTGATTTAGTCGTCCCAATTTTACCCGCACACCATTACAAATACCGTCTTTTAGTTCTTGCATCAGTTCTAGTAATGCCTCAGAACCGATATCTAATATTGTGTGTGTCAACATTAAAGTTAAAGTAGGACGTCCTAAATCACTCCAATACTTTTGAATGTAGGCTAGTTCGCTTCTAATTTGATCCAGCAGAAAATGGTAATCGAGGGTTAAATAAAATTGCTCTGAGTCTAAAAATGAGGGCAAAAATACAATTGTTTCACCCTGAATGCGAAAGATTCTAGATGTTGTCAAACTCCGTAGCCGCCGCACTGGACGCCCAGTTAAACTGAGCTTTTTGTTGTGTCCAATTTGAGTATAAATATCTGAAAGTTCCCCTGCTTTTCTCACCTGAATTGGTTCTAATTGGGAGGGTGTTTGGGTTTCAATACCGTGGACTTGTAATTTGGCTTGTAAATCTTCATCTTCCGCTAACAAAGCAATTTGTACTAATGCCTCGCGCTGCTTTCCTACGCATAAATGTCTTCCCAAGGGATCGATATCACCAACTGCTAGTAAATCTTCACTTAACATTTGACCAAGAAGATATAAACTCTGCGCCCACACTAGAGGAATATTTTCGTTGGGTAAACGTGGTTGAGTTTGGGGTGCTAACTTTTCAGCTTCTATTTTTTCGGCTGGAACATAATAAAGTTCTGGCAATAAACGCAAACCATTTTGTTCAATGAGTAATGATTCTAAGCGCTCTTGGTAATTTTGAACTTGCTCTGGATTTCCACGAAATAACCCATCTAGAATTAAATAAGTGAAAAATAATGGCCATTCGCATTCAATATGCTCAAATTGCTTGAGTTCCCACGGTTCATAGTGCAAGCGGTGGCTGTCTTCTAATACGGTTTGGTGTCCATCGCGCAAGAAGCGTTTGCAGCCGTATTTGCCTGCAAGTTTGGTGATAATCTCGTTAAAGGTGCGATCGCGTAACTGCAAATCTTCGACCGCAAAAGCAGGAAAACTAATAATACTCAACAGCGCCGCATCAATTTCTTTAGAGCCAGATTCTCTAGGTAATAGGGATTCTAGGGTAATCCGGGCGCGGGCGATTTCATCTGGTAGCACATGAATTACTGATGTTTGACTACCATGTACGCCAAATAAAT
This sequence comes from Nostoc sp. MG11, assembly GCF_014904695.1. Taxonomy (GTDB): domain Bacteria; phylum Cyanobacteriota; class Cyanobacteriia; order Cyanobacteriales; family Nostocaceae; genus Komarekiella. The sequence goes on along the minus strand of NZ_JACXXN010000008.1, from coordinate 278,609 downwards.
TCAGCCCGTTGATGGCTTCCAAAGCCGCTTTTGCCATACCCACGGAACTGGTGTTTAACTCGGCATTGCCATGATTAATTTTGTTTCCGCGTTCCCAAATGCCATAATCTGGTGTGCGATAAGCTCGTCCAATGTAGTAAACCAAGTTTTGGACGAAATTCACTTCATCAATCGTATAGATTATTTGTAATCCCGTAGCGGTCATTTGCGCCAACATCAGTAAAAATATAGATGTGGCATCAAGTTGCAAATGTCCCCATTCGTCATCACCAACAACAATGTCGCCAGTCGCAGTATTGTATTTGGCGTGTAGACCATCCAGTAGCGACTGAGTGTGTTTAAATGTCTCCACTTTATGAGCCTGTCGCATCATCGCGAAAAGCAGCCCACGCATCAGCTTGATGACACTATGTTCTAGTTCATACCTGTGTCCTTCGTGGTCGTCAACCTTGCGGTATGCGAGCGCTAAACCCCAAACTCCCAAAATGCTGTAAACATTGTCTCGCACCCAGGCATCAGTATAATCACCGTGAGCAGTGATAGCTGTACTTGCAGGTAGCAAACCAGTTATCGGATTTTGACGAGCAAGGATGATAGTTTGAATTTGCTGGTAGTAATACTCCAGGCGAGCTAGCAATTTGGTAGATGTTTTCATGGTTTGGTTCAGAGCAGCTTGCGGAATTCGACCCTATGGCTGTGAAGAATTAGTTGCACACAGACAAGGTTAGCGTGAGTTTCTTATTATCTCGCGTTACTAGGCGTCTCGGTGCTGAATTTCAGTGAACCATAACCAAAATCCAATATTTTTTCAAATCTTGATCGCCACGTGTGCGAATTTATACTTATTCAACAAGAGATATTGATAATTTTAAATAAGGATAAATAACCATTCAAAAGAGACAAGATTAACCAAAAATCCGTTGAGTAAATGATAAACATCAAAGTTTTTGAACACAATAAAAGTCAGTAGAAAAGGAGATAAATTATGTCTCTGCGTTACAACGAAAATCATGCTCCTCTAGTAAGATTGGTTTACTCCCAAGTTAAAGTTAATGGGAAAATCGAGCTAGTACCACTAGAACTATACGCTGATGGTTCGCTCAAGAAATCTGTTTGGTAACTGAAAGTTAGGAATGAAGAGTTAGTAACTGTTTATTGCCAGTAAACATTGCCCGATTTAGAATAACTATAAATATGTTATTTGGGTTTCATGCTTGCAGTTTCCGGCAATAGCGATCGCCATTGCACAAATGTTACCACCAGTTATTGCTAAACAAACTGAGATTTGGGCGAAAAGCGATGGGCTACGCCCCGCCGGAGGCGATTCTCCTACGGAGACGCTACGCGATCGCATCTCGTAATTTTGCTGTGGCGATCGCTTTTAATTTACGCATCTCTTTGTAAAGATTTTAACTATATAAAGTTTGTCCGTAAATTCTTTGATTAGGTTGACACAAATTATAACAGTAGTAAAATTTACTTTAAGTCACAGGAACATTACATAAAAATCAGGGCAATAAGTTGCTGACTTGTGCAAAATGCCATATATTCTCAACACTAGTAATTAGTTACCGCACAACACCATTCCGGGTTAGTATATGGCTTAGCGATACCCCGATTGGATATCGATATTGAATTTTTGAGATTTTATGGACCAAAGTCCACAGGATGGCAGTATCAACCTCCTCTAAGCTGGTGAGGCAGTCTCTCAGCGCGGGGGAGACATTAGGAGGTATTATGTATGATGCTCACACAGGATGTCCGCACGGCTCTTGATGTTGCCGATTTGAACCAGTTGAAATGGGATTTAAATCGCTTACAACCAGTGGATGTAGGTGAATACATTACACAATTGCCTAAAAAACAACGAGCGATCGCATTTCGTTTACTCAACAAAACTCAAGCAATTGATGTATTTGAATATCTGCCAACAGAGGTGCAGGAAGAGTTAATTAATTCGTTGCATGATGTCGAAGTAGTGCAACTTGTAGAGGCGATGAGTCCCGATGAACGAGCAGAATTATTTGACGAACTGCCTGCTGGGGTAATTAAACGGCTGTTGCAAGAACTGAGTCCAGAACAAAGGCAAGCCACAGCAACGATTCTCGGTTATCCAGAAGGTACTGCTGGGCGGGTGATGACGACGGAATATGTCCGATTGCGGGAGGGATTAACTGTAGGTGAAGCCTTAAGCAAAATCCGCCGTCAGGACGAAGACAAGGAAACAATTTACTACGCCTACGTCACAGACGACAACCGCACGTTAGTGAGAGTGGTTTCACTGCGTCAGTTATTGTTTACTTTTCCTGATGTTTTAATCCGAGATATTGCAAGCGATCGCGTTATCAAAGTGAGAACCGAAACCCCCCAAGAAGAAGTCGCCCAAATCATGAAGCGCTATGACTTAATTGCTATTCCCGTGGTTGACAGGGAAGACCGATTAGTCGGCATTATCACCATTGATGATGTGATGGATATTTTGGAGGAGGAAGCTACAGAAGATATTCAAAAATTGGCGGGTGTAAGTGGTGATGAAGCAGCTTTGTCTTCTCCTCTACTCACCATACGCAACCGCTTGCCCTGGCTGTTGGGTATCATGGCACTCTATATTGGTGCAGCTAGTGCGATCGCGCCTTTCCAAGCTATAATTTCTGCCGTGCCAGTTCTAGCAGTCATCATGCCAATTTTCTCTAACACTGGTGGTACTGTTGGGATTCAAGCATTGACAGTAACCATCCGAGGCTTGGGTGTGGGTGAGGTGACACCCAAAGATACGCTGAAAATTCTCCGCAAAGAACTTTGTGCTGGTTTAGGCACAGCCGTAGTTTTAGCCACCACAATGTTCCTACTTTCCTTGATTTGGGCGCGACCCCAAGAGCGATGGGTGGCTTTAATTGCCGGAATGGTAATGGCAACTAATACAATTGTGGCTGTTACACTTGGTACTTTACTACCAATGGGTTTGAAACGGCTAAAGCTCGACCCTGCTTTAGTTAGCGGGCCATTAGTGACAACAATGCTGGATACAATTGGGTTTTTAACGTTCCTGACTCTGATTTCGTTTGCTTTAAAGGTATTACATTTACCAATTTAATCAACTAAGTGCTTCAAAATCGCATATTTTGTTAAAACTGTCATTAGTCACTAGTCCTTTGTGCTTTAAAAATACAAATGACCAATGACCAATGACAAAACAATTTGATAGAAGACAGATGCTATCATTTCCTCTGCGTATGTAAATTAAAAAGCTATAGAAACGCGAGTAGTCGTATTTCCATAGCAGGATGATAGCTATTTATGCCTACTACCACATGGAATCGCCATCACGTTCTTTCCCTGGCTGACTTCACTACCGCTGAATACGATACTGTCTTGCAAACTGCTGCTTCTTTTCAAGAGGTATTATCACGGCGGACAAAGAAAGTGCCAACTTTACAAGGACAGGTGGTGGCGAATTTGTTTTTTGAATCGTCTACCCGGACTCGCAGCAGTTTTGAAATTGCGGCAAAACGCTTAAGTGCGGATACACTGAACTTTGCCGCAGCAACTTCTTCGATGACAAAAGGAGAGACAATTCTCGACACAGCGAAGACTTATTTGGCAATGGGAACTGATATTATGGTGATTCGCCATCGAGAGGCAGGAGTACCAAATGCGATCGCAGCTGAAATGGATCGTTTAGGTGTACGAGTTAGTGTTCTCAATGCTGGTGATGGTCAACATGAGCATCCTTCTCAAGCACTGCTAGATTTATTTACGATTTGTACTTTAATTGACCCAGCTAATCCGCGATTGGAACTTTTAAAAGGTAAAAAAATTGCCATTGTTGGGGATATTTTGCATTCTCGCGTTGCGCGGTCAAATATCTGGAGTTTAATTGCCAGTGGTGCTCAAGTACATCTCGCCGCGCCACCTACCCTCTTACCCAAGTTATTTGCTGAGTATTTCTCTGAGGATACAGGAGACAGAAGTCAAGAGTCATTGGTTATTTCTCCCTCATCTTCCCCTGCTTCCCCTGCTTCCCCTGCTCCCTCATCTCCCAGTCCCCAACTATTTCTACATTGGCAACTAGAACCAGCTTTGCAGGATGCTGATTTTGTCATGACTTTGCGTCTGCAAAAGGAACGTATGACCGCTCATCTACTGCCAAGTTTGCGAGAATATCATCAGCTATTTGGGATTACTCGCGCAAAGTTGCAATTGTGCAAACCTAACGTTAAAGTTTTGCATCCAGGCCCAGTCAACCGTGGTGTGGAAATTAGCTCTGATTTGATGGATGACCCGGAATTTAGTCTTATTCAATCGCAAGTTACTAGCGGTGTTGCTGTTCGCATGGCACTGCTGTATTTGTTAGGTAGTGGTAAGGCTTAATTGGCATCCTCATATATCTCCGAAAATGATTGTAGAGACGTAGCACTGCTACGTCTCTACAAGGGTTTCTATTAACAAATTAATTATTTCGATTATTCTAGAAATATGAATAACAACGAAGACACGGCTCGGTATGCAGATATTTTTGCTGCCCTGGGGTCGGAGCCTCGGCTGGAAATTATGCGACTGCTGTTTGCAGCTTATCTAGATGGGATGACCGTGGGAGATATTCAGGAAAAGCTAAAGATTCCAAACTCAACCCTATCGCACCATTTAGAGAAGCTGCGGATCGAGGAGTTAGTTAATTGCCGAAAAGAGAAGCAATTTCTGTGGTACTCAGCGAATGCAGAGACGATGGAGAATTTACTGTCTTTTTTAACGACAGGAAATATTAGGGGCGATCGCACCCTTGAGTCAATCAATAATACATCCACGCAGGAAGGGTTTACGTTTGAAAGATTTTTTGAGTCTATCTTTGAAAGACTTTTTGGGTTTATGTCTGGCAGATTCCACCTCAAGGGATTTGAAAGATTTACTCAAAAAGCTGTTACAGCCATCAACATTGCCCAAGGTGAATCTCGCCGCTTGGGACATGACTTTATTGGTACTGAGGGGATTCTGCTGGGGTTACTTGGTGAAGGGAGTGGCATTGGATGGCAGTTTCTCACCACTGTGGGTGTAAACTTGGAAAATGCTCAGATTGAGGTAGAAAAAATTATTGGCAGAGGTAGGGGATCTACGCTTGTGGATATTCCCTTTACACCTAGGGCTAAGCAGGTGTTAGAACTATCGGTAGAAGAGTCCCGGAAACTCAATCACAACTACGTTGGCACAGAGCATTTGCTGTTAGGCATTCTTAAGGAAGGTACAGAAGGTGTGGGAGGAGGGGCCGCAATCAGGGTTTTGCAAAATCTTGGAGTAGACCTGATTTATTTTGAACAACGACTGCGAAAAGCTTTAACTTAGGATAATGTCATATGTTCCAGATTTAGGCAGGCTTGGTGTTTATAGAAGAACAAAATTCTCACGAAATTAAGGTAGATCGACACTCAAACATCTATGCGTTCTCTAGTAATATAAACTGTGATCGCACTGGATATCAATGATGAAGCTGATATACTTTGCTATTGCTGTTCGCCATAACTCACAACGCAGAATGAAAATCTGTTTTTTTCATGCTCAATACGCTATTTTCGAGATAGTCTATGGGGTTTCAAAAAATTAGGGTAACTCTGGAAAATCCCAGAATTACCCCGAATCTAGATTTTAAATTTCAACCAAATATTGATTAGGCAAAAGCGGCGGTTGTTACGTCATTATTTGCCAGAATTTCTTGCAATTCCTCGGCATCTACCGTTTCTTTATCAACTAGCATTTGCGCTAGCTGATCTAGAATGTGGCGGTTGCCCATTAACACTTCTTTAGCGCGTGTATAGGCTACATCAACAAGTTTGCGGACTTCTTCATCGATTGCAGCAGCGGTTTCTTCAGAGAAATCGCGCTCTGACATGATATCTCGACCTAAGAACATGTTACCTTGCTGACGACCAAGGGCAACTGGGCCTAAGCGATCGCTCATCCCAAATCGGGTAATCATCTGACGAGCAACGCGGGCTACTTGTTGTAAGTCGTTAGAAGCGCCAGTAGTCACTTCTTCTTCACCAAAGATTAATTCTTCGGCGATGCGACCACCTAAAGCCACCGCCATCTGATTTTCCAGATAAGCGCGGCTGTACAAACCAGTATCCATCCGGTCTTCACTGGGGGTAAACCAAGTTAAACCACCTGCGCGACCGCGAGGAATGATACTAATTTTTTGTACTGGGTCATAGTCGGGCATTAAAGCACCAACTAAGGCATGACCGGCTTCGTGATATGCTACCAAGGTTTTGCGCTTTTCGCTCATTACCCGGTCTTTCTTCTCGGGGCCAGCTAATACGCGGTCAATGGCGTCGTTGATTTCGTCCATCGAAATTTCGGTCAAATTCCGACGTGCTGCCAAAATTGCGGCTTCATTCAGCAAGTTGGATAAATCTGCGCCGGTAAATCCAGGAGTACGACGGGCAATTTTATCCAAATCTACGTCTTTCGCCAAGGTTTTACCACGGGCGTGGACTTTGAGGATTTCGCTGCGTCCTGCGTAGTCGGGACGGTCTACTACAACTTGGCGGTCAAAGCGACCTGGACGCAACAGTGCTGCATCTAGGACATCAGGACGGTTGGTGGCGGCAATAATAATGATGCCGGTGTTGCCTTCAAATCCGTCCATTTCAGTGAGTAACTGGTTGAGGGTTTGTTCCCGCTCATCGTTACCACCGCCTAAACCTGCACCCCGCTGACGACCTACAGCGTCAATTTCATCGATGAAGACGATACAGGGGGCGTTGGTTTTAGCTTGTTCAAATAAATCGCGGACGCGGGATGCACCCACACCTACGAACATTTCCACAAATTCGGAGCCAGAGATGGAGAAGAAGGGTACACCTGCTTCGCCTGCTACAGCACGAGCTAGGAGGGTTTTACCTGTACCGGGAGGGCCAACTAGCAACACACCTTTAGGAATTTTTGCACCAACTGCGGTAAAGCGATCAGCGTTTTTCAGAAAGTCTACGACTTCATTTAGTTCTAGTTTGGCTTGGTCAATACCAGCAACATCGCCAAATGTCACCTGTGTTTGTGGTTCCATTTGCACTCTGGCTTTAGACTTACCAAAGTTCATGGCTTGGCTACCTGGGCCGTTTTGGGCGCGGCGTAGCAAGAAGAATAAGCCAACCAAAAGCAATACTGGGAAAAATAAGCTGCTGAGTGCCTTAAACCAAAATCCTTCATCGGTTTGAGGCAAAACATTAATATCAACGCTTTTTGCGGTGAGAGTATTGATCAGGTCTGGGTCGTTGACCAAGGTCACTACAATTCGCCTTGAGTCTTGCAACTTTACATCAGCCATAGACCGATCTGCACTCAGCCGAACTTCTGCAAATGTGTCGTTTTCGCCATCTGGTTTGATTTTGCTTTTTTCAACTGCTTGAATAAATTCACTGTAACGCCATGTCTCTCTGCTTTGAGGCTGCTTGTCAAAAAATGCTGTTCCTAGCGCAATGACAACTATAAATAGCAGCGCGTACAGCCCTGCATTTCTCCATCGTTTATTCACCGAGGTCTATCCTCCTGTATTTTTTGTGCGTTTCGCTTTCAGCGGGGGCTACGCGCCATCGCGTAGTGTCTCTGAATAGGAGAGGGCATTATTAAAATTATGTTAACTTATCTTAACCTATAACATAATGGCATTCCTATCATGCTACAAATAGCCTCCTGAACTGTTGAAAATTAGGATGGTGAGGATTATATTGTAACGAGCCTGCGGGCTGGTGAACGGTATGAATGGGGATAATTTGCACCACACTATTAGTGTAGGCGATCGCTTCAAATCCCTTGACCAACTCTGCTGTCCACGGTTCCTCTTGCGCTATTTGCTGGTGCTTTTGCAACCAGTTTATAAGTTGCGATCGCACAACTCCTGGTAAAATTCCCGCAGCTAAAGGCGGTGTCCACCAACTACCATCCCGCCACCCCCAGAGATTACCAGTGCTTGTTTCTAGCCAATTTCCTGCTGTGTCAACTAAAATCGCTTCTTGGATATTTGAAGATTGGACGCTAGTTTTTGCTAACCAAGCACTCAAATAATTTCCGGTTTTATGAGAGGGGAGACTACGATAAAATTCTGGCTGAGCAGGGGAGCAGTAGATACCGTTTTTTTGCTTTTCTGTTAAATCCTGTGGTAGAAATCTGCCAATTATCCACTCCCGCCCATCAGGAAAGATGGTAATTCTGAGAACAGGAAAGTGTGCCAAAATACTTTCTGCGCCTTGACGCACACGTTTCCAGTCTGGATGCTGCCAACCGAAAGATTGTAGTGAGAAAAGTAGGCGATCGCAATGTGCCTGCCAATTAGTTAAATTATCATCTAACGAATTACCATAAACCCGCAGCGTTGTAAAAACCGTTGCTCCATAGAGTAACCCTGGATCGTTAATATCTAATTCCAGAGTTTGGGATTGGATTAATTTGCCGTTATACCAAAAAATAACACTAACCTCGATGGGGGAGTGGGAGCAGGAGGGCAGAGGGGCAAGGGGGACAAAGAGAATAAATAATCACTGTCTTTTGACCCTTGACTTTTGACTCTTGACTCCTAACTAATTTATCAATCTTTAGAAGGAAATATAATTTTTTGAGTACCTTCAGAAGTTGTAATTACCTTTCCTCCCAACGCCTCGATTTCGCTAATTGCGCGTTTACGGGTTCTCTCATCAACCTGATTATTAAAAACCATTGCCCAGCTAGAAATTTGAGCGTATTTACTGTTAGGATTTAGCTTCAAAAATTCAGCAGTTCTCTGGGAATTAGTAGCTATTAATTGACTCTCGGCATCAGAGAAGTTACTAGCCCAGTTTGCCGCTGTTGCAAAAGATTGCTGAGCAGCTTGAGCATTTCCTAAAAATAATAATTCATCAACTGCTTTATAACGCCACACATAATAAGACCTTTTGGGAACCCAAGGAGATAGTGATTTTAAACCTTTCTCCGTCAATGCGATCGCTCTTTCTGGCATACCAGCATACATCGAAGTACTCATCGAAAGACTTAGATAAGATTTTAAAAATCGTGGATCTCGCTCTAAAATTACTTCAAAATATTCTGGACTTAGACTGTAACCTGTTTGAACACGAACTTCATCATCACCGAAATATTGCAAAAAATTAAGATATACCCAACCGCTGATTAAATTATCATAACCAAAGCTGGGCATTTTCTTGAGTAAATTGAGTCGCAGATTTTCTGATTGAATATCTTTTTCTAAAGTCTCTAAAGATGCCGCTTGTTTGTTAACTAGCAATTCTTGCAATCGAGGGAATTGAATCAAACCAACTCCTATGAAACACAAACAGATTACAAAAGGTGTGGCAAGAGCTTTACTATATAACAACATATTTTTTTGTCTTTCCCAGTATAGCCACATCATTGTATACAATATTACTGTGACTGGCTTTGTTAGGAATATATTGAGATAAGTGCTATTCAGGTACACGCTATAAAGTTTTGTGAAAAAAAACTTGTAAACTTTCCTTCTATGATCGGTTGTTTACCCACCATAGAAGAATTTCACAACTAAAACGTTACTACACTACGAATTGATTCACCTTTATGCATTAAATCAAAAGCATCATTAATTTGCTCTAGCGGCATTACATGGGTAATCAAATCATCGATGTTGATCTTACCCTCCATATACCAATCAACAATTTTCGGTACATCTGTCCGTCCTCTAGAACCACCAAATGCTGAACCTTTCCAAACACGTCCAGTTACTAGTTGAAACGGACGAGTACTGATTTCTTGTCCAGCAGCAGCCACACCAATAATGACACTTATACCCCAACCTTTATGGCAGCATTCTAATGCTTGACGCATGATTTTAACATTGCCGATACATTCAAAGCTGTAATCAGCACCGCCTTTAGTCAACTCCACCAGATAAGCAACTAAATCGCCTTCTATTTCCTGGGGATTAACAAAGTGCGTCATGCCAAACTTTTCTGCCAAAGCGCGTTTGCTGGGATTAATATCCACGCCAACAATCATATTGGCTCCCACCATCCGCGCCGCCTGGATGACATTTAAACCAATACCGCCTAAGCCGAAAACTACTACATTCGCTCCCGGTTCTACTTTGGCTGTATTGATAACTGCACCAACACCCGTTGTGACGCCACAGCCAATGTAACAAACTTTATCAAACGGGGCATCTTCCCGAATTTTTGCCACAGCGATTTCTGGCAGCACTGTATAGTTAGCAAAGGTAGATGTGCCCATGTAGTGATGAATCATCTGCCCATCCAAACTAAAGCGACTAGTACCATCGGGCATAACACCGCGTCCTTGAGTTTGGCGAATGGCTTGACAGAGATTAGTTTTAAAACTTAGACAATATTCGCACTGGCGACATTCTGGAGTGTATAGAGGAATTACGTGATCCCCTGGTTTGACACTGGTGACACCAGCACCCACTTCTACCACAATACCAGCACCTTCGTGTCCCAAAATTGCCGGAAATAAACCTTCGGGATCTTTACCAGAAAGGGTATAAGCGTCGGTATGGCAAACCCCGGTAGCTTTAATTTCAACTAACACTTCCCCAGCTTGTGGTTCTGATAGTTGAACGGTTTCGATAGTCAACGGTTTACCCGCGCCGTAAGCTACTGCTGCTTTAACTTCCAACGTTAGCCCTCCTATTTTAGAAGTTTTGTCAATGAGCTGATGTGAGTTGAGATAGAGGAGTGATTGAAGGAATCTTTCGTATTTCAATTCCTATCAACTCTGCTCCTTATATTAATGCCTTGATAGATATTAGGTGTATGATAAACTTTTGCAACACTTGATGGTATTTTGTCTGCACAATAACCGCTATAACGATAGTCTTGCTTTGTTAAAATAACATTCTCTAGTTAGATTGATTAAAGGCGGCAATAGCTGTTTTGGCAACGACGTAGACATGATGTCAGCAGCAACCCCCAGATATGTCCACCTCTCGATTAATACATTATTGTTACAGCTTATGAATCCTGCCCTAACTCAAATTGGCGCTCAAATGTCCAACCTGACTGGTGTAAGAGCGATTATGAAGGACATTATTGAAACATTGCGAGCTGGTACAGGGCAGCAGTTTATTAATTTGAGTGCTGGCAATCCATTGATTTTGCCAGAGGTTGAGCAGTTATGGCGAGATTGTACTGCTCAACTTCTGGCTAGCCCAGATTATGGTGAGGTGGTTTGTCGCTACGGTTCAAGTCAAGGCTATGCACCTTTAATTGAGGCGATCGCTAACGATTTTAACAAACGCTATGGTTTAAATTTAAGCGATCGCAATATTCTAATCACCCCCGGTAGTCAAACCCTCTACTTCTACGCTGCCAATGTATTTGGTGGCTACACCAGCAGCGGCGAGTTAAAAAAAATTGTTTTGCCCCTCAGTCCTGACTATACAGGTTATGGCGGTATTTGCTTAGTTCCCGAAGCTTTAATTGCCTACAAACCGACTCTAGATATTGATGCAGCTGCACACCGATTTAAATATCGTCCCGACTTCAGCCAACTATCGATTACAGAAAACACGGGTTGTGTCCTGTTCTCTCGTCCTTGTAACCCCACTGGTAACGTCCTCACCGATGATGAGGTAAAAAAAATTGCCGCCTTTGCTGCACCTTACAATTTGCCAGTGTTGATTGACTCGGCTTATGCGCCTCCCTTCCCGGCGTTAAACTTTACCGAAATGACACCAGTGTTTGGTCATAATATCCTGCACTGCATGAGTTTATCCAAAGCAGGATTACCAGGAGAAAGGATTGGGATTGCCATCGGTGAGCAAAAGTGGATTGAGGCACTGGAGTGTTTCCAGGCTAATGCAAGTCTGCATTCTTCGCGTTATGGACAAGCGATCGCAGCCCTTGCAATCAACTCCGGTGCTTTAATAGAAATATCTCAAACAGTCATCCGTCCCTTCTACCAAAATAAGTTTACCGTTTTAGAAACCAGTTTAGAACAAGCAATGCCCAAAAATTTACCTTGGTTTCTCCATCGCGGAGAAGGGGCAATTTTTGCTTGGTTGTGGCTAGAGGATTTACCCATCACTGACTGGGAATTTTACCAGCGACTCAAGCAAGTGGGTGTAATTATTGTACCTGGTAGTTCCTTCTTCCCCGGTTTAGAAGAAGAGTGGCAACACAAACACCAATGTTTCCGCATCAGCCTTACCGGCAGCGATGAAGAACTCGTCACTGGTATGCAACGCTTGGCAAAAGTAGCAGAGGAAACCTATCAGCGTGCGGCTGTGAGTGCTTGATTTGGGGAGCAGGGGGAGAAAATAATTAAGACTCTTGACTCTTAACAAATAACAAATGACAAATGACAAATGACAAATGAAAAATCTGATGAATGGTTAGAAATTGGGAAGATTGTTGCACCTCAAGGATTGTCTGGGGAGGTGCGAGTTTATCCTGAATCCGACTTTCCCGAACGGTTTGAAGTGCCGGGGAAACGTTGGTTGTTGCGTCCTGGTGAGACAAAACCACAACCTATCGGATTATTGGCAGGACGTTACATCAATGGTAAAAACTTGTATGTTCTCAAGTTAGCTGGTGTGCAAAATTGTGACCAGGCAGAGGCGTTGCGCGGTTGTAAGTTAATGGTACCAGCCAGCGATCGCCCACAATTAGGTGAAGATGAATATCATGTTATCGATTTGATTGGCTTGGAAGTCTTCATGCAAACATCTGGCGAACTCGTAGGCACGGTAGTAGATATCATCCCCGCAGGCAATGATTTATTAGAAGTGGAGTTGCACCCATCATTTGCTGATAACAATGGACAAACGACGAAGGACAAAAAACAAAAGACTATTCTAATTCCATTTGTGAAAGCGATCGCACCTGTGGTAGATTTGCAAGCTGGTCGCATTGAAATCACGCCACCGCCTGGATTATTGGAGATAAATGGTTAGATAACACTTACTAAGACATGAAAAGTTTCTTCACCTACCTTAGTGCTAGAATCCAGGCAGCGCTAGATATTGCTTCCTTTTGTCTGGAGATGAGTTGCAGATTTATCGTCCAGATGGAACGAGGTTTTCCTCTTACGTTGAGATTTGTCAACTTCTAGAACAGGAACGACAACGCGCCGAACAGGCAGAAGCAGCTTTAGAAGCACAAAGAAAGCGATCGCAGCTTTTAGCAGAACGGTTACGGGTGATGGGGGTTAATCCAGAGGAGTTGATGTGAGACTTACAATCGATATTTTTTCAGATTTATTTTAGCTCTGAGTAAACTAAGAGATCAGGAATTTTCTTAAACAACTACGAATTCCAAATTTTCCAGGTGAATACTGGAAAAATTTGTCATAGGTAAGATGACTTTCATCCCAAAGCTTACTAAACTTGCATACGGATGAACTCGTCAAATTTCTTTTGTAATGGAGAATTGATATGACTTTAGCCAGTCCTCCACAGACAAAGCTTTTAACAGATGAGGAATTGCGTAAAATAAACGCCTACTGGCGTGCAGCAAACTATCTTTCAGTTGGGCAAATATATCTACTCGACAACCCACTGCTAAGAGAACCACTCAAGCTAGAACACGTCAAACCCAGACTCCTTGGCCACTGGGGAACAACACCAGGGTTAAACTTCATTTATGTTCACCTGAATCGGGTAATCAAAAAATACGACCTGAATACAATCTACATTGCTGGGCCAGGTCATGGAGGCCCTGGATTGGTAGCCAACACCTATCTAGAGGGAACCTATAGCGAGTACTACCCCAATATTTCCCAGGATGCTGAAGGAATCAAGAAACTCTTCAAACAGTTTTCTTTCCCAGGTGGTATTCCCAGCCACGCTGCACCAGAAACTCCCGGTTCCATCCACGAAGGTGGTGAATTAGGTTACGCACTCGTCCACGCCTACGGTGCTGCTTTCGATAACCCGGACTTGATTGTTGCTACTGTTGTTGGTGACGGCGAAGCTGAAACAGGCGCTTTAGCCACTAGCTGGCATTCCAACAAGTTTCTCAATCCTGTGCGTGATGGCGCTGTATTGCCCATCCTACACCTGAATGGTTATAAGATTGCTAACCCAACGTTATTAGCACGGTTGAGCCATGAAGAATTAGAGAGTCTATTTGTCGGCTATGGTTACAAACCGTACTTTGTAGAAGGCTCCGATCCCGCAGATGTGCATCAGCAGATGGCGACGACTTTAGACATAGCGATCGCTCAAATTCAAAGCATCCAAAGAGAAGCCCGTGTGCATGGCTTTACAGAACGTCCTCAGTGGCCGATGATTGTTCTCAGAACCCCTAAAGGTTGGACAGGCCCGAAGGAAGTTGATGGCAAAAAAACCGAAGATTATTGGCGATCGCACCAAGTTCCTTTTGGTGAAATAGCTAAAAAGCCAGAACATCTAAAACTCTTAGAAGAGTGGATGAAGAGTTACAAACCAGAAGAACTCTTTGACAATAACGGCAAACTGATTTCCGAAGTGGCAGAACTAGCTCCCCAAGGACATCGACGCATGGGTGACAATCCTCATGCTAATGGTGGTATCTTACTACGCGACCTGAAGATGCCTGACTTTCAAGACTATGCCGTCGATGTTCCCCAACCGGGCAAAGTTGAAGCTGAAGCTACCAAGGTGACAGCAAAATTCTTGCGGGATGTCATGCGACTTAACCAAGAAAGCCGTAATTTCCGTATCTTCGGCCCCGATGAAACCCAATCAAATCGTCTAGATGCTGTGTTTGAAGTCACAGACCGGACTTGGGTGAGCCAAATCCTCCCGGAAGACGAACACTTGTCTCCCAATGGTCGGGTGATGGAAATCCTCAGCGAAACTAGCTGTCAAGGTTGGTTAGAGGGTTATCTCCTCACAGGACGCCACGGGTTTTTCTCCTGCTATGAGGCGTTCATCCACATCATTGACTCCATGTTTAACCAACATGCTAAGTGGCTGAAAACTACCCTTGATATTCCTTGGCGTAGACCAATTGCGTCCCTCAACTACCTACTCACATCCCACGTTTGGCGACAAGACCACAACGGTTTCTCTCACCAAGATCCTGGATTTATCGATCATGTGGTTAATAAGAAAGCAGAGATAGTTCGTGTATATCTCCCCCCCGATGCCAACACTCTGCTATCGGTAACTAACCACTGCCTCAGAAGTCGCAACTATGTCAACGTCATCGTCGCTGGCAAGCAACCAGCATTGCAATATCTCAACATGGATGCTGCCATTAAGCACTGTACCAAAGGCATTGGTATCTGGGAATGGGCAAGCAACGACCAAGGCAGTGAACCAGATGTTGTGCTGGCTTGCGCTGGGGATATTCCCACTTTAGAAACTTTAGCTGCTGTAGACATCCTGCGTCAGCACTTTCTTGACTTAAAAGTACGGGTGGTAAACGTTGTCGATTTGATGACACTACAGCCAAAAAGTGAGCATCCCCACGGTTTAAGCCCGAAAGACTTCGACACGATTTTTACCACCGACAAACCCATCATTTTCGCCTTTCATGGCTATCCCTGGTTGATTCATCGCTTGACCTATCGCCATACCAACCACAACAACTTGCATGTGCGCGGCTATAAGGAGGAAGGAACCACCACTACCCCCTTTGATATGGTTGTCCTTAACGATCTTGATCGCTTTCACCTGGTGATGGACGTAATTGATCGCGTGCCCAAACTAGGATATAAGGCAGCTTATATCAAGCAGCAATTACAAGATAAGTTGATCGAACATCAGCACTACATTGAGAAGTACGGGGAAGATATGCCGGAAATTCGTAACTGGAAGTGGCCGTACTAAAGAAGACACTAAAATAGAGGGATGCGGAGAGATTTGAAGAAACATTTTCCCCGCATCTCCTCAATTTCTATTATTATCAACTTTCAGAACTAGACCTCTTGCAAAAGTCCGAAAAATATTAGAGCTAAAATTGCTGCTGATGCTATGGTGTTGCTTTGCATCCTGCGATCGCTTCTTTTGCCAAACCAGTATAAAATATGCTTACTTGAGAAACGATAGTAATATTTATAACTAGTGTTAAATAGATTGCTTAGACTTAATAATAAGTCTTATCAATACGATTGGAGATTTTGCTTTTCAAACTGATTTGATGGGCGATCGCTTTCCATCAGCCATCATCCTGAAACGTAGTAATTTAGTACCAAACACCTTCTATATCAAGTCTTCTACGAGCTATTCCTATTACTATTCTCAGAAAAAAAGGCTAAATTTCTGACTTTGTGATCTTAGAATCCAAAACCAGGATTCAGCCTCATTGGCGTGGAAAGGTTTATACCATTCTGTAAGTAGCTTTAAGTCTAGCACAAGCTTATTGCAATTAAATAGCAACTTTTAGCCTGAAAGTTCTCCATTAATACAAGCTTTGTCCAGAGCTAACACGACCATGCGCTAGTTTTTCAGAGCATTTTCCAGCTTACAGCATTTACAGCTTTATAAAAGTTTATATAAAATAAGTGCTAAATAATTTCAAGAAGTCTGATAGGATATTGCAAGACTTATTGAGATATATATTCATTAAGCTAGCTATATATCTCAGCTATTTCTAAACTTTCTCAGGAGGTAACGCCATGACAAGCATGGCTGTTCAAACTCCGTAGTCGATTCCCTAGTGGTCAGGGAACACCCGATTAATTAACTTTTCAGGGCGACTTTTGAGCGCTCACGTTGCTCAATCTTAAAACTATTTAGCAGGTGTCAAAATGCCGAAAAACATTGGTTTGTTCTATGGTACTCAAACTGGCAGAACCGAATCTGTAGCCGAAATGATTCGGGATGAGTTTGGTGATAACGTCGTGACATTGCACGACATTTCTCAAGCGGAAACTACTGATTTTGATGACTATGAATGTATCATTATTGGTTGTCCCACTTGGAATATCGGTGAACTTCAAAGTGATTGGGAAGGCTTTTTTCCTGACCTTGATGAAATTAATTTTAATGGTAAAGCAGTAGCTTATTTTGGTGCTGGAGATCAGGCTGGCTATACTGACAACTTCCAAGATGCAATTGGTATTCTGGAAGAAAAAATTTCCCAGCAGGGTGGAAAAACTGTTGGCTATTGGTCAACAGAAGGTTATGACTTTAATGAGTCTAAAGCCGTTAGAAATGGTAAGTTTTGTGGACTGGCAATTGATGATGATAATCAATCTGACTTAACGGATGGGCGAGTTAAGGCGTGGGTTGCTCAGTTGAAGAAAGAATTTGGAATTTAGGTTGTAAAGAGTTTGTAGGAGTAACGCATTGCTCCTACTAAATTGACTCAAAATTTATTAGGATTTACGCAGAAGAGATTCTCCAACATTCCTTAAAAAGGTGGCTTCTCAAATTTTCCCCTTTGTAAGGTGGCTAGAGGGAATCGAGGTTTCAGGTTTTGAGTGCGTAAGTCCTATTAATAATTCATAACTTATGGGTATGGTAGGTGTTTATGTGTGACTCATTTGATGTTCTTTGGTTAAATGCTAGTCCGATTTTGAAGCGCTTTGATAAACCATTGCTTCAATACTTATCTGAGTATACGAGAGTTGCTCAATGGGAATATCATCAAACTAAAGATGAAGCTAGTTCCATAGATAAAGCTGTGGCGCTGCTAGATGAATTTTTAGAATCTTATCCTGACTCGGTGCATTTAGCAGGTCATGGGATGAGTGGTGCGATCGCTTTAACTTTTGCCCGTCGATTTCCCAAAAAAGTGCGATCGCTAACTCTGCTGGCTGTAGCAGCGCAACCTGCAAACACATGGCATGCTCACTACTACTTTCAACGACAATTGTTTAGCATCAGCCGTGAGCAAGTTTTAACAAACAGCGTTCGTAATCTGTTTGGCAATCAACCGCCTCATACTACTAAGAAGTTAGTGGCTGCCTTAGATAAAGATTTAGAGCAATCTCCCTCGCAGCACTCTCTCTTTAAGTTGGTTCATTTACCCAAAGGTGGGGTTTCCATGCCAATGATGGTATGTGGTAGCCAGAATGATCCGGTAGTTGACCCAAATGCATTAAATGACTGGCTAAATTGGTTTAAGCCAGAAGATAATATTTGGGAATACCCAAAAGGTTATCACTTTTTTCACTACTTCTATCCTCAACAGGTTGGCGAACAAATTGTGAGTTTTTGGCAACGCCACCATCTGCGATCACTGGAAGTATCTGCACTGACTTCCAGCAGTTCCTAAAATCCTAAATTTTATGAGGTTAAGAAAAACGACTTAACGCCCTCTGTTCAGCATTTTACTAAACGGATTAATTTTTGTAGTTAAATCAACCGAGCGAAGATTTTTGATTTTTTAGCGATCGCTCTCGATTTTGCTTAGAAAAAGAATAGCACGCATATTGAATCAATACTAGAACGTAACTTAAATCGGCTGCATGACGCACAGTCGGTTCGGTGCCGAACTCTAGAACTACCCCAGTGATCGCAACTACTCCAATGCGGGCATCACGCAAAGCTAAACTGTTTTCACTTGCTGAATGAAAGCAGCACCATTGGGCAATTGTTGAGCAATACCGACCTGCATATCGTAAACAAGAAGATATTTACATTGCAGCCGGATTTGATTTTAAAAATGGTGACATGGTTCAGCCGCCACGGGTAGAACGCCAGACGAATAATCAAGCAAACGCGTTCAACTCTTCTGATTTGACGTTGAAGTTTCTCAGATACTTGCCAATTTACCGCCCTGGTATATCTCCTCTGGCGCGGGGATTGGAAATTGGTATGGCTCATGGTTATTGGCTAGTTGGCCCCTTTGCCACATTAGGTTCATTAGGTTTATTACGCAATTCTAATGCGGCTAACTTATTTGGTTTACTAGCCGCAGGCAGTTTGATTCTTATCCTGACAATTGCTTTTTCAATTTATGGCACTACTAGCTTTGAAAGACAGCAAGAAATCTATCCACGAGTAGCAGCGGTTGCAACAGTTCCCCGTGTTTCACAAACTCTCAACTCTACAGAAAGATGGAGTCAGTTTACTGATGGCTTTCTAATTGGTGGAATTGGTGGAGTAATCTTTGCTTATCTGTTGTTGAATAGTGTTGCTATATTTACTGCGATCGCTATTAACTCGATTTAGTCATTAGTACTGCTCCAAAAGTTGGATGATTAGGCGATCGCACTATTCCAATTATCTCTGCGATCACCTTTCTTCACACCATCCCTTTCTTAAAACTGTCACGAAATCGTACCCTGTACTGTGAAACACCAAAAAGCGAGTTTACGTGACACCAAATCTAGATAATTTAGTTTCGCTCAATCTAGCTAAATAATGTCCTATGCCTGCGGTTAACAGCATTGGACTGCGGGCATTTTTTTAAGTTTGGTGAGGATAAATAATAATGGCTATAATTTTTGCTGCCTTCTGTGCTTGGGTAATGATGATTCTATTTATTTGGAATATTTGGTCAACTTTAAAAAAAGGGATAATTTTCTTAAAAGAGCTGCATGAAATTCCCTGCCATGCTTGCGAATATTTCACTAATGATTACCGTCTCAAATGTACAGTACATCCAAAAAAAGCTTGCTCAGAACAGGCGATTGGTTGTATTGACTTTGAGCTTAAAACTGCTGCATGTAATGCCTGCCAAAAAGGTCGGCGGAAGCCTTGTTAAACTTCTGTAATTAAACAATTCGTTACTGGCAACAAATAAGTATAAATATTTATGTACCAGCATTCTGATTTGCTATCCGAAATATGTGATTTTCTATATCCTCGTAGTCCATACTATGGACAGTTTAAAACAGAGTACTTGGTGTTTAATGCTCATCTCCAAGATTTTTCTCAGCGCGTGAATTACATTTGTAGCCTACAAACTGGTAGTAAACTTTCCCCAGAACAGGCTTACAAACAAATTCATGTTCTCTGGAAACAGTTGAAAAGTGCTAAAAAACAATTAGAAATTCATTAAATCCAATGCCGTCTTCATCCTCAAGGCAATTTAGTATGAAAATCGTTATATTTTTTTACCAATTGATAATTTCGCTACAGAATTAGTTACACATCTGTTACTAATGTTTAAATTGAAGTCTAAACAGGTATAGCTTAATAGTAAGAGTGCCAGTAGTTGCGAAAATTTACTGGAAACCTAAAGCTACTTACTGTTAAGTACTTAATGTAGTGTGAGTACTTGTAATCAACCAAATCCGAGAAGCCTGAAAAGTAAAGTATTCGGGTTTTTGTCACAGATGAACATTGGAAAAGCCAGTCAACCATAAGTTACGACTCAAACCTTAAAAGATGCCAAGCAAATATGCTTTAGCCGACTGAGACTGTCACGATCAGAAAGTAGAAAGTAATTTGATTTTTACCTTTCTCCTTTTGTCCAACTTCCCACAATAGGAGGTTTTATCTTGACTAAATTGAAAGTTGGTATCAATGGATTTGGTCGTATTGGGCGACTTGTGCTTCGGGCTGGCATCGATAACCCCAACATTGAGTTTGTGGGGATTAACGACCTAGTACCACCAGATAACCTGGCTTATTTATTTAAATATGATTCAACTCACGGTAAGTTGAAAAGCAAGGTTGAGGCAAAGGATGACGGTATTGTTATTGATGGACACTTTATCCCTTGTATGTCGGTAAGGAATCCGGCAGAATTGCCTTGGGGACAATTGGGTGTAGATTATGTTGTGGAATCTACGGGTCTTTTCACTGGTCAGGAAGGAGCAACAAATCACCTCAAAGCTGGTGCAAAGCGAGTTGTGATTTCTGCTCCTACCAAAGATCCCGACAAAGTTCCTACTTTACTGATGGGTGTCAATCATCACCTATTTGACCCTAGTAAAGATATCATTGTTTCCAATGCTAGCTGTACTACAAACTGTTTGGCTCCCATAGCTAAAGTCATTAATGATAACTTCGGATTGACTGAAGGTTTAATGACTACAGTTCACGCCATGACTGCTACTCAGCCAACCGTTGACGGCCCTAGCAAAAAGGACTGGCGGGGTGGTCGAGGTGCAGCTCAGAATATTATCCCCTCTTCTACAGGTGCAGCTAAAGCCGTAGCATTGGTTTTACCAGAATTGAAGGGTAAGTTGACAGGTATGGCATTTCGAGTCCCGACTCCTGATGTTTCTGTAGTTGATTTAACTTTTAAGACTGCCAAAGCTACTAGTTATCAGGAAATCTGCGCGGCTATGCAAGAGGCTGCCACAGGTTCACTGGCAGGTATCCTGGGATATACAGATGAAAAAGTGGTATCCACAGATTTTCAAGGTGATACCCACTCCAGTATCTTTGATGCGGGTGCTGGTATTGAACTCAACTCCAACTTCTTTAAGGTGGTTGCTTGGTACGATAACGAATGGGGCTACTCAAATCGCGTAGTTGACCTAATGTTGTCAATGTCACAGAAAGAACGACTCGCCGACGCGGTTGCTGTGGTTTGATTGAGAATTGGGGAATAGAAATTAGAGATTAGAGATTGGGTATTAGGAAATAGGGGAAAAGGTTAAAGGGTAAAGGGCAAAGAGATGTTCTTCCCCTTACCCCTTACCTTTTTCCCAGTCTTTAATCCGCAGTCCCCGGTTTGGGATTTGTAGGACTTACGCACTGAAGCCTGAAACCTAGATCCCCCCTAGCCCACGCCAGTCGCTCCACTTGGGGAGACCCCAAGACCGCGCTGGCTCCCCTTAAAAAGGCTACGGTGTACACACATCTCTGTACAAAACCAAAATCGTTGTAGATCCTCCTAAATCCCCCTTAAAAAGGGGGACTTTGAGAGGTTTTTGCCCCCCTTTTGAAGGGGGGTTGGGGGGATCAAAAGCCTGTGGGGCAACTCTAAAAGACTTGTGTGTACACCGTAGCTTAAAAAGGGGGGAACTTCTAAAGCCCCCTTTTTAAGGGGGTTGGGGGATCTGAGTGCGTAAGTCCTGATTTGAATCAAATGGTAGATACCCTGAAAACAGAATAAAGTAACTTTACTTAAAGTGAGTTCGACAAGCTAAAAAACAGCAGGTAAGTGTTTGAGGTATATATCAAGTGAGGGTTTTGTAGGCAAATAGGTATAGGCAATTAAGACTGCCATTGTTATTTCGGTGGCCGCATTTGTTATTTCGGCGATGCCTACGGCTGGCTACGCCTAGACAATTGCTGATTGCGTCATCCTCAAACAACTTAAGACAAAGACCTTTAAGAGGTTTTACGCGGTAAAATCTGTCCTTCCTTGAGCTGGAGAGGGACAAGCTTAAACTTTAGTTCAAGGCAAGGAGAGGTTTGTCAAACTCACGTTTACTTAGTCAATAAGCAATATCAAGCACATACGCTTTTGGACACCCTAAGCGATCGCTTCAAGCGTCCACGTCGTAAGTTATTCCTAAAATTCCTAAATCCTTATGCGTCGAACCAAAATTATTTGTACTGTTGGGCCTGCTACATCTGCACCTGAAAGGCTACAAGCATTAGTAGAAGCTGGCATGAATATGGCACGGCTGAACTTTTCTCACGGAGCCTATGAATTCCACGCTCAAACTGCTCAGCACCTCAGAAAGATTAGTAATGAGCAACAAAAACCGATCGCCATCATGCAAGACCTGTGTGGCCCCAAAATTCGTTTGGGAACCTTGCCACCAGATGGGCTAACTGTGGAAGCTGGCAGTGAAGTTACTTTTGTTTTGCAAGAGAAAGGCGAGAGTATTGACGAACTACCCCTACCGTTGCCAACTTTGTTTGCAATGGTGCGACCAGGTGAACAAATTTTGATTAATGATGGTCGTGTCAAGTTGATTGTCACCGATCGCGATGCTGATCGAATTCGCGCACAGGTAAAAATTGGTGGGTTAATTTCCACGCGCAAGGGGGTAAACCTGCCAGAAACTCGTTTACCTGTTAGTTCGATCACCGAAAAAGACTTACTAGATTTGCGCTTTGGGATTCAGTTGGGCGTAGACTGGGTGGCAGTATCCTTTGTGCGATCGCCACAAGACTTAGAACCTGCCCAGCGAATGATTGAAGCAGCTGGTGCAAATATTCGCGTCATCGCCAAAATTGAAAGAGCAGAGGCAGTAGAACAGCTAGATGCGATCATAGATGTTGCCGACGGGATTATGATTGCTCGTGGCGATTTAGGGGTAGAAATGCCAATTCATGAAGTACCCCTGATTCAAAAAGACATAATTCACCGTTGCAATCGGGCTGGCAAGCCGGTGATTACAGCCACGCAAATGCTAGAGTCGATGATTAGCGCCCCTGATCCAACTCGTGCCGAAGCAACGGATGTTGCTAACTCTATCTTGGATGGTACTGATGCAGTAATGCTCTCTGGTGAAACTGCTGTGGGAGAATATCCCATCGCCGCTGTCCAGACAATGCATAATATCGCCATGCGGACAGAACAGGCCTTAGATGAAGGTGGTAAACATTCCTGGTGTCATGAAGCAGGTAGTCTTAGCGTCACCGAATCTGTGGCAGAAGCAGTATGTCGCATCGCTTACGAAACAGGCTCACGAGCAATTCTTTGTAATACTTCATCAGGAAGTACAGCGAGACTCGTATCCAAATATCGTCCAAGTACACCCATCATTGCCCTGACCCCGGACGCTACTGCTTACCGCCAGCTAGCACTTTCTTGGGGTGTGGAACCTTTGCTGATCCCACCAGTCCACAATGCAGAAGAAATGTTTACAAATGTGGTGAACACCGTTGTAGACATGGGTTTAGCGAATAAGGGCGATAAGGTGGTGATTACCTCCGGCGTCCCAATTGGTAAAGCAGGAACAACTAGCTTAATCAAAGTGCATTCCATTGGACAGCCAATTTCGGCATAACACACCTAAAATAAGGCTGTGGCTCAAGATAGCCAGAAAACTTGGGCAATGTTTAAGAAAAATTGCCAGAATCAGAATTGAAGGAACAGCAGAGAGTGTGAACATGAGGGAAGTTAGTAAGTCCTAAACAAACATCACGGAGGATTTTATGTCTAAGAGTTTACTAGAACAATTGCGGACAATGACTGTTGTGGTCGCAGATACGGGAGATATTCAGGCTATTGAGAAATTCAAACCCCAAGATGCTACCACCAATCCCTCTCTGATTACTGCTGCGGCACAGATGCCGGAATATCAGGAAATTGTTGATCAAACTTTACTCCAAGCAAAGAAAGATGCAGGAGCCGGCGCCTGCCAAGCACAGGTGGTTTCTCTGGCTTTTGACCGTCTAGCTGTTGCCTTTGGACTGAAGATTTTGCAAATTATCCCTGGTCGGGTGTCTACAGAAGTGGATGCACGCTTGTCTTACGATACAGAAGCTACCATCGCTAAGGCAAGGGATTTAATTGCTCAATACAAAGCGGCTGGAGTTTCCCGCGATCGCGTACTCATTAAAATCGCCTCCACCTGGGAAGGTATTCGCGCTGCGGAAGTTCTGGAGAAAGAAGGTATTCACTGTAACCTGACTTTGTTGTTTGGCTTGCACCAAGCGATCGCCTGCGCCGAAGCTGGTATCACGCTGATTTCTCCTTTTGTCGGACGGATTCTCGACTGGTACAAGAAAGACACCGGACGCGATAGCTACCCAGCAGCCGAAGATCCAGGTGTGTTGTCTGTCACCAAAATCTACAACTACTACAAGAAATTCGGTTATAAAACCGAAGTTATGGGAGCTAGTTTCCGTAACGTTGGCGAAATTACCGAACTGGCAGGTTGTGACTTGCTAACCATTTCTCCATCCCTTTTAGCTGAATTGCAGGCAACGATTGGCGAACTACCACGCAAACTCGACCCTGCCAAAGTAGCAAATTTGTCAATTGAAAAAATATCCATTGACAAGGCTACTTTTGATAAGATGCACACTGCCGATCGCATGGCATATGACAAACTAGATGAGGGTATTAAAGGGTTTACCAAGGCGCTGGAAGACCTAGAAAAACTTCTTGCAGAGAGATTGGCCCGCCTTGAAGGAGAGGTAGTAGTCAGCCATTAAGACTGGATGGCGTATTGCTGTTAGTGGTTAGTGGAACGACCACTAACTACTAGCTATTTGTGCTTGCCTTAAATGTCATCAATTTAGCCTGATGTAAATTGGTCGTCTATATTGCGATCGCCTGTACTGCGATCGCCTATACTGTGGGCGTCTATATTGTGATCGTCTATATTGCGATCGTCTATACCGTGAACGTCTATAAACTGGTCGTCTATAAACTCGGCGTCTATACTCTGAGCGTCTATAGCCTCGTCGTCCATAACGCCTTTGAGCAATTAAAAGTTCTTCAGTGTTACCTCCAACTAAGTTAGTTTCTGCCACATTACTCTGTTCATTGAGATCATTACTTAGAGAAGTATCTTTCGCTTCAGCAAATGAAGCCGGATACACGAAAGCAAATAGCAAGATCACAATTGAGGACAGCTTTCTGAAACCTTTCATGTTTTTGCTTCTACTAAATTTAGGTAATAAGTTTATTAAACACCTTTAAATCAAAGAATTACAGAGTAGACACTTTTTTTTTACATTAATTGAGGTGTTATGAATCATCCAAATCTCTGTGTAATTATCAGTTAGTGTTAATAAAATTTTGTATAAAAACTTGCATAATTTCTGCATTGTGAAACTAAGCAATTTTCACAGATCGTTTATGTTTAGTGCATTAGCTTCAATATTATAGTTTGTATTTTTTGATCGGTAGCACAGTAACTTGATTGACTAAAAAAATTAAAAATTCTTATATCAATTGACACATAAAAGGTAAATGATGATCAAAATAGCCAGAGTATATTGCAGACAATTGACAACTGCCATAAAGCATAGTTTTAATGCATAGTGGCACTATCTTTAGAAATAACTGGGCGATAATAAATTGCTACTACACAAACAAACTCCACATACATTGACTTTATGAAATAATACCGATGCAATTAATGATTGCAACAAATTCTTGGGTAGAAACGTTGCATTGCAACGTCTCTACATGGTCTATCTTGAAGCATCAATCATTAAAACCGCTGCCACTCATACATTAATCTTCCATGACGATCGCGCACAATTTCCCATTGTCCACGACGGTAGTATTGTCCAGAATAACGTCCAGAACGATATCTTCGATAATAATGTCGTCGATTCCGCTGCCTTCCATAGTAATGTTGTCGATTCCGCCGTCTATTGTAATGTCGTCGATTCCGTCGTTGAGTTAGTAAAAGCTCGCCACTTGTACCCTCAACTAAATTTGTTCCTGACTCATGATGCTCATTAGGAACATCATTCAGACTACTATCCTTGGCTTGAGCTAAAGCAGGCGGATAGATAAAGGCTAATAATAGCAACACGATTGAGGATAGCTTTTTGAAACCTTTCACGTTTTTGCTTTTCCTAGACTATTGGTAATAAGTTTATTAATTACTTGAAATTAGTAATTATGTAGTTCAGAGTTCACAAACGTAAGTGATGCAAAAGTATGAAAGTACTCATATTGAATGCCGGATCAAGCAGTCAAAAAAGCTGTCTGTATGAAATCACAGATGAGGCTCTCCCCAACCAAGCACTCCAGCCTCTTTGGCAAGGAAAAGTCAACTGGACTCAAGACCGGGGTGTGGCAGAAATTGAAGTAAAAACAGCGACGGGTGAAACGCTGCAAGAATCAATCTATGGCGATTCCCGACAGGCACACGTTGCCTATATGCTTTATACCCTCAGTCGCGGCGCTACCAAAGTTATCGGTCAGTTGTCAGAAATCGATGTAGTCGGGCATCGTGTAGTGCATGGCGGACAAGATTACCGAAATAGTGTGGTAATTACTGAGGATGTTAAAAAGGCGATCGCTCGTCTGTCTAATCTAGCTCCAGCACATAATCCAGCCGCTTTAGAAGGCATAGAAGCAATTGAGAAAAGCTTGGTGAATGTCACACAAGTTGCAGTATTTGATACCGGATTTCATGCTACTTTACCAGAGGCAGCAGCAATCTATCCCGGTCCTTATGAGTGGATCGAGCAAGGTATCCGTCGCTACGGGTTTCACGGTATTAGCCACCAATACTGTTCTCAACGTGCTGCCCATATTCTCGGTCGAGATTTAGCATCTCTGCGGATAATCACCTGTCATCTGGGTAACGGCTGCTCTTTGGCAGCGATTAAAAACGGTCGCAGTATAGATACTACTATGGGGTTCACACCCCTGGATGGATTAATGATGGGTAGTCGTTCTGGTTCTCTTGATCCGGGGATTCTAATTTACCTATTGCGGCAATCCAATTACTCAGCCGAAAGACTAGACTATGTGCTAAATAAAGCTTCAGGACTACGAGGAATTTCGGGTGTATCCAGTGATTTACCTCAAGTGATTGAAGCGATCGCTCAAGGTAACTACCGCGCCCAACTGGCTTGGGATATCTACGTACATCGTCTGCGGGCTGGGATCGGTGCAATGCTCGCTAGCTTAGGGGGATTAGATGCGTTGGTATTCACTGCTGGTGTGGGTGAACACTCTGCGGGAATTCGCCAAGCCGCCTGTGAAGCCTTCGGATTTTTGGGACTAAAACTTGACCCTGAGAAAAACCAGCAGCAGCCTGTAGATGAGGATATTGCTACCTCTGACTCAGCAGTAAGGGTATTAGTGATTCATACTCAAGAAGATTGGGCAATTGCTCAACAATGTTGGCAACTATTGAAAAAGTAAAAATCAGTAGTTCACAAACTTTTTTAAAGGGAGCAAATGCTAAAAGTTTTGCCGCTATGATTTTAACCCACTCTTATCATAAAGAGGAGCCACCATTTAGAAGTTTATCAGTTTTGAATATAGAAAAAGCTCTGACAATAGCAACACAATTGCAAGCCAAAGAAGGAAAAGTATATCGCAGATTTAAAGAGCCGATAAAATATCTTGAAGCAAGAATTGCAACTGAGAAATGGCTAAAAGAAGAATTCATCAATAAGGGTGGAGAGCCAAAAACTTCTTTTCCTCTCTACATGGTGATTGAAAATTCAACTTGGATAGAAGAAGGATACAACGGTCAGAGTAAGAAAGTACAGATTTCTGTATCTGAATTTGATTCAAAAGAAATTAGCTTCACCTATCCAGACAGCATGGTAAGTTATTGGCTCAGAGACAAAAAACAAGAATCTTTTTACCAACCTGACTATCATGGTCAAGTATTTCGGTTAGATGAAATTCTTCAGATTATAAAAAAGTTTGGGATGCCGATGGAAAAATGGAAGTTTGAAGAAACGAGAAAATACGATATATTTATCGAAGCTCAAATATGGAATGAGCAAGCGATTTTCAATTATCTACAAGATAAAATTTAAATACTTATGAAGACAGTAACCAACGCATAAGACGTTTAGCAACTTGCGACAGTATAAAACTGAAAGCATGTTCTAATAGCGGCCCAAGAAGTGACAAAAACAGCAACAAGAATAAATCAAAATTAGTAGAATTAAGAAAAATACTAGGAGTGAGACAAGTTACTACCCATACAAGCCAATTTAGATATTCAGAGTTAATAGAAGTCCGTCTTTGAAGTTGATTAACAAGTAAGTAACGGATAGTAGCAAATACTATAAATATTCCTAACCAGGCGAGTATTGATAAAAAAACTCCAACTGACTTTACTAAATATAATTTCCAGGCTAAAAACCCAGCAGGAAACAGCGAAGCTAATTCCCAAGCTAGCACGTTTAAGTTAGTTCTAAGATAACTTAATAATTGATCAGTTAGCCAATAATGTGCAGAAACAATTGTCGAACAGTTTGAATTTTGGAGAAAGTCCCTCTTCACTTTGTGAAAGATATCACCATTAAGAATAATCGTGCTTTGCAGAACAATGTCTTGGTCTTCATAATCGACTGAAGCTGATGTATCCTGTCTATAGTAAGAGTTAAAGGTAAGTCCACACTGTAAGGTTGTTTTATCTTGTAATGATTTCCTCAGAAATAATCTTAGAAGATTGACTATAAAAATAACATCAAAAGTTATAATCTTTTTTATGACAATTTCTGGTTCTCTACCTTGCATATCAAGATAATTGCTGAAGCTAGCGCAATACCAAAGAGGAACTAGCAAGCTTGGCGGAATATACAGAGAAGAACCCGTTTTTTGTGCTAGCTGAATCTGTTGTATAACTGTCTCATTTAAGTAAAAACTATACTGTGCTTGCTCAATTTTTAGCTCAAAAGAAGTACCTTGAGCGATTTCTAAAAAAGAAGAAACTATAACATCAGCTTGATTATCTAGCTGTGTACTGTTGGCGTTTATCATCGAGCTATATTAGCAATACCCTTTACCAAATTAATCAGAAAATCCAATGTTCCACGCCACTGTTTTTCTCCAGCAATTACTCCTTCTTTATGTATTTGAATGATCAAATCTTTTGTTTCTTCATCTTCCTCAAATAGTTGTTTATGATAACGACTAATAATATCTCCATCTAATTGCATAACTGTTTGGGCATAAATAATATCAATTTTGGTACTTTGAATATCACCACTATCAAGTGCAGCTTTCAGTTCCGAAATTTTCCGAAGGCTGCGGAGAAATTCATCATGACTAAATAGTTTGCGAATCTCTTTACAATTTTTGAACCAATTTTCTTGATGATTTTTATCGGTTCCATCTGAAAATTGATTGTTCTTATCTTTTTTATCCAAAACAGGAGATGGAGGCGGAAGTATCGGCTCAGCTAACTGCACGTATTTTTCATCACTTTCAACTATCTTTCCTTTCGTTGCCTTCAAATATTCAAGGCGTTCCTGATATCTTCTTACTCTATCATCCTGTGGATTATAAAACTCTGAATCTTGATCGAGATAGTTATCGAGGAGAATGTAAAAATATTCTCTTTCAAGTTGTTCAAAAAGACTTTTATAACGTTTACGTAAGTTTTGACCTTGAAGGCCTTCTTCGGGAATATTTTTTATATCAAAGTAGTCTTTATCATTTATGGAATAAATTTCTTGATATGCTTTCCAAGCATTAAACTTTGCACCTGTAATCTGATCTACAACCATTGTATTTACTTCTAAGGCTGTGATGTCATCGAGTAGTGTCTTTACAGATTTTACTAAGTTATCTAATAATTCTTGAGCTTGAGCTTGAGTCTTATTAACTTTATTAACCTTATTAACCATAGTGATACGCCTTTAAGTTCTGACTAATCTGGTTGTAGTATCGTGTTCGATTTCAAAACATATCCCAAGTAACCTCTAGCTAGGCTACTTTTGCTGTAGGTGGTTTAGTTGGAATCTAATTAACTAAGGCTTAAGGTTTATTAATTGTAGATTGTTGTGAATTTTTACGAGATTTAAGAACTTCTATAAGAATTTCATACAACTTCTGCACACTTTCTATATTCTTTTTAATGATCTCTCGACTTTCTTTAACTTGACTTAAATGAAATTCACGAAGTTCTGCATAGGGGCCAGTACCAATAAATTGATTACCAACTTCATTTGTTATGGTGCCATCAATTAGATTAATTACGGTATACATACGATTACCTGGTTTGGCTATTTCTTGCTCATTTTGTGGTTCGTTGTCTAACTGATTAGATGGCTCTGGAACCCAAGTAGTAATTTCTAACTCAATAACATCAACTATGGCTATTTTGATAGCATCAATAGCATCCTCAACATTAAATCCTTTTTTATCATTGATTTTCTCTTTAAATTTCAAACTTGCTTTGCTAGCTTGACCATTATACTCTTTGTTTTCGCTAGCTTGACCATTAATTTCCGTGTTTTCCCTAACAGTATTTACCATGAGATTTTGAAGATGATAGGTTTAAATAAGAACAAAATCTTATTTTAGTCGATGTTGAAAGTTATACTAGCTTTACTTAATAAAAGTAAGTAAAGTTTAAACAAATTAAGGAAAGTTAGCTAAAAAGTCCGAAAAACAAGCGCATAGCACCGTGTTCAGTGTTTCAGACTTGCTGCTACTTCTCTATGTCCACAGCGCTGGCTTCCCAACCTACTAGCTAAAAATTGATTGCAGTGATATACCTAATACCTACTACTTCTTTAGGGAGTAAGTGTAGGTTTCTCAGTGACTCTTCAATGAAGACATTGACTGAGCTTTAAGATCATCAACGCTTTTTTTCAGGTAAGCGTGAGACTTTTGCTGATCAAGTTAAAATAGCCACGCTACTGAATTTTACTAATCGCTAAATAAATGACTAATCTTAGCCTCATCTCTGAATATAAAAGCTTTGGTGGCAAAGTTGGCTTTTACAGTCATCTCTCCTCAATTTGTAACTGTGAAATGCGCTTTGCTGTCTATCAACCACCGCAAGCAATTCAACAGCCAGTACCAGTTCTATATTTTCTTTCTGGTTTAACTTGCACTGAAGAGAATTTTATGGCAAAGGCGGGGGCGCAACGCTTTGCGGCTGAGTACGGCTTAATGCTGGTTGCGCCAGATACTAGTCCTCGTAACAGGGGGATTACTGGTGAAGATGATGATTGGGACTTTGGTACAGGTGCGGGCTTTTATGTTGATGCTACAGAAGAACCGTGGCGATCGCACTACCAAATGTATAGTTATATTGTCCACGAATTACCTGCTTTAATTGCTGCAAACTTCCCAGTGCAACCGGACAAACAAGGTATTTTCGGTCACTCAATGGGGGGACATGGGGCGTTAGTTTGTGCAATGAGAAACCCCAAGTTATACAAATCAGTATCAGCCTTTTCTCCTATCACTGCACCTATGCGTTGTCCTTGGGGACAAAAAGCATTCAGTGGTTATCTTGGCAGTGATCAAGAAAGTTGGAGAGCTTATGATGCTAGTGAATTGGTTAAGCAACTAGGTTATCACAGTCTAATTCTCATTGATCAAGGAACTGCTGATAAATTTTTAACTGAGCAATTAATGCCAGAGGTATTTGAACAAGCTTGTGCAGATGTTAATCAACCGCTTAACTTGCGTTACCAAGAAGGCTACGACCACAGTTATTATTTCATCGCTAGTTTTATTGAAGATCATATCCGCCATCATGCGATCGCTTTAGGAGTTACTGTAATTCTTTGTTAATAAATATGGGGTTTGTAAAAATAATAGAAAAATTGGCGTTGCTGATTTCATGTATAAAAACGATTGTGCATGACATCAAAATCCTTGTAGAGACGTTGCATTGCAACGTCTCTACATCTGGATTCATAACGCAATTCAGCAACGTCGAAAATTGTTGTCATTGACGTATACTCCTATCCCGGCATAAGAATACCTAATTTCTTTAACGTTCGCTTAGCGTGCCGGAGGCATACCGCAGAGGCCCAGCAAAAAGTCGGAGCGCCGGCGAACTGAACTTTTCAAGACAGAGGACACAGAGGAAGAGAGGAGAGGGTAATCTTTTACCAAGTCAGAACTGACCTCTAGCAAGACCTATGCATAATTTTGTTTGCTTGGTGCTAACTATTAAATAAATATTAACAACAAAATAAATAATTTAAATTAATGTCAACGAATTTGATATAAAACAATCTCAAACTTGTCTAGAAAGCAGGGATAATTAGAAGACAAAAACGATAAGAGCCATTATCTTGAATAAGGTTTGATGTCGCTAAACTGCTCGACTTCAGGGGAGAATTCATAAATGAAAACTCCGGCGTTGTAAACCTGAAAAGAAATTGATTGGGAGCAGAATAGAGAGCAAGTTAAGAGAGAGGACGTAGATTTAGTATGGCTAATACCAGTGCAATCACCCCAGCACAGCGCTTGAGTGAAAAGTTACCTTTGCCGCTCAAGCGCTTAGCAGATTTGGCTTATAACTATTGGTGGAGTTGGAGTGGCGATCGCATCTCCTTATTCCAAACGATTGATCCCCAAGAATGGCAACGCTGTGGACACAACCCAGTAGCAATATTAGAGTCTGCAAGCTATGAGCGCCTCACCCAATTAGCGGAAGATCCATATTACCTAAAGCAGATTTCTGCGTTAGCGCGTGAGTTTGATCAATACATTACCCAGAAAGATACTTGGGTAAGTCGAGTTGCACCGCAAGTATCTGCATCCCGTCCCATTGCTTACTTTTGCGCTGAATTTGGCATTCATGAATCCCTACCCGTTTACTCTGGTGGCTTAGGTATTCTGGCTGGGGATCATCTCAAATCATCTTCAGATTTGGGTGTACCGATGGTTGGTGTCGGTTTATTGTATCGTCAAGGTTACTTTCGCCAACGCTTGAACCGTCAAGGCTGGCAAGAAGATTACTACATTGACAACCCCTTCCAGCAGATGCCCCTGGAGTTAATTAAAAATGAGCAAGGGGAACCGCTGACAATCCAGCTACAAGTTCGTCAGCGGTCGGTGAAAGTGCAAATCTGGCGCGTGCAAGTTGGGCGAGTCAGTCTATATTTATTAGATAGCGATCGCCACGACAATGATCCCATCGACCGTTGGCTAACTGGACACCTATACGGTGGTAACTTAGAAACCCGCATCGCCCAAGAAGTCGTCTTAGGAATTGGTGGTGTGCGTGCTTTGGATGCTTTGGGAATTCAACCCTCTGTCTATCACCTCAACGAAGGACACGCCGCTTTCTGCACTTTAGAAATTGCCCGTTTAGAAATTGAGCGGACTGGCAAATCTTTCTACGACATTGAAGCCAAAGTACGGAACAGTTGTGTATTCACTACCCATACCCCCGTTCCCGCCGGTCATGATGTCTTCTCTCCCGATTTAATCGACTCCTTCTTTGCTAGTTACTGGCCACAATTGCGACTTTCCCGCGAGCAATTTTTGGCATTGGGTGCAAGGCGACTAGGCGATCCTTGGGAACCCTTTGGGATGACTGTTTTAGCATTGCGGATGTCTCGTGCTTGTAACGGCGTGAGTGAATTGCACGGTCAGGTTTCCCGTAAAATGTGGACAATTCTCTATCCGCAGCGATCGGAAGATAAAGTACCAATTGGTTACATCACCAATGGCGTTCATGCTCCCACTTGGACTGCACCCCTGCTCGGTGACTTATATAACCAGTATTTGGGAGAAGACTGGAAAACTCGCGCCGTTGATCCCAAGATGTGGGCGAAAATTGACGAGATTCCCGATGAGGAACTGTGGTCGCGCCATCTCATCCTCAAAGAACGACTCATTGCCTACACCCGCTATAAAATCAAGAAATCACGGGAGTTGCGTGGCGAAAGTTACGAACTAATTAAAGCAACTGAAACCCTACTCAATCCCAATGTATTGACTATTGGATTTGCCAGACGCTTTAGCCCTTACAAACGTGGGGATTTAATTTTGCGTGATGCACAACGGGCGCTGAAGATTTTTGGTAATGGTCAACGTCCAGTACAGATTATCTTTGCAGGTAAAGCCCACCCAGCCGATGAAGAAGGTAAGCGGATTATCCAGCGCTTGATGGAGTGGTGTCACAACTCCGGGATTATCAACCGAGTCGCGTTTATTGAAGACTATGATATTTACACTGGTCAAAAACTGGTGCAAGGTGTAGATGTTTGGCTGAATAATCCTCGTCGTCCTTTGGAAGCGTCTGGTACAAGTGGGCAAAAAGTCTGCTTCAACGGTGGGATTAATTGCAGCGTTTTAGATGGCTGGTGGTGTGAAGGCTACCAAGCTGGACAAGATGGTAAAGGAATTAACGGCTGGGCTATTGGCGAAGATGCTCACACCAGTGACCAAGAATTGCAGGATCGGATTGATTCGCGATCGCTATATCAGCTGTTGGAAGAAGAAATTGTTCCCCTATACTATGACCAAGATGCTCAAGGCGTTCCCCACCGCTGGGTGCAAATGATGAAGGCGTCGATTAAGACAAATGCACCGTTGTTCAACACAGACAGGATGATTGCTGACTATGTTTCACAGGTGTATGTCCCGGAGATTTCTAAGAGTGTAGAACCGATTTTAGCCAAAGTTCTGCTCTAGAGCATCTTACTCATTTAATTTGCATAATTTGCTTTATGCCTCTCAAGAGCAAAGCTGGAGACTCCGGCTTTGCTCTTAAAAATATTTACAAGAAGTCTAGTATGTTAGCGATCGCGTAATACCGATTCAATTAATGATTGCAACAAATCCTTTAGTAGAGACGTTGCAATGCAACGTCTCTACATGGTCTATCTGTCACATTCTTTCTTTAAATTGGTATAACGCATCCTACTGGCGTGGCACAGCTAAATTAGTGCATTAAATGTAGGTTGCGTTGAAGAACGAAACCCAACATTAATTGGGGTGTTGAGTCGAAGCATAAAACCCAACCTACAAAATCTCGGAACTTCGTGCTCAGAACTCGGAACTTCGTGTTCGGAACTCGGAACTTCGTGCTCAGAACTCGGAACTTCGTGTTCGGAACTCGGAACTTCGTGCTCGGAACTCGGAACTTCGTGTTCGGAACTCGGAACTTCGTGTTCGGAACTCGGAACTTCGTGCTCAGAACTCGGAACTTCGTGCTCGGAACTCGGAACTTCGTGCTCAGAACTGCAAATTCGATGAGAGCCAAGGGTGATGTAAAAAACAAAAAACCTATATTCTAAATGTAAAAAACCAAAGAACTATATTTCTTTAGCAAATAAATATAGTTCTTCTTTAGTTAAATTGATTTTTAACTTGTATTAAATAAATATTGTTTTTCTAGTTACTAAATAACTATCTAAACCTACCTTTGCAAGCCTTTTTTATCTATCACCAAGCTTTATTTTGTAGGATAATCTGAATCGTCATAGTATAAATCTGCCTTGTTTAGCGAAAAATTTTAAAAAATTAATCTTTTATTTAATAATCCTAAGTTAAATCAAGCATTACCCAAACTTAATCGAAATCAAATAATTTCTTCTAAGCATTTTATGTAGCCAAAACACCCTAATGAAATTATCACGACGTAAATTTTTTGTATTAGCAGGTACGAGTGCTGCTGGCACTGTGCTAATGTCTCCTTTAGAAGGTCTTTATGCCAGCAATGCTAAAGGCAAACGTGTATTTGGTAAAGGTTACGGAGAACTTGTAAAAGATCCCAATGGCTTGTTGGATTTACCACCCGGATTTCAGTATCGTGTTTTCTCTCAAAGAAACGACCTGATGAACGATGGTACTCTAGTGCCGGGTGGTCATGATGGGATGGCAGCTTTCCGGGGCCGCGGAAATACAGTTATCTTAGTTCGCAATCACGAACTTAGTCCTAATTCAAGTACACAACTTAAAGGGCCAAATCCCTACGACCCTTTTTGCAAAGGTGGCACAACAACTCTGGTTGTTGGACGCGATCGCCAGCTAATTAAACATTACACTTCCCTAAGTGGAACTTATCGCAACTGTGCAGGTGGGCCAACTCCTTGGGGTTCATGGATTAGCTGTGAAGAGAATACCTCTACTCCAACTTCAGCACCGCTGGGTGATCCAAACTATGTCTCGCAGTTCCACGGCTATAACTTTGAAGTTCCAGCTAGCGCTACTAGTCCTGTAAAGCCTGAGCCTTTAGTCGCTATGGGACGATTTAATCATGAAGCTGTTGCCGTAGACCCCAAAACCGGAATTGTTTATGAGACGGAAGACCGGGGAGATAGCCTATTCTACCGTTTCATCCCAAAAGTACCTGGTAGATTGAAAGAAGGAGGCGTCCTTGAAGCTCTAAGAATTGTTGGTAAACCTCAAGCAAACACCGCTACAGGTTTTGAATTGCGGAAGCCAATGAAAGTAGACTGGGTAAAAATTCCTCAGCCAAACCCACTTGACGAAGATAATGTTAGATTTCAAGGTTTTGAGTTAGGTGCTGCTCAGTTTGTGCGTGGAGAAGGTATTTGGTACGGCGATGGCGAAATTTACTTTTGCTGTACAAGTGGTGGTGCTAAAGAGCTAGGTCAAGTCTGGCGCTACATTCCCAAAAAAGAGACAATCGAACTATTTGTAGAGTCTACAGATGTAAACGAACTCGATAGCCCTGATAACATAGTTATCTCACCCTACGGCGATCTCATCCTCTGTGAAGATGGAGATGACCAACAATTCTTAGTTGGTGTGACTCCCAAAGGTGAACTCTATCAATTCGCGCGTAACGCCTTTAATACAAGCGAATTTGCAGGGGCCTGCTTCTCGCCTGATGGTCAGACTTTGTTCGTAAATGTTCAAAGTCCTGGTACTACTTTCGCAATCTGGGGGCCTTGGAGGAGAAATTACAAAGGCTGGGGCCGGGGTAACTGGTAACATCAAGTTTGTATACCTCTTGCATCCTTAAAATACCGATTCAAGATTAAACAACAGCTTATTTCTCTACATTTTTGCCCAAATTGGAAGCTCTCGTCGCTTACTTGTACTGGCAGATGATGAGAAGATAGAACACAGATCAATACTGTCTTAAAAAGTCTGAGTACTGAAAACTGGCGCTCAGACTTTCCGTTGATGTACACAGATAGATAAAATCAGCCTATGTGTCTTGAAAAGTTTCCTAGGTTGGGAAACCCTCCTACAGAACTTTTCGCTTCGCTGTCTTAAAAAGTTTTGCGCTCCTGTTACCCGGACGCGCAAACTTTTCGCTGTGTTTATCTGTGGTTTTAACTCATGAAAATTTGGCAAGCTGATTTTTATCGTAGTCCGTTGCAGGATGCAGCAGGGCAGACATTATGGGAGTTGTTGATTTGTGATCCGACTCGCAGCTTTGAGTATGCAGCGACTTGTCCGCAATCAGCAGCAAATTCGAGTTGGGTTGCAGCTCAACTTGAGCTAGCAGCTGGTGAAACACTCCCAGATATAATTCAGGTGTTTCGTCCTCAGTCTTTGAGTTTAATTGAATGGGCTGGGCGCAATTTGGGTATTAATATCGAACCAACCCGCCGTACTTTCGCATTGAAGCAGTGGTTGCAGGAAAAGCAATATCCTTTCGCGCTAGAGAAACCACCACCAGCACCATTACCAGAAAATCTCTGGGGAGAACAATGGCGGTTTGCAACTTTAGCGGCTAGTGATGTAGAAACAAGATTTAGCGATCGCCCCATTCCTCATTTACACATGCCAGAATTTCTTAAACCCATGAATATGGGTTTGGCGTCAACAGTACCCATCCCCGGCGTCGTCATTTATGGTGGACGGCAATCGATGCCTTTAGCACGATGGTTGCATCAAGCTCGTCCCGTGGCGTTAAATTACATTTCTGGTGCCCCAGATGGCTTAGTATTAGAAGCTGGTTTAGTGGATAGATGGATAGTTGCCACGTTTGAAGATCCAGAAGTTACAGCCGCAGCCAAAATGTATGAACAGCGAAAACAATTAAGTCGAGGATTACACTTTTTGTTAGTGCAACCTGATGATTCGGGCATGACATACAGTGGCTTTTGGTTGCTACGAGCAGAAGATTAAGCAAGTGTACAGTGAATAAGTTTTTGCAATGGTTGGGGTATGCTTAAACTAAGTAAGTTGTCTTTGTTGAGCTTCGCTAACGTGCCGCTACGCTAAAACACTAAAAAGCCTGCCTAACCTTTTTCAAAATGGGATGCACTCATCTCAATTAACAATTAAGGAAATTATATATTATGGAAAACATGGTTTTTGTCAAAGATTTGGTATTACCATCTGAGCTTTTAGAAGCAGCTGACAAAGCTGTAAAAGAAGGAAAAGTTATTAGTCGCAGTGAGTTAATTGCCAGGGCTTTACGTCGAGAATTAGCAGCGATGAAACGCCCAGAAATTGATGCAGAATTAGCAGAAATGCTTAAAGACCCTGAGTATCACACACAAGTCTTACAAATGGAAGCTGAATTTGCAACTGCTGCTTTTTCAGCTTTGTTATTTGATTCGCAAACCGTTTGATTTTTATAAAAATGTGAATTCGCAAGACTCTAAAGCGCTAAAGATGAACCGAACTATTTTATCTTTGATTTTTTTGGCTATTTTAAGTGGAATAACTGGAATTTATCAGCAGCAAATGCAGGCAATAAATATCCCTGAAAAACATAAGCAAATATCAAATCCTTCATCGGAGAATAAGCCTATGTCAAATCCACTTTTTCGGATTATCAAGAATGGCAAATATGGTTTTATCGACCAAACTGGAAAGATAGTTATTGAACCGCAGTTTGATTTGGCTTGGAATTTTATCGATGGACGATCGCAGATCAAGCTTGATGACAAATACGGCTATATCGACGAAATGGGAAAAAAAGTGATTCCGCCGCAATTTCGTTTAGCTTATGCCTTCTCCAATGGATTAGCATTGGTATTAATTGATTATAAACATGGTTACATCGACACCAAAGGGAAGATAGTTATTAAACCGCAGTATGATCAAGCTTTAGCTTTTAATCAAGGACTAGCAGCAGTTCAAATTGATGAAAAATACGGTTATATAAATCCATCTGGAAAGATAGTTATTAAACCACAATTTGATAGTGCAAGGCATTTTTATGAAGGACTATCAGCAGTTCAAATTGGCAACAAATGGGGCTATATTAACTTCAATGGTAAGTTAGTTATTAAACCACAGTTTGATGAAACTTTGAGATTTTCTGAAGGGTTAGCAGCAGTTCAAATTGGCAATAAATGGGGCTATATTGACAAAACAGGCGCAATGGCAATTGAACCGCAATTTGAACAAGCTTGGGAATTTACCGAAGGATTAGCAGTAGTGCAAATTGGCGATAAATGGGGTTATATCGCCAACAACGGGCAGATAGCAATTAAGCCACGCTTTGATAGAACAACAAGTTTCTCTCAAGGGATAGCTGCTGTCAAAGTTGGCGATAAGTATGGTTATATTAATACCAATGGTAAAATAGTCATTCCGCCTCAATTTGATTTAGCTCTTAATTTCACTTCTGGGTTGGCATTAGTCTATGTTGGTGGCAAAGCTGGCTACATCAACAAAGTGGGACAGTTTGTATGGTATCCCACAAATTGAGCGATCGCTTACAGGTATCACCAAAATAAATGATCAAAGTTTTTTCGTAAACTAATTGAGCGTCTGTATTAATTTCGCTGCTTAAAACACATTCACTTTCCATATTATTGCAGCTGAGCGTAATTCAGCATAGTTACCCAATCATGCCATAAATAGGTAACTTTTAATACTCCCATCAATTAGGGTTTTTAAAGTATCAATACACAAAACAAAGTTAAAACTAAGCTAAAGCGATTTTTACTTAGCCTTAACCCGCGCCTGCTTTACCATCGCAATTAGCGTTTGATGAGCATCTTCCGCGTCTGCTAAGACGTGATCAAACTGAATACGAATTGGCACAGCTTCCCCATTTACATCTGCTGTTAAATCCATGCCTTCAGAATCAATTGCCAGCATTTGTGCTGCGATGTCTTCGACGGGTTACGCCTACGCATCCGTTGCACCACCAAAAGCTTTAGCATAAAGAACTATGGCATCAGCATGATCTTCATTCATGTGGTTGCAGATGCGCGAACTAATTTCAGCAGAGAAATTTTCAGACATTGTGAGATTAAAAGTTAACAATACAATAACTGCTTAAATTCTAAGGCAACTTGGCGTTATGCGGTTGTAAATACTCTACAGGCAAATTGAGAAAGTCAAATGCCTAAATGCTTATTGAATTAGACTTGATACAAGTATTTTATCCCCTACTCATTGAGTAGACTCGCCTTGAAAGCCTATTTACATTATTTTTTGTGAATGCTACTCATGGAGTCTCTTGCAAAAGTCAATTTTTGGGAAATTAAACCACAAATAAACACTGATGAACACCGATTAATTATCTGTGTTTATCTATGGTTCCTTTTTCGCATATTCGCATTTTTGCAAGAAGTTTATTGACTCTTCGCTGTCTTGCTAAAAATTCGATAATATAACCACGTACTAGTTTCCTTTAAAGGAAAAAGTATATAGGTAAGAGGATTAATTGTCACAATAATATTGCGGTAGTCTCGTCGTGCTAAAAACAGGATGGCACGAGCTACTTGCTGTGCTGACATTACTCCATAAGGATTGAGTTGGCTCTTAAACGGGCCGAGGATTAACTTACGAATTACACAATTTCCATCCAACCGTTTTAAGGTGACAATCTCCCCAAGCGCTCGTTTGCTGAGTTCATAAAGCGGACTAAGTGCTGGGGACACCTCAGCCTCAGAAGTGTTAACCCAGATTTCCTTAGTTGCCTTTGCCTGTGGCCCTGTTACAGTTGTCAAAAATAAATCCATCAACCGCAATGCTGAAAAAGTATTCACCTCATAAGAAGAGTTAATTGCTTGCGGTGTGCGACTAGCGTAGACATTTACTCCGTGATTGATAATCAAAATATCAATTTTCTCTAAACTATCCCTCAGTTCGGCTTCATTACCTAACTGCCAAGGAATCACCTTCACCCCAACTTGCTCTACCAATTTTTCTGGATTAGTGGTTAAAGCGACGACTTTAGCATTATTCTTTAAAAGTTCAGTAGCCAAAGCTTGCCCTAAAGCACCTGATGCTCCGGTTAAAGCGATTGTTTTACCCTTAAGTGATAATCCAGTTCCCAGAATTTTATCCACTAGGGGAAAGACTCCACTGTAATAAGCGTTGACATCATCAAAATGATGTCGCCAATGGTAAGAACGATTCACCCACCAAACGGATGGAGTTGTTTCTAAAGGGCCAGGTAAATGGTTGTAATCTGTATCAATTGTTCCTAGGATATATCGTTGGGATGCACCAAACAAGAAAGTGCAAGCATAAGCTACTCCCAACCATAACCCCATTTGCTGCACAACTAAGGCAATTACTATCAATACCACTACCAATAGACTTGACTCTAAAATGTCGTGATAGAGCTGAGAATCTTGGTACGCTTTTAGGGAAACTATCGATAAATCCCGGCGATACGCCATGTGGTGCTTATTATGCCATTTAGCCAGCCAACTGACTTGATGACACAAAGCATGATAACTGTCTCTTAAGACTTCAGCGAGCAAAAGTGAAAATAATCCCCAACTAGCAAACTGCAAGCAGGTATTTACTAAAACCCAATCAATCTGTAATTTTGCTTCAATCTCAATCAATTCAGCTAGTATCTTCATGACGTTTGTCTAAACCGATTTTTCTTAATCATTCTTCATAATCTTATAAAGGTGCATTAAGGTCGAGTCTATGGCAAACAAAAATCAAAGAAAATAGTAAACA
Source organism: Nostoc sp. MG11 (assembly GCF_014904695.1). Taxonomy (GTDB): domain Bacteria; phylum Cyanobacteriota; class Cyanobacteriia; order Cyanobacteriales; family Nostocaceae; genus Komarekiella. Next base: position 236,607 of record NZ_JACXXN010000008.1, on the reverse strand, counting down.
GATGACAGGGGATAGACGAACGGGGAGTAGAGAAGGATAGTAAAGTTTCTTTATTACCAACGCCAGCAATTTTATGTGTATCCTAATTACGAATTACGTAGCTTGCTTCTCGCGCCTTGGCGAGTGTTACGAATTACGAATTAGTTATGATATCCCAGTTTACTTTTATATAGCCAGGTTCTATATGGCTAAAGCGTTGACTCAACAGCTGATGTGCTTTTGGTAGGGTGTGGAACGGAATTGATGCATACAAATGATGCTCTGCATGAAATGGCATATTCCACATAAAAAATCGCACAGGCCAAAGGGTTAGAGTTGTGCGCGTATTCGTGAGCAGATTAGCATCAAGAGTACAACCTGTATGTTCTGCCAGCAGAATAAAACGGAGAATCGGTTGACCTACAAGGAGTGGTAGCAGCCAATAGAGGAAAAACCAAGGCTGACTAACTGCAATTGAAATGGCGATCGCAGCAGCATAAATACTTAATTGCCAACGTGTGGAGCGAATAACTTCGGCTCGTGCTGCTTCTGGTACAAATGGAAAATCGTCAAATTGACTAGTTGCAACCTGAAAATGCCCATGTACTTTACCCCACCACCACGGTAAACCGCTAATTATCAACAAGTATTTGCCCAGGTTGCTCGGCTTGGGATCGGTCAGTTCTGGATCTTTGTTAGGAACGCGAGTGTAACGGTGATGCCACTTATGATAACGGCGAAAAAACGTGCTGTTGTAAAATGAGAGCAAGCCGGAAAACCAAGCCACAGCTTCATTCAAACGATTGTTAGCGAAAGCCGTTCTATGAACAGATTCATGCATTGGTGCAAACATCGAAGCCAGACTGAAGCCGTAGATTACCAGTGCTGGTATAGCCACCGACCAATTGCCAAAATTCGTTGCCCACAGATAGCCACTGCAACTCATAACTGTAAGATGCAAAGCTAGTTGAACCAGCCCTTTGGTATTGGAGCGATCGTTTAGAAGACTTAATTCCTGTACAGTGAGAATCTGACAGAGGTTTTGCTTGTTATCAGCTTTGTGTTCCAATAATTCAGATTGAATAATTGCCTCATTAAACATAATTTTTAATTTTTAATTCAAAAAAGGTCAACAGATTTTAGATTTGCGATTCATGATCAGGCAGAACTTTAACAAGCAGGCTTCATAAATAAAAGCGATCGCTCTTTCGTAGTTGAGTGACTCAAATATTATCAAAGAAGCGATCGCCACCGATATTTAAGCAGCACAAAAAATCGGGGTGGGTTTGGAACCTGCCCCGATCGCTTGTGATACACTCCGCCCAACAGCTACCGCTATTGGCTTTAAACTATCAACTAGATGCACCATATCTTCTAAGGAAAGTGCTTGACGTGCATCAGAAACAGATTTTTCTGGCTCTGGATGACACTCAATAATTAATCCGTCTGCTCCGCAAGCCACCGCAGCTTTAGCCATCGGTGCTACCAGTTCCCGTTTACCTACGGCGTGGGAAGGATCTACAATTACAGGCAGGTGAGTTATTTGCTTGAGTGCTGCTACTGCTCCTAAATCCAGCACATTGCGTGTGTAATCATCGAAGCTACGGATACCCCTTTCACACAAAACCACATCAGGATTTCCATGACTGAGGATGTATTCAGCGGCCATCACGAATTCTTCAATTGTTGCTGCTAAACCACGCTTGAGCAGTATCGGCTTACCAGCTTGCCCTAAAGCTTTGAGCAAGTCGAAGTTTTGCATATTACGACTACCAACCTGAAGCATATCAGCATGGGCAGCAACTACTTCAATTTGAGAAATTGACATCACCTCGGTGACGACTGGGATTTGGTGATGCGATCGCACTCTAGCCAAAATTTTCAGTCCTTCCTCTCCCATACCTTGGAAGGCGTAAGGAGATGTACGGGGTTTGTAGACACCGCCACGCAACGCCTGCACAGATGCAGTAGTTAGCTTTTGGGCGACTGTCTCCATTTGCTCCAAGCTTTCAACAGTGCAGGGACCACCGATAATTACCAGTTCATTACCACCGAAAACAACTTTTTCTGAAAGTTTAACGATTGTTTGGTGGTTAGTATGAGATTGTGCAGCAAGTTTAGCGTTAATCATGGTTCCATTCTCCTTACAGTAAAAAAGACAGTAAAAAAGCCCGAAACCTTTGAGAAGTTCCGGGCGCGTTCTGATTCATCGACATGACGCTATCTACCCGGAACTTATTCTGGGCCAAAAGTAAAAGCTATAAAAATAGTTACTTAGATAGGTAATCACGATGAGATTATGCTCCTTAAAAAACAAAAACCGCAGAGTTTGCTCTGCGGTTCACTGGGCGGTTCCCATTAGGAAACTCAATTCACTCCCAGTGAACCACCCTAAACCAAAAATAAAAGTAAGAATTATTGCTGAACATTTGCGGGACGTTTGCTGACAAAAATCTAATTTACACCTTTATCCAGAAAATTAGCAGAAAGAGTCGGCGGTGTCAAGACCCCCACAACGCTCAAAAAAAGCGATAGACTCAGTACAACTGACTGTGGAAATCAAGACTAGTTGCTTGTTTGTATAGACTAAGAAGGCCGCTTGTCATTAGATCTTGCTAAAGTTACATAACTTTACCAAAATTGTTAGGTCATGGCTAATGCGTAATTGAATGATCCAAAATGAATGCTAAAAATTCATCATTCTTACTCAAGTCCTCATTGACCCGATCAAGTTTTTAGGATCACCAGTTGATTATGCCCAGTTCCAAAATCTTAGCCACGTCTTTCGACTATCACGGAGTTTACCCCTGCCCAGTCTGTCGGATAGGTAAGATTTCTCATATGCCGTTGATGGAGGCTATGGCTTGTGACTTTTGCCAAGAAATTTTTACTGTCAACCTAGAACTAGAGCAAATCAAGATGCCTTCTCGGCAACCTCCCTTAATTTGGCGTTGGAATGGTTTCGGTTGGACAGAAGCGCAGTTGGAAGGTGTGGAGTTAGGCTGGGGCTATGGATTAGCCTCTGCTGCTTTTGTAATTCTTCCTACAACTATAATTGGCACAGTTGCTTACTATTTTCCGCCTACTCCACAAGCGCCCATTAGCTGGATGCCATATATTTGGACGGTATTAACTTTCTTGTCGCATTTATCAATTATTGTTTGGATTTTTATTGAGGTCTATCAAGTTCCAGTTGCAGCTTATTTGAGAGCTATAAGTCGATGGAGAAATGAAGTTCTGGGCAGATAGCGTAAAAGGGATTGGTTATTTGTCATTTGTACTGAGCGTACCCCTACGCTTAAGCAAGCTACGCGTAGCGTCTCGTAGAGAAGTATTGGTCATTTGTCATTTGTAATAGGCTATGCCTTGCTTTTTTTACCAGTTATATCAAGTTCGGAGAATCACTTTATATTAACACTGCGAGCTATTAGAGCTATTAGGTAATATTCCAATTCTCCATTCCCCATAAGATAGAGGCAAGTAAACAGAGTTTATTAATACCTTAGACTTAGAGCCTCAATAGTCCCTGAACACCCTAGAAACTATAGAAATGAAAAATTTTATATCGATTGCTTTAAATAGCTGGTTCAAAGAGCAGAAACAATCAGTATTGTTATTTGATTCAATTACTGCTGCGGATGAAATTGCCTTGATGCTTAACGGTCAGTGGGATGGCTGCAATGGTGTAATCATGACCAAGTGTGATGAGGTAGCTATTAATACTGCTGCCCAACTATTAGAAGCAGCATGGTGTTACCAAGGTGATTCAAAAGCAGTTTTAGAGAGATTGACAAACGATGAACTTTTGCGCCGCTATGCAATGGGAGAAAGAAATTTTATTAATGCTAATTTGAGATGTACAGTGCTTGCATCAATGAACCTGAGTAAGATTAACCTAAGTTATACCAAGTTGAGTTCGGCTAACCTAAATCAAGTCAACCTGACTCAAGCTGATTTAACCGCAGCAGACCTCAATGAAGCTAATTTAAGTGGAGCCGACCTAAGTAAGGCATTTTTAGTAAGAGCAAACCTAACTAAGGCAAACCTACAACTAGCAGACCTGAAGGGGGCTAACCTCAGTATGGCTAACTTAAGTGGAGTTAACCTAACTGATGCAGACCTGAGAGGAGCCAATTTAGCGCTAGCAGATTTAAGAGGGGTAAATTTTCACTTTTGTGACTTGACTGGCGCTAATCTGACAGGTGCTAAGTTTTTTGAAAGTGAATTGGCTTTTGCGAAGCAACGATAACCTATGGCAGGTAACTATTAACAGGCTTGAAAGTCTCTTTTTGTCAGGTTTTTATGAGTAGTTTCTGTCCTAAACTACCTGGCGACAGCTATGAAAATACAGCAGATTTCAGTCAGGTACATGAAGTACATAAATAAAACGCGAAACCCTGTAGAGACGTTACATCTACGGTCTCTACGTATGATCTATGAAAATGCCAACTGCTGTAACTTTTTAGGGTACGAGAGAGAATTCACTTAAGATTACGTTACAAGTTTACCAAAATTATACGTTTTCTATACATAATTAATATACATATTCAGCATTATTTCTATTGACAAAATAATAAATATTTCGTGAGGATCACAAATGATAGTACCTTACGCAGTAAATTAAGGTTCTACTAACCACAAGATGACCAAATTACGTAGTTTCACTAGGGTTGGTTTGTAAATTGCCTAACTCATCCTTTTGTGAAGTTTTGTTATTGACTGCATAACTTTTGCTTTTCAAATTGAAGTGTAAGTAACACACAGTTTTTCTATTTGAGTTAATGCTAGAGAACCTTATACCAAGTATCTCCCGGCAACATCTGCATAGATTTCCTACGTTAACTGCTCTTTTACGTCACAGAGCACTACACCAGCCAGATCAAATTGCTTTTATTTTTTTGCAAGACGAAGAGACAGAATCAGCTCGCCTAACTTATCGAGAGTTAGATCAACAGGCTCAGGCGATCGCTGTCCAATTACAATCAATTAAAGCAAGTGGTGAACGCGCCTTACTGCTGTATCCACCAGGACTGGATTACATAGCCGCCTTTTTCGGATGTTTGTATGCCAATGTAGTGGCTGTTCCGGCTTATCCACCCCGGCGCAATCAGAAAATGTCTAGGCTGATGGCGATCGTTAGAGATGCTCAGGCTACAGTAGCACTGACTACCACACCTGTGTTGACCAACTTAAAAGACAGATTTTCTGAAACTCCAGAATTGGCTTCACTGCGTTGGTTGTCAACCGATAATCCCAGCGAACAAACGTTAGACTGGCAAGAACCAAAAGTTAGCAGCGATACGCTGGCATTTCTGCAATACACTTCAGGTTCAACAGGAATACCCAAGGGTGTAATGGTTACTCATGGCAACCTGCTGCATAATTCAGAATTAATCTATAACTCTTTTGAGCATACATCCAAGAGTTGGGGATTAATTTGGTTGCCACCTTACCACGACATGGGATTGATTGGCGGAGTGTTACAGCCACTCTACGGGGGTTTCCCAGTAACATTTATGTCACCCGCAGCCTTTCTTCAAAAACCGATTCGTTGGCTAAATGCGATTACCCGCTATAAAGCGACTACCAGCGGCGGCCCCAACTTTGCTTACGAATTATGTGTTCAAAAGATTACGCCAGAACAACGAGAAAATCTTGATTTGAGCAGTTGGCAAGTAGCTTTCAATGGTGCTGAGCCGATTCGTCCAGATACACTAGATCGGTTTACAGCAACTTTTGAGCCTTGTGGTTTCCGCCGAGAAGCATTTTACCCCTGCTATGGGATGGCTGAGACAACACTCATTGTTACCGGGGGTTTAAAAAAAGCCGCTCCTGTTATCTGCTCTGTTAAAAAGGAAGATATTGAGCAAAACCAAGTGGTAGTAGCGACTCCTGAAAAAGAAGAGGTCAGACAAATTGTCGGCTGCGGACAAGAATTGTCTAACCAAGTTTTGATTGTTGACCCTGAATCCTTAACTCGCTGTGCGTCTGATCAAGTTGGGGAAATTTGGGTATCAGGTTTGAGTGTTGCTCAAGGCTATTGGAATCGACCAGTGGAAACACAAAAAGCTTTCAACACTTTCCTCGCTGACACTGGAGAGGGCCCGTTTCTGCGTACAGGAGACTTAGGGTTTTTACGGAATGGTGAGTTATTTGTTACCGGACGAATCAAAGATGTGATTATTATCCGGGGTCGCAACCATTATCCTCACGATATTGAACTAACAGTAGAACAAAGTAACCCAGTACTAAAACCAAGTTCTGGTGCGGTGTTTACTGTGGAAGTAGAAGGTAAAGAGCGATTAGTTATTGTTCAGGAAGTAGAGCGAAATTATCTCCGAAAACTGGATGTGAACAAAGTAGTTGGAGATATTCGTCAAGCGGTGGCGACAGAACATGAACAGCAAGTCTATGCTGCGGTATTAGTGAAGACTGGAAGTATTCCCAAAACTTCGAGTGGTAAGATTCAGCGCCACGCTTGTCGAGCTGCTTTCTTAACTGGAAGCTTGGATGTAGTGGAAGATTGGAGCGAGAATCCTCAGAGCAAAACAAAGTTTGTGCATTTGAATGCTGAAGTTGATTCTCTGTTGCAGCAATTGCAGACTTCTAAGGTTCAAGGTGACACAAAGTCTATCAAAGTAGACTGATAAAGGGCATTGTTGAGTGAAAATATGAATTTGTCTCACGCACAGACGCAGCGAAAAGTTCTGTTCGCGTAGCGTCTCCGTCAGGAGAAGGAGGGTTAGCCCGACCTAGGAAACTTTTCAAGACAGAAACGCAGAGAATGAGAGTTTGAATTCTCGCATGGTACTTCACAACAGCTTTACCCAGAGTATCTTCAGTCCCTCAAGAGATTTATAAGTCAAAAATAATCAGGAAAGACAAAATGTCAATGCAGCTTGATCGTGCCATACCAGCCGAACTGCTGGTAAATCCTAGTGCCAAAAAGAGTATCACCATTAAGAGTGATTACCTAAGAACACCGCAACGGCTTCATGCTTTAGCTCTTTTGTGGATTCCTTTAGTGGGTTCAGTAGCCGCATTAGCGATCGCCTTTTACTCAGGGATAGGTGCAGTGGAAATAGGATTGTTAGTGAGCATGTATATCTTGACCTTGGTAGGAATTACCGTAGGTTTTCATCGACACTTTGCACACACTGCTTTTCAGACTAGTACTGCTGTCCGAGTTATCTTAGCTATTTTGGGATCTATGGCTTGTGAGGGGCCAATAACTTATTGGGTGAGCAACCATAGACGACACCACCAATATAGCGATCGCCCTGGAGATCCTCATTCCCCATTTTTCCAAGAAAGTGAATCTCTAGGCGGGTTGCGAGGGCTATGGCATTCACATATTGGTTGGATGTTTAAGCACGAAATCACCAATACTTTCCTATTTACTAAAGACTTGCTTCGTGACCCTGTTATTTCTAAGGTCAACCAGCTTTACTACGTTTGGGCCTTGCTGGGTCTGGCTATACCCACCATTTTGGGAGGAATTCTCACAGGGACGATTATGGGTGCAATATTGGGATTTCTCTGGGGTGGTTGTGTTCGGCTATTCCTCATATTTCACTTTACCAGCAGTATTAACTCCATCACTCATCTATGCGGTAGCCGTCCTTTTGATACCAAAGAACATAGTAGAAACAACATTTGGCTAGCTATCCCCACAGGTGGAGAAGCCTGGCACAACAACCACCACGCTTTTTCTAACTCAGCACTTTTTGGATTGAAATGGTGGCAAATAGATTTTGGTTTCTACGTGATTTGGGTATTAGAAAAAGTTGGCTTGGTTTGGGATGTCAAGAAGCCTACAGCTCAGATGATTGAGTCTAAACTCAAGGCTAAAAACAATTAGTAACTAGATCGTTCTCATCTTTCTGAATGGAGTTAACAACAAATCATGACCACTCAAACAGTAAAAGTCTGGCGCAAGAAAAGCAAAACTATAGAGAATCAAAGCCTACAAAATCTCCAAAGACGTTTTGCTCTAGGTACTGTCTTAGTCCCCACCATCGGATTTGTCGCTGCTATTGCCCTACTTTGGTTTACAGGTATTAGTTCAGTAGAAATCGGTTTGTTTTTGGGCATGTACATCATAACTGTTGGTGCGACTGAAGTGGGTTTTCATCGACACTTTGCCCATAGATCCTTTGAGGCTAAATCAGCAGTCCGAGCAATCCTGGCAATCCTGGGGTCGATGGCGGGTCAAGGGCCAGTCATTTATTGGGCAGCTACCCATCGCCACCATCACCAGCACAGCGACCTGCCTGAAGATCCTCATTCACCTTATATTCACGAAGGTAAGCAATTAGGTTGGTGGCATGGTTTATGGCATTCTCACATTGGCTGGTTCTTCAGCAGCAAGATGACAAATGCCGTGTTCTTTGCCAAAGACTTAATTCAAGATCCTCTAATTGTCAAGATTAGTCAGTTGTATTTAGTGTGGATCATCATCGGTCTTGCTATCCCCGCTGTTTTAGGAGGAATTATCACCTGGACATGGTTAGGAGCCTTGAAAGGGTTATTGTGGGGGGGCTTCGTGCGGATGTTTGTAGGACAGCACGCCACTTGGAGTATTGGCTCAATCGCCCACATTTGGGGTAACCGTGCCTTTGATACCCGCGAACATAGCAGAAACAACTTCTTACTGACCATACCTACCTTGGGCGGAGGATGGCACAACAACCATCATGCCTTTCCTAACTCTGCGATCGCTGGTTTGGAATGGTGGCAAATTGATCCAACTGGCTGGACAATTCAGGCGCTAGAAAAGCTGGGCTTAGCCTGGGATGTCAAAAGACCTACACAACGTTTGATTAATGCCAGAAAGAAGAACCCGTCTGAATCTTCAGTAGACTTGTAACCTCACAGCTTGCAGCAATTTAAAGGGCGTCTCGCCCGCCCTTTCCACAAATACAACAAGTAAAAACCAAAAAGGTGAAAAATGGAAGTTTTGAATTCGCAAATACCTGAAATGTCTATGGTTGCAAGTGCTGACAATTCTTATGCAGAAACGGATACACAAGCTCCAACCAAGGTTAAGAGACAGAAAAAAACTGTAACGAGTAGCTACCTAAAAACTTTACAGCAGATTCATGCTCTGACAGTTGGCTTGGTATCTTGTCTAGGATTTGTGATTGCAGTAGCGCTATTGCTGGCAGGAAATACCCTCAGCCCCATCGAGATTGGAACTTATTTGGCGCTGACAGTTGTCATTGGCATCGGTACTACAGCCGGATTTCATCGACACTTTACCCATAAAAGCTTTCAAGCAGCAATGCCCGTGCGGGTTGTCCTTGCCGTCTTGGGATCGATGGCTGCACAGGGGCCGTTAATTTTTTGGGTAGCATTGCATCGATTGCATCATGAACATAGCGATCGCCCTGGCGACCCTCATTCACCCCATTTTCATGGAAAAGGTTTTTTTGGGATGCTGCGAGGACTATGGCACGCACATTTCGCCTGGACAATCGATTATGATGCCCCCAATGCAACTTACTACGCCAACGATTTATTACGAGATAAAGTCCTCTCAAAAGTCAGCCAGATGTACTTTCTCTGGGTATTCCTGGGTTTTTTGATTCCCACAGTTGCGGGGGGTTTCCTTAGAGGTTCTTGGACAGGTGCTTTCTACGGTTTTCTTTGGGGTGGACTGGTAAGACTTTTCTTCTGGCACAACATGGTTTGGTGTATTACCTCAGTTGCACACGTCTTTGGTAGTCGTCCCCTCGAAAGCCATGACATGAGTACAAACAACTTTCTGTTAGCTATCCCCACATTAGGCGAATCCTGGCACAACAATCACCACGCTTTCCCCAACTCAGCAATGGCAGGGTTGAAGTGGTGGCAAATTGATCCAAGTGGCTGGGTAATTCGCGCACTGGAAAAACTGGGCTTAGTCTGGGATGTCAAGACGCCGACAGCACGCATGATGGAAGCAAAAACCAGAACTGCCTAACTCAACAGCTAAGCGATCGCATATCTATCCCAAGTAGAAAGCATAGAAATTAAATGCGCGATCGCTTAACAAATCTCTCTAAATGCATATCTCTAAATGCATAAAAGTTACAAGATTAACTGATTAATAACTAAAGAAAGCAATTCAAATCCTGAATGCAGATTTAGTGCAATAACACCCCAAAGGAGATTTTCATAATGGCTATCCAACACGTATCTACAACTTCACTACCTGACAACGCTACACCAGATGCAGGTAAACAACCCCTAACCAACGCAGAGATTCAAACATGGTTGATTTCTTATCTATCTGAACTACTAGAAATCGACCAATCTGAAATTGATGTCAACGTTCCCTTTGAGCGCTACGGTTTGGACTCCTCAGCCGCCATTGGTTTGACCGGTGACTTAGAAAACTTACTGGGATACGAATTAGAACCAACCATCTTGTACGATTACCCAACTATTGAAGTTTTATCTAAGCAGTTAGTGGCAGCCTGAACTAACTTATAAATCAATCCCAACAATCAGATTCATTAGTAATTATTTTGTCATCAATTAAGGTAACACTATGACCACTCTAACCACCCCCTCTACAACTTCACTACCTGACAACGCTACACCAGATGCAGGTAAACAACCCCTAACCAACGCAGAGATTCAAACATGGTTGATTTCTTATCTATCTGAACTACTAGAAATCGACCAATCTGAAATTGATGTCAACGTTCCCTTTGAGCGCTACGGTTTGGACTCCTCAGCCGCCATTGGTTTGACCGGTGACTTAGAAAACTTACTGGGATACGAATTAGAACCAACCATCTTGTACGATTACCCAACTATTGAAGTTTTATCTGAGCAGTTAGTGGCAGATCGAACTAACTCATAAATCATACTCTCTGCGCCTCCGCGCCTCTGCGTGTTAGCGTAGCGGGGCGTAGCCCGATAAATCATCCCGCTTTTCCCACAATCAGATTAATTCGCAATATTTTGTCATCAATTGAGGTAACACTGTGACCACTTTAACAACTCAGAATCCCGGTGCATCAGCAGAGGCAATTCAGCATCACTACGACGTAAGTAATGAGTTTTACAGACTTTGGCTCGATTCTACCAACACTTATTCAGCTGCGCTTTGGGAAGATAATGACACATTAGAGTTAGCGCAAATTAGAAAACTTGACTATCATATCAATCAAGCTAGAGCTAGCAATGCTAAACGAGTTTTAGATGTGGGCTGCGGCTGGGGTTCTACACTCAAGCGCTTAGTGGAAGTACATGGTGTTCAGCAAGCTGTAGGTTTAACTTTAAGCAATAGCCAAGCAGAGTGGATTTCGTCATTCAATCAGCCACAAATTGATGCCAGAGTTGAAAGCTGGTCAGACCATGTTCCCACAGCACCTTACGATGCAATTATTTCCATTGGTGCATTTGAACACTTTGCCCAGTTGAATCTTTCTCAAGATGAGAAAATAGCAGGTTATCGGGCATTCTTCCAGCGATGTCATGAGTGGCTGCAACCAGGGGGTTGTATATCGCTCCAAAGCATTTCTTATGAAAATTCCCGCCGTGAAGACTTCAGTCAGTTTTATGCTACTGAGATTTTCCCAGAATCAGACTTACCTCGTTTAGCAGACATTGCCACAGCAAGTGAGAGACTTTTTGAGGTTGTGGCGCTGAGAAATGACCGCGAACACTACGCACGTACACTGAGAGCTTGGCAAAAGGGACTGAAAGCAAACCGCGTAGCAGCGGTCAATCTGGTTGGTGAAGAAGTAGTCAGCCGCTATGAAAAATACCTGAAATTTTCGATCATCGGTTTCCATGTGGGGACAATGGGACTATTACGAGTTACACTGCGACGCATAGATAACCCTCGTGATTAATTAGTCAATTTGTCAAATTTGATTTGATAGGTTCATAGTGAGCGCTTCAGCGTTCAAGAAGGACTAAAGTCCTTACCCTTCGGGTTCGTTAGTCGCTCATGGGGGAAACCCCCAAGACCCTTCGGGTTCGCCAGTTGCCTGCGGAGGGAAACCCTCCCGCAGCACTGGACTCACCGCGCTAACTCACTACGAACTTGTTTATCCATCAATTTAAACTTGACGCACTACTACTAGAAATACGAGCAATTAAATAAGTAGAGATATTGAAATGGAACCCATAGCTATTATTGGTATTGGCTGTCGGTTTCCCGGTGCTGAGAACCCAGAGTCATTCTGGAATCTTCTGCGGTCTGGTGGGGACGCCATCACTGAGGTGCCTTCAGACAGATGGGATATCGATGCTTTCTATGATCCAAATCCAGGTATACCAGGCAAAATGAGCACCCGCTGGGGTGGTTTTCTAAATCAAGTAGATCAATTCGATCCAGGTTTCTTTGGAATTTTGCCACGCAGAGCCAAGTTAATAGACCCCCAGCATAGATTGGTATTAGAAGTTGCTTGGGAAGCTCTAGAAGATGCTGGAGTAGTACCAGCAAAGCTGGCTGGTAGCAAGACAGGAGTATTTATCGCTATCAGCCATAATGATTACGACAGGATTATATGCAAGGATATCTCCCGCGTTAACGCTCACCACGGCCCCAGCACTTATCATTGCATTGCTGCCAATCGCCTGTCTCATGTGTTAGACCTACGAGGCCCAAGTATGGCTGTAGATACTGCTTGTTCTTCGTCACTGGTCGCAGTACATTTGGCCTGCCAGAGCTTACGGACTGGAGAGTCTCAGATGGCGCTAGTTGGTGGCGTGAGTTTGATTCTATCCCCGGAGGAAACGATCGCTTCCTCTCATGCGCGTGTTATGGCTCCAGATGGTCGCTGCAAGACTTTTGACGCTAGTACTAACGGTTATGTTAGGGGTGAGGGTTGTGGTGTAGTTGTTCTCAAGCGCCTTGCTGATGCTGTTAGGGACAAAGATAATGTTCTGGCTGTGATTAAAGGCTCAGCAGTTAACCAAAATGGTCTTGGTAATGGACTGACAGCATTCAATGGCCCGGCTCAGCAAGCAGTAATTTCTCAAGCTTTGGAAAATGCTGAAGTCGCACCTGCCGAAATCAGCTATGTTGAGGTTCACGGTACTGGCACTCCTTTAGGAGATCCCATCGAGGCTAATGCTTTAAAAACAGTGCTGATGCGAGATCGTTCACCAGATCAGCCTTGTTGGATTGGCTCAGTTAAGACGAATATCGGCTATCTGGAATCGGCTTCCGCAATGGCTAGCTTGATTAAAGTGGTTCTCTCACTCAAACATCAAGAGATTCCAGCGCACCTACACCTGAAAAATCTAAATCCCCGCATTTCTTTGACAGGGACTCCGATTTCTATCCCCACCGAGTGTCAACCCTGGCCTGTTGATACAGCACCCCGTCGAGCCGGAATTAGCGCTTTTGGTTTTGGTGGTACTAATAGCCATTTGATTCTGGAAGAAGCGCCCGTTTTGCCTACGGCAATTAGTGATAACAAACGCCCCGTACACTTGTTAACTCTGTCTGCAAAAAGTGAAAAGGCACTGCGGGAACTCGCAACCCGTTATGAAACCTATTTGCAGTCTCACACTGAAGCAGCTTTAGAAGATGTTTGTTTTACTGCTAATGCAGGGCGATCGCATTTTCCCTATCGTCTCGCTGTGGTAACACAGTCTACCACGCAACTGCGTGAGCAACTAAGTGCTTTTATTGCAGGAAGGGAGGCTGTAGGATTAGCCAGCAGTCAGGGACAAACCCCCAAGAGTCGAAAGATAGCATTTTTATTCAGCGGTCAGAATTCAGAGTATGTCAATATAGGACGACAGTTATACAGGACTCAGCTTGTCTTCCGTCGAACCCTAGATCGTTGCGATGAAATTCTGCGTCCTTATTTAGAAAAGTCTCTCCTGGAAGTTCTTTATCCTGTATCTGGTCAAACTTCTTCTCTAAGTGAAAATATTTATAACCAACCAGCTTTATTTGCCTTAGAGTATGCATTAGCGAAATTATGGCAGTCGTGGGGTATAAAACCTTCATCTGTCATGGGTTACGCTGTTGGGGAATATGTCGCTGCTTGCATTGCTGGGGTTTTCAGCTTGGAAGATGGACTAAAGTTAATTACCGCAAGAGCTGGTTTGATGCACATACCTTTGGCGCAGGTAGCAGCAACAATTGAATCTGCCGTTAATGGTTGCAAAAGTGCAACTGCCACTTTGCCAACTTTAACAAGCGAAACGCGATATACATTTGAGCAAATTGCCCAAGCAGTAACTTACTCAACCCCCAGCATAGACTTAGTTTCCAGTCTTACTGGCAAGTTGGTTACAGATGAGATTGCTACCCCCGATTATTGGTTAAATCATTTGCAACAGTCAGAGAGATTTGCATCTGGATTGGAAATCGGCTCTGAGCCAGAGATTGAAGAAAATGGTCAATACGGCTCGTCAGATGACTTAGAACTGCAACTTCCCGGTCTGTGTCAAGGACAGTCAGATTGGCAACAAACGCTCGAAAGTTTACGGGAATTATACTTACTTGGTGCATCGGTAGACTGGTCGAACTTTGACCGAGACTATCCATATCGCCGTCTCCAATTGCCGACTTATCCATTCCAGCGCCAGCGTTGTTGGATTGAAGCAACTGATAGTGCTACTGAGTTGTCTCGCTAAGTCTGCAATCTTTTGATACCAAAATATTTACGAACAGATAAAATTGTCATTAAGTTCTAATTAATAACAATTTTATCTGGTATAAACAAGAGAATAATTACCAGGTGTGTGTGAAATTCATGCTTGATAAAAAGCCATACGGACGGCGCAATTTTTTGCAAAATGCCGCCCTGTTTTCTGCTGGGTTAATGACTTCATTAGGCACAGCTAATTTAGCTAGAGCTAGTGATGAGTCTGTGGATGCTTTAGTGATTGGGAGTGGTTTTGGTGGTGCTGTTGCAGCTTTGCGTTTAGGGCAAGCTGGTATCAAAACACTACTTATAGAACGTGGTCGTCGTTGGCCGATTACACCTCAACAAAACACCTTTGCGACATTTCGTCAACCTGATGGTCGGGCTGCGTGGCTGAGTCCGGTAACTTTTTTTGGCGATCGCGTACCTATCTACACAGGCGTTCTAGAGACTAAAATCGAAAACGGCATTGCTGTACTGTGTGGGGCTGGCGTTGGCGGTGGCTCCTTAGTCTATAACGGCTATACTTACCAACCTCCCCGCGAACTCTTCTACCGTGTCTTTCCTAAAGAGATTGACTACGACCAGATGGATCGAGTTTATTATCCTCGTGTCCGTTCTGTTCTCAAGCCAGCAATAGTTCCTCAAGATATTTTGGCTAGTAGCTACTACTTGTCAACGCGATTGTTTCTTAAACAAGGAGCAGATGCCGGATTACCCAGTCGTTTGTTAGATGTAGCTATAGATTGGGATGTGATTCGGCAAGAAATCCAAGGAACTAAAGTTCCTGGCGCTATTATTGGCGAACACTGGTACGGCATCAATAGTGGAGCAAAAAATAGTCTAGATCGTAATTATCTAGCTCAGGCTGAGCAAACTGGAAATGTAGAGATTCTGCCTTTACATCTAGCAACAACAATCTCGGAAGTTCCTGGACATGGTTATCGAGTCTCTTGCAACCAAATTAATGAGTATGGAGAAATTATTGCTAGTAAAACTATCACTTGTCGATATCTATTTTTAGCAGCTGGTTCTATGGGAACCTCCGCGCTTCTAGTTAAAGCCAAGGCTACAGGAACCCTACCCCGTTTAAATAACTACATTGGTCTAGAGTGGGGAACTAACGGAGATGCTTTAGCTGGTCGTTCAGGTCTACCAAAACCGACCAACCCAGGACAAGGAGGGCCGGGAACTTCAGTTATTGAGTACTTCGACAACCCCTTCGGCCCCATCGCTATCCAATTAGCCCCCACATGGAACGCTCCTGATGGATTCTTGCGAACCGTTAGCTTTGCAATCCCTTCTGTTAAAGGCAAATTTAACTACGATTACACAACAGGTTCAGTCAAACTTAACTGGCCAGATAGTGGTAATGGCACAGGAGATCCGAAAGTCCTACAACTAACGAAATTTGCATTCAAATTATTAGATCGAAAAAATGCAATTTCGAGTTTCCAGCCACAAACAGATGTAGCACTGGGTAGTCACAGTTATCAAAAAAATCCAGTTAAAAGTGGAGCTATTTTCACTCTGACTGCTCATCCTCTAGGTGGAGCCGTTTTAGGAAAAGCCTGCGATTTATACGGTCGAGTTTCTGGCTATCAAAGACTGTATGTAGTTGATAGCGCACTCATCCCCGGCTCAACAGGTTGCACAAACCCCTCTTTTACCATTGCAGCCTTAGCAGAGCGCTGCTTAGAACGGATTTTGGCAGAAGATATTCTTAAATAACTAGTAGTCCACCACATCAACTTTGATGGATGAATAAGTTCGTAGTGAGGACTTTATTTCTTGGTCTGAGCGCTGAAGCGCTCACTACAAACCTAGTTTGAAATATTCTGCTTTTGGGATTGCCTTTAACTAAACTTATTTAGCAAGAAGCTACAAAAATGTTAAGAAAACGCTGCAATCAGTTTTTCAAAAGACAATATATGCTGGTGACGACAGTCGCCATCTCTTTAACCATAGCAATTACAGCCAGACCAGCTAAGTCTGCTGTTGTAGCTCTCAGTGATGACAATTCGATAGTTGCATTTGACCCCGATAAATCAGATAATCCAGCAAATAATGGTCTAATTTTGTGGACTGTTGATGATGTAAATCAATTGTTCCAGAACCAATTCTGGTATCGTATTGGCTCTCAAAGTAGAGAAAATTCGCTCAATACGCTCAATTTGATTCGCCTCGAACAATCTCAACCAGCTGATAAGCAACTCTCTGTGGCATACGCTGGTACTGGCTTTGAAGTGGCGCTTGATTTGACGTTGGATGGTGGTGCTATGGGTAGTGGTAGCTCTAACTTATTTGAAAATATCAGGATTAAAAATACTGGTTCTGAGCAGTTAGATTTCCACCTCTTTAACTACACTGACTTTGATCTGAATGAAAGCGGTCAGCAGGACACAATCAAAATAGGTAGTAATAAAGCTCTACAGTCTGATACATTTACCTGGGCAACCGAAGTTATTGACCCCGTAGCAAGTTATTATCAGGTGTCTCCTTTTTCTCAAATCCTAGAGGCATTGGAAGACGATGTTCCCACTACCTTAAATAATTTTCCTGGGCCATTGATTGGTGAAAATAGTTATGCTTTCCAGTGGGATTTTAAGCTTGAGCCAGAAAAATCCTTCTCAATCAAAAACTACAAATCTATCAAACCGGTTCCTGAGCCGACAATGATCCCAGGCTTGGTAGTTTTTGGTAGTTTTATGTGGTTGTGGCGATCGCGATTCCGGCTTATCCACCCCGGCCTAATCAATCGCTTTCTAGACTTCAGGCGATCGTTACCGATAGTCAAGCAAAAGTAGCCCTCACCACCACACTTCTATCAGCATACTTACAAGGTCGCTTTGCTGAAAATCCTTTATATCCTCTCTTGCCTTTCTTTGTTAAAAGATGGACTGAAAAACAACTCACCATTACTGAAATATATCAGCAATCTAGAAGAATGCAGATTAGCTGCCAAGAAACACTGGCTGCACTTGCAAACACTGACATTGTATGTCCTCCCGTAGAGAGTAATTTGCTGAATACCTATCTTTCCTACTTTAAATGTAGTGGTTTTTTGACTACACCATAGTTGTAATATTATGTGTTGTGTTGCAAAAACTTATTGTTTAATGAATCTGGGATTTTGCACTCCTCATAATAACCGCCATAGGTTTATAACCTATGGCTAATAGCTCAAGTCGTCTAAAAACGACTATTAAAGCATCTGACGTTTTTTCAATTAGGAGTTTACGGCATGTCACCTGGGACTAGTTTGATAACTGTATTAGCTTTAATTGTTTACTTTGGTATTACAGTCAATGTATCTAGAACTAGAGTAAAATTTAAGATTCTGGCTCCTCAGATATCAGGCAACCCTTACTTCGAGCGATCGCTGCGTATCCAGCAAAATACTGTAGAGCAACTAATCCTATTTTTGCCTAGCCTCTGGTTATTCTCTTCATTTGTATCCCCAGTCTGGGCAAACGTACTTGGCATAGTTTGGATCATAAGTCGCATTGTATACGCTTTTGGTTACTATCAAGCTCCTGAAAAACGGACTGTTGGTTTTGCGATTAGTGCGCTGATGATCATAATACTGCTTATAGGTTCTTTAGTGGGGATAATTCTAACCCTAGTGAAAACTGGATTCTAGTGTAATTCGTAATTCGTAATCGGCTATATTTTTTGCAAAAGTTGTCTAAATGAGCCAGAACTGTGGTATTGCACACAAAATAGGCATTCAAAAGTCAACAATCCAGAAAAAACCTTGACCCTTGAACGCCAGTCGCCTCAAGTCAAGCCACTGCCTTGCGGGGGTTCCCCCCGTTGTGGCAAGTGGCGCGGGAAACCCTTGACGCTCCTACGTCGCTACCACTGCGCTAACGGCAGTTCCTCCTGGGGGACTCGGGGCCCCCACGGAGTGGGGATTGGGGGAGAACCCCCAGACGCTCGATGACTCGCTACCGCTTCTCTACGAGACGCTGCGCGAACGCTATCGCCCTACAGCCCTTTGGGCATCCTACGGCGGGCGTCTCCCCTTGGGAGAAGACCGGACTGTCTCACCACGGCGCTGGCTCCCCTTGACCCTCCAATTGCATAAATCCTGATTATTTGTCATTTGCCGCCATAAGCTTGTACAATATTTTTTTGGGCGTTCTCCTCCATACAACTTCTCCATAGATTAGTTGCTATGCAGTGGCTCAATAATTGTTGTACTTGGAGATGAGAGCAAAATTGGATTAGCTACCGCCAAAAAGCTGGTTCATCAAAGAGATTTGAGAAAAGATGCAGCCGATATACGTTTGTATCACTCATAATTAAGTTGATTGTCCACCAAAACGTTGTATGAGCGAGCTGGAGCGGTACTATAGAGTCTTGGAATTGGAGCCTGGGGCAACACTTGAAGAAGTGAACCAGGCTTATAAGGATTTGGTTTTTGTTTGGCATCCCGATCGCATTCCCAGAGAAAATCTGCGCTTACATCAGAAAGCACAAGATAAGCTCAAAGCAATTAATGAAGCTCGTGATAAATTGCGATCGCAAAAAGTCAAACATCACATCGCGCCTAGCTCACCGCCACCGCAAAAGCAGAAAAAAGCAGAGCCAAAAACCGAGCCAAAAACTGAGCAACCAGCGAAGCGAAACCCAGACTTGAGTGGCAAAGACTACAGTCGAGCAAATTTGAGCAACAAAGATTTATCTGGCAGAAATCTGAGTTATGCCAACTTGAGTGGTGCTAATCTCAGTGATACTTTTATGCACAAAGTCAATCTCAGAGGAGCGGACTTGTCTGAAGCAAATTTGTTTCGAGCAAACCTACTTTTAGCCGATCTCAGGGAAGCAAATTTGCGTGCTGCTAATTTAATTGGAGCAGATCTAAGTGGGGCCGACTTGCGAGGAGCTGACTTTACAGGTGCGCGGATTCGCTCAGGCGATCGCTTGCTAGTTAAACTGATTGGTGCTAATTTAACTGGAGCTATCATGCCTGATGGCTCGATTCATCAGTAGTTGAAAACAAGATTAACTAACCTGATTTCCTCAAAAAAACCAAGTTTGTAGTACCTGCAATATGCGAAACTTGGCAATATTCCCTAGAAATCAGATTCAAGATGATTAGCACAATTTCTGACATTGCAGTCAAAACCATCAACGGCGGGGATAAACAACTAAACGAGTACACCGGAAAAGTTCTCTTAATTGTGAATGTGGCTTCCTACTGCGGTTATACTTCCCAATATCATGGGCTAGAAAAGTTGAACCAAGAGTATAAAGAAGCAGGGTTACGTATTTTAGGGTTTCCTTGCAACGATTTTGGAGCGCAGGAACCAGGAAGCAATCAAGAGATTGTAAAATTCTGCACGAGTAACTATAGCGTTACTTTTGAACTGTTTGATAAAGTTCATGCTAAAGGCTCACAGCTACATCCACTTTATGCTCGACTTACCAACGCAGTTGAACCCACGGAACCTGTTGCTTGGAATTTTGAAAAGTTTTTAGTCAATAAGCAAGGTGAAGTAGTAGCTCGATTTAAAAGTAGTGTTCAGCCATATTCACCAGAAGTAATTGCCATAATTGAGCAAGAATTAGCAAAATAGATAATAGTCAATAGTCAATATTTAAAAAGTTTTATAATATTGACTATTAGTTGTTGGATTATTAAGTTTAACTCTACTCAGCTACTTAATTAAAACAGTTATCAAAGTTTGAGTTAGAATCTAAATCCCCATCTGAAATTTCCTGCTTTTAGAAGTGGGTAATCTAACTCTCAACTGAAAGACTGTTAACTGATTGGGTGAAAATATTGATTCCAGAAAGCAGTTTAATTTATTTGTGTCTAAATTGTCATGAACATTGCAATTATTGGTTGTGGTTATGTTGGTTATGTGGTTGCTCAATATTGGCAGCAAACTATGGATTTTGTGGTTAGTGCCACAACAACTTCCCCTGAGCGTGTCCCAGCACTACAACCAATTGCCCAACGAGTTATAGTTACCCAAGGTAATGGTCGAGATGGTCTAAAATCATTATTGCAGAATCAAGATGTTGTCCTTTTGAGTATTGGTGCAAAAGGTGCAGATGCGTATGAAGAAACTTATTTGCAAACTGCCAAAACTTTAGTTTCAGTATTGCAGCAGGCTCCCAGTGTTAGACAGTTAATATATACAGGTAGTTATGCAGTTTACGGTGATAGAAATGGTGTGTGGGTAGATGAAGAAACACCGCTTGCACCTGCTAATATTAATGCCCAAATTCTGCGAAAAACCGAAGAAGTTTTGCTATCAGCATCTAATGAAAATCTTCGCGTTTGTATCTTGCGCTTAGGAGGAATTTATGGACCTGGTAGAGAATTGGTAAAAATATTTAGTAGATATCCTGGTGCAACCCGTCCTGGTAACGGCGAGGATGTCACGAATTGGATTCATCTAGATGATATTGTTGGTGCAATAGAATTTGCTCGTCGCAACCGCTTGCAAGGAGTTTATAATTTAGTGGATGATGCACATCTCACTAGCAGAGAATTCCTAGATACTCTGTTTGATAAACACAATTTACCTAAAGTTATATGGGATGCTTCTGTTAAAAGCGATCGTCCATATAATGTCTGGGTATCTAATCAAAAGATTAAAGATGCCGGATACCAATTTATCCATCCACAAATAATTTTTTAGCAGATATCAAGAGCTTAGAATTATGCAACCATCTGCTGTAACTAACACATTGATGACAGCATCTCCCACGCAGTTTTACACTTGGCAGAATTATCGCTGTACTTACGAAGTTCATCAACCAACTAATTCAACGCCTGAAGGTATTCCTTTGCTGTTAATTCATCCGATTGGCGTTGGATTATCTCGGCAATTTTGGCGGCGATTTTGCCACGAATGGTATAACACAGGTCATCAAAATCCAATTTACAATCCTGATTTATTGGGATGCGGTGAAAGTGAGATGCCTCATGTGGCTTACACTCCTAGTGATTGGGCAAGACAACTGCAATACTTTTTACAGACAGTAGTGCAAAAACCTGTAATTATGGTAGTGCAAGGTGCTTTATTACCAGTTGCAATCGAATTAGTCAAAAAAGAACCAAATTTAATCTCTGGACTTATACTTGCTGGGCCGCCAGCTTGGGCTGTGATTACCAAACAATCAGCAGAATGGCAGCAAAAACTGCTTTGGAATCTTTTAGATTCACCTTTTGGGAATGCTTTTTATCGCTATGCACGCACGCCAAAGTTTTTAACTTCTTTCTCGACTCGCCAACTCTTCGCTTCAGAGGATGCTGTCGATGCAGAGTGGTTGAATGCTTTAGTCGCAGGTGCAGAAAATCCTGAGAATCGCCATGCAGTATTTTCTTTTTTAGCAGGATTTTGGCGGCAGAATTATAGTAGCGCGATCGCCTCAATTGGGCAACCAACACTGGTAGTTGTCGGAGAAACAGCATCGAGTATCAGCCAAGAAGGTAAAAAAGAAACACCAGATGAACGTTTAGCTGATTACCTCGCCTGTTTGCCTCAAGGTCGTGGGATTAAAATGAACGGGCGCAATGTCCTACCATACGAATCTACAGCTGAATTTGTCGCAGCGATCGCCCCATTTATCAATGAATGCTAACTGATTGACAGTTAGATTAGACCAATCCCCCCATCATGGGTTATTAGTGGATTGATTACTTCAAGAGGCAAAATTATGTTTTCCAATCGCCGAGGACAAAGAATTCCCAAAGTTACCTTTCGTACTCGTCAAAATAACCAATGGGTAGATGTAACAACTGATGACCTGTTTGCGGGTAAGACAGTCGCGGTTTTCTCCTTACCAGGTGCTTTTACTCCGACTTGTTCATCAACTCATCTCCCTGGTTACAACGAGTTGGCTAGGGTTTTCAAAGAAAACGGTGTAGATGACATTGTTTGTATTTCTGTCAATGATGCCTTTGTAATGAACGAGTGGGCAAAAGATCAAGAGGCAGAAAACATCAAACTAATACCCGATGGCAATGGTGAATTTACCGAAGGCATGGGAATGCTAGTAGATAAATCAGACTTGGGCTTTGGTAAGCGATCGTGGCGTTATTCTATGCTGGTGAAAGATGGTGTAATTGACAACATGTTTATTGAGCCAGACGAGCCAGGAGATCCCTTTAAAGTGTCCGATGCCGAGACGATGCTCAGATATATCAACCCCAAAGCAGTGAAGCCCGAAGTCGTTTCTTTGTTTGCAAAAGTGGGTTGTCCCTTCTGTGCGCGTGCCAAGGGAATGCTCAAAGAAAATGGCATAGACTACGAAGAAATCACCTTGGGTAAGGATATTACCACACGCTCTTTACGAGCAGTTACAGGTGCAACAACAGTTCCTCAAGTATTTATCGATGGAAAATTAATTGGGGGTTCTGAGGCGTTAGAAGCCTACTTTGCGGCTAGGTAGGTTTTAAATCTAACTTTGGGTGGGTACTGCCCACCCAACTGTATTTGCTAGTGATCAACTTAACTTACCTTTGTTACCTGGTTTTGTTTGTTTAGTGGGAAGATTGTTTGTTTAGATAAAATAAAATACCCACCGCCAAGCTTTCGACTATAACGGTGGATTCTTGTCAATACTTCTTAGTAAAAGTAAAAAGTGTATTTAAGTTGCTTAGTTTTTTCTACACTTTAGTATCTCTCTTCAAGAACTACCTGGGATGAATGTGCCGTCTAGGTGCTAAGCCTGGATTGACAATAGCTGCTAAATCCTCCTCAGACAATTTACTAATCTCAGTGTGCAGTTCTTCGACAGTAAAATCATAGCCACGGTCTTTAGCAATTTTGACGAAAGCTTCCGGGTCATCTGTAGCTTTAAGTCTTTCCTTTAATGCTTGGTCTTGTTTTACAGCTTTAAAAAGTTGGGCAGCATTTTGCTGTGTCATGACAGTCCATCTCCTGTTTTAAACAATAGATTTGAATGTCGTAATTTGACTCCTGTGGTTTTACCAAATCCACTGGAGAAGCTTTTAGCTAAGCTTATATACTTCAATCTTAAAATCAATAAGGAAAATGTATTGATTTTGACAAAAAAATATATGTTTAGGCTATTACGACTATTTTGTGATGTTCAGCCCTAAATTTGATAGCTGCTAGTGCTTAACCGCAAAATATTGTGGTGGTTCTTATACCTGATCCCTAATTCTCAACCTCTAATTCTCAATACCCAATACTTGACTCTCAAGTAAATGTCATGCTAACCTCAATCAGACCAATCGGTCGGAAAAACTTTCATGTCTAAAGGCGAAGAAACAAAAACCAGAATTCTCCAACAAGCAGCGGAATTGTTTAACCAACAAGGTTATGCAGGCTCGTCTATGTCAGATATTATGCGTGTCACCGGATTGCAGAAAGGAGGAATTTACAATCACTTCCAAAGCAAAGATGAGCTAGCATTACAGGCTTTTGATTTTGCGATCGCTTGTGTTAGTAGACACTATAGATCTGTACTGCGAAGCAAGCATCATGCGATTGAGCGTCTTCAAGCAATTGTTAGCGTATTTAGTGGTTTTGTAGACAACCCACCAGTTCAAGGAGGCTGTCCACTGCTAAACACTGCTGTTGAGAGTGATGATGCTCATCCTGCATTGCGCGATCGCACTCAACAAGTGATGAACTCTTGGCTGAATCTAATTTGTCGAATTATTCAAACAGGCATTGAAAAGGGTGAAATTCGCCCGGAAGTGAATGCTGATGAAATCGCAACCATCATAACTGCAACTTTAGAAGGAGCAATTATGATGAGCAAACTATACGGAAATGCGATTCACATGCAAAGAGCAGTGAATCATCTAAATCAATATATAGAAAGCCATCTTTAAATCTATGGCACAAATTAAAATATCAACTTTTTCAGGAATTTTATATGCTCAAATTCTACTACAATCCTCTCTCGCCTAATGCTCGCCGTGTGTGGATTACCTTACTAGAAAAGGAAATTCCCTTTGAATCAATCATACTTAACTTAGATGGTGATCAGCTACAACCAGAGTTTTTGACAATCAACCCTTTTCATCACATTCCGGTTGTGGTGGATGACGGTTTTCAAATTGTAGAATCTCTGGCAATTATGGACTATTTAGAAAGTAAATATCCCATACCTGCAATGCTACCTACCGAACCTCAAGCATTAGCAATAGTGCGGATGGTGCAAATGGTAACTGCAAATGAATTATTTCCGCAAGTGATTGCACTAATTTATGAAAGTGAAGATTCACCACAATTTGCACAGGCAAAGCAGAATATAGATAAAGTATTGCAGTTTTTTACACAATTGCTAGGCGATCGCTCTTTTTTTGGCAGTCAGCAGTTAACCTTGGCTGATATCGTTGCTGGAATAGCCATCCATTCATTACCTCCTTTAGGTTTCCATCTCAGTAATTACCCCAAGCTGAATCAATGGTCTGAGCGCTTGATGCAACGCCCAGTGTGGCAGAAAACCAAATTGAGCGCTGAAGACTTTGAAGCATTTAAACGGCGAGTCCGAATTTTGGTAAAACTGCGTAGGCGTGAGATGAACAAAGGAAATCAAGCAAAGTAGCTAAAACCAAGTTGCTTTTCAAAAAGCCACGCCAGATGTCATCTGGGTAAATTTGCTAGAGTGAACACACCAGGATTTTTCAGTCAAATCTCTGATTACGCCAGCAGACGAGGCTACCCATGCTTACAAGTACGCTAATTCTCTCAAATCAACTTCCCACCCTACAATATTCCTCCACCCCAGAGCGTTTCGATGAAACCTGGGAAGCCCCTCTGGCTACCCTCCTGGGACTAGGACGCGCCGCTGGCGCTGACTTCATCGAATTATTCTTAGAACGTCGCAACTACATCAGTTGTCTTGCAGAAGACGACGCCATCACCAGTATTTCACCAAGTCTAGCTACAGGTGCAGGCGTCAGAGTGTTTCGTGGCAAAGCCGACTGCTACGTTAGCACCAATGACCTTTCATTTTCCGGTTTGAAAGCAGCCTTAGAAAAAGGTCTTTCTATCCTGGGATTACAACTACCCGCTCCTAACGCTTTCATCCCAGAAATCAACCTGGAATTATTGAGAGACTACGCCACAAAAAGAGGCAAAGATGGATGGCTGACGTTGTGTAGTTCCATCCGGGAAATGGGAGAAGTTCTCCTTGATGGTACCGCCCAGCTAAAGCGAAAAGCTAGCCACGTCCAATCACGCCGCGCTACCTATTTCCGGGATTGGCAAGAAGTTTTAGTCGCCGCCAGCGATGGTACCTTTGCTCGTGATATTCGCCTTACCCAGTCAGTAGGATTTAACCTCCTGTCTGCTGATGGTGCTAATCGCTCCTCAATCGGTGAACGTGCTGGTAACACTAGCGATGCTAACTTCTTGAGAACTTGGGATTATCAAAAAGCCGCCGAGCAAATAGCCGAATCCGCTGGGAAAATGCTCTATGCAGATTACGTAGAATCAGGCACTTACCCCATCATTATGGCGAATCACTTTGGTGGCGTCATCTTCCACGAAGCCTGTGGACACTTACTGGAAACCACTCAAATTGAACGCAATACTACCCCCTTTGCCGACAAAAAAGGCGAAAAAATTGCCCACGAAAGTTTGACAGCCTGGGATGAAGGGCGTGCTGAAAATGCCTTTGGGACAATTGACATGGATGACGAAGGTATGCCTGCTCAAAGAACCCTATTAATTGAAAAAGGCGTTCTCAAAAACTTTTTAGCAGATAGAGCCGGTTCCTCACGCACCGGACACCCCAGGACTGGAAGTGGACGCCGCCAGAATTACACCTATGCCGCTGCTAGCCGAATGCGTAATACCTATATTGATTCTGGTGAATATAGCATTGAAGATTTATTTGCCTCTATTGATAAAGGCATTTACTGCAAAAAGATGGGCGGCGGTAGTGTTGGTGCAACAGGCCAATTTAACTTTAGTGTCGATGAAGCTTATTTAATTGAAAATGGCAAAATCACCAAACCACTAAAGGGAGCCATCCTTATCGGTGAAGCCAAGGAAATTATGAACAAAATTTCCATGTGTTCTCAAGATTTGGAAATCGCACCAGGTTTTTGTGGCTCTATTAGCGGCAGTATTTACACCACAGTAGGACAACCCCACATCAAAGTTGATTCGATTACCGTAGGTGGACGATAAAAAATTCGGCGTTGCTGAATCCAGGTATGAATTTATCGGGCTACGCCCCGCTACGCTAACACGCAGAGACGCAGCGGAAAGTCTGAGCGCCGGCTTCCGGCGAACAGAACTTTTCAAGACAGAGGCGCAGAGAGTAAGAGTTTAAGATGTTAAGTTTTTAAATTTCATACTTCAATTCAGCAATGCCAAAAATTCTACTTAACGGTAAACTTCTTTGTGTCTTAGTGTCTTCGTGGTTCATAAAAACACAAAGGCACAAAGTAAATAAAACTTTTTGTGCTGCAAAATCCAAAATCTAAGATTGACTATGCCAAATATCAATGATATTGCCAGTTATGCAAAAGACAATGCTAATAAGCTTGGCATCAAAAAATTCGACATTTATGGCTCAACAGTAGACGAAACTAGTGTACAAGTAGATCAAGGTGAGCCAAAACAAGTCAAAGCCTCAAATCGCTCTGGTGTTACTGTCCGTGTCTGGAATGAAGACAATACAATGGGTGTCACCAGTACCACAGATGTAGATCCCAATGGACTGGAATTAGCCTTAAAAACTGCTTACGAAGCCAGTTTCTTTGGGGTTAAGGAAAATGTCCCTGATTTTAGTCCAGAAGCTACTATCCCTATTGCAAATAAAGCTGAAGATAAAGCACCTCAAGCACCTGTTGCTGAACTGATTGAAAAACTACTGGTTGCTGAAAAAGAATTACTGTCAGTTCATCCGGCAATTAAAGGCGTACCTTATAATGGTTTGGCGCAAAGAGATATTGATAGATTCTATCTCAACAGCGACGGCGCAGCCAGAATTGAATCTCATTCCCTAGCATCGGTTTATCTTTATAGCAAAACTGAAGAAGAAGGAAAAAAACCGCGTAGTGCAGGCGCTTTTAGAATCAACCGGAGTTTAAATAATTTAGATATCAATGGTTGTATAAAAGAAACTGCTGATAAAACTATCAGTCACTTGAACTATGAAAAAATCAAGACTGGTAAATATAGAGTCGTCTTCTCAGCTGAAGCTTTCTTAAGTCTGTTGGGTGGTTTTTCTAACTTGTTCAATGCTCAAAGTATCCTGGACAATCAGAGCCTATCTACTCCTGATGATTTAGGTAAGCAGATTGCTTCCCCTCTGCTTTCGGTTTATGATGATGCACTACATCCAGCAAATGTAGGCGCAGAAACTTTTGATGGTGAAGGAACTCCCACTCGTCAGATTTCACTAATTGAAAATGGCGTTTTAACAGGTTTTCTTCACAGTGCTGGAACTGCTAAAAGGATGAATGCTAAGCCAACGGGTAATGCAAGTATTGGCGCAAAAGTCAATGTTAGTCCGAATTTTTATCACGTTTTTTCAGCAGCAACTCCTGAGCAGGAATTTAGTCTAGAAACTTCTGAGAATGTGATTTTTATCGATGATTTACAAGCGCTCCATGCTGGAGTTAAGTCTTTACAAGGCTCATTTTCTTTGCCGTTTGATGGTTGGCTAGTCAACAAGGGTGTTAGGACAAGTATTGAGTCAGCAACAGTTGCGGGCGATTTCTTGGAACTCTTGAAGTCAATTATTTTTATCGAGAAAGAGGCGGAGTTAACTCCAGGAGGCGTTTGTCCAAAAATCTGGGTGGATGAACTATCCATTACTGGAGAGTAAAACCTCGGAGTTAGGAGTTTTCATTTTTAAACTGATAACTCTTAACTCTCATTCTTCTCCTCCGATACCAAGATTAATGTCAAAGCCATCAGCACCATCTAGATTAGTACCAATCATCACAGCGCCATCTACTTGAGCGTTATGCAGATTAGCATCACTTAAGTTAGCGTTAGTCAGGTTAGCATTTTCAAAGGTAGTACCACTGGCAAAAGTTTCTGTGAGATTAGCAGACTTCAAATTTGCACCAGTTAAATCTGCGCCTTCTAAGTTAGCGCCTTCAAGATTAGCACCTTGTAAATTTGCCCTTCTCAAATCAACGCCTATTAGGTGAGCGCCTTTGAGGTTCACACCTGTTAAATCACATCCTAAACATTCTCTAGTTTCTAGTAAGCGCCGGAGGGGGGTGGTGTTTTCAGCTTTTACGGGAATGGGAGCAGTTAGAGCTACTGTGCTGAGTAAAGCTGCTGCTGTGAGAAATATCGCTTTCATTTTATGTACCTCCATCACTTCTAGAAACTTCTAGAAGTTGTTGAATCACTAACTTCTACAGTACCTATTCTCTACAAATCTCAGAATCCTGTCCTCATGCGAGCGGAGTAATTTAAATTATCTATGAGACTACGTATTGTTTGTTTAGTTAGTCCGATAGGACTAAAATCAGATATGTATAAGGAAGCCTTTTAGGTTGAATAAAGAATTTAAATTAAAATTTAAAACTTAATTCTGTTGTGCGATATGCCAAAATCCTGTATATTTCCGGGCAAAATCAAACCCAGATGCATATCAAAAACTCAAAACTACTTTTTTTAACGTAGACGTGGAGTGTCTTACAGTAAGTAGCTAGACGTAATTAAATATAAGATAAAGCTTTTGTTCGTAGTGAGCGATTTATCGCTCTATATAAGGTTTCTAAGGGATAAATCTCTTACTCTAGCTCTGATTTAATTAAGCCCTTCTACTTAAAACAAGCCAAGGAAGAGAAAAAAGCATTATATTATCACTGCAATTTTTTATCTAAATTTTGACGAATATTTATTATGTAAAAGTAACCATCTTTGAATAAACAATTATTTCCGATAGCTATAATTTCAAGATACAATAACCGTTTACATAGATTTATATTTATATTGTCAAATACAGTTATTTCACTTAAAGTATTCACGTTGATAAACTTTTGGCTGACTAAATGTGCAAATTTTGATAGTTCATCTATCGTCAAAAGTCTAATTTGAAATGCTCCTTTTAAATATAACCTTATATTTATATGTTTTATGTCAATGTAATTCTTCCACTTCTGGATTGAGAAAGCATTAAAATAAGTATCGAATCTAATGCTTCCACCTTTTTTTAATTCAACAATATTTTGTTCATAATTCAGCACAGAATTGTAGTTTAATCTTAAAAATAGTTTTTCGATACTACTATAAATATCTGAATTCGGTAAGATAATATTTTGCAGTGTAATAGTAGCTGGAGTGTGTTGATGATCAATTATTGGTTGTACCAAAACATCTAACATTCTAACTTCAGTAGAAATTTTAAAAGGTTGAAAAGATATCACTTAGCTCAAGAATTTAACTTGTTGAAATTTTGAACTCGTCTGTCTAAAGAGTGATTAATTTGGCTCAAAAAAGCTTTGTTAAGTAAAATAGACTACATTTAATTAATTGTGAGCGGCTGAGTTTAAAATAGTTAAGTGAAGCTTGCTTGTTGTTGGTTTTAAATTATTATCTTGACTGTGGTAGTAAAGCGCACGATCGCACAGCAGGATTATCACCATAAACAGCGCCAGAAGCCAGTCGTACACTTGCCATTTTGGCTCTTGACTATATTTTTTGTAAAATGCGATCGCTATTCTGAGTTATTATTGATTAATCACAAATCAAAAATCGGCGTCATTCTAGGAACCTTCAAAATAACTCCGATTTTTTGGTATACAAAAAATAAAGATGCACTTTTTGGCACACCCCTCATTACAATAAAAAGTGTTCTCCTTATAGATATCTTTCCGAATTTTCTACAAGACTGATGTAACCCTGTTCTACATTAGCCAGAATTTTGAATTGCTTAAGCCTTGGATGTCGGTTTCAAAAATAGCCACGCCATAAAGAATGTCGCCGCAGTAAATAGTTGCGTCAGATCCAAAGCAGATAGATAGCCATCGGCAAATGAAGCAATACTGCGATCGGTAATGCCAAACACCCAAGATGAGAGGCCAAACAGCCAAATCCCATTCTTGAGATTTCCGACAAATTCTTTAGAGTCTGATGGTTCTTGATTGTTCATAATCTTCTGCTCCGTTTGTGAAGAATCTGGTGATTGACTGGTAAAAACTTTTTCTGACTCCTGACGCTGAATTTACTTTATATTAATAAATATTTCAGGTACTTGACTTCACTGCCTAGAGGCACATCTCCTAATCTTGACATTCCTCCTTTGGTTAAGTCACCTTGGATGCACTGCAATGGCTTGATTTCTTTATCTCTTAGACTGGAAGTTGAATAATTTAATTACTAAATCATTAAAAAACTATATAAACATTGATAGATAAATTACAAAAAATACTCCATAAGGCAGATGTATTTCAATGGCAGCCCAAGAGTAAAAAGAACGCGCCTATGGCTATTGGATAAAAAAGATGCGTATTAGGTATTTATATCCTGCAAATTTCGGACTTCATTCTTTAGATACTCATGACTCAGTTGCACAATTTACTTAAATTTAAACTAGGGCAACAGTTGATAAACTTAGTTAATGACCGCAATCCATCTCCAAAATCTACTTAATGCACAGCAGTGCGAAGAAAGCGAAGAAAGCAGTTCGCCTCACTTAGGGCTAGTTTGCATCACCTTCGACAAGCAGGTGCGCTTTCGGACAATGACGCGTACGCGCTACTTAAAACTCTCCCTCAGTGATCGTGAAAGTGCTTTAAGAGAACTATATAGCCATAACTTACAGCGTTTGTATGATGCTCTCTTTTTTTGTCAGGAGAACGGAATTCGGCTGTATCGCATGTCCTCTGGTTTGTTTCCTCTGAGTGACATGGAAGACGAAATCGGCGCAAATATCTTAGAGGAAATGAGCGCTAACTTAGGCGAAATTGGTCAGCAAGCTCAAGCATTGGGCATTAGAATGGTGCTGCACCCAGACCAATATGTAGTGTTGAGTTCTGATTCTGCCGAAGTGGTGCAAGCAAGTATCAAAATTCTCGAACGACATGCGCGTACATTTGACTTATTGAGTTTACCGCGATCGCCTTGGTCATTGATGAATATTCATGGTGGCAAATCTCAACGCACCGAACAACTGGTACGGATAATTTCAGAACTACCAGAAGCAATTAAAAGCCGCTTGACTTTAGAAAATGATGAATACGCTTACAGTGCCAGTGAAATTTTAGCAGTCTGTCAGCAAGCTGGCATACCGATGGTATTCGATGCCCATCACCATATTTGCCACGAAAACCTAGATAGCTACGATCATCCGAGTGTAGCAGAAATGTTTTACGCAGCGCGAGAAACTTGGACGAATCCAGATTGGCAGTTAGTACATATTTCTAATGGCGAAGTCGCTTTCAATGACAGAAAACATAGTGATTTGATTACTGCTATGCCCAATGTCTACCATGAAGCACCGTGGATAGAAGTCGAAGCCAAACACAAAGAAGAAGCGATCGCCCATTTGCGTTCTTGGTGGCTTATATAGAATAATCACAATTGGCACTCTCTACCCTAGTGTTTGTATTTTGGCGCGAAATCATCAATAAAATATGGCGATCGCAATCGATTTTGGTACTAGCAACACAGTCATTACTCGCTGGAATCCCGTAACCCAGCAGCCAGAAACCCTAAATCTACCTGGGTTATCAATTCAACAAAGTTTAAATCCGCCATTGATTCCCAGCCTAGTTTATGTTGAAGAAGCAACACAGGGTAAAGTCTTAGTAGGGCAACAAGTACGCGATCGCGGTTTTGACCTCAAAGGCGAAACACGATTTTTTCGCAGCTTCAAGCGGGGTATTGGTGCAGATATCCAAGGATTCTTACCCGAACTGGATGGACAAATCATCACCTTTGAACAAGTAGGACAATGGTTTCTCACCAAGATAATTGAGCAACTAGTACCCCTGCAAGGTGGGTTAGATTCTATAGTTTTAACAGTCCCCGTAGACAGCTTTGAAGCTTATCGTCATTGGTTGGGAAAAGTTTGTCAATCTCTCCCCGTCGAACAAGTGCGAATGCTAGATGAACCCACAGCCGCAGCTTTGGGTTATGGCTTAGCAGATCAAGAAATTCTTTTGGTAATTGACTTTGGTGGCGGTACTTTGGATTTGTCCCTTGTACAGTTGGCTCAAGGTATGCAAGCAAACACAAAACCCCTAGGCTTTATTCTCAAGTGGGGTAATAAATCCAAGGCTTTCGACTCCAAGCAAAAGGTAAAAACTGCTCGCGTGTTAGCAAAAGCCGGACAAAATTTAGGCGGTACTGATATTGATAATTGGTTAGTAGATTACTTTGCCAAAACTCAAGGACTGGCGGTAAGTCCCCTGACAATGCGACTCGCAGAAAAAGTAAAAATTCAATTATCAACTCAAAACCAAGCCAGTGAAGTTTATTTTGACGATGAAACATTTGAAAGCTATGAACTGGAACTAAACCGCGACACCCTAGAAAATATCCTCAAAGAACATGCATTTTTTGATTTACTTGATGAGTCGATGACGACACTATTGCAGCAAGCAAGACGCCAGGGAATAGAACTTGCAGATATTAATGCAGTGTTGTTAGTTGGTGGTACTGTGCAATTACCAGCAGTGCAGACATGGGTAAAACAGTATTTTCAGCCAGAGAAAATTCGTTGCGAACGTCCTTTTGAAGCGATCGCTCAAGGTGCATTACAGTTAGCTCAAGGCATAGAAATTAAAGACTTTCTCTACCATAGTTACGGTGTCCGCTACTGGGATCGTCGCAAAGGACACCACAAATGGCATCCAATTATTAAAGCTGGACAAGCGTACCCAATGAGTCAGCCAATGGAGTTAGTTTTAGGCGCGTCTTTAGAGAATCAACCCAGTATTGAGCTAATTATGGGAGAATTGGGAGCAGATACAGGTAACACCGAAGTTTATTTTGATGGCGATCGCCTAATTACTCGCCGTTCTGACAATGGCGAAACCACCGTCAGACCCCTCAACGATCAAGAAGGTGCTAGAACAATAGCCCAACTTACACCAACTGGACATCCAGGAAGCGATCGGATTAAAATCCTCTTTCAAGTTGATGAACAACGCTTTTTGCGAATTACCGTTGAGGACTTATTGACAAATAACACACTATTAGAAAATCAACTTGTAGCACAGTTGAGTTAGATACGGGAAATTGTCATTTGCTCAGATAAAACCTCTGACGTTGCTTAATTGGGCGTTGCATAATTGCGGGATGATTTATTTCACGCAGAGGCGCAAAGACGCAGAGAGAAGTCTGAACGGCGGCTTCCGGCGATGGTCTGTTTCACTGCCTACAGAACTTTTCGCTGTGTTCATCTGTGGTTTAATTTTCACAAAATCGACTTTTGCAAGAAGTCTAATATCTCAAACTCCTACTCTCCGCGCCTCTGTCTTGAAAAGTTGAGCCACTGCGTTGGACGGGTTCCCCGGCTTGAAGCAAGTGGCGTCTGTTCGCCGGAAGCCGGCGCTCAGACTTTCCGCTGCGTCTCTGCGTGTTAGCGTAGCGGGGCGTAGCCCGATAAATTCATACCCAGATTCAGCAACACCAAACCCCTACTCCTCACTCCAAGTTCGCAACTGCAAATACACTAGTACCGTCGTCACTGCTAACAGCACTGTCGCCCCTGCGGCTGCATAGCCAAAATCAAATTGACCAAAAGCTTCTTGATAAATGTAGTAAACCAGTAAATTAGTCGAATTCAGCGGGCCGCCGCCAGTAATCACATAAACTTGCTCAAAACTCCGCAATGTAAAAATCGCAGTGGTGACAATTGCAAATATGATAGTTGATCGCAATCCGGGCAGGGTAATATACCAGAATTGTTGCCAAGCGTTTGCTCCATCTAAATCTGCTGCTTCGTAACGACTAGGGGGAATTGCTTGCAACCCCGCTAAAAACACCACCATATTGAAACCCAGTTGTTTCCAAATGCTTAACAATATCAGTACTGGCATAGCCCAAAATGTGTCTCCAAGCCAGGGTATTGCCGGAATGCCAAAAAAACCTAAAAGTCCATTAACCGGCCCCGATGTTTGAAACAGCCAGCGAAATCCTAAACCAGCCGCCACAAGCGAGATAATTGAAGGTAAAAAATAAGCACTTCGCAATATTCCCCGCAAGGCTAGGGAGCGATTTAGTAGTACTGCTAGTCCCAAGGGAATAACTAAGCTGGGAATGACGGTGGCAACGGTAAAATAAAAGGTGTTACCAAGAACTTGCCAGAAATCAGGGTTGAGTAGCAAGCGCCAGTAGTTCTTTATGCCTATCCAATGAGTACCTGATGAGGTGAAACTACCAGCTGTGAAACTAAGGTAAAACAAATAAGCGATCGGCCAAATAATAAAGACGCCTAGTAAAATTAGTGCTGGTGTGAGAAAAATCCAGGCAGCCACAGTATCATTATCCAGCAGTTGCATAGGCGATCGGGTTGTTTTCATGGCAATGGTGGCTAGTGTAGGGTTGTTATTCGTAAAAGTACTGTTAAGATCCTGTCAATCTAATTACTCTTACGCAAATGCTTAAATTCGCCCACTTTGGCAAACTCCAAATCGCTAGCAAATTGCTTAGCTTTAGCGTATTTATGATACTACTGATGAAACTCGAACCAACTGTGCTGGCTCAGCCTTCCACAGCACCAACGCCAACGCCATCTCAACCCGCTAAGCAGACAAACCCGATTATCCAAAAATTGTCGGGGCAATGGCAAACTCAAGAGTCTTCATCGCTTCAAAGACTAACCTTCATTTTCACACCAGAAGGTAAATTATTTATTTTATTGCCCAATTCTAATACTCCTGTTGCCGCAGAAGTTAAATATCGCATCAACCCGACGCCACAACCCATGCATCTAGATGTCACAATTCCTAGTAATCAGCAACCAGTATTGACAATTTTTGAATTTACTGCTGATGGTCAGATGCGACTGCAATTAGATGAAACCAATCCGGGAAAACCTAGACCCACAGCTTTTTCTCCAAAGGCAT
Source organism: Nostoc sp. MG11 (assembly GCF_014904695.1). Taxonomy (GTDB): domain Bacteria; phylum Cyanobacteriota; class Cyanobacteriia; order Cyanobacteriales; family Nostocaceae; genus Komarekiella. Next base: position 201,021 of record NZ_JACXXN010000008.1, on the reverse strand, counting down.
CGCTATTCAAAAAAGTTTCCAATGCCACCACATTGCCTGATAATATTCAACTTATCGACCCAAAAGCAGGAAATCAAGCAACCAATCAGTCAGAAGTTGAAGGTAAACAAATTATTGGTACCATTAACCGCGGACAACAGGCTTACTATCTGGAATACCAAAAGTTTAGTACAACTATTGAGCAACTAGGTCTTAATATTAAGCCAGAAACGGAGAATTATCGTTATCGAATAGTATCCCAAGACAAACAAACCCAAAGCGTAATCAGCACAGCCGTTGCCAAAAAACCTGAATTAAGAAGCTATACGGGCATTACATTTGTCAGAAAAACAAAAGGTGAAACTCTCACAAGTACGGCTATTTGTGAAACTGATAAACCTTCAACTAAACCGCCACTTCCGCCAACGCTTCCTTCCAACAATTTTCAGCAAGTTAAATGTCCAGTAGGCTCGCATTTATTAGTAAGATAGAAGTTTTATGAGTAATAATTCCAGAATAAATGCTGATGCAGCTTGTCTAATTTCTCCCAACATCTCTAGTAACCAATTTACACAAAGCGCTCCCTTAAAATTGGGGATTATGGCTTCTGGAAACGGCAGCAATTTTGAGGTAGTTGCTCAAGCTATCCAAGACGGACAGTTAAACGCTAAAATTCAAGTTTTGATTTATAATAATCCTTCAGCTAAGGCAGCGCTCAGGGCAGCAAATAGAGGTGTAGAGGCTATTTTATTGAATCACCGCAACTACAAAAGCCGGGAAGAGTTTGACGCGCAAATTGTCCAGACGTTGCAGAAATATGATGTTGAATGGGTGATTATGGCAGGCTGGATGCGACTGGTGACAGAAGTATTAATTGATGCCTTTCCCAATAAGATTATTAATATCCACCCTAGTTTGTTGCCCAGTTTTAAGGGAGTCCATGCTGTTGAACAAGCTTTGGCATCTGAGGTAAAAATTACTGGCTGTACAGCGCATATAGCTTGTTTAGAGGTGGATAGTGGCCCAATATTAATGCAAGCAGCAGTGCCAGTATTACCAGATGACACATCAGAAACACTCCACGCCAGGATTCAAGTTCAAGAACATCGAATTTTACCACAGGCGATCGCATTAGCAGCTTACTTGTCAGAAGTAACACTTAGCATAAGGTAAAAATACATAGTTTTTCCTCTTGCCCGTTATAGTTTCAGATTCCCCACTGCTTTAAGCTATTTATATCAAAATGGGCGTGGTTGTTGCTATGGCAACTGAAATGCGATCGCACAAATATGCTTTGCAAATAGAGCTTGATTGCAACAGGTGATCGCTATTTTGCTTTGTATAGCAGTTGAGGGCATCTTAAGATTGAGATTGTCATCCCCAAGCATCTCAACTAAATCATGCAGCTGACGATAAATCTTCCCTGTGGCTTGGATTGCTTTCATAAAAAACCTTGAGTACTTTCTCTGAAAAGATGCTCATGGGAATTGGCTTTAAATATGGCAAAGACAGCCGCGAGTATGAGATGGCTGGTGGAGTTCGCAAAAGTGAACGTATCCGTAAAAGCAGGGCGACTCGCTTAAAAACTATTGCACAGAAAGCATCTAGTCAAAGCGCTCAAACCACATAATTCTTTTATGGTTGATAGTGTGCGATGTCTGGGTTGGGCTACGCCTACGCATTAATTCTTACAGACTCAAACATTTAACTTTTAATTTTTGACAATTGCCACATTTTCCACAGATAGCTGGAAATCAAATTTGTCACAATATGAGCAACAATCGGCACTAATAAGTTACCAGTAATCAAGGCACTATATCCTAGTAGTATCCCAACAATGGATGCCCAAATCACATAAGGCCATTGTTGGGAACCACTAAGGTGTAAGACGCCAAAGCAAAGACTCGATACAATAACAGCCGTATTATCTGAACCTAAAGCTGGCAGTATCACACCCCGAAATAACAATTCTTCACTCAAACCAGGTAGTAACCCTAACCAAATTAAGTCTGGTAAAGCTAAGGGTTTAAGTACTAGTTCTAAATAATAATCTGCACTTTTACGATACGGTGGGGAAAAGCGGTAAGCTAAGCCACTTAACGCGGTGATGATGATTCCTAACCCCACACCTAGCAGCAATTCTCTTTCATCCCATTTCCAGGAAAATAAAGAAAAGTTACCAAAGTATAACGATAGCTTGGCGACTATCAACAAAATGATTGCAGTCGCTCCCATCGCCCCAAGTACTTGGAAGCGCGTCAGGTATGGAATTTCTGGCTCTTGCTTTTGTTGTTCAACCACGGTTTTTTAGGAAATGGGGCAGAGGCGAGAAAATAACTTTTGACTTTTAACTCTTGAATTACGAATTAGACGAAGCCACTTGAACTGAGAGCAGATGGATTAATGCCTGCTTTGTGTGCAACCAATACACCCACTGCCTCTAAATATGAGTTTACCTGTATGGATTTGATCCCCAACGGCTGGGGAGGAACTTGTATATGAGTTTTATTTTCTTCCACTGTAATTATTTGGCATCGCCTCTGGCTTAAACTTAGTAAGGCACTACCACCACAAGCAGTTGCAGGTGCGATCGCAGCATCGACTTGATCTGCCCAAATATCTTCTTGTAGTGGTGCGACTAACCCCTTTTCTACTATAAATTGTGGGGCGCGACTCAAGCCTACAAGGACACTCGGTAAGAAAGTATAGCCCAATTCTTCGGCGGCAGAACGGGGAGATAAATCTGGATCTGGGGGTACGCTTGCAAGAGCAGGAGAATGGGCGCAAGGAATTTGAAAGTTTCGCACTAATAAATGACTAATTACGGCTTCTGCACCCGCTAGGGGATCAACACCTTTACCGTGGCGGTAGTTTTGTACTGCCTCTTCATCTATATCATCGGGGAAACGGGCAACAACTGCGATCGCTTCTGCCCCCACTTTCTTAATTAAAATTTCAGCTGCCCTTAACAAGCTATCTGGGTTGCCAATTGTCCCCCAACTAGCTCCCGATGGTGCTGTCCGTAATTCTACATTGAGCGGGGCATCGGTGATTACATAATCTGTTACTGACAATCCCAGAGTTGCTCTAGTTGCATCGGCTGCTTGCAGGTGTCGTAGCCGCAATTCTGGCTCAATACCTTGGTCTAAAAGCAAACCTACTTTATTGGTATGTACAGGTCTTAATCCCCAGCATCCAGCAGCAAATTTGTCAAGTCCATAACCTTCAACATAGAAAGCGTTGGGGAGATTCCAGTACAAACTTGCACCGTTGAGGACATTGGGGTGAGTGATCAGGCGATCGCAAACCTGTGCTATAACTCTGGCAACAGGCAAAGCATCACCAGCATAACCACCAATCGCAGCCCCAACGCCGGTTGGTACAATTAAGATAGCAGTGTATGGACGTTGCATATTTAAGTTATGAGTGTTAAGTGGTTACAACCAGGTATTTTTCACCAAGTGCTTGAATTCCGTGACACTTCTAACTACTCAGAACTTCGGACTCTCTGTGCCTTTGTGGTGACAATTAATTTATTAACCACAGAGGCACATTCGCAAAGCGTCTTGCAGAGAAGACACTAAGTAAGGTGTTCTACCAATCATAGGGATGAAAGTAGCTTTTTAATCCACCTTGACAGGGATAGACTCACTACTCAGCGCTGACTCTGGTGATAACGGCTTCAACAGTAGCCTTTTGCCGTGCAACATTCACAGAGGTGATTGCCCAGCGTAGGGGTTCACCTTGTTTTTGTAACTCTGCTTCAATTACTTTTTGTAATTCTGTCGGAGTTTCTTGAAGGTCAATTTCTGCGGTAATAAAATGAGTCGTCATCGCCTTAAATCCTGTTGATTTGTAGTTTCTACAATAACTGATATCAAGTGCTAAGAAATACTTATGTTGTTTATCAGTCTTAGTAATAGTAAGTTATCCATCTAACCGTGTACTGATAACTCTTGACTGATTATTGGTCTTTACCAAATTGCAACTGATAAACTATTTCTTCTTTTTCTGTCTCAATTTTCAAATCAGAAAGAGGTTTGGCAATACAAAGCAGTACATAACCTTGTTTTTGCAAATCTGAACTAACGCCCATACCATCAGTTTGATCTACAGTTCCCTCGGTTATTTGACCAGCGCAAGTTGTGCAAACACCTGCATGGCATGAACTTGGCAAATCTAAACCAGCGGCATCGGCAACTGATAAGATGGTTTCATCTTCAGGAACTTGCAAGGTATGAATTTTGCCTTGATGGCGGATTTCCACGGTGTAAGTTTGGGGCATATATAATAGAAGTATGATGCAACGGGAACTTTCAGCTAAGGCTTCCTTAGATTATAAGTTCGGTGGACAAACGAATTATATTATCTGATAAATAAGCACACAACCAAGTTAAAAAAGACGAAAAAAGAATTATTTTTAAATAGCTTTATCGACAAAAATAGCTATACAGTTATAATTATAAGTCCTCGCTAGACAAAAAACTTAAAGTAAGGAGGCTCACTTCCTGTGAATTCTACCTGTAAAGATTTGTAAGGTTGAATGCTCCTGAAACTTAGGAAGTGATTAGAAACACTTAAAAAATGTTTGGCTGAATATTTGGAGTTCAGAATGCTGGAATCATACTGTAAACACGTTGCCGAAAGAGCAGCACTGGGAATTCCCCCCTTACCTTTGGATGCTAAACAAACCTCAGAATTATGTGAATTACTGAAAAATCCGCCAAAGGGTCAAGAAGAGATATTATTACATCTATTGCGCGATCGCATTCCCCCTGGTGTTGATGCAGCAGCTTACGTCAAAGCTGGGTTTCTCAGCGCCATTGCTAAAAAAGAAATCACCAGCCCCCTGATTTCGCGCATAGAAGCGGTGGAATTGTTAGGGACAATGGTGGGTGGCTATAATGTGCAATCTTTAATCGATTTGCTGCAATTCCCCACTGTATCCGTTTCCGACTCTTCGGAAACACCGCTGGTGATGGGGGGACAAGGAAAAGAACCCATCGCCGCTTATGCCGCCAACGCTTTAAGCAAAATTTTGCTGGTGTACGACGCTTACCACGATGTTTTAGAATTATCCAAAACTAATCCCTTCGCCAAGCGGGTAATTGACTCTTGGGCAGAAGCCGAGTGGTTTACCCTGCGTCCCACACTACCAGAAGCTATCACTGTCACCGTCTTCAAAGTTCCTGGCGAAACTAATACCGACGACTTATCCCCCGCCCAAAGTGCCACCACGCGCCCGGATATTCCCTTACACGCCTTAGTGATGCTAGAGTCACGGCAACCGGGAAGCTTAGCAACAATTGCCGAGTTGAAGAAAAAAGGTCATCCTGTTGCTTACGTGGGAGATGTAGTTGGTACAGGTTCCTCGCGCAAATCTGCTATTAACTCTGTGTTGTGGCACATGGGAAATGATATACCTTTTGTGCCGAACAAACGCGCTGGGGGGTATATTTTAGGTGGTGCGATCGCGCCTATCTTCTTTAACACTGCTGAAGATGCCGGTGCTTTGCCTATCCAATGCGATGTCACCAAACTAGAAACTGGTATGGTGATTACCATTCATCCTTACAAAGGCGAAATCACCACTAATGTAGAGACGTTGCATGGAACGTCTTGCGAAGTCATTTCTACCTTCACTCTCAAACCCGATACCATTTTTGATGAAGTCCGTGCAGGTGGACGCATCCCCCTACTTATCGGACGTACCCTCACCGATAAAACCCGCCAAGCACTTGGTTTAGAACCCAGCACCGTTTTCATCCGTCCTCAGCAGCCTTCCGATACAGGTAAAGGTTATACCCAAGCACAGAAAATGGTTGGTAAAGCTTGCGGATTACCCGGCGTGCATCCAGGCACATCCTGCGAATCCATGATGACTACAGTTGGTTCTCAAGATACCACAGGCCCCATGACCCGCGACGAATTAAAAGAACTCGCCTGTCTTGGCTTCAGTGCAGATTTGGTGATGCAGAGTTTCTGTCACACAGCTGCTTATCCCAAACCAGTAGACATCCAAACTCAACAAGAACTACCCGACTTCTTCGCCTCCCGTGGCGGTGTCGCCTTACGTCCCGGCGATGGGATAATTCACTCTTGGCTCAACCGAATGCTGCTACCCGATACTGTCGGAACAGGCGGAGACTCTCACACTCGCTTCCCCTTGGGTATTTCCTTTCCCGCAGGTTCCGGGTTAGTAGCCTTTGCAGGTGCTTTGGGTGTGATGCCTTTGGATATGCCAGAATCGGTATTGGTAAGATTTAAAGGTGAATTGCAACCCGGTATCACCTTACGAGATGTTGTAAATGCAATTCCTTACGTAGCAATTCAAAAAGGTTTGCTGACGGTAGAAAAGCAAAATAAGAAAAACATCTTCTCTGGAAAGATTCTAGAGATGGAAGGCTTGCCAAATTTGAAAGTTGAACAAGCATTTGAACTTACCGATGCTAGCGCCGAACGTTCCTGTGCAGGTTGTACAATTAAACTGAGTGTAGAGACAGTTGCCGAATATCTGCGTTCTAATATAGTGCTGCTAAAAAACATGGCAGCGAGGGGTTACAACGATGCGCGTACTATTTTGCGCCGCGTCGCCAAAATGGAAGAATGGTTAGCCAATCCCGTGCTGATGGAAGCTGATGCAGACGCGGAGTATGCCGAAATTATTGAAATTGATTTGAACGAAATCAAAGAACCAATTGTAGCTGCCCCTAATGACCCTGATAATGTGAAATTATTATCGGAAGTTGCTAATGATCCTGTACAAGAAGTATTTGTTGGTTCTTGTATGACGAATATTGGTCATTATCGGGCAACAGCTAAAGTTTTGGAAGGTGCAGGTGAAGTAAAAACTCGCTTGTGGATTTGTCCACCAACCCGCATGGATGAACACCAACTTAAAGAAGAAGGTGTATATGGTATTTTTAATGCCGCAAATGCGCGGACAGAAATGCCAGGATGCAGTTTATGTATGGGTAATCAGGCGCGAGTTGCTGATGGGACAACGGTATTTTCTACCTCTACCCGCAACTTCAATAATCGCATGGGTAAAGATGCCCGAGTGTATCTTGGTTCAGCAGAATTAGCCGCTGTTTGTGCGCTGTTGGGACGCATTCCCACAGTACAGGAATATATGGATATTGTGGCAAATAGAATTCATCCTTTTGCCGATGATTTGTATCGGTATTTGAACTTTGATCAAATCGTTGGTTTTGAGGATGAAGGGCGCGTGATTCCGTTGGAAGACATGCCAAGGCTTGAGGATATTTTGGGTATGCCGGCTAGTACATTGCGCTAATTAACTCGCGTCTTTTAGATTCCCGACTTTTATTAGAAGTCGGGAATCTGAACTCTAGCCATCTAGCCTATTCTAAAGACTTTTTAACTTCATCTTTGATATTTTCAACAGTATGGCGAACTTGGGATTCAGCTTGCTTAGCTTGACCTTCAGCTTTGTCATTAGGGTTGCCAGTAACTTCGCCTACTATCTCTTGTACCTTGCCTTCAATATTTTTAGCAACAGCTTTTGCTCTATCTTCAATACTCATCTCTAACTCCTAGGTTTATTGATTTATTTGGTTAGTATTGCTTAGTAAGCTATGCAATGTTTATATATTAGTATTTGTGCAATTTTTAAATCTTCTATCTGGAGTTATTTTTATTAACAAGTTTTTTGTCCGTTGTACATAGCTTTTTCAAATATTAATTCATCTTGGAGAATCTAACAAAGTAGCCAAAAGATATAAGCCAATGGTTCCATAGCTATATCTTTTGATGAATACCTTTATGCCCACAGGTAGACTCTGTAAAAATAATATACTGATAAATTACCTACTATTGCCAGAAGTCGTTAAATAATATACAGATTAGTTGAATCTTTTAGTGTATATCTAAAGAAAAAATTACATAGTATAGGCTTTAATTATTAACGTTGATAATAAATAAAATCTAAGTTTATAATTGGTGAGAATATAGTAAATTAACTTTGTAAAAGACTATTTCTGTGAAATTAGAGTAATGAGCTATCAGCTTGATAGTGTAAATAAACTCATTTACTAACTAATTTTTTATCTAAGTAATAAATTTAGATGCTATACAGATAAATATTAAATATGCGATCGCAATATCATTAATTAGGTGTTGCCATCTTTAGCTAGGCGTAGGCGATCGCATCCTCTAAGACCTTTCTGGAAGTTAAGTTGTGTCTCTTCAGATTTGATCCAAATTAATCTCGTAGTGGAAAGTTTTTGCTACAAAACCAGAGTTTCTGCCAGATTTCAAGGGTTACGTTCTGGGATTTGCATAAAGTCGATCTTAGAGATGACCTGATAGGGATTCAAATAATATCTAAAGATTTTTGATATTAGTTCGCTAGATAGATCATGAATTTTGTAACTTAATTTTAAGATGAAATAGTCAAAAGCGAGCAAAACCGCATTTTCGTAAAAAATAGGAGACATTTGTTATGGGTAACATAATCGCTTGGTTGGTTTTAGGGTTAATTGCAGGCGCGTTAGCTAAATTCTTTTATCCAGGACAACAAGGTGGCGGTATTTTGTCCACTATTGTATTGGGAATTCTCGGAGCGGTAGTTGGGGGTTATCTAGGACAACTATTGTTAGGAAGTGGTTCAGCAGCAGCAGCATCCGTAGGCGCTTTATCACTCGGAAGTATTTTATTTGCTGTTCTTGGTGCAATGCTATTGATCTTCCTTTGGGGTTTAGTGACTCGTAGAGCTGTGTAATTCTATCAGCTTCAGCTAATATCATTGTAAAACATTGCTAGTCGCCAGAAACAGATAAAATGACATTAGAAAAAGAGCGAAGATCTGTTGGCGTTTTTGCTAAACGTTCAGATACAGAACTAGCACTTCGGGAACTAAAAGCTGCTAATTTTCCAATGCATAAGGTTTCTGTAATTGCGCGAAACGCACAAAAGCAGAGTGATATTGCTGGTATTGAAGTAAAAGAAAATACTGGCAATATAGCAGATGAGGGTGCTGCTGCTGGAGCAATTACGGGGGGTGCATTAGGTGGTCTGACTGGTTTATTACTTGGTTTAGGCCTTTTGGCAATTCCAGGAATAGGGCCAATCATGCTAGCTGGAGCCGAAGCAACAGCGATCGCTACGGCTTTAGCTGGTGGTGCGATCGGTGCAACCGCAGGTAGTTTAACTGGTGCGCTACTAGGTTTAGGGATTCCTGAAGCCCAAGCCCAGGCTTACAGCGACCTAGTGTCCAAAGGTTACTATTTAGTGATAGTAACAGCTACAGAAACAGAGATTCGTATCGCCAGAAATATGTTCCATTATCGTGGCATTCAAAAATGGGACGTTTATAATATGGTTTTACCCCCAAGTAGTCGATACAAGTACGGAATTGGTGCTTTTTCTACGAGACAAGACGTCGAAAAAGCACTTACTGAACTGAGGACAGTCGGCTTTCCGATGAGTCACATAACAGTGATTGCTAAAGATACCAGCACTCTAGTTGGACTTGCTGAAGTATATATCAGCAGTGCCAAAGATAACTTTGTTGGATTACAAATTCCTGATGATTCAGTCAAATACTATAAAAATCAAGTAACCAAGGGTGATTATCTAGTGTTGCTCAATGGTACTGATATTCACATAGCAGCTGCAAAAACCATTTTAGAGAGTCATAGAGTTCAACATTTTCGCATCTATAGCCAACCCGTAGTTAATGCAAATAGAAGCGATTATCAGGTTCTTAATAACAAAACTTACTCATAAAATTTTAAGGTAACAGGGTTAAAGGTTTTTTCTTTTCCCTCTACCGTTTATCTTTTATCTTCAACTAATAACTATTGGTAACTAGTACTTATAATAATTTATTCAGACTTAAAACCTTTTTAATCCTAGTAGTTTGTTATAATTATTTTTTTATTCTTCGGGTAGGTTGATAGTAGATTTGCGGAGTTTCCGCTGGCTTATACTTTCCGACTTCTTAGATTGCCGACTTCTCTAAGAAGTTGGCAATCTAAGAAATACTATAAAGAGATGGCGTAAATAATTACCTTAGATAATGTTAAACAGTTTGAAGATTGGAACCAAAATTGGAGTAGGTTTTGCCTTGAGTCTGGCAATTCTGACCACAATTGGTCTAATCTCTTACCAAAGCACTAGTGAACTAATTGAATCTTCGCGCCGGGAAAAACATACCTACCAGGTTTTAAATCAATTAAATCAGCTCAGTTCTCAGCTAATAAATGCTGAAACTGGACAACGCGGTTACATCATTACTGGCGAACAGCGCTATCTGCAACCTTACAGCGCTGCTATGGAAAGATTGAATCAACAAATTAAAGAGCTTCAGAAATTAACAGAAGATAATCCTAATCAACAAAATCGGCTTTATAGATTACAGCCATTGATAAACCAGAGGATGGCTGTAATGAAAAATGTGATTGAGTTACGGCAAATCCAAGGCTTGGAACCTGCTCAGAAAGCTATTCTGACAGATAGTGGCAAGCAGTTGATGGATGAGATTCGGAAACTGTTGCAGGCGATGGAAAATGAGGAAAATGTACTGCTGAAGCAGCGTTCTGAAAAAGCACAAGCAGCTATCCAGCAAACTCTCGCCAGCATTGTCTATGGTATTCCCTTATCTTTTTTAATCTTAGCTTTGATAGGTTTCTTACTAAGTCGGCATATCTCAAAACCGCTGAAACAAGTTTCTGATTTGGCGGAAAATATTGCAGATGGGGATTTATCGGTAAGTTTACCAAACAGCGATCGCCAGGATGAAATTGGCGTATTAACGCGAATTTTCAACCAGATGATTATTAATCTGCAAAACACAACTAAAAAAAATGAGGAGCAAAGGTGGCTCAAATCTAATTTGGCTGAATTTACCCAAATGCTTCAGGGCCAGCGAAATTTAGAAAGTGTGTCTCGCTTGATATTGTCGAATCTTGCACCACTGGTTGAAGCACCACAGGGCGTTTTTTACATAATGGACTCGGTAGATAATCAGCCTGTGCTGAAGTTATTGAGTAGCTATGCTTACAAAGAACGCAAACACCTAGCAAACGAGTTTCGCTTGGGTGAAGGACTGGTAGGACAGTGCGCCCTAGAAAAACAAAGAATTCTCCTAACTCAAGTTCCTAGTGATTATATTCGCATCAGTTCTGGGTTGGGAGAAGCTTTACCGCTCAATGTTATTGTGTTACCTATACTGTTTGAGACGCAAGTTAAGGCTGTTATTGAACTTGCATCTTTTCAGCCTTTTAGTGAGTTACATTTGATATTCTTGGAGCAATTGATTGAAATTCTGGGTGTATTTTTGAATAATATCGCTGCCAACCAGCAAACTCAGCAATTACTTCAAGAGTCAGTGACTTTAACACAAGAATTGCAAACCCAGCAAGAAGAACTACAGCAAAGCAATCAACGCTTAGAAGAACAGGCACAGGATTTAGAAGAATCAAGATTTCTTCTGAAGCAATCTAACGAAGAATTACAGCAGTTGAATGAGGAGCTAGAAGAAAAGGCAGAATTGTTAGAGGTGCAAAACCGAGAAGTTGCTCGCAAGAATCAGGAAGTTGAACAGTCAAGAAAGTCTTTGGAAGATAAAGCCGAGCAACTAGCATTGTCTTCTAAATATAAATCAGAATTTCTAGCGAATATGTCTCACGAGTTACGGACACCGCTTAATAGCTTGCTGATTTTAGCACGACTTTTGTCAGATAACTCTGGGGGCAATTTATCAGATAAGCAGGTGGAATATAGTCGGACAATCTACTCCGCTGGCACGGATCTGCTGGAATTGATTAATGATATTTTAGATTTGGCAAAAATCGAGTCAGGCACTCTATCGGTAGAGATTTCACGAATACACTTGACAGATTTACAGAGTTCTTTAGAGCAGACTTTCCGTCAAGTTGCTCAGCATAAAGGACTTAGTTTTGCTATTGAATTAGACGATAATTTACCAGAAGCAATCTCTAACGACCCTAAACGCCTGCAACAAGTGCTGAAAAACCTGCTGTCTAACGCTTTGAAATTCACTGAACAGGGAGGCGTGAAGTTACAAATTAGCATGGCTGCGGAGGCTGCACAACTCGATGGTAGCAGACACAGCAGTCCGATGATTACTTTTGCGGTCAGCGATACGGGTATTGGTATTCCAATCGAGAAGCAGAAGATCATTTTTGAGGCATTTCAGCAAGCAGACGGCACAACTAGCCGCAAGTTTGGGGGAACTGGCTTAGGTTTGTCGATTAGCCGGGAGCTTGCTCAGCTCTTGGGGGGGAGAATTGAACTAGTTAGCCAGCCAGGAGAGGGAAGCACATTTACTCTTTACCTACCGCAGACTTATTCAGAAAGTGGAGAAAGAGCTACTCAGGAACAATGGAAAAGAGAGGAAGTTCTGTCCTTACTACCTCCGAAATCCAAAATACAGGAAGCTAAGCCTCAGACTTCTGTACATCAGCCTACAATCTCCGAAATCTCAAATACAGCAAGCCTATCCTCAGACTCATCTCTATCAGTGAAGCAACTCCCCAATTTGCCTAATGAAGTCGCAGATGATCGAGATACAATTCAAAGTGGCGATCGCATTTTACTCGTAATCGAGGATGACGATAAATTTGCCCGCATCTTACTAGAAATGGCACGTGAACAGGGCTTTAAAGTGCTTGTTGCTTTAAATAGTAAACAAGGCTTAATGCTAGCTCAACAATTTAAGCCCGATGCGATTACGCTAGATATTCACATGCCAGAGATGGACGGTTGGTCACTACTAGATCGTTTAAAACGCGATCCAGATACCAGGCACATACCAGTACACATCCTTTCTGGCGATGATAGACAGCAACGGGGGTTACAGCTAGGAGCGATTACCTACCTGCAAAAACCCGTTTCTCCAGAAGATTTAACTCAAATCTTAACTGAAATTAAAGGCTTTATTGAGCGTAAGGTAAAAAATCTTTTAGTAATCGAAGATGACCCCGTACAAGCCCAAAGTATTATCGAACTCATCGGTAATAGCGATGTCCACAGTACAGCAGTGGGTACAGGAGCAGAAGCACTCTCAATTTTGCGATCAAATCGCTTTGATTGTATCGTCCTAGATTTAGGTTTGCCCGATATGAGCGGGTTTGAACTAATTGAGCAGATTAAGCAAGAATCGAGCCTTTTGAAACTGCCAATTATTATTTACACTGGCAAAGAACTAAATCGGCAAGAAGAAAGTCAACTCAGGGGACTGGCAGAGACAATTATCATTAAGAATGTGCGATCGCCAGAACGATTATTAGATGAAACTGCCCTATTCTTGCATCGAGTACAAGCAAATTTACCACCGCCTAAACGTCAAATATTAGAGCAACTGCGCCAGACCGATCCAGTTCTAGCTAATCGGAAAATTCTGATTGTGGATGATGATCTGCGTAATATTTTTGCTCTTACTAGTTTCTTAGAAAGTTATCAAATGCAAGTGCTATTTGCTGAAAATGGCAGAGATGGCATTGAGATGCTGCAAGCTAATCCCGACATTAGTATAGTTTTAATGGATGTGATGATGCCAGAAGTGGATGGTTACGAAACAACTCGCGCCATCCGCCAGCAACAAAAGTTCCGCTCACTGCCAATTATTGCTTTAACAGCCAAAGCTATGCCAGGCGATCGCGAAAAGTGCATCGAAGCTGGAGCCTCTGATTACATTACCAAACCTGTGGATACCGAGCAACTGCTTTCATTATTGCGGGTTTGGTTGTATCGGTAGAATTTGTCATTTGTCATTCGTCATTAGAGGATGTTTGAAAAGTCCTTGGTGATGTATCAAATACTTTTAGATCCCCCTAAATCCCCCTTTTTAAGGGGGACTTTGATTCCGTTTCCCCCCTTAAAAAGGGGGACTTTGATTCCTAGGACTTACGCACTGAAGCCTAGATCCCCCCTAGCCCCCCTTAAAAAGGGGGGAACTTCTAAAGCACCCTTTTTAAGGGGGTTGGGGGATCTGAGTGCGTAAGTCCTGATTCCGTTTCCCCCCTTTTTTAGGCTACGGTGTACACACATCTCTGTACAAAACCAAAATCGTTGTAAATCCTCCTAAATTTCCCTTTTTAAGGGGGACTTTGAGAGGTTTTTGCCCCCCTTTTGAAGGGGGGTTGGGGGGATCAAAAGCCTGTGGGGCAACTCTCAAAGACTTGTGTGTACACCGTAGCCTTTTTTAGGGGAGCCAGCGCGGTCTTCTCCCAACGCGAAGTAGCGTCTCCAAGAGTTGGGGAGACGCAATCATGCGATGGGGTCTCCCCAAGTGGAGCGATTGGCGTGGGCTAGGGGGGATTAATAAGTGCCTAGTATCACAGCCGACCACTTTTCAAACAACTTCTTAGACATTTTGCAAAAATCCTAGTTTTTTACTATAACCACAGATGAAAACCGATAAATTATCTGTCTTGAAAAGTTATGTTTGCCGGAAGCCAACGCTCATACTTTTCGCTGTGTTTATCAGTGTTCATCTGTGGTTTAATTTTCATAAAATTGACCTCATTTCGAGTCAAGACTTTTTAGCTTTTTTGCGTGCGGCGTCGCGTACTTGTTGATTTAGCAAATAGCCAAAGCCGGCTGCTTCCATACGACACACAAACTCTTCGCGGGTATGGGAGAGTGCTTTGGCAGTCGCATCTAGATTCCAGTTATAGTGAGCTAGCTTGCTGAGTAAATAAGCACGGCGAGTCTGGGCTTCTGAGAGACGATAGATTTTGAGGTACTCTATTTCTCCATTTTCCCGCGCGATCGCTTCCCCGATATAATTTTCGTGCTTGAGTTGCAGGTTAGTCATAAACCGTTGCAGAACAAAGGGCCCCGCTGTATAAACTCTCTGGGAATGCAGTTGGCGTTGCAGTAGTCCTTCAGCCATGAACCCCTGAAATGATGCCCAATCCGATCGCATTTTGGCGATCGCTCCCCTCAAATCTGCCAAACTATTAATCTTAGACTCATCTACAGATACATCCATTGGCAAGGTCGTATCGTAAAGCAAGCCGTACTGGTAAATCAAGTCACTGTAGAAATCCTCTAGCAAGCTGGTGTGCAAAGCCCGATAATCCTCTGGCGTAGGAACCACAAAAGCAGAGGCTAAAGCTTCAGCAACAAATACTAATACTCCAACTTGTCTACTATGAATTTCAAACACCCGCAAAGCATCTTCTAATCCCGCAATATAACGCCCACTAACAGCAGTTTCATAGCGCGAACCCAGTCCGTGAGATAGGGCGTACCGAGAATACTCATTCCAAGCAATATCGGGGCCAGAGAAAAACAGCGACAAAAAACCTTCCATTGCCAAGTGTAGTGGCAAAAACCTGAGTTGATTAGCTGATTCTCGCTTAGCCATGCGATGCATCAACCGCACACTTGCACAACCGCAGTCCAAACGCTTACCATCAGGCTTAACTATCTGTCCGCCAAAACTTGCAACTGGGCTACCATCATCACTCCAAGACATTACCAGCCCGTGAGGTACATAGGAAAAGTACTTCATACCTGGCTTTGTAATCTCACCTTCTAGGGAAACAACTGTAATATCTTCGTTGTAAGAACGATGCAGCAAACGCAAGTCACCATGCACTTGACGCCGCAGTAGTGGCACAATACGGACTGCTCCCCGGACTTGGGAAGGTGCAATATCTAATCCTTTCAGGGATATGTCTGTTAATAATTTGCTTTTGAGTGCCATATTTAATAGTCAAAATATAAGTTTTAGGCTCAGAGGTTCAACCGCCATGTTCAGAGGTTCAGCCGTCATGCTCAGAGGTTCAACCGTCATGCTCAGAGGTTCAACCGTCATGCTCAAAGGTTCAACCGTCATGCTCAAAGGTTCAACCGTCATGCTCAGAGGTTCAGCCGTTATGTTCAGAGGTTCAACCGTCATGCTCAAAGGTTCAGCCGCCATGCTCAGAGGTTCAGCCGTCATGCTCAGAGGTTCAGCCGTCATATTTGAAACCCCCTTGCTCCCCCTGCTCACCATCTCCCCCTAACATCTGCTGTACTCGTTCCGCCAAATATGCTTCTAATTCCGACAAAGGAGCAGAACCTTCAGCAAAACGGGCAAAGCCTAGCATTGTTGGTAAATCTTCCGCGTCTCTCAGTCCTACAGTGGGGATAGTAGAGCTAAGATTACGCAGCGAAAAATCTTCAGAATTATAGACAGGATTGCAGTGAACAATTGAAGTTCGCCGCATCGGATCTAACTTGGTGCGGTATATTCGCAACACTTCTGCTGCACCGTTGGGTGGAGAATTATCGCAACCGTCAGATACAATTACTACCAACTCCGCACCAGATCCTAAAGCGGCTAACAGTGGTGTCGCCAAGTCAGTTTGTCCACGGGGACGCACTTGCAGCGCATCTTCCACGGGTACTGTCCAAAAAGCTCGGTATTCTTTTGATGCAGCTTGCAATAAATAGTGAGTAGCTAAAGCCACACCCAAAGGACGACGGCGCTTTTCACCAGATCCAAAACTGGAGTAGCTGCAATCTAAGACAGCCGCGACTCTTCCTAACTTTAAAGGTGCTTTTTTTAACGTTGATCGCGCTGATCGCTCCAAGGCTTGGTTTAAAGTATCCCATTGCTGTTGTCTAGTTTCCAATGGCAATGACAAGATATACAATGCCAATTTAGTCAAGGGAAGACGACCTAAATTTAAGTCAATTTCAATCTCGGTACGTTCTGCTGCACCTTGGAAACGCAACTTTTCGCCCAAAGTCATTTGCTGTTGAATGCGGGACAAAAAGATATCACGGGGAACTTTGTGTTTAACAGCAAATCCTTCTGCAATGGTGAAAGGAAGCTGATAAATCGCTTCGGCGCTGTAATGCGCTTGGCGAAACTGCTCGAATAATTCAGTTGAGTAGATATTTTGTTTCCAGTTGCGGAAGAGAAAAGTACTTAATTCGCCGTGAAGTTTGAGGTGGGCATGGGTTGCGATCGCCCGCACTTTAGCGCGATACTTCACAGCATGGAAACTCATATCATTCCGCATACTTAAATAATCGCGGGCGATCGCTCTGCTACGACGATTGTTAATTTTTCGTTGACGCAACTGTTGCAAAACTCCCCAAGCTCGTTGCGGTGGCAAAGTGTTGAGTGCATGGGCAATCAATGCACCTTCTTCTTGGCGATTTTCTGGGAGCGTGTCCCGTCCCGTCGCTAGTAGCTTGAGAATAATTTGTGCTTGGTTGAAATGGTTGATACCCGCTGCTAAAGAACGAGCATACAGCAAGCGGTAATTACCCAGAATGTAATCATGTAAGAAGTCAATTGATACCCGCTGACCATAAGCATCATCATAAAATTCACGCTGTCCTGTGCAGGCGAGGCAGGCATTGATGAACATCACCAAATCTTCCCGCGTTACCTGTTCTACACGGTTGGTATAGTTAGTAACCATATCGATAACTCAGCACTTTGAAGAGGGTGCTGTTCGGGGAAAGGCGGCACAACCAGCTAGGACGATTTAACAGATCGGGTTCGGAAGTTGTACCATAGTCCCGCGAACAGCAAGACTGAAAATTTCTTACAGCAGATTTCAGGTAAATGAAGTACATAAATAAAACCCGAAATCCTGTAGAGACGTTACATCTACGGTCTCTATATGTAACGTCTCTACTTAAGCGTGGCAGAATTGCTCGCTTTGTGAGAGTTGGTTGAGCAATAACTCAGCAGATTTGCTCAGTGCAGTCACAAAAATACCTACTTCATTATCTGTATCAGATGTCAGCCAAGTACCTTTAAGAATAACTTCTACCAAATCGGCATCACAAGAGCAGAGTTCTACGATATTTTCTTGAGCTACATCAGCCAGATGGGGCAAGTTCCCTGGAAGTAGAAAAGCAGCTGTGCTTGGTTCAATATAAATCTTTGTATGCGATCGCAGAGCCAGGATTACTCTTGTATTCACCCAATCTTCTAAAGATTCGTTGAGCATCTCTAGGCTAAAGCTATTCTCTGTGTAAGTTAGTTTCAACATCTGGGCTAATTTATATCTAAATTTTTAGTTGTTTACTTTAGGACTTACGCACTGAAGCCTGAAACCCTGATCCCCCCCTAACCCACGCCAGTCGCTCCACTTGGGGAGACCCCATCGCATGATTGCGTCTCCCCAACTCTTGGAGACGCTACGCGAAGGCAGAAGACCGCGCTGGCTCCCCTTAAAAAGGGGGGGAACGTCTAAAGCCCCCTTTCTAAGGGGGTTGGGGGATCTGAGTGCGTAAGTTCTGTACTTATCTATCGGTTGAGATTCTAATTTGTATGCTTTAGTTTGCTTATCTATAAATACAGAGTAACTTGGGGAATTTCCCCTCAGCTAGCAGAGTAATTGCAACCGGAAAAGCTTGTAAAATCTGGCTTAGAAGCCAAGGGAAGTTGTTAAACTTAGGGGAATCCCCGAACTTTGTTCAGTCCTGTAATCACAGCGATGGCAAGACCGAGTTATGGCCCAGAAGCAAAAAAGCGATCGCGGCGCTTGTTAGAGACGCTGTTAGTTTATGCTAATGACGAAATAGACTGTGCTGATGAAGCAGCTTTGGATATCCTGCGTCCCCAAATTCAAACGCGTTGGCAAAGCGAAAATCAGCTAGTTGTCAGGACGAAAGTTAGATATATCCAGGCGTTGATAGATTTGACACCAGGCGAGAGTCAATTAAACACCGAGCAAATCAAAGAAGCCCTGAAGCGATTTGCAGATTTCCTCGAAATTCTCGAAGACAATCGCCCATCTCGCGGTGGTTCGGAAACTTGGCATTTCACCCTAAAACTATGGCACAAACGCCTAGACATAGCAGCCAACTTGCGGCAATTTGACCTAGAGTGGGAACGCCGTCGCCCGGAGAAGTCGAAGCAGGGAGCAGTGTTTCGACTACGCTCAACAACCGGAGCAGGGGGAGACAACGTAGAATTTTCTCCCTTGTCCCCCTCATCTCCAACTCTCCCCAACTGGCAAGAACTATGTCGCCTCAATCTAGAAGCGCAAAATCACGGACGACTAACCACCAATCCCCTTACTAGTGCTGATGGTGTCACCTTTGAGCTGGATCAAGTTTATGTACCCTTGGGATTAGTACAACGAAAACAGCGTCTTCGCCATCGCGGTGATGTGACTCCTCAAGAGGGTTCGCGGTTATACGAACCAGAAGACACTGAAGTAACCCAGGTTTTTGACCATAATGAATTTATCCAACAGGTGCTACAGCAAAGACAAATCCAGCGCATCGCTATTGTTGGAGAACCGGGAGCGGGAAAGACTACTTTGCTTCAGAAAATTGCCGCATGGGTGTTAAATAACACCGCAGATTTGCCCATCTGGATTTCTTTAGCAGATTTGCAGGGTAAAACTTTAGAGC
This sequence comes from Nostoc sp. MG11, assembly GCF_014904695.1. GTDB lineage: Bacteria > Cyanobacteriota > Cyanobacteriia > Cyanobacteriales > Nostocaceae > Komarekiella. The sequence continues at coordinate 181,674 of NZ_JACXXN010000008.1, read as the reverse complement.
AGTACCTCATTCAAGATTGGCTACCCTCAGCTACTCGCAAGCTGCGCGTACTGCCAGAAATAGAGAATGCGTTTTGTGAACAGTTCAACCAAAGACGGGTTTGGCTACTTCTAGATGCAGTGGATGAAATGGCAATTGAATCTAGTCATGCCCTAGCAAAAATTGCCAGTTTCCTCACAGGCTGGATAGCAGATGCCACAGTAGTACTAACTTGTCGGCTAAACGTTTGGGATGCAGGCAAAAATGCTTTGGAGTCTTTTCACACCTATTGCAACCTCAATTTTACTTACAGCAACGAACACCTATTGCAGTCCATCCCAAAGAGCGACCAAAGTAATTTCTCAATCACCCCCCCTGCTCACCCTGCTTCCCCTGCTCCCCCTGCTCCCCCTGCTTCCCCTGCTTCCCCTGCTCCCCCTACCCTCCTCTCCGACCAAGTAGGGCAATTCATTCAGCGATGGTTTCAAGAGAATCCCGTTTTAGGAGAAAGTCTGCGGGTAGAGTTAAACCAACCAGAACGACGACGGATTAAGGATGCGGTGAAAAATCCCTTGCGGTTAGCGCTATTATGTCGCACTTGGGGATTGTGGCAAGGAGGATTACCCAACACTAAAGCAATGTTGTATGAGCAGTTTGTTGAAGCAATTTATGAATGGAAGCAGGATCGTTTTCCTACGACTTCAGCCCAACGACAACAGTTAAATCAAGCGCTGGGCGAACTGGCGCTGTTAGCTATTGCTCAAGAAAAAACTAAGTTTCGCCTCAGACACCGCTTTGTCTGTCAAGTTTTAGGCGCTCCTGATGATGGTCTATTTCAATTAGCACTACAGTTAGGTTGGTTGAATCAGGTTGGTATTTCAGAAACTCCAGGTGAAAAAGTTTATGCCTTTTACCATCCCACCTTTCAAGAATACTTTGCTGCACAAGCTGTTACTGATTGGCACTTTTTCTTAAATCACACATTAGAAACTGGGGACTCTATTTCCAGTTACCGCATCTTTGAGGCGCAGTGGCGGGAGGTAATTTTACTGTGGTTAGGTAGGGAAGACATACCACAGGAAGACAAGGAAGAATTTATCTGCTCATTAATCGAGTTTCCCGACAAATGCGGGGGGTACTATCGCTATCAAGCTTATTTTTTGGCAGCCCAAGGAATTGCCGAATTTACAGATTGCCAAAAAGCTGATGCAATAGTCAGGCAATTAATCGAGTGGCGTTTTGGATATTTCAATCCAAAAAAACAAAAGTGGTGGAGATATCCACCGCCAATTATTGAGGGTGCGCGGGTAGCATTACTGAAAACCGATCGCCTAAAAGCGATCGCAGCTTTAGAGCAATTTATCACATCCACCAATAATGAATTCGATAGTTGGAATGCAGCTTATAGCTTAGGAAAAATTTTTGATCCGGGTAATCAAATTGCAATCGCAGCATTAGTTAAACTGATCACAACAATCCGCCATGAATCTATTCGTTGGCAGGCGGCATATAATCTAGGAAGAGTTGATCCGGGTAATCAAGTTGCGATCGCGGCTTTAATTCAAATTATCGACTCCACCAATAATGAATCAACTCGTCGCAAAGCTGCTTATAGTTTAGGTAAAATTGATTCCGGCAATACATTAGCTATTTCCACACTACAAAAAATTGCCGCATCAGCAGCCGATGCATGCCAACAACGACAAGCTACAGAAAATCTAGCAGCACTCCGCAATATTCCCCAACCAATAAAATCCCCCTCTCCCCTTCCTCCCCTCTCCCAATCCTCCCCTCCTCTTCTGCTCTCCTCTTTACTCCGAGGTATCGCCTCAGCGGCAAATGATGATACCCAAAGACGCAGGGCTTACAAATTGGCAAAGCTTGTTCCAGGGAATCAAGTGGCATTTACTACCTTATTAAAATTGATGAAATCAGCCCAAAGTGAATTAATTCGTAAACGCACCGCAGATAACTTAAAAGAAATCCTTGTAGATGAACAATTGCCAGAAGTGATTGCATCTTTAAAGAATTGTTTTTCTGAACAAGTCTGCGAACAAGAGTTAGAAAAATTCCGCGAGTCTTACAAACTTCTCTGGCACTGTGCAGAAAACATGACTTATCTAGAGTTTTATCAGATTTGGCATCAAGAGTCAGACTGTACTGTAAATTCATAACCCAGAAACTTGTCTGCTATTAGGACTAGCCCTTTCAAAGTAGGAAAAAATCTTAAAAAATTTTGCCCAATTGCGGGCTTTTCACCTTAGTGTCTTAGTGCCTTTGGGTTTCAAAAGTCAAATTTTTCACCACTAAGACACCAAGGAAAATACATCTGTTGTTAAAAAACGAAACAGGGATTGCAACAAAGATTAATTCTGACTTACTCTGGAAAAACTACTACACCAGTTTGACGCCACTTGCTACAATAGGAAACTGCCAAAGTTTTGATGGTGGCTCCCCAGCATCAGCGCTCTGCCGATAAACTTGTATCAACAAAACACTCCTTGTATAGCCTAAAACGATGAAAGCATCTGCTAATTTCGACTTTGAAGACGAAAAATTTAATGCACCGCCTTCTCAAGTCATCCCCTGGTGTCAGATGATTAATCCTCGATATGGCACAGATGGCATTCAGCCTCACGGTTTGGCAATTAAGCTAGATAATGCCCAGGCTGTTGGCTTTCAACCAGATGACAATTGGCAGCAGGTGGAGCATGAATTTAGCTCTGGAGTCGAAACTGTCTTTATTACTAGCACTCCCCAATTAGTCATAGTGCGTCGGGGGCCATTGTCCGTCAAAGACCGCGAAACTGGCTTAAAACTAGGTACGCTCAAAGAGAATTATGATGCTTTTCTAGCAGATAAACTTAAATTTAAAACCTTTACTCGCTATCTAATTTTTTTAGTGGGTGAAAATAAAAAGTTTTTACATGAATCACCACTACAATTAACTCTTAATGGCGCAGCTGGAGCGAGTTTCAGCAAAACCTACTGCGAATTTCAACAAGGCAAAGTAGTCAGTGGGTTCGTCGCTGAACTAGAAAAGGCTTATGCTGTATACCGCAAGCAACCTTTAACGCCAAAAGGCCCCCTATTCCACGCTCACGGGATTTTTTCCCCCATAATTGAGTGTGAAGAAAGAGGCATTGAACCAAATACGGTTCTAGTTGCTTCAACTGTAGATTACAAACATCCCACAGTTGGGACGTTAACACAATATCTGATTGCTTCAGATTCGCTTGAGTCTGCAATGATTTGCAAGACTTTTGAAGAACACAAAGATTTTGGTAAGGAAACTGTAAAACTAGAAACACCCAAGATGGCAATGGCTGGGGTTTCCAATTCTTACGTTTATGCTGATGAAGATGATTTTGCTTATCCGCCGTATTAGGGACTGGGGACTGGGAACTTTTAAGAGGGGGAAAAGGTTAAAGGTTAAAGGGTAAGGGGATGGTTTTTCCGTTTCCCCATTCCCCCTTTCCCATGCCCAATGCCCTATTCCCTCAACAGCAAATAATATAGTGAACCATTACCGCCTGTAACACCAGCGCGATCGCCTGCTAGTTTACCAGATCCCATAAAGTAATCTACCCGTCCTGGCCCTTTGATAGCGCTTCCTGTATCTTGATCGAGTACAAAACGGCTCACAGCACGACGCTCTAGTTTGCCAACCCTGGTAGGATAGGGAAATGAGTTGTAAATCAGCGCTAGTGCTCCCGGAGGCATGAGAGACTTATCTGTAGCAATAGAACGCTCTGCTGTCACTGGTACATGGATACTGCCCGTAGCTGGTCTGCCGGCTGTTTCTTGGAAAAAGACAAACCGTTCCCAGCGTGGCAGATAATTATTCAACTCCTGCGGCTGTCTTTGGAAGTAACTGATCATGCGTGGTAGCGTCATTCCTTCCAGAGGAAGTTTGCCATCTTTTGCCAGTTCTTTGCCGATACTAGTCCAGGGGTAATCTGTTCCACCTGCATAACCAATTGATGTTTTTGTACCATTAGTTAACTTAATTTGAGCAGAACCTTGGATGTGTACCATGTATGCATCAAGGCGATCGCGAAACCAAAGCATTTCTAAACCACGCAATTGGCTTTTATTTCCTAGCAAACCATCCTTTCCTTCCAAATCAATGCGTTTGGGATGGGGTTTAGCCCATTGATTGAAGTCTGATGGTAGTCGATAAAGAGGATACTTGTATACTGAGGTTTTGACTCGACTAGCAGTATAAACAGGCTCATAATAAGCAGTGAATTTAACAGTACCCTTGCCATCGTTGCCCACGGATTTGTAAAAGACAAACTCTCGACGGACAGCGGCTTGTAGTTGCGCTGTTGACTTAGAACTAACAACTAGTTGGCGAAAACGCAGCAAACTCCGACGAACGCGATCAAGGGTAATCTCATGAATGGGATAATTTTGATACGCTGCGATCGCCTCTTTTTTTGCCAAATAACGCAAACTGTTGTCAATTGAAGCCAATAGCGCTTTGCGATCGCCTGCTTTACCTCTTTGACCCAAAATTTGCTCATCCCATCCCAAACAAGCGTACCGGGGCGCACAACTTCCCAGAGCGACTGGTTCTAGTGGCGGTATTTGCGGATTTGTTTGGACTGGCGGTAGCAGGATCTCAGGAGTAGTCGGTACTGGCAAAGGTAGTAAGTTAGGAACCTGAGCAACAGCTGACCAGAGTGGATTTACAAGGGCAATTCCCATCAGGGAAAGCAAAGCAAGGGTTTTTCTCATCATTTAGTTGAATCTTTCAACACTAGAACTAAAAACGGGTTCTACTCGGATTGCCACAATCCGAGATGGGCGTACTACCATATACTCCCCTTGAATATTCTTGATCGGCACGCTGATAAAATCATGAGAAGCAGACTTTGGCACAAGTTCGCTACTATACCACTTCTGAAATTCTTGAATAGTCGAAAAACGTACTTCTTCCCTGTGACCGCTTTCCAGTAGGAGGTGTACAGCATATTCATTAGGAGTTCTAGGCATAAGGTTGAATCATTTGAAAAACATCCAACCCATTGTTAACCACGTAACCCCCGAATGAAAAGGGTAAGCATACGGGAGCAGGGAAAGCTTTTCACTAGAAGCGTGAGAGTTTGAAATTAGTAATCCATTACTCTAGCTCTTAACTTTTACCTTCACTTTAGACGGTCAATGCTTTAACCAGTTCCCAGCGATTTTTTCAAGAAGGACTACAGCAGGGTCAAATTTAGTGGCATCTTTATAGAGAGTACTATTTTGGCAAATTAAACTTAATGTTTATTTTTTAAGTTTTTTAACATATTGTTGTGTAATGCCACTTTACAAATAAAGCTGGTATCTAAGCTTGTGCAATATCATTTATATCTGTAGGAAAACAGCTAATTAACAGTTAAACAAATATTAATTTTTTTTTGCAATATAACCAATATAGGCACTAGCTAAGCTGATTTAGGTTATTCCTAAGAGTACAATTATTTACTTAACTATAATTTAGTGATGCCTTTGCGATTTTCACGTCGTTTATTTCTTTTACAACTGTTAGGTTTGACATTAGCTGGATGCCAATCAACACCAACCTTTGAGGGCACGTTAACAATTGGTGTTATCAACTATAGTGGGAGCGAAGAGATTATTAACCAATATGCTAAGTTTAATCGTTATTTAGGCGAAAAAACAAAAGCATACATTCAGTTAGAGCCTGTTTTCAACGAAAATAATGCGATTGAGCGTCTTCAGGCTCGTGCTTGGTCATTGGTATTTGCACCACCAGGGTTAGCGGCTATTGCGATCGCTCGATATCAATATGTTCCGCTTTTTCCTTTACTAGGTGTGAGTAATTTACGCTCAATCTTGGTTGTTCGTAAAGACAATCCGATTCAAGATTTAAAACAATTACAGAGTCAAATAGTTGCTTTAGGTCAACCAGGTTCAGCAACAGGATATTATCTACCTCTTTATAATCTTTATGGTTTGACATTAGCTGAAGTACTGTTTGCACCCACACCCAAAACAGTTTTAGAATTTGTAACTCAAGGAAAGGCAACTGCTGGGGCTGTTTCGATCGCAGAATTTAATCAAGCAGGCCGCCAGACTGATTTACGCACACTCCATACAGACCCTCACTATGTTCCATCTGGTGTGGTTTTGATTGGGCCTAATATCGAACGCAACCGCCAAGAGTACATCCGCCAAGTTATGAGCGAGTTTCCCTCAGTTCTGGCTGAAGAAATAGGATATATACCTAATGGTAAAGTCCCAGATTATCGGTACATGATTACTGTGGTTGAGCGAGTAAAATTAATTGCTTCTCAGTTACAAAACAAGCCTGCACGTTTATTTTGAGATAGATATACGTAAATCTAAAAAAGTAACTTTAAAGACATAACAGCCATATTTCCTTGGAAAGACGCAATCACACTTTTGCTTCCCTAAGATTTTAAGGATTGGAAGCGCACAGTCTACGGGAATTATTTGGTTCAGAGTCGTAACGGAGGATTTATGCAAATTCATCATCTCAATTGTGGTTGCATGTGCCCGATTGGCGGGGCACTCTTCGATGGCTTCAGTCGCGGCCCAACGGCTCACCTTGTCTGCCACTGTCTGCTCGTTGAGACAAACCAGGGACTTGTTCTGATAGATACTGGTTTTGGACTGCGCGATATCAACTCGCCTTACTCCCGGCTCAGCCCGTTCTTCATTCATTTCAATCGCATCCAGTTTGATCAGAAATACACGGCACTCGCTCAAATTCAGCTGCTCGGATTTTCCGCGCAAGACGTGCGTCATATTGTGCTTACTCATCTCGATTTTGATCATGCTGGTGGTTTAGAGGATTTTCCTGAAGCAACTGTGCATGTAATGCAGACTGAGATTGAAACTGCACAAGACCGACACGGCTTCATCGCCAGAGGGCGCTATCGTCCAGAACAGTGGGACGAGGTTAAGCACTGGAAGCACTATTCGCCAGGAGGTGAACCTTGGTTCGGCTTTGAGGCAGTACGTGACCTCGAAGGACTACCGCCAGAGATTCTCCTCATCCCACTTGCCGGTCACACGCGGGGGCATGCAGGTATTGCCATTGAGACGCCAGCAGGCTGGCTTTTACATGCAGGCGATGCTTACTTTTACCGAGACGAGATGGGATCTGCCAAACCCCACCGTACACCTGGTTTACGTGCTTATCAATGGATGATGGAAGTAGACCGCAAGGCTCGGTTGCTCAATCAAAATCGGCTACGCGCGTTATCGCTTGATCGCAGTCAGGACGTGCGCCTCTTCTGTAGTCACGATGCTATCGAGTTTAAAGCGTTCGCTAACCAATCTAGCGCATCTCAAAACTAGAAATTTGATCATTTACGAAGGCTATGCCAGTAAAACCAATGCTGGAACCAGAAGCTATTCATGCTGCTGAGCCTTCAGGCAAATCATAACCATCAAGCAATTATGTTTGGCAATTTTTTTCACCAAATAGTTTTTATAGTCGTTAAAGCTTGAATTCGCAAATCACGAGTAACTAAAGGAATACCCAAACAAAAAGCTGTAGCCGCAATAATCCGATCAGGCATATCAGGAACAGTTACCCGGTCAATTCGCCGAATCGCTCCTGAAACATTCCGATCCAGAGGTGCAAGTACAATGCCTACATTGGGGTCATCCAAAGCGTTTAAAATTCGTGTTAATACCTCTTTAGCAAAGCGTCCCTTCTCAACTAAATAAGCAATTTCTATGACTGTGATAGCTGATACATAAATAGGATTACTTGTATTAATTGCTTGTTCCAATGCTGTTAATGCGGCTTCTGACAATCTCTGCAAGTCAAAAACATACCAAATTAAAGTGTGTGTATCTGCTATCACTGATGTCATCAAACGACATCCCTAGGAAAATTCCCCCACATTTCTTGACGTGCTTGAGCAATATCTTCTTCAGTAATATCTACTTTTAAATCAGCACATAATCCTCTAACAGTCCGCAAAGAATTCTTAGGAGTCGTTTTCTGATACAAAAATTCTGCAAAATCTAATAGTTGCTGCTGTTTATCAATAGGTAAATGGCGTAATCTTGCTAACACTGCTTGCTCGATATTCATCTAACTTTCTCCTGATTTAACTTCCTAAAAAGGCTTTAATCTCTGCCATAATTTCAGCTACTTGTCTATCTTTCTCTAAGATATCAACCACTAACTGTTTAGGTGATAAATACTCAAAACCTTGCTGACTATTCGGGTTTTTGCAGTCAAGATTATAAATCACCCAGTAAATAGCAGTACGTACAAAATATATTCTCTCAACTCACTGAAATCACCACACCCACACTTTCATTCGCCAACCTATCCACCGCACACACAGCATAAGTTCCCGGTTGGACAGTGGCAAAGGTTGTGCCAGCAGATAAAATCCGTTGAAGTATCCAAGTATCTCCACTTTGCCGATAGAGTGTCCAAGAACGAACTGGCTGAGTATCACCAGATTGCCAACTGAGTTTGCGGTTGTTGACTTGCAGTTCTGTGGGAGGGGGGGGTGGTGTTGTGTTCTGCCAAGACAAAGTTGGAGGTAGCGCAGGTTTGTTATAAAGCAAACTTTGGAATTTATCAGCAATGCCCTGACTATTTTCTGTCAAAACACCGAGATTAAAGAAGATATTTCCCAGTGAGAACTGTCCAGCCTGGCTACGACTGATTTTCACTTGCTTTTCAATCTCATCACTCTCCCGACTCTTGTTGCTTGGTTCTGTCAGGTTGTTACCAGCATAAACGTGCCTTTGCTTTGTATTTACCTGTGTCCACCACTTAAGCAACGCAGAGTAACTTTGTTGTGTTTGGTCAGTACGCCAGTAAAGTTGAGGGGCGATGTAATCAATCCAGCCTTGTTCTAGCCATTTTTTGGCGTCGGCATACAGCACATTGTAAGCATCTAAACCAGTAATTCCAGGTGGTTGTCCAGGGCGATAAATACCAAAGGGACTAATACCAAATTTAACGTGGGGTTTGGTTGCTTTAATTCCTTGCCAGAGACGCTGTACCATTTTGTTAACATTGTCTCGTCGCCAGTCGCCGATGTTGAGTGTACCACCTGCTGCCTTATATGCAGCGTAGGTTTTATCATCGGGGAAAGATTGTCCCTCGATGGGATATGGATAAAAATAGTCATCTAAGTGAATGCCATCAATATCGTAGCGCTTCACTACGTCTAGAATTACGTTGTATGCTCTGTCTTGAACGATTTTTGCTCCTGGTTCCATCCACAACTGATTACCCCATTGGTAGACAACTTCTGGATTAGTTACAGCTAGGTGAGGGCGGACATTGGGCGAGCCTTTAATGCTAGTTTTGGCACGGTAGGGGTTAAACCAAGCATGAAGTTCAATATTGCGCTTGTGACATTCGGCGATCGCAAACTCCAATGGATCGTAAAATGGTTCTGGTGCTTTACCTTGAGTCCCCGTTATCCAAGCACTCCAAGGTTCTAATTGAGAAGCATATAAGGCATCTCCCTCCGGTCGTACCTGGAAGATCAGGGCATTGAAGTTTAGTGCTTGTAATTTATTGATAATCTCGGTAAGTTCAGCTTGTTGTTGAACAGCAGTTAGTCCCGCTTTAGAAGGCCAATCACCATTCCACACAGCTGCTACCCACGCCCCACGAAACTCCCGGCTGTGATTTAGCTTCAGGCTACCAGGAGGTGTTGGTATCGGTGTTGTAGATGTTGGCGGTACTACAAGGTAAACAGAGACAATCTTTTCTGCCTGACCCAGATAAACTAAAGCTTGATAAATAATCACTGCCACATCGCTACGAGTGGCTGCAAGATTAGGATTAAGTAATTTAATATTTGGGAAATTAGGTACTAGCCCAGCACTAGTTGCAATAGCTATCTGATTTCTGCCATACTCTGGAATCTGAGCGGCATCTTGATAAATTTGTGGTAGTGCTGACAAGGGGTCAGGTTTTATCTTTGCGGCAATTTCTAATCCTGATACTAGAGAAACTAGAACTTCTACCCTTGTAATTCGGTTATTCGGACGAAAGCTTTTATCAGGGAATCCACTAATAAATCCTTTTTCGTAAGCTGTTTGAATTGCAGCTGCGGCCCAATGATTGGTAGGTACATCGACAAAGGGGATGTACTGTCGCTGTTTTGCAACTTGTGTAAATGCTTTGGTGATGATGGCAGCAAACTCAGCGCGGGTGAGTGAGTTATTCGGACGAAAAGTCCCATCAGGATACCCATTAACAATGCGACGCCCTGCTAAGGCTTCAATGAATCGGCGTGTCCAATGGTTTTGAATATCCGAGAAAGAAGTAGAAGTAGATACCATTGTCGATTGCAGCTAGCTGCCCTTAATTTTGATTTCCAATGATAATCTAGCAACATGAGGCGATCGCTGCTGAAATATCCTGTAAACTTTCACTATTAAAGCTTTGCTATTTCTACCAACTATAGAATCAATCGTCCTAAGTTGAGATACCAGCTTGAAAAATCTGTTCTGCGGTTAAGTTCAATTCTGCAAAAATGGGTGATTTAATGTAATCGTCGCCTCGGAACTGGCTGACTTGATATTCACCTTCTACCAAACTGTAAATCGATATAGTCGGTTGTTTGGGGTTGCCAATGAATCGTCTACCACCTAAAGCTGCATAATCTATAATCCAGTATTCTGGAATGCCTACTGCCTCATAGTCAGCGGCTTTTTTTAAATAGTCATCTCTCCAGTTGGTACTTACCACCTCAACAACCAAGGCAATCGATGCTGCTTGGCTAACTGTAGATGCTTTTTTCCACAGAGGTTCATTTACTAAATTGTGACGATTCAACAACAGCACATCTGGTGAGTAAGCTGACTCGCCCTCCAATGGTTTGACAAATGCTGTTTTTGGTATGAAATAAGGAAAATCTAAACGACTATACTCTAAAGTCAACTTTGTCGCTAAAAATCCAATTACCTCTTCATGGTCGCCTGTAGGTGGGGGTATTTCAACAATTACTCCGTCATGTAGTTCATATCGGCGTTGTATATCTGGATACCAAGCAATAAATTCTTCAAATGTAACTATTTTATGTAAAGCCTGAGTCATAATTTAGTTCCTCAAAGCAAAACTGAATATATGCAGATGAGCCAAAATTACTTGTTGAGGACTGACAACATCCTAGATACGTTTTTGCACATTAAATCTAGAGCGCCCCTTGGTGTATCTTACCCAAAGTTGGTCGATAGTGCGAAGCTCAGTTGCCTTTCCTCGTTATTTCACTCACTTAATAGTAATGACAACGAATACCAAGATGTAAAGCGATCGCCTAACGATACCATATTTTAAAGTAGGAACTGCCCTCCAAAGTAGAAAAAGGCATTAGAGCGAGGTTTTTAGATAAAGCAAAGTTAAACAAAGGATGCATTAATTTTTGCAGATCAATGCATGGGAAAAACGATTCCTCCCCATACTCAACGCAGTAGTTCGAGGAGAAATCGCCACAATCTGTTAAATCAGTTTGTTCGCGGGAGGCTATAATTCCCGACGAAAAACTGATCACTAGTTAAAGGGGGTCAAGCCCTAAAACACGAAGCTGTCACTATTTAAGCTGCCTGTATTTGCTGTGTTCACCGTGAGGAAAGATCTGAAACTGCTATCACCATTGCGGCCATCAGGATCTATTTGCACTGTGAAATTTTTGTTACTACTACCTTGCACAACTTTCACATAACCATCGCTTATTGCGTTGCCAGTGTAATTTTTATTCAATAGGTCGTCGAGTAACTCAGTCAGAACAATTTTGTCTGCGCCGATTCGGAAGTCAGTGATTGTATCACCGCGATGATTAATATCAGTGTAGACAAATTGGTCATTGCCGCCACCACCCGTGAGTTTATCGGCACCTTGCGAGCTGAGGAAGCGATCGCCACTGGAAGTGCCAGTTAAGGTATCATTAGCGGAAGTACCAGTCAGTGCAGATGTACTTTCAGCGGAAGTACCAGCCAGTGCAGATGTAGCTTTATTCGCACCGCTAAATTCATACGCCCCACTGTCAGCGTCGCCATCACGTTTAAAACCGCGTTGGTCGGTTCCTGTTGCGCCTGCAACAGCCGCACCAATGGCAGAACTACCAGCCAGCAGCGGATGAACTAGATCACCGTTGACGTTTTGCAGAGAACCCAGTTTGGGGTCGGCAATTCGGGAATTAGCAGTTACTCTGGAGTTTCTGCTATTTGGTGGTGCTGGAAACTCAATATTCCCACCACCATCACGTAACCGGAACGCGGTCTGCTGACCTGTTCCACTAAGATTATTTGCTGTATTGTTGGCAACAATTGAATTGGTGAGTGTTACAGGTTGCCCACCAACAACCCAAAACGCTCCGCCGTTCTTTTGGGCGTAGTTTTTGAAAAAAGTCGAGTTTTTGACGTTGAGTTTGGCATCTGCACTGGGATTAATGGCTATTGCACCACCCAGTCCTTTATCGGTAGTTGCTCTGTTTCCAGAAAAGGTAACGTTTTCGAGGTTGATAACCGCATTTTTTGAGGTTGTATCTCCATCTAACCACAACCCACCGCCTTGGCCTTCGGAAGTGTTGTTTGCAAAGGTAACATTGCGAACTGTCACATTACCATTAAGTCGTGCCCCCCCTCCCTGGGCAATGCCTTTGTAGTTAGACTTGGACTTATTGTTGATAATCTTGGTGTTTTCAACAATTGTCTTATCTTTGCCGTAACCATACAGAAAAAGTGCTCCGCCTGCACCAAAACCCTCATTTCCCTCAAAATGGCTGCCACTAACCTTAATTGTGCCACCCGGAGATGATGCGCTCGCCCTTGGGCCGCCAATACTTGCGCCATCTGCGAAAATCCCCGCGGCTCCATCTTTTGAGCGGTTGTTGAGGAAAACTGAATTTTCTACAGTCAGGGGGCCTAGTTGGGTGTAAATCGCACCACCCGTTTGACCACTGTTATTAGTAAATCGACTACCTTTGACAGTTAGTGAGCCATTATTGTCGTTAGCGATCGCACCTGCACTAAAACCATTTTTGGTAATAGTACCATCGTTGTTGTCGAAGGTGCTGTTAATCACTGTGGCATCACTACGAAAACCAACGTGAATTGCCCCACCTTGACCACCAACATTATTTTTGAACTGAACATTTTCCACCGTTAGTTCACTGTTGGAACTAACTCTAACTGCACCGCCTCTTCCTCTGTCGTATCCATCGGTAATGGTCAAATTTTTCAGAGTGACATCAGTTCCGTATGCGGTGAAGAAAATTCGGCTTTTGTCATTGCCACTGATGGTTAAGTTCTTAGCCGCAGCACCATTAATTGTGACATCACTTTTAACTGACAATTCACCACTGGTGAGCTTAATCGTTTTATTCGCCAGCCCAGATGCAAATGCAATCACATCCCCATCTTTAGCTTGGGCGAGTGCATTTCTCAACGAACCTGCACCCTTATCGTTGGCGTTTTGGACGATGATAGTAGGCATTCAAGAATTCCTCTAAATTATGCTTGGTTAACTATTTCTTGCTACTCAGGCATCGCACAGAATTAACTTACCTGTGTGCTGGAGGGGAAGAAAGATTCAAACCATTTCGAGGTGAAATCTGGTAATTAGAGTCCCCATGAAAATCAGACTTGTCTGGTTAGACGCTTGAAAGTTCTTTGCCAGTGAGTTTTTTGCCCTTCTGAATACTTGCTTCTCATCTATTTGAGTCTTAATTGTCAGTTGAGCTATTTTTCATTTAGGAGAGTCAAAATCAACTTAATCATCATACATGACTTTTTCCGTTATTTTTTTCAAGGCTGGGATCACTTTCTTAAACATAGCCTCAAAGTACTGCTATCCCGTAGATTTATTGTCATTAAATAAAAATAATTGAGAATAAACCATTTTAAAATTATGGTTTTTTTGATATTTCAAGACTTAGCGGGAAAAGTCAGCAGTCCCAAATTCCATTACACATATCCATAATGGTGAGTGCCAATACTTCTGCATATAACGATGAAACAATGAAATAAGAAAAATTAATGAAATAGGAAGATGTTGTCGAGGAAGCAGAACCATCAAAGCAACCTTTGTGATTAATTCAGCTCCAGATTTTTCTTAAAATGTAGGCAGTGTTTGAGGTACAGGTGAGGTCTTGCATATTTTTTAAATTAATGCTTACATTGATAACTAGTAATCAGCAGTCCGCCATATCAAAAGATAGACAGCTTTGTTTTGTGAGGGTTATAGTCTTTAGAGAGCAGCCGTTAAAGCCATTTTCAATCTGAATGGCATAAAACCAACATCAATGTATTTCAACTCAATTTGGACAAATTTATTATCCAAGGTATTGATTTGCATATACTCTTTGAGGTTACGACATGCGAAATATTCTAATCGCTCTTTCATCTAGAAGGAGTGCTTGTGATTAGCCTGATTTATGCTGGTTTCTACCTTTATTTGTATTGAGCTTGTTTGCTATTTTTTACATCAATACTCCAGCAATACAATCAGTGATCAAACCTGCAAGCAATTATGCAATTATTGACTGCATACTTAAACATGCTAATTCATATTGATGTTGCGATGCCATCCCTGCAATGCCACCAATAGTAATCTTAATTGAACCTAATCATTTGCAAAATTACACAATGCATATATGGCAATAATAGCCGGACGCTGAAAAATTTTATCATTCTCAATCAGTAGGTAATGGGCAGTGGGTATTGACAAGAAGCTGAAGGAAAACTCTTCTCCCCTGCTCTCCTACTTCTTCCTCATGCCCTATGCCCTTACTCTATACCCCTTGTGAGCGTGGTTTTTTCATTCCTTTAGAGATTTGGTTACATCCGATGTGCGCCCGGTTGTCCGTTTTGGACTGCAAACGAAGCTAAAGTACTGATAGAAGCATTCGAGTCAGTAATGCTGGATACAACACGGTAGTCGCTTTGCCAGCGTTCTGAGGTGAGGTGACAGCGGACATAACCCCGGAATGCACCATCGAAAAACTTGGTGTGGGGATTGTCTCTCAGAGCAACTTCAACTAGGGGGATGAACTGGGACGGAAAGTCAGAGGAAATTGAGGTTCCCACGAACTCTGTGCCGACTGTCGCGGAAGTCGGTTTACTAAAATCAATCTTGAGGTCGTGTACCCAACTAGAGTGGATATCTCCAGTAATAACCACAGGGTTTGATGGTTGTCGTTGGTTTAGGAAACTCAGAAGGCGATTACGTGCAGCTACGTAACCGTCCCACTGATCCACGTTGAACACTTCTGCGTCTGGGCTGGCGTTAAAATCGTATTCAGCTAACATAGTCTGTTGAGCAATCACATTCCAACGCGATCGCGACTTATCTAACCCTTTAAATAGCCACTGCTCTTGCTCTGAGCCTGTCATAGTGGCATTTACATCAGAGGCTTGGTCACAACGGGGCTTGAGTCCGTCATCACAAGGTTGATCAGTGCGATACTGGCGGGTGTCTAGCACACTGAACTCAGCTAAATCACCATAAGTAAACCGTCGATACAGCTGCATGTTTGCTCCTTGAGGCAGCGAAGATTGACGCAGTGGCATGTGTTCGTAGTAAGCTTGGTAAGCATTGGCTCGCCGCGCCACAAATGCTTGCTGGCTTTGGTCATCTTCAGATATTAAGTTTGCATAGTTGTTGTCAACTTCGTGATCGTCCCAAGTGACTATCCAGGGAAAGGCTGCGTGAGCCGCTTGTAGATTCGGGTCAGTCTTGTACAAGGCGTGACGGTTACGATAATCGGCAAGAGTGACTATTTCTGGGCTGTTATGTTGGCGTGGGCCACCCGATTGCGGCCCATACTCGTAAATGTAGTCTCCAAGATGAACAACTAAATCAAGTTCCTCATCAACCAAATGCCGATAGGCTGTGTAGTAGCCGTTTTGCCAATCTTGGCAAGAAACAAAGGCAAAGTTGAGTTGTTTGATGTAACTATGGAATCCGCTAGCTGTACGAGTTCGCCCGATGGGGCTAACTTCATTACCTACTTTAAACTGATACCAATACCATCGGTCAGGCTCTAGCCCACGCACATCAACGTGTACCGAGTGGGCTAATTCTGGAGTCGCCAGCGTTTTCCCACGTTGTACGACTTTCTTCATATTCTCATCAAGTGCAATTTGCCACTGCACTACAACGTTTCTGAGTGGCATTCCACCGCCGAAGAGTGGAGCGGGAGCCAGTCGTGTCCATAATACAACACCATCTGGCAAAGGATCACCAGAGGCAACACCAAGACTGAATGGATAGTCAGAAAACCTCGTTTTTGCCAATACTGGAAGCCCTTGGCTAGTCACCGCTAACCCGGTTAAGAACGCTGCACCCAGCAAAAAACTCCGCCGTCTGCACTGATTGGATAACAGGCCGCAATTTTTAAGTTCCATATTCACCCCTACTTTTGATGTCGATACTGTTGGCATTCAGGAGCGTCAGTTACGAGTAGCGCAAAGAAATTTAGTAGCTTGTTTTGACTCGTCTCCAGCTTGCTCAACTAAACAAAAGGAACCTACCAACCTAGGATCAAGTAAGGATTAAGGTAATGTTAAGTTTAACTGGTAGATCCTGATGAGAAAACTTGGTACACCCCACTCAACCAGTTACGGCGATGCCTGCGGCGGACGTAGCCATCGCCAACTCGTCACAGCACTCCTGCTTTAGTCAATGCTTTGAATTGTCTGGTTAAAGTGCGTGAAGTTGTTTTTTAACGAAGTCAGAAGTCAGAGCCAAACTTGTATCTACCAACTTTCAGAGGCTTTGGGATGATTTTTGGGATAATTAATGTTTAAAACCCTTGCTTAATCGTCATCCATCTCCTCCGAAAAAATCGTTATCCTAATTGTACATGTTTCTCTAGCTGCAAATAAGTTACAGTTGGCAATTCTGCTTGATTAACTGTTTTAAATATTTTAATTATCTCCTTAACTGTCTTAACTGTCTTAACTGTCCAATTAATTTTTGACTTAGCTATCTTAACTGTCTTAACTGTCTTAACTGTCCGATTAATTGTTTACTTAACTGTCTTAATCTGCTATTGCATTTTCTTGATAAAGCTGAGATGATAAGAATCAGATTTAATTTTTAAAAAATACTACGAAATAATAGATAGTTTATGTAATGAGATTAATCTTTGACTTTAATAAATACATTCTAATTTACTCAAAATTGTCTATCAGACTCGCAATGCAGTTTGGTTAAAAGGTAAGAAAAAGTATTTTGAATACATTATTTTCCTCTTTCTCCAGACCACAAAGAAAGTGAAAAGTAGTTATCTAAACCATATTGATCAAACTCCCAGTGCGATCACATCTAAATTACTCCTGATCGCAAATAAGGTTAAAAACAAACGAAAAAATCAGATTGGAATTCTATATAATAAATTAAAACAATAAAAAATGCTTCCTTCATAAGTAACTAATATTAAGTAGGAAAATCAAAATAAAAGTTCGTATTCATTTAATTGATAATTTATGCTTTAGACTATATTAATTAAGTTTTTTGCTTAAAAATGACTGAGTATTTCATAAAGTTTTTATCTACAATTAGTGTATTAACTAACAGTAATCTTTGGGACAAAAACTGTTACACACTGTTGAATATCTCTTGCAAATATTTCTTGAGTATGAGGCGAAGATATTTTACTAACCATTATTTTTTGAAAAAATACTTAATCAAATATAGGATATAAATTCCTCACAACAAAAAACAGTAAAAAGCATACACAATATCAGATAAAAGATGCAAATATCATTGACAACTAAGCATATTGATTTGTTTAAATTAAGTCTTTTCCAAAGAATTTTACTAACAACTGATGGCACGTTGACGGAAATATTAGAAGCTTATTTATTGGAAAAAGTTCAGTTAGTCAAGTTATCAGAAGAATTAGTCATAATTACAAAATCTATTTCAGCTTTAGATTTAGATATTGGCACTCAAGTAATTAAGAGAAAAATATTGTTACAAGGCCAGATTAGTCTAAAAAACTTTATTTACGCTGAATCTATAATTGTACCTGAAAGACTAGATAACAGATTGAAGTCCAGACTAATCGAATCCCAGGAACCAATGGGTAGGCTCTGGTTAGAGCATAAACTTGAGATATTTAAAGAAATAATTGATTCAGCTATAGAAACAGCTGAAGACTTATCTGATTATTTTAATATAGCAAGAGAAGACAAAATGCTTTCTCGGACTTATCGAGTTTTTTCTAACAGAAAGCCGATAATAATGATTACTGAAAAATTCCCGAAAAGCTACTTCATTAAAGAACATTAAAGAAATTGAATAGTTAAATATCTAAATAAGAACAGATTTGCTTAAGCCTGTATATTTTTAATCGTTGAGGAAAAATGTTAAAAAAAAGACTTGTTGAAATCGTAAGAAAATATCCTAAAAAAACTGTGATCGCCTATAATAATTCAAGAATTAGCTATCAGCAACTATACACTAATATCAAAGAATTAAGTAACAATTTAAGCAAAATTGGTATAGTCCAAGGTGACTGCATAGCTTTGATTTTACCTAATAGTCCAGAATTTGCGATCGCCTTTTACGCTACTGCCAAACTGAACGCTATAGCTTTGCCAATAAATCCCCTTCTTAAAGAAGAAGAAATCAACTACTACATTATCGATAGCAATGCTAGGGCAATTATTACCAGTAGTGCTGGCGCGGATATCAGTCGTAAAATTATCTCAAAAATAAACAATAAAATAGAATTAATTATCCTTGATGATATTTATTCACCTACTAAAGAATTAAATAACTCAATAATTACAGAAAGCTCCTCTACCTTTATAGGGGATGTGCTTTATCAATATTCCTCTGGTTCTACAGGTAGACCTAAAAGAGTATGTAGAACTCAAAATAATCTATATCACGAAGTTACAAACTTTTCTGAAACCACTCATATATCTTCAGTAGATCATATTTTATGTGTAGTGCCACTGTATCACGCACATGGATTAGGAAATTGCCTATTAGCTGCCATACACAACGGTGCGACTCTGGTGATTTTAGAACCAGTTTTACATCAAGGAAAAGCTATTGAAGTGCCATTTGTTTTTAGACGTTCGAGAGTGTTAGAACTTATAGAAAAAGAGAAAATTACTATTTTACCTGGTGTTCCTTATATATTTAATACTCTAGCAGAAGCATCAGATGAAACTGAATCTGATATTTCTACACTGAAATTATGCTTTTCCGCCGGTAACTTTTTATCAAAAGAGATTTTTGATAAATTTCTTCAGAGATTTGGCATTACAGTGAGACAACTTTATGGTTCTACAGAAGCAGGTTCTATTGCAATTAATCTAGACGAAGACATAAAAAATACCTTCGATTCTGTAGGTCTTCCTTTAAAAAATATTGAGATTAAAATTATTGATGATGCAGGAAAGGAACTCCCAACTGGAAGCATTGGAGAGTTAGTCATCAAAAGTCAAGCATTGACTAAAGGATATTGTAATCAGCCACAACTAAATCAACAAGTATTTAAAGATGGGTCGTTTTTCACTGGTGATTTAGGTAAGAAAGATGAAGCCGGGCGTATTTATATTACTGGTAGAAAGCAAATTTTTATTGATACAGGAGGTCACAAAGTTGATCCACTAGAAATAGAAAATATCCTGATAACTCACCATCAAGTTAAAGAAGCAGTTGTTGTTGGTATCAAAGGCTTGTATGCAGGAGAAATCATTAAAGCGGTTATTGTACCTCAAAACCGAGATATTTGTGATGAAAAAGATATTTTATCTTACTGTAAAGACAGGTTAGCTGATTTTAAAATACCAAAAATTATCGAATTTCGTAGCGAGATACCCAAAAGTCCATTAGGCAAAGTATTAAGAAAAATTTTAATTGATAATTTATCAAAACCAGTAAATTCATGAAAAGTCTTGATTTAATTAAGCAAGAAACTAAAAATATTGTCTTAAACGTTTTACCAAATATTAATATCGAAGATTTCTCAGAATCTAGCAATCTTTTTAGTATGGGTTTAGATTCTGTTAATGCCATGACCCTTGTCTTGAAACTACAGAATAATTTTGGGATTAAGTTTACAGTTAGTGATATTAATGCAGGAAATTTTCAAAGCGTAGAAACTATTGTGAAACTAATTAATGAAAAGCAAGGCTGATAATTTTTATAACCAAGCTTTTTCAGCAAAACAAAAGACTCCAGTAAATCCTGAAAAACCTGAAGCAAAAAGACTAAAATGAGCTATTCTGCTGAAATAAATCCATTAGAACCAAACAAGACAGTAAAAACAGGAGAGAATATCTGGCAGGCGATCGCAAGTATTCTCGATTTACAGAATCAAGCTCCAGCCTTGATACCTGTATCTCGCCATCAACACCTACCTTTGTCCTTCTCCCAAGAAAGGTTATGGTTCCTCTACCAATTGCAGCAAAATAGCTCCACCTACAACGTCTCCTTTGCTTTTCGCCTCCAGGGTTTACTCAACATTTGTGCATTAGAGTATAGTCTCAATGAGATAATCCAACGCCACGAAGCATTACGAACTACATTTTTCGCTTCAGAAAATAAGCCAGTTCAAGTAATTACTCCGAGCCTAAAATTAACTTTACCTGTAGTCTATCTTCAAGAACTTCCTCAAAGCGAAAGAGAAACTCAACTTTTACAAATAGTCAAAAACGAAGCTCAACAACCCTTTAATTTAGAGCAAGACTCGCTGTTGCGGTCTTCCCTAGTGCAACTAGATGAAAATGAATATGTACTACTCTTAAGTGTCCACCACATTGTTTTTGATAGTTGGTCGGAAGGTATTTTTTGGCAAGAACTGACAGCCTTGTACACGGCTTTTTCTGTTGGTAAGCCTTCTCCATTGCCTGAATTGTCCATTCAGTACGCAGACTTTGCAATTTGGCAAAAACAATGGTTGCAAGAAGCTCAAGTCATCGAAATTCAACTGAACTACTGGAAGCAACAGCTAGCAAATTCGCCTCCCCTGCTAGAACTTCCCACCGATAGAGTGCGCCCACCAATCCAGACAAACCGTGGCGGTATCGAGCGCTTTAGCTTAGACAAGCGTCTGACGCAAAAACTCAAAAGCCTTAACGAACATTCAGGCGCAACCTTATTTATGACTTTGCTGAGTGGCTTCGTCATCCTACTATCGCGCTACAGCAATCAACAAGACATTCTCGTCGGTTCTCCAATAGCCAACCGTAACCGTAGTGAAATAGATTCACTTATCGGCTTTTTTGTCAACATTTTGGTGTTGCGTACTGACGTTTCCAGGAATCCCAGTTTTTGGGAGTTATTGCAAAGAGTACGCCAAGTCGCGCTCGATGCTTACGCTCATCAAGATGTGCCGTTTGAGCAAGTAGTAGAAGCCTTACAGCCACAAAGAAATCTCAACTACTCTCCATTGTTCCAGGTAATGTTCGTTTTGTTGAATACGCCACCGGGAAAATTGGAATTGCCTGGTTTATCTGTAACTGCCTTAGAAATAGAAAACCCGACAGCTAAGTTTGATTTAACCTTGTTGATGACGGAAACTGAACAAGGACTGAGTGGAAGTTTAGAGTACAACTCTGACCTATTTGATCGATCTACAATTACCCAAATGGCAGGGCATTTTGTCACCTTGCTAGAAGGTATTGTTGCTAACCCAGAGGAAAGAATTTCGCAATTACCACTGCTGACACAACCTGAGCAACAACAGTTATTAGTTGAATGGAACGATACTCAGGCGAAATATCCTGCCGATCAGTGCATCCATCAGTTGTTTGAGTCGCAGGTTGAGCATACTCCTGATGCTGTAGCGGTGGTGTATGACAATCAACAATTAACCTATGAGCAGTTAAATTGTCGTGCTAATCAGTTAGCTCGTTACTTGCAGTCCTTGGGTGTCAAACCAGATACATTGGTTGGGTTGTGTGTAGAACGATCGCTAGAAATGATTGTCGGTATACTAGGCATTCTCAAAGCGGGTGGTGCTTATTTACCCCTTGACCCTGAGTATCCGATTGAGCGTCTGAGCTTTATGCTGGAAGATGCTCAAGTTCAAGTACTGCTCACCCAACAGCAATTAGTCAACCAGCTACCTGAGCATGCTGCCAGAGTTTTCTGCTTAGATACCAATTGGGAAAAAATAGCTCAAAATAGTGAGTCAAACCCGGAAAACACCGCAACACCCAATAACCTAGCTTATGTCATCTATACTTCAGGTTCCACAGGTAAACCTAAAGGCGTTTTAGTCAACCACGCTCATATAGTGCGTCTGTTTGCAGCTACAGCAGCATGGTATCGCTTCAATGCCCAAGATGTGTGGACAATGTTCCACTCCTACGCCTTTGACTTTTCCGTGTGGGAAATTTGGGGAGCTTTGCTGTATGGTGGACGACTGGTAATAGTTCCTTACTTAGTGACGCGATCGCCCGAATCATTCTACCAGTTATTAGCTCAAGAACAAGTCACAGTTCTCAATCAAACACCCTCCGCCTTTCGCCAATTAATTCAAGCCGAACAGTCAATGACAACTGCTGATGAGTTGAACTTACGCCTAGTAATTTTCGGTGGAGAAGCCTTAGAAATCAAGAGTTTACAGCCTTGGTTTAAGCGACATGGCGATCAGATGCCCCAATTAGTGAATATGTACGGGATTACCGAAACCACTGTACACGTCACCTATCGTCCCTTGAGCAAAGCCGATTTAAATCATAGCGCCAGTGTCATTGGTCTTCCGATACCTGACTTACAAGTGTATGTGCTGGATGAATATAAACAACCAGTACCAATCGGTGTTCCAGGTGAAATGTATGTCGGTGGTGCAGGGGTAACGCATGGTTATCTGAATCGTCCCGAACTGACAGCAGAACGTTTTATTTGTCATCCTTTTAGCAACAACCCTCAAGCGCGACTATATAAAACAGGGGACTTAGCACGGTATTTGCCCAATGGCGAGTTGGAGTATTTAGGACGAATTGACAATCAAGTCAAAATTCGCGGCTTCCGCATAGAGTTGGGAGAAATTGAGGGATTACTAGCGCAACACTTAGCCGTTTGGGAAAACGTGGTGGTGGTACGAGAGGATGAACTCAACGACAAGCGTTTAGTTGCTTACGTAGTGCCGAAGACAGAGCAATCTCTCACCGTCGCAGAACTACGTCGCTTCCTCAACGACCAACTGCCAAGCTACATGGTTCCCAGTGCTTTTGTCATGCTAGAATCTTTACCCTTAACATCTAACGGTAAAATAGACCGCCGCGCCTTACCTGCCCCAGAGTCGCGTGAGGGACTAGAGGTAAATTTTGTAGCCCCGCGCACCCCACAAGAAGAAATATTGGTAAAAATTTGGGCTGACATCCTCAAAGTAGAGCCAGTAGGTATTCACGATAACTTCTTTGAACTGGGAGGAAATTCCCTCTTGGGGGCGCAAGTAATTTCTCGATTGCGCGTTGCTTTCTCTATTGATTTGTCTTTACACCGTTTATTTATATCTCCTACTGTAGCTGAGTTAGCTAATAACATTGAGATACTACGAATTGCAACAAAAGACGAAGATACTTGGATGACTAATACAGAAGAAGAATACGAAGAAGGGTGTTTATAAAATGACAACAGTTGAATTTTTTGCTTCACTCAAAGATTTAGGCATCACAATCTGGATTGAAGATAATCAGCTACGCTATCGCGCTCCCAAAGGAGTAATGACATTAGATATCAAACAGGAATTGGTGGAACGAAAAACAGAAATACTTACGTCTCTCAAACAAGCAAAAGATGTGATGGGCGACAAACGCTTAGTAACTGATGTAGTTTCTCAAAAAAATGTCAAGTCAATATCTCAGGAAGAGTATGAAAAGCCTAGTCAAATTGAACTATGGCCATCATTAGCAGAATTCTTCGTGTATGATGATTTTTTGTACTACCTTTTAACTAATGATCGCCGCAGAAATCACAGCTATAAAGTGGCTATTAATCAGTTAGTCAAAGATAAAGTAGTTGTCGATATAGGAACAGGCAAAGATGCAATTTTAGCTAGATTTTGTGTAGAAGCCAATGCGCGGAAAGTCTATGCAATTGAAATGAGCGAAAAATATTACAACTCAGCCAAAGCTTGCATTAACAAACTTGGTTTATCGGACAAGATAACCTTAATTTTAGGGGATGCAACCAAAGTTAGTTTACCTGAATTGGCTGACGTTTGTGTGTCAGAAATAGTTGGCTCCATTGGAGGAGTTGAAGGCGCGGCATTAATTTTGAATAACGCCCGCAGATTTTTGAAAGAAGATGGAGTGATGATTCCGGCAAGAAGCGTTACTAAAATTGCTGGTGTTTGCCTACTTGATGAGTTTTTGCAAAATCCAGAGTTTACAGAAATCCCAGCTTATTATACCCGTAAAATATTTGAACAAGTTGGATACCCCTTTGATTTAAGGTTATGTCTGAGACATTTTTCCAAGTCTAGTATTATCTCCACTAGCTCGATTTTTGAAGACCTGAATTTCGCAGCTACTATCGAGCCAGAATATAGTCACAAAGTCAATCTCAGCATTCTAAAAGATTCGAGATTGGATGGCTTTATCGTTTGGCTCAACCTACACACAATAGAGGGAGAAGTTATCGATGTACTAGAGCATGAATATTGCTGGCTACCTGTATATTTCCCAGTCTTCTCGCCAGGAATTCAAGTTTCTCAAGGAGACAAGATAGAAGCCATTTGTAGTGGCTCGCTTTGTGAGAACAATCTGAACCCAGACTATAAGATAGAAGGTTATGTGATTAAAAAAACAGGACAAAAAATTGAATTTAAATACTATTCGTATCATTACAAAATGGCATTTAAACAAACATTATTTTATAAGAATCTTTTTTCTAACTATGTGTTGAATTCTAATATAAATAGTTCTGTTACAACATCAAAAAGGTAGTAAGTAGAAAAGCCAAATTAAACCTAACTTGGAATTGCCGGGTTTCGACTGCGCTCAACCCTCTTCTAGTCAGGCTACTGAGTTCTAAATAATTGCAATTACCTACTTAAATACAACTTTGCCAATGATTGGTTTGACTAGTAATAAAGCAAAATAAATATGAATAATGATATTAATAAAACAACCGTATTTGAATTTTTATCTTTACTGAACAGTTTAGATATAAAAGTTTGGGTTGAAAACGACCAACTTCGCTATCGCGCTCCCAAGGGAGTAATGACATCAGCCTTCAAGCAGGAGTTGATAAAGCGAAAAGAAGAAATATTTAACTGTCTTAAAGAAGCAAAAACAGATAATAAATTAGCTTTTGAACCTATTTTATCTGTTGACCGAGATAGCGATTTACCTTTATCTTTTAGTCAACAAAGGTTGTGGTTTCTCAATCAGTTAGATAAACAAAACTCCTTTTATAATGGCAGTGTACAACTTCGGATTACTGAGGCGCTAAACATAGCAGCATTAGAGCATAGCCTCAACGAAATTATCCGTCGCCACGAAGCTTTACGGACTATTTTCCTAACAGTAGATGGATTAGCGGTACAGAAGATTATCCCTACTTTGACTATCAATATATCCGTAGTAGATGTAGAAGGATTAGAAAAAGGTGAAATCCAACAACTAGTTACTAAAGAAATTCAGCAACCTTTTGATTTAAGTATCGCTCCTTTATTGCGAGTTACTCTACTGCGCCAAGAAGTAGAATCTTACCTATTAGTATTGACTATGCACCACATCATTACTGATGGCTGGTCAATGGAAATATTCTTTAAAGAGTTAGAAGTTTTTTATGATGCTTTTACTAAAGGACAACTAAGTTCCTTACCAGAGTTAACGATACAATACGCTGATTTTGCCCTCTGGCAACGCCAATGTTTAACTAAAGAAGTTCAACAAAAGCAACTTGAGTATTGGAAACAACAGTTAGCTGACGCACCGCCATTATTGGAGTTACCAACAGATTATCCGCGTCCACCAGTCCAGACTTTTTCTGGTGCTACTCAAAGATTTCAACTCGAAAAGGATTTAACTTCTCAACTAGTAACCCTCAGTCAAAAGTCAGGTGTAACTTTGTTTATGACCCTGCTGACAGCTTATGTCGTCTTACTACATCGTTACAGTGGTCAAGATGATATTTGTATCGGTTCGCCTTTCGCTAACCGCGATCGCCAAGAACTTGAATCACTCATCGGCTTTTTTGCCAATACTTTAGTTTTGCGTACCAACTTGACAGGCAACCCCAGCTTTAACGAATTACTGAGTCGTGTTCGTGAAATCGCAATGGATGCATACACTCATCAAGATTTCCCCTTTGAAATGCTGGTTGAGGCATTGCAACCGCAAAGAGACCTCAGTCATACACCCCTATTCCAAGTAACGTTTGCCCTCCAGAATGCTTCCACGTCTCCAGTAAACTTGACTGGGTTAACTGTCACTTCATTACCTACAGAAACTACAACTACCAAATTTGATTTGACTTTATTAATAGAAAACACAAGTACCGGGCTGGTAAGTGTATGGGAGTATAACACTGACTTATTTAATGCCAGCACAATTGAGCGCATGGCTGGGCATTTTCAAACATTGCTTGAAAGTATTGTTGCTAACCCAGAGGGAAAAATTTCGCATTTGCCAATGCTAACACAAGTTGAGCAGCATCAATTATTAGTTGAATGGAACAATACTCAGACGGATTATCCCGAAGATAAGTGTATTCATCAGTTGTTTGAGGAACAAGTTGAACGTACCCCTGATGCTGTGGCGGTAGTGTATGGCGATCAACAACTCACCTACCATGAATTGAACTGTCAGGCTAATCAGTTGGCGCACTACCTCAAGTCTTTGGGAGTGGGAGCAGATATGCTAATAGGTATTTGCGTCGAGCGTTCTTTAGAAATGGTTGTGGGACTACTAGGCATTCTCAAAGCTGGTGGTGCATACCTGCCACTTGATCCAGAGTATCCCCAAGAACGCTTACAATTTATGCTGGCAGATACTCGCTTAAAAGTGCTGTTGACTCAAGAGAAATTTGTAGAGACGTTGCATACAACGTCTCTAGATCAGACCCGTGTCGTCTGCTTAGACATAGACTGGCAAAGCATTAAGGAAGTAAATCACGATAATCTCAACAGTACAGTCAGTTCCCAAAACCTAGCTTATGTGATTTACACCTCCGGTTCTACAGGCACACCCAAGGGAGTAATCGTCACACATCAAGCTGTAAATCGATTGGTTTTCAACACCAACTACATACAATTAACACCCGATGACCGCGTTGCTCAAGCTGCAAATATTGCTTTTGATGCTGCAACCTTTGAAATTTGGGGAGCATTGCTTCACGGAGCAAAACTAGTTATTTTCCATCAATCTGTACTGCTCATCCCGAAAGAGTTTGCTGTAAATATGTGCTCCTATGAGATTAGCATCTTATTTTTAACTACAGCTTTATTCAATCAGTTAGCCAGTTTTGTACCGCAAGCATTTAGTTCTCTACGATATTTACTATTTGGTGGTGAAGCGGTTGACCCCAGATGGGTGGAAGAAGCCCTAGACAAAGGCGCTCCACAGCAATTACTCCATGTCTATGGCCCAACAGAAAATACTACTTTTTCTACTTGGTATTTAGTAGAGAAATTACCAACAAAAGCCGTAACTATCCCCATTGGTCGGGCAATTTCCAATACACAAATCTATTTATTAGACCAAAACTTACAACCTGTAGCGATTGGTATACCAGGAGAATTGTACCTTGGTGGAGTAGGATTAGCACGCGGCTACCTCAATCGCCCAGAATTAACACAAGAGAACTTCATCCCTAATCCATTTTGCACTGACCCACATTCGCGCCTCTACAAAACTGGGGATTTAGTACGCTATTTAAGTGATGGCAACATTGAATATATAAGACGCATTGACAATCAGGTAAAAATTCGAGGCTTCCGTATCGAATTAGGCGAAATCGAAGCCGTACTGAGCCAACACGGTGATGTACAAATATCTTGCGTCATTGCCAAGGAAGACAGTTCAGGTAGTAAGTGTTTAGTCGCTTATGTAGTGCCACATCAACAGCAGACACTTACAACTAGCGAACTACGACAGTTCCTTGTCGATAAACTGCCTGGGTATATGGTGCCATCTGCTTTTGTGATATTGGAGTCCCTACCTCTGACACCCAACGGCAAAGTAAACCGTCGCGCTCTACCTGACCCAGATTTACATCAAGAACTATCAGATTATGTCATGCCAAATACGCAAGCAGAAAAAATCATTGCTGACATTTGGCAAAAAGCCTTAAAAGTAGAAAAAGTGGGAATTTACAATAATTTCTTTGAACTGGGAGGTCATTCGTTACTACTAGTAATAATTAATCAGCAATTGCAAGAACAATTTGCTTTGGAAATTTCAATAGTTGATATGTTTAATTACCCAACTATACATACTTTAAGTCAATATTTGAGTACTTCTATTCAAAAAGAAGATCCAAACAAGCACAATAATTATCGTACTCAATCTCATAGTGAAATTAAATCTTTAAGAACCCAACAATTACAATCCAGACAACAATATCGCTCCCAGAGAAAAAGGTAAAAATGACAATGATTTTAGTCTATAACGATAACAATTCAGAAATAGCAATAATTGCTGTTGCTGGTCGGTTTCCTGGAGCAAAAGATATTGAGTCTTTTTGGCAAAATATACATGATGGCGTAGAATCTATCTCCAGTTTTACCGATGAAGAGTTATTAGAATCTGGTGTTTCTCCAGATTTGCTGAGTAATTCTAATTATGTAAAAGCTAGTCCTGTTATATCAGACATTGAATTGTTTGATGCAAATTTCTTTGCTTATAATGCTAAAGAAGCTGAGTTAATAGATCCACAACAACGCCTATTTTTAGAATTAGCTTGGGAGGCAATAGAAAAGGCTGGTTATGACCCACAAACTTACAATGGTTTGATAGGGGTTTATGCTGGTGTGGGGATGAATCATTATTTGATAAAAAATATATATTCTAATCATCAATTATTAGAAAAAATTGACCCTCTTCAATTAATAGTTTCCAACGAAAAAGATTTTTTACCAACACGGGTTGCCTATAAACTCAACTTGACTGGGCCAGCAGTAAATGTGCAAACTGCCTGTTCTACGTCTTTGGTGGCAGTTCACCAAGCTTGTCAAAGTCTTTTAAATGGTGAATGTGACATGGCGTTGGCTGGTGGAGTGTCTCTGGGCGTTCCACAAAAAACAGGTTATTTGTATCAACCGGAAATGATCCTTTCTCCTGATGGACACTGCCGTAGTTTTGATGCAAAAGCACAAGGAACTGTTGGTGGTAGCGGTGCTGGGATTGTGGTATTGAAAAGATTAAAGGATGCGATCGCAAATCGCGACCACATCCATGCAATCATTAAAGGCTCGGCGATTAATAACGATGGCGCAATGAAAGTCGGCTACACTGCTCCCAGTGTTAGCGGTCAAGCCGCAGTCATTGGCGAAGCTCAAGCGATAGCTGGTGTAGATGCCGAAACAATTTCCTACATCGAAGCACACGGCACAGCCACACCTTTAGGAGATCCGATTGAAATCGCCGCTTTAACTCAAGCTTTTAATCAAACTACCGATAAAAAAGGTTTCTGCGCTATTGGTTCGCTAAAAACCAACTTAGGACATTTGGATACAGCAGCAGGTGTCGCAGGTTTGATTAAAACGGTATTAGCACTGCAACATCAAATGCTACCTCCTAGTTTACATTTCGATACACCTAATCCCAAAATTGATTTTGCTAACAGTCCTTTTTATGTCAATACAACCCTGACGGAATGGAAAACAAATAACACCACTCGCCGTGCTGGGGTTAGTTCTTTTGGGATGGGGGGTACTAATGCTCATGTAATTTTAGAAGAAGCACCTGTTTTTGAGCAGGGGGCAGGGGGCAGGGGGCAGGGAGCAGGGAGCAGGGAGCAGGAGAGAAATTATCAATTGTTGTGTCTGTCGGCTAAGACTGCTACGGCTCTTGAGAAAGCAACAGCTAATTTAGTCACGCATTTAAAAGAGCATCCAGAACTTAACTTAGGTGATGTAGCTTATACCCTCAATAGTGGTCGTCGGGGTTTTAATCACAGACGGATGCTGATTTGTCAAGACTTAGAAGATGCTGTTAAAGCTCTCAGTAACTTAGCAGCCCAACAAGTTTTTACCAATTATACAGAGATTACAGAACGACCTGTTGTGTTTATGTTTCCTGGTCAGGGTTCTCAATACGTCAACATGGCGCGGGAAATTTATCAAACCGAGACAGTATTTCAAGAACAAGTTGATTATTGCTCGGAAATCCTTAAACCTCTACTAGGGCTAGATTTACGTCATATCCTTTACCCCAGTGACGAACAGATTGATGAAGCATTAAAGCAACTTCAACAAACAGCCATTGCCCAAAGCGCTATTTTTGTCATTGAATACGCCCTAGCTCAATTATGGCAGTCTTATGGAGTAGAACCACAAGCTGCGATCGGTCATAGTATTGGCGAATATGTAGCAGCAACTCTAGCAGGAGTTTTTTCCCTAGAAGATGCCTTATTTTTGATAGCAGCACGCGGGGAGATGATGCAGCAACTTCCCACTGGGGCAATGCTTTCAGTTCCTCTACCCGTAGACAAGGTAAAATCCTTACTGGGGCAAGACCTTTTTGTTGCCGCGATTAATCAACCTTCGCAGTGTGTAATTTCCGGTTCAACATCTGCCGTAGATGCACTACAAAATCAACTTGCGACTCAAGGGATTGAATCTCGTCGTTTGCATACTTCCCATGCCTTCCATTCCCAAATGATGGAACCAATCTTAGAGGCATTTGCAGAGCGAGTTAAAAAAGTTACTTTAAATCCCCCCAAACTTCCTTATATCTCCAACCTAACTGGTACTTGGATTACAGTCACCCAAGCCACAAATCCTGACTATTACGCTCAACATCTGCGTTCTACAGTGCTGTTTGCCTCTGGTGTAGAGAAATTATTAGCAACACCAGAGCAAGTCTTACTAGAAGTAGGGCCAGGACATACACTAACTACATTAATCAAAATACATCCAAACAAAACAGCCACACAAACGGTGTTGACTTCGGTACGCCATCCTCAAGAAAAAAAATCCGATAATCATGTTTTATTCGCCACATTAGGTCAACTCTGGCTAGCGGGTGTCAAAGTAGATTGGTTGGGATTTTATAGTCAGGATGGATATTATCGTCTTCCCTTACCAACTTATCCCTTTGAACGCCAACGTTACTGGATTGAACCACCAAAAAAATATAGCGATGAGCTGCTCAAAACTACACCTTCACCAAAGTTAGATAATCTTCAGCCAGAAAACTTATCCGCACCTCACTCCAGACCCAATTTGCCAAATTCATATATAGCTCCCCGCAATGAACTTGAAGAAAAAATTGCCGATATCTGGCAAAAATTATTAGGAATTAAACAAGTAGGAATCCATGACAACTTTTTTGAATTAGGAGGAGATTCGTTAATAGGTGTTCAATTTATAACCCGATTAAGAAATACTTTTTTTATTCAATTATCTGTAACAAGCTTATTTGAATCCCCCACAATAGCTGACATCTCACTAAAGCTAGAGCAACAAAAAATTGATAGAGAAGAAATCGCAATATGAATAAGTTCAAAAACCCTCCGCGCCCCTCTGCGTAAAACTCTGCGCTCCTCTGCGTTTAAAAACAAAACATTTGGGATGCTCCCATCTACTAACCAGGTATGGAGGTAATTTCTGTGAATATCAAGCAATTTGTATCTGAACTTTCTCAGCAAGGTGTAAAGTTGTGGGTTGACGGTGAGCAGTTGCGTGTTAATGCTCCAAAAGGAGTATTGACAGCAGAAACTCGTGACTTACTAGCTAAGAATAAAGCAGAACTTATCTTGTTGCTTGAACAGAAAAACGTAATTGCCACCAACACTAATTTACCTATAATCAAAAGCGATCGCACTCAGAAATTACCTCTATCTTTTGCCCAAGAACAAATCTGGCTCTTGAATCAGTTAGAACCAGATAACCCCTTCTACAATGAACTAATAGCTCTACGACTTCATGGTTACTTGAACATCGTGGCACTAGAGCAAAGCCTCAACAAAATTATCGCTCGCCACGAAACCTTACGTACCAACTTCCGCACCATCAACGAGCAGCCAGTCCAGGTAATTACTGAAAGCTTAACCTTAACTGTGCCAGTAGTAGACTTAACAGAATTACCTGAAAGAGAAATCACTCTTGGGCAATTAGCCACAGCAGAAGCTACTCGACCATTTGACCTCGCTAGCTCTCCTTTAATTCGAGCTTCTGTAGTTAAAATCACAGAAGTAGAACACGTCTTGCTACTGACAATACACCATATTGTTTTTGATGGTTGGTCAACAGGCGTATTGATGCGGGAGTTAGCCAGCATTTACTCGGCTGTGTGCAATAATTCGTCCCCACAGTTACCTAAGTTACCAATTCAGTATGCCGACTTTGCGATTTGGCAACGGCAATTGTGGCAAACAGAGATACTGCAAACACAACTTAATTA
The DNA here is from genome assembly GCF_014904695.1 of Nostoc sp. MG11. Lineage (GTDB taxonomy): Bacteria > Cyanobacteriota > Cyanobacteriia > Cyanobacteriales > Nostocaceae > Komarekiella. The sequence goes on along the minus strand of NZ_JACXXN010000008.1, from coordinate 149,172 downwards.
CTGGAAGCAAAAACTTAAAAACGCTCCCACTTTACTAGAATTACCCACAGACCGTCCCAGACCAGCCGTTCAAAGTTTCCGGGGGGCGCGTCAATATATAGAACTGCCAATTGAATTGAGTGAAGCACTTGCCAATTTCAGTAGGCAAGAGAGAGCCACCCTGTTCATGACGCTGTTCACAGCATTTGTGACCTTGCTTTATCGCTATACAGGCTCCGATGATATTGTAGTAGGTACACCCATTGCTAACCGCGATCGCCTAGAAATAGAAGGGTTAATTGGCTTTTTTGTCAACACTTTAGTATTACGCACAGATTTGTCAGGCAACCCCAGTTTTCAGCAGTTACTAAGTCGAGTGCGGCAAGTGACACTGGAAGCTTACGCTCATCCAGACCTACCCTTTGAGGAGTTGGTCAAAGCATTGCAGCCACAACGCGACCTCAGTCATACACCACTTTTCCAAGTGTTGTTTGGCTTCCAGAATGTACCTGCGTCTGGAGTAGAACTTACTGGTTTAACTGTAAGTTCTTTGCCAACAGAAAGCGCAACGGCAAAGTTTGACCTTACCTTAGTCATGCAGAACACTGCCACTGGACTAGTGGGTATGTGGGAGTACAACACTGACTTGTTTGATGCAGGCACTATCGAACGGATGGCAGGGCATTTTGTGACGTTGCTGGAAGCCATTGTTACTAACCCACAGCAATTGATTTCTCAATTGCCTCTGCTGACAGAAGCAGAACAACGAAAGTTACTTGTCGAGTGGAATGATACTCAAGTTGAGTACCCCCGTGATAAGTGTATCCATCAGTTGTTTGAGGAGCAGGTTGATAGCACACCCGATGCAGTGGCAGTTGTGTTTAGCGATCGACAACTAACCTACCATGAATTGAACTGCCGCGCTAACCAGTTGGCGCACTATCTAAGAACTTTGGGTGTAAAAGCTGATGTGTTAGTGGGCATTTGTATAGAGCGTTCTATAGAAATGGTCGTGGGGCTGTTGGGGGTTCTCAAGGCGGGTGGTGCTTATGTGCCACTTGACCCAGAGTATCCAACTGAACGTTTGCACTTTATGCTTAAAGATGCTCAAGTTTCAGTGTTGCTTACTCAACAGCATCTAGTTGACAGACTACCTGAGCATCAAGCGAAACTCATCTGTTTAGATACACAGTGGGAGAGCATAACTCAGTCAAGTCAAGATAATCTCATTAGTAATTTACAAGCAACTAATCTGGCTTATGTGATTTATACCTCTGGTTCTACAGGAACACCAAAAGGAGTGATGATTGAGCATCAGTCTTTGGTCAACTTTACAAAAGCTGAGGTAACACAATGGGGGATTAACCAAAAAGATTGCATCCTCCAGTTTAGTTCTTTTAGTTTTGATGTCTTCGCTAAAGATGTTTATCCCTGCTTAAGTGTTGGCGGCACACTGGTGTTGCGGACAGAACAAATGTTGAATTCCTGGCTCGCTTTGATGGAAGGAATTGAGCGTTGGCAAATAACCGTACTCAATCTACCAGCAGCTTACTGGCATGAGTTAGTTACAGAACTGGCTCGAACAAACAAGAGTTTGTCACCGATACGACTAATAACTATTGGTGGAGAAAGATTATTACCAGAAAAAATCAAACTGTGGTACGAATACATACAACAAAATGCAGATTTATATAAGTTTGCAACTTCCCCCCAGCTAATTAACGGTTACGGACCTACAGAAACAACAATTCAAGCTAGTGGCTGTCCCTTATCTGCCCAGATGTGTGATGCCTTGTCCTCGGTTCCCATTGGTCGCCCCCTTCCCAACACACAAATCTACATTCTCGACTCGAACTTACAACCAGTTCCCGTAGGTGTACCAGGAGAACTGCACATTGGTGGCGCAGGATTAGCACGAGGCTATCTCAACCGCCCGAAATTAAAACAAGAGAAGTTCATTTCCAACCCCTTTGACAATTCAAAATTCAAAATTCAAAATTCAAAATTATATAAAACCGGGGATTTAGCACGCTATTTACCCGATGGCAACATTGAATATATAGGACGTATAGATAATCAAGTTAAGATTCGCGGCTTCCGCATTGAGTTGGGCGAAATCGAAACAGCACTGAGTCAACATGGAGATGTACAGGCATCTTGTGTCATTGCCCGTGAAGATATCCCAGGTGATAAACGCTTAGTCGCCTACGTGGTGTTGCATCAGCACTGTACACCCACAATCAATCAACTACGGCACTTCCTAAAGGCAAAACTCCCAGAGTACATGGTGCCAAATGCAATAGTTATTCTGGAGTATCTGCCACTCACTCCCAACGGCAAAGTAGACCGCCGCGCTTTACCTGCACCAGATTTACACAGCGAACCCAAAAACAAATATATTGCCCCAAGCACACCGATTGAAGAAATGCTGGCACAAATTTGGGCGCAAGTGCTGAAAGTGGAGCAAGTGGGTATTTATGATAACTTCTTTGAACTGGGGGGACATTCGTTACTAGCAACACAATTGCTATCACGTATTGGCAACATTTTCCAAGTAGAATTACCTTTGCGTAGCCTGTTTGCCGCAGCCACAGTTGCCGAATTAGGGTATCTGATTGGGCAGTTGCAGCAACAGAAATTAGAACTAACTTCTCAACCAATCTTAAGGCGGGCAAGGGATGCTCAATTACCATTGTCATTTGCTCAGCAGCGTTTGTGGTTTTTAGACCAACTGCAACCGGGCAGTGGTTCCTACAATATGCCCTTAACTGTGCGTCTAGTAGGAAATCTCAATCAACCTGCCTTAGAACAAAGTTTACAAGCAATCATTGGTCGCCATGAAGCTTTACGCACCAATTTCCTTACAGTTGATGGACAACCAACTCAAGTTATCCAAACAAAAACGAATTGGACACTATCAATTATTAACTGCGAAGATCTACCAACAAGTGAAAAAGAAATTGCCATACAGCAATTAGTGCAGAAACAAGCCATTCAACCTTTTAGCCTGGCAGATGAACCGTTAATCAAGGCAACTTTAGTCGTGCTGTCTCAAACAGAACACGCTTTGTTAGTGTACATACATCACATTGTCTCGGATGGCTGGTCAATGGGTGTGTTTATCCAAGAGTTAGCATCGCTGTACAATGCTTATTCTCAAGGTGAGCTGTCACCCTTAGCGCCATTGCCGATTCAGTACGCAGATTTTGCAATTTGGCAGCGAAACTGGTTGCAAGGGGATGTACTGCAAAGGCAACTGAGTTACTGGCAACAACAATTAGCCAACGCACCAGCTTTATCTTCTCTACCGACAGACCGACCTAGAGGAGCTATGCAAACTTACCACGGGGCATATCAAAAGTTTGCACTCTCAAAAGAACTGACTGTTGCACTCAAACAGTTGAGCCAAACAGAAAGTGTGACTTTATTTATGACGTTGTTAGCAGCATTCCAAATATTGCTATGGCGCTATAGTGGGCAGGATGATATCTGCATAGGAACACCGATCGCTAACCGTAATCGTGCAGAAGTAGAACCATTAATTGGCTTTTTTGTCAATACCCTTGTGTTGCGTACCCGCTTGGATGGTAATCCTAGTTTTAGGCAGCTATTATCACGGGTGCGAGAAGTGGCTTTGGGAGCATACTCTCATCAAGATTTGCCTTTTGAAATGTTGGTGGAAGCATTGCAGCCAGAACGAAATCTCAGCCATAACCCAATGTTTCAAGTATGGTTTAATTTAATGAACTTGGCAGACACTCAACCGGAACTTTTTGGGTTGTCTTTAGAACCGATATCGATACCAGAAGCAGCTTCCAAGTTTGACTTAAGCTTGTATGTTGCAGAACACGAACAAGGAATAACTCTGCAAGTAGTCTACAATTCTGACCTATTTACTTCACAACGAATGGTGGAAATGTTGCAACAGTTCCATCATTTGCTGAATCAAATTGTTGTCGAGCCTGATAGTGCGTTAGCGCAGCTTACCGTTGGCGGAGCCTCTCGTAGAGAAGGTATCGCCTCTTATTCTCTTGTCACACCACAAGCCCGATTTTTGCTGCCAGATCCCACAAAAGCCATACCAGAACCAGAATACGAATTAGTCACAACCACGTTTACCTCTTGGGTAAATAGCACCCCAGAACTCTCAGCAGTGCGTCAAGGCTCTCGCACTTGGAACTATGGGGAATTAGGCAAAAGCTCCCAAACCTTAGCCAGGGTGATGCTGAGTCACGGAATCCAACGGGGAGATGTCGTCGCCTTGTATGGGACATCTAGTTTTGGATTGATTACCAGTATACTTGCCGTTCTTTTAAGTGGAGGAGTACTACTGATTCTCGACCCCCAACTTCCAAGCGTTCGCCAACAGCTGATACTCAAAGAAGCTAAAGCTAAATACATATTGGATATTGATGGTCAGTACCCACAAGGCGAGGAGATATGGCAGTCTCTAACTGTCATACGTATAAATAAAGACACGGCAGAACCGATAAATTATCGCCAGGAAAGCAGTCAGACAATACCCCTGCCGGAAATATCTAGTGATGATGCAGCCTATATTTTCTTTACTTCTGGTAGTACTGGCGTTCCGAAAGGAGTGTTAGGGTGTCACAAAGGGATAGCGCATTTTATCAGCTGGCAGCGTCAGATCTTCGGAATTGGTCAGCAAGACCGCATTGCCCAATTAACAAAACTTTCCTTTGATGCCATCCTTAGAGATATCTTCTTACCTTTAACTAGTGGTGCAACCTTATGTCTGCCAGCCCAAGGAGATAACTTAGAACCGACGAAAATCCTGCGTTACTTGGAACGCGAGCAGATTTCTGTTGTACATACAGTTCCTTGCTTAGCGCAATCATGGTTAGCTAATGTACCAAAAGAAGTTTCTCTGCGTCACTTACGCTGGTTATTCTTTTCTGGAGAACCGCTTAAGGAAACACTGATAAGGCGGTGGCGAGATGCTTTTCCCCAAGCAGGAGAAATCATCAATCTTTATGGGGCGACAGAGACAACTTTAGTTAAGTGTTACTACCAAGTACCTAGCGAACCGACACCAGGAATACAGCCAGCAGGATGGGCAATACCTGAAACTCAAGCACTAGTTTTGGGTGTAAATCAGCAATTGTGTGGCATTGGAGAACTGGGAGAGATTATTTTGCGAACACCATTCCGCAGCTTGGGCTACATTAATGCCCCAGCAGAAATGCGCTCTCGATTCGTCAAAAACCATTTTCGCAATGACGACCAGGATTTACTGTACTATACAGGCGATCGCGGACGCTATCTTCCAGATGGTTCCCTAGAAATTATTGGTCGCCAAGACCATCAAGTCAAGATTCGCGGCATACGTATTGAGCTTGGGGAAATTGAGACAGCATTAGCACAACACCCATCTGTACATCAGACTGTAGTGACTGCCCGTGAAGATGCTTTTGGTGAGCAAAGCTTAGTGGCTTACATCATCCCAAATCAGCATTCAGCACCCACTATTAATGAAATCCGCAACTTCCTCTCCACGAAGTTGCCACAGTATATGGTTCCTTCTAGTTTTGTCTTCCTAGATAGCTTGCCACTCACACCCAACGGCAAGGTAGACCGCCGCGCTTTGCCCGCACCTTCTCACATTAATAACTCAGGCACATTTGTCGAACCCCGTAACCAATTAGAACTGCAATTGGTGCAAATTTGGTCAAAGATTCTCAAAATTGACAAAGTGGGAGTACAAGATAACTTTTTTGACTTTGGCGGTCATTCTCTTTTAGTTCCCTTCTTAATGGCTCAAATTAAGCAACAGTTTGGCAAAGAGTTACCCTTGGCAAGCCTATTCCAAAATCCCACTATTGAACAGTTGGCGACAATTGTGCAAATAGACTCAGATTGCTCAAATTCGTCTTGCTTAGTACCAATTCAGCCAAACGGTGCAAATTTACCTTTCTTCTGCGTGCCCGGCGCTGGTGGCGAGCCTTTCTACTTGTATCACTTAGGGCGTTATTTAGGAGCAGATCAACCGTTGTATAGTTTTCAACTAAACAATCGAGATGGAGAATTAGCGCCAGCCACCCAAATTCGGGATATGGCTTGTAATTATATTCAAGCAATCCAAGCTGTTCAGCCGCAAGGGCCATACTTTTTGGGAGGGCATTCTTTTGGAGGCAAAGTAGCTTTTGAAATGGCGCAACAGTTGCAGGTTCAGGGACATCAGGTAGAACTGCTTGTGATTATTGATACTACCGCACCAACCTCTAATGAAAGGCAAACACGTCTTGATTGTCTTGATTGGGATCATGCTAGGTGGCTGATTGACTTGATCAAAATAGTAGAAGTGACGCTGGCAACGAAGATGGACATTTCTTACAATACTCTGCGATCGCTGCCCGTGGACGAGCAACTAAAATATGTTTTACAGCTTTTGAAAATGGTTAATATGCTACCTCCTAACGCTGAAACTACGCAGCTAAAAAATATGATGCAAGCCTATAAAGCTAACTCTCTTTCTCTCATTGATTACGTACCACAACATATTTATCCTGACCAAATTACGCTTTTACGTGCCAGCGAACCTCTTGGAGAAAATTACGTTAGAAAATTACCTGATGAGATGTTACAAGATTCAACCTTGGGCTGGAATGAATTTTCTGGCGAACCAGTGAATGTCGATTTTCTGCCAGGCAATCATGTGACAATGATGGCTGAACCCCACGTCCAGGTGTTAGCCGAACGGTTGAAAGTCTTCATCCAGCAAGCACAAGCTTCTCCAAAATTCGGCAATAAATTCAAACCCATAAAGCCTGATTCTGTCCAAGTTTTGTAATTACGAATTGGTATAAGCCATTCGCCGCTAAATCGTTGCAATCACTGATTTAAAGAATATTTATGAATAAAAAACTACCAATGCTTGGAGTTTTAGGTGGTATGGGGCCTGTAGTTACTGCCGAATTTCTCAAATCTATTTATGAATATAACCAGTTTATTGACAAGGAACAAGAAGCACCCAACGTCATTGTGTTCTCACTTCCTTCTGCACCCGATCGCACAAGTTCAATTAATAATGGAAATGAAAGAGAATTTATTGATTTTATTCAACTGCATCTAGAAAATCTCAATAAATTGGTTGACCGCATAGTGATTGGCTGTTGTACATCTCATTATGCTCTGCCTCATATCCCAGAACATCTTACTAATAAAGTAATTTCCTTAATTAAAATCGCAGATCAACAACTTCAAGAACATGATGAACCTGCCCTTTTGCTGGCAAGCACAGGCACTTACCATAAAAAATTGTTTCACGAAGGCTGTGCTGCTACAAATCGGATTATTTCTCTATCTGAAAAAGACCAATACTCAATTCATGAGCTGATTTATCGAGTTCTTAAACGCGGACAAGACCCACTCACAATTCTTGTAGATATCCAAGCATTATTACATAAATATAATACTCGTTCCTATATTTCTGGTTGTACAGAATTTCATTTATTCACAAAATCTCTCAAACTCAATAAAATTGATTCTATAAAAGCGATTGATCCTTTAACTACTATTGCTCAAAACTTTTCTCAGCTATTAGAAACAGCTACATCTAGTTCTATTTTACTCACAGAAAAAATAAAATTACCTCAGCAATTTAATTCATCGACTATTAACTCTAAAACGGCTTTGTGTGAAACAATTTAATCTATATGCAAATTCAAGTTTTTCCTAATCAACCTTCAAAAAATCCTTCTTTTATTTCGGCTTTTACTCAATTTTGGGAAAACGTAAAAGCGATCGCAGGGCCTTACTGGTATCCAACAAAGGCAGGGAGCAGAGCATTTTCAGACGTGATTCGTGCTTGGGGGATGCTAGCTCTCCTGATATTATTAGTAATGGCGCTTGTGGGCGTAACCGCCTTTAATACCTTCATTACTCGCGATCTAATCGATATTATTGAAGAGAAAGATTATTCTAGCTTTCTTCAAACGATATCACTTTACGCCGTTGGTCTTTTCTGCGTAACACTCTTGGTAGGATTTTCTAAATTTGTTAGAAAGAAAATTGCTCTTGATTGGTATCAATGGTTAAATAATCACATTTTAGAAAAATATTTGCGTAATCGCGCCTATTATAAAATCAATTTTAAATCTGATATCGATAACCCAGACCAACGTCTAGCTCAAGAAATCGAACCTGTTACCAGAACTTTTTTTAGTTTTTCAACTACTTTTTTAGAAAAAGTGTTGGAAATGATGATTTTTTTAACAATTCTTTGGTCAATTTCTCAATTCGTTGCATCTGTTTTACTTGTTTATACAATCATAGGAAATTTAATTGCTCTTTACTTAACTCAAGAATTAAATAAGATTAATCAAGAAAAACTTGAAGTTGAAGCCGATTATAATTATTCTCTAACTCATGTTCGTAATCATGCTGAATCAATAGCTTTTTTTCGAGGAGAAAATCAAGAATCAAATATAATTGGGCGGAGATTTGATCAGGTTATTAAAAATGTTCAACGCAAGATTAATTGGGAAAGAAATGAGGAAATTTTTAACCGAGGGTATCAGGCCCTTATCCAAATATTTCCTTTTTTAGTACTTGCACCTTTATATATGAAGGATGAAATTGATTTTGGCCAAGTTAGCCAAGCTAATATGGCTGCCAATCTATTTGCTAGTGCGCTGGCAACATTAATCAATGAATTTGGAACTTCAGGACGATTTTCGAGTTACGTTGAGCGTTTAACTGAGTTTTCAGATGCGTTAGAAGCTGTTACCAAAGAACCAGAGAATGTAAGTACTATTAAAACAATAGAAGAAAAACGTCTGGCTTTTGAGGATGTCACTTTACAAACGCCCAACTATGAACAGGTAATCGTCGAAGACTTATCATTGTCTGTTCAGCTAGGAAAAGGTTTATTGATTGTTGGGCCTAGTGGTCGAGGTAAAAGTTCTTTATTGCGAGCGATCGCTGGTTTGTGGAATGCGGGAACTGGCCGTCTGGTGCGACCTCCCCTAGAAGAAGTCTTATTTTTACCCCAACGTCCTTATATAATTTTGGGAACTTTGCGCGAACAGTTACTCTATTCGCATACAGACCGAAAAATAAGCGATCGCGAACTCGAAGAAGTTTTACAACAAGTAAATCTGCAAAACTTGCTTACCCGCGTGGATGGCTTTGACACAGAGGTTCCTTGGGAAAATATATTATCGTTAGGAGAACAACAACGCCTCGCTTTCGCACGACTATTAATTACACGTCCTAGCTTCACCATATTAGATGAAGCAACGAGTGCTTTGGATTTGAATAACGAAGGAAATTTATACAAACAATTACAAGAAACGCAAACAACTTTTATTAGCGTTGGACATAGGGAAAGTTTGTTTAATTACCATCAATGGGTTTTAGAGCTTTCAGAAGATTCTAATTGGCAACTTATTTCTATACAGGATTATCAACTGCAAAAAGCAATTGTCATTAATCCACCTGAAAAAGCTCAAATAACAATAGATATTTTCTCTAACAATGAACTTCAAATAGAACCAGAAATCTCAGCAGCAACAGCAACAATTGTCAGGCTTTCTCATCAAGAGATGAAAACATTAACAGACTATTCTCTTACTACGATCAGAAGTAGGGCAAGCCAAGGAAGATCCATCACTACTAAGGATGGCGGAACCTACCAATACGACAAAGACCCAAAGGTTTTGAAATGGGTGAAAATTTAAGGGCTAAAACTGTTAAATAATACCGATTCAATTAATGATTGTAACAAATCCTTTGGTAGAGACGTTGCATTGCAACGTCTCTACATGGTCTATCTGTTACATTGTTTTTTTAAATTGGTATAAGGATATAAAAGTGCAAAACAGGTTAATCTCTAAAACGTTGGCTTTTGCTAGAGACTAATGCTAAATCAAAACCAAACACCCTTATTAAACGCCTTAAAAGCTAATGCAGCACGTCCCCACGCTCCTTTTTACACCCCAGGACATAAGCAAGGTAAAGGCATTTCTCAATCATTAGTTGATTTACTAGGTAAAGCTGTGTTTTGCGCTGATTTAACCGAATTAGCTGATTTAGATAATCTGTTTGCACCCCAAGGCGTTATCCAAGAATCACAACAACTGGCGGCTGAGGCTTTTGGCGCTTCACAAACATGGTTTTTAGTCAATGGTTCTACCTGTGGAGTGGAGGCGGCAATTCTCGCTACCTGTGGCACGGGCGATAAAATCATTCTGCCTCGAAATGTGCATTCTTCTGCGATCGCGGGTTTAATTCTCTCTGGTGCTATCCCAATTTTTGTTAATCCTGAATATGATCCAGTTTTAGATATTGCCCACAGCATTACGCCTAGTGCTGTACAATCTGCACTCCAACAACATCCTGATGCCAAAGCTGTCTTGGTAGTTTACCCAACATATTACGGTGTTTGTGGCGATTTGAGCGCGATCGCTCACATTACGCACCAATACAATATCCCTTTACTCGTAGACGAGGCCCACGGCGCACACTTCGCTTTTCATCCAGAATTACCCACCCCAGCTTTAGCCTGTGGCGCTGATTTAACTGTACAATCCATTCACAAGGTACTTGGTGCTTTAACACAAGCATCGATGTTGCATATCCAAGGTCATAGGATAGATAGCGATCGCATCAGTAAAGCTTTGCAGCTCATACAGTCTACTAGTCCTAGTTATTTACTTTTAGCTTCTCTGGATGCAGCACGTCAGCAAATGGCATTGCAGGGAAACATGCTGATGTCTCGCACTTTGCAACTTGCACAAGAAGCTAGAACCAGAATTAACCAAATTCCTGGATTATCTACTCCTCTTGTCTGTAGAGAGGAGATAAGTTTATCTGGTTTTGTAGCTTTAGATCAAACGCGGCTAACTGTCACAGTTTCTAATTTGGGTTTAACTGGATTTGAGGCAGATGAAATTCTGGATGAAAAATTGGGTGTTACTGCCGAATTCTCATCAATGCAACATCTTACTTTTATCATTAGTTTGGGCAACACCCATGCCGATATTGAGCAATTAGTGCAAGGTTTCACTAGTCTTGCCCAAGAATATCGCCACAACTTGACTTTAAGAACTCCCATTTGTCAAAATCTTGTAAGTACGATGGGATATTCTTGGCATTTTTCTCCCCGTGAAGCTTTTTTTGCTGTTAGTGAAACACTACCTTTGGCAAAGACAAGCGATCGCATCTGTACTGAAACTGTCTGTCCCTATCCTCCAGGAATTCCTGTTTTAATGCCAGGAGAAATGATTACCAAATCGGTTCTTGACTACCTGCAACAAATCCAGGTGATGGGAGGATTTATCAGCGGTTGTGCAGACCCTAGCCTAAATACATTAAAGGTAGTGAAATAATGAGTAAGTAGGTAGACGTAATTAAATGTAAGATAAAACTTTTGTTCGTAGTGAGCGATTTATCGCTCTATACAAGGTTCTTAAGGGCTAGAGCCGCTTACTACAAGCTTTGCTTTAATTAAGCCCTTCTACTTAATACTAATAGGTTTAAAGTACATGAAGATAAAACTTTTAGTTTCAGCAGTAGTACTTTCAATAGTTACTATTTTTAATGGAGTTGCTTTTTCTCAGATTCCAAAGAATCCAACCGCACCTACGACTAATACTCAAGAAATAGAAAAAACTAATAACATCAGACAATTACTCAAGATAACTGGTTCAGAAAATCTTTCTCGGCAAATAATGCTTCAATTAGTAGATACCTTAAAGCCTCAATATCCGCAAGTGCCTCAAAAAGCTTGGGATACTTTTCTGGCAGAACTCAAGCCAAATGAGCTGATGAATGAATTAATTCCTGTATATGCGAAATATTTCACTAATGAAGAGATAAAACAAATGATTGCGTTTTATGAAACACCTTTAGGCAAAAAAACAATTAGTGTTCTTCCTCAAATTTCGCAGGAATCAGCAGAAATTGGTCAAAAGTATGGAATAGCAGCGGCTAAAAGAGCTTTGCAAAAGTTAGAAGCGGAAGGATATTTGCGTCGTCGTCCCTAAAAAAGATTTGACGCAGAATTGGCAATTTATATATAGGTTTGCTCGGTCTTTTTTAGATTGAATTATTTAGCGCCAAGATGCAAAGTCTTGGCGTAAAACCCTAAAATCTTTGTTATACCAACGCTAAGTTAGATTCTATCTCTTCCTCTAGCTCATAACCATTAGCCAGTTTTTCAATAGCTCGATCAATCAACTGCAAACCCTGATCGACCGTTTCCACCAAACTTAACTGTCCGCGTAAATCAGCAGCACCGACGAAGCCTTTAGCATACCATGTCATGTGCTTGCGGGCTTGACGTACACCGCGATCGCCTTTATATTCCCATAAAGCTTGCAAATGTTCTCTAGCACATTCCAAGCGCTGAATTGGGGTTGGCGGTGGTAACATTTCCGCAGTTTTGAGGAAATGATCAATTTCTCCCACCAAAAACGGATAACCTAAAGTCCCACGGGAACACATTACGCCATCAGCGCCAGTTTGCTCTAAACATTTTACCGCCGCTTCAACAGTGAAAATATCCCCATTCCCAATCACTGGGATAGAAAGCACTTCCTTAACGCGGGTAATCCATTCCCAACGGGCATTGCCATTGTACCCTTGGGCGCGGGTGCGTCCATGCACCGTAATCATTTTTGCTCCTGCATCCTCCATGCGTTTGGCAAAATCGAGAATCGTGATTTCCTTGTCATTCCAGCCAATACGGGTTTTCACTGTCACTGGTACATCAACAGCTTTTACCACTTCCCGCACAATAGCCTCAGCTACTTCTGGTTGTCGCAATAACGAAGAACCACCACCATTTTTGGTAATTTTATTTACCGGACATCCCATGTTGATATCAACAGTATTAGCGCCTTCCGCAACTGCTTTTATCGCTGCTTCAGCTAGGAAATCTGGACGACAATCAAACAACTGAATACTAATTGGGCGTTCGTTGGGGTCTACCTCCATAATTTTGGGTAACTGCTTGACATAGTGCAACCCTGTAGCGTTCACCATTTCTGTATACATCATCGAATCTGGGGCATAGCGACGCACAAGGCGACGGAATACCATATCTGTAACCCCAGATAAAGGCGATTGGAGAACTCGACTTTTTACCTCGAATGAGCCAATTTTTAAGGGTTGGGATAGTTTATTTTTTAGATTATGAGACAGTGAAATCATACAAACAATGATTAAATTTAAGGACGAGCAGGATATTGGTTAAGCCAGACACTTGTCTATGAAAACTTTTTTGAGTCTCTATCTACTATTATCTAGCTTTTTAAACATCCTTAATAAACAAAAACCCCTGCACCAATGGTGTAGAGGTTTTTTATTTTATACACAAACTATTAATTATCTTTTCCACCTTCGCGGCTAGCAGTTTGGATGTACAGAATTAGTAAAAACACAGCGGGAACTAGTACGAACAAAATGCTCGCTACGAACCCTAGGTCATTAACTTGCATGGCAAGAAAGCCTCTCTTAGATTTCCAGTCAACAACTTTAGGATAGCATCATCGATGACAGAGTTAGCCCAAATTTTCTACTTCCTCAAACACTAACTACAGATGCTCTGCAAAACTTAAGGCTTCGTGACTACACTGACGGAACCATTAACTAAAGTTTGACAGGCAAGGCGGTAATTTTCTGGCTTTTTCTTGAATTTCCGGTTTTCTACATCTGTACGGGGAGAAAGATTTTCTAATCCTTCGACTATCTCAACAATGCAAGTGCCACACTGACCGTAGCCACCGCAATTTGTCATCTTGCCAATCAAGGTATAAATATCAATGTCATTTTGCATTGCTTTGAGCCGCAGATTAGCACTATCCGCCGCTATTACTTCTTTATTTTCTTTAACAAATTTGATATTACCCATACCTGATTCCTCTTGACTGTTATGTAAGCTTAACTTTCAAAGCTTTGTATTAAGATGATTTGATTCACATCTTACTTAACTATGTTAATTCATTGCAAAATATTAAGAAATATAAACTTACGAAAAAAATGATGCCACAAAAAAATAGGACAGGTAATATACCTGTCCCAAAAGTTGGTAAGAGATTAACTTACCTAAAACCTACGGCTGCTTGCCAAACGAATGCAAGCAACAAAAAGAATACGGGAATGACTGGGAGAACGTCCACCAAGGGGTCGAAGATTTGGTAAGCTTCAGGCAATTTTGCCAATAAAAGTGCTGCTTCCATGTTCGTTTAAATCCACCTATCCAACACAGCTTTCATAATTGAGATGTATCTTAACACGGTTTGGGTATTGGGCATTTGTCAAGAGTCAAAAGTCAAGGGTCAAGAGTCAATATTTATTCCCCCACTCTCCCACTCCTCTACTCCGTCTGCTTCACTCAGCCAGTGTCCAAATTCTGCAACAAACCGATCGCTTAAGATTGCTTCTCGGATCTTTTGGGTGAAACAAATTAGTTCGGTGATGTTGTGAATGCTCAACAATGTGTAAGCTAAGATTTCTTGCGATCGCACTAAATGAGATATGTAAGCGCGGCTGAAATTTTGACAAGTGTAGCAGGGACAAGTTTCATCTAAAGGCGTAAAATCTTCACGAAACTTAGCATTTTTTAAATTCCAGCGATCGCCTTGGACTATTGCTGTGCCATGTCTGGCCCACCGGGTAGGAATGACGCAATCAAATAAATCTATACCAGATGCGATCGCGATCGCCATTTCCCGATAAGTACCCACGCCCATCAAATAACGCGGCTTTTCGGGTGGTAGAAGCGGCGCTGTGACTTGCACAATCTGAGCCATCAATTCTGGTGGTTCTCCCACGCTCACGCCACCAATGGCATATCCAGGCAGATCTAACTTAGCTAAAGCCTCAGCCGCACGGCAGCGCAAATCTAAATAAACGCCTCCCTGCACAATCCCAAACAATGCCTGCTCACTACTTTGATGAGCCACTATACAGCGTTCTAGCCAGCGGTAAGTGCGCTCAGTTGCGGTTTCTACCTCTTGACGACTAGCTGGATAGGGCGGACACTCATCAAATGCCATAATGACATCAGCCCCCAAAGTATTCTGAATCTCGATGGAGCGCTCTGGTGTCAAGTTAATAATTTGTCCATCATGGGGTGAGCGAAACGTTACACCTTCTTCAGAAATTTTTCGCATTTCGCTCAAACTGAAGACCTGAAACCCACCAGAATCGGTGAGCATCGGCCCATTCCAACCCATAAATTTGTGCAGTCCGCCACCCCCAGCTACAATTGCTTCTCCTGGTTGTAAGTGGAGATGATAGGTATTGGACAATATCATCTGCGCCCCAGTTTCCCGTAGCTGAGACGGGGTGATAGTTTTGACATTTGCCAGCGTCCCAACTGGCATAAATCTGGGGGTTTCTACAAGACCGTGAGGAGTGAAAAATACCCCGGCTCTAGCTTTTGTTTGGCTACATTGAGCAAGACGTTGAAAAGAAAAATTGGCACTCAAGGCAAAATTAACGCTATTTCGCTAAATTACGGACAAACATAAAAATTGGTAATTGACTTTTAGTACACATTACTGGCGTGGGAGAGGTAAAATGTTGCAATAAATTTTCTTGTAGTGTGGGCTTCTAGCCCGCACCGGACGGGCGAGACGCCCATCCCACAAGAGGAAAGCTAATGCACTATTTTAGCTGTGCCACGCCATTACAGTGATCACTACTAACCTATTACCAACTTTTAAAGTATATGCTCTATCAGTCGCTATTTAGAAAGAATCAGAACTATCGTCGTCAATTTCTGCATCCCATCGGGCTGAGAGTACTTGCTCCATCATCGCCTCTATAGCGCTGACATTCAAGCTCCTGTCTCGTCGCTCTTGCAAAGGGGTAGAGTGAGGAACCAGCCGCAGACACACGCCTTCTTGCATCAAATCAAGGTAAGTTTCTTGTTGCGGGGATTGTTTGAGTTCCAGGTAATCAAAACTCAAAACATTCAGATAAAGTGCCTTGTTAGCGACTAGGGTAGACCTTTGTGGATTAGCAAAAACTTCCATCACATCCCCTTCACCCTCGCTCAATAGCTGATCTCCGTGGGTGTAGATGTAGTGGACTCGACCTAAATCAGCTAGCAACCGCCGCATGTCGAGCTTATTCACAATGATGCCCGTGTTAACGATGCACGGAGCTGGTATCCTGGTGTCGGGTAGATGGTGACTCATAAGGAAATAGCAATTGAGCAAAGGAGCGCGACAACACAGCTAAACAGTCAATTGAACAGCTTGTTGAATCCCTACATCTAAAAAAATATCAATTTTGTAGGGCGATCGTCTAACAGCCTGGAGCAAGTTCTTAGTTAAAGAATATAAAACAAAAAGATCACTGATGGAATTGTGGTTTTTTGAGTTATTTACATTTTGTAAAAAATTATACCCAAATTTTTTTGGATATCACTGAGAACAGCATAACAAAATTTTGAGAAAGAATCTCTAATACAAGTAAATCTTATTTAAAGCTTTAACTGAAGTGTGTGGTAATTACCCAATATCTTTGGGGGAAAGGGGAAAGGTATAGAATATACCTCTTGCATAAATGCTTAAATTGTCATGTTGAGCGGAGCGAAACATCTCGGAGATTCTTTCCTGCGGAACGCTATGCGTAGCTTGCTTCCCCATAGGGTTACCCTCCACTACGTTCTAGTTAGAATGACACTAATAATTTTCGGACTTTTGCAAGAGGTCTAATTTTCTATTTTATATTTCTTTTTTAACCCTTATTTAACATCTGTGCAACTCAGTATTACAGGGATGCCAATTATGATTAAACAGCAACAGTGGCGGAAAAAACTACTGTTAAAGCTGGCAGCTAGCGTTATATTTTATACTTCTATTCCACTACCAAATTTGGATGAATTGGACTTTCGAGGGGTGGCGCGTTTTGCTCCGTTTGTAGGGCTGCTGATTGGGGGAATTTTAGGGTTATTGGATACGGGGATGAATTATCTGGGTATGCCAGTATTAACTCGTAGTGCCTTGGTAGTGTGTGTTTGGGTTGCCATTACTGGAGGACTGCACTTAGACGGGGCAATGGATACTGCCGATGGGTTAGCAGTGGGCGATCCAAACAGGCGACTGGAGGTGATGGCAGATAGTGCCACAGGTGCGTTTGGGGCAATGGCAGCGATCGCCATACTACTACTAAAAACAACAGCTTTAACGGATATGCCAGAAAACCGTTGGCTAGTATTGATGGCTGCTTGCGGGTGGGGGCGTTGGGGACAACAATTGGCGATCGCCCGCTATCCTTATCTAAAACCAACGGGTAAAGGTGCGTTTCACAAACAAGCCATTCGTTCTTACAAAGATGTGTTACCAGGACTGTTGTTACTAATAGGTTTGAGTAGTTTACTTTTGCTGACAGATAAAAAGCGCCTATTTTTGGCGCTAGGCATGATTATTGCAGGGAGTGCGATCGCCACTCTCACTGGTGCATGGTTCAATCACAAATTAGGTGGACAGACTGGAGATACCTACGGCGCAGTCGTTGAGTGGACTGAAGCCTTATTTCTCTGCGTAATGACCACTTTTTAAGCAATGGGGAATGGGGGAGAATAAATATTATCTCCTGACCCTTGACCCTACTTAATCGGTTGCAACTTTGTCACTTTAAGTTTAAAAATCCCAACCCCAGTTTCCCCAAAAGACCGAACGCGAACGATATACGTCCCTGTTTCGTTGATGCGGGTAAACAGTAGGGAATTGCTGCTACCATCGGGGCCATCATCATTTTCTGCTAGTGTTGAGCCATCAGGTGCTAACAGTGTGATGATGCTGTCAAAGCTCTCAGATGAAAGATCGACCGCTAGATTATCGCCCTTTTCCAACTTCACAGTGTAATCACGGGCAAACCCACCTTGACCTGTGGGTATATCCTTGTCAGAGAGTGTATCGGAAAGTTCAGTAGTATTAATTAATGGGATTGGACTATACAACTTATTTTGAGCAACAGCTGCTCTTGTACTTATACTTATTGCCAATAATGTGGCAGGAACGATGATGACTTTTCTCAAACCCGCCGCAAAACCTTTATTCATAAATTTCAAGCAATATTGACACACAAACAAGTAATTTGGTCGATTATAGAGTTACTGGGCCTAGTTTGCCTAGGAATTCTTGATTTATCTGTCTTTTACGGCAGTGGCTACAGCTGCCAAACCTAAGACTACAATTCCACGCTGACGAAGTGTTTGCACAGCAGATCTGGCAGTAGCACCAGTTGTGTAAATGTCATCCACTAACAGCACTGGCACATCTGAAAGGTGACGAAATTCTTGCCCAACAGCAAAAGCTTCAACCAAGTTTTTTTCTCGCTCACCCGCCGATAAGCCAAACTGCGCTTCAGTCTCTCGCACCCTTACTAAATAATTTAGTTTCAATTTTAACCCAGTTGTTTGGCAGAAACTTTGTGCTATTAATGCAGCCTGATTGTATTTACGTTGCTTTTGCTTAGTGGCGTGCAGTGGGATAGGAACTACCACAGGTCGTTGATAACCTTTTGGTAAATTTAATAACCATGCTTGTGCTAACCATTGACCCAAAGGACGAGCAATTTGGGGCTGGTTTTCGTATTTCATCACGGTGATCGCTCTTTTTAGAGAACCGCCGTACGCTCCCCAGCCAAATACTGGTAATGGCTCTCGCCACAAAGAACTAGGGTTTTTATGGTGAAAGTTTTGCAGTTGTCTGGTACAGTTTTGACAAAATTCCTGGGAAGTTGCGCGTTGGCACAGAGGGCAATGGGATTGAAGGAAAAGATTGAGTAAGCCTGTAAGATTTTTAGTCCAAGTGTGCATTTGTCATTTGTCCTCTCTTACAAAGTTCTGATCGGAGGAAGCCTCTCTACGAGACGCTCCGCGAACCGCTCAGACTTTGCGCTTTGTCATTTGTCATTTGTCGAAAATTAATGACTAATGACCTTAGCGTAGTGACTTAACATAGACGCGATCGCACCGTGTTGTTTCTACACCTGTTGTCAGGTTGTATCCATTGCTTTCATACAGTTTGACTGCTTCTACCATCACACTGGCAGTTTCAATCCAAATTTGCTGAAAACCACGATCTGCGATCGCTGCTTCTAGCTGTTGTAACAAATATTTCCCCAATCCCAAACCCCTAACGCTGGACAAAAGATACATTTTGCGGATTTCTACAGCTTTTTCGCCACGATGTATAGGGTAGTATGCCCCAGTACCTACTAACTGGCTTTGGTGTTCAATTACCCAAAATTCGCCGCCAGTTGCTAAGTAATATTCCTCCACTTGCACTACATCTCGGTCTGCGCCGTTGGGTTCCCAACCCAGACCATATTCTGATAGTACATAACTGATGACTTCGGCGGCTCTGGTGCGATCGCTCTCTTCCCAATTACGAATTAAAAAATCGCGATAATGATTTCTCATTTTAATTACTATAGCTTCGGAAGCGCTAAACAAAAAATACCATCCCTTCATAAGGATGTTCTTTTGTTATCTTAATTCGTGTAGCTAAATCTGAGGTATGAATCTCTAGTTTGTGATGGTTTGGATCTGTAAAGTAGAGAGATGCACCTTAACTGGTATTTTCTTGCCAAATTTTGGCTGATGTTCTAATACATTCACTGATTTTTCAAAGTCTTGTTCAGAAACGCTAAAAGCGATGTGAGTATACTCTTTTAACTGAGATTCTCTGGTGTTGTCATCTTAAAAAATGCAAAACCACAAATCACCTGCTAGAAGATAAGCGCCTTTTTTCCACTTTGCTATAGGCTTAAATCCTAAAACTTCTTTGTAAAACTGGAAAGATTCTTCCAGATCTTTGACAGATAGATTAATGTGATTAATCCCAGTAATCATCATCTTAATTTTATTAACTTGGTTAAGTTTGTACGAACAGCAAGATTCCCGAATTCTTTAAGAATTCGGGAATCTAACCCAATGACCCAATAGTTTAGTCATCTTTAGAAAATTTTATCCTTACACAAACACCACTTAGTCAGCAAAGTGTAGTTTAAACATTAGATAATTGCTAGTAGCAAACTTCTAATTTACGATGCCCAAATTGTTGTAAATTTCGATCAGATTGCCATCAGGATCGCGAAAATGAGCTGTGCGGATTCCCCAATCTGGGCGATCTTGAGGTGGAGTCACAACGATCGCATGATGATCTTTTACTTGTTGATAAACTTCATCGACGTTATCTACTGCGAAAATCAAAGCAATTTTGTCTCGATTGGCTACATACGAAGGCTGTTCAACACTGGGGACGACTTGAGCCATTAATTCTTTTTTGAATAAACCCAGCTTGACATATCCGGTATTAAACTCAGCGTACTCACTATTTTCATCGCCCCAATCGACATCAAATCTCAGCAAATCGCGGTAAAACAGAAAAGAATCTTTGTAGTTGGCGACAAGCAGTCTCAGGTGTGATAACTGAAGCTTCATATCTGTTGCGTTAGTCTACTAACTATGAATTCTAGGTTCTGGGTGCAAAGTTGCTAGCAACTCACTTTCGATAATTGCCAATTCATCAAGCCGTTGCATGACAATCTCACGGTTAAAGTAAGTAGCAGCTAAAACCCAGTATATACCGTAGTGTCGCGCCTCAGATGCCATTAAGCCACGATAAAATTTTGCTAATTCTGGCTCAGGACAGTGATTAGCTAGTAATCCCAAGCGTTCGTGGCTGCGAGCTTCTATTAAGCCAGTTATTAGTAAGGAATCCAAAAATCTATCGGGTTCTTTGGGACGCACAGTAGCTCTTAAACCCGCACCGTAGGGAGGTGGTTGTAGAGGAGCCAGGGGAATATTCCGACGTTCTAGCCATTGATTGACTAGCTCAAAGTGTTCTAGTTCTTCGCGAGCGATCGCTGTTAACTCCCGTACCATTTTAGTATTGGAAGGGTAACGAAACATGAAGTTTAAAGCTACGCCAGCTGCCTTGCGTTCACAGTGGGAGTGGTCGAGTAGGATGATATCTAAGTTTGCGATCGCTTGTTCGATCCAAGCAGGACTGGTAGCTTGTTTCAGGGCGTTGATAGTCGGTGACACAGAAGTAGTAAGCACAGAGTAGCAAAACTCCAAGATTTTAATTTAGCTGAGTACCCCAGCAAATTGATTTTAATAGTGGATGGAGCGATCGGACATTTTAAGTCTAGTTTTTGTAGTCTACTCAACTGAAAAATACTGTAATATCTATTTATATTATTTAATAACGGTAAGTTACTGCTTACATGTCTACGCACAACCCCATTGATCAAGGATGTGTACTAGCTAAGAATCATCCGAGACAGGTTGAAATGTAGAGGCTCCAAAGCTATCAACTCAAGCCCCAGTAGTACCAACGTTATTGAATAAATGATAATTAAATAAGCAGGGCGTAGGAAGTCACCTATGCTGTTTTACAAGCATTGCGTTTGATGGACGTCAATCGCACTTGCTCACGGGTAATTCCCTATCGCTCTGGTGCTTTTTTGGCGGTAAATTGCCAAAAGTGTAAAAGTAAAGGGCTTTGCTAGCATATAACAGTTAATTTGGATTTATTGTATAACTGCACACATTTTTTCGCTAGATTTTTGTGCTTTTTTCCAAAAATATACTGATTTTTATTCCTACTTCAAGAGATGCAATATTTTCAGAATCAATCAGGTGATGAAAATTAGTATATTAAGTAAGGTTACGCCTTCTTGAATCAATTCGCTGTCAGAGATCAGGAACGACTATTTATTCTCGTATTTTCCTTTTAAGAAAATATTTTCTTATCAATTAATTGGCTGGCTTGCAGTTAATATTCAGTAGCCAACAGTCCGATTTACCAGATTCAGTAAAATTCTGTATTGGATTTAATAAGGGTAATTATTAAGTTAATTTAAGCAGATTATACACCTGATATTTCCCCCTGCGGGGGAAATATCTCAAACAAAGCTTATTACTGATTATTAACTCACAATAAATCCGTATTTTTTGAGTACAACCTTAGCTTGACTGTTAGATAAAAACTGAACAAACTCCTTGGCAGCATCAACATTTTTACTGCTTTTGAGCACTGCCATTGGATAGACAATTGGGGAGTGAAATTTGTCGTCAGCAGCGACTACGACTTTTATTTTGTTAGAAATTTTAGCATCAGTAACGTAAACTAGACCCGCTTGGGCATTACCACTTTCTACTGCTGCCAAGGCTTGACGCACATTGTTAACAAAGACAAATTTGGACTTGACTTTATCAAAAATACCCAACTTCTTTAACACCTGCTCTGCATATTGCCCAGCGGGCACACTTCTAGGTTCTCCGATCGCAATTTTGTTAATTTTGGTATCTGTCAGATTGTAAAAGCTAGTAATGCCAACAACATCTTTCGGTACAATCAATACCAGACGGTTATTTGCGAGGTTGGCACGAGTACCCGGAACCAGTAGTCCTTTTTGCTCTAAAGCATCCACTTGCTTTTTGCCAGCAGAGATAAAGATATCTGCTGGCGCACCCTGTTCAATCTGTTGCTGCAAGGCTCCAGAAGCGCCAAAATTGTAACTAATATTGACATTTGCTTTACCTTGTTGGTAAATAGGCTTAATTTCTTCCAGAGCATCTTTCATGCTGGCGGCAGCAGACACGAGTAAGCTGGTATTTGACTGTGCTAACAAAGGCGAAGGAGTAACCAATGGTAAGCCAATTGCTAACAGCAAGCTAGCAACTGTTACAGCAACAAAGGCAAAAATTTGTCTTCTATTCATAGAAAAACCGCGCTGAAAGAGATTTTTTTCATAAAATTGACCCTTGGTAGAATCCTACCAAATAATACCAAAAAAGTACCAACTAAATCGGTATAATTCTACTCGGCGGCAATTCTCCACCCGTTGTAGGCGAAGCCTATAACGAGCCATCCCTTGTAGCAAGAAGTTGGAATTGTTCTAATCTTGTTGTGTTACTTCCACATAAATATGCTCTAATCGCACAGGCTGACGTGCAATTGAATCAATTGCTATCCCATCAAACCGGGAAATAATTTCTTTTAATTCCAGAGATTCTGATAACCAAAAAGCTAACTCATTACCATAACGTCGCGGTGTGAAACCATACTCTTTGGCGCGGGCGATCGCTTCTTCTTCCTGTGCAGTTTGCACCACTACAATTTCTGCTGCCGGAATCAAGGTGCGTAACTGGGCTAAACTACCTTCAGCCACAATTCGACCACTTTTCAAAATACCGATTCTGTCACATAAACGCTCCGTTTCATCCAATAAATGAGTCGTCAGCAAAATCGTAATTCCCTGATTTTTTAGTTGCCGAATCAACTCCCAAATTTCGTATCGCGCCTCAATATCTAACCCAGTAGTTGGTTCATCAAGAATCACTAACTTCGGCTGATGTACCAAAGCTACTGCAATATTCAATCGCCGCTGCATTCCACCGCTGAGAGTTTCTACCGGACTTTTTGCTCTATCTAATAAGTTGACAGCCGCTAGAGTTTCTTTTATCTGTTTCTGGCGTGTTTCCCGGTCTAAACCGTAAATATTAGCAAAGAATTTGAGATTTTCCTCGCAAGTTAGAGTTTTATATAGTAAGTTTTCTTGAGGTGCAATGCCAATTATTTTTTTTGTTGCTTCGGAAATAGGCTGATTATTGATTGTAATATTACCACTGTCAGCCTTGAGCAAATTACAAATAATATTAATTGTCGTTGTTTTTCCGGCTCCATTTGCACCAATTAAGCCGTAAATCTCTCCTAAATTAATATGCAAAGACAAATTTTGCAGAACTTTTCTGAGCTTATAAGATTTATTTAAGTTTTGGATTTTTAACATAGTTGCAATTAACCTAATATTTAAATTAATTAGGATTAAAATTAATACATATTATCCTGCTTGAGCATCTGACGGGCTAACTTTACATAAGTTTTCACGGTGGTGTAAGTAGGTATGAAAGAGATTAACTGGGCACAGTAAGAGGCAAATGATGATCTTTGCGATGAAAGCTGGTAAGGGAAACAAAACTGAAATTGGCATTGGTTGTTCTAGAGGTTTCAGTCAGTACTTTTAACCTTTTTAAGAGTTTTATCTTCTTTAAGGTCTATAATTTCAACCTTAACTATTTGTCCCTTAATGAAAAACTGTGCTTTTTTTGGCTCTCTTTCGGTCAGTTTTTGGAGAGTTTTTAGAATTTCATAAGTCACTTTATTCCCTTTAATAGCAGTAATTTTAGCTTCCAGGATTTGACCAATAACAAAGTTATGAGTGGTAATAGCCTTTGTAATCTCTACTTGTCGAACTGACTTCACAGACGGAAATTGAATTTCTCCAATTGGGCCTGCGTCTTTGTAGTAACGCATCAAGCGAGATACCCAGCCTAATATTTGCAATATCGTATAAGCATCTTGAATACCTTTAAGATAATCACTACAAGCTTTATCAATGCTGCGGTAATAATCTGTGGTTCTACCACTGTGACCAATTTGCCTACCACTATTCACTAGAGCTTTTAGATATTTGAAAAACTTAGAGGTAGCATCTGGTTGATGAATGGATGCACGGAGATAAGCGACTGCTTTTTCTAACTCGTTGACATCTGTATTTTCTTTGACCAAAATTTGGGCGATCGCATGAGCAATTTTCCATTGTGCATCTGTCAAAGATTCCGAAGAAATTTCAACCATAGTCATGATTAGTACATTCCAGATGGAGGTTCGCGATCGCTTGGGTAGCGCAGCACAGCCGTAAGTTCGTCTAGTTGGGGTTGCTGAATCAGGCGCGAGTAAGCTGCTTTGATTTGTGTTTGCATAAACTGTTGCAAAGCATCCCCAATTAATTCATCAGATTCATTGAGTTGATAGGCAGAATATCGTTCTTGCAGACTTTGCGATCGGGCAATTTTGTCTATAGTTACTGTCATCGTTCCCATCCCAACCGGCTTACCGCCACCTACTTTTAAAGCAATGGGACACTTAGAATCTTGTCCTAAGACAATCAACAAAGTTCCTAACTCTTCTGGTAGCAAATTCTTGAAATTTAATTTAGTTTTGAAGATGTATTCTCTTCCCGCTTGCTGCACAGGAATACCAGAGTTTTGGCCTTTATCAATTGCTCTGATAGTGTGGTAGTAAAATTTACGTCCTGCAACTATACCTTGAATAAAATATGCACTACTTTCATCTGGACGGGGACGATACAACGAAGGCATAAATCCTGTGGAAAAGCCCATACTTTCACATTTAGCATCGTTGAAATCTAGCAATCCCTGCCAATCTAATGCACCGAATACGCGACTCGCTGGACAAAGTTGTTCTTTGTTGCGACAAGGTAGCCGCTCAGTAGGAATTTGATTTCTATACTTATTAGTAATTACTGCTAAACTGCTGTTAGTAATAGCTTCATATACAGACCTGATGCAGCCTTTGAGGGAACTACCTTGAATTGAGAGCTTTTGGTCAACACCCTGTACCATTATTTTGATTAGGGGAATGCGGTTGTTGCCAATATCGCTACCCATGACAACTACTCCAGTGGAGACGTGGAGGGATGTCTGCACTTTTAGGGTAAGATACAAAGCGCCATGCAGGCGATCGCTAAAATATTTGTGATGTCCAGGAGGACGCTGTAAGTTAGGGCGTTCTTTGGGAAAAGAGACGAATTCGTAAGGTTTCGGTGCAAGTTCAGGCAATGAATCTCCACCGCTAGAACGGTTAGGTCTACTAGGTGGCTGAGGTCTTTGAGGACGATTACCAGTCATATTTATTTTTCAATTGTGAGAGCAACAAAGTGTACCGTTGCCGTTTTTTTATCGATAAAATACCGCTGGGCAATATCCAATTTTTTAGAGGGAAAACCTTTAGGAAAACGGGTTTCAGTAGAAGAATATAAATGAGCATCTCGGTCTTGAGTCTGCCAATCTTCACCTACCTTTGTGAAATCAGAATCTTCACCGACTATACTCAAAAGCAGCACTTCATAACTATCCTTGCGTTTTTGCTTCCACCTAAGTTCACACTTTTGATTAAACATCTGACCCTCAATCATGGGAAAGTTATTTTCTGTGGGTTTTAGTTCCCAATCGTTACTAACTTTATGAGTCCAGCGTAAGAAGTAATAGCTAGGTTCAGGGGCCAATTTTGCAATTAAATCTAGCAATCTAGGTACTGATAAAAGTTCTGTGCTAACACCAACAAAAGGATTCATCTTGACACCACAAGTAGACCACTCCAAGACCTAACACCTCGCTCAAACAAATCATTAACTGTACCTTCTCGCCAAGTGAGTTGCACTCCAAAACCCAAATCCATTTCTTGTGCAGCAACAGGGGTATCTTGGCTATCTGGTTTGGGGAAACTATATAATTTTGCTTCTTCTGGTTCTAAAAATTCTCCAGCACCTAAGAGAAAAGTATGATTCCATTGCTTTTGACTACCAAAGGCGTGAATTTGTTTATCTATCAATTCACAACCTGGATATTGCACGATGGCTGAGTTTAATTTCACCTGCACAGTACCTAATCCGCGAGATTTGGCAAAACCTAAACCAAACCAGCCATCATCTAAATCTCGCAACACTAAACCAATTAAACCTAATTGTGCCAATGTGAAGTTTTTCAAATGAATTTTAGTGTGGAATTCACCAGCAGTACAAACTTGATAATTGAATGGGCCAACTGCTACAGAACCAAACACTCTATCAATTGCCACACCATTACGTTCTTCAATTTTGAGAGGCTGAGATTTATCAGGATATGCATCTTCAATTCTGACTCGGCTAGCAATGGAAGTATTGCCAAACATTTGGTCTGTAAAACTAGAGAGTTTATATAAATTTGCTCCAATACTAGGATTATTTGAATTTTGTTTCTTCAAATTTTCTAGATAGCTATCATTCTTTAAAGGGTTATTAGCCCAAAGCTCCTGAGTATTTTCTGAAGGACGTTCTTCACTACCCACCGTTCTCACAATCCGTTCTGCATGGGCGCGGATTGCTCCCTTTAAACTGCTTCCTGGTAAATATATAGAACGTCCGCCAGCATGATAAGTTTCTACAAATTCCATATCAGGCTTAGTTGGATCGGCTCCTTCTTTACCTGATTTAATTAGAATTGGCCCATCGGGAATGATGGTTAAATTAATGGTGCAGTGATTAACAAATTTTTTATGCATGACTGGATTTATTTGGGCAAATATACATATTAAGCTACTATTAAAGTATTTAGCTGTATTTCACACTGTTGGAAGATAAAATTAACAGCAGCAAATAGCTTATCTAGTTCGTAAATGGTGCAAGGAGTGACATTTCTAGTAAATATTTCTCCTTCTAATTTGCCAAATTGCCATGTTGCACCATTAGAAACAATGCCAAAAATAACGATTTTATATTCACCGTTTAGTCTTTGAGAAGCAATCATTTCGGCTAAACATTGCGCCCAAGCTGTTTCAAAGTTATCTTGTTTTGCTTCAATTAAGATAAAGTATGGCTTGTCAAAGACAACTTTACCTAATGGCGAACGTTTAGCTAAAATATATTCAGGAAAACCAGATAGTTTTTCATCATAATTTAAGGATTGGTGACTCCATAAAATAAAATAAGCACGGTAGGTTTTCCAAACTTCTTTGAGTACGGGATAAATCAGATTTTCACAAATAGCAAACTCCGAGTTATCAACGACAGCATCCCGCATCATCAGTTCTAAATCTTCGCGGAAGTAATCAGGAATATTGAACTTAACTTCACCGATGAAATTTGATTCTGTATAGGTGACTTGAAATGCTTTGAGAACTTCACCAATGGTTTTGAAACTACTGAAAGCCATGTTGACCTCTTCAAGAATTTTGTGTTGCTTTGGTGGTGGAACTCGTAGGTATATTATCTCTTAAATGATTGATCAGCGAGTTCGTCCAATCTTGCTTCAAACTTAACTGTTTAACATCTTGATAGCTAGGGAGTTTATCACCTGGATTGCTATTTACCAATTCTTGTAGGTAAGTTAGTAATTTGTTTGGGTCGTTGTTGACATCCAGCCAATACATTTTCTCAATTTCTAGTTTAACGACACCCAAGCCACGCGATCGCCCCCCACCCAGAGGTATTTGTTCGGTTTCAAACTGGTGTAACCCAATCATCAACAGTCCCAATTCCCAAGGTTCTGCATTTTCCACTACAGCCTTAAAGTCAAATTGTGTACTAGCCGGAACTACTTGAAAATCGTATAGTTTATTATCTGCTGCTGTTTCGGTATCTCGGTCGATGGCTACACCGTCTCTTTCTTGGTATTGTCCAAACCAAGTATCAGATACTACAGTTAAATCCCTGACTTGGAATTTGCTAGCAATCCAGGGTGAACCGAAGAGAAAAGAAACTAGATCAGTCTGCTTAATAATTTCTCTTGTCAAAGCTTCGTCATTATCATAATTTTCTTTTAACAGCTTCATTTCCTGGGATGTGATTGACCATTCATTTTCAATTGCTGGATTTGCAACCAGTTTGCGATTATTTCCCACAATACCTCTGAGGAAACTTTCTAGGCGCGATCGCAATGCTCCTTTGAAGCTCGAACCTGGTATTAATGGATTACCCAAAGCATCCTTAATTACAGGTAAATCTGATCCTATCGGTTCACTAGAGCGTCCTGCACTGATGCGTAATGCTGTAATTGTGGTGAGTTTACCTGTGATTTCTAGGCGATTTTTGAAAATGTCAAACATAACTTAGTTAATTATTTTTCAGAAAATTTAGTGCAAATAAGTGTGTTTCTCATAATTTTATACCTGAAAAGTAATCAAATATTTTTGCTCTTGCCCTAAAAGTATTATTTGGAAATTATGCTGCACCATCGCGCTTATACTTCAAATGACGTGCGCCATAACCTAAATAACGACGAATCAGTTCTAGCCAAATAGGTTTAAAGTCTGTTTGACAACACTCGGCAATCATTTGAGCATTTTTCTTGATACTGCCATCAATATCTTCAATAATTTTCTCAGCTAGAGATTCTTTACCTCTTCCCCACTTTTTATCTCGTCCGACTTGATAACGGATAAAATTTTTAATCACTTCTGCACTTTCAGTAGTATCAGATACACGCACTAAGTTACGAAATTGAGATTCTTCTAAATCCCCATATTTTGTTTTATCTAAAGCATCCTGAATCCAGGTGACTATATCATCTTCAACCTGATCAATACCCTTTTTAACTTGGAGTTGTTTTTGTGGATCTAATTGTTCAGTCATTTAGCATTTTCCCGAAATACACCATGAAACTCATTACAAACCTCTACTTGTCCAAAGCCTTCATAAGTGCGATCGCCTACTCCTTTGACTTCTAAATCTTCCAAGGTTTTTATCCATAAATCTTCGTCAAATGTACTGAATAAATATACAGACCCTTTATTGGTAACTAACTCTACATCTTTCATTAATCCCCAAGCAGAATTCCAGCCAGAACGATAGTCATAGCTGCTATATGCGGCATGAAGTTCTAGGGAAGAATCAGTAACGCCTGTTAATTCTTGAAGCATTTCTGGTGAAATTACAGTAGTGCGTCGCCAGTTTTCAGAAAGAATAGTATCGGCTTGTAAATCAAGGGTGAAATATACCCGATTTTTTGGCAAATCTTTGATGGAATTACCAAAGATATTCTTCCATTCATGCCAGCGTTTATGCAATTTCTCATTGAACTGTTTTATTTGATTAGTGACTCTTGGTTTGATTTCTACAGGTAGCTTTGCTTTAATCTTGACTCTTCCTAATCCGCGTGATGTTGCACCACCTAAACGTAAGTCTTCCTGATGATTATCAATAAAATTTTGTAGAGATTCTGCCAAATCATCAGGTACAAAGATTCCCCCTGTATATATGACGGGTTTTTCTTTGTGATCTTGGGATTCATTTAAGACTTCAAGGCTGTAAAGAACCCGTTCTTCTGAAGTTGCTCTGCGTCGATTGATGCCTACTCGCGTTAACAGACGAGTAGTTGTAGAATTGCTGTAATATTTGCCCTGAATTTGGTAAAAGCCAGTGAAAGCATCCACTCTACCTCCGTCAGCGGGGCAATTGGGATCATAAAGATGTCCATAGCCTTCAGCACAGAAACGATCAATCAAAGTATCAAAAACGCCATTATGCTTAGGGTCAGTCGGTTTGGACTTAAAACCTGGTTTGTTTTTGGAACTTAAAGCAGTAGCGGGTAAAACTCTTACTTCTGACTGAACTTTAATATTTGCAGGATAGGCGTTTTGGAAGATGGCCGGATTTTCACCTAAAAATAGCTCGTGAAAATTGTCACCATCACTGATAGATGTATTAGCCCATTTTAAAATTACAGCAGCGATCGCACCTCGAATTACAGAACCGGGAATGTAGCTTTCGGC
Organism: Nostoc sp. MG11; assembly: GCF_014904695.1. Classification (GTDB taxonomy): domain Bacteria; phylum Cyanobacteriota; class Cyanobacteriia; order Cyanobacteriales; family Nostocaceae; genus Komarekiella. Next base: position 118,864 of record NZ_JACXXN010000008.1, on the reverse strand, counting down.
TTCACTCACAGAACCACCTGGCTTTTGTCGCCCAATTGCTAAAGGAGACAGCACTTTAATTTCCAAATTAATCCGTTTCATTGCTTACCTCCTTTTGCCAGAAAATCCCATGCTGCTTGTTCTAACGGAAAGTTTGGTAATTCCCAATGCAGCCAGCCCAAACCCGCTGATTTACTACCACCCAAAGCATGAATGTGTCGTAGTCCAGCTAAAATTAATGCCTCTGCATAGATGGGCGCACCAGATAGGTGAATATGTCCTGTAAACTTGATTTTGGCGTTTGCTGGGGAGGTTTCTAGAAAGTAAAGTTTTTGTTCCTCAGCGGTGTGGCGGCGGCGATTAATTGTGACACCGGGACGCAGTACCTCTGGTAAGTTATCTGGGTCTTCTGTGCAGATTATGTCATCAAATATTACACGGGATGGCAAAACTGGATTCCCGAAAATTTGACAAATTAGGCAATGGTGCTGCCCTTCGTAACCTAATACTTGATATTCTTTCCGCTCAAAATTTTCTGTTAATCCAGCCCTTTGGGGACACATGGTTTGTGGGTTGGGAGAAGCACAGACCGACCAATGCAACCCTCTAGCAATTTTTTCACATTCGTGGCGCAGGCGACCTTTGAGTTGAGAAGCAGGAATGAGCAAGTTTCCTTCGGAGTTACGGACAATTGGTTTATCTGCAAGTGAACCAGAAGAACCGCCTGCACCAACGCACAAAGCGGTGTCAATTACAGCTGTAATTGGATATGAGGTGACAGGGTTTGATAATTGTTGAAGATAGATCATAATTCAGCCTCGGTAGTTGCCATTTGTGTTTCAATTGCATCACTATCATCATCTGGTGAAGCAATGAAATCATACAGGTCTACAACGTCTCGCCAAATAGTCTCAAAAAGTGGATAGTCTGATTTATCATGCTCAAGCGCCCCATCGTCATATATCCACGGTGCTAAATTACCCTTATTATTTGAATCTTTAGGTTGACACCAAGCCTCTTCAAACTGTTCTTGCAAATCTTGTTTTTTTTGCTTGAGCCGCACTCGAAAATAACGATAATTAAGAATAGCAGTCTGCTTACCTCTTTCTAATAAATTCCGAATTTGGTAAAGTTGAGATTTAGGAAATTTGGCATTTTGCAAAGCTTCTACTACTCCGATTAAACCTCCTAATTCGTGTAAGGTATAGGGAGCAGCATAAAGCTTTAACTTTGGTTTAAGATTTTTTATTAATGCCTGTTGACGGAATTCTTTAATATCCGATGAAATCATGGTGACGGATTTCATAGTTAAAAAATCCACCGTCCCGCCGCAGTATCCAGCTTTCTTCAACTTTTTGGCACGCTCTTTAGCTGATTTTAGCAACTGTTCAGTTAAGTCTTTGGCATAGTAAATGGGGGTATTATATGCCGTAATTAGCACACCAATTGAGGTACTGAGTTGACATTGGGAAGGTGCAGCCTCAGTAGGTTTATAGCGATGGCATTTTTTTAAATCTATCGGCTTATTTTCCTGCTTAATTTTATAGCAACCGGTGATATTTTCACTCTCTGCGCTTTCTGCCAATGACACTTGTTTGAGGAGAATTTCTTCAAACCGCTCTCCGATAGTTTTAGCGATCGCCAGTGCTTTGTTAGCTGGTACAATCAAAATAATGTCATCACCACCAATGGTAATAATCTCAAAGGGATGAACTAAATCACCATTCTCTAAAAAACTTTCTTCATCATTCAAATTTTGCAATTTGTGAGGATGTAGATTCTCTGCTAATGCATAATAAACTGCATACTCCGTCGCTAATTCTACATCTCGACTAAACTCCTGATACTTTTGTGGAGTCCTAATTTTTTGGATATAACCACCCATATTGTTGCCATCGGCGTAGATATAAGCAATAAAACCTTTACTAGCATTAGCAATATGGCTGAGGTTTTGAGCGATTTCAATGTCATCAGCTTTCAAAGTAGCGTAATATTTTTGTTGTAAACTAGGGTTTTTTCCGAGAAAGTGATTGTATCTATCTACCCAGCTTTCAATTATGCCTCGTTCCCATTCTAATTGAGATTCTTTATACCATTCGGGAATTTGAGGCGAACCTTTTTTGGCTCTGTTACCAACCAGATGTTTGCGAGCTAAAGCTTCCGAAAAATGAGATTCTCTAGGTAGTTTTGGTGGCTGGACAATCATCACTGCCGACCTGCGATCGCTTCCATCACGTATTAAGTAAGGATGGGTTTCAAACATGGGAGGATAGCGACGGCTGGCGCGAGTAGAAAAGTCATGACCACTGCGACGTTGATTAAATAAAATTGCTAATTTTGTTGTCAGTTCATTAAAACTCTTTCGGTCTGCAAAAGCATCTTCAATAGATACAGCTAAATTAGTACATCTTTCTGTTTGAGACTTTTCTAAATTCTTATCTAGATTGCCAAAATAAGCCTGCACCAACGGTTTTTTATATTCTTGACGATACCAATCTAGCCATAATGTGTTTTCAATAGGCTCTCGTAGCAAGCCAAAGCGAATTTCTAGAAGTCTGAATGTGTCGCCTACTGCACAGGAATTAGCTGTTAAAGTTTCTTCGGTATAGCGTTTTTCAATCGCATTCGCTAAATCATCAACAAATGCCGCTGGGCAAAATGCCAGGATATTACCACCTGTCGAGTAAATGATTAGTTCTGGAATTAGAGCTTCCGAGAGTTGGTCTTGGCCGCAAATAGTTTTGTTCAGCCATTTCCTAACTTCATTACACTGAATTGTATACTGAATTAACTTAGGATTTTTATTAAAAAAGGCAGGTAAATCAATCAGATTTATGCGATCTAATAAGGCAGATGCACCACGAATATTTTGAATTTTTGACGATTCAAATACATACTGTTTAATCTTAGTTGCTCCGCCATAAACTAAACCAATGCGAGTAGTCTGATGCCATAATTCAGAATACCTACTTCTTAATTCATCTAAAGTTGCTGGAAAGTAATCTTTATCAATGCCTTGAAGTTGGCGAACTTGCTCAACTAACTTTTGAACTTCTTCTGGTACTTCTTTTCCCTCATTTAAAGCCTGTTGCATAAGCCGCATTACTTCCGGCTTATGCTTAGGTTTTCGCTCATCTCCCCAAGCCAGACACCAAGCGATCGCAATCATAACAGAACTTGGATTTTCAATATTACTTGTTTTCATTTGTAGATACTCCTACTCACTACTCAACTCCATCAACGCTTGCACCATCTCACGCCCTAAAACATCCTCCCCTCTGTGCAAACGATAAACACTACCCGTGAGGATGGGTGACTCTGATTCAATTTGCTCTGCAACACCGCGATAATCGCTGTAGATACACGCAATGATTTGTAAATTGAGTTCCAAACAAAACTCCTGTCAAGGAATAATCTGCGTAATATCCCTAAATAAAATTACCGCATGAGTAGTATAAGATGCAATTAATTTATTTTTTTTCATCAGCTTTGCCACCTAAATCAATCATATTGGGAGGCAATCACGTATTTTGCATTTGTATTACTTTTTGTTGAGCAAATTTTCAAGTAAATTTATTTGATTGATGAGTGTTGCATATTAAGACCTTAATTTAATCAATTAAGTCACCCAGGCTGTATGTTGGATTATGGGTAATACAGACAACGTACTTACCTAGCTTGGGGTCAAAAAATGCGATTGCACCGTAAAGATGTCCTACTTTATGTGCCAAAACAAAGGCTATAGGCACAGACACCGGGCCATTAATTTTGAGCAATGCACCCCCTGCTAGTTCCCCTGTTTTGCTCATTTCATCTAGACGCGCCGCAGCATCTTTGACAATTTGGTCGTTTTGTGCAGGTTCGGCAAATCCAACTTTTAACATCTCGTCTTCAAAGGCAATTTTGTAAGTAGTCATTTTTGGAATACCTCCACGAATCCTTAAATCCTTTGCGGTTCGTAAAATAAGTTTTTTATCCTATCTACAGTCGCCTTTCAACTATCAACATCCGCCGATAAGATAACCATCCACCTAAAACCATCACCGCAGCAAATACTAGTAAAAATATAAAGTGTGATGTAATTTTATCAATCTCATCACCTCTAGCTGAAACACCTACCAAAGCCTCATTCATGTGATAAATAGGGTCATATTTGGCAATATTAATTAGTGTTTTGGGAAACAATGAACTCGGTAAAAATGCCCCACCTAATATTAATAAAGGCACTCCAAAAGTTGCTACCAATGCATTGACATCTTCGATACGACGCGCCAATTGTGTACCCAAAATAAAGCCTAAGCCAACGTAAGCAACGATACTTAATAAAATAATTACGAGTCCCAATAAAATCGAACCCTTGAAGGTAGCACCCCAAAAGGCGGCGATAGTATAAACCAAGATTGTTTGCCCAATTCCAATGCAGGTATGAGCTAGAAAAATTCCTAAAAAATAAGATGTACCACTCAAAGGAGAAATAAATAGGCGTTTGAGGGTTTGCTGTTCTCTTTCTGCAACCACGGTTGTGACGCTTCCGCCTAAACAGCTAAAAAATAGTGCAGCACCTACCAAAGTTGAGGGTGCAGCATATTCAAAAGCCACAGCTAGTGATAGTTTTGCCCGTTCTGCTAAAATAAATCCGCTGAGGATTAACAATGAAACGGGAAAAATACTCCAGAAAATTAGGCTGCGTCTGCGGCGCAATAGTTCAATTAAGATGCGCTGAGTTACAGCTATAGTTTCACGCCAGTATTTCATTTTGGAAGGGGTTGGAAGAGAATATTTAAACGCAGAGGTACGCTGAGGTTAGCGCGGAGGGGCGCGGAGTAAAAACTAATTATTAAAATCGCTGACCTGTGGTGACTTCAAATCTAACTTCTCCTTGGTCGCTAATTCCTAAGTCGCCTCGAATTAGTCCAAAGGGTGACTTGACTCGCAATCCTAAGCCGTAACCAAAGCCACTCCCTGGTTTACCTCGTAGTACGCCGGGTTCTCCTAGCACTGTTTTACCAGACCCAAAATCTGAGCCAAAGTCAGTAAATACAACGCCTCCGATTGACTGAATAATTGGGAAACGATACTCCACAGAAGCCAAGCCATAAGTTCGACCACTGGCAACTTTACCATAACCGTAACCCCGTACAGAATCTAGTCCGCCGATATCAAAGGCGTTGGCTGGTGGAAAATCTCCGATGATTGTGCCAATTTGTAGATTAATCGCCAACATTTCTGGATTGTCAGTTGACTGATTGTTACCTATCCAACTGACTGGTAAGTATTGGATATAGTCTCCCCGTAGTCGGTTGCTGAAAATATTGCCCAGTCCAATGGGAATCGCTTGTTCAGTGCTGAGGGTGAGGATTGATCCTTGAGTTGGATTTTCACGGCGATCGCGTTGATCTCTGGATACAGCGAATGATACTGTAAACAGATCATCAATACCAGTACCGCTTAAAGAAAGGGGACTCCCTAATCTATCAACTCGTGTCACATTGTAATCGCGATCGCGCAGGCTAATTCTGGTGTAGTTAAGAGCTACAGATGTATCCCAATCATCGAAAGATTTTAAAAGTGCTACAGAACCGCCAAATCGTCCCTCGCGCACTTTGTCACCGTTAGATAGCCTGATATCTTCGTTGAAGGTTGAAGATAAATCTCTAGTGCGAAAACCTCTGATGCTATAGCCTAAGCGGTTTGGTTCTCCAGGACGATAAGGGCTAGTGAACTGACCATAAAACTGGACATCTTTACTACTTATCTGAAGAGTTGTATCTAGTTCATCATTAAGACCGCTGATGTTTGCATCTTCATAACCTACCTGACCGAAAAATCCAATATCATCGCTTTCGCCGCCTCCGAATTTTAGAGCAGGATAACGACGCTCTTTGATGTTATAGATAATGTTAACGCCTGAGCTATCTTCTTGTTGAAAAACATCGACTTGAGCAAATGACTCTAATCTCCTGAGTCTTTGTAAGTCTGCTTGAAGTACATCCTCGCGGAATACCTGACCAGGTTTGAGCCTCAAGAGACCAATGATAAAATCTCTTTGGGTACGCCCCTGAATAGGTTGACCCTTGTCATCAACCAACTGGCCTTTGTCATTAACAAAACGTATCTGGATATCTTTGACAACTTTCTGAGAAAACTCAATATTTTGAGCAGTTTCCGCTTTTGGGTTTTTTACTGAAGTTGAGCCTACATAATCACCGTATTTAGCATATCCCCGTTGAGGTTCCGTGAGAATGCCACCAACCCCATCCTGAGTAGAAGATTGGGAGTCTGCAAGCGCCTCTGGATTTTCCCCACCCACCAACATCGCCACTATCAAAACTGCAACTACTTGAATACGCATATCGGTAATCCGTTAGTGTTACCAAGTTTACGCTATAGATATATGTAAGCACCAACTTATACTAATTCGTAATTCGTAATTAAGAAAGCTTTTCAGGGACATCATTCTATCTCCTGTCTCCTCTTAATTATTGCGGTTTCAACCCATCCAACAAAACGCTAATCATTTCATTTACCATTACTTCTTTGGGTGCAGCACCGGCAAAGGTTGTGGCATAAGGTATACTTTCCATCACAGATAAAAAAAATCCAGCTAGCAGATTGGGACGAATATCTCGAATCTCGCCTCGTTCTTGCGCTTGGATAAATATCTGTCGAAGTGGCTCAAACATAGATTGGTAGGAACAAGCCGAAAGCTTTTTGATATTCTCCTCAGCCAACAAGGGCATATCTGTGTGTACCATGCTCAAAAAATGGACGGGAGGTTGAGAGAGAAACCACCCTGCTGCTGCGTGAAGTTGCGATCGCAAGTCATGACTATTTTCGCTTATTGCTTGTTGTAATCCAATGCGGTGACGCTCAAACATCCGCTCGGTGACAGCGACAAAAAGTTGCTCTTTGCTGGCAAAGTGATAGTACAATGATGCCTGACGAATTCCTACCCCACAAGCTATATCCCTCATTGTCACTGCATTGTAGCCTCGTGTGCGGAAAAGTCGTTCAGCCTCATCAAGAACGCGATTGTGTCCACTAGAGGACTCTTGTTTAGGAGAGGAGCGATCGCCTGACATCCTCAAACCTACCTAACGCTTAGTAGTCAATTATTAGATATTATATTACACTGTCAAATTGTTAACCTATTTACAGCTTTATGTTCTGTCGATTAAAAATGTAAGCTACTAAAGTTGATAGTGGAGTATTCTCAAAAGTTACAATGCTTTCTCTCATTTGGTCAAAATGAATCAGTTTAGGATTAAGACATAAGTTAGAAAAAAACCTGCAAATAATCTGCTAACTAATAGCCATTAATTCATCGTGAATAGTTAATTTTATCACCAATGAGCCAACTATTTAATTCACTGGAATCATCTATCTCTCGTCGGACATTACTCAAATTATTCGGCATTGGTGCGATTGCCGGATTAACAGGATACTCCCGGTTTACTAAGCCTAAGCCAACAGTTTTTCAAAAAGATATCCTCAACTTACCACGGATGTTAAATCAAGATAAAAGTGTTGTAGTAATTGGGGGTGGTTTAGCAGGTTTAGCTTGTGCTTATGAATTGAGTCAACGGGGATTTGTTGTAACACTTCTAGAAAAATCTCCTCAACTCGGCGGGAAAATTGCAAGTTGGCAAATAGAAGCAGCTGGTGAAACCTTCAAGATGGAACATGGCTTTCATGGCTTTTTTCCGCAATACTATAATCTGAATAGTATAGTGAGCGAGTTGGAGATTGTTGATAATTTTCAATCATTAAACTTTTATTCTGTTGTTTACCGCGATTCCAAATATAAACCAGAGGTATTTCGCCCCAGTAGTTCTGCATTTCCTTGGAATATTATAGATTTAGCGATCGCTTCTCCTAACCGCTTCCGATGGGGGATTAATCTGACCAAATTCAAACATTTACAAGTCTTTCAAGCAATTACTGGTTTCCAGAGAGAAAAGAACTATCAACGGTTCGATAACATATCTGTTGCTGATTGGGTAAAAACAGAATTTCCTCAAGGTTTATACGACTTGTATTTTCTACCTTTTGCTAAATCTAGCTTGAATTCACCAGATGTGATGAGTGTCGGAGAACTCATGCAGTTCTTCCATTTTTATTTTTTTGGTAATCCTGAAGGGCTAGCTTTTAATGGCACTGTAGACGATATGGGAACAAGTTTAGTACAACCCATCGCTCAGGCAATTCAGCATCATGGTGGCAAAATTATCACAGATGCAACTGTAAGCGAAATTCCTACTGTACAAGGCAAGATTGATGCAATCAAATATTACCTTGATAGTAATCAAAATAATGTACCTTTTTGGGTAAAACGCAATTCAGTTGTTGCTGACAAACAGATAGAATATTTTGGCGCAGCTGATGAAGTATTTGCTATGAAATCTGGAAGTAAAGAAGCGATTTCTCTTACCTGTACTCATCAAGGTTGTACTGTGCAAATAGCAGCAGATGGCAAGTTTCATTGCCCTTGTCATGGAGCAGTTTTTACTACTGATGGTAAAGTTGTAAAAGGCCCTGCACAACGAGATTTAGCTAAGTTTAAAGTAGTACAACAGCAGGATGATAACTTGCAACTAGTAGCAACGAATCCTAAATCGTCATCACCAGAGACAATTCAAGCAGATTATTATGTCTTAGCTACCGATGTCCCTGGAGTGCAACAATTATGGAAGCGTGTGAGTGGAGATATAGATCAAAAAGTGCGATCGCAAGTAGAAAATTTGAGTATTGCTGATCCGTTTGCTGTTTGTCGTTTCTGGTTTGACCGCGATTTTGAGTGGGAACAGAGTAATTTTACTTCTTTATCTGGTTATCAACTCACAGACAGTATCACCCTTTATCACCGCATTCAAGAACAATTCATCGATTGGGCAAAACGTACTGGCGGTAGCGTGGTTGAGTTACACGCTTACTGTTACAAAGCAAAAGAATTCCCCACCCAAGAAGCTTTGTTAACGAAATTTGAGCAGGAACTCTATGAAATTGTTCCAGAGTTACAGCAAGCAAATGTACTACATCGGGAATTGGTGAATCAAAATAACTTTTCGGGTTATCCGCCAAATAGTTATGCAGAACGTCCAGAAACTAGTACTAGTGTTTCTAACTTATTGTTTGCAGGAGATTGGGTGAAAATGCCTTTCCCTTGCGGCTTGATGGAACGGGCTGTTAGCAGTGGCTTATTAGCAGCCAATGAAATTTTATCCCGTGAAGGTTTGCAGAGGCGATCGCTTTTATCAGTGAATCCAGAGGGGTTGCTACAAATTTAGAGGGGGAAAATAAAAGGATTTCTCCCCAGTCCCCAATCCCTTAACCCCTACCAGTATTTTTCCTCGTTCAGTGTATAAAGAAACTAGCCAAATTGGCTACATGTCTTTGACTGTCTCTGTTAAAGTATTAAAAGTCAATTACTTGTGGGCTATATATACCGAGGTTTACTATATTTTCAAAAGCATTTAGCAAAGTCTGCTCATTTTGCTAGGCTAACGGAACAACGTAAAGTGCTGGTGTATTTATTACAGCAGCAATAAGTAGAATGATCAGTTTTGGTTTATTTACCTCGCCTATGTTGAAGAAGGCGAGGTATTTTCTATTTGCCTGAATTTATGCCAATTACACCCATAATTATTAAGGCGATTGATACAAGTTTTATGAGTGTGGCAGATTCACGGAACCAAACAATACCAATGGTAGCAACTAGAATAGTTCCCAATCCAGCCCAGACAGAATAAGCTACGCTTACTTCTAGTCTTTTGAGGGAAAACGTCAAAAAAGTAAAACAAAGTCCATAAAAGACAAATATTAATACTGAAGGGACTGTTCTAGTAAATCCTTGCGATAATTTCATGCAAGTTGTGCCTGAAACTTCAAAGATGATTGCTGCAATTAAGTAAACCCAACTTATTGACATATATATTATGAACGGTTGCTTATGAGTCTTTTATTATCTCTATCAAAATAAAAAAAAGCAATGAGTTTAACTATTACCATTACTTGCGTAAATCACTCAATATTTTGCTCATAATACTAAATTTGGATACTTTATATTGTTTCACAAAAAACGGCGCTAAATCACGCTCGTCAAATGATAAAAGTCCCTCATCTTTTATTTGAGCGTTTGAGAGACATTGCTGTTTACGCTGCTTGATTCCATCAAAAATGGATAAAGTCGAGCTTACCATCTGTAGAAATACTTAAATAACGTTCGTATCTCAAGAATGTGCAGTTTTCTGCTTGTCCTTTGCATAGATGATGTTGCACAGAGTTTTTTGCGTTATCATGATAACGATTCTCATTATTTGCAAGCTATGGTCAGTTCTCTAACCCAGTCCCAGTAAACATTGACTTGTACAAATTCGCCACACCTGCGTTCACATCTTGGCGATCGCTGTGCAAAAGTCCTTTGCGGGAACTCAACCTAATAGCGATCGCAACGACCAATTAGAGCAGTTTTTGGCTCATTGAAGAGATTTTTCTTTTCTGACAAGTTTTTATCTTTAATAATTCCACAAGAGGATAGCACATGAACACTTTCAAAGAATCAGCTACTAATACTATTCTTGATATTCCTAAAAAGGGAATGCCTGTTACCATCATCACTGGCTTTTTAGGTAGTGGTAAAACCACTCTGCTCAATCAAATTCTTAAGAATAAACAAGATTTCAAAGTGGCAGTGCTAGTTAATGAGTTTGGCGATATCAACATTGATAGCCAATTACTAGTTTCTGTAGACCAAGATATGGTAGAACTCAGCAATGGCTGTATTTGTTGTACGATAAACGATGGTTTAGTTGATGCTGTTTATCGCGTTTTAGAAAGAGAAGACCGCATTGACTATTTAGTTATTGAAACTACAGGTGTTGCTGACCCTTTGCCAATTATCTTAACGTTCTTAGGCACAGAATTGAGAGATTTTACTAACCTCGATTCTATCCTTACCTTAGTAGATGCTGAGGTTTTTAATGCAGAACATTTCCAGAGCGAAGCAGCTTTAAAGCAGATAACTTATGCAGATATTATTCTCCTAAATAAAGTTGACCTTGTTAGTTCAGACAAACTCAAAGAATTAGAAACTTACATCTACGAAATAAAGGGGGGAGCAAAAATTCTACATACCCAATATGGACAGGTTTTGTTACCATTAATTTTGGATGTGGAGTTAACTCCTACAGATGAATATACTTCTCTTGCTCAAGAAGATAACCACGAGCATCACCATGATCATGAACATGAGCATCATCACCATCACGATCATGAACATCACTCACATCATTTAGATAATGATGGATTTGTTTCGGTTTCTTTTCAAAGCGATCGCCCTTTTGATATCCACAAGTTTGAGGAATTTCTGACTGGACAAATGCCACAAGGTGTGTTCCGCGCTAAAGGTATTCTTTGGTTTAGTGATAGCGACTTACGTCATATCTTTCAACTCAGTGGGCCTCGTTACAACTTACACGCTGATGACTGGCATTCTTTACCTAAAAATCAGCTAGTTTTCATTGGACGGAACTTGGAGACGAGTGAAATTCACTATCAGCTTCATAAATGTTTGGTATGATTAAGAAGTGTAAAGATATGTTACACTCGGTCACTAGTTAGCGGTCAATCGCAACCGATATCTGACTACAGACTAATTTGTCAAACATTTCTACAAGACTCAAAAAATGACTCTATCGATTCGTCCCGATCTAACTTCTGCTGATCAAATACTGTCATCTTTAGCAACTCAGCAGCAGCAAACTGTAACAGAAGCAGAAATGATGCAAGCTGTGCGTACTCTATTGATTGGATTAGGAGAAGATCCAGACCGCGAAGGACTAAAGGATACTCCCAAAAGGGTGATGAAAGCATTGCAGTTTCTCACCAAGGGATATCATGAATCTTTGAATGAATTGCTAAATGAAGCAGTATTCACAGAAGATGCCAATGAAATGGTGTTGGTTCGGGACATCGATATTTTTAGTTCCTGCGAGCATCATATTCTACCGATAATTGGTCGCGCTCATGTTGCCTACATTCCCAATGGCAAAGTGATCGGATTATCTAAAATTGCCCGCATTTGCGAAATGTATGCACGACGTTTACAAGTGCAAGAACGTCTGACGGTGCAAATTGCTGATGCATTGCAAGGATTACTCAAACCTCAAGGAGTAGCAGTTGTAGTAGAAGCAACCCACATGTGTATGGTGATGCGTGGTGTTCAAAAACCCGGTTCTTGGACTGTAACTAGTGCGATGCGCGGTGTTTTTGCAGAAGATGGCAAGACTCGCGAGGAATTTATGAATTTGGTAAGGCACAATTCTAATTTTCGTTAAATAGCCTCGGTTGAGTTAAATGCATATTTAGCGAGTGCTGTAGGTGTAGAGATGGGATTCCTGTCTCTACATGATTTTAAATATTTGTATGTAGCGATAAATCGCTCACTACGAACAAAAAAAGTTATTTTTTTAATTCTGTTCCTTTAAAAGCAATTCCACCTTCATCTGAAGCAACAAGAGGTGCATCAAACTAAATATTTTGTTGAAAGCGATCGCATTCACAATAAACTGCAAATACCCGGTATCTCGTTAGTTGACCAACTCGATGCTACAACTCGTTAGTATTCCTGATGGACATCTACTTGAATTGTAAGTTTTAATCAGATATTCTGAGCAATCAAGATTATTTTCTAAGGAAACCAATGAACAAATTTATACTGAGTTTGCTTTCGTCTCCAGTGCTAATTAGCTCCATTCTTTCTATGGGAGTAATGCTTAATCAAGCACAAGCTACAGAGCCAGAAGCCAAAACTACAGACCGCCTATCTTGCGTACGCAATTACCATAAAGTTGGTTTTGTATGTGCCAGGGCTTCCGTATTGGCTGAAATCCCTAACTATCAGCCTGAAGTAGAGTTTTCTCAAAATGATGTTCCCATGCTAGAGTTTAACGTTGAAGAGAGCGAGATGGCGGTCGTTTTATTTAACTGCGACTGTCCTGCTTGTATAAATTCTTTACGTCAGATGCGTGGCGCAACACCCTTGGTTTATTAGTATTGCACTAGCGACCACAAAGCAACATTACAAACATTCGTGAGGGCACAACATCTGTTGTGCCCTTAACGCGTGTCTATTCAAACGAAAACCACTATCTAGGAAGATTAGCAACCGCCAGCCCAAGTTACCCATTTATGAGATAAACCTATATGCAAAACTTCCCCAATCGTCTCTTGTTCAGTGATGATTGCCCCTGTTAAATCTGCACCATAAAGGTCTGCTTCATTAATATTGCTGCCAATTAAATTTGCCTTTTTGAGATTGGCATGACTTAAATCCGCTCCACTCATTTCCACTTCACTAAGGTTTGCACCAAACAAGTTTGCCAAAGCTAAATTTGCACTCCGCAAATCTGCGCGACTCAGGTTAGTTTCTTGCAGATTTCCCCTAATTAAGTCTGCGCCAATCAAGTTTACTTCACTCAAGTTTGCACCACTTAAGTTGGCTCCGCTAAGTTCGGCATCAGTCAGATTTGCCCGACTAAAGTTACATCTACTCAAGTTGGCTTGAGAGAGGTCAGCACCACTCAAGTCTGCTTCAGTCAAATTTGCACCACTCAAGTCAGTTTCAGTTAAGTTTACTTGATGCAAATTTGCTTTATTGAAATTCCGTTCTCCTGCTGCATATAGATTCAGGAGCCTATTAGCGTCCATATTGTCACCTCGTAATGTCTATAGGTAAATAAGTCTAGTGAATTAACACTACCCACACACCAAAGACGATTTGTTGAGTTGCCAGCAATCGGAATTTGAGCTAAAACTTGTAATCTTATTTTGCTATATGTTTTGACTATTTGGAAATTTGCTTAATGGAAATATACTTGATACGCTGCTAATAAGTAATTGGTATCTTTTTTGTATTTCTGCTTGAATGAGAATAATTACTTAATTACTACCAGCATATTAATTTAAAAAATGATTTAGTAAATCAATTAATAGTATTAAGATAAGATTTAGATAAAAATCCTCAAGCAGCTGTTTAAATTGCTAATGCGTTACATATTTACTGTTTTGAGTCAGTTAAATTAATCAGTAGAAATTGAGATTCAGCTAATATTTTAATGAGAATAAACTGAATGAATTTGCATTAGTCATTTAAACTTATAATTGCATTCTAGGCTTGCGATCACTATTCATAAAAATTCAATAAATACCACCATTTTTAATGGTATCTTTGATTAAGAATCTTCTCAAATAAAAGCAATGACACAACTGAATTCTGATCGTAAACCCCGTAGAAAAAGATTATTTCCAGAACTTACTATCTCTCCCGAAGAACAAGCCAAGCGCCAAGCCGAACTAGAAGCGTTTCAACAGCGTTGTCGCCCGATTTTTGAGAAACTTCGCCCACAGTTAATGGAGAAGTACCATAACTGGTTTATCGTTATTGAACCAGAGAGTGGTGACTACTTTATTGATCAAGATAGCCTAGCAGCAGCACAGAAAGCGCATGAAAAACACCCACAGTCAAGATTTTTCACTTTTCGGCTAAATGAAACTGAGGTCTGTGGTCGGATATGATCCAAGGTGAGTTTGATGAAATTGGTCAGTTGTTTTTTGAAATTGAGTTGATTGCTGCCACTGGAGAGATATTACCTGTAACGGCATTACTTGATACAGGCTCAACAGAGTGGCTGGCAATTAACGACCAGGATTTAGAGGCTCTTAAGTGGCCGCTTTTTAGTGGGCGGAATGTAGTAACTGGAATGGGTGAAGCATCGTTTAATAGCTATTGGGGAACAGTAGTATTAGATGCACAAGAGTTTACTATTGAAGTCGCTACACCAAGCGCTATCTAGCGTCAAGTTTTTTAGCCTGGTTAAGTTAGCAGACTTTGGATAGACATAAACGTTAAAATTTATTAAAAGTACGGAACAGTCAAAAAAAGAGTTAAATCCAGAGTGCCCTCATGACCGCTGATTTGAAATCTACCGCTACACCTGATTTTATAAGCACCCTATCCCAGGCTGCGGCTGCGTATCGAGAACAGAGAGGCACACGTCCTAGTGCTGAAATATTAGTAAATGCGTTATTACAAGCAGAAAAAGCAGCTAAGCAACAACGGTTGACTTATTCGTTTGAGTCTCTTTTGGGTAAATGGCGACTTTGCTTTGCTACTGGTACTAAGAAAGTCAGAAAGCGAGGGGGAATTGTATTAGGTAAAGGTTTGTATGTGCCTAAATTGGTAGCAATCCATATTTTCTTTAGTGCCATAGAACAAGATTTAGGTAAAGGCGAAATTGCTAATCAAGTCCAATTAGGCTCAATTTTGTTGAAGCTCACGGGGCCAGTCCAATATTTAAGTAAGAAAAATTTATTAGCGTTTGACTTTACCCAGATGCTTATCAGTCTGTTTGGTCGTGTGGTGTACAACAAGCAAATTCGCTCTGGTAAAGTTCAGTCTGAGGATTTCTATAACCAGCCCATAGCTAAACTACCTTTCTTTGCCTTCTTTTTAGTGACAGAAGATTTCATTGCAGCTCGTGGTCGTGGGGGAGGGTTAGCACTCTGGATTCGAGAAACTTGAAGATACTCCCCAATCGGTAATCGCTGCGTTCTGCCATTCACTTTCCCAACCTAATTCCAGTTCATCTACTAGAGAACAAGCTGTCGCTAATGCTGCATCTTCTTGTTGCTTTCGCCATTGTTCTAACAATCTGTTTGTTAAATTGTCGGCGATAAGTTCTCTATGTTTGTTCGCTATAACGACTCAAGTTGGGTATTGTTTATCTTGCCACAGGCAATCACAATAGTGGCAAACAGTGTCGTCAATGCTTTTATCTGAGGTTTGCGGAAAATCCCCATTTTTGTCAGTAAACTTTGTACAATTTCCATACAGCTATCGATCCGGTGCCTGTTTGTTCTAATTAGCACCTTAATGGTTCGATAGCTTTCTTGTCGATTTCCTCAACTCAAAATTGTCCGGAGTATTAGTATAGGTAGATTGATTTAAACTACAAAACCCTAAACTCTACCATAAAATAATTTTGCAAGAAGTCTATTGAGTAAAGATTTATTGCATTTTTAACTTGAATTATACAGCTCATACATTTCAAACATTTATACAGACATGAACTTAATCATCTGTATGTCATCGTTAAAATAGTTACCGTTTATTGCACATTGATTAATTGTTCTGTTTTATCCTTCAATCGCAGCCAACAAATACTCAGGAGAAACGCTCATGACAATTCACAGGATTAGCCAAAACATTCCTGAATCTGAGTTGGAAATCTTTGAAGCGGCTGAAGGCGGAGGACATTTCATATTCATCGAGAATCCAGACAAGTTCAATCGACGAGTTTTGCAGTTTCTATCGCGATCACTTGAAGCTAACCAGGAAAGGCGTACAGCAATGCTAGACACCCGATCCCTGGGGCATATAGAAACACGAGACAAAGTTGAACACTGAAAAAGTTTTTACAACAAAACGAATTCATCCCAGGAGGATGATGCATGGAAACTATTTTGAAGAACATCGCCGTTCCATCCGGCGAACGTAGATCTCTCCAAGTGCTGTTTCTGGCATCCGAAGAGTCGAGCTACATGACGGGTGCCGACTTCGTTGTAGACGGTGGCTATATTGCAAGCTAGTCCCGCACGTTGATGCTGATTTAGCTGTATTAAACAACTTATTCATCAAAAGGAGAATCGTATGACTCACTATGACTACATCGTGATTGGAGCTGGTTCGGCAGGCTGCGTAGTTGCCAACCGTCTGACAGAAGACAGTAAAACAAGAGTGTTATTACTTGAAGCGGGCAACCCGGATACGAAACCGGAGATTCAAATCCCGTCGAAATGCCTGAGCTTACTAGGCTCAGAGGTGGACTGGGGATACTTCTCTGAACCAGAACCGTACCTAAATAATCGCAAAATCTATTGTCCTCGTGGCAAAGTTTTGGGTGGCAGCAGTTCGATTAATGTCATGATTTATATTCGAGGTAATCCTCAGGATTATGACCACTGGCAAGAATTAGGTAATCCCGGTTGGAGTTACCAAGATGTATTGCCATATTTCAAGAAATCCGAGAACCAGCAACGCGGAGCTGACGCATACCACGGTGTCGATGGCGAGTTGAGCGTTACGGATCTGATTTCCCCTGCGATAATATCCCAACGCTTTGTTGATGCAGCGGTGGCACTGGGACATCACAACAATCCTGATTTCAACGCGATACAGCAAGAAGGTGCAGGACTCTATCAGATGACGATTAAAGATGGTAAGCGGCACAGTACCGCTGCTGCATTCCTGGTACCAATTCTTGATCGTCCTAATTTGACAACAACTACAGGAGCGTTGGTGACTCGATTGTTGTTTGAGGGAACCCGCAGCGTTGGGGTAGAGTATGTACACGAGGGAACGCTGCACCAAGTCCGAGTTAACCGGGAAGTGATTTTAAGTGCTGGCGCATTCGATTCGCCTAAGCTGCTGATGCTTTCCGGCATTGGTGATGCAGAACACCTGCAAGCATTTGGTATCTCTGTAGTTGTTGATTTGCCTGGTGTTGGTCAAAACCTCCAAGATCATGTTCTCGTTCCCATAACCTATCAGGCAACTCAGGATTTACACGCTGCAATCAGCAGTTCGATCGGTGAAGCCGGATTGTTTTTGCATAGTGAGGGTAATCTAGACACTGCGCCAGATTTACAATTTTTCTTCGCTCCCATTCTGTGGGCACTTCCTGGGTATACCAACTCTGGTTTGGGATTCACTGGTATGGTCAGTTTGACTCATCCCCAAAATATTGGTAGTGTCAGTTTACGATCGCCCGATCCAAAAGATGCACCGCTTATTCGGATGAACTATCTCCAAAGTAAATCCGATGTGCAAAAGCTAATTGCCGCGATTAAATTAATGCGCGAATTGTTTCAGACAAGTGCCTTTGATGAGTTTCGAGGCAGAGCAGTCGCTCCTGGTGCAGATGTTAACAGCGATGAAGCCCTCGAAGCGTACATCCGAGAAACGTGCGGTACGGTGTTTCATCCTGTCGGCACTTGCAAAATGGGCACTGACTCAATGGCGGTTGTAGACCCCGAATTACGGGTACATGGAGTTGAGGGATTGCGTGTTGTCGATGCATCAATTATGCCAACTTTGACCACAGGAAATACGAATGGGCCGATAATTGCGATCGCTGAAAAAGCAGCCGATTTAATGAAAGTCCCAGGTGGCGTTTCACGGCAAAGACCTTTAGCGATCGCGTAGCCTAAGAATGAGAGAAGAATCGCACAATGAAAAGAGCGATCGCTCAGTTTTTAGGAGAATCGATGATCGTGATGCTCGATCGATTAAGTCCAGATGAAGTGACAGCACTAGAACTGGCAACGGGTGTACCGAAATGCTTGATTGAAATATGCCTAGCACAACAGGAAACATGAGCGCGCCAGCCCAATATGAGATGCCAACAGTGCTTCAACGAATGTCTGAGGCCATCAACGCACACGACGTTGACGCGGCAGTAAACAAATTTTTGTTGCTGCGAGCAACGCTGAACAGATTTCGATAGAACGACTGAAAAAGTTTTTACAACAAAACTAATTTATCCAAGGAGGATGATTCATGGAAACTATTTTGAAGAACATTGCAGTTCCATCTGGCGAAGGCAGATCGATCAAGGTGCTGCCAGGAGAAACGGTAATTTTCAAAGCGGTCAGCGCGGACACGGATGGTGCTTACACCTTGATTGAAGTCATCGACGAGCCGCAAGCGGGACCACCCTTTCATCTGCATCGACGCGAAGACGAAGCGTTTTATATTCTGGAGGGAACCTTTGCCTTTCAGATTGGCGATCGCGCGCTGACGGCAACTACAGGTTGTTTTATGACCGCTCCCAAAGGCGTTCCGCATTCTTACAAGAATATTGGTACCACACCTGCAAGAATGCTTACCCTCTTCGTCCCAGCAGGCATCGAAAACTTCTTCGAGGATCTGTCGAAGCTCACTGCCGCAGGCACCTTGGACATCGATAGCATTGTCGCCGTCTCAGCGAAGCAGGGAATTGAGGTGGTGTCTCCACCGCCCGAACATGGATGATGATTTAGCAACTGCAATCAACCACTCATTGATCAATTAGAGAAAAACAAATGACTTCTACATCCGAGAAGTTCGATCAAAGTTTTACTCACCATACGATTCAGGTGAACGGTGTGCGGCTGCACTATGTGGTCGGTGGCAAGGGCGATCTTGTAGTGCTCCTGCATGGCTATGCTCAAACCTGGTATGAGTGGCGCAAAATCATGCCCGCTTTGGCAGAGCATTACACCGTGATTGCTCCTGACTTGCGGGGCGCGGGTGATTCAGACAAGCCTCTGACGGGCTATGACAAGCGATCGCTGGCAAACGATATCTATCAGTTAGTCAAACAGCTTGGGTTTCAACAGGTTTATTTGGTGGGACATGACATTGGGCTGATGGTTGCCTACGCCTATGCCGCCGCTCATCCCGATGACGTGAAGCGTTTAGTAGTCATTGATGCACCGATTCCTGGCGTTGAACCCTGGGAAGAAGTGATCACCAGCCCGATGGTTTGGCACTTTGCCTTTCATGCTGTTCCTAACCTGCCAGAGGCACTAGTAGCTGGACGAGAACGCACCTATCTTTCGACTGAGCAATTACGCTTTCAGCATAATTCGTAATTGATAATTCGTAATTCGTAATTGCAATCAGTGGGGGCTTGTACCCTTTTAATTACGAATTACGTTAGCACGCGCAGCGGGGCGTAGCCCCAGAGCGAATTAGTAATTATTTGGTCAGTAATTCATCTGGCAGTGAAATAGAGATTTTAGCCATATCCTACCCAGAGTCATATAAGTAGTATGAGCTAATTCTCTGGGTTTTCAGCCAACCATCCTTATAAACTATTGACTACAGACTTATTTTGCGGCGCATCCCCTAATAATTCTAAAAGCGATCGCTCCATAACTTTACTCACAAGCTGATTGCCTTGCAAGTTGAGGTGAATATGATCGTGATACAAGCTTTGTGGGTTGGTAGTTGAGTTAAATATCGGTAGAAAATCTATATAAGTAATTTGTTGCGCTTGAGTAAAATCACTGAGACGCTGACGTGCTTGAATTTCGTAATCGCGGGAACCTGTTTCGCCAAGTTCTCGAAGTAAGGGAGTCATCACTAAAAGAAATTTACTGTTGCTTTGACTAGTCAACGCTTGAATTTTGCCGATCGCCTCTAAATTAAAACCAACGCGATCGCCTGGTTCATTATTCACTGCTTTCATTTCGGGAATTGGCTTTTGTGTGAAGACATAACGCCGTAATACTTCCACCAATGCCAGAGCAGGTGTACTATCTGGATAGTTGCGATCGCGTCCCACTGGCAAAGAAGTAGGAGCAGTAGCAAACAAATCATCAGTATTAATTAATAACACCACCGCCTGCGCGTTAAAATTGCTAAACTTCTCTAAATAGGCTAGTTCGTTTCTTGGCCCCCAAGAGTTGGCTGAAGCATTCAGCACTTCTACTTCCTGGTAATTCTGATTGATTGCTGATGTTAAAGAACGCATCATCAAGCTAGATATTGTATTAGCTTGGTCTGTCCACCAGCCACCATTAGCGATCGAGTCCCCTAAGAGTAGCACTCGCAGTGTAGAGGGTGCAGGTGTCTTTGGGATTGGCGCACCTCGCATAGAATATTGATTAATCTCAATGCGATTACCAAAGCGCCGGGTACGCTGGTTAGGAGCTAACAAATAACCAATCTCTGCGTCACCAATGTAAATTAGCGGATTACCAAAGCCAAAGAGCGATCGCAATCCGATCTCTATCGCCACAAAAAATCCCACAATCACTGCCAAAATTATACTCAGCACCACTTTCACCTCAGAATTTTTAAAATCTCGCTAAGACTTAAAGTAATAAATTATACTACAATTTATTTTTTGCTTGACTGGCAAACAGTTAATACTATTAAGTGAAATTACGTTAAACTATCAACGTATCAGTTAAACCTATGTATAAATAAACGAACTACCTCTATAGGAGTAAGTAATTTTGGTGATGGAAAAGTTGCAAACTTTAAACAAAATAGAATTAGTAATTTAACGTTGTCCGCAAATAGAAGGACTACAATCAAAACGGACAAATGCTTCACGCTGTGACGAAGGAGGAATTATCAAGCTATGTCCGACTTAAATCGCGGAATTATGAAATTTGAGGGTGCAGATTCACCAAAAGTAGTCACTATTTCTACTGTGTTGCTTTTGGGGTCGATCGCCGCTCTGATCATTTGGGCCCTGCAAGCCGCCTATGCGCTAAACTAAAATCATCAGTAGCTTAGAAAAAGGACATTGGTGAAAACGGTTTCCGTCGTAGCCAAGTGTCCAACGTCTAACTAACAAATAAAAGCCCCTGACAACCATCAAAATTTCATAAAAACTTTAGATATGAGATTTGAGATTTTAGATGGAAAATTGAAATCCGTCTTGAAAAGTTTGCTAGGTCGGGAAACCCTCTTTACGACTTTTCGCAAAATCCAAAATCCACAATGTTTGACCTTTGGGGCGCTTTAGTTATTTTAATTGCCTGTCCCCTCTTGGGCGGATTACCACTGATTGGGTGGATCACCTCCGCCCTGAAGCAGAAGCAATTATCGCAAATTGGTACAGGAAACGTTAGTGTCTCCGCTGCGTTTTACCACGGTGGCACATTCGTAGGTATTCTGGCAGTTTTGTCAGAAGCTTTAAAAGGAGTTGCAGCAGTATTACTTAGTCGTGCTTTCTTCCCAGCGGGATCGCCTTGGGAATTGATTGCCCTCATCGCCCTGGTAATCGGTAGGTACTGGATGGGCAGAGGGGCAGGCACGACAAATGTTGTTTGGGGCTTTCTGGTACACGATCCACTTGTGTCAGGATTTACACTTTTTTTTGCAGCCATCAGCTTTTTAATCCTGCGCTCAAGACAGATAGTGAAATTCGGGGTTTTGATTTTATTGCCCCTATTTGTGACATTTTTGCACGTTGGTGATATCCCCAGAATGATGGCTGCTACTGCCCTTGCTGGGTTACTGGGCTGGATTTACACAAAAATTCCCGATGACATGAACCTCTCAGCCCAAGAGGCACAAACAGAGTCGCAACCGATGTTGGAATTTTTGCGCGGCGATCGCGCTATTCTCTCTTTAGACGAAGAGTTAGATGCTGCCATAGTTGGAGAAAAGGCAGCCACGCTATCTCAAATTAAGCGCTGGGGCTACCCAGTACCTAAAGGGTGGGTACTTGGCCCAGGTGATGATCCCGCGTCAACAGAATTTCTCCAGCCATCAGAATTATCACCCTTGGTGGTGCGTTCCTCCGCCATTGGAGAAGATTCAGAACAAGCTTCCGCCGCTGGTCAGTATGAAACAGTTTTGCATGTTACTAGCCAGCAGGAGTTACAAGAAGCGATCGCTCAAGTTCAAGCTTCTTACAATCATCCATCTGCTGTGCAATATCGACGCGATCGCGGTTCAAATGATACAGCAATGGCAGTGCTGATTCAACAACAAGTCCAAAGCGTATATTCGGGAGTCGCTTTCAGCCGCGATCCCATTACTCAGCAAGGTGATGCGATCGTCATCGAAGCCCTTCCGGGTAGTCCGACACAAGTTGTTTCTGGTAAAGTTACACCAGAACAATATCGCGCTTTTGTCGTTGAGACAGAAAATTTTTCCTCTGTGCAATTAGAGGGACAAGGACGAATCCCCCAAGCATTAATCAAACAAGTAGCATACTTAACCCGCCGCCTGGAAAAGCGTTATCACGGCATTCCTCAAGATATCGAGTGGAGTTATGACGGGCAAACACTGTGGGTGTTGCAAGCTCGACCGATTACCACTTTACTGCCCATCTGGACGCGCAAAATCGCCGCTGAAGTGATTCCTGGCGTGATTCACCCTTTAACTTGGTCGATTAATCGTCCCTTAACTTGTGGAGTTTGGGGAGAAATTTTTACTTTAGTTTTAGGCGATCGCGCTCTTGGCTTAGATTTCAACCAAACAGCAACTCTGCACTATTCTAGAGCTTACTTTAATGCATCTTTCTTAGGGGAGATTTTTCGCCGCATGGGATTGCCGCCGGAAAGTCTAGAGTTTTTGACTAGAGGAGCCAAAATGAGCAAGCCGTCCTTAGAGTCAACCTGGGAGAATTTACCAGGACTGATGAGGTTGCTAAGGCGGGAATTAAATTTAGACCAGGACTTTAAGCAGGATTATCACAATCGATTTATTCCAGAATTGTCACAACTGGCGCAAGAAGATATAGATGATCTGGATGCATCGAAGTTGTTGGAACGAATTGACCGAATCTTGGAGTTACTGCATCGTGGGACGTACTACAGCATTTTAGCCCCTTTAAGTGCAGCATTAAGACAGGCAATTTTTCGCGTCAAAGATGGGAAAATTGACAACAGCGTTTCCCCAGAAGTGGGAGCATTGCGATCGCTCAGTGCTTTAGCCGCAGATGCTAAACAGGTATTAATTAAGTTTGAGCCAGGTAAAGTATTTGAGGAGTTGGCGCAAACCCCAGAGGGAGAGAAGATTCTACAACAGTTTGACGAGTTGCTTCAAGATTATGGCTATTTAAGTGAAGTGGGAACTGATATTTCCGTTCCGACTTGGCGAGAGAATCCTCAACCAGTCAAGCAGATGTTTGTGCAGTTGATGCAGGGAAATGAACCACAAACTGACGCTGTTGACCAGATCAATCTCGTCTTACCAAAAAAGCCAAAGCGCTCTTTTGTACAGCGACGTGTGGATCTTAAAGGGCGAGTTACCGAAGTTTATTCGCGGCTATTAGCTGAATTGCGTTGGAGTTTTGTAGCGTTAGAGAAAATTTGGTTAAAATCAGGTTTGCTCAAGGAAACTGGGGATATCTTTTTTCTCGAATTTGATGAAGTCCGCCGTCTAATTGCGGGTTCTGATTCCAAGTTGATTGCTCAGTTAGTTAAATTGGTGGAATTAAGGCGATCGCAATTCGTACAAGATAGCGAGTTTAATCAAATACCGCTTTTAGTCTATGGCAATGCGCCACCTCATCCCTTAGCTCCTTCTGCTATCTACTCTGACCAAATTTTACAAGGTATTCCCGCCAGTCACGGTCAAGCTGAAGGACGGGTGAAAGTGTTGCGAAATTTACAAGATATACCGCAGATAGATCGAGAGACGATTTTAGTAGTTCCTTACACAGATTCCGGCTGGGCCCCCTTCTTAGTAAGGGCTGGAGGTTTAATTGCTGAAGCTGGAGGACGACTTTCTCACGGGGCGATCGTGGCACGTGAGTATGGAATTCCCGCTGTTATGGATGTTCGCGGTGCTACATGGCTTCTGCAAGATGGTCAACGAGTACGGATTGATGGCTCTAGGGGTATTGTGGAACTATCCAACGATTTAAGACCGGAATGATTAGTACTTCCCTAAAAGACTTACCAGAAGAGTCTGTTTCCCACAATCCTGAAATCAAGAAAAAAGTAATGTTGAGGTTAGGCGATTTACCTCACCTAACTAACTTTTCTCAAGCACGTTTTGCGCCCGGACAAAGCGCACCAGGACACGCGCATCAGGATATGTGTGAGGTTTTCTTTGTGGAAGCTGGTTCAGGCGTAATTCACATTGACGGTAAAGAAAACCTCTTGCTTCCAGGAACCTGTGTAGCGGTAGAACTGGGGGAAGTTCACGAAATAGTTAATACTGGCTCAACTGAGCTTGTTCTCACTTACTTTGGTTTGCGGGTGGAAAAAGCGTAATTATTTAACCTGCTTTGATAATAGGCACTGGGAAAGAGATATTTTCATTCCTTCGTTGTGAACACAAGATGCTAACGGTAGCATCTCAATGAGTGCAATGTTCATGTTCGTGCTTCTCGTTCAAGAAGCGTGCGTTTGCGTTCGACGCCCCATCGATAGCCCGACAATGCCCCGTCATGACGTACAACACGATGGCAAGGAATCGCTACTGCTAAGGCATTTGCACCGCAGGCCTGGGCAACTGCTCGCACCGATTTCGGCAAACCGATGCACTTGGCGATGTCAGTATAGCTCGCCGTCGAGCCGACTGGAATCTTCAGCAACGCTTGCCATACGCGCTGCTGGAAGGCAGTGCCGCGGATATCGAGAGGTAAATCTAGCCCTAATGTCGGCGCTTCGACAAAGCCCACCACTTTCGAGACAATCTGCTCAAACTCGGCGTCCCCGCCGATTAGATTGGCCTGTGGGAATCGGTTTTGCAAATCGCGTGTCAGTGCATCTGGATCGTCGCCTAGAAAAATGGCGCAAATCCCGCGATTGCTTTTGGCAACGAGAATCGATCCCAAAGAGCATTCGCCGACAGCAAAGTGTATATCTGTATGAACGCCACCGGCACGATAATTTGAAGGTGTCATACCCAATACCTGATCTGATGTTTCGTAGAACCGTCCGTTGGAGTTGTACCCGGCGTTGTAAATTGCTTGCGTCACCGTGTCACTCTTGTTGAGCGTATTCCGCACCCGCTTGTTGCGATGAGCCGCAGCGTATTCTTTCGGCGTCAGTCCAGCGATCGCTTTAAACACACGGTGGAAGTGATAGGTGCTCAATCCTACATGCTTCGACAGTTGTTCGAGACTAGGTATTTCTTGGGAATTTTCAATGAGCCGGCAAGCGATCGCAATTTTCGCGGTATGCTGTTCGAGAAGTGAGGTTTGATCAGGCTTGCAGCGCTTGCACGGGCGGAACCCAGCTTCTTCGGCATCCTTGCAAGTCGCATGGAAACGCACATTTTCCGGTCGCGCCAGACGCGCGGCGCACGAGGGACGGCAGTACACGCCAGTAGTTTTGACTGAGTAGTAGAATTTGTTATCTGCTTTAGGATCGCGGGCGACAACTGATGCCCAGCGAATATCGTTCTCCGTTGCCGCTGCAAGCTGGGCGTTTTTCGCTGAGATGTTCATAGCGTTCCTTTCAACGATTCGCGTTATGACTATAAATCTAACAGCGGTGTTTGTGCCTGGCACTCCGGTTTTTGCTTTCAAATTCGTGTGGGTCTAAATATTTATTTTTTTGCGTTATGGAGAAAGCGGGATGATTTGTCTCACGCAGAGGCGCAGCGAAAAGTTCTGTTCGCGTAGCGTCTCCGTCAGGAGAAGGAGGGTTTCCCGACCTAGGAAACTTTTCAAGACAAAGGCGCGGAGAGGATGAGGAGTCATTTGTCATTTATTAGGACGCACAAGCAGAAGTTAGTTATTTTCCTCCTTATCATCCTTGTCCCCAATCCCCAGTCCTCTAGCCTAAAAACAGCTTGTATGCAGGATTCTGGTTTTCATCCCAATAGCGATAGCCAAGGGTATCCAGAAAAGCTTGCCACTCCTTCATTTCTTGGGGGGGAACCTGGATACCGACGACAATTCGCCCGTAATCTGCCCCATTGTTGCGGTAGTGGAACATGCTGATATTCCAGTTGGGACTCATGGAAGTGACGAATTTCATCAACGCGCCGGGACGTTCGGGAAACTCAAAACGATAGAGCAATTCGTTGTGGGCGAGAGGAGAATGCCCACCAACCATGTGGCGCAGGTGTAATTTTGTCAGTTCGTCATCAGTTAAGTCAATGGTTTTAAACCCGCAGGCTTCAAAAGTTTCTGCCATTTTTACCGCGTCAGCACGATTTTGAATCTGTACACCCACAAAAATATGGGCTTCTGTTTTATCGGCAATGCGATAGTTAAACTCAGTCAGATTACGTCTACCAATACATTCACAAAACTGGCGAATACTGCCTCGTTCTTCGGGAATTGTAACTGCAAAGATGGCTTCGCGGCGTTCGCCAAATTCTGCTCGTTCTGCGACAAAACGCAAGCGATCAAAGTTCATGTTAGCGCCGCAAGCTACTGCAATTAATGTTTGTCCCTGAATTTGCTCCCGTTCTGTGTAGGCTTTGGCAGCTGCGATCGCCAATGCACCCGCTGGTTCTAAAATTGAGCGTGTATCCTCAAACACATCTTTAATCGCAGCACAGGTGTCATCTGTATCCACCAAAATGATGTCATCTACATACTGCTGACACAAACGAAAAGTTTCTTCACCCACTTCCCGCACCGCTACCCCGTCGGCAAATAAGCCTACTTGAGGCAATCGTACCCGATGCCCAGCTTTTAGCGATTGATACATGGCATTAGCATCCACTGGCTCAACGCCAATAATTTTGATTTCGGGACGCAACCGTTTCACATACGCCGCAATCCCAGAAATCAATCCGCCACCGCCAATTGCTACAAAAATTGCATGGATGGGTTGCTGACATTGCCGCAGAATTTCCATGCCAATTGTTCCCTGTCCGGCAATCACATACGGATCATCAAAGGGGTGAATGAAGGTTAAACCCTTTTCCGCTTCCAGTTGACGGGCGTAAGTGTATGCATCATCGTAGGTATCCCCATGCAATACTACCTCTCCCCCACGTGCTTTAACCGCATCTACCTTGACCTGGGGCGTTGTCACTGGCATAACAATCATCGCTCGTGTACCCAACTGACGAGCACCAAGAGCAACCCCTTGAGCATGATTACCAGCAGACGCAGCAATTACACCCTGTGCCAGTAAATCATTTGACAGATTCACCATTTTGTTATATGCGCCCCGCAGCTTAAAGGAAAATACTGACTGCATATCCTCTCGCTTGAGTAGGAGTTTATTATTCAGTCGTGCAGAGAGATTCGGGGCATATTCCAGTGGTGTTTCCTGGGCAACATCGTACACACGGGCGGTCAGGATTTGTACCAGGTAGTCGCAATACATGGGTGTCAAGGGGTAGCAGATGACGGATGGATGATAATTTTACCGCTACTTGTGTACTTGTTTTGTAGAGGTTATTTGCGATCGCCTATCATCACTACTAGAAAGCCACAGCAATTTAGAAAGTCATGTTCATAAATGGAAGTGCTGTAAGAGCGATCATACTCAGATTAAATTAAGAATTATTTCCACCAGAGCAAATGTATCTTGTCAACAAAATTAGTCTATTATCAATAAACTCCTAAATAATCGTACTAAGCGCAGCTTATCAACTCAATATCAAGTTTCTGTTCTTAATATATTGAGATGAGAAATAAGCAAACGCGATCAATCCGATTAGTTTGTTTGCTTTACAAGCCAAGCTTTTTGTCAATATATTTTTGTAAAGTTTAAGATACATTTGTCTGAGGGAATAGATGCCGGTTAATCCATCAAAGCTTCGACATTTTGGCGGAAGGCAATCAAAGCATGAGGGGTTTGATAGTCTGCAATTGAGGAAAAGATCGCATCTGATACTTCCGGTAACACAATCGTTTTAACTTCAATGTTGGTGTTATAACCTGCTATATCTCCCATCTGTCTGCCGTGGCTACCTACACCCCTAGTTGGGGTCAGGGTATAGCCAGTTGCGCCTAGGCTTGTTAGCATCTGGAGAATACGCTCTTGCAATACTGTTTGACCAATGATGGTGACTAAGACAGCGGGTTGGACGCTCTTGGATTCGGAGGACATGGAAAAACTCCTGATTATTTTTTTCTTGGCAAACTTTTAATTATATCAGGGCAAACACATTTTTGCAATATAAATAGTTTATTATCAATAAACTTCTAAATAATTGCATTAATCACAGTTTATCGACTGAAATACTAAATTTTTCTTGTTACTTGAAATAAGTGAACCCTATAAAAACAATTATTTTTCTTTTATGGGTAAGCTTGGCTTTTTGCCAATGTATTTTTGAAAAATTGAGATCGTTTGCTCTGTTATCCTTACTGAGATAAATCCATCAAATTCGCTAGCTTATAAACTATCCGCGCACCTACATTACCATCCCATTCAGCATCGCCAACTTCGCAGATATCAAAGCCAATAATTTTGCGATCGCTATTTACTAATTCCCGGAACAGACAAAATGTTTGCTCTAATTCCAGTCCACCAGGAACAGGAGTACCTGTATTTGGACAGAGTTTTGGATCAAGTCCATCCACGTCAAAGCTAATGTGAATGTATTCCGGTAAATGACTGATAATTTCGCGGCATAAATCAATCCAAGTCGTTCCAGAGTAAAGCTTTTGTTTAATGGCTGGGTCGTAATAAGCAACGATGCGACTATTCGATTCGTCAATTATTTGCACTTCATCATGACAAATATCGCGCAAGCCTACCTGTACTAACTTAGAAATTTGCGGTATTTTCATCGCATTAAACATAATAGATGCATGGGAGAACTCAAATCCCTCGTATGCATCGCGTAAATCTGCGTGTGCGTCAATGTGCAAAATCCCAAAGTTGGAATATTTAGCTGCTAATGCTTGGTAATAACCTAAAGGTGAACTATGATCACCCCCAATTACTGCAACTCGCTTCCCATTATTAATTGCTTCTTTACACTGTGCAAATAGCCATTGATTTACCTGTTGGCCAGCTTGGTTAATTTCTGTTAGCACAGGTGTTAAATCTGGTGAATCTGCTAGTTGTTTACCTTGCGCTAATCGTTCGATAATTTTTGCAGCCTCGGCGCGATAGTATTTATTTTTCTCTAAAATATCTTGGGAAATTTCCGGCATAAAAATTCCCTGTTTCCAGCCATCAGGATGATCGAAATCAAACAAATCCAGTTGAGTCGAAGCGTCCAAAATTTGCTGTGGGCCGTTAGCAGTGCCAGCACCATAAGAAACGGTGACTTCCCACGGAACGCCAAAGACAATCAGATTTGCAGACTCGTAGTCAAACGGTAAACCCAAGAGGTTGCCATTGATTTCACCTATACCGCTGGGATTGTAATCCTGAAGTTGATTACTCATAGAGTATTTTTTGAATTTATGTGAGTAGACAGCACGCTGACCGATGAACACCTGGATTGCAATATCACAGGTTATGTTCTTTGGCAAATTGCACTGCTTTATTGTAATCAAAAATCAAAATTCCTTCATTATTGCATCACCAACTACGACAACCTGACTGGATTACCCAATCGAGATTTGTTTCGCGATCGCCTTTATCAAAACCTATCCCAACCTCAGAACAGCCAGCGGCTTGTAAGTGTTCTGTAGTGGGTTCAAAAAAAATGTGCCAACTTGGCTGAAGTGACTATAGAAAAATAGTATTCTGTATATCAAGTGACTATTTTTTTGCAAATTTACACCAAAATGTTGGCGGTTGAAGCTAAACTGCAATGAATTTTCATCGCGTTTGTTTGCAAGATGTCTAATCATCAAACTATTAAATTTGAGGCTGTTCAGATAGTCACTACCGCATTGCAGACATTTTGCTCGCTTCAATTTAGTGACTATGAGAGGGTGGGTTCAATTTAGCAACCTCAATTTAGGTAAGTTATATCAGGGTTAGTTATGAATTACCACATTCCTTCTTCTCAGACTAATTACCATAAAGCCATTAGTCCAGAACAATTGAATCAGGTCATCGAAGCTATTGTCGATGGTCGATATTCCTGGGCTTGTGTACTAATTTTGCGTTTCGTTGGTTACAATCCACTCCACTTTATTCCCCAACGAACTTACAGTCGTTTAATAAAAGAAAATAGCCAAGTTCAGCCTCCAAGCAGATCTAGCCATCAAGTACAAGCAACCATGAATTCTACCTTAAGTAATCCTGGTAGACAAGATTCATCTAAAGTTTTAGGTAATAATAACCTAGATTATTTAGAAACTTTAGACAAAAAACAGCGCGATCGTCAAGATAGTAATATACCACTTTATTCAGACACAAAGATTACAGAATTATCTTCGTTCAGACTTCATAAACTGCACAAGCACAACTAGTTCCGCTTGTATACGAGGCGTACGCATGCCTTACCTCTTTGCAGAAATACGCTGAATTCAAAATTTCAAATAACTATGTGTTTTTAGTTGCCGCCATGATGTCCTAGTTACAAAACCTTTGTACTTCTTTTTCTTGGCAGTTTTAATTACAATTATCAAAAATTCACGTTTTTACAGGCATTCTCTTTGCTTAGCTTGCTTCCCCATACGCTTACACAGCAGGGCGTAGCCCCAGAGCAAATTACGAATTACGATCCTAGCCAAACCAATCAGATGGAACATGAGACGGATCAACTGCGTCTGGAATATGCCGAGTTATCTCCTCTGCTTTCTCAGATAAAATTTGTTCAATTCCTTGATGAATAATGGCTTCTATATGTACAGTTTGTTCGAGACAGTAACGTATGGAATCTGAACTCATCAAATTCTCTTTTTCTTGTTCATCAACTGTTAGATAATGATTAGGAATTCTATTTAAAGTATAAGCAATCAAATTTTGCCTAAAATCAGGGTTTGCAAAAGCTTCTTGATAAGGATGATGAGGATATTGTTCTAAAATATCCTCAATTTCTTGAACAACAAACGGCATTGTTAAATTAACAATAGTTTTAGACATTTTTCAATACCTATTTTGCATTTTCAATAGTTATATTTTTTAAAATCAAGGTCTGATATTCTCCTGATAAAGTATAAAAGAGAAATTTTTGAGATTTAAAACGCTCATCAGCTATTTGTTGTAACTGCTCTAGAGTAATTTGTCCAGCGATCGCTAAATCATCAATCTTCCTAACAACATTCATCAGACTCAAATTCCCAGTAATGAAAAGGAAAAGCTTTGTTTACTCACTGCAATACCTTTTGGTTAAGGGGGAAAGGGTTAAAGGGTAAAGGCTGAAATTTACCTAGCTAAGCTAGGGTAGCTGGGGGGAGTTGTATTCGGATTTTTGTGAAATGGTATTACAGTCTAAATTTAGGAAAACAATTTGAGGAACTTGTGAGGGAATCATCCAATTAAGAACTTATGCATCGTCAAAAGTTAGGAGTCAAGGGTCAAGAGACAGTGGTTATTTATTTCCCTTGTCACTTCAGTCCCCAGTCCCCAGGAATGCACTGAGCTTGTCGTTGGCGCAGTCTCTCGTAGAGAAGTGTCCCCAGTCCTCTAACTCTAGCCTCGAAGTATCTGGTGTAAGCTTGTCAATAACTCTCTAGCTGTGTAGGGCTTTGATAAAAATGCTTGGATATCAGGCCCAGTAGCTTGAGTGAAGAACTCAGTTGAGTGTAGTCCGCTACAGGCAATGATTTGAACTTGTGGGTTCATTTTTTGCAAGGTGCGGATGGCGGTGATGCCATCCATCTCTGGCATCATCATATCCATTAGTACAGTATTGATTTTATGCTTGTGCTGGGCATAGAGGGCGATCGCCTCGATTCCATTACTGGCAGTGAGACTCTTGTAGTTGTGGTTGTCCAGAATGATTGTGGCAATTTCACGAATTTGGGCTTCATCATCTACAACTAAAATCAATTCTCCCTGCCCTTGAGGCATATCTAGGTTGTCTGTACTCAAGTTTTGGGTTGCTTGCACCGCTGGCAAAAACAGCCTAAATTGGCTACCCTGCCCAATTCCTTGGCTAGATACCTTGACAAAACCGCCGTGACTTTTAATAATGCCGAGCGTAGTTGAAAGGCCTAGTCCCGTACCTGTGCTGACATCTTTTGTGGTAAAAAATGGCTCAAAAATTCTATCTAATATTTCTGGCGGCATCCCAATTCCATTATCCGCAACAGTAATTACAATATAAGGCCCAACTATGGCTTCAATATTCATTTTGGCATAAGCATCATCAATGAACTTGTTCTGAGCAGAAATTTTGATATTACCGCCATCTGGCATCGCATCACGGGCATTTACTACCAGATTCATCAGCACTTGATGCAGTTGTGTAATGTCTCCAGAGATAGTCCAAAGGTCTTCTGGTATGTCTGTGGAAAATTCAATCGATTTAGGAAATGTCTGCTGAGCAATCTGAGTAATTTCCGAAATCAGGTGTTTTGGTTGGAGAATTGTGTGTTCTCCTTTAAATCCTCGCGCAAAAGATAAGACTTGCTTCACTAAAGCTGCACCGCGTTTGGCGTTGCTTTCTACAAGTGCCAGGAGTTGCCCTGAACGCTCCTCATCCTGGGCAAATCTTCCTTGTACTAATTGAGCCGCTGCCAAAATTGGTGTCAGTATATTGTTCAAGTCGTGAGCAATGCCACCTGCAAGAGTGCCAAGGCTTTCCAACCGCTGAGTGCGAAAAGATTGGGCTTGGTGTTGTTTCCTTTGCGTGATATCAGTGTCAACGCTGAGGATGGATTTAGGTTCTCCAGCAGCATCGCGCATTAATGTCCAGCGACTTTCTACGATAATTTCCTGACCGGATTTTGTAACTTTATTTAACTCACCATGCCACGAACCAAATTCAACCACATTTCTTAAAGCTATTTCCAATTCCGGCGAAGTTTTTTTGTATAAAAGCTCTTGGGGATTCTTTCCCACAGCCTCCGTTGCTTGCCAACCGTACAGACGCTCTGCACCTTTATTCCAAAATAAAATTTGGCTTTTGAAATCTCGAACTAAAATTGCATCGGTGGCGATGTCAAGCAGAGCTGCTTGTTCGTAAATTTTCTGTTCTGCTTGCTTGCGATCGCTAATGTCAGAAAATGAAGCGACTACTGCATAGGGGATTGGGTTATTATCTTGAAACAGAGGTTGAGAATTAATCAAAATCCAGGCTAGTTGTCCATTGGGCTTGTAGATTCCCATAACCACATTTGAACAAGGTTTGCCTGTACGTAAGCTGACTACTGGTGGGTAGTTTTCACAAGGGAAGGGCGAGCCGTCTTCACAAATAATTTGCCAACATGAATCTTTAGGAGTTCGTCCGATAATTTCGTCAGTGGCAAGCCCCAGAATGCGTTCAGCACTTGTATTACAAGCAATTATTCTGCAATCATCAGCCTCCTGTAGCACAACACCTTCTTGCATGGCTGTCACGACTGAACGATAGCGTTCTTCGCTTTTGATGAGAGCTTTCTCAGCCTGCTTGCGATCTGTGATATCCCTAGTTGTACCGATCATCCGTATCGGCTGACCAATTTCGTCATGGTAAACCTGACCTTTGCAATTTAACCAGTGTAAGCTGCCGTCGGGCCAGACTACCCGGTAATCCACAGATCCGCTTCCTTGTTCAAGGGCGTGAGCTAAAGCCTCTTCCCTAGATTTGCGGTCTTCTGGATAGATTAAGTTGAGATAATCCTTATGGTTTGGACACAAAGTACCGCTCGGCAAACCATATAGTGGCCCCATATTATCAGACCAAAGAGTGTGGTTGGTGAGCAAGTTCCAGTCCCATATACCCATGTGGGCAGCTTCCAGGGCTAAACTCAATCGCGCCTCACTCTGGCGCAGTGACTCTTCTGCTTGCTTGCGTTCTGTGATATCGTCGGCGACGCCACCATAGGAATAAACGTTTCCTTGTTCATCTTGCATGGCAAAGCCGCGATCCCAGATCCAACGCATCGATCCATCAGGTTGCAAAATGCGATATTCTTCACTAGTGGCTTCACCACGCTTTTGCCGCTCTAATTTTGCCATTAAGCGATCACGATCCCCTAGATGAACTCCGTCTACCCAAGAATTAGGCTGGTCACGCAGACTTTGACAAGAGCGACCCCAAATTCTCTCATAAGAAGGATTAACATACAGGTTTTCCCCGGTTTCTGGGTTAGCAATCCAGATGAGTGCATGGGTGTTTTCGGCAAAATGACGAAATTTTTCCTCGCTCTCCCGCAGTGCTTCCTCCATCTGCTTGCGCTCAGTAATATCTCTTCCAACTCCTTGAATTTCAAACACCTCTTCTGTTTCATCCTTAATTGCGGACAGGTTCCATTCAAACCAGCGAAGACCATTAACTGTGAATGTACGTTGCTCTCTAATATTCAAGCAATGGGGTGGCGATAGGATGGCTGTCACATATTGCATCCCTTGAGGCAATTCATCTGGGTGGAAAAACTGAGATAACGACTGACCACGCAATTCATCCAATTGCCAGCATAATATTTGACACGCCGCTGTATTAGCAAAGGTAATCTTTCCTTGCAAATCTATACGGATAATCATATCGGTTTGGCTTTCAACTAGCTGACGATAGAGTTTTTCGCTTTGCCGCAATGCTTCCTCGGCGCGTTGGCGCTCGGTGATTTCTTCTTGCACCAGCGTGTTAGATACAACAAGTTCAGCCACGCGTCTTTCTAACTCCTCAGTGGCTCGGCACAGTACTTCTTCCGCCTGTTTGCGTACGGTGATATCGCAGAGCAACCAGCGCCAGCCAACTCGCTGGCCTCGTGAGTCACACACGGCAGCTAACCTGATACTTGCCGGAAAAGGTGTACCTCTGCGCGGCTGTAGATAAATTTCCCAGTCCTGTGTCTGTTGAAAATTATTCAGTTGGGCGATAAAAGTCGGATGGTCTGGCTGAGCAATAAACAAAATCAATGGTTTACCTACCAGATATCTTTGCTGCATACAGAGTAAGGTTGCTGCTGCATGGTTAGCCTCTATGATGATCCCGGTTGCATCAGTTACCAAGTAACCATCTGAAGCAAATTCAAACAAATCCTGGTAACGTTGACGCTGCGATTCTAGTTTCTCACGAGCAGCAGACAGTTCTTCGTTTTGTTGGCGCAGTTCCTCTTCTACTACCTTGAGTTCTTCGAGGGTTTGCTGAAGTTCCTCGTTGACTTGCATGACTTGGGGTAATTGTCCCTCAATCAATCGTTTTAAATAATTGTGAGTTTGGCAGCATACTTCCTCTATTTGCTGATTAGTGTTCTCTAATTCATCTGTGGGTTTTTGTAAAAATTGCTGTAACCCTTCAACGACCTCAACCATTTTCACAAGATCAAATGCTTGCAGCAAGGTAGTTTCTGTGACTATTCCTACTAATTGCTTCTCTAAGTCCAAAATGGGTAGATAGCGAATTCGATGCTGACGCAATAACGACCAGGCTGTGAAGATATCCTGAGAATCTGATTGTGTGAGGGTAATAACTTGCTGCCTCATCACCTCAGCTATTTTCACTGTGGATAAATCTTTATAAGAATTTGTGATTTTTACTACATCTTCTTCAGTTAAGATTCCCAATAACCGCGATCGCTCCACGACCAAGACGCAGCCACTTACTTGCTGACTCAAAATGCTTGAAGCGCATGGCGAACTTAAATCAGTCAGATCATAATTGCTACTTCGTTCCTGACTCATCAACGCAATGGCTTCGACTACAGATCTATTAGGGCTAATCGTCAATGGAGAACGATCAATAACATGATATAAAGTAGGCAAATCAATAAGCTGATCTTTTAATCGCATAGTTAATTCGTCAATTCTAGTTATGTTATTGACATGAAAACGATACGGTGAAAGCTATCGTGAGAAAACTGAAGAATAAGAGTGTTGATCACGCTGTAAGAGAGTATTGATTAAATTTATTGATAAATATGCCATGTCAATATTACAAAGCTGTGTGCAAGAGTTATAGCTCAAGTTAATATCTCAGATGGAAAGAGTACGGAATTTTGTAGTGGTCAAACTAATTCTATTGTTAAATCAGCAATAGATGAGCTGTTATCTCAATAAATTATCCTATTTAAATAGTACAGATAGTACTGTTGGAGTGCCATCTGTGCAATTAATTGCTTAAGGGATGAGATGTTATTCCCCCCATGAGGGATATGCGATAAGTATCAATAAGCATCACAGCATTACTGCTAGCATCTGGGCAGAGGAGCCTAATGGCTTTTGCTAAACAGCGATCGCTATCATGAATGCGTAAATTACTCAAATAAGAAAGCATTCAAGCATTTTGAGAAACCAATATGCTTGAATGCTTATTGAATTGCAAAGATTTTTAACTAACTGCTGCCATCTGAGATGTTTCAGATTTCTGCCACACTGATTGTCCTGTTAGGAGTTCCGCTACATCCATACCATTGCCTATTACACCAGGTACGCTAGGATAACCAGCACTCGCTCCCACAAAGAAGAGGTTAGGTAACTCCATTGTATATCCTAGGCGATTTAAACCAACCTGTTTGGGTACTAATTTTGCACCATAAATATTACCCCGCGGTTGACCTAAATAAAATTCGCTGGTAGTGGGTGTACCATAAACTTTCATCCGGGCGTAGTTGTCTACGTCTGGAATCAAATCCCGCACGCTAGTCATTATCTGCTGATAAACTTCCCGCTTTTTGGCTTTATACCCTTTCGGATTAGTTTTGTGCAGCTGTTCAAAAGGTTCATAAGGGCAGACGGTGGCAATTTCTAGGACATGATGTCCCTCTGGCCCCATCCCTGGTTCGCTGGATTTCATCGTCGGACAAGAGAGGAAAATCCACGGGTGGCTGAGATCTCCTTGCAATTGTTGTTGATATTCTCTGTTCAAGTCGCCTGTCGGGTAGTACCAGATATTCCAGTTACCGATGCCATAGCGTTGGGGATCGAAGCGGCTATCTAAACCCAGGTATATATTGAAAGCACTGGTTGAGTATTCGTATCTGGTGAGACGTTGACGCTCCCTGTAACTCAAAGCTTCTGGATCATGCATCAACTCTACTGTTAATTTGGGGTCGAGGTCGCTGATATAAGCTTTGCTGGCGCGGTAGATTGTCCCGTTGTCAGTAAGTACGCTGTGAACGGTGTGGTTGCTAACTTGGATATGGTTAACTGCTGTTGAGTACTTAACGACACCTCCACCTGATGTAATTGCCTCAACAATACTGTCAACAAAATGTTTGAAGTGATATTTTGGATAGTAAGCACCTTCTGAGTAGTCCCAAACAAGAGAAGTGTGGGTGAGTAGCGCAATTTGCTGCGGTGGTAATGCATAGTCGCCACTTTGTCCCGCCAGCACTGCTTGCAGTTTGGGCGACAATCCCACATAGTTATATAAATCTTGTAAAGTCCAATTCCGCTTCCAAAATAAATTTAAATATTTTGGCAACTTCAACCAGTCAGACAACTTCTGATCAAACCAGCGTACTTCTCGCACTAGGTTACGAATTTCTTGATGAAGTTGCTGAATTTCGTTACAGTATCGATTGATGGCATCAGTCTCTTCTGGAAATGTGGAAAGTAAGCGCGATCGCAGACTTTCCCATCCCAAGGGAATTTTAAAATCTGCCTCTGGTGTGATGACTCGATCAATGCAGTCTGGATCAAGACTATTAAAAGGGACATCCTGCTGAATATAGTTGAGAAATTGACCTATAGTATGACGCTCACCACATTGAGAAATGTAATGTACGTCAGCACAAAAGCTATATTCACCATAATCAAAAGTATGACAGCATCCACCAGGTAAATAATGTTGCTCTAAAACTGCTACTCGGTAGCCTTGTCGAGTTAAACAGGCTGCGGCCGAAAGTCCACCTAGTCCAGCTCCTAGAATCACATAATCGAAGATTTCCATCTCAGCCTCCTCTAGCAATGTTAATTTTGGTGATATGGTTTTTGATCACCGTTTTTTATTTGTATAAATGCCAAAACCTTCGGCGGATCTTCACCTAGCTTTGAAATTTTTAATCAATGAAAATAAGGCAAACCAACCTGAAGGAAAAAGTATAAAGATTTTCATCAGTATCAAGGCAATTCCGCCAAAACCGAATTTTTTAATAATTTAGCTACGGCAATTTTTTGCCAACAAATTAGCTAATATGTTAGATGCCCAGAATAATGTTTAAGCTTACTGTTAACTAACCGCAATTCTTTGTCAAAGTTTGCAACTAGTTAGTAGAAGATAATTGATTAATTAAAGCCCTTTTATTCACCCTTTATTTAGTTTATCGAAGCTGGAAAAATTTGTTTGTCAATATTTGCTTTTTTTAACATGAACTAATACTGATTCAATTAGTAGAGACGTTGCATTGCAACGTCTCTACATGGTCTATCTGTCACATTCTTTTTTTAAATTGGTATAACATGAACGATCGCAAGATCCCCGACTTCTCAAAGAAGTCGGGGATCTGGGGGATCTTATCTTGTTATTTAAGCTGCAATACGTGGTCGGCTCTTGGATGTAGGTGCAGTCTGAACCAGCAGATGAGTGTATAGCTGAGTCAGTCTAGATGCCACACTATACCAACTAAAGGCAATTTCTGTGCGTTGCCGAGCAGCTTGACCTAGCTGATCTCGCCAAGCTGGGTTGATGAGAATACGATCTATGGCGGCGGCAAAAGCTACTTCATCTTTGGGAGGCGCAAGTAACCCCGTGATTTCAGGTACGACTGTAAACTGTAACCCGCCAACATTACTAGCTACAACTGGTGTCTGACTAGCCATTGCTTCAATAGTGACTAAACCAAAGGGTTCATAATGGCTAGGTACTACACAGACATCAGCAGCAGCGTAGTAAAAGGGAAGAATATCATCATCTAGGCGACCAGCGAAGGTTGTGCAATCTTCTAGCCCAAGTTCTGCGACAATACTGGCAATGCGATCGCGTTCAATTCCATCACTCTGACCTGGACGGCTACCACCACCAATTACTAATTGGAGGTTAGCCTCACCCCTTAAACTAGATTTGGCTATGGCTCTTACTAAGGTTTCAATCCCTTTACGCCGATCAAAACGACCAACGTAAAGAACCATTTTGGCATCCTGTGCAATTCCTAGTTTTTCCCGTGCAGCAGACCGCTGAATTCCTCCAAATTTATCAATATCGGTACCACAAGGAATCATTTCTATTTGTCCCTTGGCGGAAACGAGTATTTGCATGTCCTTCTGCTCTTGTGGACTAGTCGCAACCACCCGGTCTACAGTCTCCAAACAGGCTTGTTCTACAGCTAATCGCTGAGTAGCAATTAGGGGAACATCACTAATACTTCTATATTTGACCGCTCCTAGAGAGTGGTAAGTATGTACCTGAATCAGCGGTTGTAGCTTTTTCAATTCCATACCTACCCAAGATGATAACCAGTAGTTGGTATGAATTAAAGAGTAACAAAATCCTTCGCGCTGCTGGAATTGTTGAAATTCTTCGATGAATTCAGGTAGATGGTCAAACAGGTTATCTCGCCCAATGAATTCAACTGGGCCAGCTTTCAACCGAATAGTACGACAGTTAGGGTTGTGTTGAACGATCGCAGCTTGCTCAGGATTACTGCGACGTGTGAACATATCTACTTGCCAACCTTGCTGGGCTAGTGCATAACCGACTTGACGCACATACACATTTTGTCCACCAGCTTCTTCCTGGCCGATTTCAACAGCAGGATCACCATCAACAGAAATGAAGGCAATGCGGTGTTTTTTCTGGAACATAGTCAAGTTTTACCTCAAGGCAACTAATCCTGTCTCTGACGCCATAAATCAAGCTAATTATCAGCCTTTCTTTAAGACCGAGCGCAGATATAACGAAGAGTAAAGTTACCAGCCAAGGACACTAACGAGAACAAAGCATTACTTGTTAGAATGCTGCTCGTTCAATCTCCTCTCAATGCCGACGAAGTTAACTGACGGGCTAGGACTGAGAGATGTCCTTCTTGTAAAGAATGAGGTCTGAAGTTTGAAGTTTATGCTTCATACTTTAGTCCTTATCTTTTTTGCAGATATGCCCCAAACTTGGTTCCTCCGTTCCAACTGACTCTCGTAAACAAATGTTTACTGGGGAAGAGAGCGGATTAGGCAGACTGATTTACATTTCTTCAGACTCTAACTTGTAACTAGAACTACGTCAACAGTATGAACAAAAATAGTGTGATCGTAATCACCTGAGTTAGGCGATAATATTCCTTCAATGCAAACTTTTAGGAAACGAAAGCACTACAATTTTTACCCCTCAAAGGTGACTTCTGCACCGTCCACCCAAGCTTGCTTTAGCTTTATGCCATCAGATGTAGTTGCACACTTATATGACGAAATGGATGGTATTGCTGAATTGAAATATGAAATTTAAAAACTTAATATCTTAAACTCTTACTCTCTGCGCCTCTGTCTTGAAAAGTTATGATGCCTAGGTTGGGCTGCGTCAACGCCGGGAGCCGACGCACCCTGCGGGTTGCTACATACTTTTCGCTGTGTCTGTGCGTGTTAGCGTACCCCTTTCCTACGGAACGCTCTGCGAACGGAGAAGCAAGCTACGCGGAGTGTCTGTCTGTGACACGCTGCGCGTTTGCGTAGCATCCCGCAGGGAACGTAGAGAAGACTTCCCAGTAGGGCGGATCACCCAATCGTTTCATCAAGAAATCGATGAACGTTTTAACTCGCACAGAATGCCTGCGATTTGGCAGATAAAGCGCGTAAATACCCATATCCATGTTGGTTTGGGGATGTACCTGAAAATCCGTCAGCACCGCTTCCAACCTTCCAGCTTGGATGTCTTCACCAATCAACCAAGTTGGCATCAGGATAAGACCTGTGCCACCCAAACACACCTGGCGGAGTAGCTCAGAATTGCTCGATATTACGGAGCCGCTTACTTTTACCTCGCAAACCTCAGTATCTCGCTTGAATCGCCAGACGTCATACCCCATAGAATAGGTAAACAACAAGCAGTTGTGGTGTGCTAACTCGTCTGGATGTTTAGGTTTACCATGCTGTGTGAAATACGTCGCACTGCCGCAGACAAGACGTATCCGTGAGGCAATCTTGCGGACAATGAGATTAGCACCCGAGCGATCAAGATTCCCAATGCGGATAACAATGTCTAGCTCCTCTTCCACCAGATTAGATAATCCATCACTCAATCTCAGATCCAGCCTGACTTCTGGGTATTGAGTGAGAAAATCATTAACTATAGGTGCAATATGAAGTCGCCCAAATGCAACTGGCATACTGACCTTCAACAGCCCACGTGGAACTTCCTCCTGCTCCGCAACGCATTGGTTCGCTTCTTCTACATCTTGCAGGATACGAACTGCTTTATCGTAGTATTTGCGTCCCTGCGGTGTGAGACTAATACTGCGGGTTGAGCGATTGAGTAGCTGGGTATTAAGCATATCTTCGAGAGCATTCACCTGACGGGTTACTGAAGATACTGCCATCTGCAACTGCCGCGCAGCTTCGGAAAATCCGTCAGTTTCCACCACTTTCACGAAGGCACGCATAGCTGCAAACTGATCCATCGGCTAGACTCCTACTTTTGCACAAAACGCAAAGGTGTTTGGCATAACAGCCATATTATCATTTCTAATGAGTGAGGTTAGAGTTGAGATGTAGGAAATCAATCTACAGGACGAACCAGGAGGCAATCGTGACTTTAACAATCGAAATCACCTCAGACTTCATCTGCCCGTGGTGTCTAGTTGTCGATACCCGACTCAATCAAGCGATTGAACAACTCAAGACTCCCGTTGAGATTAAGCGCATCTGGTATCCATTCGAGCTGAATCCAACCATGCCCGAAGCAGGCATGGATCGCAAAACCTATCGCTCCAACAAATTTGGTAGTTGGGAATACTCCCAATCTTTAGACACTCAAACCATACAGGCAACTGCAAGTGACGGCATTGAGTTTCGCTATGACTTGATGCAGATCACGCCAAACACCCTCAAGGCGCATCGTCTGACCTGGTTGGCTGATCAAGAAGGTAAAGCAACCGAGATGGTTGAGCGGATTCTCAGGGCTTACTTTAGTGAAGGACAGGATATTACCCAAGTCGAAATCCTAGTCCAACTCGCGGCTGAAGTTGGGCTAGAGGCTGATCGGGTGAAAGCATTCTTAACTTCAACGCAAGGGGTGAAGGAAGTAAAAGCACTGGAGCAGCAGGCAGCAAGCCGCAATATTCGCGGTGTACCGAATATCAAAATTGGCAAAGAAACGATTGTTGGTGCTCAAAGTGTGGATGTCTTTTTAAGCGCCTTGCTAACCGCAGTAAATGAGCTACAAGCAGCGTAACCTCACGAGTCAAAGGACTTCAAGGAGAATTTAATGACTCTGGAACCTACAGGCAACCGTGCCATCGTGATCGGCGGCTCACTCGGCGGCTTGTTTGCGGGAATGATGCTGCGATCAATCGGTTGGCAGGTCGATATCTACGAACGCTCTGCTCATGATCTCGACAGCCGAGGCGGTGGTGTTGTGCTTCAACCTGATGTGGTGGAAGCGTTTCAACGAGCAGGTATTGATACTCAAGCCCTCGGCGTCGTAGCGCATGAACGCTATTACTTGAACCCAAATGGCAGCATTGCCCAACCGATGCCGATGCGCCAAATGCTCACTTCTTGGAATTTGTTATATGGCTCTATGCGGCGACATTTTCCCGCCCAGCATTACCATGCTGGAAAACAATTGAGCGACATCCACCAGGCGAGTGAAAAGGTAACAGCGACCTTTACCGATGGAACTCGTGAAACGGCAGATTTACTCATTGGTGCCGATGGCCCGAACTCGACAGTGCGACATCAGTTTCTATCGGATGTTCACTATCAATATGCCGGGTATGTCGCTTATCGAGGACTGGTCAACGAAGCTGATCTGGAGGCGGAGGCTGCCACTCTGTTCACCGAGCGATTTGTGTTCTATCAATTTCCCAATTCTCACATTCTCCAATATGTGATTCCTGGTGAGGGTGAATCTCTGGAGCTTGGAAAACGCCGTTTCAACTGGGTTTGGTATGTCAATTATGATGAGGCGACAGAACTGCACCGCATTCTGACTGATAAAAATGGCAGGCAGCGCGACTACTCGATTCCACCGGGGCTGTTAGCTGCCGATGTAGAACAAGAGATGCGATTGTACGCTGATACCGTCCTGGCTCCTCCATTTCAAAAGCTCGTTAGGGCAACACAAGAGCCGTTTGTTCAGGCAATTTTAGATCTGGGAGTGCCGCAAATGACGTTTGGACGGGTGGCACTGACTGGTGATGCTGCCTTTATTCCTCGCCCGCACACTGCGGCTAGTACCGCCAAAGCGGCAGCAAATGCGATCGCCCTGGCAGAGGCTCTAGTTAAGCACAACCATAATGTAAGCAAAGCGCTGAAAAGCTGGGAACCGCTTCAACTTGCCTACGGTAGGCAACTCATGGCATCGTGTCAACAATTGGGCGATCGCTCTCAATTCAGCCACGGAGTCAGTCGGTTTGGCGAATAGAAAAGCCTTTATCCTAAATTAAACCCATAAGGAGAATTATGTTTACTGGAATAGTGGAAGAGATTGGAGCGATCGCGTCAATGGATTTGCGTAG
The DNA here is from genome assembly GCF_014904695.1 of Nostoc sp. MG11. Classification (GTDB taxonomy): domain Bacteria; phylum Cyanobacteriota; class Cyanobacteriia; order Cyanobacteriales; family Nostocaceae; genus Komarekiella. The sequence goes on along the minus strand of NZ_JACXXN010000008.1, from coordinate 74,849 downwards.
AGGTGCGACTAGTTTGGTAATTCAGTGCAAAACAGCATTGAATGGAACGCATCTTGGCGACAGTATTGCAGTCAATGGTGTTTGCTTAACCGTAGTTGCCCTGAGTGAACACAGCTTTACGACTGAAGCCGTACCTGAAACCTTGCATCGAACTAATCTCGGTAATCTCAAAAAGGGAAGCCCAGTCAATCTGGAGCGATCGCTGACCCTAAATCGCTCGATGGGTGGTCATTACGTGCAAGGACACATCGATGGCACCGCCCGAATTGAGCGGCTAGAGTCTGAGGGTGAGGCATTAAACTACTACTTCGAGACTCCTTCGGAACTACTGCGTTATATCGTGCCAAAGGGATTCGTGACAGTGGACGGTGCCAGCCTAACGGTCGTTGACGCAGATTCACAAGGGTTCAGCGTCACACTTATTCCCCACACTCAGCAATGGACGGTAATGGGTAAAGAACAGGTCGGCTACCTGGTCAATGTTGAGGTAGACATTATGGGTAAGTATATCGAGAAGCTGATGGGTGAAAGGCTATCTAGTCTTGAGCAACGCCTGGCAGTGCTGGAGTCCAACGTTTACCGACTTTAACCCGGATGATCAGCCTGTGTGTAGACGCGTTCGCGGAGCGTCTCGTAGAGAAGCGGCTTGCCGTTAGGCATCGCTCTTCAACTTTAGGGTTCACTTTGACATAGGATTGAAAAGCTGTCTGTCATCGGTAAACTTTTCACTCTTGCGGTCAGTGTTTGTTGTACAGCGATGCAGCTACGCCAGAGGAAAAAAATATGCAGTGGATAGAATTAAGTCTCGATACAACAAACGAGGCGGTTGATTGGGTCTGTACACTAGTTGCTGAAACTATCAATATTGATGATGTTCAGATCACAGAATATGCTGAATTAAACCAAGCCCAGTGGACGTTTACAATTCACTTATATCTAGCTTATGATGTCCATTCACGGGCACGTGTAGAAAAAATCGTTAATTTACTATCGCCCTTGCACCGTACGGGATTAGCGACGACGGTACAAACGACTGTGGTTGATCAAAAGCTCACAAACGCAGATATACAAAACCCCCTTGTGCATCGGATTGGAAAACGGTTCGTTGTGCTAGCTCCTGATGCACTTTATCAATCTCAAGCAGCAGACGAAATAACTTTGAGATTGAAGACAACCCTGTCCTTTGGCAGTGGTTTACACCCAGCAACTATTGTTAGCCTGCAAATGCTTGAGCGGTACGTCTTACCGACGATGAATGTTCTTGATTTAGGATCAGGTTCAGGTATTTTAAGTGTTGCGATCGCCAAGCTAGGAGCAAATGTCTTAGCATTAGACAACGACAGTATTGCTGTGGAAGCAACTCAAGAGGCTGTGCATCTTAACGGCGTAGAGCAACAGGTAACAGTGAGCAAAGGAAGTCTGGGATGTGGAAGCGACTTAGGACATTGGATGGGTGGAGACACCATCGACAATGTCCCAAAAATCGAGGCTAGAGAAAAATTTGACCTCATTGTTGCCAACATCCTAGCGCGGATGCATGTTGCCCTTGCTAATGATTTTCAGCGGGCGCTGCGTCAAACTGATGCACACACAGGACTACTGATTACAGCCGGTTTTACTACGGATAATGAGGACAATGTTGCTCAGGCATTAATGGAGGCTGGATTTGAGTTAGTCGGTTGTGAACGATTAAACGAATGGGTTGCAATTGCTCATCGCTTGAAAGTATAGCTACTTATAGCGGTTTTCGTCGTATCCTACTGTTGAGCAACGTATTATACCGTGTCTCACGACTCAATTAGGGCTGCTATATGCTAACTCTCCTCACCTTTTCTCAGAATCACCTGGATTTATTCACCAGTTGGGATGTTGATACGGTGTTGAAAAGGATTGATGGTTCTCATAATATCTGGTTGCGCTGTATTCACTTTCGCGATCGCACTGGAACAGCTAAAATTATCAAGCACTTTGGACTCAATCCATCTCGTGTTGACATGATTTTCAACCATTCCTCTATTGGAATTGATGAAGATACAGAAGATTGTTTATTTGACAGCTATGAAATCCTAACTCATCAAATAAAAAATCGGGAGTTTGAGGTAGCACGTGGCAGTATTGTGCTTGGTAGCAATTTTCTCATCACATTTGAAATCACTGAAGTAAAAATCTTAACTACACTAACTAATAATCTGCAAAAACGAACCATAGATATACAAAAGTGGGGAATTGATTATCTTTTTTATCTGATTTTTAAAGATACTTTGAATAATTACCATACTGTATTTGACTATATTTCTATACAACTTGATGATTTAGAAGATGAAGTTTTAGATAATTCTGGTGATGAATCAACTTACCAAAAAATTGCCACAATGAGGCAATCTACTCGTTTCGGACGTCGTAATTTTCAAAACATCAAGTCACTGCTAGCTATGATGGATTACGAAGATTTCCAATGGATCAGCCAGCCAGTAAAATTACTATTTAATCAAGAATTGGTTCAGAACGTTGATAATCTCTGGCAAGAATATCAATCTCTAAGAGTTTGGATGTCAGAATTAATGGAAATTCAACGCGATAATATTGCTAGCAAAACCAGCGAACGAATTAATCGCCTAACTATGCTCTCGACTGTGTTTTTACCAATCACTTTTATTGCTGGCGTCTATGGAATGAACTTTAAATATATGCCAGAATTAGATCAACCTTGGGCTTATCCTACTGTGATGATCGTGATGGCATTAATTGTGATTGGTAGTATTCTATACGTTAAACAACAACGTTGGTTATAGCCTCATGTCTAACCCTGTCAAGATGTAGCATCAACATTTGATGTTCTTTGTGCCTTTGTGGTGACAAAAATTCATTTCATAAACCACAAAGATACAAAGACACAAAGTAAAATCATTTATTAATCTACCGATAAAGCAGATTTTTCACCATCTTGACAGGGATGACCTCATGTCCTACCACAATGAAAAATGCATCGTTAGCGATCGCAATAGTGTAAAACTAACCATAGATTAAAACTAATGGTTATTGTAAATTTATTGTCATGTATCAATCATAAAACGATGAAACTCTAAAAATATATAAACTTTTCTCTATAATTGCAATTCAATAACGATAAAAGCATAATTAACAATATTGGCTTGAAAAGCTGTAAGCTATTTTAAACATCCCAATGAACAATGGTTATAAATAACGCTTGCAATTTAAATAAGTATTTATAACCAAATTTTTATTTTGCCCTAGCTTTCTTTATTTGAGATTTATACCATAACACACCATGTACAAAGGCGCGATCGCCTTTGGCACTGCAAGAAACTTATGTTTTCTTTGCAGAAATTTTAACGAAGATAAAAAATGAAATTTACTCAAAGTAGACCGCATTTTTTATAAGTCAATATGTTTGCGTTTTTGTTTTGAAATACCTCAATATGTCATTGACCAACACTATCCATTTTAGAAACTTACGAGGCGATTTATTTGGTGGTTTAACTGCCGCGATCGTTTCCTTACCGCTGGCGTTGGCGTTCGGTGTTGCTTCTGGTGCTGGGCCTGTAGCAGGTCTTTACGGTGCTGTTTGTGTTGGCTTTTTTGCCGCACTATTTGGTGGAACACCAACCCTAATTTCTGAGCCAACTGGGCCGATGACTGTAGTCATGACTGCAATTGTCAGTTCAATGACTGCAAATAACCCAGAGAATGGCTTAGCAATGGCATTTACCGTAGTCATGCTCGCCGGGATATTTCAAATCTTCTTTGGAATATTTAAGCTGGGGAAATACATTACCCTCATGCCCTACAGCATGATTTCCGGCTTTATGTCTGGGATTGGCGTAATTCTAATCATTCTACAAATTGCGCCTTTTGTCGGACAACCAAATCCTAAAGGTGGCGTACTTGGAATGGTACAAAATCTGCCAAATCTGTTAGCAAATATAAATCCTGCTGAAACAGTTTTGGGACTGCTGACCTTGGCCATTATTTTCTTAATGCCATCGAAAATTAAACGCTTCGCTCCACCGCAATTAGTAGCATTAATAGTAGTAACTGTAGTTTCTCTTGTTTTCTTCGGAAATATTGAAATTAGACGAATTGGCGAAATCCCGATGGGACTGCCAAAATTGCAAATGCCCACCTTCAGTGCATCCCAAATCACTATGATGATCGTTGATGGCGCGATGTTGGGGCTGTTGGGTTGTATTGATACATTGCTAACAGCAGTGATTGCCGATAGTTTGACTCGCACCGAACATAAATCTGATAAAGAATTAATTGGTCAAGGTATCGGTAACTTAGTATCTGGTTTGTGTGGTGGACTACCTGGTGCTGGTGCAACAATGGGAACGGTGGTTAATATCCAGACTGGTGCTAAAACGGCTTTATCTGGACTAACTCGTGCCTTAATCTTACTAATTGTAGTTTTGTGGGCTGCGGGTCTAACTCGAAGCATTCCCATGGCAGTTTTGGCTGGTATTGCCCTGAAAGTCGGGATTGACATTCTGGACTGGAGCTTTTTGAAACGCGCTCATAAAGTATCCTTGAAGGGCGCAATTATTATGTACGGTGTATTGTTCCTCACCGTATTTGTTGACTTGATTGTTGCCGTCGGTGTGGGAGTTTTCATTGCGAACATCCTGACTATCGAACGTCTTTCCCAGTTACAGTCTCATGACGTGAAGACGATTACCGATGCTGATGATGCAATTATCTTGAACAATGAAGAGAAACAATTGCTAGATCAAGCTAATGGACGCATCCTGCTATTTTACTTGAGTGGGCCGATGATCTTTGGAGTTTCCAAAGCGATCGCTCGTGAACATTCAGCAATGGCAGATTCCGACGTGCTAATTTTGGATCTGAGCGATGTACCCATGTTGGGCGTGACTGCTTCGCTAGCGATCGAAAATGCCATCAAGGATGCTTATGATCAAGGTCGTCAGGTATTGATAGTCGGTGCAGCTGGCAAGGTCAAACAACGCTTAGAAAAGTTTGGAATTTCAAAATTCGTACCCCAACATCATTTCTTTATGAATCGTGTAGAGGCACTCAAACAAGCTGTTGCTCTAGTTAATCCTTATGCAGTCAGCGCAAATACTACTAACGCTACCGAATACCCCTCTCAAGTAAATGATACTGACACCTACGGTTATCAGACTTAACGTGAGCTTCCAACGAACGGCATTCGTTGTGCCTTAAAAGAAACAATCTAGTTTCCTAGGAGTTCTATGAGTCTATGTAGTGTCCATCTAATTAGCCCTAAAAAAATGCCTCTAAAAGGTTTTGCTACACAAAACTTTCCCTCTCCGAGTCGGCTACAGTGTACACATAAGTCAAAAATTTTCACGCTGAACCCTCATCCCGCCTAGAACTTAAGTTCTAGGCTCATAGCGAAAGACAGTCCATCGTATAAGAGAGTATTAGCATTAGCTTTTCTCAAACCTTCTGCTGTCCAAGAATTATAAGTTTTCAATATTGCATAAAACCCTGTATTGGTAGTGTGACCATCATACAGGCGAATTTTGCTACCTTTTACATCTACTTGAAAAGTAGCTTGCATAAATTCCATGAATCGCGAATAATCTGTTTAATTAACTTTAATAAATTCTATTTCTAAATAATTAGGTATTGATTGATAACCTTTAACATCCATCACAGAAAGAGTTGATAATAGCGCCTTCAAAGTCATAGATAATGTTAGCTCTGCTGTGGAATATTTTGATACATAAAAATCACTATCTCCCCCAACAAAAACTTAGATAATTGTAAGTATCAATCTTATCTAAACCTATTCCATCTATAAAAATATTCTGATACAAATCAAAAACATGATTTGTGATTGGCACTATAATATGAGAATGAATAAGCGTATTATAAATACAAATATTTAAATCACAGTGTTTTTGTGAGTAATTACCCCATTTTCTAGGTATTAACACACCGATAGCTAATAAAGCTAAACTAGAGAAAACAAAACTTAAAAATTGACCTCTTGCAAAAGTCAGAAAATTATTAGTGTCATTCTGACCAGAACGTAGTGGAGGGTTCCCGTAGCGTTCCGCAAGAAGGAATCTCCGAGATGTTTCGCTCCGCTCAACATGACAATTTATGCATTTATGCAAGAGGTCTAATAAGTAGCCACAAAATAACAAGCCTTGACGAACTGAATTATTGTTAACTCGCATATTTATAGTAAACTCCAAGCAGAGTATATGGATGCAGATAATTGGACATTTAAACTACAAAGGGCACTACCCATGAGTTCCCGCGCACTGCTGTTAGTAAATCGTCACGCTCGTCAAGGACAAAAGAGTCTGTCAGAAGCGATCAATTATCTTAAGACACTCGGTTTTAGTGTAATCGAGGAGTCTATAGAAGACCCAAAACATCTTTCTGAAGTGATAGTTCGATATCAGCAGCAAGTTGACTTGGTAATTATTGGTGGTGGGGATGGTACTCTTAATGCCGCAGTAGATGCTTTAGTTGATACCCAATTACCCTTGGGAATCTTGCCTTTGGGAACTGCAAACGACCTAGCGAGGACTTTGGGAATCCCTAATTCTCTAACTGAAGCTTGCAAGATTATTGCCTATGGAGATTTGCGACGCATCGATTTAGGATGGGTAAACGGCAAGCACTTTTTCAACGTTGCCAGTTTAGGGCTAAGTGTGAAAATTACTCAGCGACTTACCAAAGAAGTCAAACGCCGTTGGGGAATATTCGCTTACGCCGCCACTGCATTACAAGTAATTTGGGAAGCACGACCTTTTAGTGCGGAGATTGTGCTCAATGGGAAATCGCTTCGTGTCAAAACTGTACAAATTGCCGTGGGTAATGGTCGTTATTACGGTGGTGGGATGGCAGTAGTTCATGATGCCACAATAGACGACCAAAGGCTAGATCTTTATAGCTTGGAGATTAAGCATTGGTGGCAGATCATACTATTATTACCTGCAATGCGACAAGGGCGACATATACATTGGCGGGGTGTTCGCGCTATTCAGGGACAAGAAATAGAGGTTTATACACGTAAACCCCGTCCGATAAATACCGATGGCGAAATTACTACCTACACTCCTGCTCATTTCCGGGTTATACCTAAAGCGGTAGCTGTTCTAGTACCCCCAGAAGAAACGGACATAGTTAATAGTCAATAGTCAACCCCTTCGAGAATTAAAAATTAAGAATTAAGAATTGTAATCAGGGGGGCTTGTACCCAAAATTAATTAAAAATTGTTTTTCTTGTTAATTTTTAATTTAAAAAAAGTCAAATCAATTGCTTGTTCTTAGAGGATGTTTGAAAAGTCTATGAAAGGTCTAGTTGGTCATTCTGTTCGCCTTGGTTACCGTAGGGTACGTAACGTTGGCAGAGCCTCTCGCAGAGAAGTGGAGTGTTCGCGTAGCGTCTCGTAGAGAAAAATCCCGATTTTCCGTTAAATTGTGAGATGCTTCATTACGCACTGAATTTGTAGGGCCTCTGCTAGTAAAATATCCGGCTCTAAATAGGTGAAGGTAAAAAACATTTTATCTCCTAGGGTGGCGACTCCTACGATGCGATCGCTACTAAGACACCTGCTTTAAACTTGAGTCATTTGGATTGGCTCATTGGTGTCAACTTAACGTGAAAGCTTAGTCTGATAAGCATTTCAAAGTTTTTCGATGTACCACCGAGACTTGAGATCCCCCCTAACCCACGCCAGTCGCTCCACTTGGGGAGACCCCATCGCATGATTGCGTCTCCCCAACTCTTGGAGACGCTACTTCGCGTTGGGAGAAGACCGCGCTGGCTCCCCTTTTGAAGGGGGGAATTAGAATCGAATGCCCCCTTAAAAAGGGGGTTGGGGGATCTGAAACTACTGGAAATTGAGTGTTTGAGCTGAAGTTGACACCAATGGGATTGGCTGACCAAGCACTTGTTCTACAATAAGCTGTTATGACTTTACTAGAATTTACGCATTGACAGAAAGATAATTATATGTGTTAGGTGTAAGCTTCTTTTTCACATATTTCTGTGGCTGCGATATTTCTTGTTTATCTCTCAACTACAAAGAATAAGTCCAAGTCAGCTAGTCCGGCATCGTCATCAGCGGAAACTACATTTCCAATTTTGGAAATAAGAGCTATGCGATCGCGCTTGCTGCAAAATAAACAACAAGATTGCCGACTTCTCTAAAAAGTCGAAAATCCGAACATTTTATGCTATGTAGCCAATTGCTTACGGCTAATGGTAAAAAACAATTAGTGATTGGCAATTAGCACTATGACCAATTTTCTGCAACCACCACGCCTACGCATTGGTGAAGAAAGCGAAGAAGAACGACGCGCCACTTGGCTAGAGCTTTTTTATGATTTGGTATTTGTGGTTGCAGTCTCTCAACTTGCCCACAATTTAACAGAAGATATCTCTCTATCAGGACTCTTTGGGTTTGTAGCTCTATTTATACCCGTTTGGTGGTCATGGATTGGCACGACATTTTACGCCAACCGCTTTGATAGCGATGATGTAATACGCCGATTGCTTGTTGGTTTGCACATGCTGACGGCTGCGGCGATGGCTATCAACATTCACCACGGTTTAGGCGAGAGTTCCGCTGGTTTTGCTCTTTCCTATGCTCTCGGTCGTGTTGTACTGATTGTCGAATACGTTCGTGCGGGAATGCACATCCCGTCAGCGCGTCCTTTAACTACTCGCTACGCCATCGGTTTTGCGATCGCAGCCTTCCTTTGGCTAGTATCGGCATTTTTACCCATTCCTTGGCGATTCGCACTCTGGACATTAGGAATCATCATTGACTTTGCCACACCCCTGACAGCACGTAAGTTACAACTAGGGTTACTTCCCCACGCCTCACACTTACCAGAACGTTTCGGGCTGTTTACCATGATTGTCTTGGGCGAAGCAATTATTGCGGTAGTTAAAGGTGTATCTGAGCAGAAATGGGATGTTTTAACTGTAATTTCTGCTGTGTTTGGTCTAATTATTGCTTTTAGCTTATGGTGGGTTTATTTTGATAACTTAGGTGGCACACCCATTCAGAGGGCGCGAGAAAATGGACAAGTTGGTGTTGTCAATCTCTGGCTATACACGCATTTACCGCTAGTGATTGGGATTGCTGCTGCTGGAGTCGGCGTAGAACAAATCTTGTTGAGTAAATCAGGATTAGTACTACCCGATCCCCAGCGATGGCTTATCTGCGGTGCAGTTGCATTATGCTTGCTAGCTCTCAGCATTCTCCATAGATTTGGGGTGATCCGCTATTGCAAAATCCGTTCTCAGTATAGACTTGGGGGGGCAGTTTTGCTAGTTGCGATCGCCATCTTTGGCAAAGGTTTGTTACCCGTTACAGTCATTGCCCTTGTAGCCCTAGTTGCTGCTGTGCAAGTCGTTCAAGATTTGTATCAAAGCCGTCCCACTACTCGCTTAGTCGATCCAGAAATTTAGTTTCCCTATGAAATAGAAAATGCTTTGTAGCTTGTAATTGGCGCTATCTTCGCTAAAACGCCAATTATTAACTTCAATTTCTTCTCAAATTCTGATTGCTCATCAGTCAAATTATGTTTACTAAATAAAAAATCATCTCATAAATATTCAAACTATCTTTGTAAAAGTATTTACGCTAAATTAGTTATTTTGTAATAATTCTAGTATTTTTGCTTACCTTCAAAATAGTCTTTAAGTATACTAACAAGTAGGAGGTATTGTATGACATCTCTTCCTGACTACAAAAATGATCCTGAAGCTTACGAAATTGAAGAACACTCTCGTCCAGACGAAATGCTCATGCTTGAGGTTGCTGGCGAAATGGCGGTAGAGTCACTTAAAAATACTCATAATGCCGTTGTACTTGATTTGTGTTGTGGTACAGGGCTTTCTTTGGAACGTATTATTAATCACCCAAATATTTCATGTGCTGTAGGCGTGGATATCTGCCAACCATACCTAGACTTTGCCAAAAGAAAATACGAACAATGTAGATTGAAACCAACTTTTATCCTTGGCGATGCCGTATCAGTTAAACTTCCACGTGAGCAATGGGATGTGATCATGTTGGCATCAGCTTATCATCATATCGAACATGAAAGAAAAGTTGAATTCTTAAATCGTGTACACTACCTTCTTGACAATTCTGGCTATGCAATCATTGCAGAAAATGTTTTGCCGGAATATGAAGAAGGTAACACAGAAGAATATGCTCATGCTGTGAAACAGTTTTACACTGAAGTTCTGAATACTGCAAAACAACAAAATCCTCACCTTCCTGATTATGTAGCGAATCTAATCAAAAGAGTGGCTCAGTATGGTTATGATGGAGACTATGAATATAAGGTTTCTCTGTCATTGTTACTAAAAGATTTAGCTAAAGCTAGACTTCAGATTGTTACACAAAAGCGTGTTTGGCCTCAAGATGAATCTAAATTGGGTAAAACAGGCGGTAATTATGTTTTTAAAGTCTGCTGCTTGTGAAACATACACATACTAATTTAATATATGAGAAAATTCCCTTAATCAGAATTGAACTAAAGACTCTTAAAGGATACAAGAATGGATAGTTCCTTAAAAAGAAACATTGCTTTTGCTTTTATTGGTGCATTGTTTTCCTTTATTTTAACGTTAAGTAGTACAGCATCCATAGCACCTACAGAACAACTCCACAAAATTATCTTACCTGCTATTATCTCAATCCCCCCAGGTTTAATTGCTGGATTACTTTTTGCTTTCATTCAAACTTACCAGGAAACGCTAATAGAATATAAACAAGAGGTTAGGGAATTAACTAAAATTCTTGATAAGAATGAAAAACATCTTGAACAAATTTATGATTTTGTTGATGCAGCAAAATCTAGCTTAAATCATTATGCTACTGTCAGGGGATTGCTGATTGCGAGTAAAACTCACAGATATTTAGTAGAAAGCTTCATTGAAAAAGCGGTAGGACATCCTTGCTATATACCAAGAGCTTCTGAAGATGACTTCTACGAAATACTAACTTTGGGTATTAGGGCGTCATCTAAAAGCTGGTGTGCAATTCACCAGGGACAGATTAGCAAGTTAGGTTTCAACCCTATTGATAATGAGGGAGAATTTTACTTTTCTTCCTTAAGAAATTCTGATTCTCATATTGAGAAAAAAAGAATAATTATTCTTAATAAAGATGAACAACAAGAGCTAACAAATCCCAATATTATGAAAGCATTTTGGGATAAGACAGGTAGAGACATTCCATCTTACTGGATTAGCGATGATTATTTCTACAATTTAACTAGGCTGAGCCGGGATATTAGAGTAGATGATTGCGCTTTGCATGATGATGAGGTACTTCTTCATTACCATCGGGAAAATAAGTTAATTATGTTAGCTTTTGAAGATAGTAGAGATCCTATTTGGAGCGCGGTAAAGAAACTTTTTCAAAGATTAGATACATTAGGGAATAGAAAAAGTTCAGAATTTAATTCCATTACTCAACAGGAAATTGATAATTTAATCAATCAACAAAATTTTCCCTAACAATATCCTAATTAAAGGTATTGCAAATCACCATAGCCCAATTTTTCGAGAATATATACTACTGCTATGCTATAGATTTAGTGTTAAATCATAACATTAGGTTTAAGAATTTTGTTAAAGTACTATTTCATTTAGATTATCGTGTTTTCAGCTACAGTTATATTCAAGCCAAGTAGGCAACAATATTGATAAATAACTAGAAAGGCAGCCCTTTCTGTAAACAATGCTGCTGTTTCATGAAACCTCGAATTATTGTTTGTGGCTTAGGACGTACTGGATATAAAATCTTTCGTTTGCTGAGACAGCAAGGAGCGTTTGTCGTTGGCATTCACAACAAACCCATTCTTGGCGAAGACACAAGAGACGTGATTATTGGTGATTTACAAGCAGCTGCTACGCTGAAAGCAGCGGAAATTGAGCAGGCACAGACTTTAGTGATCGCTGGGCCGGATGATGCTGTAAATTTGTCAATTATGATGCAGGCGCGGGTGTTGAATCCCCAAATTCGGATTATCAACCGCTTTTACAATACCAATTTAGGGGAGCGCCTAGATCATACTTTACCGGATCATTTGAGTATGAGTGTTGTCGGTTTGGCAGCACCCGTATTTACTTTTGCAGCATTAGGCAACCAAGCGATCGGACAAATCAAATTATTTAAGCAAACTTGGCCGATCCATGAAGAACACATTGATGAAAACCATCCGTGGAAGGGGCGACAATTAAGTGAATTGTGGGAAGACCGATCGCGGATGCTAATTTATTACTTACCAGTGGAAGGTGAGATGAATTTGGTATCTGCGGTGCTATCGGGACAAGAAATCAAAGTGGGCGATCGCTTAATCATTGGTACTCAACCTTACGTCCGTTCCAAGCGTAGATCAATGATTAGAAAACTGCTGAAAGTCATGAGCAATTTTAGGCAGTTTCAACAACACGGGCGATCGGTAGTAGTTGGCGCTGTTGTTTTGCTCGCCGTTATTATGGTTGCCACACTCACCTACATGTCTGCTGAACTAAGCTTGTCTGTTGTAGATGCTTTATATTTTTCTGTAGGCATGATCACAGGAGCAGGTGGTAATGACAAAGTTGTAGAAAAAGCTCCCGACAGTATTAAATTATTTACCGTTGTCATGATGCTAGTTGGGGCAGTGGTGATTGGTATTTGGTACGCAATGCTCACCGATTTTGTCCTAGGAAGCCGCTTTAAGCAATTTTGGGATGCTGCTCGCATTCCCCAGCGACATCACTATATCGTCTGTGGCTTGAGTGGCATCGGTTTAAGGATTGTCCAGCAACTCCATGCTAGCGGCAATGAGGTGGTAGTGATTGAAACTGACCCCAATAACAAATATGTCAACACTGCGCGGGGGCTGGGTATTCCAGTAATTCAGGGTGATGCCAGCTTTCGCGCAACACTCAAAGCTAGCAATGTAGACTCTGCCGCCGCAGTGCTTGCCGTTACCAGCAATGATGCCACTAATCTAGAGATTGCCCTCAAGGCTAAAGGACTAACACCTAGCATTCCGGTGATTGTCCATTATGCTGATCCTGATTTTGCTGGTATGGCACAACAAGTATTTGATTTCGAGGCCGTACTAAGTCCGGCTGAACTAGCTGCTCCAGCTTTTGCGGCGGCTGCACTTGGGGGGCAAATCCTTGGTAATGGCATCACAGCCGATAGTCTTTGGGTGGCTTTTGCTACGGTGATTACCCCGTTGCATCCTTTGTATGGTCAGCGTGTAAAAGATGTAGCAATGTCTGCTGACTTTGTTCCTTTGTACTTAGAAACTAATTACCAAACCCTTCACGGGTGGGATTTACTAGAAACTAACCTCAGTGCTGGAGATATTTTATATATGACCATGCCAGCAAATCGCTTATATCAGTTGTGGCGTGACGAGCGATCGCAAGTCATGATCAGTTGATTATCTCATTGCTAAGCTATTACCTTGTGAACTGATTGCACGGGAGTCAGGAGTCAAGGGACTGGGGACTGGGGATTGGGAAGAAATTCTTTTATTTTCCCCTCTGCTCCCCAGATCCCTCATCTCCCCTGCTCTCACTCTCGTTATTGATGCACTTGTAACCAAGCTATTAAATCCTCTGTCGTGGAGAAATCTAATAGAGCTTCACTGAGAGCTTCCAGCTGGACACTAGAAAGCTGTTGAATCTGTGCTTGCAACATTGGAGAAACTGTACCCAGCCGGCGCGTGAGTAGGCGCAGAGCTAGTGTCACCTCTCCTTGTTGAATACCTTGTTGAATACCTTGTTGAATACCTTCTTGCAGAATTTCTTGATATAGAGGTGATTCCCGCATAAGCTCCTCCCTGAGAAATTGTCGAACTAAATCCTCTTCAAATTTTAGTCTTGCCAAAACTTCCACACACGCAGAAATGTTTCGTTGTTTGTCTGATTCTTTGATCATATCGACCTTTGCAGCTACTTGCTCTAACAAGCCTGCGGGAGAGTCTGTTTGAGCTAGAACTGCTAAAGGTAGCAGTCCGGGATTTGTCAATAACAAAGATGAGTCTTGTTCCCAGATACGCACAACATGGTAAGAGTGGAAAGTTTTATCTACAGCAAACTGGTTAATGTAAACTGCCTCAGAGGTGGTTTCCTTCAAGAAAATAACCACCTGTTCAATGGAACAACTATACTTACGGTAAAGCCTGACCCAATAATCCAACATCCGCAAGGGTAGAGTTGGTTTGGAAGCAGGTACAGTCTGAAATTCTAAGTGGAGAATTTGGTTACGGTCTGGCAGCAAGTAAAGGGCATCTGAGCGAATAGGTTCAAGGTTAAGTTCAGTGGGTAATGGCTGAATTGCCGTGATATCGCCATCAAGTAGCCAATTTACAAACGCGTCTGGATACTCGACTGCTAGATAGCGACAGATGTTGTCGTAAGCCAAGAGGATGAGAAAATAGGATGGACTATACAATTTTAGAGATTGTATGTCTACTGTGGCGTACACGCAAAGCGGGTTGTCGTTAGACATCGCCAATACCAAAACAATTTGTCTGGTCAGTGCTAAAAAAAATTCCTTAATTAGCACTCCCTAAATTAAATAATCATAGTAATTTAACTTAAAAGCACCTCAATTTTAATTCTGAGCTTGGACGATGGAGTTCTGAACTCGGAGTTTTGAGTTCTGAGCTTGAACGATGGAGTTCTGAACTCGGAGTTTCAAGTTCTGAGCTTGGACGATGGAGTTCTGATCTCGGAGTTTCGAGTTCTGAGCTTGAACGATGGAGTTCTGATCTCGGAGTTCCGAGTTCTGAGCTTAAAGAATGAAATGCGATCGCCTACAGCGGGTACGCCATCGCAAAGTTTCATCCAGATTTTGACAGTCTATTTAAGTTCAGCAATTTCCAATAGCAGTAATTTACTCTAAAGATTCCATCAACTCAATACACTTGTGCATCTGCTGGCGCATGGTATCAGCATCAGCATGAAATCTTCGTCCATGGCCCGGTAGTACCCACTCAAAAGAGTAATTAGCCAATTGACGCATTGATTTAATCTGTTCTGACCAAGAATACCAACAAACATCGTAAAATGCAGCCAACTGGTGATAGCTTTCTGACCAAGCGAGATGGTCGCCAGTGAAGAGAAACTTGTTTTTGTAGAGTAAAACAGTATGTCCTTTGGTGTGACCGGGAACTGGGATAATCAATAAATCTGGAGTCAAGTTAAATGTTTCTGAACCAGTTAACTGAATTTCTACATTGCGAGTACCCGCCGATATTTCATCAGTGTGGAGAATGCGATCGCACTGAAAATGCTCAGCAAACTTTTGATGATCTGCTACATCATCTCTATGAGTTAGATACAGATAACGAATTCCTCCCATCTCTTCTAGATGCTTGACCAAAGGCGGCGTAAACCGGGGAGAATCTACCAAAATATTACCTTCTGGTAGTTGAATTAAATAGCTAGCAGCACCGTAGGATTTTTCGGAATGATAGCCGCAGTGGTAAACATTTTCCTCTACTAAAATTGGAAAACTCTGCTGAGCAACTTTGATATCTTGCGGCTTTTCAACTGTACCAATGGAACTGGTGGGACAAGATAACAGTGCTTCTAGCGCCGCTAATCTTTCTGCTTCATTTTTTGGTTGGTGATAAACTACTGACTGTTGATCAACACGAGAAAATACTTCAGAAGCCATCCAGCGACAGGTATCACAATCAATACAAGTAGTATCTACATAAAAATCGCCGTTGACATTTTGGCTATGACGCAGATTTAAATGAGCCATATTAATCCTCTAGTTTTCAGCCACTTATTAGGGAGCGATTAAACCTCATATCACTACGCTAGCAAAAATAGCCTCAGACGGTTGTGTCGCAAAAAATATAAAGTCAATTGATTGTTCTTAGATGATTGTTGCAACAGAACCGAATTTATTCTGTATCTTGAGCAAATGGTTTCAAGTAGGCTGTAACTCTTAATTTACTGAGCCTTCGCACTAGATACAAAGCTTGTTGTTTATATAGTGCTATTGGTAACTGTCCAGGCAAATTATTCATCAACTTTCTAGCTGTACTCATGTTACATCCTGAAATTAAACTTATTTCATTTGCGCCGTCAAAAATAGCATCTTGAGCTAAAACTTTCTCCACTTGTACTTGCCAAGTTCGAGGAAACATTTCGCCACGCTCAATCCGCTGGAGACTATTACTATTAGCCAGAACAATCAGGCGATCGCCAACAGCAAGTCGTATATTATCAGTAGGCATTAACTTAACAGGCGATCGCTTAAATTTTTGGTATAAAATCGGCACAACACCATAACCATACGCGACTTCAGCTAAGAGTAATTCATTCAGTGTATCTCCAGCTTCAATCATGTACTCCACTACCAAAATAGTTTTAGTATCAAAGTGAAAAACGCTGAGAATATTTTCCCCAAAAGCAGCAGCAGCAAAGACTTCTGCTGAAATAGCAGAAGTGCAAAGAACTTGAGCATAGGGAAACAATCGTGCTACGTTATCACTAAAGTATCGGTCGTAAGTACGAATAACCACATGAGTAGTAGGACTATGAACATGAGCCATCAAAGCTATTTCTAGATTCTCCATATCATCGTCCGTAACTACAACAATACTTTTAGTATTGGCGAAATTGATCTTGTCTAAAGCATCAGAAATATTACCGATAATCAGTGGTATTTTATTTATAAAATCTGCATTGATTGCTGTGCTACTAATACCTACCAAAGGTTGCTTGAGTTCTTGTAACAAAGCTGCAACTCGCTGACCAACTCTATTTAACCCAATAAGTACAACATAGTTATTTTTGGGCATCAATGGCTGATAATTATTGAAAAACTGGAATCTTGAACTTAACAAAGCATTCGTCAGCAATGCATATAAAACCCCAACAAAACCTATACCAATTACCGTTAATCCTAGGCTAAACAATCGTAACCACCCTGGCATACGTTCAGCTAGCTCTGGTGGTGTTTTAAAATTAATACCACCAAATAAATCACCATATCCTCCCAAAAGCAACATCGCAGTAGCATAAAATGCTTCGACTATGTTAGTTTCAGGATAATTTAAGCTATAAATAACTGTTCCAAAACACCAGAGAAAAAAGACTGTAATGCCACAGATAATTGCTACTCGTAAGCTCTGATAACGATCTGATGCTTGCCAAAGATATGCTATTTTCTGTTTTAAAGTCTTCCATGCTCTGCCTAATACAATCTCTTGCCATAACTGCTGCCAATTGTATCTAGACTGAGTTGCAAGTTGTTTGACTTGAAGCTGCTCTGTAACTTCAAGATATATAACAATATCCCCTGGCTGTAATCTAGCTTCTGGTTCCCACTGATGGAATTCTTGAGGCAAGCAAGATGGATTGTTAGTGTGATTTAATACTCTACGACATAAAGTATTTAGTTCACATACATGCCATTTATTGCTCCATTGATCACTCGGCTTAACCTGATGCTTTACTACCCGAAGTTGATGTCCTTCAAGTTGAAAACATCCGAGATTCTCATCTCCAAGGGCTGCAATAGCAAAGCCAGAAGCGGAAATTTGATTCGGCTCAAAGGCAATAAAATTGCCAAGATTCTGACTTAAAAGCTCATTGAGATTTTGTTTATCAGAACGTACAACAAGACGAACTTGGGGATTTAAAAGCCGTGCGGCAAAGGCAGCTTCTATATTCACCCGTTCATTACCAGTAACTAAAAGTATAGTTCGGCACTGACTAATATTGGCTTGTTCTAAAATACTGGTTTGACGGCAATCACCGATTAGTAACTGTTCTAATAGATCTAATAAATTCGGTACCTGCCAGTTTTTGGGTTCTTCTTGATCAATAGCATTGACAACAGCACCATATTCTTTCAGTATGGCAACACAATGCTGACCCAAACTTCCTAGCCCACAAACTAAAAACTGATCTAGTTTTGTTTGAGAATTTTTAACAGGCTGGTAATTATTTTCTGATGATGGCAGCATACAATAAATACCGCCAATGGTATACATTATTTACCTAATATTATTTATATCGTATATTTTGATAGGCTTTTTACCGAACTCAACTGCTAATACCAGAGATATTAATCAACAGCAAAAATGGTATTGTTGAATTAAAGACGATTAATGGCGATGGAGCTCGCCAAAACCGCTATCCCAGTCTGATCTGGGAGGCTGATGGCTCCTACTTTCCTGAATTACAGCAGGAGGGTAGGGCTTGGCTTAAAAGCATCATTTAACTCCCCTGTAGAAAGTATCTGTCTACAAATTGCACTTCCAGGAGTTATGGGATGTTAGCCAGTGTGTTGTGGATTTTGATGATGGGCTTTTTTGTCGGTCAACTTGCCCGTCGTTTGGGCGCTCCGCCTTTAATTGGCATGATTTTAGTTGGGATTATTCTTGGGCCGCAAGTGCGTAATGTCATTAGTCAGGATGTGCTAGGTGCTGCTGATGAGTTAAGAACTTTGGCGGTGATGATTATCTTGATGAAAGCTGGACTAGGGCTAGATCGGCAAAAGCTATCTCAACAAGGAACTGTGGCCCTACGCTTGGGATTTTTGCCAGCGATAACAGAAGCGATCGCAATTGCGATCGCTTCTATGTTAATTTTCCGTTTAAACTTTCCCACTGGATTGCTCTTAGGCTGCGTGATTGGCGCTGAATCTCCCGCTGTAATCGTCCCTGGAATGCTCAGACTTAAAAGTTTAGGCTGGGGTGTCACAAAAGGTATTCCTGATGCAATTTTAACTGGGAGTGCCTTATCTGATGTTTTGCTATTGCTAGTTTTCAGCCTCTTGCTGAGTTTCTTGAGTGACGGAGGTGTTGAGCAGATTTTTCTACCTGGGGGATTCACTTTAACTGCTCTACAATTACTTCCGTTACAAATCATTATGCAAATTTTGTTAGGAGTTTTGTTTGGCTATTTAGCAGCCCGTTTGCTAGTTTTGCTATTAACAAAACAAAACTGGACGCAGAACGCTGTTCAAGATACTTTGATTGCCGCAGGTTTAGCCTTATTGCTAGTAATTGTTGCTCACGCTGTACCTTACTTTTCTGGTTATTTAGCAGCAATGGCTATGGGGTTTTTCTTAATTGAATTAGATGCTCCTTTAGCTCGAAGATTGCGTATTGGATTTGACAGTTTATGGATAGTAGCCGAGATTTTTTTATTTGTCTTATTAGGAGCAACTATTCAACTACAAGTATTGGATAAAATTCTGTTACCTGGCATTTTAATTCTGGCGATTGGTTTATTCATCGGTCGAATGATAGGCTGGTATCTTTCGACTCTGGGTAGTAATTGGAATTGGCGCGAAAGACTGTTTTTATTACCAGGAAACTCTGCTAAAGCCACAGTCCAAGCTGCCATTGGTGCAATTCCCCTCTCTCAAGGCATTGCAGGAGGAGAGATAATTTTAGCGATCGCAGCTCTTTCAATTTTAATCACTGCACCTTTAGGGGCTTGGGCAACTATGACTTTTGCTCCTAAATTACTCACAAAAGGAGAAGTTGACCCCACCAAAGTCACGGTTACTGCTCGTACCTTGTTGCTAGCAGCGGTGGATACATCTATAACAACAGAAGTTTTAACCAAAGTTGCAGATTTGGCACGACGTAGTAATGGCGAAGTGATTGTTTTACATGTAATTAACACCTCGAACCAACAAGCTGTAGAACAAATAAACGAACAAGCTAAACGGTTGCTGTCTGATATCAGATATGAGTTTTTGACTACTATGACTGGCGCTGTTTCAGAGGAGATTATTCGTATTGCTCAGGAAAATCATGCCACTGCGATCGTTATGGGAAAGCGGGGACATCAACCTTGGGAACAAGTGCTGATTGGCTCAGTATCACAAGCAGTCTTAGAAACCAGTCCAATACCTGTAATCTTGCTGGAAAACCGTGAGCCTAAGTCAGTTTAAATCAGCTGCTCTTAAAACTATTGATTAATAGTTCCCATGACTCCATACCCAATGCCCATCCAATTACTGTTTAGTCATTTGGTAAGGTATTGCGTTAAAATAAGCGATCGCTATCCTAGTAAGTAATGCCCGGAAATTCCCGGAGGTGTGATTGACCAAGTTTATTTTGAAAATTTTGTGGTTAGACGAAAACGTCGCCTTAGCAGTCGATCAAGTAGTGGGCAAAGGCACAAGTCCTTTGACTAAATACTTTTTCTGGCCGAGAAATGATGCCTGGGAAGAGTTAAAGAAGGAACTCGAATCCAAACACTGGATTAGTGACCTAGATCGCGTCGAGTTACTCAACAAAGCGACAGAAGTGATTAACTACTGGCAAGAAGAAGGCAGAAACCGCCCGATGGCGGAAGCTCAGTTGAAATTTCCAGAAGTTGCCTTTACAGGTAGCGCCTAATCTCACCAAAACATTACTGAGCAATGATTCAGCAATGCTCAGTTACGCTTCCCCCTTGGCGTCTCATCCCACTTGGTACCCTTCTCCTATGGTCGCCGCTACGCGTTGGCATTAGCGAAGCGGTAGCGAGTCCTCGAGCGTCAGCCTCTCGTAGAGAAGGCAGAAGACCGCAGTGGCTCCCCTTGGAAGAAGTTCAGTTCGACGGTACTCCTGCCCTACGGGACGCTCCACGAACGCAGAACCCGTAGGGTAGCCGCCGCACCCTGCGGGTTCTATTTATTTTTAGGCGAGATATCGGTAGACGCCATACTTGGGCTGTGATAAAAATCTGAGTAGTGACCAAGAAAGCTGAGGGCGTAATACTGAGTTTCTTCGACCGAGGATGCGATCGCATCCTCAGACCACTGCACGAGATAATAACAATGCCTCGTTCCATTGTTGCCGACCATTAATGTCCTTTGATAATCTCTGCAAACTACTGTCCGAAAAATATCCAGAAAGTTTTGCTAGTTGGGTTTTGGGTACACAGCAAACAAGTGTCAAAGTCCTCAAAACCGAATTGAGTATTGAACCTATTCGCGCTGACTATGTGACGTTCTTACAGCTACAAGGACGCATTCTTCACCTGGAATTTCAAACCAAACTAGAATCCACACCACCGCTACCCTTACGGATGCTAGATTACTGGGTACGCTTGTATCGTTTGTATCGTCTACCAGTAACGCAAGTTGTCGTATTATTGCTTCCCCCCGCACCAGAAACAGTAATTGAAACTGCTTTTACAGTCGAAACTACTCATCATGAATATCGTGTGATTTCCATGTGGCAAGAAAATCCCGAATTATTCCTCAATGATCCAGCTTTGTTACCACTAGCACCACTGGCAGCAACCACGCAACCTCAAGCTTTGTTGCAACGAGTTGTGGGAAAAGTTAATCAACTTGAGCCAAAACAACGACCAGAAATTTCCAGTTACACCCAAATCTTAGCGGGGTTAAAATACAATAAAGACTTGATTCGACAACTATTTCGGGAGGGCATGATGCGCGAGTCAGTGATTTATCAAGAAATTCTCGCTGAAGGGGAACAACGCGGAGAACAACGAGGACGGCAAGAAGGACGGCAAGAAGGACGGCAAGAAGGACGAAAAGCAGAAGGGCAATTGCTCATTCTCCGACAGCTAACTCGACGGGTGGGAGAATTACCTCAAGAGGTGCGATCGCGCATTGAAACTCTTTCCTTAGAACAATTAGAAAATCTTGGTGAGGCATTGTTAGATTTTCAGGCGATCGCGGATTTAGAAACCTGGTTCACTACATTAGAGTAGCAGTATCCTTCTGTTGAAAAGGGAATATTACAACACAATAATTGCCCACATACTAGCTCCTAGTCCAATAGCTACTAAATGCTGCCAAAGCATTGTTCTAAGTGGTTGTCGTACTATTTTTTGCGTTAATAATATTGTCAGCAGCACTGAGAAAATCAGGGTTGCACCTTGCAAAAAGGCAATCACAGCTGGGTGTGCTATTAATATTGGTAACTGCTCACCATTTAAACCAAAAGTAGCAAAAGTCACAGGTAAAATTCGTCCACCTTCACCCAAGCCTAAACGCAGATAGTGAGCTAAGTTACCTCCCAAAACTAATGGCAGATAGCCATAGGCAAGCTCTACAAATGGTCGAGGTTTACGTTGAAAATTAAACAATCTAAGCAAGCCGTACGCTGCAAAAGTAGCTGCTGTTGGGATAATTAACACTAGCAGCGACAATCCCAAGTGCTGCCAAAACTGAGTTAAATCTACTTGTAACCCTAACCAAGATTGCAACTCTGGCAAACGATGCAGATATACACCGCCCAAAAGTAAAAACAATAATGCCACTTCATAGGTGCGGGGTACATGAGTCGTCCACAGTTCAATACCAGGGGGACGCAAATTGAACTCGACGGAACGATGCGGACAAGCTTTCAGACAAGTCATACATAGTACGCAATCTCTGTTATCTTGCAACTGAGCTGGGTGAGAATACAAGGGACATCCATTTGTTTCCATCCCTTCGCCCTTTTGCGGCCCACCTTTATAGCACTGATACGTGGTACAACTGGCAGAACAAATCCCTTGCTGCGCTCGAAGTTCCGTCATTGAAAGTTTGGCAAATAAACCATTCATCCCGCCAATGGGGCAAAGATACCGACACCAAAACCGCCGCTCAAAAATGGCAGAGAAAATCATTGCCCCAGCGGTAATTAATAACAGTAAACAAGCGGAAAGGTAGGCAGTATTTTCTAATTTCCAGAGTTCTTCCCACAAGAAAATTAGGGTGAACAGCCCAAACATAAACCATCCGCCCCATTTCTCAGCTTGTTGTCTCGGCCAGCGTTTGAGTTGTCTAGGAAACAACCATAGAGATAACTTTTGGGTAATTTCCCCGTAAATCATGAAGGGACAGACAGAACACCACACACGACCCAAAAAGGGAAAGAGAAATAGGAAAAAAGGCCACCACCAAGCCCAAAATAGATTTAAAACGAAATTGCGATCGCGTGTTTGAGGCCCAACAAATAACACTACGACAATGATCGCAAAAGCAGCTGCGGTAAAACCATAATTAATGCGATCGGGCCACCACGGACTACGCAGAAACTTTCGTAAACGGGGATAGGCATTTAAAAGATTCACCCGGAATTGCTTTTTTTTAGTGTCGGCTGACCAAAAGATTTCTTCTGTTAATTCACTAGCACCCTGCGCTTGGACTATTGCCCGTTCTACTAGATTTTTCAACTCTTTGAGATTGCCAGGAAAATCGTAGGATTGTAAGCGGCGTAAAGCTTCTGGGGTAATGTGTGGTTTAGAAATACCTCTAGCCTGTGTGTAAAGACTAGTGTAATATTCTACCTGAGTTTGAATGTCAGCTTTCCGTACCCGTAATGGCGGCACTTTAATAACATGACCAACACAACGTTCAATTGTCGGCTGAGTTTTTTCTGAAACAATCAGAATACGTGCTTTGCTAGGGCGAGGTTGAGCGGTTGGCTCTCCGGAACGAGTAACGGGAGTATATGTGCCAGTTTTTAGCAACTGTGTCACAGCAGGTAATAACTCGCTTGGTAATTCTTGGATGTTATTAAAAACTAGAGTACCTTCCCCTAGCCATTCCAACAGTCCTGGTTTGCCGCCAAAACGACCGAATAAATCTGCACCGTTAGTTTGGAGAATACCACAATTAACTTTAATAATTGGTTCTCGCCTTTTTGGAGAACCAAAGTGGATGAGAGCAGCTATATTGTCTTTTTCTAGCCCTGGTTCCCCGAAGATATCTACTGATTTGCGGTCAGCAGCAGCTTCTCTAATTTGCTCTCGTAAACGTACAGCATAGCGACTTGTACCGACAATTCCCCGTTGTGCTTTGGTAACTAAATATGGTCGTAAAGCAAGGGAACGTTCTTGTTCATAGCTTAAAGCAGATGTTACCTGAGCCAATTCTTGAGCTAATTGGCGGGAAAAAGCTTGATTAATTTCGGGGTATTGGATAGCAAAAGCGCGAAATTTATCAGCGGGTACAACCCACAAATGACACTCTGTTAAGGCGGTAATTGTAAATGGAGTTGATTCATCCAACAGCAGTTCTTTGAGGTGAATTACTGCTCCTGGGAGGAATCCACAAGCTAAAGCTGGGTTGGTTTGATTGGTGCTACTGCTTTCAAGTTGACCTTGGATGAGAATATAAAGCGCTTCTGGAGGAGTGCCTTCACTAACTAAGTTGCTTTGGGCTGGTACAACTTGTTCTTCAATGACTTCGGCGATCGCATTCAACACCGTAGGTGAGAGAATTCCTAAAGTCGAGCGCTCTTGTAGCCATATAACCGTTTCTGGAGATGTCATCCTGGTTTCTCCGCGCAGGCTGCTGTATAAAAGGAATTATCTCGTAAAAGGGACTGAGGATTGGAGATTAGGTACTGGGAATGTCGGGTAATTTACTGGAGGAAAAATTATGGCATTATATCTGGACTCAGCGATCGCATCTGATGCTGAAGCTGTTAAGCTTTGGAGTTGGGTAAAGGGCATTACAACCAATCCCACGCTTTTGGCTCAAAGCGATACCCCACCAGAAACTACGCTCAAAAAATTAGTTACCTTGACATCTGGGCCGCTATACTATCAACTTATGGCATCTAATAAAGATGAGATGCTGGCTGAAGGTAGGAAAGCTTTTGAAATTATTGGTTCGCAAACAATATTAAAGATTCCCGCAACACCGATAGGGTTTGAAGTAGTAGCGAGTCTATCACCAGAGATTACTTGTTCGGTGACAGCGATATACAGTGCAGCACAAGCAGCAGTAGCACGGGAGGCAGGGGCTAAGATTGCTATAGCTTATGTAAATCGCGCTACTCGGTTATTAGGTGACGGTATTGCCTTAGTGCGGGATATGGCTAGTGTACTTAAAGGTAGCGATACAGAAATCCTGGCAGCTAGTATCAAATCTCCCCAAGAAGCAGCAGAATCGCTACAAGCTGGAGCGCATCATCTAACTTTACCTTTAGCAATGTTGCAGGCGATCGCAACTCATGAATTCTCACAAAAAACTGTTGAAGAATTCGCTAAAGGAGGCATCGGTTTAAAATAATTCATAATTCATAATTCATAATTCGTAATTAAATATGAGTTTGTCTGATGTGCCTAATCTCTGGGTTCCGTTAGCACTTTTGGGTTTAATTATCCTGGCTGCTGTATTTTTTAGTCGCGGCAACTGATTTTTAAAGTATTACAGTGGAGTGGAGGTGCTAATTATATGTTTGCTGTTGTTACACCAGATACAATTCATTTGCCTCCAGGAGCGGTAGTACGCTTACCCGGAAGTTGGCAAGACTATCAAGCACTGAATGAACAACTGGGCGATCGCTCATCTCCTCGCATCAAGTATCGAGATGGAGAGATTCTTTTGATAGCACCGCTCCCAGAACATGGACGTAAAGTAAGTATAATTGCACATGTAGTCAAAGTTTTGCTCGATCATTTGGGACAGGAATACGAAGCATTTACCCCAATTACATTGGAACTACCACAGGCAAGTGGTATTGAACCAGACTACTGTTTTTATATTGAGAACTGGAAGGCGATCGCAGGTAAAAATCGCATCAATTGGAGCGTTGATCCATCACCTGATTTAGTAGTAGAGATAGACATAACAAGCTACACGGATGTGAATGATTATTTACCCTATCGAGTACCAGAAGTTTGGTTGTGGAGAAACCAGTTGATGATTTATAGATTACAGGGCGATCGCTACACTGTTGAAACCAGCAGCCGCTATTTCCCGAATATTAATGTGTCAAAGGTAGTCGTGGAGTGTTTGCAAATTGCCTATGAGCGTAATACTAGCACCGCCATTCGAGAATTGCGACGGAAGTTGGCAAGCGAGTAAATATGTTGCTTTGCGATCGCTTCAATGTGAGGAGAAATGGCTGCCAAAGACCTATTCCATGATGCTGTAAAACAAGCACTTCTAAAAGAGCAGTGGGTGATTACAGCAGATCCGCTAAAAATCAGGATCGCGCGTGTAAAGTTTGAGATTGACTTAGCAGCAGAAAAAGTCCTTGCAGCTGATAAAGCGGGGCGAAAAATTGCAGTTGAAGTCAAAAGCTTTCTTAATAGCTCGGTTATCACAGACTTTCACTCAGCACTGGGGCAGTTTTTGAACTATCGCCTTGCATTACAGATGAGTGAACCAGATAGAACATTATATTTAGCGGTTCCCGTTGATACGTTTGAGTCGTTTTTTCAAGAGCGATTCACTCAGGAAGCTGTCAAGCTTTATCAAGTAAAGTTGGTGAGCTATGATCCACTTCAGGAGGTAATTGTCGAATGGAAAGAGTAGAGCAGTACCGCCAGAGCATCCGGCAACTGTTAACGTCTCACGCTACTTTTGATAGTGGCAGTTCAGACATTGAGTCTCAGCTTGTGTTTGATACAGAACATGACCACTACCAGCTTTTGGAAGTTGGCTGGGAGGGACTTAAGCGAGTTTATAACTGTGTCATGCATTTAGACATCAAAGATGGCAAGATTTGGATTCAACGCAATATGACAGATGTAGATATTGCACAAGAATTAGTAGAGATGGGTGTGACAAAGGAAGATATTATTCTGGGGTTACATCCGCCATATAAGCGTCCCTATACCGGGTATGGAGTTGCTTAAAGAAAAGTGTAACCCTAGCATATCAAGTACCAGAAGCTTAGAGCTAATCTGCATCTGCTATTTTGGTTGTCGCTAATCCCCTTCGTCACTAGCTCTGTTGGTAAACTGGTTTGGGGCGCTCAAATTGATTGTTTTCTTTTAATGAATTCATGAAAATTACCCTGTATATTAATAAGCAACAACGCGAAGTATCTACCTATAAGCTTCGCGTTTATTGGCAAAAAAGAGCGCTTAGTTGATCTTCACAATAGAAAATAGTTAGCGACGATGTTAATCTTGAAACTTCCCTTGAACTTGTAATAAACGACGATGAAGATGTATTATAAAAAGCGATCGCTTATGTTTTAATCAATCAGCAGGTTCAGTAAATACAACCTCGTAGAGATGAAATTCGTTTTCTGCCAGACCTTGCCAATATTCACCTAAAGTTGCATACTTTGGATCTTTCAATAGTTCCTCAAAATCTGCAAAGCTACGCCACTGACCATAATTTACATTGTGTACCCCATCCAACGAACGGTGAAAATTACCAGATAGAAGTCCTGGATTTTGCAATCCAACTGGTAGGTATTCTCTTTCCAATTCCACTAAGCGTTGCTGGTTTTCTGGCTTTACCCGAAATTCTGCAAGGTGAATCAAACCACCTTTAGTAATTTTGAGTGTGGCATCATCTGGTAAGGAAACGACGACTTCGTAGATATGCGACTCGTGGATTTGGAATTGGAAAACCTTTGCTCCTAGCTTTTGGGTTTCGGAATTATTCACAAATGCTTGATAGTCTTCCAAGGTTTTCCACTGAGCATAGTTCATTACCCGTACACCATCTATACTTTTGTGGATGCTGGATGAGACGAAACCTGGTTGATGTTTTACCCCTGTTTCTAGAAATTCCACAATGGTATCAACTAGTTCCTGCTGACGTTCAGGTTCGACTGCGAAGATAATTATGACGGTAATTACATCGTTGTTCTTGGCAATAGTAGGCATTTTGATACCTCTTTAAGATGATTGGGGGCAGGGGGCAGGGAGCAGGGGCAGAGGAGAGTTAGAACTGGATTTATCCACCTTGGAACCTCAAAGCTTCCAATGCCCAATGCCCAATACCCATGAACTCACGCGATTCCACCATTCACACGCATGTTTTGCCCAATTATCCATCGGGCTGCGTCACTAGCGAGAAACGCTACTACGTTGGCGATTTCTTGCACGTCTCCTAGTTTGCCAAACGCCGCCATTTGAGCTAAACGGTCGATTTGTTCTTGGGTTTTGCCTTCTCGAAACAGTTCTGTATCGGTGGGGCCAGGAGAAACAAAATTAACTGTAATACCCTTTGCTCCCACTTCTTTAGCTAGTACCCGCGTAATTTGTTCAACAGCACCTTTAGTTGCTACATAGGCGCTATAAGTTGGCAGCATCATCGCTGTGGTGGATGAAGAAAAGTTGATAATCCTTCCCCCTTCTGCCATATGTTGCGCGGCTTGTTGGCAAGCAAAATAAGTACCTTTGACATTAATTGCAAAAATTTTGTCGAAATCTGCTTCTGTAACTTGAGTAATTGGCTGATAAGTCGCAATTCCGGCATTGTTTACCAAAATATCAACTTTACCAAAGTGGTGAATTGTTTGCTCAAACAACCGTTGAATATCAGCTACTTTGCTCACATCAGCTTGTATAGCAATTGCCTTTACTCCCAGCTTTTCAATTTCTGCAACAACTTCCTGCGCTTTGTTTGCATTACCCGCATAGTTAACGACAACAGACGCACCATTACTAGCTAATTTGAGGGCGATCGCTCGTCCAATTCCCCGCGATGCACCAGTAATAATTGCAACTTTTCCAGTTAATTGTGCCATAGATACACCTGAGTAAAATAGTGCTGAGTCCTGAGTCAAGAATTATCTCCCCCTGCTCCCTGCTCCCCTGCCTTTTTACCGATGGCTGGTGGCAGAAGGAACTTTGTCATCATGACTAGAATCTAGCTGCTGAGGCTGACGACGTGGACTCATGCGATCGCGAATGTTCCCAATTACGATATACAGAATTGGTACGATAAATAGACTCAAGAAAGTTGAGACAATCATCCCGCCAGCCACGGCTGTACCAAGAGATTTTCTACTGGCTGCTCCTGCGCCTTCAGGATTTACCAATGGCCAAACACCCAAAATAAAAGATAAGGAAGTCATGAGAATGGGTCGCAAGCGTTCTTGTGATGCTTGTATTGCGGCTTTGGTCAGCGAAAGACCTTGTTCCCGTAGTTGGTTGGCAAATTCTACAATCAAAATGGCATTTTTACTTGCCAGACCAATCAACATCACCAGACCAACCTGGCAAAATACATCGTTGGCTAGACCACGCATCGACTGCGCCAATAATGCCCCCAAGATGGCTAGGGGAACTGAAAACATAATAATCAGTGGGTCAACATAGTTCTCATACTGAGCAGCCAGCACGAGAAAGACGAAGACAAGTCCCAATCCAAAAATTAAGGGCGCTAAACCTCCAGACTGCTTTTCTTCAGCGGTAATTCCCGCCCATTCGTAACCCATACTTGCTGGTAAAACCTCTTTTGCTAATTGCTCCATTGCTGTGGTTGCTTGTCCAGAACTGTAACCAGGAGCCGCAGAGCCATTAATTTCAATTGAGCGGAACAAGTTGAAGTGATTAATCGTTTGCGCTCCGGTAGCAGGAGTAAGTTTTACCAAATTACTCAAGGCAATCATCTGATTGTTGGCAGAGCGAACGTATAGTTTACCGATATCCTCTGGGTTGGAGCGGAACTGAGCATCTGCTTGGACATACACCCGGTAAGTCCGCTGTAGTAAATTAAAGTCGTTGACATACCGCGAACCCAAGTAACTCTGTAGGGTATTAAAGATATCGTCTATATCTACTTGCAAAGATTTGGCTTTGTTGCGGTCTACTTCAATCAATATCTGAGGCGTATTTGCACTAAAAGTGCTAAATACAGCTTGCAATCCTGGTGTCTGATTACCGCGCTCTAACAACTGACCCATAGTTTGCAACAGGTTATCTAAGCCGCTGTTACCTCTTCTGTCTTGTAGTTGAAATTGGAAACCGCCAAAACTGCCTAAACCCTGAATAGATGGCGGATTAACTGGGAAAATTCTCGCTTCGGGAATTGCCGATAGTACTCCTGTCAACTTGCCAATGATAGCCTGCGCTGACTGCCCTGGTTCGTGGCGATCGCCCCAAGGTTTGAGCGTCGTAAAAATCGCCCCACTGTTGGCCGAGTTGCCACTAAAACCAAAACCACCGATGGCGAAAGTACCCGTAACTTCAGGCAATTTCAGGATTTCTTTTTCTACCTGAGCCATGACTTTGCTGGTGTAGTTAAGCGAAACCCCTTCTGGACCTTGAATAATGGTGATGAAATAGCCTTGGTCATCATCGGGGATAAATGCTGTGGGTACGCGAGTGTAAAGCCAGCCTGTAAACCCCAAAGACAATACAAATAGCAGCACAATGATCGCTTTTACACGGTTCAGACGGTAGAGCGATCGCTCATACCCCTTACGTGTCCAATCAATAAACCTGTTAATTCGTTCAAAAATCCAGCCCAACCAACCACGTGATCTTTGTCCTCGCCGCAGCAGTAGAGCTGAGAGGGAAGGAGTTAGAGTAATCGCCAAAAAGGTAGAAATCGCCGTCGAAAAGGCGATTGTTAGAGCAAATTGCTTATATATCTGTCCTGTAGATCCTGGGAAGAAGGCGACGGGGACAAATACAGCCATTAGCACTAAGGAAGTCGCAATTACTGCTCCAAACAGTTCCTTCATTGACTCAGAAGCAGCCTGACGGGGCGACATACCCTCATCTTCAATTAAGCGAGAGATATTTTCGACTATGATTACTGCGTCATCAACTACTAACCCAGTTGCCAAGGTTAAACCAAACATAGTTAGGGTGTTGATGGAAAATCCGAAAACTTTGATAAAGGCAAAAGTGCCAACCAAAGTTAAGGGAACGACAATCACGGGAATCAATGTGGTGCGCCAGTCTTGTAAGAAGATATAAATTACCAAGACCACAAGAGCGATCGCTTCTATCAACGTCTTGACCACTTCTGCTAGAGACGCTTCTACAAAGAGTGTTGTATCAAAAGCTACTTCATACTCCATTCCCGGCGGAAAACTCTGCCTCAGTCGTACCATTTCAGCTTTCACTGCTTTAGCAACGTCCAAAGCATTACTCCCCGGAGTGGGAAATATCCCCATACCCACACCCTCATTGCCTTTAAATCGCAAGAAAGTGCTGTAATTTTCCGCTCCTAGTTCCGTCCGACCCACATCTTTCAACTTGATCAGTGCGCCATCCTCACCGGTCTTGATCACCATGTCAGCAAATTCAGTTGCCTCACTCAACCGACCAAGAGCTTGCAAATCTATTTGATACATCTGCTCTGGCGATGTTGGCTGCTGCCCGATTTGCCCAGCACCCACCTGTAAGTTTTGTTCATCGAGTGCATCGATCACATCCTGGGCAGTGAGGTTACGACTAGCAAGGCGGTTGGGGTCGAGCCACAGACGCATAGCATAGCGACGTTCACCAAAAATCTGTACGTCACCCACACCCTTGATTCTTTTGAGGGCATCTACTACGTATAGGTCAACGTAATTACTTAGAAATACATTGTCGTAGTCTTTGTTATCTGAGTAAAGCCCGATCGCCAAAAGAATGTTGTTAGATTGCTTATTAACAACGACTCCCGTTC
This sequence comes from Nostoc sp. MG11, assembly GCF_014904695.1. Classification (GTDB taxonomy): domain Bacteria; phylum Cyanobacteriota; class Cyanobacteriia; order Cyanobacteriales; family Nostocaceae; genus Komarekiella. Next base: position 43,530 of record NZ_JACXXN010000008.1, on the reverse strand, counting down.
GCTGCACAACTTCTGGTAACAGCGGTTCGGCTAGAGACACACGATTTTGCACATCGACCGCTGCAATATCTTTATCTCGCGATGCATCAAATGTGACTGTAATCGTACTTGTGCCATTGTTACTGCTACTTGAGGTCATATACTTCATGCCCTCAACGCCGTTAATTTGCCGCTCTAAGATAGTCGTAACCGTATTTTCTACAACTTCAGCAGTGGCACCGACATAGTTAGCAGTAACATTAATTTGAGTCGGGCTGATCTCTGGATATTGATCTGTGGGCAATGTTGGAATACTGATTGCTCCTACCAGCAGAATGATGATGGCACAGACACTCGTAAATACAGGTCGCTTAATAAAGAAGTCAACAAACATGGGTATTGGGTATTAGGTATTGGGGATTAGGTATTAGGGATTGGGTGTTGTATTGGTTGTTGGGTATTTAAGTATTGGGTCTTAAAGATTGGATATTTAGGTATTGGGAAACTCTTCCCCAGTCACGCCAGTTCGCTCAACGGAGGATGCCTCCGCACGCGACTGGCTCCCCAGTCCCAATACCCATTTCTAAGATTCTGGAACGATTGGAACACCATCCCTAAGATTAAGCAAGCCTGAGATAACAATTTTTTCTTCTGGCTGTAATCCTTCAAGAACTTGGTAATTATTACCTCTGATATCGCCTAGCTTCACCCGCTTTTGTCGAGCTACTTGTTGAGACACACCTTCGGGAGATTTTTCTGTTTGAACTACATAAGCAAAAGTTTCCCCAGCTACACGAGTTATTGCTGTCGTTGGGATTAAGACTCCAGACCGCTGATTCCAGATCACTCTAGCCCGTACTAATTGATCTGCACGTAGCTGGCCTTTAGAGTTGCTGAAAAGTGCTTTGATCTGGATTGATTGCGTATTGTCGCTGACGTTAGGAGCAATGAAAAAGACTCGACTAGTACCCAGGCTTTGTCCTTGGGCATTCATGATCTCTACTGGCATTCCTTTACGCAATTGCGATCCCCGTTCTAGTGGCACAGAGATTTGAACTTCTAAAGGCCGGTTTTGAGTGATGGTAGCTAATTGTGTAGAAGTATTAACAAAATCACCAACTTTCACTGGGATGTCACCAACTGTGCCATCAAAGGGAGCGGTAATTTTGTAGTACTGGAGTTGGACTTGTTGTCCTCTGGTATTTGCATCAGCTTGCAATAAGGCTTTTTCAGCCTGTAATATTGTGGCTCTTTGTGCTTGAATTCGAGAATCAATTGCACCGAGTTGAGCTTTAGCTGTGGCGAGCCTGTTAGCATATTGCTCGCTAGTCTGTCGAGATACGGCTCCTTGGTCTGCCAGGTCAGAGTATCTTTTGTAATCTTGCTGGTTCAACTGTACATCAGCAACGTTGGATAGTCGCTCTGCTTCCAGGGATTTGAGTGTAGCGCGAGCATTCTCCAACTGAGCCACAGATGCTTGAGCCGCAGCATTAATCCCACTGAGTGCAGCTTGTTGCTCTCTGGGATCTACTTGGATAATTGCTGCTCCTGCTGCAACCGGATCTCCTGATCTGACAAATATTTGGGTGACTTGACCCTGAATTCTGGGCTGGAGGCTGACAGAGCGCCGGGATTCTAGGCTAGCAATAAAATCTGAACTTTCCTCAATTGTGCCAGTTTGTACTGTCGATAGCTTTACCCTTACCCCTGGAGGTTGAGCATTAGCAGTTGCAGGTGCCGAATCTGTCGGATTCAGTAAACGCCATACTATAGCTGCTCCGCCCCCAAACACTAGTAGTACAGCTAACAATAACCAAAGCCACCGCCGTTTTCTAGGAGGTGGCTCAAATGAGGTTTGTGGAATATTTTCTCCAAGATCAGTTTGAGGCTCAGGGGATGTCATGGCTTACGAAGAACTTAAAGAACAAATTAACTTGAACTTAATGAGGATTTTATCTATCGATATTAAAATTACTTATTTGGCATGAGGTTTTGTAGCAAGTTATGTGTTACTCCATCCAAATATACATTGTTATAATTTTGTCTAAATCTACCGAAAGGTGAATGGTAAAATCAAACTTAAAAATGATTTGATTTTGTTATAGTTTCAGAAATTGCATAAGTATTATAATTCTGCTATAATAACGCGTTCTCAATTCCAAAGTTCAGCATAGAAACAAAAAACACAAGGATCACCTAATTCAAGCTGGAAAAACTTATTAAACTTCAACAGTGATGATCAGCTTAATGTTTTTGTCGTAGAAAAAATAATTTTTTATTTTTTAAATGAATATAATTCAACTTTGTATCAAGTTTAAATTAATAATTCATTTTTAACGGTATGAAAAAGTCATAGGTCGTAAGGTTTTTCAAATGTAATTTATATTAATTTATATAAAATATGTGAGCAAAAGTCTGAAAATGTCATGTTGAGTTTTATTCCATGTTGAAATTAGAGATATCTTTGTTTTGTGATCGCACAATTTTCAGATATTTTAGGCTTTATTTTTGCCACACAATCCTCTAAGTTAGTACATTAGAGAGCGAGAATTTATTACAGGTTACATTTGCAATATTTTTATTTGGCACTACTAACTCTATAACTGCGTCACCTATATTGCAGTTAAATTACTATATGAGTTTTCCTGGTGTAGTAATTTAACGTTTATATGCAATGAAGTATAACCAATTAATCTCATTTAGTAAACAGAAGTAATGACAACTCAGTTTTGGGAAAAAAGCATAGAAATTAATGCGACTCTAACTAACTTACTATTTAAGCCTGTGCATAGACGCGTACTCTTAGGTTTAAGCAAACTACGCGTAGCGTCTGTCTGCGACACGCTGCGCGAACGTAGAAAAGCTGATCGCCAGACATCGCCTTTTATTCATCAAGGTTGGTGGTTTTTGAGAAAGCGTATGCTGCCATTATTATGTTTGATATCATTTGTTACAGTATTGCTACTTAACAACCTTACCCCTGTTGTTGCCCAAATGCCGCCTCAACTTCGTCAGGAAATTCGGGGGGTATGGCTAAGTGGTAACGATTTTAGCGTTTTTAGAAATCGTTTACAGGTGCAAGCAGCCATGAGCCAACTGCGGCAGTTAAACTTTAATACTGTTTATCCTGTAGTATGGAACGATGGTTATACACAATACCCCAGCGCCGTCACGCAAAAAATGGGTATCCCTTTTTTCTTTAAAGGAACAGATGGACAAGATGTAATTGCAGACATCATCACCCAAGCCCGCAGACAAGGGCTACTAGCAATACCCTGGTTTGAATTTGGTTTCATGGTTCCTCTAACTTCGGAACTCGCATCGCAGCATCCAGATTGGCTAACACAAAAGCCAGATGGGACTCAAACTTCAATTAGTGCTGCGGGTGAAGTAGCGTGGCTGAATCCCTTTCACCCCGAAGTACAAAAGTTTATCACCGAACTCGTCACAGAAGTTATCACTAAATACGATGCTGATGGCGTTCAATTTGACGACCACATGAGTTTACCTGTGGATTTTGGCTACGATAAGTACACGATTAGTCTATATACTCAAGAAACTGGGAATCCTCCACCACCCAATCCCCAAGCCCAAGCATGGATAAAATGGCGGGCAGATAAAATTACTGCATTCATGGTAGACCTCCACCAAACTGTGAAAGCTCGAAAACCGAATGCCATCTTCTCAGTTTCTCCCAACTACTATGATTTCGCCTATAAGTTGCAACTGCAAGACTGGCTCAACTGGGTACGGTTGGGTATTGTCGATGAGTTAGTTATGCAGGTGTACCGTAATGATTTAGAAAGTTTTATCGCTCAAATTACCCGTCCAGAAATTTTAGAAACACAACAAATTATTCCAACTGGTATCGGTATTATGGCCGGGTTACGAAATCGCCCAGTTTCGATACAACAAATTCAATCCCAGGTACAAGCAACCCATCAACGCGGTTTAGGTATCGGCTTTTTCTACTACGAAAGCCTTTGGAATATTGCGCCTGAGCCAGCAGCGCAACGACAGTCAGCATTTGCGGCTCTTTTCCCAAATTCAGCGTTGCGCGACATCTCTCAAAATACGCCTCGCAAGCCAACTTTTAAGACCATTTCCTTACCTTTATATTCAAAACCTTCCCTCGGTCAACGTGTTCGCGGCTATTTTCTGGAAGTGGCTACCGCAGGTGGTCAGCAAAGACGTATTTTATTAGATACAGGGTCAGCAGGGCTGCGAGTTCCCAAAGAGTTTTTAGGTAATACCCCTATCCGCAGAACAGGGCAAAATATCAAGGAGATATTAAGTGATGGTACTATCCTGGAGGGAGAATTAGTTTATGCTAATGTCCGGTTTAGTTTGATTCCCACCACCGAACCTGTTCCCGTACAGGTTGTTACTAGTCGCCAATGTACTGCCCAAAAACCTAAATGTTCAGCAAAGAGTGGTGCGCCATTTTCGGGGATTGTCGGTGTCAACTATTTTGAAAAATCACTTCTTTATAACCCGTTGAGAAAATTACCAGGCAATCTGAGTAACGGATTTATCGTAATTGGAAATGGTGGTAGTAACAACAATGGCAGCCTAATTCTCGGTTTAACTGCTGAAAATCAAGCAGGTTTCAAAATGGCTTCTTGGAGTCAACAACCAGAACTTAATGGTGTACCCGGTAAGAGATGGGACTCTCGACTGAGCAAAGTTTGTTTAACTATTGCTGGGAGTTCTGCTAAAAATTCTTGTAATGGCAGAATGATTGCTGATACTGCAACTATTAATGGTTTGACTGAGTTCAAGTCAGCTGCCACAGCAGGTAAACTCAAACCAGGAGGATTACGCTCGGCAAATGCTCTGAAAGTAGCAATTAATGGCATTTTTGATTACAATTTGACACCAGGAACCCGCGACGGATTTAACCGCTGGAATTTGAGTATCTCACCACAGGCAGAACTTCCTATATTGGTAAATACTGGAATCGGATTTTTTGATAAATACGATGTACTCTTTGACCCAGTTAATGGAAGACAGGGTTTTCGCAGTCGGCGGTAAGTTTAATTAACCACTAAGACACTAAGATACTAAGATGTTAAGAAAAATACATTACACCTGGAAAGGGTTCTGGTTAATTAATCGTGCCTTGAAGAGTCCGGCATAATTGTCTTTTGAAGATTTACGCCGCTAAGGTTCGCTCCTCTGATGTTCGCTCCTCTAAGGTTCGCTCCTGCTAAGTTAGCTCCTGCTAAGTTAGCTCCGGTGAGGTTACTCCATGCTAAGTTAGCATCGGTCAAGTTAGCCTCACTCAGGTTAGCTCGTAACAAATATGCACCACTGAAGTGAGCTTTACTCAGATTAGCTTTGTACAGATCAGTTTTGTAAAGGTAGGCCCCCATTGCTTCAACTTCGTAAAGGTTTGCTTCGCTCAAGTTCGCCGCAATCAAGTTAGCTGTGACTAGGTTTGCAAAACTGAGGTTAGTCCGATGAAGCTTTGCTGCGCCTAAATCAGCATCTCTTAAATTAGCGCCTCTCAAATCAGTGCCAATCAAGTTAGCATCAGTAATCACAGATTTTATTAGATTTGCCTCACTCAAGTCGGCTCCAATCAGATTGGCATGACTGAGATCTGCCTGTATAAGTGTAGCGCCGCTCAAGTTAGCAATACTGAAGTTAGCTGCACTCAGGTTAGCTTCAATCAGGATTGCTTTGTAGAGGTTAGCGCTGCTGAGATCAGCACAGCTGAGGTTTGCTCGCACAAGTAAAGCATTACCTAAATCTGCTCTGTTCAAGTTGCTCCCTTGGAGGTTTGCACCTCTAAGATTATTACCTTGCAGGTTTGCAGCACTAAGGTCTGGTTCAATCTGGGGATTTTTCTGTCTCCACTCAATCCATTTGACTGCACCTGCTTTGAGTAAAGCCAGATGCTCTCGATTTGCCATTTTTTATCCTTTACTCCTGACGTCCACTCTGAGCAACCCGTCCAGCTACATTTTCAATCGCCGCTAACGCTCCCGCCGCACCTGCAAGAATATCCCGTTCTTGTCCACCTAAGTAAAGCCGTCCAAAACTGCCTACAGCTTGAACTTCAAGAATATTAATCGATGCTGCTTTCTCCGCTTCATTCGCAGCTAGTGCGGCGTAAGCAGCAGGTTCAACTTCTAATACATATAGTGTTTGTCCTGCTAATAATAGCTGTCCCCGGCGTGTGCGATTGATGAGTTGTGTTTGGTAAGCATCAATGTTGCGGATAATCTGGGTGGAAACCACACGCGGTTTTAAACACTCTTCTTTTCTAACTCCTAATGTCTCCAAAATCGCTTGACCAGCAGCTCGCGTTTCTCCTTGAGAGGCAGAATGAACTTCTAATAGACCATACAGGCGTTCGACTACCTGTACTCCTGGACGAACAGAAGCAGATTTGAGGGCTACATCAGTAATTTTATTAATTTCGATGCCAGGAGAGATTTCAATCCACAACGATGTATCTCCTGGTAATGGTAAAAAACCTTGGGCTACTGTTCCTATATATGCTGCATGTTGAGGTTGCAGGCTGTCGAGAAATACGAAACTGCGTAGTTCTATTCCCAAGGTGTCGCTCTCCAGTCATGAGGGTATAAAGTTATGTATTGCAATCTATGAGTGTAACGTTAAACTACCATCTGAATTTGCCGTGTGGCGATCGCAAGCTTACAGCAAGCTTGTAGTCATTACAATGCCAGTCCTACTCTTGACTTTTGTACAGACGCGATCAATCGCGTCTCTACTCTAGGACTTACGCACTGAAGCCTGAAACCCTGATCCCCCCTAACCCCCCTTAAAAAGGGGGGGGAACGTCTAAAGCCCCCTTTCTAAGGGGGTTGGGGGATCTGAGTGCGTAAGTTCTGTACTCTTATCTAATTAATCCAAATTAAATTCTGGAAGCTCTGATTGCCCAAATAGCATATTTCGATCCACTGCTGACAAAACTTTATTGTTAGCACGATCAGAATTTAAACATCGGCAAACTAACTGCGCGACATCTGCACGATTAATAGTACCAATAATGCGTGGATCTTCACTTAAAATGCCATTACCCGTTGCTGGATCAGATTTTAGTCCGCCAGGACGAATGATTGTGTAGGTTAGTCCACTCGCAATTAAATATTGTTCAGCTTTGTCTTTCTCGGCTAAAACAGGCCCCAATGTTTGCAAAACTTGGGGAGGCACAGCAACGGCACTATTACCAGTACCAATTGAAGATACAAGAATAAATTTTTTCGCTCCAGCTTTGAGAGCTGCATCGATTAGATTTTTATTACCAAAGTAATCTGGTCTTTGAGCGTCTGTAGGTAAGCCGCCAAGTGTACTAATAACCGCGTGGATAGGTTCTGTCAGTATTGCACGTTCTACATCACCAACATTCAAGGCATCTCCCAAAACTACCTGAATACCTATTGCTTCAAGTTCAGCAGCACTAGCTTCTGTTCTCAGAAGTGCTTTTACTTTTAGCGATTGTGCTGTTAAATATGTGGCAATTTCTCTACCAACGCCGCGACTTGCTCCAGCCAGAAAAATGTAAGATGCACTTGTCATATTGATTTTGGATTTTTGGTTATTTAGACAGAATTATTTCACTACTAACAAATCAATTAAAACAAGAAGTAGCGCTGGGTCATAGGTAAATTAGAAGCAGGTTCACAAGTTAACAATTCCCCATCGGCTCTGACTTCGTAGGTTTCGGGATTAACTTCAATGTGTGGTGTAGCATCGTTGTGTTTCAAATCCTTTTTCCTCACGTCACGGGTATGGGAAACAGCTTCGGTTCGAGTGGTTAAGCCAAGCTGTTCAGGTATACCTTTATTTAAAGCTTCTTGAGAAAGAAATGTAATAGAGGTAGCGCCAATTGCTCCGCTAAAAGCGCCAAACATTGGACGCATATAAACGGGTTCGGGGGTGGGAATACTGGCATTAGGGTCACCCATTTGCGCCCAAACAATCATTCCTCCTTTAATAACAAGCTCTGGTTTTACGCCAAAAAAGGCAGGTTTCCATAAACACAAATCAGCTAATTTCCCTTCTTCAATGGAACCGACGTAATCAGCAATTCCATGAGCGATCGCAGGATTAATCGTGTATTTTGCAATATAGCGCTTAGACCTAAAGTTATCATTGTTTGAGGAACTTTTCTCAGGAGATAACGGCCCTCTCTGGACTTTCATCTTATGAGCAGTTTGCCAAGTCCGCAGAATGACTTCCCCGACTCTGCCCATTGCTTGGGAATCGGAAGCCATAATGCTAATTACGCCTAGATCGTGCAAAATATCCTCAGCTGCGATCGTTTGTGGGCGAATTCTAGAATCGGCAAATTTGACATCTTCCTCAATATTGGGATCAAGGTGATGGCACACCATCAACATATCCTTGTGTTCAGCTAAGGTATTGATGGTGTAGGGGCGAGTGGGATTCGTAGAAGCGGGTAAAACATAATCATATTGGCAGACTTTCAAAATATCAGGCGCATGTCCACCACCTGCACCCTCGGTGTGGAAAGTGTGAATCACACGTTCTTCAAAAGCTGCAACTGTTTTTTCCACAAATCCTGCTTCGTTAAGCGTGTCAGTGTGAATAGCAACTTGTACATCATATTCGTCAGCAACGCTAAGACAGGTACGAATAGCCTCTGGCGTAGTTCCCCAGTCTTCATGCAGCTTCAAACCGATGACTCCAGCCGCAACTTGTTGGACTAAACCATCACGTACACTACTATTACCTTTACCCAAGAAACCGATGTTTACAGGAAAAGCATCAGCCGCTTGTAACATCCGGTGAATGTGCCAAGGGCCAGGGGTGCAAGTGGTGGCGGTAGTACCAGCCGCCGGACCTGTACCACCGCCAATCATGGTTGTAGTTCCAGAGGCGATCGCGGTTTCGATTTGCTGGGGACAAATAAAGTGAATGTGGGTGTCAATGGCTCCGGCTGTGACGATTCTGCCTTCTCCGGCTATAATCTCTGTGCCTGGGCCGATGATAATATCAACGTTGTCTTGAATATTGGGATTGCCTGCTTTCCCGATTTTAAAAATTTTCCCGCCTTTAATGCCGATATCAGCTTTAACGATGCCCCACCAGTCGAGAATCAAGGCGTTGGTGATTACCGTATCTACAGCGTTATCTTTATCGTCACCATTAATGATGGGAGATTGTCCCATACCATCTCGGATCACCTTACCGCCGCCGAATTTTACCTCTTCGCCATAAGTAGTGTAGTCTCTTTCAACTTCAATAAATAATTCTGTATCAGCAAGGCGGATGCGATCGCCAACAGTCGGGCCGAACATTGCCGCATAGTCTTGTCGTTTGATCCGATAGCTCATGTTTTTCTTCCTAATTTAAGGAAATGAAATTTATTGATTTAACTTTCTCATAGAGGAGTAATTATTATCTAACTCTGCGTTTATTTGTGTTTTACAACAGAGTTTGAAGAAGGCAGAAGGCAAAGGGCAGAGGGCAGAAGGAACAAGTCAGAAAGGGATTCCGACCCCTCCTGACTTGGGGCCACTGAACGAGAGTTCAGTGGGGGCTTTATACCCTTACTCCTTTCAGTCGTGGGCAGAGGGCAGGAATCAAAATTCCCTTCTGCCTTCTGCCTCCTGCCCTCTGCCTTTCTTGGTAAAATTAATAAACCTCAGCATCATTCAACTAGACACAATCTGCTAGTGTTGTGCGATCGCTCAAGTATCCGATTCTTTATAAGATGTTCAACGGCAGTGCAACCGTTAAAGGTCAGCAGCGGTAAGCAATTTCGTTTTTACCGTTAACCACTGCAACACGGTTGTTAGGCAACAGTACTCACCAAGCTACTATTTGCAAATTCTCAACTTCCTGGAAATGGGCATCGCGTGTTACTAAGGTCAACTCATACTGCAATGCCAGAGCTGCAATCCAAATATCATTCTCAGGCAATGGACGCCCTCTGAGCCTTAGCTTGTTTTTGACCTCACTATATTAATGAGCGGTTTCGGCATCACACACAAGCACAGTGCTGTTAGCAACTAACTCATCAACTCTTGCTAGATTCTCTTGAGGTCGTCCCGATTTTGTTGCGCCATAACATAACTCCCCGATTGCAATACTTGAAATAAAAACCTCATCAGCTTGAGCAAGGTTATTTTTGATTACCGCTTCATCTGCAAACAGAGCAATGATGATGTTGGTATCCAGTAAGTATCTACCACTCATTGGTATCAACCTGCTCACAACCTTGCTCAATTGCCTTACGCATTAACTGGAGATCATCGGGTGGTATTGAACCTGCAAAACGTAGTAATTGTTGTCCTGGAGTACCTCGAACTTGAGATTTCACTAGTATTCGAGCAAATTCGAGTACTTGCCATTGCAAGTGTTGCGGCATCCCTTTTAGTTGCTGGATTAGCTCGTCGATGATAGATATGTTCATTGTGTCCTCCTATCCATCATCCTACACTGCCTCAAGATGTGCAGTTGGAGATGCATTCTTTGAAGACCCATAGATGAGCTTAACAGAAGTGCGATCGCTTAAATAACCTATTATTTCCAGATGTTCAACGGCATTACAACGGTTCAGTTGAGCGGTGGCTAGCAACCTTGACACAGAGAGCTTGTGTTCGTCTTCTCCAACAGTGTAATCTAATCACATAATATGTGTAACTAGACCGCATTTATGCGGTAGAAAATGCATTTTTTCGAGTGCTAGATAGACCGCGAAAGTGCGGTTGAATAAACTGTTGCAGTCTAATAAGTTGATGTTTGCATCTTTTAGCGTGAAAATTACGTGTAATAATCTTTTTTGCACACTTTACTGCAAAAGTGCGGTCAACATATCAAATAGAGGAATAACACGGCATGAGGGGATTCAACCGTGTTTCTTTGTGTTTCGCAACCCCATGACTGTGCGATAATGTGCTTCAATTTGTGCCACGGTTTGAGATTTGCGCTTGGTTTCCCATTGACTGCGGTTAAATAGTTCTTGCCGCAATTCATCAACGTTAATTGTTGTCAATTTCCCATCAGCAATAACTTGCTTGCCATTGACCCAAGCACTATTCACAACATTAGTAGGACGCCCTAAAACTAATAAACCAATGGGATCTGTACGGGGTAATAAAGATAAATTTGTGAGGTCATAAAGTACTAAATCGGCTTGTTTGCCTGGAGTGAGGGAACCGAGTTTATCTGCTATATTCAATCCCTTCGCGCCTCCCAAGGATGCCATTTCTACAGCTTGCCGGGGTGTAATCCAATGCTGATAATCTGAGTCTGTAACGTTGTGCAAGATGGAACCAATTTTGATGGCTTCTAGTAAGTCTTGGGAATCATTGCTGGAAGCGCCATCACAGCCAAAAGTCACGTTTACACCAGCTTGGCGGTATTTTAAAATTGGGGCGATGCCACTGCCTAAACGCAGATTACTCAAAGGATTGTGAACGACTGTAGATTGAGTTTCTGCAAGGATGGCAATATCAGCATCATTTAAGTGGACACAATGAGCTAGTGTTGTGCGATCGCTCAAGTACCCGATTCTTTTAAGATGTTCAACAGCAGTACAACCGTATTTTTCTTCGGCAAGTTTTTCCTGTGCTCTGGTTTCCAGTAAATGAGAGTGACGACAAAGATTATAGCGTGAGCTTAACTCAATACATCCCTCAAATAAAGCATCAGTACACAACTGAATTCCTGTTGGTGCGACTAAAATATTTACACCTTCATCCGGGCGATGAAATTGTCTCACCGCCTCTTCGATGATTTCCAGTGTGGCCACAGTTGAGCGAAAATAAGGCTCGTGAGTTTGTGCTGATTCCCCAGATGGCATCCCTGCTGTGAGAGATTCATCTTGAATTAGCGGGGCGATAAAGGCACGAATCCCAACTTCTCTGTAAGCGCGAGTTGCAGTGGCGATGGTTTCTAACTCTTGTCCTGGAATTAACACCAGATGATCTACCACACTCGTACCGCCAGAAAGTAGGGTTTCCACCGCAGTTCCCAAGGCGCTGAGATAAACCTTTTCTAAATCCAGAGGTGCAAAATCATACAGTTCCGCCAGCCATAATTCTAAAGGCAAGGCTGACATGATCCCGCGTTGCCACATCTCTGATGAGTGGGTGTGAGCGTTAAAGAAGCCAGGAAGCAACAGTTTATTGTTACCATCAAAGGCAGTACCGACAACATCTAAATCGGCTGCAATAGCGGCAATCTTCCCGTCCACAACCTGTAAATCTACGGTTGCATAACTGTTATCGGTGGCAATTAAAACATTCTGGATGGTGATCACGATTTTAACCTTGATTAAGTAATTGAACGCTCAACAGAATTTCAAGTTACAAAATAAAAAAGGTGTTGGGTGTTGCAATTTTATGAATATGGCTTTTCGGACATTGGGAGTTGCACCAAATGCTTGGACTGTGAATCATGCGATCGCAGATATTACTCGTCCTCACAAGACCCCACAACCCGTTATCTTATCAACAGAAACTAAAACCTTGCGCCTAGATTTGGCAAAAGCTGCCATTCTTGTCATCGATATGCAAAATGACTTCTGTCACCCTGATGGTTGGTTAGCGCATATCGGCGTGGATGTAACTCCGGCGCGAAAGCCCATCGATGCTTTAAACAGCTTACTTCCTGAGGTGCGTGACGCTGGTGTCCCCGTAATTTGGGTCAATTGGGGAAATCGTCCCGACTTACTCAATATCAGTGCCGCCTCCCGTCACGTCTACAACCCCACAGGTCACGGTGTGGGATTGGGCGATCCGCTACCTAGTAATGGTGCTAGGGTACTTTTGGCAGGTAGTTGGGCGGCGGCGGTTGTAGACGAACTAGAACAGCTACCGGAAGATATTCGTGTGGATAAATACCGCATGAGTGGCTTTTGGGATACTCCTTTAGATAGTATTCTGCGAAACCTAGGAAAAACGACACTATTTTTTGCTGGTGTCAATGCTGACCAATGTGTGCTTACTACGCTATGTGACGCCAACTTCTTAGGATATGATTGCGTTTTAGTTAAAGACTGCACAGCTACAACTTCTCCCGAATATTGTTGGCTGGCGACACTATATAACGTGAAACAATGCTTTGGTTTTGTCACTGATTCACAAGCAATATTAACAGCTCTGAATAATCCTGAATCAACAGGAGGAGATAAATAAATGCACTCTACTCGTTGTGTAATTCCTGTTATCAAATCTCCCAAAGATTACCAAGTATACCGCATCAGTCCTCACGACTCTAATCGCTTAGCAATTATCTTCGATTCGACAAACGCTAATACTTCCTTGACTTGCTGTATAGAAATTTTTGATGTTGGTGGACAAACACCGCCAAATCGTCATCAATGGGCGGTGGAAATGTTTTTTGTCCTCAAAGGGGAAGGAATAGCTATGTGTGACGGCAAGATTGCCCAAATCAAAACGGGAGATAGTTTGTTAGTGCCTCCCACTGGTACTCATTTAATTAGAAATACAGGTTCCAATCGTTTGTATACGCTAACTGTGATGGTTCCTAATGAAGATTTTTCGGAATTAATTCGCAGTGGGACACCAGTGGAGTTAGATGCGGAAGATATGGCGGTGCTGGGGAGATTAGATGCTTTGATGCCTTGTTGAAGATATTTGAAATTAGTAGGGTATGTTACGCCGTAAGCTAGAACGTGTTTTCAAAGTCTTAGATCCCCCCAACCCCCCTTTTTAAGGGGGGCAAAAGCTTATCAAAGTCCCCCTTTTTAAGGGGGATTTAGGAGGATCTAAAAAGTCAGGAGGCTAAACGAATAGTTTGAAAACACGCCCTAACGCACTACGTATCATATTTTGAGCATATTTAATTGATTTTCCCTAGTAGTCCGCGCAGGCGGACTTTGTTTTTGTAGCTGCAACTTCGAGTCGTTCGGGGATGAACGGAGTTCAAAGGTGGATTAACGGAGTTCAGAAGTGGATGAACGGAGTTCAAAGGTGGATTAACGGAGTTCAGAAGTGGATTAACGGAGTTCAAAGGTGGATTAACGGAGTTCAAAGGTGGATTAACGGAGTTCAAAGGTGGATTAACGAGTATCAAAGCCTCATTCATGAATATCTAAACATGACACAAGCAAACTGCCTTGTGTCAAACAAGATACAATTTATGCTAATTTGCGGAATTATAGGCTTGTAAAGTGAAGAATACATCCATGAATGCCGAAAGTGCTGGAAATTAGGATAATACCAATGCTGTGGAATGTTTTACAGGCAATTCGCCGTCAAATAACACAAAAGCTAGGATTATCCTCGTCTAAAAGCAACACAGACGCAAACACAGCGCCTATATCTAACTCCCAGCTTGAGTTTTTATTGCAGGTACTCAAAGCTACAGCAGACAGCAACAGCGATGCGAAGGTGATCCACCCACTGCTGGAAGCGAACCGAGAGAAGCTAGACATGAACTTTGCCCAAGTTTTACGCAGTTGGGCAATGGCAACTCTATCAGACTTAGAAATAGACACAGCACGAAACACTGTAGGAAATATCATCAATTTCAGTAACCTGATGCAGGATTTTCCCTTGGGAAACCGGAGGAATAATTTGGAAATTGCCATCACAGGTTATGAAATCGCACTCACCGTTTTTACCCAGGATCGCTTTCCCATAGATTGGGCAACGACGCAAAACAACCTGGGCGAAGCTTACAGAAACCGCATTCAAGGGGAGAGGGCGTCATCAGAACACGACCCCCAAGACCAAAAAGCTTTGAAAAATTTAGCTGATGAATGTCTCCAAGCTTTCTTTCCCAACAGCTACCCAATTCCGCCATTTACACGTTCAGCTACTTTATTTGGCAGCCCGATTTTTGAATACGGACTGTTTAACCAATTAACTAATTACCGCCATGTTTTAGTTTGGTTCTTCAGCCACCGAGAAGCTGAAGAAAAGTTTAATGATTATCAAGAACAATTATTAGATTTATTTTTCTTTCGCGCCAAAGCAGTAAAAGCCTTCCAAAAAAGCCGGGAAGTTTATGAAGATACAAATAAAGAATATCAAAAAATCGAAGCGGAAATTAATAATTTCAAACAAATTGATGATACTCAGTTATTAAATAACGAAAAATTAGATAAATTAAGCGGTAAATTAAAAACTCTTCCCCAAATAGCCTTAGACTATGCCAATTTCCTGCGATATTTGGAATCATATCAAAATACAATAGCCATCAATGGACGAAATTATACTGACAGACTGCAACAAATTCGCGGTATTGTCAAAGATGAAGATATTAGCTTTTTAGAAAAATTTAGCTTAGAAAATAGTCCTGATTTCCAAGAACAAATAAAAGCAGAGTTAGGCTATTTTACTCATGGTTCCAGCTTACTAGATAAAGCGATCGTCTCCATCCAAGGACGTGTGGAGATAGACAGAGCAAAAAGCGATCGCAATTTACAAATTACCATTTTGGCAGTAGGTATTGGCATCGGCGCTGGGGGAATAATGGCATCTAGTTACAGTTTGGTACAAGATGACCCCATTCTCAAAGTTTTGCACACTCCGGTGACGAATCGCTTTACAGCTGCGATCACCTACAGTTTACTTTTTGGCTTCGCTATAGGAATCTTAATTTGGGGTTGCGATAAACTTTGGCAGTCCCATAAGCGCAAGCGCCAGCAATAAGCCCAAGATTATCATATTTCATGCTCAAAATCCTTCCTAAACAAACTGCCTCAATGTACACTCGTGATGGAGTACGCCTGGATGCAGATATCTATCGCCCTGATACAGATGGTGAGTTTCCTGTATTATTAATGCGACAACCCTATGGACGTGCGATCGCTTCTACTGTTGTCTATGCTCATCCTACTTGGTATGCTGCCCACGGTTACATTGTGGTAATTCAAGATGTTCGAGGACGCGGCACATCTGAAGGTGAATTCAAGTTATTTATTAGTGAAATTGCTGATGGCGAAGATACTGTAAACTGGGCGGCGAAACTACTTGGTAGTAATGGCAAAGTTGGTATGTATGGCTTTTCCTATCAGGGAATGACTCAGCTATATGCCGCAGCTGCCAAACCCAGCGCCCTTACAACAATTTGCCCTGCTATGATTGGTTATGATTTGTATACAGATTGGGCTTATGAAGGAGGCGCATTCTGTTTGCAAACTAATCTCGCTTGGGCAATTCAATTAGCTACTGAAACTGCACGTTTGCAAGGCAATAAAACAGCTTATCAAGCATTATTTGCTGCGTCTCGCAATCTGCCTTTAAATAATCCAGAAATACTGAATAATTTTGCGCCTGAATCATTTTATCATGAGTGGTTAGCACATCCCCAACCAGATGCATATTGGGAACAACTTTCGCCCAAAAGCCACTTGCAAGCTGTTGATTTACCCATGTTCCACATCGGGGGATGGTTTGATACCTACCTGCGCGGAACTCTGCATTTATATCAGGATATGGCAGCCCGCAGCACTAAACCACAACATTTGTTAGTCGGGCCCTGGGCGCATTTGCCTTGGGGGCGCAAAGTTGGCGATATTGATTTTGGTACAAAGGCGGGGAGTCCTGTAGATAAGATGCAAATTCGCTGGTTTGATCAGTTACTCAAAGGTATGGATACAGGACTACTTCAGGAAGCGCCTGTTTGCTTGTTTGAAATGGGAAGTAATTTTTGGCGCACTTTCCCTAACTTACCTACACAAAACCAGAAATCCTATTTTTTGTCAACTACCGGACTCGCCAGCATCCGAGAAGATTCAGGAACCCTTAGCACTGAAATCTCAACACTCAGCACTACTGACGTATTGGTTCATGATCCTTGGCGACCAGTTCCGGCTGTAGGTGGTCATGCAGCAATTCCGGCTGGTGTATTTGAGCGATCGCACATTGATTGCCGTTCTGATGTCTTAACTTATACTAGTGAAGCATTAATAGAAGACTTGCATTTGGCGGGGAATGTGACGCTGGAAATCTGGAGTAGTGCCGATCAACCCAGTTATGATTTATGTGCAGTGCTATCAGAGATTTATCCCGATGGGCGTGTGTTCAATTTGACTCAAGGTTATATGCATTGCCCTGATGGGGTGAATAATGTTTCTAGAAAAATTCAATTCCAAGCAACTTGTGTACGAATTGCTAAGGGAAACGCCTTACGTCTGAGTTTGAGTGCCGCATGTTTTCCGGCATACGCGATGAATGGTAATGGTGCAGTTATTAGTAGTGATAGTTTATTAAATGCTCAAATTATTACTGTGACAGTAAGCTGTGGAGCAACTCATCCATCACAAATTGTTTTACCTGTGTATTTGTAATAGTCATCTACGAGTATCAAAGACTCATTTGCTAATGATTATACTAGAACACCGATTCAGTATTTAAGATAGGGGCGAGAAAAACCGATTATTTCGTAGAGACGTTGCAATGCAACGTCTCTACAGTCAATGATAATTGGTCGTTTTACCGAAAAGAAATCGGGTTTTTGCGATTACTGAATCGATGCTCTAGTTAACTCCATAATTTTCTCAAACTGAAAGTTATGAGTTAAATCTATTAAATAGTTGTTCAATACAGTATTTTCTGAGGGTATTTGCTTAATCAATTCTAAAATTAAATAATCGCTGCATTGGGCGGCGGCATTATACATCTTTGTTAGCCATTCAGATGACATTTGAGATAACAGAGGAACTAAATCTGTAGAATTCAAAATTGGTTCTTCTTGTGGCTTTGGATTAGATATTTGATGACTATCTTGGGAATAAATATATTGTAAACCTAGATATTCGCTCAATTTTTCTAGTAGTTGTTCTTCTCGGAAAGGCTTGTTAATAAAATCATCACAACCTACTTTCATCATTGCCTCTCGCTGTTCTTCAAAAGCATTGGCAGTTAAGGCAATAATGATGGTATTGGCACGTTGTAATTCTTCACTATTTCCTTTTTCTCTAGATTTAATAATTTTTGTGGCTTCGTAGCCATCCATAACAGGCATCCGCATATCCATTAAAATCAGGTGTGGTTGCCATTTCTGCCAAAGAGCGATCGCTTCGATGCCATTTGCAGCTTCCTGGGTTACAAAGCCAATAGATGTTAATAGTTTAACTACGAATAAACGACTGTCTGTAACATCATCAACCACCAAGATGCGATATTCTTTTTGCTCTGGTGCTAAACCAATAATTTGGCGTTGAGTTTGTTGAGTCTGAATTTCGCTAGCTAAAGCTAGACTAATTGGAATATCAAAAGTAAATTTACTTCCCTCACCTACTGTGCTGGTGACGATAATATCTCCTCCCATTAGTTGCACGTATTTGCGGCTAATTGCTAAACCCAGTCCCGTTCCCTGTTGGGATTTTCTGCCGGTTTCAGTTTGCCCAAAAGCTTCAAACAATAAGTCAATTTCTTGGGGAGCAATACCGGGGCCGGTGTCTTGTATCTCGAAGAAGAGATGAGGTAGTGGAGGAGTGGAAGAATAATCTTGAATTGCTTCCCTCTCCTGTTGTCCTCCTTGCTCTTTCATTTCCACTCGCAATGTTACCCTTCCAGTTTCGGTAAATTTGATCGCATTTCCTAGTAGATTGAGCAAGACTTGACGTAGTTTACTTGCGTCAGCTTGCATGTACCTAGGAAGGTTTGAAGTGTATTCAAATACTAAATGTAATCCTTTGGAGTTAGCACGGAAGTGTAACATCTCTTCGAGGTTTTCTAAGAGGCGAATGAAGTCAAAATTATTGACATTCAATGTTATTCTCCCAGCTTCGATTTTTGACATTTCTAGAATGTCGTTGATTAAGTTAAGCAGATGTTCGCCAGCACGATTGATGATTGCTAAGTTTTGCTGATGTTCTGTGGATAGAGAATGCTCATGGCTCATCACTTGGGTAAAACCGAGGATGGCATTGAGTGGCGTACGTAGTTCGTGGCTCATGTTGGCAAGAAATTCGCTTTTGGCGCGGTTAGCAGCATCAGCAGCTATAACAGTTTCTTGTAATACTTGTGATTGTCTTTGCGTTTTTGCGAGTAATTGTGCTTGTTGCAATGCAACTCCCAACTGATTGCCAATTTGAACTACGATGTTGATTTCTCCTGGTTTCCATTGGCGGGAACCAGAATTTTGATAACTTGCCAGTAAACCCCAAAGTTGATTACCACATAAGATGGGGACAATAATATAAGCTTTTGCCTGAAAGCGCTCTAAGAGATTGATGTAACAAGGATGAAACCCAGCTTTGTAAATGTCTGGGACACAGCAGAAACTTGTACCTTGTGTGAATATACTACTTTGGGTTATTTGCAGGTCAGAATTTTGCTCTTGGTTATTTGCGTTATTCAAAATTTTCGCTACGCAACAACCATCTTCTAAAATACCTTCTGTGAGATTAGGGTCATTGTTGTGTTCTTCTATCAAAGAAATCCAACCATTCCCCACTGACTCAGAGACAAATTCCCCACTCCAGTAAGGATTGAAACGATAAACGACGACCCGATCGCAATTAAGTACTTGGCGTAATTCTTGGGTTGTAGCAGCAAATATAGTTTCTAAATCCAAGGTCTGGCGCATCCTTTGAATTACTTGGGCGATCGCTTTTTCTCGTTCTGCACTTTCACGCAAAGCTTCTTCAGCCAGTTTTCTCTCGGTAATATCTGTTACTGTACCGATGTAACCTTTAATTTCCTGATCATCGCCAATTTCTGGTAAAGCTTGAGTAATTACCCAGACAACTGTGCCATCAGGATGCAAAAAGCGATGCTCAAATTTAAATGGTGCTTTTCTGATTGTTGCTGCTTCATATCCTGATTGAAGTATGCGATCGCGGTCTTCTGGATGTATAGCATTTACCCAACCTTTTCCCAGAGAATCTGCTTCGGAAAGTCCAATAACTTCAGTACAGCGCTGATTCAAATAGAAGCAATTGCCATCAGGATCAGCGTGGAATATGCAAACTGGTGAGGCTTCTGCTAAAAGTTGATATCGCTGCTGACTGGACTGTAAAGCTAATTCTGCCAGCTTGCGATCGTTGATGTCTGCCCAATAACCAACGCACTCCATAGGATTACCCACTTCATCACGGATTAACCTCACCTGGTCGTAGAACCAGTGATAAGTTCCATCGGCGTGTAACCACCGATATTCGTAGGAACTGTACTCATGCTCATAAAGCTCCGATAATTTTCCTAAGACAAGTTCAACATCTTCTGGGTGAATGCGGTGGAGCCAGAAACTAGAATTATTGAGAAATTCCTGGGCTTCGTAGCCAACCATTGCCTTAATGTTCTCACTGATAAAAGTAGTGCCGAAATCTCCTGATGTTTTGCAGCTATAAATGACTACAGCACTAGAGGTAAGCAGATATTGTAGGCGTTCGTTGGCTAAGCGCAGTTCTTTTTCGACGCGTTTACGTTCGCGCAAGGCTGCTTGCAGTTCGCTAATTTCTACCATCACTGTACCCACACCAGAGGGGCGATTATCCTCACCGGGAATCGGAAAATAAGAAATTAGGAAGTGGCGGATAATATCCGGTTGATTGGGTGATTTGCCGCTCAATTGCCGATTGAGAATGGGTTGACCAGTCAACATAACTTGTTGATAGATTGGTTCGACTAAAGATGCAATGTTGGGTAAGACTTCATGGATAGTTTTGCCGATATGATCTTTTTGGGGTTTTCCATTAATCTGCGCCAGTAGTTCGTTGATCTGCACAAACCGCAGTTGATTATCTAAAATGTTCATACGCACAGGAGCACTGCTGAAAAAGGCATTGAGGCGGGCCTCTCTTAGCGCCAGTTCTCGTTCTAGGGTTTTGCGATCGGTGATGTCTTTGTGTGTACCTGTCATTCGCAAAGGCTTACCCCGATCATCGCGTTCAAAAATCTGACCGCGAGACTGAATCCACTTCCACTCACCAGAGGAGCAGCGCATCCGAAATTCCACTTCATAAATGGGGCTAGCACCTTGGAGATGGGCGTTTAAGGCTGAATTGACTGCGGGACAGTCTTCTGGATGTACCAGTTGCTCAAAGGCTTGCTGATTTTCCTCAACTTCATGTTCTGCGTACCCCAGCATTTTTATCCACCGCCAGTCACGATAGATTTTGCCAGTGCGGATATTCCAATCCCACAACCCCAAATCGCTAGCTTCTAAGGCGAGATGCAAACGTTCTTCGCTTTGTTTATGGGCGGCTTCTACCTGTTTGCGCTTAATCATCCCACCTAACTGGACAGCAACAGCACCTACTAACATCAGCAAGCGTTTATCTATTGGAACTGAGCTGCGTTTAAAAAACACCAAAATAGCCAATACTTGG
Source organism: Nostoc sp. MG11 (assembly GCF_014904695.1). Taxonomy (GTDB): domain Bacteria; phylum Cyanobacteriota; class Cyanobacteriia; order Cyanobacteriales; family Nostocaceae; genus Komarekiella. The sequence goes on along the minus strand of NZ_JACXXN010000008.1, from coordinate 22,295 downwards.
TTCCCAGACAGTATGGGAACGCCAAAACCAGCTTTTAATCCTACTTTTGTGGCTTGTGGCGATCGCAAAAAAGTTGGCTTTGTAACTTGAGAAACATCCTCTATCCATTCTGGTTTCATAGTCTGCCAAACTCGTCCTGGTAGCCCCACCCCTGGAGGAAATTTGACATTTTGGCTTTGGCGGCAAAATTCTTCTAAACTATCTTGTTCACCGTACCAACCCAAACTATGTTCTAAAACAGTGCCATCTGCACTAGGTATCCATGCTTCGCCAAAATCCCAGCTGATGGTATGACAAATTAACCGCAAGACTAGGGTTAAAGCACTGTTTAGATCTATGGCGCGAGTAATGGCTTGGGTTGTCAACAGCAGTAAACGGCTTTCATTTTCAGCCTGCTTGCGCTCAGTGATGTCTTTAGCTGTACCTAGTACATATTGTTGCCCATCAATCTCGATCATTTCTGCACTCAGCAGCGTTGTTTTGATCTCTCCATTGGAGGTGCGAAAATCAACCTCATGGTTGCGAATGGCTTTGGTCTGTTGGAGGATTTGGGTCAGCACAGCACACTGCTCTCGATTTACCCAAATATCCAATTCTTTATGGGTGCGACCGATGACTTGAGCACGAGAGTAACCAAAAAACCGACAGAAGCTATCGTTAACTTCGGTGTAGCATGTTCCTGGGAAAGTGGACAGGGAAATCGGGTCAGGAGATGATCTAAAAGCCGATGCTAATTTTTCTTCAGAAGCGCGTCGTGCTGCTTCTGCGCGTTGGTGTGAGCATGCTTCCAGCACCAAAGATACTAAATTGCTTGAGGAACGAGCAAAATTCTGGTCTTCTAGCGTCCAATGATGAGTAACACCTACCTCTTCCAGGCACAAAACTCCTACAGTCTTTCCCCCCACTCTGATGGGAGTATCGAGCAGAGAAATGATACTTAATGGAGTCAAATAAGACTCAGAAAATTCTTTGGTTCTGGGATCGGTGTATACATCATCTACGGTGATTAGTTGGTCTTGCTGTAAAGCTTGAAAATACGCTGGATAGTCTGCCGCTAAGAGATAAAATCCTTCGCTATGTTGGTTGCAACTCTGTTCAAATAGATCTAGGCACTGGAGATTAATACCTCTTTTGTCATATAGCCAAATACTGGCTCGCTCAACTCCAACAGTTTTAGCACCTGCTTCTGTGATTTCACTCAAAGCTGCTTTCAAGTCGCCCTGATAAAGCACCTGCTTTTTTGCCAATTGCGTTAGCGCTAGGTTATGGTTGCGGAGCTTAATGGTACTTTGTTGTAGGGCTTGTTCTACCTGTTGGTGTTCTGTGATGTTACCAACTAAACCCTCTTGATTGCGTAAGGCGATCGCCACCATCAAATCAAGAGTAGTACCATCTTTGAGCAATGGAATTTTATAATTAATTTCTCTGGGCAGATGGCTGCGGTCAAGTTGTTTTTGCAGAGCTTCCTCGCCGAGTTGGCAACTGCTAATATCTGTTAAAATTGATTCTATTTGTTTGTTGCGAGTATTCAACTCAAATGCAACTCTTTGCCGCTCTTGAATCTCCCTTTGCAGTTGGGCATTTTGTTCTTTTAACTGTTTTTTCAACTTTTGGACAGTGAGTTGATTATGTATGCGTAGTAAAACTTCTTGAGCCTGTAATGGTTTAGTAATATATTCAACAGTATCTAATTCAAAAATATTTACTTGTTTAGCTATTTCATCTAAATTGTTCAGAAAAATTATCGGAATATCTTGAGTTTTCTGGTTAGCTTTTAAATGTTGATAAACTTCATAACCATCCATTTCTGGCATGATCATATTAAGCAAAATCAAATCAGGGAGAAAATTTAGCACAGTGCTAATTGCCATCTGCCCCGAAATGAGTTTTTGAACCTGATAACCTTGATGTTGGAGGATACCTGATAAAGAATGTAAATCTTCTGGGCTGTTATCAACTAAGAAAATTTTTATCTGCTGAAAATCCATTGCCATATCAACCATTGAGTGAGTTTTCAATCAGAGATAAATTTTTGATTAAACGCGAAGATGAGTAGGGGGAAGCGTTCATAAATATAATTTACACATAAATATCAACTATCTTGCTTAAAATTAAGTTGTTACTCGTTTTATTTACATAACTATGTGTTATGACTCTCAGAGGATCTCTGAAAAGCTAGATAATGGTATACTTTGTCATTCTGAGTGGAGCAAAGCGGAAGGAAGAATCTCTTAGCCGTAGTGCGATCATACGCTTTTCCAAAACAGTCACAGGTAATTGTTTAAGCCTCATCTTAAACGAAAATTCTCTACTAAATAAGTCGTTAATGCAAAAAATCCTGGATTTATAATCAAGAAAAATAAATCCAGTGTTAAGTAGAATGAAGGTAGATCAAAAAAAGCGGGTATGAAAAGCAAAATCGCATTTAAAAGGCCGAAAACAGCAGTAGAAATTGCCGTTTATCCAAAACTATCAATTTCAATTCCCAAAGTAATAGACCTCTTGCATAAATGCTTAAAATGTCATGTTGAGCGGAGCGAAACACCTGTGAGATTCATTCTGAGCGGAACCAAGGCGTAGCTTGGCTTTTGCGTAGGGGTACTCTCCACTGCGTTCCTTACCCTGCGGGAACGCTACGCGAACAGAATGACATGCCTAACTGTTTGACTTTTGCAAGAGATCTAATCTAGAAATAATCAAAAAGCTAATACTGTTAATTAACAAAGTCAGGAGTATACCAAACATAATAACTCCTCAACCTATTTATCTATATGATTAGATAGTTCAATGATACTTTAACTTTAGATTCAGCTTAGATAATAAATATGATTGAAAAGTGACATATATTTGGTTAAATAGGTAGGTATAATTAAATATAAAAACATCTTAGTTCGTAGTAAGCGATTCATCGCTCAAAACAAGGATGATTAGGACTAAAGTCCTTACTACAAACTTTAATTTTTTTACGCCTAGCTACTTAATAAGCATCAATTAATCTGAAAATGCTTATATATTTTAACATAATTTAGCCAATAATCTCGTATATTATAATCTATTCCCTTAGATATATATCTGTAACTAACTAAGCAAAACTCTTGGCAGATATGCCTAAAGTTTTATTTTGCTAAACCTATAATTAAAAGCTTGTGAATATCAACCTCCGAAAATTTACTCTAGTGTCTTTGAGTAAATTAAAAGACAGTCTAATACACTTAATCTATCGACATACTTAAATTACCCATCTTTCTTAATATGTATATCTATGACATGGTGATTTTATAATTTGGAATGAGATAAAGTAAAATCTAGCACTGTGAATATTTTGCTAAGTTTAGTTGCTTGGAAAGTACCTAAAGATTATAAACGAAAAAATTAGATTCTGTGCAAAATTGTAATTATGGGAAATTATTAATATGTTATATATTTATTTTCCAAAATTACCACTTATTTTCTTGACCAAACCAAAATTAAAGCGACAAAAATGTATAACCAAAGGTAAATAATATGTATGTTGATCAAACCCTAAAAAGAAATGTAATAAACCAGAGAAATTTGCATCAATTAAGCCAGAATGAAGTCAAAAGGGAGCAAACACAACCGAATGAATTAACTATCCACGATGTAGTAATATCTTTGTCTCCTCTTGGTTTTATTTTTGGTTGGGTAATTTTTTTTATTGCTTTGCGAAAAATCAGGACATTTTTAGACAACAAAATGGTTTTTACTATCAAGGGCTTAGATAAAGTTCCTTGTAAAAACTGTAAATTTTATTCAAACAATCATTATCTCAAGTGTGCAGTCAACCCTTCGATTGTTCTGACTGAAGAAGCAATGAATTGCTCTGAGTACTCACCTACTAAGAGCAAATTCACTTCAAAAAATCTGTTTTAAGAAAATAGTAGTTATTAAGCTGATTGCAAGTCTGCTAAGTATAAAAATTTAGCTTGTATGAAGCGGCTCCAGCATTTCAAAACTTGACATAGAGCGATAAATCGCTCACTACTAACAAAAGTTTTATTTTACATTTAATGATATCTACTTAGTTGCAAGCAGCATAAAATTGTTTGTCGCGGTATTTCAGCATGGTCAGGTTTGTACACAACAAGGTGATAATTTTGTCCATCTATTTATCCCATCTGTCTGCCTAAGTCTCGCTGTCGCTGTAACCAACTTGCTACATCATTGGCGGTGATGATGCCTTTGAGTGAACTATTTTGAGTCACTAGCACGCGACGAACTCCTGACTCTTGCATTTTTTCTAATACCTGAGACATTTCTTCTTCTGGACGGGCAGTAACTTCTTTGTCTGTGGGAATCATCGTGTCTTTCACGGTACGATATACCCATTCTTCTCGCGGGACATCTTTGACCTGATTTAAGGTAATAATCCCTATAGGATGGCTATCTTGAGTCACTGGAAAAGACTGATAGCGACGACTGAGAAAATATTTATCTACTAAATCTTGTAGCGTTAGGTCAGCATTTACCGTTTCTGGGTAGGGAGTCATAATTTCCCGTGCTTTTACTCCTTCAAGAGTTGTACGAACCAAAATTTCTTCGTAGCTAGCTTCTGCGGCATTGTATAGGAACCAACCAATCAAAATCAACCAAAGTCCACCCAATAGGGCAGAACCAAATAATTCCCAGAAACCAAGAGCAATTAGTAAATAAGCCAACCATTTACCACCATTAGAAGCGATTTGAGTAGCCTTTTTTTTGTTACCAGTATACTTCCAGAGAATTGAGCGAAAGACGCGACCACCATCTAAAGGAAATCCAGGTAGCATGTTGAAGATGGCGAGGATGAGATTAATAGAAGCGAGGTAAGAAGTGACGCCAGTAACTACAACACTCCATCCAGCATTTCTGCCTATAAACCAAATCAAGCCAAAGAAAGCAGCAAGCACCACACTGGTGAGAGGCCCAATTATGGCAATCTGGAACTCGTCGCCGGGATTTTCGGCTTCCATGCGAGTGCGTGAGACACCACCAAAGATAAATAGAGTGATGCCCTCAACAGGAATGCCTTTATTCCTAGCTACAAAGGAGTGAGAAAGCTCATGAGCAAGCAGTGAGGCGAAAAACAGCAGCGTTGCTACTAGTCCCATGCCAAAATAGGTGGCACTGGAAAGCCCTGGATAGTTGGCCGGAAATAAACCTGTACTTAAAGTCCATAGGACGAGGAAGACTATTAATAGCCAAGACAAGTCGATTCGGATTTCAAATCCGAAAATAGAACCTACTCGAAAACCTTGCATATATTCCTCTTTTTCTAGAGCGGTTTCTGTAGAGTGGGAATTAGATGATGGGTGCTAAATCACCAAAAGCATAGAAAAATCTAATCGTTGCTTCCTCTGGCAAACGATAGATGTTAAGGCTTGCAAGCATTAGGTTTAGCTGCCTGAAGATATACCCATAACATTTGATTATGCAAGTTTTTTACTTAAGATACGCCCGGATTGAGTTGAATTAATAGCCAAGTCAGATAAGTGCCGATAGGGCCCCAGAGAGCATAGGGCAAAAACAGCCAGGAGGCTTTTTGAGAAATAGGCTTAACCAGAAAAGCCAGGATGTATACCAAAACTGTTGCTAGGCCGCCAACAATCAGTCCTCCTGTTAGGCTACGAAATTCAACTACAATGGGGCTGTAAACTGAGGTTAGCAGGGCGATCGCTGCATAGATACCCATTAAGTACCAAGGATGTGAGCGTTTTGAGCTTCTTTCCCACACGATGATTGCTGAGATTGTGGCACAAGCCCAAACGAAAATCCAGATGAATGGAATGAGGAATTCAAAAGTCAACCAGTTGGGACGTTGTAAGTTCTGAAACCAGGGATCGCGCAGTGATGTTAATAAGCTACCGCCAAAAAACAGTGCTGCCGAAACTGCTGTGATTATCCATCTAGCTTTCACAAAAGGTTCCTATCAGAGTGGTATTACATCTGTAGTTTAGGCTGGAGTTGCGATCGCCGCACCTATCTTGAGTCTCTCTTTGCGATGATTTGCTTAATAAAAAAGTGGGTTTATTCATTTCCTAAATAAGCTTCAATTACAGCTGGGTCATTTCTTACAATCGATGGTTTACCCAAAGCGATCAATTGCCCAAAGTCTAATACAGCAATGCGATCGCATAAACCCATTACTAAAGGTACATGGTGTTCGATGAGGATGATTGTTAAATTGAAGCGATCGCGAAGGCTACGGATAAATTCACTGAGTTGCTGTTTTTCGTTGGGGTTCATACCCGCAGCAGGTTCATCAAGGAGTAAGATTTGCGGTTCTAGGGCTAAAGCGCGGGCAATTTCTAAGCGACGTTGATCACCGTAGGGAAAATTTCTGGCTTTTTCTTCGGCGCGATCGCTTAAGCCAATTAAATCTAATAAATCTAAAGCTTTCTGTCTACTTTTAGATTCTTCACTTGGTGCTGGTGGTAATCCTAATAGCCCTGTTAGGATACTACTTTTTGTATGTAAATGTCGGGCGATGATCACATTTTCTAACGCTGATAATTCTCCAAACAAGCGGATATTTTGGAAGGTACGGGCGATACCTAAAGCAGCAACTTGATAAGGATGCAGTTGAGATTCCGCACCGTAATAAAGTAATTTACCGTTAGAAGGTTGAATGAAAGCGGTAATCAAATTAAACAGGGTTGTTTTTCCTGCACCATTAGGGCCAATAAGTCCCAAAATTTCATGTTTATTGACTGTAAAAGATACATCATTGACTGCAACTAGACCCCCAAAGCGGCGAGTCAGTGCTTTTGCTTCTAGAACAGTGTTATTATTAGCTACTGGGATGGTGTACGACATTTTGCATATTAGTTTATGAATAATTCAATTTTGGTTTTTGCTGCTTTGCCTATCTCTAGTTTTGCGTCTTTTAAAAATATCTGGAGTCACCAATCCTTGGGGGAAAAAAATTGTGCCTGTTACTATCAGTAAGCCAAAAATAATTAATCTTCCATCTCGTAAAAACTGTGCTAACCAAGTAGGTAATCCACCTGTATCAGCTAAGTTTCGCAAAATTTCTGGCAAAGCGGTAAATATCATGCCTCCTACTACCGACCCTAAAAAAGTTCTAGAACCACCAATCAATACAAAAGTTAAATATATAATACTGGCATCAAAAGTCCCTTGACGAGCATTCCAAGTGTTGAGAAAGTGGGCACTAATTGCGCCTACAACCCCTGCTAGAATTGCTCCGAGAGTAAAAGCCAAAACTTTGTAATAAGTAGGATTAATCCCCATTGCGCCCGCAGCTAATTCATCTTCGCGAATAGCTATAAATGCCCTGCCTACACGAATGCGTTCTAGGCGGTAAAATAATACCATACTAATAAGAAGTAATGGTAAAGCAATCCACAAATAGCTGATTTGAATGTCGAAAGGTTGAGGAATATTGGGTATGCCGATCGCACCGCCTGTAATATCCAGGTTTAATGATATTACTCGCAAAACCTCCACAAAAGCAATGGTGGCGATCGCTAAATAAATTCCCCGCAATCTCAGCACTGGGATTCCTACTGCTATACCTAAGAAACCACACACTATACCTGCAATCACCATTTCTAATAACAGCAGGGGAATGGGGAATAAATTACCAGCAGGGGTAGCAAAAACAGTAGTAGATAAAATTGCAGCAACATACCCACCAACAGCGTAAAATCCAGGGCTAGCTAAAGATAATTGCCCAGTCATCAATGGCAAATACAGAGATAAACCAAGCAATGCCCCCAATACCATAGAGACAATTAAAGAACCATAAGTTGCAAAAAAATCAGCCATTTTACGCTTTAATAAACTCTTAAGCTGTTAATATTTGCTCTGCTGTCAACGCCAGTTCAGGAAAAGTTCGGGATATAATCTGCTCTGAACCTCCAAACTGTGTACGCTGGTATTTTCCCTCAGCATCTAATAGAAATACAAATACTGCTGCAACTTTTGGATTTCCTAAATACTCTCTTAAGCCAATCGCCAAATAATTGACAATCCAATATTCTGTAATACCTAAACGTTGATATTCATCCAATTTATCAATGTAATCATCTTCCCAATTAGTTGATGTCACTTCTATCGCTAATTGGATAGGTTTTTCAAGTGCAGAGTAAGCAGAACGATTTGAGCGCCATACATCTTTATCTATGACACTTACATCAGGTTTTCGTCCTTGCTCTATTCCTTTATCAGTAATAGTTTTAAATACTGCTGTGTTATTAACTACATAGCTTAAGCTAAGGCGTCTAATTTCATCGTTGAAAACAAACAAGATAAAATTGGCGACATCATCATGATTTCTGGTTGAACGGACTTCTACAGTTTCTCCATCAACAAGTTCATATAAACCTTCTTCTGGACACTGTTCAAGAAACTGCTCAAAAGTTAGTTTCTGTTTTGTGAATGTTGTCATAGCGCTGCGTCTCCTTAAACCTTCTGAATAAACCGCCGTCCTAGCAAACCTTGGGGTCTAACTAATAGCATAATAAACAAAATTCCAAAGGCTACCGCATCTTTAAAGGCAGAGTATTCGCTTGGTACGAAAGCCTCTGCTAATCCAATTACTAAGCCTCCTAGCACCGCACCAGGAATACTACCTAAACCACCTAAGACAATTACTGCTAAACCTCTCAAACCGAAAGCAATACCGAAATATGGCCCGGCAATACTAACACTAGAGGCAACTAAAGTCCCAGCTAATCCTGCTAAAAAACTGCTAATGAAAAATGTTAGGATAATAAAGCGATCAGTATTAATTCCTAATAAACTAGCAGTAGTTGGGTCTTCTGCGATCGCCTGCATTGCCTTACCATACTTAGTACGATTAACAAAATAGGTAATAATTGCCACAAACACCACAGATACAGCAAAAATTACCACCTGTACGCTACGAATGGGAATTGGATTTTCTGGCGTACCAAAGTTAATAGCAGGTGGCAAATTACCGTAAGTATCGGCTGGAAATGTATAACTTTCTGCACCTACTAAATACTGGATTAAGTTCACAATTACCACAGCCACACCCAAGCTAGAAACTACTGTCAGCAAAGGGTCAGAACCTTGACGCCTTAAAGGTTGAAAGGCAATGCGTTCCATTACAACTCCCACAAATCCCGCTAAGGTACTTCCTAAAATCAAGGATATGGCAAATGGTAATTTGACAGGCAAAGCTGCATTAGCTAGCAAGCCGTTAAACCCAAAGTTACCACCCATGAGTGCATAAGTGAAATATGCACCCAGAGCAAAAATCGCACCATGAGCTAAATTAATGATGCCCAAAATTGAGTAAACTAAGGTATATCCTAAAGCAAAAATCGCGTAGATACTGCCGATGGATAACCCATTCAATAATTGCTGCAAAAACAGATTTATAGTCATATAAAACTATTTGAGGAATGTGAATCTGCCCTGAATTTTATCTTTATCAAGTTTGATTTGGGCTACGTAAAAATCTTTCTGTACTACCTCTCCAACTGGTGTAAAACTAATTTCACCTAGTGGTGTGTTGTATTTTCCAGATAATATCTGTTTATTCAATTCTGTTCGTAATTTTGGTAACGGTAATTTATTGATTTTGCTCTTTGTATCTATAGCTTTCAGAGCTTCTACATACACTTGTACCGCAGCAAAAGCTTGGGCGCTGAATTGAGGTGGTTCTTTCTTATATTGGTCAAAATAAGCTTTACGAAAAGTAGCATTAATATCACCCGGATGCTCTGGACTGTAAGCTTGAGCAATCAATACACCATCACAAAGTGCTTTACAAACTGGCAATATATTTGAGGTATTCATACCATTACCGCCAACGATTAAACCTGTATAACCTAGTTCTCGCAGTTGTCGCACTAAGTTACCACCATCAGCCGCTAAGCCAGAAATAATGATTAAATCTGGTTTTGCGTTAATAGCATTAGTAGCTTGGCTTTGAAAGTCTGTGTCACTAGTTTGGAACTTTTGTACTGTCACTAATTGCAGCTTTTGATTTTTAACTGTTTGCTGGAAAATCTCCGTTTCTGACTTGCTAAACGCATCATTTTGAGCGTAAAAAACAGCAACTTGTTTAATTTGTGGGTTCTGCTTCAGCGCGGCTTTGACTGAATTAGGAGCAACAATAGAAACTGGTGCAGAAACACGAGCAACGTAATCACCAATTTCTGGAATATTTTTAGCAGTATTTGATGGGCCAATTACTGGTACTTTTGCACGTTCAGCAACAGGGTCAGCGCTAAAAGCTTGCTGTGATAAAGTTGGGCCTACAATACCAATAACTTTATCTTTATTAATTAAAGTTTGGAAAGCGTTAATTGCTCCTGCTTCATCACCACTTGTATCTTGAAAAACCAGTTTAATTGGAGTACCGTTGATACCACCTTTATCATTAAAATACTTCTCAGCAATTTTGGCTCCAGCAACTTGCTCTTGACCTAATAATGCGACGTTGCTAGTTTGGGCAACGGCAATACCAATGGGAACAACACTGGATGTACTTGTTGTGGCTGTGGTGTTATTTGTAGTATTATTAGCGGTATTACCTGCTGAACTCGTTTGAGTACCGCCACCACAGGCTGTAAGCAACACAGCGCAAGTAGATAATAATGCTGTTGTACGAGCAATAGAGTCTTTCATCGGTAAATAGTCATGTAGTGATTAGACATCTTGAAAAGCTAATAGTGGAGGTAACAATACACGTTTTGCAAGAATTTTATTAAATCATTTTTATTTGACCATGCAAAGACAAAATTTCAAAGTGTTTGTCAACACAAATTATTGTAACTAGCGCTAGAGTGGTTCTTTGGTTTTCTCTGTGGTAAGTTGCTGAAGCGTTTCATGAAGCGACGGTCAATCCAATCTTTCCAACACCACAATAGTTTGTGGGGTGGTAAATTAAAAGTACCCTTTGTTGCGATCGCTCGTTTATCTCCTGTACCAATTAAGCTCAAATATTCTTTCTGTGGTTTATAGGGTTTAAGTGACTGGGCTAATAAAATCCGTTGCAAGTTCTCAAATAAAGGCTTACCTTGTCGGACAGCAAACACCCCAGCTTTTGGACGGGGATGATTTACCATTGTGGCTATGTCACCAGCAGCAAATATGTGTGGATGCGTTTGAGATTGTAAGGTGTCCTCGACCAAAATAAAGCCTTGCTTATCAGTTCTGAGTCCAGATGTTTTTAACCATTCGGGTGCTGATGCTTGTGTTACCCAAAAAATTTGATTGCACTCTACCGTCAACCCAGATTCACACTCAACCTCAAATACTTCTCCATTTCTCCTCTCCATTTGCAAAGAAGAGTTAGGGGTGAGGTTTTTTGGTGTAACTTTACACACAGTTTCCCCAAGATGCAGCTTAATACCTTTTTCGATTAAAATTTGTTGAATTTGATGTCGTACTGATTGATGATATTTCGGCATCAATTCTGTGCCACGCTGAAATAAATGAATTTCTAAATTTGACCTTGATTGTTGCGTTTGAGCCAAAATCCCATGTAATCTAGCTCGTATTGATAGCGCCAATTCCACACCGCCAGCGCCTCCACCCACAATTGCAATACTAATTGATTCTTGGGGATTTTTACTGACAGTTTCAACTAACTTATCCCAATGTTCTAGTAGTTGCGTTACTGGCTTAGCCGCAATTGCATATTCTGCTGCACCTTCTACAGATATTGTGGCCGGAATACTGCCAATATCAATGGACAACACATCAAAATCTACAGCCGGTCTGTTAGCACAAACAACTTTGTTATTTTTTAAATCAAGACCTATTACTGTATCAATATACAACTCTGCTTGAGCAAAGTTTGCTAAGGATTGTAAGTCTATATGACATTCATCATGACTGTAAAATCCGGCAATGTGTCCTGGTAACATTCCAGAGTAGGCTGTATCTAATGTTGCAGTAATCAAAGTTAAACGTACTCCAGGTAATGGTTTCATGCCAAACATTTTCAGGACAATGGCATGGCTATGACCACCACCAATCAGCACTAGGTTCTTAACTATCGGCTGTAAATTTTGTTGCATCTGGACATTCAAAACTGATTCTGAGGCGGGATAACAACGAAGCAGAAGATTGAAAAAATATGGATACTAATCAGGGTTTTGACAAGAGAATTCATGAGTTAGTGCTTGCAATCCAGGATACAAGGATATTTTCAATACAGTTCAGTAATTAAATATAAATAAAAATTTTCATGATCAGCCTCATTTGTCGATGAAGAATGAAGAGTAGTTAATACAACTCATAACTGATGAGCTTAGCGATCGCGCATTATCTATGTCTACTTAACAAAAGTTATTTTTCTCTTTTATTTGTTGCATTATTAGCTATATTTACTAATGTTCATAAATCCATCTTGTATGGAACAATAGCATACACCGCTATATTAAAAAACCGTAAATATGTTGACAGTAATTATTAATGCTTATTGTCTTATGAAAAGTATTTTACTTAAGGATGACAATCTATTATCAAAACTATTCCTTAAGATAGTTGCTGCTCAGGAAAAGGTTAAAAATACTCAATATCAATCCCCGAAAAAACGCTTAAAAATAGCAATTGAACAGTTGGGGAATAATACTATAGAAACCAGCCTGGCTGTAGTTCATGATTTAGAACAAATTGCTCAAAAGCATCCACAATACCATTGGTTGATCATAGACACTCTTACTACTTTTGTGAGAGAAAATTCTCCTTACATGATCCAATTAGAATTAATAAGCAACCCATTAGTAAAAGTTCCTACAGATATTCAAGCAGCTCTTACAGTTATTGGTAGAAGAGATGCAAAAAAAGACCCTAAAGATGAGCAACTTGATTTGAGTCATACTGACATGAGGGGAGCTAATCTGAATAGCGCTAATCTAGAAGATACAAATCTTTACCTAGCTAATCTTTCTGGGGCTAACCTTTCTGGAGCAAATTTAAAGGGAGCAATCCTTAGCGCAGCTAACCTTTGTGAAGCTAACCTTTGTGGAGCCAATTTAGAGGGAGCAATCCTTAGTGCAGCTAACCTAGAAAAAGCAAACCTCTCTGGGGCAAATCTTTATCAAGCAAACTTATATCTAGCTAGCCTGCATGGAGCAATTATTGATAATGCCATATTCAATGGCGCAAACCTTAGAGAAGCCAAATTCTCTGAGTAAGATACTAAATAATATTTTCCTTCATAAACACTTCTTATCTCCTTTGTGGTCTGGGTAAAGGGTAAAGGGTAAGGGGTAATCTCAGTCTTTTACCTTTAGCCGAAAGGTATTGAGATACTAAAAATAATATCAAGCTACTAGTAGATTAGATGCCATCTTAAATTTAAATAAGTCTTTTGAGACGTAGTAAAATTATCAGCTAAATGATATACTGTTTTACCCTAACATCTAAGTAATAATTCTGGATTGTGAGGAATATTTCTGCCATGTCTGCTAATAAGACAGACGCTCTGTTGAATTGGTTAATAGCCATAACAGTTATATTTGCCCTCTCATTGACTGTAATTTTCTTCGCATTGTCCAGTATTAAGGAATTGTCAGTACAGGAAAAAATACAGTACAGAAACCAAGCATTAACAACTACTGCAATAGTTTTCCTGGCATCGGCAGTAATGTTTAATGCTTACTATGCGGCAAAGCGTGCCCAATCCATGCATAAAAATGCGATCGCAACCGAAAAAAACCTGGAAATTGGCATTCAAAATGCCAAACTCAATCAAGATAGGCTGGTTGCAGAGCGTTTTATGGCGGCGATCGCACAGCTTGGACATGAGAAAATCGAAACTCGAACAGGTGCAATTTATGCATTAGAACGAGTTGCTCAGGATTTTCCTAAAGAACACTGGACAATCATGGAAATCCTGACTGCCTTTGTGCGAGAGAATGCATCAACCCAGTCAATGGAGATCCAACAACAGCTAGAATACTCGCCAGCAGTCTACACAAGTAGGCGTAGAGGTGGGCCACGTCCTAGACCATATTCAGATCAGAATCTTCATGAAGAATTACCAAAACTTCGCACTGATATTCAAGCAGCCTTAGCTGTCATCGGACGGCGTAATTCACTCGAAGATCCCAAAGATCAGAAACTTGATTTACGTAATACAGACATTAGGCGAGCAGATTTATTAGGAGTCAACTTCCAACAAGCAGACTTACGCGGCTCTGACCTGAGTGCAGCCGACATGCGTGGAGCTGATTTATCTGAAGCAAACCTTGATGGCGCTAAATTCGTTGGGTCTATTCTCTACGAAGCCAAATTGCGAAAAGCCAGTCTAATTGGAGCAAACCTACAAAGGGCAAATCTCAATCGCACCGATTTCTCTGGCGCAAACCTGCGTTCAGCCAACTTGCAAGCAGCAAGTCTGCGTGCAGCCAACTTGCAAGGGGCAAACCTTTATAAAGCTAACTTGCAACAAGCAACTTTGAAAATCGCTAACCTCTCTGGGGCGAAGCTATTCTTAGCTAACTTGCAAGGAGCAAAGCTTGGTAAAGCCAACTTGCATCTAACAGGTTTAATTGGAGCAAACCTGAATGGAGCAAACCTGAATGGAGCTGACCTTTCAGGGGCAAATCTGAATGCAGCCAAACTTAAGCAAACAGATGTCTATTTTGCTAACCTCTCGGAAGCCAGCCTAACTGAAGCTGATCTATATCAGGCCAACTTCATCGGAGCCAATCTCCAGAGGGCAAACCTCTATCAAGCCAACCTAACACGCTCAAACCTCATGGGAGCTAACCTTTCTGGTGCAAACCTTGGGGATGTCAAACTTGAAGGGGCAGTTTTGACAGGAGCTAAAAACTTAGAATTACACCAGATTACAATGGCACTTGGCGATCGCACAACTCGCCTACCTGATTACATGGAACCACCAACACATTGGCGGCAATCTAGTTAAGTTACCTGAGCATCAATTAGTTACTTGGGCGCATTCTACCGTTTTCACAAAATCCTATACTTTCTACCAAAAATCTCCAGAATTGTTATCGAGATGAAAAATATTCATAATATGCCTGATTTCCTACCAGATTATCTTGAAGCTCCAACACATTGGCACTAATCTGGCTAATTACTTAAACCTCATCGACTTTTCAATCTAGGTAACTAGTAATTGTTAAGATTTATTGCTGGTATTTTGTGATCAGTTATACAAATCTTCTCACCGTTTTAAACTGCGTGGAACATAGATTCTTCATAGAGATGCAACATTTTTGTACGCCCACTGAGTGATGCTGGCAAACGAGAAAGGCTATGTATTTAATTCAACATTTTTTAATATCCAAACTGGTTGAAATACCCGTACTTCCTAAAGTCCTTACCTTGTAGACTTTTTTTAGATAGTTCTGCTACTTCTAGTTACCACATTTGCTATCAAAGGCTTTTTAACTCTGCGAACTTGTCTAATTCATATTGTTTATAGAAATAATTTCTCAGAATCAATAGATAATTATTTATGCAACAGATTTTTTATGGGTGATTTTATCAGTGTTTGTACGGTATCAAATATCGAATTAACCTCATAGGATAAACCTAAATTAACTTACTTAAGGAGTCAGATATGAGGACTCATCACATGTCCTTGATCAAGACCAATGAAATCACAAGTTTGTTGCTAATTATTTCAGTTATATTTATTTTTCCATTAACTTTAACTTACTCATTGTTTTCAGATATCCAAGGAGTATCAAATCAGCAAAAGATAGAATATGTCACTCAACTATTAACAATTATTGCCATAATATTTGGAGGATTAGCCGTTAGCATTAATGCTTACTTTACCTCTAGACTCTCTCTGGGCATGGATCAGAGTGTATTCACGAAACACCTGAATGGGGTGCTAGGTTGGGATAAAAATATTGCAATAGGCGTCAACTACAAACAACCAAATCTAGAAGAATTTGCTCCAGAGCGATTTTCTAAAGCAATTGAACAGTTGGGGAATGAAAAGATTGAAACGCGATTCGCCGCTATTTATGCCTTAGAAAGAATCGCTAAAGATTCCCCCAAAGACCATTGGACAATTATAGAAATACTCGCTGCTTTTATCCGAGAGAATGCCCCAGTCAGACAAGAAGATGAAGACGAGGTTGAGTCGCAGGAATCATCAAAACTTCCCACAGATATTCAAACAGCGCTGACTGTTATTGGACGACGCGATTCACAAAATGATCCCATAAATCAGAAACTAGATTTACGTAATACAGACCTCACTGGTGCAGACCTAATGGATGCCAACCTCTCTAAGGCAATCCTGATAGGAGCTAACTTACAATGGGTCAACTTAATACGAGCAGACCTCTCTGAGGCAGACTTATCTGAAGTTGATCTTTGTGGGTCTATTCTCTATGAAGCCAACCTACAAAAAGCAATTCTTCCAGAAGCAAATCTGCAAGGAGTAATCCTTAGAAAAGCTAACCTCTCTAAGGCCATCCTCAATGATGCCAACTTAGAAGGAGCAACTCTTTATGATGCCAATTTGGAAGGAGCAATTCTTTATAATGCCAATTTAGAAGGAGCAATTCTTTGTGATGCTAACCTCTGCGGAGTAAATTTTGAGGGTAGCAATCTCCAAGAAGCAAACTTGATTGGAAGTAACTTGCAAAAGGCAAAACTGATTGGAGCGAACCTAGAAAATGTCTTACTCAGTACAGCCAATCTGCAAGAAGCCAACTTACAAGAAGCAAACCTGTATGAGGCGAAACTACAAGAGGCAAACCTGACTGGAACTAACCTACTAGAAGCATTCTTGCAAAAAGCGAACCTGTCAGGAGCAAACTTGAGCAGATCTGAACATTTAGAATTAGAGCAGATTGAATTGGCAATTGGCGATCGCACAACTATTTTGCCAGAAAATCTTCAAGTACCCAAACATTGGCGTTAACAAAAAAGCGAAACTTGAATTAAAAATTAAGCTAATTAGTTGGTTAATAGTCTTTTAATAATGGGTGATGGATAATTTTCAATATCCGTTACCCATTACTCTTTTTGTCGCGTCTCCGACTTCGCCTAGATGACATCTATCCTCGTTAACTAATTTCTATCAAGTTTACAAGGTGTTGTTAGGAGCAGTATTAGCTTAAAATCCTAACTACTTTAAATAATTAATAATGATGAAACGCCGAGAGGTTCTCAACACAGCTGCGATCGCCACGGCAACTGCTGCTACCCTAGTTTCTTGTACTCGAACTAGTACATCTCCTAATGTTCAAGCTGGACTGCCAAATATCTGTTGACGGATGGCGACCAGCTGGCCCAAGTCTTTGGGCACTTTTATCGGTGCGAATACAATTGCTAAGCGGGTTGAGGAAATGACTAACGGACGTTTCAAGATTACGCCATTTGCTGCTGGGGAGTTGGTACCAGGATTGCAAGTACTCGATGCTGTGCAAGCCGGGACTGTTGAATGTGGTCACACATCCAGCTACTATTACATCGGCAAAAATCCGGCCTTAGCTTTCGCCACCTCCGTACCTTTTGGTTTAAATGCCCAACAGCAAAATGCTTGGCTTTATCATGGTGGTGGATTAGCAGCTATACAGAAAATTTATACTAACTTCAACGTGATTAATTTTCCTGCCGGCAGTACTGACGCACAGATGGGGGGATGGTTCAAAAAAGAAATCAAGTCTCTTTCTGACCTCAAAAGGTTGAAAATGCGAATTCCCGGATTGGGTGGAGAAGTGATGTCCCGTTTGGGGGTGAATGTGCAAGTATTACCTGGAGGCGAAGTTTATTTAGCACTTGACCGGGGAGCAATTGATGCAGCCGAGTGAGTAGGCCCTTACGATGACGAGAAACTCGGTCTAAATAAAGCCGCGCAATTCTACTATTTCCTGGCTGGTGGGAACCAGGGCCAACTCTAGATGTGTTAGTTAACTTGAATGCTTGGAAACGGCTGCCCAAAGAATACCAGGAAATTTTTTAAGACAGCGACTTTAGAGACTAATTTGAATATGCTCAGTGAATATGATGCTTTGAATGGGGAAGCACTTTCGCGATTGTTGGCTGGCGGTACTAAGCTTACTCCCTACAGCCCAGAGATTATGCAAGCAGCACAAAAAATATCCTTTGAGCTATTCAATGAAAATGCCAACAAAGACGCAACTTTTAAACAAGTTTATGAACAATGGAAAGCGTTTCGGCAGAGTGTGTATAACTGGAATCGCGTTAATGAGTTGAGCTTTGCAAATTTTGTTACAACTAGTAGCACCTGAGCAGTAATTTGGATAATCAAGAAGTTAATTTTGCGATCGCATAATTTATATCCTCATTCAACTGCGATCGTTTACACTACCACATATTGTAATTATTTTATCGGCAGTAGCATTTTTTATTAAAGAAAATTGTCCCTCTCCGAGCCGGAGAGAGACAGAGTTGAACTTTGGTTTAAGGCAAGGAGGTTTAACAAATTGCTAAACTTATGCTTTCAAAAGCAATAAACTTTAATGTCAAAAAAGCTAGTTTTATTAACATTAAAATTTTCTTTTAGAACTAGACTTTGTTGTTGACAACTGAGTGCGGATCTGAAGCTATAGAGCACCGATTCCACGCTGAAATTTTATCTTCCACTAGGCATATTCTTTTTGAAGAACTAGCAGTTTCAGTTACCAGAACCTTCAGCGTTACGGTATACACGTTATTGATGATTTCGTGTCCGTAACCAACTACTTTCCCTACTTGCCCAGTTTTCTGATGTATCACATACTCATCAATAGTAAACATAACGGTAACTGTCTAATTTTCACAGGTTGCAAATAGTGTTTTATATATTATTGATTTTCTTAGAAGTAATAACTTCTTTCTTTTAGTGTATTTAGCGTAAGACCAAAGAAATACTTTAAGTTTAATAAGGGGTAAATAAAAGCTTTTTGAATTCAAAGATTATTGACTAGGACTATGTGGCTTTGAAATTTTATCTATTTGGAAACAAGGAAGTTTTAAATTAACTTTTTCGCCGATTATCAAACATAGATTACCTTGTGAGTTCTTATCAATCATCGACAAGGTAGTCTATCAAGTAAGATAAATTAACTATAGATTAATCTTGCCTTTTTATGGTTCTAACACTGAAATAGCAAATGCATCATTTTAATGCCCACTCTTGTGAATAGAATTAAAATTTACATCTTTCTCCAGGTTACACATACAGACAAAGTTTGATCTGTCCGGTTGCGTACATAGAAACTTAAAAGAATTTATTCATTAGCGATCGCTCATTCCCACATTTTCAACCTGCCAAAGAAGGTAAGAAACTGACAATACCAGGGAAAACAATAATTAATACCAGTACTAATAGTTGTAATAGAATAAACGGTATTACACCACGATAGATATCTGCTGTGGTGACTTCCGACGGTGCAACACCACGCAAGTAAAACAAGGCAAAACCAAAGGGAGGCGTCAGGAAAGAAGTTTGCAAATTTGCTCCCAGTACTACACCGTACCAGATCAGGTCAATGCCTAATTGCTGTGCAACTGGCACAAACAGAGGGATGACAATAAAGGCGATCTCGAAAAAGTCGATGAAAAAGCCGAGAATGAATACCACTGCCATGCTAACAACCAAAAAACCAGTTTTGCCACCGGGAAGATTGGCAAGAACATCAAACATAAATTGTCGCTATTCAATCCCCGGAAGACTAAACTAAAGGCTGTGGAACCAAACAGGATAAAAATCACCATGCTGGTGATTCGCAAGGTGGCATCACAAACTTGACGCAAAGATTCTAAGGTAAGTTTACGGTTAGCACCAGCAAGAGCGATCGCTCCAGCACAACCCACTGCACCTGCTTCTGTCGGGGTGGCAATGCCAAAAAAGATACTACCCAGTATCAATAAAATCAATATCAAAGGCGGCATCATCACCTGAATCACCCGCCTTGTCAAGGCTTTACCACCAATTTCTCGTACTTCGGCAGGCAAAGCTGGTGCTAAATCTGGCTTCAAAAATGCCACAATCAGCATATGTAGAGCAAAAGCGATCGCCATCATCAAACCGGGAATCACTGAACCGAGAAATAAATCACCCACCGATACACCCAACTGATCGCCCAGTACCACCAACACCACACTCGGCGGGATAATTTGTCCCAAACTTCCCGATGCAGCAATCACACCAGTGGCTAATTCTTTGTTATGGCTGTAGCGCAACATAATCGGTAGGGAAATCAAACCCATGGCCACTACCTACTGTCGCCGCTACTACACCAGTAGTTGCTGCCAACAACGCACCTACCAGCGACCACAGCTAAAGCCAGTCCACCCCGCAAGCGTCCAAACAAAATCCCCATCGTTTCTAACAGCCTCTCTGCTATCCCGGATTTCTCCAGCATTGCCCCCATAAAGATGAAGTAAGGGATCGCTAACAGGGTATAGTTTGCCATAATGCCAAAAATCCGCTGTGGCATAGCAGTGAGAAATACTGGATCAAATATACCCAGTCCAATCCCCAGGATTCCAAATGCGATCGCTACACCACCTAATGAAAAGGCTACTGGATATCCCAATGACAGCAACACCAACGCACCCGCAAACATTAATGGCCCCAGCCATTCATAAGCTAGTGTCATCATGTTCCTCCTGGGGTTCTAATCTGCCTTCTCTACGAGACGCTACTCGTAAGAGAATTGCTAAGTTTTTGATCGCTTCAGAAATTCCTTGGAAAATTAATAAGACAAAGCCAATGATGATCATGGCTTTAATAGGATAACGAGGCAAACCACCAGGATCAGATGATGCTTCACGAATTTGCCACGAAGCGGCGATCGCATCCCAAGAAAAGATAATCACTATGATACAGAATGGAATCAGGAAAAATATCGTTCCTACCAAGTCTGCAAGGGCCTGGCGCTGACGCAACCAATTACTGTAAAAAATATCA
Organism: Nostoc sp. MG11; assembly: GCF_014904695.1. Taxonomy (GTDB): domain Bacteria; phylum Cyanobacteriota; class Cyanobacteriia; order Cyanobacteriales; family Nostocaceae; genus Komarekiella. The sequence continues at coordinate 1,432 of NZ_JACXXN010000008.1, read as the reverse complement.
ACACGGACGTGTTCGTTATGCTTGAGGGTGTAAGCTGCTCCCAACAAGAAAACTAAATCAAAAATATACCATTGAGCTTCTATGTAAGCATTAGAAGTGAAATTGTTACCACTAATCCGCCCAAGATATCGTCCGTCCTACAACATTCCACACACCAAGTATCACCATTACTAACACCAGCCAACTAGTAAATCGACCGATGCGTTCAGTGCAACTATCAATAATTATTGATAATCTTAATAATTTCTTCAATGCTTGTCTTGCCTCTTGAAACGCTGTAAAAGTAGTTTACAGCCGAAGGTAGGGATATATAGTCTCTTTCTCTGTTTAATTCTTTCAGGCACCAACATATTTTTCTAAACCCATCTGATGGGATTTACGACCAGCTAACACAGCAGAAGTATAGGCAATAGCAATTAATAAAATCCAGTTAGTGGTTCTACCAAACCATATAAATAGAAATTTTCTATGCATCCATTGTATTATGCTAATAGGCTTGATACCACGTAGCGTAATTAGTCTTCCTGGTTCTGTTTTTAATCCCACACGACTTTCATCCCCACACCAATATGAGTCTATCCCACTAATACCAGAAATGTGACAATTTGCTTTTCAAAACATAAGGGTGTATCACAGTATGGCTGGGCGGTTTGAAAGATTAACGGACTTAGAATGGAGGTTGTTTGAAGATATATTCCCTAAACAACCAGAAAAGCGCGATACCTTCGATAAGCTTCGCTAACGCGGAATGCTACACGCTGCGTTTCGTCATGTGCTTAACAGCTTGCTGTATATACTGATAACAGGATGTCGTTGGTGTGATGTTCCCAGGGGAGAAAACTGGGCATCAAAAAGTTCAGCGCACAGGTGGCTAAAGCGTTAGGAGAGTGATGGAACGTTAGAAAAGTTATAAGCACGAATATTGGGTATTGCAGAAGAAAGAGGATTAATCGACTCGAGTTACGGCGCGGTAGACGGGTCTTGTTCCCCTGCAAAGGTGGCGGTGAAGATGTTGGATAGGTCATAAAGGTAAAGGGATTTTGATACACACGCTCACTGACGGTAATGGTATGCCATTAGCAAACTGCACCACACCAGCCAATGGAAGTGAACGGGAACAGGTTATACCTCTTCTCGACAGTGTATCAAAGTCAAAACTAATAAACTGGGTAGACCACCTACAGCAAATATCAGTTGTTTCTTCCTAGAGACATAGAAACATAAAAATAAAAAACAAAATTTATAAGAGTTGAAGTTGAAACTGATGCTGTGACTTAAAAATTGCCACAAACAAAAAACCTCCCTGAATATCACAGAGAAGCTCTTTGTTATTTCAATAATAAACCTGGCATCGAGCTATTTTTGCGTAGGGCAACCCCTAAACTATCGTGGCCGCAGCAGCGTTTCACCTCTGAGTTCGGGAAGGAATCAG
>NZ_JACXXN010000089.1 GCF_014904695.1 Nostoc sp. MG11 | reverse complement strand
TTGGCTTAAGGTTTAATCTAATAGCTGGTTTGTACAACTATGAACTTCGTCTGCCCAAAACCGAATCTGTTTAACTGACTTTTGCAAGAGGTCTATTCTATCGCTGAGGCATCTTTTGATTCTTCCTCTTTTTTAAACTTGTCAAACTTTGATTAATATTTTATTTAAAATTTTGTATAAATTTAGTTAAATTAAGAGTTGTAAAAATATGGTTGGTAGGTATTCCCTATTTTAGAACTTCGTCTAAAAAAACTGATTCTCAAGGGAATCCTACCTGTTCGTTACAAAACTGTCACCTACCTATGTAGAAAATCATTAGTCACTGTCGTTATCACAACAGTCTTTCGTACCTTTCTTGGGGTATCTAAACTCGTGAACATGGTGATGGTGGTGATGGTGGTAGTGATATTTCTTTCCACCACAATGTTTGCATCCTCCAGATAGAAATTGCTGTTCCTCTGTGGATAACTCCACAAATGCATTAGATTCCATAACTTGATATGACATAATTTTTGCCTCACTTACTGACAGAGGTGCTGCACAAATGAGTAAAGTGTGTAACACCTCTGTTATTATTTCTAAATACATTTTCTAAATATTAAATTCCCCTAAAGTTAGAAATAAGTAGACTAAATTTATGACTTTCGGCTCATGACAAATCTAATTCTAGTTTCAAGGAAAGTTTTTTTAAACGCTAAAAACAATCTCACTCTTTTTAAGTATTATGCAAAAATAACCTGAACACTTTTTATAGCATCTTGTAGCTTGTAGAGTGGGCATTATAATGACTACCCTAATATAGTTTTTTGGACAAACTTATGATAGGAAGTAGCTTAAGAGTTGAGTGACGGCATGTCAAAAGCAGAGTGATATTAGCCCCCTTAAAAATGAGGAAAAACCCAAATTTTCAAGGGGAAATAAAAGCCCTCAAGAAAAACTCTATATTAATGTGACTTATATACTACCAGTGAATACCCGCTCAGCAGATCCAGTCATATAAACACGCTGATCTATTGCTGACCATTCGATTTGTAAAGCTCCACCGGGTAATTCTACGGTAGCGCTGCGATCGCATTTGTCTGTCAATACACCAGCTACCAAAGCAGCACAAGCACCAGTACCACAAGCCAGAGTGATTCCAGCACCTCTTTCCCATACCCGCATTTTTAGATAGTCACGGCTCACTACTTGAATAAATTCGGTATTTGTCCGTTGGGGAAAAACTGGATGATGCTCAAACTGGGGGCCGATGGTTTCTAAGGGAATTGCTGCGACATCTTTCACAAAAGTAATGCAGTGAGGATTTCCCATACTCACACAGGTAACATTCCAAATTTGCTCGGCTACTTCTAGCGGCTGATTAATAACTTTTTCTTGGGCGGGTACAAGGGTGGTAGGAATTTCTTGAGCGAGTAAACGGGGTAAACCCATATCTACCTTAACTTGACCATCAGACATGAGTTGAGGTGTGATGACACCAGCTAATGTATGAACGCGATATCGGTCTTGATTTCGGGATTCGCCCTCTAAATCTGCCAAAAACCCAGCTAAGCAGCGAATACCATTACCGCACATTTCCGGCTCTGAACCATCAGAATTAAAAATTCGCATGGTGTAGTCAGCACCTTTTTCTCCAGGTAGGGCAAAAATTACACCATCAGCACCGATGCCAAAGTGGCGATCGCACAACTTGATCGCTTGCTCTGGTGTCAGTGCAGGCGCAGATGACGAGCGATTATCAATCAGAATAAAGTCGTTACCCAGACCATGATACTTAGTAAATTCGATTGCCATTTCTCGAAGGATGAATTATCAAGGATTAGTTACTGTTAATCGGGTATTAGGGATTGCGAAGAATTCAGTCCCCAGTCCCCAGTTCCCATTCCCTTAATTTTGCATACATCATTACCAAAAATGCTGACAACTGAATTTGATACCTCACTGCCTAGCATTCGGCAAGTGCAACACCTGATTAAAGAAACAATACAGGTGGAATTTAAACTAGTGACAGGAGATTTGCTTACAGGTAGGGTTTTATGGCAAGACTCATACTGTGTATGTATTGTAGATGAGAACAGTCAGCAAACCACTATTTGGAAGCAAGCGATCGCTTACATTAAGCCTAAGAGTTAGTCAATTGTCCTTTGTTAACATCCAATTACAAATGACCAATGACTAATGACTAATGACTATTCCCGCCAATTATCTAGAGGTAGAAACTCTTTAAGCGCTTCTGCCTCAGCAGCTTTCACCACTGGGAGAGATAGAGAAACTGCACTGGTTGAGGCAAACAACGGTTGTAGTTGATTCAGACTGGGCAAACTACCGCACAATAGCACTTGATCACCCAAGCGTAAATCTATACTGTCATCAGGAGAGCGGATAAACTTACCATCTCGCCGGATGGCTTGCACTTGTCCTCCAGATGACTGTTGGATATCCAAATTTGCAAGGGTTTTACCCAAAACTGGGGAATCACTATTAATTGTTATCCACTGGCAAGCACTATTTTCACCGGGAACAGCCACCTGTCCTTTAGCTAATTCTGCCAAAGCCGCCAGTTCCTCATCTGCACCCACTACCAGGAGGCGATCGCCTTCTTCTAATCTAGTTTGATTATTGGGATAATCTATTTCATCGCCGTTAGCGCGGCGAATTGCCATTAAACTCGCTCCTGTGAGATAGCGCATATCTGCTTCTTCTATACTCATACCTATCAAGGGCGAATCAGATGGTAGGGGATACCAGCGCCGATTTAAATCGCGGGTTGCTTGCTGCAAATCGTAGGAAACTTCTGATGCAGAACGCTCTGGGCGTAATTGTAAATAATGATCGTTGCGGATTTGCTGCATTTCCCGCTGCAAGACGTCTGGTGACAAGCCTAAGCCAATTAATAGATGGGTTGCCATTTCTAAGCTGGCTTCAAACTCTGGTTGCACAACTTCCCTGGCTCCCAATTGGTAAAGCACTTCAATATTTTTATCTTGGGTGGCGCGGACGACCAAATCTAGTTCTGGACACAATTCTAAAGCGCGTTTTAGGCAAAGACGGGTACTCATGGGGTCAGGAAGCGCGATCGCCATTCCTTTAGCATGGTTGACTCCAGCTGTTTCCAGAACGTGTAAACTGACGCAATTACCATATACATAAGACACTCCGGCATCACGTAACTGCTGAATTCTATTTTCTGATTGGTCGATGACAACTATAGGTAAGTTGTGTTGCTGCAACAACTTGACTAAATTCCTACCGACTCGCCCATAGCCACAAACTACTACATGGTCTTTTAAGGGTAGTTCTTCTGACATATCGCGTGGCTGATCTTCTTCTAAATATAGTTTCAGCCAAGGCATTGATTCGGCAAAGTTAAATAAAAATGGTACTAACCGCAGTACAAAAGGCGTAAGTACAAGTGTGACTGCTGTGGTTCCCAAAATTAGTAAATATATCTGTCGGGATACCAACCCCAACACTTGCCCTTCACTAGCAAGAACAAAGGAAAATTCCCCAATTTGAGCTAATCCTAACCCGGCAATTAAAGCTGTTTTCAACGGGTAGCGGAACAGTTTCACTAAGGGCGTGATAATCAAAAACTTACCCACAAAAACTAGTGCCACCAGCCCCAGAATCAATTCTAGGTTGTTCCACAAAAACACTGGGTCAATTAACATCCCAATGGCGGCAAAAAATAAACTAGCAAAAATATCTCGCAGCGGCTCTACATAAGTTAAGGTTTGGTCGGCGTACTCCACCTCAGAAATCATTAAACCAGCGACAAACGCCCCCATCTCGATAGATAGTCCCAAATACTCTGTTAACAGTGCAATACCTAAACACAAGGCAACTACGCCTAATAAAAAAAGCTCTCGGCTTTCGGTGCGGGCTAGCATTCGCAACAAAGGGGGGATCAGCCAAATTCCCGCCGCCACTGCGCCAGCTGCAAATAAACCAATCCGCAGCAGTGCTGTTAACACGGCGATGCCAATAGTTTCTGCTGGTTGGTTGAGGGCTGGTAACACGGCTAGCATCAGTCCTAATGCCAAGTCCTGCACGACCAAAATCCCCAACATTACTTGACCGTGGGGTGTATCTGTTTCGTTGCGTTCCATCAAGCACTTGAGGACAACTGCTGTGGAAGATAAAGACAGAATTGAGCCTAAAAACACACCTTTAGCAGGTAAGGTTCCCCAAGCTCCTGTTACCCCACATACCAAAACCGTGATCAAAATCGTCAGCGCAATTTGGAGTCCTCCGCCTCCAAGAGCGATCGCTTTTACCTTTTTGAGTTCTGCAAAGGAAAATTCCACTCCCAAAGCAAATAACAAAAAGGCGACGCCGAACTGTGCCAGAGTTTCCACTTGAATAACTTCTTTAATCAGTCCCAGTCCGGCTGGCCCTACAATCATCCCGCCGATGAGATACCCCAGTAACACTGGTTGTCGTAACAGCGCCGCTAACAGTCCGCCACAAGCTGCAACGGCGAGAACTAAAACTAAATCAACAATTAGCCTAAAATCTTCTTGCACCAGTTTTTAACAGAACTATTAAGACCCATTGAACTCAGCATACAAAGTTTTATATGTCTGAGGAATAGGATGTTGATGTAGAGATTGCAAAATTTGCTGAATCTAAAATAAAAAACCTCGGCGAAACTAACCGAGGTAGGAGAGAGAAGTCAGAATGACAATTAAAGATACAAATACTGAATTTAAAAAGTATTAGTTAACCACTTACGGAAAACTAAAATATTGCGGTGACGCTATACACGTAAAATTTGGTTACACACTTTGTTTTAATGTAATTAAACATAACAATATTGTTACGATATGTCAATAGGTCTTGACGCTAAAAGGCTAATAGCGTTAATAAGAGTTGCTTATTAAGGATAAGAATTGATACTCCCCACGGCTTCTAGCCGTGGGATTCTTGAAGAGTCCACAAACGAACTTTCAATGGTGCTATCAAAGACACCCTACTGATTCCGCTAAGGTCTAGACCTAGTTTTATCGCTACTTTGGCTATAATATTTGCCGCGCCGTTGGCATCAGCTTGTACAAACTCGATTCCATATTGTTCGCATAACTGAGCAATTCTTTCTTGAAGACGCGCTGTAGGAATTTAAACAAACTTTTAATTGTTCTTTTTACCCATATTAGCGCTGTCTTTTTGTCCTTTGTTCCAACCAAAAACAATGATGAACGCCCTTTCATGTAGCGAACAAGTTTTGCAATACCAAAGTCAAGAATCTCACGGCTTCAAACCGTGAGAACATCAAAACTTCTGCATATTTTTACTTACGGGGTCAAAACCTCTAGAAAACCTAGTACTTTCGTCATAGCAAGCTCCAGTAAGATCTGCTCCATACAACTTGGCATAATTAAGTTTGGCTCCCCGAAGATTTGCTTCATTCAGCTTGACACCGCTCAAATTAGCTCTGGTCAAATTTGCTTTAGCTAAGTTAGCTCTACTCAAATCTGCTCCCCAAAGTTTGGCTTTAGCTAGATTAGCTCCGCTTAAATCTGCTCCCCATAAGTTGATTCCCGGCAGATAAGCTCCAATTAGCTTGATTCCAATTAAGATAGCTGCTGGAAAATATCTTTCCCCTGCGGCATAACGCCGCTTTAATTCTGCCGTGTCCATGTTATGTTGACCTTTTTCAGCAACAAAGAAACTATTTGTTCCCATTCCTGGTCTAGCTCTTTGAAAAACTCTGGCTGACCACTGCGTCGATACCAGAAATGGGCATTGCTCAAATCACCCTCTTTTCGGTGTAGATAGGCATGAACCCAAGCACTGTCAGCATCGCTAGCATTTTGGACTATTTCGTGTGCCTGTTCCCAATCACCTTTCTTGTCATACCACATTGCTCGCAGAGCTTCTGGCAGTGTATTGAGATATGAGGGCTGTTTTTCGATCAATTGCTGAAATTCCTCTGTAGTCACGATCGCCATCCAAAAATTATCAAACCTCTATATTTAAATTTAAGATAATCCTTGGACTGTCCGCAGGCGATATCTTGAAATTAGTGCGTTACACCGCGTTAACGCACCTACTAATTAATACAGTAAAACTACGTCTTTCTATTTATTACTCGTCAATTTGACCAATTCGACGTATATTCAGAATGTCGCTCATTTTCTTGATTTGGGTAAACACTTGCTCTAATTGAGAGCGATCGCGTATATCGATCCCCAAGTCCATTAATGCTGGTTGACCAATCGCGGTTTTTACCTGAGCATGACGTACATTGATCCCTTGGTCGCTCAACCGGGACAAAATATCTTTTAACACTCCTACGCGATCAAGTGCTTCAATTTGAATATCCACTGGGTAAGTGTGCGGACGACCGCTGTTTTCAGCCGTTGAGTTCCACCTGACTGGTACTAGCCGCTCATATTCGACATTTTCCAGATTATGACATCCTTGGCGATGAATCGAAATTCCTCTACCTCGTGTGACTACACCGATAATTGGTTCGCCAGGAATTGGGGTACAACACCCAGCCAGATGATAAACTAATCCTTCTACCCCGACAATTGGTGAATCAGTACGGGAGGTAGTTGCAGGCGCATCTCGCAAAGCTTTTGCTGTAGTTGGCTCTTTGGGGATAAATGGGGTTGCAATGGTGACTGGTTGTTGTGCTTTCACCACTTCGCGCCAACGATTTAGCACTAGGTTTAGTGTGACTTCACCGTAACCTAAACCTGCAAGTAAATCTTCCACACTGTGGTAGTTACACTTTTCTGCGACACTTTCCATCGCTTCTGACTTGAGCAGGCTATCAAAACCAGTTTTACCAAGTTCTTTTTCTAACAATTCCCGCCCACGGGCGACATTCTCTTCTCGGCGCGATCGCTTGTACCATTGTTTAATCCGATATTTTGCCGCGGAAGTTCTGACAAAGTTCAACCAATCCAAACTCGGATGACCGTTTTTCTGAGTCATAATCTCCACGATATCGCCATTATGCAGCCGTGTTGACAAAGGTACCATTCGCCCATTTACTCGTACCCCTGTACAGTGATTGCCCACTTCTGTATGAATGCGATAAGCAAAATCGACACTGGTAGATCCAGGGCTTAAAGGAACAACATCCCCCTTAGGGGTGAAGACATAGACATCATCTTCAAATAGATTGTCCTTGACACTATCAAGATATTCTTGTGCATCCTTAAGATCGCTTTGCCATTCTAAAAGCTGTCTCAACCAAGTAAACTTCTCATCTGCCGCCGTTAAATGGCTATTGCTAGAACCGCCTGTTTCTTTGTACTTCCAATGAGCAGCAATCCCGTACTCGGCGATATGATGCATTTCTATCGTCCGAATTTGTACTTCCAAAGGACGACCAGTCAAACCAATCACTCCAGTATGCAACGACTGGTAACGATTGGGCTTAGGCAGTCCAATGTAGTCTTTAAATCTACCGGGAATTGGGCGAAAAGCATCGTGAACTATTGCTAAAGCACGATAGCATTCTTCATTGGTTTGGACAATAATTCGCAGCGCTGCCAAATCGTAAATTTCATGAAATTCTTTTTGCTGCCGCTGCATTTTTTGGTAAATACCATACAAGTGCTTAGGACGCCCACTAATATCCTGGCAGCGAATTCCCGCTTGCTGCAAACGCTCCCGCAAAATATCCGTAGCTTTAGCTAATTTCTCTTCCCGCGCTGTCCGTTTTTCAGAAACATGCTGCTGAATTTCGCGGAAAGCATCCGGTTCCAGATATTTAAAAGCTAAATCTTCCAGTTCCCATTTAATCCGCCAAATCCCCAAGCGATTAGCTAAAGGTGCAAAGATATCTCGCGTTTCTTGAGCGCTACGGCGGCGGCTAGCCTCTGGCATATATTGTAAAGTTCGCATATTATGCAAACGATCTGCCAATTTCACCACAATTACTCGAATATCTTGCGCCATTGCCAAAAACATCCGTCGGAAGTTTTCGGCTTGGCTTTCAGTTTTGCTTTTAAAATTGATTTTAGAAAGCTTGGTGACACCTTCGACCAATTGTCGTACTTCTGGCCCAAAGCGTTCTTCTATTTCTTCAATTGTGACATCTGTATCTTCAACTACATCATGGAGAAAACCAGCTGCTATCATAGCAGGACTGCCTCCCAAGTCACGCAGTGATCCAGCTACAGCAACAGGATGAGCAATGTATGGTTCTCCAGATTTGCGGTATTGACCTTGATGAAGTTGATAAGCAAATTCAAATGCGCTAGCAATCAAAACGGTATCACTATGCCTTCGGTCATCTTCTGCTTCGCTGCTACTTGCTGATGCTCCCTTCAAGCATTTCTGTAACCAGTCTGGAAGGGTAAGATCAATTGAGGAATTTATCGCTATGCTGCTCATACAATTGGGACTAAAGGTGATCGGTAGATAAGCGAGTGATAGACAAAACTGGCAGCATCGTACTTAGAAGATGCTGTTGCCCAGAGACGGGTGTAAAAAGTAGTGCAAGGATGATTCTTAAGTTTCTGATAGCAATCATCCGGCAGAATTTAAAGGATCATAAACTTGAAAATCCATTGATTGCAAACAAAGCCTCAAGTCTTTATTTGAGGCTTTTGATGCTAACACTAACTCAGAAAAGTTTATTGTAGAAGAAAAATTACTTGACATTAATACTATCTTAACTAGCACTGGATGTCTTTAAATCTTGAGAAATATCAGGCACTAGCAACATTGCTAGAGCAGTTACGTGCTGATGCTACCATAACTGGACTAGATGCACCTGCGCTGAGGCAGCGTTTGGCCTCGGTACAGCAGTTGTTTGGGCGGGAAATTGTGCCTTTGACTGATGGAAATTTGCGGGTACAGTCTTATCGGACGGAAATCAGCAAGCAATTGCGCTTGTTGGAAATAGATGTGATGTTTTTCCAAGGAGCGCGACAGGCATCTACTGCACAGGCGAGACTTCAGACTATTAGCGATCGCCTGACAACTCTGATCCAATACTGTGATGCCATTATGCAACAAAAAGCGGAGGGAGAAAAATAACAATTGTTCACCTTTTTCTCTAGTTACTTCATCATCCCATTGACGACCCATAGTTGAAAGTTATTTTGGCAACAAGTTTAAACGTTGCTATGGCAAAGTGTTGAGTATAAAGTCAGTTGCTTGATTACTCTCTTGCAATCAACACTGTCTTAACTTATGTGACTACGGCCATACATGCGCTTCGGCTCAATCACTAGTGTATTAACCCACATTCCGCAGGTCTATCAGTTGAGAAGATAATATTTTCTGCAAGGCGCACCAAGAAACTGTAGAATCCATAGTCGTTCATCAGTAAGATTG
>NZ_JACXXN010000088.1 GCF_014904695.1 Nostoc sp. MG11 | reverse complement strand
AAATTTACCCCTTGATGACCAAACCCCGGCATGAATTACGTAAACAATTGCAAACTGCTTAATTGGTAAGCGTTTCCGCTTTTCTTAGTGCCATTCGATAAGGCGTAAATAGAAGGTTCGTGCAACCAGGGGCAACCAGTCATTGAAATCTTTGCCCAGTGAGAGGTTCAGCCATTATCCATTTCTAATGATTGACCCCAGTTTTTCCCCCTTTACTATAAGTAAACTTAATATATATTTTTGATTGCATTTGACAAAATACTTAAAGTCTGCGTAGAAAGAATTGGGACATTATAACGACAGATTCATTTATGCTTTGGGAGCAACTGGTATTTCCTGAACGGAGAAGATAATGAATGGTTAAACCACCTCAAAGTACAGAAGAACTTGTAGAAAATTGGACTCTTGTTCCCCAAGAATTAGAACTGGTTTTGAAGAAAGTTGGTGCAGGACAGATTGGTTTTGCCATTTTACTGAAATATTTTCAAATAATGGCTCGTTTTCCCGACTCAGAAGCAGAAATACCAGAAACTGTAATTACATACATAGCATCACAACTAGAAGCAGACCCATCATTGTATTCTCATTACAATTGGCAAGGGCGTTCCATCAAAAATCATCGTGCCGAAATTCGAGATTTGTTTGGCTTTCGGACAGCTACAATGTCTGATTCTGACGAGATATCAGATTGGTTAATTGCTTGCATTTTACCCAACGGACAAAGATTTGAACCACTCGAAGAACAAATATATCAAAGATTTCGCTTATTACAAATTGAACCACCAACATGCAAACAAGTTGAACGTTTAATTCGTAGTGCCATAAGTCAATATGAAAGCAACTTCTGTCATCATAGTTTTTCTAGACTATCAGAAGAAACTATTTCTCAAATTGACATTCTCCTAACCACAGAAGAATCAGATAATGAAGCTGAAAAACCAGATACTTTGAAACTAAAAACTTCCGAGTTTGCCTTTCTCAAAACAGATCCAGGACCAGTTGGATTAGGAAGTTTCTTAACCGAAATCGAAAAACTAAAACGTATTCGTACAGTTGGTTTACCTCCTGACTTATTTGAAAGAATATCACCAAAACTGATTAAAACATACTGTCATCGGGCTGCAACAGAAACTCCTTACCTTTTACGACAACATCCACCTGCCATTCGCTACACTCTGATGGCAGCTTTTTGTCTCCGACGCTCTCAAGAGATTACCGATAATCTAATCGAGTTACTAATGTCAATCATTCAACGCATTGGTAGAAGTGCTGAAAGGCGCATCAACAAAGAATTAATCTCGGACTTTAAAGAAGTAACAGGAAAAACCAATCTCTTATTTCGCATTGCTGAAGTAGCTGTAGCTGAACCTTCGGGAGTAATTGAAAAAGTGATATATCCTGTAGTATCACAAAAAACCCTCAAAGATTTGGTGGCTGAGTATAAAGCAACTGGTACAGCTTATCGCCAAAGAGTCCACACCATAATGCGTTTATCCTTTGCCAGTCACTACCGCCGGATGATTCCTCAACTTTTAGAAGTCCTAGATTTTTCCTCCAATAATGATATTCATCGTCCGGTAATTCAAGCATTAGAGTTACTCAAAAAATACACCTCAAGTAAAGCTCGATATTATGATGCAGGGGAAGAGATCCCAATTGATGGAGTCCTCAAAAGCGGTTGGAAAGAAATTCTCCTAGAAACCGACTCTGACGGAAAAGAACGTATCAACCGTATCAACTACGAAATTAGCGTTTTACAAGCTCTTAGAGAAAGACTCAGTTGTAAGGAAATCTGGGTAGTAGGAGCTTCTCGTTATGGTAATCCAGATTATGATTTACCAACTGATTTTGACCAAAATCGTCAGATTTACTATCAGGCTTTAACACTTCCTGAAGATGTAGAAACCTTTATCTCAAACTTACAACAACAAATGACACAAGGGTTAGAGAAACTAGATCAGGGGATGCCCAGAAACCAAGATGTTGCTATTATCGGTAAAAAAGGTCAAAGTTTAATTAGACTTAGCCCTTTTGACCCTGCACCTGAACCCATCAATCTTAAACAACTCAAGGGGGAAATTAATCGAATTTGGCATCAAGCCAGTCTTTTAGACATTCTCAAGGAGACGGATTTAAGAGTAGATTTTATCCAGAACTTTAAAAGTATGGGGACAAGAGAAATTCTTGATAAAGAAACACTACAAAAACGATTATTGCTCTGTCTTTACGGCCTGGGAACAAATACAGGATTAAAGAGAATTAATACGGGCATAAATGGTGAAAACTATCAGGATTTACTCTATGTACGTCGTCGTTATATCCATAAAAAGCAGTTACGCAGTGCCATTGCGGATGTTATTAATGCCATTTTCGAGATTCGTTTACCACACATCTGGGGTGAAGGAACTACTACCTGTGCCAGTGATAGCAAGCATTTTGGAGCATGGGATCAGAACCTTATGACCCAGTATCATTTGCGTTATGGTGGTCGGGGAGTGATGATTTATTGGCACGTCGAGAAGAAGTCGTCCTGTATCTATTCCCAACTCAAAACTTGCTCTAGTAGTGAAGTTGCAGCCATGATTGAAGGAGTGTTACGTCACTGTACCAATATGGATGTGCAGAAAAACTATGTGGATAGTCACGGTCAAAGTGAGGTGGCGTTTGCTTTTACGCACCTGTTAGGATTTCAGTTAATGCCCAGATTGAAGCGGATTAAGGTACAGAAGTTATATCGTCCTTATACTGGACAATCCGATGCTTACCCTAATCTACAGGCTATTCTGACTCGTCCGATTAATTGGGATTTGATTCGCCAACAATATGACCAAATGGTGAAGTATACTACTGCTTTAAAGTTGGGAACGACAGAAACTGAAGCTATTTTAAAACGTTTTAGCAAAAATCCTTTCAAACATCCTACTTATCTGGCTTTACTCGAATTAGGACGAGCAATTAAAACAATTTTCTTGTGTCAGTATCTTGACGAGTCGGAAGTACGACGGGAAGTTAATGAAGGATTGAATGTAGTAGAACGATGGAATGGGGTTAATGATTTGATTTTTTATGGCAAAGGTGGCGAATTTGCTTCAAATCGCCTGGAGAGTCAAGAGTTATCAGTGCTATCTTTGCATCTATTGCAGATATGTTTGGTCTATGTGAATACTTTGATGATTCAGAGTGTTCTAGAACAGAAGCATTGGCAGGAAAAGCTAACAGAAACCGATAAAAGGGCAATTACTCCTTTGATTTTCAGTCATGTCAACCCTTATGGTACATTTAAGCTGGATCTCAAAGAAAGAATTGCTGATTTAACGCAACAAGCAGTCGCTTAATCCCTCCAGAAGTTCTCAAATCTGTGATTTGACATTTGGGTATAGCGTATTGTGTGGTGTATATTCTTGTGTCCTAAGTAATCTTGAATTGCTCTGGTATCGTGACCTTGGGCTGCTAAATAGTAGCCACAAGCATGACGCAGTTGATGTGGATGAACCTCAAAGGGAATTTGAGCTAATTTTCCAGCTCTAGCTATAATATGGCGAATCAAACGAGTTGATAAAGGAGCTTTGCGTTCGGATACGAAAACATAGTTTGTATCAGGATAATCTCTATATATTTGACGTAAAGCTCTTAATTCGGGCGAACGCAACGGATGAATGCTGTCATGTCCATGTTTTACACGATGTATCTCTATATAACCTCCTACTAAATCTATTTGCGACCATTTCAGAGCCACTAATTCGGCTGTTCTAAGCCCGTGACGAAACATTAATAATATGATCGCTCCATCTCTAACAGGATGACGACCGATTTTTTTAGCTGCACGAATCAGGGCTTGGACTTCTGATGTGAGCAGATATTCTCTTTCCCTGATAGATGCTTTTTTTGGTGGAGGAGAAAATATCTTTGCCGAAAATGGAAGTTGGACTGAAATAGATAGCATGGGTCAATTCCTCATGCTTGCATATGTATCTTCATTATACTTTGCCTAAAATGAGACGAACTAGGCAAAGTTATCATTTGTATTTCTTATCAATTAAGGCTAAAAAAAGGGTAATTTTTACAGAATTTTACAAGGTTGCCCCTGGTTGCACGAACCTTCTATTTACGCCTAAACGCAATGCACCACACGTCAAGGGTATCCTGAATCTGACCATCCCTCCTGATGAATCTGCCATGTGGATTTTGGGGCAGTATCTCACGCAACTTGGATTGTCTACAGAATCGCGGCGTCCCTCGGAGGATGGTCAACGGATTCGGTACTATCGTCTGAATACTGATGATGTTGCGTTTGCCCGAAAGGTACTGGAGTACCGCCAACGGCAGCGCGAGGAAAGGGAAAAACAGCGTCAGGAGCAGCAGGAACGAAATGCAGTTTATGCAGCTAGGATGCAGACTCAGTATGGAATTGCACCGACTAGCCAAGCCCCGTCCACACCCCCCAATTATGAAGATGGTGGTAATAATCGGGGGGGTGTGGCCCAAGAGGAAAGCCTCAGTGATTCTTGGTGGAAGCGAGTTAAATATTATGCTCAGTTAGTAGCTCAGAGAGTAGAGTGTGGAGCGGATCAGGTTAAAGAATTACTCAGTACACTGACGAGTGATGAAAGGTGGGGGGTGATGCTTGAATTTGAACAGAGGGAATCCCAGTTGTTTACTCGACTGGTGTTAGCTGCTCCACAATGGACTGAGTGGATGAGCTGAATTATTAGGCTTTTTGTTGCGCTGGGTGTGAGCAATTATCCATAATTGAATTGAATGGAGTAGTCTGTTCTGATTATGTAGCTTGAATTAAGATAGATGCTGCAACCAGATTCACTAAAATCCAGAGGGATCAATATCTGTGAGTTAGAGGCAACTTTTGAATGGTTGTGTTTAGATTCGATTACCTATATTACAGACTGCTTGGAGGCTTGTAACTCTGCGGACATGCTTGCTGATTTAAGAGAGATTTTTCCACGTCTTGCATTGAAAGTAGCAAGTGTGAAAGTCCACCAATTGCAAAGAAAGCGGATTACCAAATGGCTAGAAGAACTTAATAGAGAAGTTTAGAGGTTAGCACGGTATCATCAAAAACCGAACAGGGGCTTATGATCTGCTGTGGGTTTATATCTCAATACTATCAACCAAAATTCCGGCTGGGTTGAGTTTATTGAGGGAGTAGCAACGAGAATTCAGTCAAAGATTTGCGCTTATCAAACGTGCCATTCGCCTTTAGCAAAGTCGAACTGAATTGCTTTTCGATACAAGGAGATACAACTGGAAGGGGCACTCTTTTTTTAAGAGTGTCCCTTCAAAACAGTACAAAAGCCTCAGAAAGTATACTTCGCTGAGAAATATCCAAAGAAAAGCGGTCTTAAACAACTGCTACCTACTCAACAGGTTATTAACTTGGTTAAGTGGGAAACAGCGATACACGAACACCAGAACCGAACGATAGATGAGCAGTAATTGAAAAACCCACCAAACCTCAATCAGCAGTTGGTTGATATTTCTGCCAGTAGACCCTAGCGCTGGCCTGATTTTTCTACTTTATCCCCCTATAGGATGAGTTACTAAGCTGTTATTTGCTTTATAGTTGATAGTACCCTGCGTAAATCCTTTTCCTCGTGTTTCAACTTTTGTATAACAGCGGCAGCAACTCATTAAATCACCTGTTGCGGGAGAAATTATTTTTGTAATTGTCTACCCCAAGTGGTCTATCAACCTTTCAAATTTAACATTTAATAAGAGGATATTTTCGCTAGCTTTACATTTTCTTAAAGTGAATATTTTTTCTAACCTAAATCTTACATATCTTACATAAATCCATCTTACTAATTCCAGAAGAAAATAATCAAATCTTAACAATGAAAGTTAGAAGCTGCGAGCTTAAAAGTGCAACTAAACCAAATACTTGGTTCAACTAGAGAAATTATTAGTGGGAGATTCCAGATTGGACTACCCATAAAAATCTGAGATGACCTAGTTTCTCAGATGATCATTAAATGCCTGACTGCCAAGTGTCTCTTAGAGGAGAATGCTTGTGTGATTGAAAAATTAGAATAGGTGGCAAGCGTAGCAGTCAACCAATAAAAAAGCACAAACTCAATACATACGTATAGTTAGTACAACTCCAGAATTTTTAATTCTGGTGCTAGTGGAAAGCCAAATTTTTCATGAAAATGAGGAAATCTAAGTAAAAATAGGCATAAAGGTCTATTCCGATAAAAAGCTTTTAACTGAAATAGTCGAAGTTCAAAATCTCCTGCTTGAACTTCTTTTGAGGTAGAAAAGCTCCCAGGAAAAATTTCATTAAATTGAATTTCAAACTTTCTAGCAGTTTCTAGAAAAGGTTTACCTATTAATTTAGCTGCATGATCATATGCTGGGTTAGGAATATTTTTTCTATATAGACTTTCGTCAAACCCAGCATTTAAAAGAAATTCAAAAAACTCATTTAATAATTTGGAGTTTTCACTTTCATTAAAACACTGCCATCCTTGAATTAGGCTGTATTGCAGTTCCTGGTAAATTTTAGGCAAAAGTAAGCTACTAATAGATGGTAGCTCATCTGCGTTTGGTTCCATTTATACTCCTTGATAAAACAATTTAAGAAGTTACTTGAAAAAGAAACAAGCTAAAATATGGTTACTTGATTACTAATAACCAAAAATATTCATGATTGAATAAGTCATAATTTAGAATTCAGAATTAAAACCTGCAATCTTGGTAGCGGGTTCAATTCCCTCACTAAAATTAACAAGTGATGCTCCGGCGTTGCTTACAAATTGGAGTAAACCTCGCTTACAAATTGGAGTAAACCTCATCTCTGACTTTTCGCTGATTCAAAACCAGCAAAATTTCAATTTCTTGGGAGATTTGAATCCGTTGATTCATACACCAAATCACTCCAATAAAATCTGAATTCTGCGACTAACACATAGATTATTTGTAGTTAAGATTAAGAGTATTGAAAGTTTGAAGAAGAATATATTCGTCAGAATACATTTGTCAGAATCAAGACGCTCGCGGACTCGCTAACGCTTCGCTATCAGTCGGGGATTCAGACCCGCGACTGATTGAAGACCACTAAATTTTCAATTTAGTGGGGGTGCAAAAACGCCTATTATTCAGACGCTCTCTACGAGACGCTGCGCGAACGCGGACTCGCTACCGCTACGCTATCCGCCAGTCGTACAGAACACCCAACTGAATTCTAACTCCTGAATTCTGTTTGATAAATTCATTTTACCCAACATATTACATGGTTCATCTAGCATTTGAGAGAGGAGGAACTAGACTGAGGTAAAAATAATTACATCTTTGTTTAATTAAACATATATATAAATGGAATTGAAATAGTCAGGTGTAAAGATACAATCTTATTCTTTATGTCTAAATAATTAATTCACCCATATTGATTTATTAAATATCAACTGACAAAATGGGAACAGGATAATTAAGTTTTGTAAAGCTAGTTTTTTAAAGCATGTAAGGCTAGCTTTTTTATTGGTAATGAATAGGAAAATTATTCAAATGTTTACAAATAAATTTAGCGGGCAATCTCTTTACTCAGTTTATGAATAAAGCTGAACCCACTATTCTACTAGTGTCTGACGTTCCTACACAAATTTTAATTAAGCATATGCTTGAGCGGGCATTTTTAGACCAGGTTTGTGTCTTAATAATGAACTCCAGAATCCAAGCTGTACACTATCTTGAAGAAAAACTTTCTAATACTCACAATTGGCGCTGTTTTCTACCAGTTGTAATACTAATAGATTTAAATTTAACCGTTTTATCAGATTTTGAGTTACTCAAGTGGATTAAACAACATCCCCTATTAATACATATACCAGTAGTGATTATGAACAACTCAGAAGATAAAGACCAAGTTTTAGAGGCAATGAATTTAGGCGCTAACGTTTACTTTGTTAAATCGCGCTCACTCAATAGTTTAGTCTACCTTGTGAAGGCTTTTTTACCATAGCAATTACACAATTTATGATTCTTAATTAACAGTTAGTCGTTAGTCATACAGAT
Organism: Nostoc sp. MG11; assembly: GCF_014904695.1. GTDB lineage: Bacteria > Cyanobacteriota > Cyanobacteriia > Cyanobacteriales > Nostocaceae > Komarekiella. The sequence continues at coordinate 1,663 of NZ_JACXXN010000088.1, read as the reverse complement.
TAACTTTAAAAAATCGCTTCTTCTCTTAACAGCACAAAACTTTTTCGTTGGGGCAACCTTCTTAAATCAAGGATGAACTCTGCCATCAAGCATCATGGTTTTGTGAAGATTGGCTCCCTCAAGGTTGGCTTGCAAAAGATTAGCGAATAACAAGTTAGCTTGTGATAGATTGGTTTGTGATAGATTAGCGAATAACAAGTTAGCTTGTGATAGATTAGACATCTCCAAAATAGTATATTTTGTGGTAAAAGAACATCATAAGAAGTTTTTTGACACAAAAATATGAGTGATATACTGAATCACATTGAAGAGAATCCTAAAGAAACACAGAGGTTAATAGATCTGGAATATGAACAGTTACAACAATTAATCCAAAATGCGGAACGATTATATCATGAAAAACAAGCTTTATGAGAATCTAAGAAAGTTAGAATTATTGCTGGTGGAGGAGGTCGTAAACCAAAATTATCTATCAAAGAACAAATAATTTTAACCTTGATCTATCTCAGGCATATGACGACATTTCAACTTTTAGGTATCCAGTTTGGAGTAAGTGAGTCTACAGCCAATGATACGTTTAACTATTGGTTGCCTAACTTGCGAGAATTGCTCCCATCCAGCTTACTTGAACAAGTAAAAAAACGCTTCTGACTATGAAATAGTGAAAGAAGTACTCACAGAATATGAATTAATAGTAGATAGCTACGAACAAGTCAGAGAAAGACCTGGAGATAATGATGAACAAGAAAAATATTTTTCAGGCAAGAAGAGTAATCATACATTTAAAAGCTAAATGATTATCTTGCCTAATGGCAGTTATATCGTTGGTGTTGTAGCTGGACAACCGAGGACAAAAAGCGATATAACTTTATTCCGAGAATATCGCTCGGATTTTGACCAATATATTTACTACCTTTTATTTTAAGAAAAACCTTGATTTTGTATAACAGCCTTAAGGAGTAGCACTCAAATGACAAATCTTAATATTAGTAATCATACAAAACAACTTCTAGCTGGATACTGTGCCATTATCTTTGGAGGTTTTGGATTTCACAAGTTTATTCTAGGATATACCTACGAAGGCTTTATCATGTTAATGGCTTCTTTAGTTGGGAGTTACTTCACTTATGGCTTGACCCTATTAATTATGCAAATTGTAGGTTTATTAGAAGGCATGATCTATTTCAATAAATCTCATCATCAATTTGTAGATATCTACTTGATTAATAAACGCAGTTGGTTCTAAAAGCTTGTTAAAAATATAGATTTTATCCATTTAAAACTTCATTCATATTATTATATATTTTATCAAACTAAAGCGAGTTTTAAATCACCTGCTACTTCTTGAAAAACCATAAAAATCTTGTACTTAATTTGATAATTCATTTCCAAACAATTTGAACTATTAGTAATAATTCCTCTCTCCTTAGACATAATCTGAAATCTTGTTAGATATGCCAATCAATTCTCACAACCAATACACAATATATCTCTAAGCAGAAGGAGAGTAGCGAGCCAAGATAAGTATTTTAGAATTAAGACAATTTCATCAATCATTTATTAACGGCATAGAGCCGAGATCCCTGCAATAGCGGAAATAGAGCCTGAAAAGCCTTGCCAATTCTAGGTTTGAAAGATTTAGGAACTTGTGTAAATTGCAGTT
>NZ_JACXXN010000087.1 GCF_014904695.1 Nostoc sp. MG11 | reverse complement strand
GCCATTTAAATGGTTGTTTTGGGTTCATCTCTGTAGCATTTCAGTCTCTTGAAAGAATATAACACTTGCTTAGGCACCTATTTTTGCAACACAGCCTTCCGAGATGAGTTGCGGTTTTGGCAACCTCAATAGTCTTTCACTGTACTGATGGCTTTTTAGACAACCAAATACAAGTACCAAGCCCCGCATCAGAGTGGGGAAAATTTCCGTGCGTCAACATAAATAGGATATTGCAAAATGACCGCAACTATCACAAAACCCAAACCCAAAAAGGCTGCTGCCGCTAGCAAACCACAGTCACCATACAAAAGACTTCATGTGATTATCCCGATTGAAGATATGTTGTGGGCTTCGCAACAAAAGCCATCAGTTACGCAATTGTGGCAAGAATGCTGGACGGCTGACCCTTATGGTTCTCGGTGGATGCCGCTAACAAGTGCTTTGGGTTATAGTACTTTTATCTCTGCGAAGAAAATTCTATCTGAAAGTGGATTATTCATCTTCAAACCCGACAAGTCCATAGAAGATGGCCGAGAAACAGCTAGCTGGATGGTGAAGAATTTGCATGGCAGCCGGATGAAGGAGTTCTGGGAGAAAGCCAATTCTCTTAATCAGCAACCAAATTCTGAAAAACGAGAACCAAATGCTGAGATTTCAGATAAAGATGCTGGCTCCGAAGAAATGGGTGCTTTGTATGAAGCATCTATTTTAGGTAAAAGTCAGTCAGAGCAAGCGTTTGGGAAAACCTCACGAACTACTCAGGAACACCTCACAAACTCTTTTGTAGAGTTTGTGAGGTGTAACTCTGACACGCTTACCGAAATTTCGCACTGTGAGGAGGCGGCGATCGCTACCTTGAGGGTCGCGTCGCCTCTATCTGTCGAGAGCGTGTCAGAGAAAGCGAAAGACTTGCCTGTGGCAATGGACTGCACGACGCTGGCGCTTGTGGATGCTGTACAAAGTAATCCCGCTTCTCTACGAGACGCTGCGCGAACGTTGTTGGCTGAGAATCAGGATTGTGGTGTTGAAGCGATATTCCCTCATGAAGGCGCTTGTTCCGCCGCTCTCGTCGCTAAAAATGAAAAATCTTTAAATTCTGCGATGTCTAACGACAAGCCGTTTCACGTCTACGCTAATCAAACTCAGGGGCAGGTAGAACAGGGTTATTCTGCTACGTTGTTGGTTGAAAATTCAGTTTCAGGTGTAGGAGTCAAAGCAGTTGATAAGGGCGAAGGTTCCGCCGCACCTGTCACCAGCGCTGAAAAATGGTCACATGAGGCGATTGTTGCGCGGTCAAATATGCGACCTGTAAGAAGAGAGAAACTGAACCGAGCGGCGAATTCAGGGGAGAATCCGGGTTTTGACTTCTTGCAGAAGTGTTGGAATAATGATCCGGCTTTGCAGATTGTGATCAAGAAGTTGTTGGCGAAGTTTCCGCAGTGGGAGATTGCGATTGTGGATGGGGTGTTAATTAATTGGGAGGAATAGCGATCTCGACGGTTTGGTTTAAAAATTTGATATACAAAGTTTTGTAATAATTTCGAGTTAACACGAAAAATTAAAAACTGAAACTCATGTCACAATAACAACGGATTTGTAAACCGCCTATTTATAGAAAGCAAAATCTAGTACAGAAAATGCTTGCTCAAATTTTGACATCGCTAGATACGATGTTGGGCTATGTCTTGTTGCTAAGTGATAGGCAGCAATTAACCTGATTTATGATTGACTAAAGTTTGGTGTTGGTGCTATTGGTGGAGATGTGCAAAGTCTGGTTTAAATTTACTTGTTGAGCGTTTTGCTGGGTTTTACGTGAGCACAGCGCTTTGTCTAGAAATAGTGCGTTCTTCAAAATTATCCTGAATAAGCGAATAAGCTGCTCGAGTTATTACAAGCATGAGCCAAGAACGTTGTTTTATCCCGCATAGTAAAAATAGGAGTAACATCAATGTCAATATTTACCGTCACTAACACTAACGATAGCGGTAGCGGTTCACTAAGACAGGCAATTTTGTCAGCTAATGCTTTAACTGGAAAAGACTTGATCAATTTTGATGGTGTGTTTGCAGATAAGAACGCTGATACCATAACGCTTAATGGTAATAGTTTGAGTATTACAGACGACCTAAGTATTCAAGGAACAGGTGCTTCTCTACTTACTGTTAGCGGTAATAATACCAGCCGTGTGTTTGAGATTAGTAGTAGTATCAGTGTTGATCTCGTGGGGCTGACTGTTGCCGATGGCTATTATTTCTTTACAAATACAGGAGATGGAGAGGATTCTTTGATAGGAGGGGGTGGTATTGTCAATGCTGGCACTCTGACTGTAGGTAACAGCATTATCAGTGATAATTCAGTACAGTACCAAGGTGCTGGAATCTATAATTCTGGTACTCTTATGGTAAACAATAGCACTATTACTAATAATACATCAGGAGAATACGCAGGTGGTGGCGGCATCTTCAATACTGGTATTTTAACAGTGAGCCACAGCATTATTAACGGCAACAACGGAGGTCATGATCGTTATGGCAATGGTAGTGGTGGCATCTACAACTCTGGCAATGCAACAGTGATCAATAGCACGATCAGCAACAACTCTGCCAGGTTCGGCGGTGGCATCTACAACTCTGGCGCTTTGGCAATAAATAACACCACTATCAGTAGTAATTCTTCAGAGGTTGCAAGTGGCATTTATAATCTTGCTATCTTAACATTGAACAATAGCACCATCAGTGACAACCAATCAGATGGTGCTAGTGGCGGTATCTACAATGGTGGTACTTTGACTGTGATCAATAGCACGATCAGCAAAAACTCGGCAATTTTGGGCGGCGGCATCAACAATTCTGGTACTACAACTATAAGCAACAGTACCATCAGCAGTAACTCTGGCGGCATCCACAATGATGGAACTTTAACTCTGAGCAACAGCACTATCAGCAGCAACCCCAACCGTGGCATCTACAATAACGGTAATTTGACCGCGAGCAACAGCACTATTACGCTTAATACGGTTTCTAATGAAGATTACCCCAATGGAGAAAGTGGTGGTGCTGGTATCTACAACTCTAATTCTGGCTCTGCTACAGTGAAAAACAGCATTATTGCTGGTAACACAAAAATTACTTATGGTGATAAGCAAACTAGCTCCAATTCCGATGTAGCAGGCAATTTTACCAGTAACGGATTCAACCTTGTTGGCATTCTTAATGATAGTACGGGCTTTAAGGTTAGCGAACAACTCAACGTTCCGATTACAACAATTATTGATACTACGTTGAAGAACAACGGTAGTGTAACCAAAACTCATGCCCTAGTCACTGGTAGCAGAGCCATTAATGGTGGTAAAGACGCAGACATCCCGGCTGATACTACAGACATTGATGGCGACGGCAATATCACTGAACAAGTATCATTTGACCAGCGCGGTTCTGGCTTTAAGCGCATCTCTGGTAGTCGAGTAGATATCGGTGCGTTCGAGGCAGTTGTCAATGTGATTAACGGTACACGGAGTCGGGATCAAATCAAAGGGACTGCTGGCAACGATATCATCACTGGATTTCAAGGGGAAGATATCTTGACAGGCGGGGCAGGGGCAGACGAATTTGTTTACACCAAATATCGAGATGCTGGTGATACGATTACTGACTTGAAAGTTGGCACAGACAAGATTATACTGCGGCCACTGTTTGGTAGCCTTGGTCTAGGCAATCTGAGTTATGCAAATGCAGTTGACGGCGGCTATTTGAGCTTTGGTAGTCAGGGGACTGATACTGTAGTCTTTATCGACCTGGATGGTTCTTTTGGTGCTGGTCGGCGCTTGAAGTTGGTTAAAGTCAACAAGGTAAGTAACACGGCACTAAACAATGCTGTTAATTTTGCATTGTAATTTTAATTTAGTTCGGTTCAATTAGCCTCTGAACTGGTAAGTAGCAATCAACCAGTGTAGATATCTACGAAAATAGAATTCCACGGTGGTAATGCGTGAGCTACCAGGGCAAACGCATCTAAAGTATAAGAATCCTTTAATAGCAAGGGTTTCGGCGTTTTTTAATTTATTCTATTTTTTCGTCAAGATCCTTGCCCAATAGGGGTTTCAGAAATGCCGCGCGTTTGCCCTGCGTGAGCTACTGATTCGCTCACTTACTCACGCAACACCAACGTGAGCGGTTGAACTGTCTGTGAAGGTATAGTTGAGAAAAAGTAATTAACTTGACTCAAAGTAATCAAATAACATTTGGTAGAACTGACGAAGCTGTTATAACTCGTCCCAAGTCCAAAAAGTCTGTTGCTGCTAGCAAACCCTAATCGCTGTACAGACGGCTTCACGTGATTATCCCAATCGAACATATCCCTGTTTTGTCAGTTTGGGAGAACCCAACAGATGAAAGCCTTTCAAAGCTTTAATTTCTGAGTTTTGGCTATAAATTTTAGTTACTGTTAGAAAATAAAAGCTTAAAGCTCAGAATATTGCTTCGATTATTGTTTTCCGAGAGTGACAGAACAGGGATATGCTGTAAGACATCGCAACAAAAGCCATCAATAACACAATTGTGGCAAGAATGTTGGACGGCTAACCCTTACGGTTCCCGGTGGATGCCTTTGTCCACTGGACTGGGTTACAGCACTTTCATCGCTGCTAAAAAAGTTTTGTCTGACAGTGGACTGTTCATTTTCAAACCGGACAAATCGATTCAAGACGGACGTGAAACCGTTGGTTGGATGATTCGGAATTTGCACGGCAGCAGAATGAAGGAATTTTGGGAGCAGATTGATTCTGCGTCACAAAAACAAGATGCTGAAAAACTAGAACCAAATTCTGAAAATACAGAGATAGATGCTGCCTCTAAAGAAATACATGCTTTGTACAGAGCATCTATCTCAGATCAAAGTCAGTTAGAACAAGGGTTCCTGGAACCCTCACGAACTCCTCAGAAACACCTCACGAACTCTAGTGAAGAGTTCGTGAGGTGTGATTCTTCCACGCAAAACGAAAATACGCGTCAAGAGGTGACGGCTGACGAGCCTTTTGGGGGCGCGTCGCCTCAGATTGTTGAGAGCGTGGAAGAGGAGAAAGAGTTACCTGCGGTAAAGGACTGCACGTCGCTAACGCTCGTGGACACTGTACAAGGTCAATCTGCTTTGTTGCTGGGAGAAAACCTCTTTTGTGATGTTGAGGCGAAAATCCCTCATGAGGACACCTATTCCGCCGCGCCCGTTGTCCTGAATTTTGAAGAACCAGCCTCACCCAGCTTTTCCACTTCGTTAAAAGCTGAAAATTTGGTTTCAGGTGATGACAACAAAACTCTTCATGTTGACCAAAGCTCTGCCGCACCTGCTCCCAGTGATGATAAATGGTCGAGTGAGGCGTTGTTTACCGCCGTTCGCGGAGCGTCTCGTAGAGAAGGCATCGCAATTCGTTCAAAAATGCGACCTCTGCGTATGGAGAAACTGGAGTTGGCAGGGATGCTGGGGGAAAAACCTGATTTTGAGTTTCTTGTGGAATGTTGGAACGATGATCCAGCGTTGCAAATTGTCATCAGGAAGTTGCTGGCGAAGTTTCTGCAATGGGGAATTGAGTGTGTGGATGGGGTGCTGGCTGATTGGGAGTAGTGATTATCTTCGGCGGACGGATACGCCATAGCCCAAGTCATGATGAAATTGGCAATTCTTCTTTGCGTTGCTGATAATAGTTTTAGAGCTAATTATTCAAGAGGTCTGATTGTGGTTTCTGCTCAAACCAGTTCCCCAAAGGTAACAACTCACCTTACTTTAGACGAGTATCGGGCTATGGAACAAACTAATCCAGAACGCCACGAATACCGCAACGGAGAGATTATTACTATGTCGGGAGGTTCGGAATCTCATAGTGCCATCGCCAGCAACTTCTTAATTTACTTAGGGTTTTTACTGAGAGATACTGATTTCCGCTTGTATAACAGCGACTTACGAGTTTGGATTCCTGAATATCAGTGTGGTACTTATACCGACTTGATGGTTGTTAATGGTGAACCAGAGTTCAATGGCAATCGCAATGATGAAATTCTCAATCCAATAGTTATTGTTGAAGTTCTATCGCCCTCTACCGAAGCATACGACCGAGGCGAGAAATTCCGAAAATATCGCTCTATTGCCAGCTTTTGTGAATATATGCTTGTGAGCCAAACTGAACCCTACGTTGAGCAATATCACAATCAAGATCGTAACAGTAACGATCGCTGGCTATGGCAAGTTCACTCTAACCTTGAACAGACGATCCTTGTGCATAGCTTAAACGTAGAAATTCCCCTGACTGAAATCTATCGTCGCATTAATTTTTAACAAACTTAATAACTAACCTCCTCCAAAAACTCCTCAAAACTCTGATACACGCTTTCATCCTGGCGTAAATCATCAAGCCTAAATTCTTTCCGCATCAACCCAAAGCGGAACATTACATTGGAGCGACAACCGCCCCTAACAGTATTTTCTAAAAACAAAACTGCACCGAAGCACAGTTTCGATTCAGAAGTAATTCGTCCTTCATGAGAGTCAGAATAATCGACTGTTTTGTGGCAGTGGAAAGCTTTATCATGCGTAATCGCTTGCAGAATATCATGCGCTTTTTCAAGCGAAAGTGGATAAGCTACAGATTTTCTGAATGGGCAATCTTTGCAGGGTTGTTTCATTTTATACTACTTGATAATACTGCATATTTACCACCAAAGTTTTGGCGTTGCTGAATCAAGATATGAATCAGGCGAGCGCTGCAACCATACGAGTGGTACACATCTTGACTGGCAGTGAACCATACTTAAGATAATGTATTAACAATCGAATAGAAAATTTCAGCATTTGTTCTGTCTTGGAGTAACAGAAAGTTTTACGATGTAGTCGAGCAAGATAATGACGAAAACGACTGTTTTCCCCTTCAACCCTGGTCATATAGGTTTTACTAACAAGATGGTCTTCGTCGCTAATAAAACAAGGATAAACTGGGTAGCCATCTGTAACATAAAAATAAGAATGCCAACAGCTTACAGTCTGCCACAAAAGCTTAAAAGTGCCGGAACTGCGATTCCCCAAAATCCAAGCTATAACACCGGGAATGTGCTTATTCACTGCTGTCCACAACCAAATTTTGTTTTTTTTTACCAATAAATGTTTCCAACTCATCAATTTGGGTAATCTCTGGTATTTCATCCTGTTCGGGTGTATCAGGCAAAGTCTTACCAACCTCTTTTATCCAACTGATGACAGTCGTATGATGCACTTTTTTCACCCGTTCTATTGCCCGAAAGCCAGAACCATTGACATACATTTCTAAACATTCGCGCTTGATTTCTTCTGAGTAACCTTTCGGTTCATAAGAATCAATAAACTTACGACCACATTTCACACAGATGTAATTTTGCTTACCTCTTTGTTTACCATTTTTGCGAATATGGGTTGATGCACACCTTGGGCATTCCATAGTGATCGCACTAATTCATATTTCTATTCTGCAACGCCGGGATTATTACTTGTTTAAGTAAAGTCAAACTCTTCGTAATAAAAAATGGATATTTGCTGTTTGTCTACTAACTAATGAGAGATTGTTTTATTCAATCTCATATCATAATATGCACTGGTAACGGAGTATTTTTATACATATATTATGCCAGGGTTGTATTTGTAACAGTCTAAAGCAGTCTTTAATAGAAGTCAGAAGTTAGAGGGAAGGAGTCAGAAGGAAAACCCTTCTCCACTCTTGCCAATCTTCTGGCGATCAAAGGAAGCAAAGGTCTGAGTCCCCCGCCAAATTCGTCCTTCTTCCCTCTGACTTACTAGCTAAATAAAGTGATGTTTATCTTTGAAAAACCGGAGTCACATAAGTAATGGCTACATTTAATGTCAGTAACAGCAACGACAGTGGTGCTGGTTCGTTGCGGCAATCAATTTTATCAGCTAATGCCCTGACTGGAAAAGACACCATTAACTTTAATGGAGTCTTCACTGATAATATTGCCGATACCATAACCCTTTCTGGTAGTAGCTTCCAAATTACAGATGACCTGAGTATTAAAGGCACAGGTGCTTCTTTGCTAACTATTAATGGTAATAATGCAAGTAGTGTCTTTGAAATTAGCAACAACGTTACTGTTGAAATTGCCGGACTGACTGTTACCAATGGCTATAGTTCTGATGCTAGCGGTAGCATCACTAATAATGGCACTCTAACGCTATTGAATAGTGCCATCAAGAATAATTTTGGTTATCTCGGTAGTGGCATCTATAACTCTGGCACTCTCACGCTAAAAGACAGCACTATCAGTGACAACTTGGGATATCTGGGCAGTGGTATCTATAACTCTGGCTCCCTTACGATAAAGGACAGCACTATCAGTAAAAATTACACTTTATCTAATGGGAGTGCTGGTGGCATCTATAACTCTGGCTTCCTCACGGTAAAGGACAGCACTATCAGTGACAACTTAGGGGGTAAGGAAGCAGGCGGCATCTACAATTCTGGCGGCACTGCAACGGTAACTAACAGCACTATTAGCGGTAATAAGTCATCTGATTCTGGTGCTGGCATCTATAATTCCGGCATCTTTAGCATTAGTGACAGCACCATTAGTAGCAACCAGATAACCATTGATAATGATGGTGGTGGTATCTATAATTCTGGCTCCCTGACGATTGACAACAGCACTATCAGTAGCAACTCGGCAGAAGCAGGCGGTGGTATCTACAATCAAGGTAAACTAGCGCTAAGTAATAGCACTATCACGCTGAATACTGCTTACAACTATTATCAGAACGGCGGTGCTGGCGGTATCCAAAATTCTGGCTCTGGCACTGCCACAGTCAAAAACAGTATTATTGCTGGTAACTTTGATACACCCCAAAAAGATTCGACTAACACTACTAAGCCCGATGTAGTAGGTTTGTTCAGCAGCAATAACTTTAACCTGATCGGCAACTTAAATGGTAGTAAGGGCTTTAATGCAAAAGAACAGCTTAACGTTGGCATCGAACGAGTCCTAAATACCAACTTACGATACAACGGTGGTGCAACCAAAACCCATGCCCTAGTCACTGGTAGCAGAGCCATTAATGGTGGTAAGAACGCAGACATCCCGGCTGATACTACAGACTTTGATGGCGACGGCAATACCACTGAACAAGTGCTCTTTGACGGGCGTGGTTCTAGCTTTAAGCGCATCTCTGGTGGTCGAGTAGACATCGGCGCGTTTGAGGCAGTTGTAAATGTAATTAATGGTACACGGAGTCGGGATAAAATCAAAGGGACTGCTGCCAACGATATCATCACTGGATTTCAAGGGGAAGATACCCTGACAGGCGGTGCAGGGGCAGACGAATTTGTTTATACTAGATACCGAGATGCAGGTGATACCATTACTGACTTGAAAGTTGGTACAGACAAGATTGTGCTGCGGCAGTTGTTTAGTAGCCTTGGTCTAGGCAATCTGAGTTATGCTAATGCAGTTGACGGCGGCTATTTGAGCTTTGGTAGTCAAGGAAGTGATAGTATAGTCTTTATCGACTCGGATGGTTCTTCTGGTGTTGGTCGGCGCTTGAAGTTGGTTAAAGTCAACAAGGTGAGTAGCAGAGCACTAAAAAATGCTATTAATTTCGCATTGTAATTTTAATTTAGTTCAGTTCAATTAGCCTCCCAACTGGTAAGTAGCAATCAGCCAGTAGATATCTACGAAAATAGAATTCCACGGTGGTAATGCGGGAGAAAACCAGGATTGTAGTGTTGAAGCGACAGTTCCTCATGTTCGCCTCCGGTCTCGCAGAGAAGGCACATTTCCCGCCGCGCCCGTTGCTCCCAATTTTGAAGAACCAGCCCAACCCAGCTTTCCCGCTTCTCTACGAGACCGGAGGCGAACGTTAACGGCTGAAAATTCGGTTTTTCGGGTTGTGTTGCAAAAAAGGTTTGAAGTGATAAAATTCTCTAGAACTAAGATTATTTATGCAACAACTCCGAAGATGTCTGCAATAAAATTAACT
>NZ_JACXXN010000086.1 GCF_014904695.1 Nostoc sp. MG11 | reverse complement strand
CCATTTAAATGGTTGTTTTGGGTTCATCTCTGTAGCATTTCAGTCTCTTGAAAGAATATAACACTTGCTTAGGCACCTATTTTTGCAACACAGCCTGGAAATTTCAGGACATAATTTCTGTAAATAATTCACATAATTGGGGTGTGCCAGGACAAAGATACTCACAAATTCCTATATTGAAGCACATACCAGAAGTTGACTTTGTGAATAAATTCTTGTCTTTGGAATTTACAGACAAACAAGTAGTTGGTCATGCGCTAACTAGACGATATGAGATCAATGATTTTAATAAAAAATTACTTGAAGAATTAGACTGGCTAAAATCTGTTCGGAGTTTGTTGCTAGAGGAAGTTGACCGCAGAAGGCGTAAGATCACAGGACACATTTTAAGAGAACTCATTGAACAATATTTCAATCAAGCAATCCAAAGACTTGAGTTAACAAAGTTAGACTAATTGCGATCGCCCTTAACCTCAGTTACCCATTTTCGCAATCTGAATTGAAAATTACTTGCAAAACACCGAGAAAACGATCGCTTGGTATAGGACGCGATGATCCGATGGGAGACAACTAGCATTTCCAATTGATATAGTGAAATTAGTCTCCTTCGCTGTGGCGTTCAGACTTAAAACCAAAGCTCACAGTGACTTTGCGCGGTGGAATAGCCAACCGCGCTTTAGCTTTTGTTAGTTCTTGGATTTGCAATGTCTGCGACGGGCGGTTACGCGATCGCTTATGTCATCTGACAGTATTAGCGCAAGCCTGCTATCTATCCTGATTACACTCTATAAGGTGTTTACCTCCCATCTGATTCCCCAAACTTTAAGATTTGCTCCACCTTTGGCAAAGATACGAGATTCTATGCGATGGTCAGTAGGAATAGACATCTCTGGCGTATAAATGGTAAACCCCAGTGTTGAGATTGCGAGTACCAACTAATCCTCGTGTCATAGGGCAAAGTACCTGCACATCAGTAGCCGGGTTAAAACCCAGCCGAGGAATTAAGTCTGTAACCAGTTCGCAAATCGCTTGCACACCATGTTCAGGCTGATGTCCGCCGCCATGCCAAATGCAATCAGACACCGGATTATCTGAAATTGGCTCGATTGTGGGATACTGTCCTCGGTTAATTTGGTGGGCGGCAGTGACAATTGCGCTCTGTTGGGCTTGGCGAAAGACCTGGGTTAACCGCACCACTGGCACACGACCGGAATTAATCAGGTCAGCGAGTATCTGTCCTGGGCCTACGGATGGTAGCTGGTCGATATCACCCACCAACAACAATTGAGCGCCTTCTGCTACAGCTTTAACCAAGGAATATGCGAGGAATAAATCAAGCATACTCGCTTCATCAACGATAATTGCTGTATAGAACTCTTGCATAAATATTTTGTGGTAGGATAGAAGGCTATTTCAGTTTAAATTTTTAGGCATTAAAACAGTAAGAGATTATCATTTTTTTCGAGCAAGTATTATAAGCGCAATCACTAGCTAAAAAAAGGCAGCAAACTCCGTTTCGGTTATTAAAAAAAACGAAATTATTTGATTAATTTAATTTTTTGACCTGATTTATAGGGCTAATTCGTAATTATAAATTCCCGCAATTAAATTCGACCTTAAACCCAAGCGTCGGTGACGATTTCGATATCTATAATCCAAGATTTTAAAGATTTTTAGACGACGATTTACGTGTTCAACAGTGATTCTTAATCGATTGAGTTCTCGATGAGATTTCTTTTGTTCTTTTGTCAGCCTTCCACCTCTTGTTTTTTTAATCGGTGTTTGACTCAACTGATGGATTTTATTAATTCCTTGATAGCCTTTATCTGCTATAACCTTGAGCAATTCTCCAAATTTAATCCCACTATTTTTAAATAGCTTAAAATCATGAATTCTGCCCTTGCCATGCCCTAAGCAAATGATAGTAGTACTTTTTTGGTGAATTACTACTTGCGTTTTTAAAGTATGCTCTCCCTGTTTCCCGCTAAAAAACTTTTTTTGATTTCTTGATGGTTTTTCAATTGGACTTTCCGTGACATCCATCACTACCAAATCTTCTTGGGATGACATTTTCCATAATTCTTTTTTACCAGGTAAACGAAACTTTCTGGACTTGATTAATATGTTTTCAATTTTATACACTATCCGACAAACCGCAGATTCTGAAAGTCCCCAATCTAACCCAATATGGTAATAAGTACGGTATTCCCTCCAATATTGAATAACCATTAAAACTTTGTCTTCAATAATTAATTTAGGACGACGACCGGATTTCTTTTTCTTTTGCTCATCAGAGGCTATTTATAAAGTAAATCTAAAGATGGCTAGCCAAGTATAATTGCAAAGGTAGGATACTTAAAAGACAGTGTATCTACTTATAAAGCGATGGTTCGGAAAGCTTATTCTAGCGACCTTAGTGACTTAGAATGGGAAATTTTGGCACCTTTGATTCCACCAGCTAAATCTGGTGGACATCCTCGCACAACTGATATGAGGGAAGTATGTAATGCCATCTATTATCACTTAAAAACGGGGTGTCAATGGGATATGCTTCCGGGAGATTTTCCCGCAAGCTCAACAGTTTACAGCTATTATCGAAAATGGCAAAAACGCGGGATTTTGGAAGAATTGAATCATACATTGCGCGATCGCTTAAGAGAAAAAATAGGTCGTTCAGCACAACCGAGTGCAATAGCAGCAGACAGCCAGTCGGTAAAAACGACTGAAAAAAGGGGGATGTGTACGGCTTTGATGGTGGCAAGCTAGTCAAAGGAAGAAAACGCTCCTCAATAGTTGATAGTCTTGGACTATTACTCAAAGTTATCGTCAGCGAAGGAAATGCGGGTGAAAGAGTTCTTGCTGCCTATGCCTTGATGGAACTTGCCGAGGAACGTCCAGAATTATTGGAAAAAGTTGAAGTCATGTGGGTTGACTCTGGCTACGATGGTGACAAGTTTGGATTGGCAGTTTGGTTAATGATTCAAGCTCAAGTTGAGGTTATGCATCGCAAAGAAAAACAATTTGAAGTTTTACCCAAGCGCTGGGTAGTAGAAAGAACATTTGCCTGGTTTAACCAATATCGTCGCCTTAGCAAAGATTATGAATATCTTCCTGAAATGAGTGAGGCTGCTATATATGCTGTTATGACTCGCATTATGCTGCGTCGTCTAACCTCCTAAAGATTTACTTTATAAATGGTCTCTTATTAGAGTAGTTGGTGGTTATTTTACTTCCTTGTTTTTTACCCAAAAATTAACGTGTCTATAAATTGGCTGCGGCAAAATTTTTTCTTATCTCTGGGTTGCTTGTTAATAACAACAACAGCGTCGTCAAGAATTACTTCCTGTTTCTGACGAAGCTATTGCTTCTGGGCAAAAGGTTGCTGATACCTTTTTTCAAGCGGGTGTAATTTCCACAAAAGTTGATGTAAAACAACTTTGGGACAGTAGTTTTAACGAAGATATCGCCAAATGCCAATAATTGCAGCAAGAAGTAAAAAGCTAAATGTCAAAATTACCTTATTTTTCATAAGGGTAAAAATATGTTTCATGGAATAGAAAGAGAATTATTAAATGGAGTACCTTGGTTATTTGGGCAACAGTCTCAATCGCCCGTCAGCGGGCGCGGCTGAGTCAGGACAGTCACGTTCGCGTTAGTTCCCAAAAGCTTAAAGCTATTAAAACAAAGCACTCCCTAAGCTAATCGTCATTAATTTTTCCAGAATGATTCGCTTGTAGTAAGCGGCTCCAGCCCTGCTTTTATGCAAGTCAAATGCTGATTAGCTTACACATTGGGATCTACGCTGTTCGCCTCAATGACTTGCTCCTAACGGCATGATGAAAGGAAAAATACTTTCATAAGCTTTAGCTGCTTGCAATACCAGTAAATCTTTATATTTTGCAGCGACAATTTGTATCCCAACAGGCAAACCGTTTTTAGTGAAGCCACAAGGTAAAGATGCAGCAGGTTGTTGTGTAAGGTTGAAAGGATATGTAAAAGGTGTCCAATCTCGTTGCTGATGATCAATAGATGATTGAGGCCGATTTTGTCCAACAGGAAAAGCAACTATTGGTAAGGTGGGAGTAAGTAATAAGTCATAGTTTTGATGAAATATTTGCATTTGACGTCCCAATGCTTCACGGGCATCTTGGGCGCTGAGATATTCTATTAAGGTGAGGCGATCGCCTTCTTTGGCTATAGCTTGCAAACCTTCTTCAATTACAGCTTGTTGTTCTGGACTAAAGCCACGCAATAACTTAGCTGCACCAGCTTGCCAAAATGTTTGAAAAATAGGGCGAGGATTCACAAAACCTGGATCGACTTCTTCGACGATCGCACCGAGTTTAGCAAAAACATCAACTGCGGCTTTAACTAAAGCAGCTACTTCTGCATCAACCTCAGCATAGCCAAAGTTGGGACTGTAAGCAATTCTCAATCCGGCTACACCCTTGTCTAAATCAGAAGTATAGTCTTGTTTTTCATCTGGTAAAGCATACCAATCACGCACATCAGAATGGGCGATGACATTTAATGTGAGTGCGGCATCAGTGACGGTGCGAACCAAAACGCCAATATGAAACAATGATCCAGTATGGGCTGATGGGTAGCCAGAAACACGTCCAAAAGTCGGTTTTAAACCAAACACACCTGTTAATGCCGCCGGTGTTCTTGACGATCCACCACCATCTGTAGCGAGATGAAGTGTTCCCATGCCCAATGCAGCAGCAACAGCAGCACCACCGCTACTTCCTCCGGGAGTCAAATCTGTATTCCAAGGATTGCGGGTGATACCAGTCAGTGGACTGTCGGTGACACCTTTCCAACCAAATTCAGAGGTTGTGGTTTTTCCTAATAAAACTGCTCCTTGTTCCCGCAGACGAGCCACCGCAGGTGCATTTTCTTCCCAAGGTTGATGGGAGATTATCGCTTTACTCCCTCGGCGCGTTGGTAAACCCTTGGTTAATAGTAAATCCTTGACGGTAAAAGGTATACCATCCACTAAGCCACGGGGATTTCCATTTAGCCAACGCACTTCTGAGGCTTGGGCTTCAGTCAGAGCAGTGTTTTCATCTACGATCGCAAAGGCGTTAACTGAGCTATTGTAAGTATTGATCCGTTCTAGGGCAGCTTTGGTTGCTGCAACTGGTGATAACTGGTGATCGCGATATAGGGATAACAATTGAGAAGCAGAAAAATCAGCAATGTCTGACATATTTCGGTTTGAATAGATTTATTGAAACTACGGCTTAATTAAGGAGTTTAGAGAAGGTTGCTAATTGTCAGATGTCACAAGTGCGATCGCAAAACCGTCATAGCCTTTGCTACCCACAGTCTGAATTGCGGTTGCACTCACACGCGGTTCATGTGCGAGTAACTCGTTAAAACGACGTATTCCTTGAACACTAGGATCATCGCTGTTTGCCTCAATTACAGATCCATTGCGTACAACGTTATCAGCGATAATCAGGCTACCCCGCTGGGAAAGCTTTAACGCCCACGCGAAGTATTCTGGATTGTTTAGCTTGTCTGCGTCAATGAAAATTAGGTCAAATGGATTGTATCGCTCCTTAGCCAGTTGCGGCAGTGTCTCTATTGCCCGGCCAACACGCACCTCGACAAGATGAGCCAGACCAGCGCGGTTTATATTCTCGCGGGCAACTTCGGCGTGCTTGAAATTTGACTCTAGGGTAATCAAATGACCGTCAGCAGGCAATGCTCTGGCTAGCCAAATTGTACTGTAGCCGCCTAATGTACCAATCCAATCTCCAAAATAGTGCGTGCTTTATGGATTAAAGCTAATAGCATGAGCAGTTTACCTTGGTTCGGCGAAACATTATGTGGTGGTAAACCAGCTGCATCACTAGCCTGAAGTGCCTCATTCAATATGGGATCAGCAGGCACAAGCAAATCAGTGATGTAATGGTCAACTTCTGTCCATAAATCTTGAGTCATAACTCCTCTTTCGGTAACAGTAACAACAGCACTTTTTATATGACCTAAATCTTAATTAGGAAAATCACTCCGCTTGAGCAGAGAAAGCAGTGTAATACCTTCCGCTAAGAGTTTATCAATAGCACCTTACTCGCGGTCGATAACGCAGAGTACATAATCAATTTGAGTGCCAAGTTGACGCAGTTGATTGGCTGAGATAATGATTTGACCACCAGAAGTTACTACATCTTCTACAATCAGTACCTTCCGATTATTAATCTGTACACCTTCAGCTAATCGGGAAGTTCCATATTTTTTCGCCTCTTTTCTCACGAAAGCAGTAGGTAAACCAGAGTAGTGTGATAAGAGTGTCACTATCGAAATGCCACCAAGTTCGAGACCTGCAAGTACTTTGATATCACTTGGAATGAGAGTAAGCATCTGCTTAACAACAGCATTAAGTAAAATTGGATCTGCCTCGAATTGATACTTATCAAAGTATTCGTTTGATATTCGTCCAGAACGGAGTTGAAACGACCCAACTAGATGTGAAGCTGTATAAATTTGCTTTGCTATTTCGCTTTTAAATATTTCATTTTCAGAGCGTTTTAGGAACCTTTCCATTAATTTAACCTTGCTAAAAACATTGCTTTATACCAATTTAATTAATGATTGCAACACATCCTTTTTTCAAATTGGTATTATCCAATTCAATAATGTGATATTTAACGTCTTAAAAGCTATATCAGTTAAACCCGAAGTAGCAACAGTCCAGTTGTTAAAGCTTCATCCCACAAAGGCAATTTCTGTATTTCTGACACAGAAAGAGGTGGATTTATAGATTCGCCATCAGTCAAGAAAGATTGCTCTGATTGGAGAGATAATTGCCAATATCCTACATCGTGCCACCGACTAAATTTATACCCAACTCGACGTAGGACACCTACAGGCGCAAAACCAACAGCTTCATGTACAGCTAAACTTGGTTGATTGGGTAAAGCGATCGCGGCCACAACGTTATAAAATCCTTGGAGTCGCAGCAATTTAAACAAAGAAGTATATAAGGCTTTAGCAATTCCTTTTCTGTGATAATTCGCACTGACGTACACAGATGATTCCACAGACCATTGATAAGCAGTACGGGTATGGTAAGGTCTAGCATAGGCGTAGCCTACAACCTCTTGATTAATTTCGCAAACGAGGCAAGGCATCTGCTGTTGATAACTCTTAATCCGCTGTTGAAACTCTGTTTCACTGGGTGGTTCTACTTCAAAGGAAATTGCAGTTTCCCGCACGATTGGCTCATAAATTGCCAGCATTTGTAGAACATCGTTTTCATTGACTAGTCTGATTACTGCTTTCACTGCAATACTTGCTTTCTCCCAAACCAACTAAATAATAAAGCTGTTCCTAGCCCCCAAGCACCGTTGACTAATAAAGCTGTAATCATCGCTGGTAGCTTCCAACCTCCGGCTATGGGTAAACCCTTTAATGGTGCAACTACAAACCAAGTCACCAATGTGGGTGCAACAGCGCCAAAAAGCAGCGCAGTTAACCAATAACTTCTATTTACTTGCCAGCGCAGTCTAATAGTAGCCCAAATTAAACCCCAAATTCCTCCCCAGAAAGCACCTGATAGAAATTGCGGTATACCAAAAGGCGGTGTCGGTGTGGTTTGATAAGGCGCACGGGGCGCAAAGTTAATTGCATGAAGCAATGCCAGCAAGCCTTGGTGAAATACCAGCACAGCCACAAATCCAGCAACGAAAGCTAGGACAAATCGAAATACATCTGCTTTTTGAGTCATCAGGTAGCTTGCTTCCTTGGAATGATTTGTGATAAGTTGCTATTTAGATAAGTACGATAACTCTATCAATTTACTGTACTTTTGGATAACTCAATCACCAAAATCAGCGTATTTAGTTAAAAGCTTCATACAGATAACAATCAAGCTTTCCATGCAAATCCAAACAGTTGGTATTTTAAGTCCGGGTGACATGGGGCAGGCGATCGCATCCGTTCTCAATCAAAATGGATTGAAGACCATTGCGGCCCTAGACGATCGCAGCCCTAGAACTCGGCAATTAGCAGCCGCAGCCAATATCCAAGATGTGGGTTCCCTCACACAACTGGTAATTGAACTGAACTGGCTCTTTAGACCTACAACTATCAGGTAAAACAGCAATTGTTACAGGTGGAAGTGCAGGCATTGGGTTAGCCACGGCTAAAGCTCTCTACACTGAAGGTGTGAATGTAGTGATTGCTGCTCGTAATCAAGAAAAGCTAGAGAAAGCAGTAGCCGATATTCAATCCTTACCGACTCCAGGCGCTAAAGTGATTTCCGTCAGTACCGACCTAACTCAAGCAGAAAGTATTGATCGGGTTGTCTCTACAACCCTGGCACAATTTGGTCAGATTGATATTCTAATTAACAATGCTGGTTCAGCGCGTGCAGGATCTTTCTTAGAATTGGATGATGATGCTTTTTTAGATGCTTGGAATCTGAAATTGTTGGGCTACATCCGATTAGTTAGAGCCGTTGTCCCATATCAAAAAAATCGGCGCGATGGGCGAATTATCAACATTATTGGTGGTGCAGGACGCACACCTCGTCCGTCCTTCCTCCCAGGCGGTACAACCAATGCTGCTTTATTGAATTTCACGCAGGGCGGCCGCATCATGTCAATAAGACTAGTCTATTCTCAATAGACTCCAAAATAATCTCATTAATCCCTACTTATTGACAAAGATTTTAGTGATCGCTTTGAGCCTTGGAAAATAAATCAAGCCAGAAATACTGATTTTTCGTTGGGTCTTAATCTTGGTCGTGAGCAAGAGTACTTTAGATGCGTTTGCCCTGAGTTTTCAAGCCAGCGCTACTGGCACGAATAATTTGTGCAGGTGCGTAAAGCTTAAAAGGAACTAAAAACTTGAGAGCGATTAATTGCTTAACCGAGGGGCCACAAATTAGAGAATCAAATCCGCTCGTGCCACTATACAACCAGCGTAATCCTCTGCCATCTGTACGAATAGGTGTAGCAGTGCAGCCTAAGATGTAACTACCTTGTTCTGCATAATGTCTAAAGACAGTGGCATAAGTACGACTGTGGCAATGATGTGCCTCGTCAAAGATAACAAGAGTAGCTGGTGGTGGCTGGCGACGGATTAAAGTTTGAATAGATGCCACCTGTAGTAGGCAATCTGGATTTGGTTTGTGGCCAGCTTTAATAATACCTATAGGGACACCAGCAACAGATTCTAACTTGCTAACGGCTTGGGTGATTAATTCTTGCCTATGAGCAATGACAAGTACAGGCTCAGATTTTTTAACAAATTCGTTGGCAAGATAAGAAAAAATAATTGTTTTACCTCCACCCGTAGGCAGTTGCACCATTACCTAATTAAAAGAACTTCCCCAATTGTGGAAAACCTGTTGAATCAGTTCAATTTGGTAATCCCGCAGTTGAATTTGTTGGGGAATCGTACTTGTGATTGTGTCCATAGGCCAGAATTAATCAAAAGCCAACGATTTACAGGCATTAATCTAATCAATCCTACACTATGGACGTGGCTAATTGTTTCCAGTTGTCTGAATAACGCGACTGATTCATGAAGAATGTTTTACATAAAGAGCAATCATGTTGATTTTAATTTAACAGGAATTGACTGTTAGCCAGTAATTATTCTCAACCACAATTGAGACAACGCATACAAACTCTAAAAGCTGCTAAAACTGTAATTATTTCAACTAGCAATTGAAATGAAGGAGGCGTGAGAGCAAAACCCCAAGCTAGAGAAATTGTTCCTGCAAAAAAAGCAGCAACACGATTAATCTCGTCTATGGTTCTCAAAGCGAAAAAGAAAATACATACACCAATTGCCAATAAGATGAAGCCGCTCATAGTTAGTGTTTTAGAGTGTTTAAGAGTGTTTTCGGGAGCAAGCTAGGGCAAACGCATCTAAACTACAAGAATCCTTTAATAGCAAGGATTTCGGAGTTTCTTAATTTAGCCGATTTTTTCATCAAGATCCTTATTCGGCAAGAGTTTCAGGTTTTACGTGCGTTTGCCCTGGTGACTTGCACTTTTAATAGTGATCGCTCTGATCACGGTGCTGCCAACCCAATTCGCAATTGTGAATTGTTTGGTCAATCCGATAACAATTACCCTACTTTGCCCTCGTCACTCCGATAAGTCATCGCTCTTGGTTTCCTTTTCTTGAGAGGAACTGCCGATTTCTTAGGTGCTTGAGGACGACGGCATTGCTCACAGTAGAGCGGTCGCGGGCCAAAAGTCTCACGTTGGGTTGGCTGTTGGCACTGCTGACAAACGAAGTTGAAAACGCGAGTGTGAATCGTTCGCTGATGCGCTCGAACAACGTACTCTTTGACATCGATAATCTTGCTGGAATGGCACTAAGAAAAGCTCTAAGCTATGCAGAATAAGGGCTACAGCTTTTAATGCTAAAAAGCGGGATAATGGTATGAGCCAGGCGATTGCCAATGGAGAGATGAGGTAAGGTTGCCCAAAAATTTTTGTCGGTAGAAAAAGCTTACTCGTCCGTGAAATACTT
>NZ_JACXXN010000085.1 GCF_014904695.1 Nostoc sp. MG11 | reverse complement strand
GAGCTAGTTTCAATTGGGATTCAACTTCTCGCAAGTCAGCAGAAGAAAATCTGGGATTGGGGCGAACTTTTTGAGCATCGACTGCGGCTTGAAGTTTCGCTTTGAGGTCAAAAGCAAGAGGTTGAGGGATTGGGACTGACGAGCGTCGTTGTTGTTCCAAGCGGCGGCGTTGTTCATCAGCGGCTATGGCTGTGGCTAGATCATCATTGCTGTTATGACGCGGTTGGTTTAGAAGGGTAAGCTGCTCACGTTCTTTCAACTCGTTGAAACTATCCCAGTGGTTCTGAATTTCTGCTATGCCGGAGTCAGTTTTTGACAGTCGAGTCAGGGCATTTTTAGCCTCGCCTGTTGTTGCCTGACGAACTAACTCTTTGGCATACCTGGGGGTACTGTTCAAGTAAAGCCTGTAGGACTCCACGAATTCCGCCTTCCACCCGTTAGGGCCAGACTTAATCATCCAAGGGGGCAATCCAGACTTTCGCAGGGCTTGCTCGGTCTTCTGGGTGGAGTGGAGTGTGTAACAAGTCGAATGGAGCAGCGAGGATTGATTAACACTTTCTGAACTTGGTGCTACTGGCTGATTATTCGCTTGTTCGATAACATCGAACGACACCACCGCAATAGAAGGTCTGCATGAGAGGTTATCGGTTTGTTGCGAAGACTCGGATTTTTTTAACAACGAAGAAGAAGATTTGAGGGTTAATTCTTCAAGGTACGCAATTTCTACACTCGCGGCTTGTTGTGCAGCAATATCCCAGATTGATTCATCTTCACACGCACATTCTTGGGTAGGGGGTGCGCCGGGAGGTGGGGGCGCTTCTTGTGTTTGTTCTTCTTCTTTTTGGTTTTCTTTATATTGTTCTTCTTTTATATATGTACCCCCTGATCCACCAGTTACCGGATCAACCATCTGCCGGTTCAACCATCTACCGGATGAACCATGCGACGGATTATCAGGGCATGGTGTTGATACATTCTTTTTCTCCGTATTGTCTTGGTTAAGTGAATTAGACTTTTCGTTTTCTGGTAAGCTTTCTTTGAATGCAATCGCGTCTACGGTGTCTTTAAAAATGTGATATTCCCAATCAAAACAGCCACTTTCGTCATGAACTCTGCGCCGAACTAAATAATTATGAACTTCGGCAGTTTTCAGAATCTTTCTGAGTTTGTCTCTGCCGTAGCCAAGTGCTTGCTGAATGCTGCTAAAATTCATCTCAAAGCCTTCATCGTGTGAAGTCATCCAACAAATCAACCGAAAAGTTCCGTCATCGATACTGCTTGTGTCTCGGATTAGCGAGTTTGATATTTGAGTGTAGTGATTTCTGGGTGATTTGCCTGCTATAATTTTGCCCATTATTCACTCCTTCAAAGCATTCGATTTTAGTGGTATTAATAACTTTGTAAAGTCCATATTTTTCTTCATAGTTTGTGACAAGTTGAAGACTGATTGATTGCCAATGGCGCTCTTTGTATTTCTAAGGTACACTACTAGTTTACAGTGTGTTAACTAGTAGTTTGTAGTTTATAGTAAAACTAATAGTTAACGCTTTACTCTAAGGAGGAGGTAGTGTGGTTAGTGCAGGAATGCGGATAAGACAAGTCAAAGAAGTTGAAATTGAGGGATTAGGGGAGCGTATCAAGCAAGCTCGACTAAACTCCACCAAATCTCTAGAGCAAATATGTGAGGAGGTGGAGGTATCGCGGACTTACTGGTATGACATAGAAAAGGAAACTCTTAAAGGAGCGCTGTCAGTTGAAAATCTTCGCAAAATCGAAGAAGTTTTGGGCGTTGATTTTGGTGTAAGCCTGAAGGGAGATAGCAATGATTAATCCTGTCAATATCAATCATTTTGTTCTATCCTCAGCCTTTCTAAACGAGCGATCGCGTTCAGCATGACCACTAACAATCCCCAAACAGAATTTGATTCGCCGTGGAAGCAGATACTAGAACTGTATTTTGCAGATTTTATGCATTTCTTTTTTCCGCAGGCGCACGGAGAAATTGACTGGAGCCGGGGCTTTGAATTTTTAGATAAAGAGTTGCAGCAGGTAGTCCGAGATGCTGAACTGGGGCAGCGATTCGCCGATAAATTGGTAAAAGTCTACCGCGCTGGAGGCGAAGAATCCTGGATACTGGCACACATAGAAGTGCAAAGTCAGGAGGAAACCGATTTCGCCAGGCGCATGTTTGTCTACAATTACAGGATTTTCGACCGTTACAACCGCTCTGTTGCGTCCCTGGCTGTGTTGGGAGATGAAAATACAAGCTGGCGACCATCACAGTTTGGGTACGAGTTGTTTGGTTGTAAAGTTGATTTCCAGTTTCCTGTGATCAAGCTGTTAGACTACCAGCAAAGGCAGTCTGAGTTAGAAGCCAGTCGTAACCCTTTCGCTACGGTGGTCATGGCTCACCTAGCAGCAGTGCGAACCCGTAGCGACAGGGCGCAACGTAAGCAGCAAAAACTGGCTTTGGTGCGCCGATTGTACGAGCAGGGTTTAGATCGGGAGGCTGTTCTAAACTTGTTGTCCTTTATAGACTGGATGCTGACGCTACCATTGGATTTAGAGCAAGAGTTTCAGCGGGAAGTAGAACAATTAGAGGAAGAACAGCGTATGCGGTACGTCACGAGCTTTGAACGCAGCGGTATCCAGAAGGGATTGTTAAAAGGTATAGCTTTGGGATTAAAGCTCAAATTTGGCTCCCTTGGCCAAAACCTATTGCAAGAAATCGAGCAAATTGAGGATGTCAGTTTACTCGAATCAATCTTAGAAGCAATAGATACAGCTAATACTGTTGATGAATTGCGCTTTTTTTATCAATCAGCAATTGACACCCAGCCAGAAAATTAGCGTTTTTTAATATGCAATTTTCAAGGTTCAGTTTGGTTAGTTTCAGTTTTAATCGTTTACTAGCACAGGAAATTCTCTAACCCGCAGTTGTTCAGGAAACTCTTCAATATCCCCGCCCTTGCGATGGCGGGTTTTAAATTGTTGATTCTGTGCTAAAGCACCACTTCCTAACTGTTTGACGAAAACTGGAACATCAGCTGCTTGACAGTGGTTAACAATTGTCTGAATCCACTCAATTTCGCAGGAACGAGCGCCAGTACCAGACTCACCCCCAATGATCACCCAATCTGGTGACTTTTCCCACCTTGATCCTACTTTGAGAGCAAATTTATCTTCACTAAATTGATATAGTCCAAAAAGTGAAGATAAATCAATTTCATCGAGCAGTGGCTCACAAGATAAAAACCGAATTGCTGCTGGAATTTGCAACAGTACAGGTATGCGTTTATCTGCCATCGCTTGATTCTCAGTTGATGTTCCTAACCACAAATTAGGTAGCGGGAAAGGTTGGTCAACAAAATATTGTTGGAGATTAATTAAACCTCCGAAGTTTTCCCCAATAGCACCCCATAGATGTTCTTTGGCAGCTTCATACCATTTAACCCATAGTTTGGGTTGGCTAAAATACTCTAATGCCCTCTCTGGTCGCTTGGTAAGAACTTGAAAAGTATGCCCAGGACATAAGGCTATAGCAGCCATTACTTGGTCGATCCACTCATTTGGAACATTCGTATGAAACAAATCAGCCATGCTACAAACGAATATCTTTTTGGGTTTTCTCCAGTGCAGTGGTTTAATAAGTTGAGATTCCACAAATTGGACTGTTCCATCCCATTCACTGACAGCTTGGTACTGAGAGAATTGTTGAAGTCTTGGAGATTTGGCTGCGGTAGCTGCATAACATCGCGCACACCCAGGCGAGACGCGAGAACAGCCCACAATTGGATTTATAGTCTCATCCGTCCAAGAAATATTTGTTGACATAATTATTTTTTTCCTAAATAGTTAGTGCTAATCTCACCCGATGCAATTCCTTTGACAATACTTAAAACTGAATCTTGGCTAATCACTTTATCTGGATTCTTATAAAAGCCAGCAATTCTATTAGCCGAACGTATAATAATGTGTTGGTTTGTGGTTCGCTTATCCCAAACAAAACATGAAATGGTGATATTATCTGTTGCCCAGCGCTTGCCTTTCTTATCCTTGCGAAAGCAATAACGTGGCATGATTAGGACGAGTGACGGCGGGTGTTCTTGTAGAAAATCAGCACGATCATCACAGGGTTCTAAAAAGCTGGTTAGTAAAAAAGCTGCGACACCCACACGGGCTTTAAAGAGTGCATTTTTGATAATTGGTGCGGCTTGATCGGCATACGGAGGATTAGTACATATCCAATCGCATTCTGGCAACTTCTCCCATGACTCTTTTTGCGTTGCGTCGTAGTAATAATCTGCTGTCTTGTTGGGGTCAATATCGTTAGTCCAGACACGCGTGGTATATGGCCAAGCTTGAAGTAAAGAAGCGATTGCACCATGTCCAACACACGGCTCACCAATCACACCGGATAATTTGACATGACGAAGTAATTCAGTGGTGAACCAAGATGGCGATTCATAAAAGTTGAGAGGATGTCTCCCAACAGTTTCGTATGGAGATACAGCAATACTGTTTTGTTCTAGTGTCAACAGTTGTGTAATAGTCATACTGTCTCCTGACTAAATTCAACGTGGCTCTGACTGTTAACAATCTTGACGCTAATAGATTCAAAATCTACTTGGTAAATATTCATGTCAAACTGCATTTCACCACTGTTGTAAAGGTCAACAATGTGCTGCCTGATTTCTGACTCTGATAACCCATCAGGGATATCGATGTGAGCTTCAGATGTGAGCTTTTCAACTACTGTAATGATAGTTTTCATGATTGTTATCGTGTGAGAAAGGTTAAGTTAAAAAATGCTTATTTGCTTGACTCTGTGGGGAAAGTCTTCTAGTCTTTTGCTTATCATGCGACATCTCTAAACTTAGCGATCGCTATCGAGACAGTAGTGATCGCTTTTACTTCCAAGGTGTAAAATTATTCCATTGAAACCAGACCGAGCCAGATTGAGGGTATGCATCTGTGCGATGAACATCCATTGGATTCCCCCAGTAGCAGCAAGCGTTAATTGCAAAAACGGGTTCTTCTCGGCAAGTGCCATCCTGTAAAAGAACGGTGGAGATATAATCTTCAACCCATATTTCAATCCATTCTCGCCGCAAATATTCGGTGTCAAACTGACTCCATCTGCTCCGGTTCCAGCGCTCGTCACTCTTGCGGTCGTAACGCCACAGCTTGAAAACTTGATTCCAGTGCGCGAGGAAGTCGAGGGCCACTGGTTTAGACTGTACTAGAATCTCTTTATCTCCAGATACAAACTTCAAATCCTCGTGTATCCGGGGAAGCACAGATGTGATTCCCCCATATTCGACCGTGTACCATTCGATGCCGCTGATTTTCTGCTCTACCTGAGATGCCCAGACACTCTCTCGTTCTCTAGTGGCTTGCTGTACTTTTCCCATGAACATATCGAAACGCAGCATACCTTCAACTAGGGAGAGGCCACCGTGAACTACGTGATTTTGAAGAACTGGGTCGTAAGCTGACTCGTACCCGGCAGTGTTGATAGAGTCGATTTGTTGGGCAATCGCTCTTGCTCTTGGATCTTGAAATTTAGTCATTGTCAATTCCTTTGGTAACTCCGGCTTGTTTATCCCACATAGATCCGATTTCAGCCTTGTTAGATAATTGCTCAAAGTGGAAATCGTTTTGTAACAAATGGTGTCGCTAACTTTATACTTGCTTGACTCAACTGAGAAAAATCTTCTAATGTTAGGACTAACAAGTCACCAGCAAAACTTGTGAATTTCCATTGAGCGATCGCCTCTACATCCACAGATGCGGTCGCTTTTATGTTTTAGATTGATACCCGTTCCTTCTTACTAGCGAAAGCCCCCGCCTTCGAGAGCGCTGCACCAGGGCTTGGATGTGCAAAGAACTCTTCTACAGCTTTGGTCAATCCTGCGGCGACAACCGGATCATGGCAAGCGTAGACGTAAACTGACTGTTGAACGCCGTTAACCAGTCGCGTCTCTTGGCGATCGCCCAACTGAGGGTAGAATGTTCTCACCCACGTTCCTAGGTGTCCGCGATAGTGAGTGCCTTTGATAGGAACTTTCTTCCCCAGTTCGCTTTCTGAAAAGTTGACCACGCCGAGCCAGTTTTCTTTAGAGCCAGTTAGAGCTTGTCTGTTATATTCAGCCAGGAGATTACCCGCGAAGTCTTTGCAATGCTGCTCGATGTAGGGGTTAAGTTTTTGCCCTGTGATCTCGGTTAAAGTCTTCATGGCCTCAACCAGTGTTTTTAATCGCTGTTCGACTGGGGGAAGGGCAGGTGTGGGAGGTTGTTCTGGTTGTTGGGTTTGGTTCTGTTGTGTTGGCTTTGTCCAGCCTAAAGCATCTTGCATCCACGCCCGAACACCAATAGTCCCAAATGCCTGACAGACTAACTTAGCTTGTTGGGTGCAGTACCGACCAGCTTCGTAGCCATAGTAATGAAGGATGATGCCAATTGCAATGTCTGGAATACCATCGGAGCGCCATTGATTTAGGTTCGCGGCATCAAAGCCTCGCTGCATAAGTATTTGAGCTAGCTTGGATGGCTCCAGGTTCGCGCTTTCTAATGCTTTGCCAATAGCTTTATCGCTGACTCCATCTAGTCTGGCTGTGGCTTTCATGCTGGCTTTGCCTTTACCTGAAGCGTCTACCTCGATTTCTTCTTTAATCTGTTCAATCACCTGTGCGATCTCAATCTGTGACATATCTGCTGCTCCAAGTTCTTTAAATACGGTTTCAATCAGCAGTCTCGACTAACCAAGGAAATCTACTCTTGTCAGAGTGAACAGCTTCAAAACAGATAAATTCTTGGTCATATGATCTAAATGAAGGAATAGGCGAATTTTGTCAGGGTCTTTCCTAAAAGTGCTTTTCCCTTGCCAACAGTTATCTGAAGATTTCTCCCAATTACAAGATTCTGCATAAATGTCTGCACTGAATGTCACTGGCGCATAACCTTCAACTGTGGCGACTGAATTGGGGATCTTCTGCTCGTCCTTGCTCACCAAGAAAAGTTCGTATGCAGGTGGTGTTTGAACAAGGCTGACAAAATACTTAATGATTTCTGGGACTGCTTGCTTAAGGATAATGCGATCGCTCTCCAAGTTGATCAGCTGATCATCTACCGTTGGGTATGAGAACAAGCGATGCCTTCGGCAACGCCAAGGGCGAACGCGTACCGAGATATTTCTCGTCCTCACCCCAGAAATGCCCAGGCGTTGCTGAAGCTCTTGAATGTTGTCTCTGATAGTGCGGTAAAGAAAAAGGTCAGTACTAAAGTTAGAACCAAACATCTTGCCCATGCTATCGTAAAATTTTGCCCCTCGTGTACTTCGTCTGGGGCATCTAGACACCAGCCCTTGGGGTCTGTCATGATGCGGTGAATGATTTCTTCGTCTTCAGTATCACCGCTTCCAAGTCCAGCAAGTGCTAAGTAAACCTGTCTGTTTTGCAGTGAAGGGTAAATAAAGTTGTAGCGTTCAGGGTATCTTAGGCGAACGCAGTCCATCAACAGTGAGGATAAGCCTTCTGTAGTGAACAGGTTTGGATTGTCTTGGAGAAGTAATTGAAAAACTGGTAGGGTAGACATGGCTAGTCCTATGATCTGGGATTAGTTGAGGTGATCGCGTTGCTTGGAGGCGGGCGGTCACTTCTCATTGATTTTATGCCTAATGGTTAAGCTAAAAGTTGAAAATCAATAGCTTTAGGATGAAGCTAAGATCCTTCAGAGCGAACCATTTCTTCTAATGAAACTTTCCTTCCAGCAAGCTCAGAAGCAAAGGCTTGGAGTTTTAACAAAGTTTCAATTTGGCATCGATCCAAAAATCCTCGTTTGGCAACTGACAGCGTGCGCTTGTCAATTCCAGTCATTTCATGAGCTTTTTGAATAGTCAGATTTTTATCATCAGTCCAAATCTTTGAAAGATCAACGTAACTAGCCATTTTTTGGATCAGAATATGCTCGAACATATTAAGCATATTCTGATTAACGTGCTGGTGTATCAGCATATCAATGTGTTGTGCCATATCTGGATTATATATTTCATAGTTTGATACGTCAACAACTTAAAGCTTTAAATATTCAAAGCTTGACACGTTAAAGCTTTAGAGATACATTTAATAACAAGGGAGGAAACAAGCGCCAGCCTCTCAGCTAAATAAAGCGGCGCTTCAGTAATCTGAACCTTGAAAAAAGTGAACAGAAGCAAAACCCCCCAGGTAACAGAAGCAGTAGATAGTCAAAGCTGCTAACGCGAGGTAAGGGGTGGAGTGGTTCCAAATAAAAAGTTCCCACAGCGGTACGACAGTTGCTTTCAACGCCAGTCAGCGCTAACTGTCGCCTGATTCTAAGATATGCTGCTGCGGGAAGCTCCGGCCACTGGCATAGGAGCATTAAATATGAGGCTTCGCCAATTCTAGATTGAGAATGTTGTGCTGAAAGCACAATGAACTGACCAATAAAAACAGAGACGATCGCCTGCATGGAAAACTTGCGATCGCCTCTAATTCACATTCAAAACCCACATAGGTTTATGAACAAAACAACTATAGCATTAGCAGAACTCGAAACAGTAGAAATTAGCTTCTACGATCAAGAAGTTTACGCCGCTGGAAAGCTGATTGCAAGCATTGGTCATGATGACGACTTAACCCAGCCCTGGCTAGTAATGATTAACGGTGTAAAAGTATTCCGAGACAATACTCAAAAGAGATGCCACAGCTACATCGTATGGCATTACAAAGAAAACACGCTACCAGAACCCGAAAAGCCTGTAGTTGTAAAAGAAGTAAAGGCTTATGTGCCGGAACCACAAGAAACAGAGTTAGAGGTTCAAACCCAAGAAGTCACAGCAATAGAGCCACGCCACACTGTACAGCTACCTGGTGATTGGGACTTTACCCTGCCCAAGTTCGATTCTACCCCTGTTGCCATTTGCCCAGACTGTGGGGGTCATGGGTGCGGCAATTGCGCTTACCGTGGGACTTGTTGTGAGGACTTGTGCACGCCAGTGGACGACTACCGATTGACTTATGTGGGGCGTGCTAATATTCAAACTGCTTACAACGTATGTATTGATGGGGAGTTCTTGGGCATACTCTTCAAGGTCAGGAATTCAGAATGCCAGTGGAGCAACGACCCCAAGACTTACTACTGGCGGTGTGGTGATGGCATCCAGTACTGGAGCGTGAAGGAGGCGATTGAGGCATTATCCAGGGTGACGGCTCCGGTGAAGAGTGAAGTGCCAACAGTTTATCGAGAGTTGGTAGCGGCGTAGTTCTGATAAAGAAGGCGATTGTTAACAGGAGCAACCAATCGCCTTTAAGCTAAATCGTGGACAACCAAATATGACACAAGCTACAACAATTACAACTGTTCAAGAAACGGGGTTTGAAAAATTAAAAGACAAAATTCTCTTGCTGCAAACGACTCCAATGCAGAGGTCATAGAACTGAGTGGTTACAAACTGATGTACTGCAGCGGAGCTTTTTATTCAACCAAACAAGTGAAATTATGAAACTTAGCTACGACCAAGGAACAAGAAAATTTATTGTCTCTGAACTGGGACGCATTCTTGACTCGGATATTGATTTAGAGTTTCTAGCTACGAGGTATGGATTTGTCACTGCCTCGACAAATGAAGAAATGACAGACGAATCAGCGCAAGAGATGGTCGATGATTTCTTGAAGTGCGAGTAGTTAGCTACAGTAGCTATCTAATGCTACGCCAATGTGACAGTGAAAGTTACAAAGAGAAATTCCAACGATGACAAATACTACTGCAAAAACCGCTGAGGAATTGATTGCAGACTTAGAGCAATTCACAGGCTCGGAAATCGTTTACAGACACTCGCTAGGTATGCTCCGCTACACAGAGGGAGTGAAATATTTAGCCCAAGCAACCCAATGTTATTGGCTGCTGGATGCGATTGGCTCCTATCAGCATCGGCTTGGGTCTAATCCTCGACTGCGAGAATTTCAGGCGTGGCGGTTGGTAGTGGAGAACAAGTCAGGTACTCTGATATGTGAAGAAGACACAGATATTGAGGTACTACGCCAGTCAATCCCATACACTGACTTTCCACTGCCGGAAATCACGCTGTATTTAGCACAGAAGGTGTTGATGCTGCCCTTTGAGTATTGAGAATGTAGTGAAAACAAAGGTGATTGCATAGATTAAAATCTAATTACAATCACCGAATGCTCAAATTCCTAAGTATCGTGACTACTTAAGTTCTTGAAGAATATCAAATGAGCATCTCAAATAATATTGATATACATCAGGTATGCAACGGCATTTCACGCATTCAATTATTTACCCGAAATCAAATGAGATGATTTACAAAGCGGTTTATTCTGTTTCAAAAATGAAAACCTCGTCATCAAGATGAGACGAGGCTAATAAGTTAAACGTCTACCATCAAGTTACTATATGCTATATAGAAGGTTATTTGATGCTTATTTAGGTAGGAAAAATGGCAGTCTAACCTGTTGCAACGTTGCAAGTTATACTTCTAACGCGAAAGAAACAAATTGAATAACTGTTCAAATATTTGTTGAAACAAAAGTAGTTAACTCTTAGAGCAGTTTGCTCTATATAGAAGTAAAAGCCTCATCTCCAAAGCGGGATGAGGCCTGGTGCAAATCCTAAGTTATAGAGCAAGTATAAAGCAACTAACAGTTTAATAAATGTGCCTTTAGATATAAGTAACAGTAGTATATATTTTGACAATTTAGTAATTAATACGTAATATTGGCTATATCTAAAAACAATAACTCTAATGAGGCTGCGCCTTGGTTGATGAAAATGCTTTAGGTATCAAACAAATGACCCCTAAACAAACATCAGAATTACTTGCTTCGGTAATACACCAGCTAGAACTAGTTCTTGAGATAGTCGTTGATTTGGAAGACAAAAACCTCGTCATCAAAGTGAGACGAGGTAAAGCAATTATAAGCGTACAGTTAATATAAATCATGTAGGCAGTTTTTAGCTACTTACTTTAGCAGAGAAAGTGATAGTTTAACCTGTCGCAAAGATACAATTGATACTCCAAACTGCTTAACGAACAATTTGAGCACTTACTCAAATATTTCTTCAAGCAAAAGTGGTTAATTTTTGAAGCAGTTTATTCTAGATAGCAGTAAAAACCTCATCTCCAAAGGGGGATGAGGCGTGGTGAAAATTCGACTTTGTACTGCAATTGTAAAGCAACTAGTATGTTAATAAATGCTCCTTTGGATAGTAGAGCCAATAGTGCAAGCTCCAAAGATGTAATAAACAATACGCATGGTTGGCCACATCTAAAAACAATAACTCTAATAAGGCTGCGCCAAGCGTTAGTGAAATACATTGGTATCAAACAAATGAACCCTCAAGAAACATCAGAATTACTTGCTGCTTTAATGCGCCAAGAAGAATTGCTCAAGCAGTTAGTCGCTTCAATCAATAAGCCGAAACT
>NZ_JACXXN010000084.1 GCF_014904695.1 Nostoc sp. MG11 | reverse complement strand
GCAACTATTTTTTCTCGAAGATCGACAGAGTATGACTTCATTTAAAGGGATTTATATTTTAATTGATTGTACCTCATAACAGACGCAAGTGCTGTATGCAAACATATAGAAGGCAACATGACGTTTCATTATGCCGGAATATCTCATTAAAGCGACATCCTCATAGAACCCTAGTAGCTCAACCTTTTGCGACCAAGGAACGTCAACTAGTTCAGGGTCATTTTTCTCAAGCAAGTCAAGTAATTTTGGGAAAGTTTCACTCTCTCTGAACCGCTTTCGCATCTCCGCGTACTGTTCACTTCGTTTTTGCGCTACCTGGCGTGTGTATTCATAAACACCCTTAATTAAGGTTAGCAAGGTGATAATTGTTCCTGCGATTATCGCAACGTTCCGCCAATCATCTAATGTCATCTTACTCTTCACGATAGGGGACAAATTTTAGTTGAGTGGATTAAACAAAAATGTTATTACTTAATAATTATTTAAATAAATCATCGATTCATCATTTTATCATGTTGAGGTTGTAAATCATGTATTTCTTTTTTTTTTCATTGCTACACTAACAAGCATTTAAAATAGGTTTAAAAATTCGGTAATGACTTCTAAAGGATGGTTATAACATTCATTTGCATTAAATCTAACAGTTCGAATACCATCACGTAATAAGACTCTATCCCTTCTGTAGTCTCTAGTTTTTTGTGATGCTTGCTGATGATGTTCCCCATCAACTTCCAAAATCATACACTTTTGCTTATAGAAAACTAAAAAATCTATTTCTACTCTTTCTTTTAACCCATTTTCAAGATGAGAAATTGGTAAGTCAGTTAAATCAATAAAAGCACGATTGTTAGCAAAAAATAAAACACGTTGATTGTATAAAGCGTGTGCTATCCTAACTTCTGTTTTTGACCTAAAATTTAAACCACCCCATTGATGAGGAGCATTAGTATCATCTGTTGAGTTTTTACTTTTAACAGAAGATATTTCAATTTTTATACTATTTAAAATATCTTGCTTATAATCCTCATTAAAAAACAATGTCCACCAATGTTCTGTTCCATGCCCATTACGTTGGTCAGCGTATGCTAAATGTAAATTAGGAGCTAATTCTTTATAAAATCCTGGCTTATTTCTTATAGATAACCAGTCACTAATACTTTTCCTAGTAAAACTTTTGTTTGAGTAAATTTTTAAAATATAGCTAATCAAAGAAGAAGTTCGTAGTTCTATAAAATAGCGTAGACTAGAGCTTTTTAATACAATTGCGTTTTCATCAAGGTTTTGTTCGTCTCCTGATGGGTTAAATTTAGTTTTTACCTCTTGGGTTGCAACATTCATATTCTTTACTATCTATTGCTTGTGTATTTTTTACTTAAAAATGGGAGGTAGCTATGTCTTTGACGAGCGAAGTTATTGCTAAATATTTAAAATTAAATATTATTTATTATGTCTAGACATTGCCTTTGCAAATTTATTAATTCTAATAATTGTGATTCTAAAGTTTTAAATACATCACTTGGCTGATTGATTTTAGCTATTGTTATAATTATGGCTTCTTCTGCATTTATTTTTTTATAGATATCGCAAATTAAATCATTTTTAAATCTATTATATTTTTTAATTTCTTTTTTTTGTGCTAAAAACAATGGAAGCTCAGGTATAGCTGTTATGATATTTAACCAACTGACAGGATGATATATATTTATATGTGAACTAAGAGTATACTTATTAAAACCAAGCAAAGCCTCTGTTTTTTTTAAATAAATATCTTTATATATACTAATCTTTGCAATCTCTATTAAAGCTGTTTTTGCATTGTTCATATCATTAAGTAAATAATGACAAATTGCTAGTCCTACGCATAAAAAAGCCGCTCATTTTTTTCCAAGCAAGTAGCTTTAGTAAAACCAGTCCTGGCATCGTTAATAAGAGCAAACTTTTGTTCATCCGAAGAACTAGAATTACACGCATGAAAAAGTGTTTTCCAAGCAGCATTAAATTCTACCTGCGTCAAAAGGTCAAGTTTACTTTCAATAGATTCTATTAGCTTTAAAGCTTTAGCTAGTCTTATGGAAATGTCAATAAATCCTTTAGAAGCTCCGAAAAGTACCGTTAATGAAATAGGTTCACTCATATAAATAATTATCTAGTTTGTTGCAATGTTTACTTAATTATCTGGGGTGCGATCGCCTCTACTGTTAGTTTTTCCTTACGAATGAGCGATCGCTATCCTCTTAATTCATGTACACGTTGCCATTCCTGTTGTGTAACCTTGTAGTTTGTAGCATTTGGCTGACGAATCACCATCAAGGTCTTTAGCACAGGGTCAAGCTTGAGGTCTTCGCGTAGCAGGGACAATTCTCGCAATTTGCTGGTAAAGTGAATTTTGGAGTAGGTTCTATTCATGGCGCGACTGGTGTCAATCCAGTAGCCGATATCAGGGGGGTTGTTGATAATCTTGGGGGACTCGATAATCTCTGCGATCGCATAGTTTAAAAGCTACTAAAGGCTAAAAAATAATCTGCCTCTGTTTGATTTTTTGAGCCACTTGTCTTGCCAAATTCTGTTGGATTTGTTTATTATAATTAGTCCAGTTAAGATGGACTTGCTTACCATTATGTATCTCGAATTTATTATTACCTGAAGCCAATTTCATATTTTCATAGCAGGATTCAAGGGCAATGTTTTTAAACAAAAGGTGGTAAAAAGTTATATAAGCAACTGCTGCATCACTCCAAGGCACACTATCTATATTTCCTATTAGGAATTGAAACGGAATATATCCTTGTTTTATTTGTGCCATTCGACTCCCAAAACTACCATGACAAGAAGACATACAAATTAATAAATCCAAGGAAGATTCTTGTAATAACTGTTGAATTGGCATTATTAAGCGACAAAGCTCGTCCCATGCAATAACTCTATTATTTGTTAATCCAATGCCTCCAGTATTCCCATGCATACTGAAGTGAAGAATTGGGAACCTCCCTGTTTTCTCTATTTCACAAAATAACCGATCATAAAGTGCTATCTGCAATGAGTTTTCTGTTGTAACTAAATTGTAACAATGAGGAATTTCAGCTAAATTAAGTGCTGATGCAAGGGAGCTTCCTTCTGTTCGTTCATAAAGTATATCTTCATCAGATGGTGATTCTATGATGTGAACAAATGCTTTATCTCTCATATTAAATACTCCTTAATAACTTGGTGAACTAATATACTGAAAGTTAGGCTACTTCACATCTACTGTTGCACTGGCATCATTACCGAAGACATCAACTAGGCGAACTGCGATCGCACGTTTCCCGGCTGGCAGTTCTGGACTTGCAGCCATAGTTACCACAGTTGATGCTTGTTTTCCATTACCACGGATAGCCTGCCACCTGGAATAGAAGGTCTTGCCGTCATAGTCCCAATCAATGGCCCAGTAGTCGATGAGTGCAGCAAAGTTGTCCTTAATAGCTTTACGGAGTTCTACCTGCTGTGTTTCTGGAATGGGATAGTTCATCAACACATAGCGATCAATCTTCAGAGTAATAACTACTTTGTCATCGCCAGCATTGCTCACCTCTGGCTTGCTAACTTTTAGATAGGGCTTTTCATGGAATGTAATTTTGTCCCGTAGACTATCTAACTCGTCTTCATTCTTAGCTTTCTTAAGATAGTTGTAGATTTCTGGGGGAATTGTCAGGGGCTTGATGTTCACCTTGAGCGGGGTTCTCAATGCCGCTTTTCGGTTCTCTAGTTCGGTGTTGAAATTGTAGTCATAATCCCAAGCCAATACTACTAGCGTTTTGTAGCCTGTACCGTCGATAATTTCAGCCTCTTGAGCCAGTTCGATTACTTTTTTGGCGGTCACAGGTCTGTCTGGATAGCCTACATACACTAGTTCAGATTCTTGCCCGTCGGGGGTGTGGCTTCCAAGGTCGGGGCGATCGCTTCTGGGTGCTGCCCCGTACAGCTTAAGGATAATCCGTTGCATCTCATTGATTTTGCTACCAGAAAGATAAATCATGTGACGCTGGTAGTTGCCGATATTCTCAAGCAGGAAGGGTTTAGCGCCCTGATTAACTAGGCGATTGCGAGAGACTTGAATACCAACCTTGTCCAGATTGCAACCAATCCAGCGACGGTTTAGTTTATCAGCTACTGCCATTGTTGTGCCACTTCCGCAAAATAAATCAGCGACTAAATCACCCTCATTGGATGAAGCTTGGATGATACGTTTTAGCAGGGCTTCTGGTTTTTGGGTAGGGAAGTAATTTCTTTCATCTGCCATAGAATTGACCTCAGAAATATCTGTCCAAATATCGCCTAATGCTTCCCCTTTCTCTTCATCAAGATATCGAATGAGCCTCTGTTTGCCGCTAGACGTAACATAAATCTTTCCCTGTTGTTCAAATTTTCTTATAGATTCTTGCGAATAATCTCCTAAATCACAATCTCTAAAGAGTCTTCCTTTACTATCTTTTCTAAATTTAGTTTTTACAAAATTTTCATCGTAAGGTTTATAGGCTCCGTTCCAGCGCCACTTATCTCCTTTGGTGTAGAAGATAATTGAATCACTATTTCTAGCATATTGATCAGCAGTAGCTTTTGCTCCTCGTACAGGTTGCCTTCGCCATTTAATTAAATTTCTATAATTAGAGTTACCGAATACTTCATCCAGCAATATTCTTAGAAAACTATCTATTCTCCAATCACAATGCACATAAATACTTCCCTGCTCACTAAGCAGTCTTTTCATTAACTGTAACCGAGGGTATAACATATCAAGGTATGAATCTATGCCTGCTTCCCAAGTATCTGTATAAGCAAGACATTCGATAATACTAGCTTCTTTTTCTACTTGCTTACCTTCCACTGTTACCTGATAAGAATAATCAGCACTACTCGCAAATGGTGGGTCAATATAAATTAAATCAATCTTGCCAGCATAGCCTTGAGCTAAAAGTGCCTGCATTGCTAACAAGTTATCACCCCAAATTAAACGGTTCATTCGGGATTTATTTATCTCATCACTGCCCATAATATAGCCTTATCCTTATATATCCTCAATTTACTGGTTATGTTCAAAATTGGAAATGGCAATTAAGGGAAGATTGCCTTGGTCTTGCTGAGGATTTGGAATAACTATTTCAGCAGTTTGAAATTCAATATCTTTGGGATTTGGCGCACGTTTTGGTTTGGTATCCCATATCATTTTTACTGAATCTTTGCGTCTACGTCTCGTTGGTTCAGTCATAATTTCTCCTAAATATTTAAGCCTAATTCACCATAAAGCCCAGCAATCAGCGCCTCTCGTTCCATTCGCATTATTGGCAGCAGGGCATTAAAGGAAGCACCCTCATTCGCCTCAAACACGCTCTGCTTAAGAATGATGTACTCCCACTCTTGAGGCTGCGACCGCCGACTCTCTCTTAGTTGTTTAAGTATTTGTTCATCTCGTCCATGAGACATAGCAGAACCAGAGGAAATGACGTAATCACCAGGAGGTGAACCTTGTTTTTTCAATTGCTCAATAAACTGTTTAATCACCTCTGGCGAAGGCCGTTCTTTAAATTCTGGAAAGGCAAGTTGATAAGTAATTGACTCTGATAATGGTGCTTCGACTGTAGAAGCAGCCTTACACCAAGCAACAGCAGCCTGAGCCTTTAAAGCTGTGCTGGGGTCGCCTATTAGATGGTCGCCCTTCGTCTCAAACAAAAATATCCGATCAGCAGTTTTAACAACAAAATCTGGCTCATACTTGCGCTGAATGCCTCGGTCATCTCGCCACGCAATAATCAAATCGTGCTTGCGGTCTAGCTTGGCAAATGCTAGGACTTCTGGCGATGGATTCAGTAATTTGCTGATAATCTTGCGTTCAAATCCACCGTTAACAGTTTGCACAGCCTGATAGGGATAAATACAGCGCTGTATAGCTACCATGTTTGACTGTCGCATCAATAGCCGAGAGACATCAGACAGCTTGCGCCATACTGCCCCAGGCTGATATTGCAAGTCACCCGTCGCCCGTGCGATCGCTGAACGGATTTGTTTAACGATAAAGTCAACTATTTGCTGACTTTGGAGAACTAGATAGTTATCAGGGTCAGTAAAATCAATGTCTTCGGTGAATAGCCACCGACTAATATATTCATCTGCTAAAGCCGCAATCTCAGAACTGAAAGCGGTTAGGTGCATCATCTTACCTGACTGTGTAACCGTCCTGGCTATTTGCTGTAGGAAAAAGTTGTAGTCAAAATAATCGTTTTCTAGTACCCAAGTCTTAGCCTTCGTTTCTGTCTCAACGTGAACATCAGTTATCAACGTCTTAGCTGACATCTGTTTTTGTAATAAAAACTTGACTGGGTAATGCCCCAAAGAATTCACTTCAATATCAGCCAAGTTGGGAATAGGAGTATTGTCAAAGATTTGTATGGGCCAGCAAATGTCATACTTGGGAATTCGTAAAGTATCAGCATCTACTGCAACTAAATCACCCGCGGCCTTTTGTCCCGAACTGTCACCTGAGCCAACAGTGTAACCCTGCGATCGCAAGTAGTTCTCGTAAAAGTCCTTAAACTTGGGGTGTTCCACCAGGAATAAACAGTCAAAAGCGTTGCTGGGCTGTTCCCGGTTAAGAAGTTGCTGCCGTGCTTCTCTCTTTAGGTCTTGGATTTGGTCATACTCTGGCTTATAAGCTGGAAACATCACCCGTAGACCGCGCCCAACAACTTGCTCTAGCAGTAGGTCAGCTTCGCTGGCTCGGAGCATGACAATTACACAAATGTTGTGACGGTCAAAACCTTCTCGAACCGATAGCACCGACACTACCACCCGCAGGAGTTTATCATCGTCGTCAATCTCGTCGAGTCGGTCTGATGCTGCTTTATACTCAGCTTCTTTAAGGTTGGAGTGATAAACTACCACGCGATTACCATCGTAGTAGTTGCCATCTTCATCAGGCAAGGCGGCGAAGTGTTCACCCACAAGGTTAGCAACTTCTGTTTCCTCAGCTAATACTAACATTACAGGCTTGCGGTTAATCCCATTAACTTTGAATTCCTGTGTTAGCTGCTCTAGTTTGGATTTGCCAATCTCCAGCATGATTTTCTGACCACGGGACAAGCCAATAATTTCACCCCGCTTTCTCCCTGTAGCTGGTGTGCGTTCTGCCCTAAAGTCCAAATCAGCTAAGTTAGCACCCTGGCGCTGTTCCAAGAATAGCTGCTTAACCAGCATATCGGTTGAAGCTTGGGGTAAATCGTAGTCATAGACAATATGAGGGAAGTAGTCTTTATTGTCTCCACTGCCATAAAAGGGAGTTGCTGAAAAATCAATCTGCTGAAAAACTCGGTATGGTGCTGACTCATGACGCTCTTGTTGGCATTGCTTTAAGAAAGTCATAAACCGTCGCCAGATCAGCTCCTCATCTTTTCCTGTTTCAGAATTAGGTTTTTTGGCAGCGTGGACGTGGTGAGCCTCATCATTAAGAACGCAGATATCAGGATATTCAGTCAGCAAGTCTGCAATAATTTCTGCTTTAGGAATTTCCTCACGTTCCCCCATAAATTCTTCCCACAGTGACGGTTTATCCTTCGCAAACCGAAACTGCTGCCAGTTTGTCACCATTAAAAACGGGCCATCAGTGAGAGTAAGATTTTCTCGAAAGTCATCGGGGGTATATAGCTCATAGTAAAAGCGATCGCGCCATCGCGTACCAGGAGGTACAAACAACGGTTGGCTTAGGTCGAATTCAAGAGAAACTAAAATTCGCTTCTGTACTTCCCGTCCAGGGGTGACAATCAAAAAACGGCTGGTAAATAAACCAGGACGTTCATCGTTTAGAGCATTGAAGTAGTGCCAGACTATGAGCGCATTTAACACCCAAGTTTTACCGCTACCCGTTGCCATTTTTAAGCAGTATTTGGGGAAGCTAATCGGGTTTAGTTCATCTTGTAAAGCTTTTGAGCGAGTAACCGCTTGAACTGTGGGACTTTCGGAAGCAAAATTCTCATACAGCTGGTAAGGGTTTTCAATCCCTAAAATTTCATGGCAGTAGATGATAGTTTCAATCGCCTGCTGCTGGCATTGATGGAACTGCGGCCCGTCTCTGTCCTCTTCAAACCAGTAGCTCAAAAGTTCTGATGTAGTCTGTGTAACACCAGCCCAGCCCGTATTTCGCCATCCTTCAACCTCACCTTGCAGCAGGGTCGGAATCAGTAGCCCTATAGTGTTGGCAGTATTTGCTCTGCGTTTGGCTTGCACCATGTAAATAATCCCCGAACTAATTTGGCAAATACTTCGCTAGCAAATCCCGCCCTTGTCCGCCTATCTCCCCTAACATCCCCTCAATCTTTTGCATAGCTAGAGATGAAGGCTTGGCACGTCCTTTCTCCCAACGATTGACCGTCGAATAAGTTATACCTAAAGATGCTGCAAACTGTTCTTGCGTAAGACCAGTTATGCCACGGAGTTCACGGATGAGCTTTCCAACTTCCGGTTGGTTGATTACCAAATGTTTCTTAATGGTCATCTAGCTCAAAACCCACCTATTAATCTGGCGAGTGATATGTATTCCGCTACATCCTATTGGGGCTAATCCTGAATTGATAGGCGAAAATATACTCGAATCTTATACTTGCTTGATTGTTCAACTATGTAATTACACAGTCAAAGTTGATATATTGTTTTTAACCTGCGTAGGCGCGGCCCACCATAGGCATCGTATGAGCCACTCGAAAGTAACTGCTTTGTGTTCGTTACTAATGTCACTTGGGTACGATAATTTTGTAGCTCTGGCAATACTGCCAAAACTATAAAGAACTCAATTTATGACTGAACCAATACTGCTTTTTCTTGATATTAATGGTGTAATCGATGTTCAAGAAGACGGTAAAACACCAGAACAGATTTCAAAGCGGGAGACAGGATACCCTGTCCCTGGAACTAAGGAATTTTTGCAGGTAATAGATAGCTGTCCCTGGATTCATCCTATGTGGATTTCTTCTTGGGGATTGCAGTCACAGGTGTGGAATAAATGGTCAAAAACCCGCCTTTGGCCTGTCGCTTATTCCTTTGAAGGGTTTGAAAAAGAAGAAGCAGTAAAATTGTTTCCAGATGCAAGCGACAAATATTTAGCAGCACGTTGGCATAGCCGAGACTGGCAGCATCGTATTGTATGGATTGAAGATGGATTTTGTATTATGCGGAAAGCTGTAAATTGGGCACAAAGCAATCCTAACATTCAAATAATTGATACTTCGCCGACTATGAAAGAGCGTTGTCAAGGTTATGAGACGGGAATAAGATACTGGAATATTGAACGAATCTGTAATGCTTTAGATATCCAAGAAAATCGAGAAATATTGTTGAATCAAATCAAGGCTCCTGTTCCCGATTTAACCCAAAATATAATTTCTGATATTGAATCAAATCAAAAAATAACATCTAATCAAATTAATGCTTCCATCACACATTTTGTAGAGCCATTAAAAAAGCAGTTACTAGATTCAAACAAAGATGCTAAAAATTCGGATAATCCAACGCCATTTATGTTGAAAATTCGTAATTTCTTTAAACTGGGAAATCGTACTTAATATAAATTAATTAGCCATTAAAGTTCTATCTAAAATTCCAACATACCCAGATGTAGTTACTACGCTATTGGTTCAGACAGCAATCCTGACATATCTAATATTCGTTCTGACCAAGCACCAGATTGTTCAGACATTTTTTTCCGTTCGGTATCATCAGACCAAAGACTATCAAATTTTAATTTCCACCTAGCTAGTTGAACTTGAATGTTCACCAATTCTTCGGCATATTCTGGTTCAATTTCTGCTGCCGTCCATTCAATAAAACATATAGTTTCATCTG
Source organism: Nostoc sp. MG11 (assembly GCF_014904695.1). Taxonomy (GTDB): domain Bacteria; phylum Cyanobacteriota; class Cyanobacteriia; order Cyanobacteriales; family Nostocaceae; genus Komarekiella. The sequence goes on along the minus strand of NZ_JACXXN010000084.1, from coordinate 1,869 downwards.
TCACACTTTCAACAGCTTCTTTATAAACGCTGTTACAAAATGTTCTAATCCTCGCTAAATTGGAAGCTATGTGTCCTAAGCGAATTGATGTATTTTCACTTTGAAAATGCACTTGTTTTTTATCTAAATTCTGGTTCATATCCCCCAATTAACTCCTGAGTTATTTTTTTAACACGTTCTTTAATCGCTGGGTCTTGAATTAACATTGAGCGATTATTTTGACGCTTGACGAATATTAATAATCGATTCATAAGCTATCGATTGGTCAAAGGGAGTCCAATCCGCACCCCAGATATCTCGCTGTCTACTACCGTCTTCAAGCAATGCTGCTTCACAGTAAGCGTGTTTCTCTCCTCCTCCAGCCAAAATCCCTTTTTCAATGTCTACTGCCACTTTAATGTAAATTTTCAGAGTTTGCAGCATTTGCTCAACTTGTTCTAGCGTCGCCCTTTCTTTGATAATCAGTACCAAATTTTTACTCCAGCACCCATAACTAATTCTCAAGCATATTCTCGCTGTTGTACATCGAAGCCATTGCTAACTTCAAAAGGCAAAAAAAAGGAATAGGAATAGTAGGATAATTCATTGATCCATCAAGCCCATTTGCTACACGCACTATTTAGAAGTAAAAATCAAAGCAGCAATACGCTCGTACTCTTGTTGTACTACTGACATAGGCAATCGATTTAATCGGCTCTCTAACACCAAAGGAACTCCAGATGGAAATTGACTAATTTGCGATAACCACCAAGTTGTATCTGTAATCCGGGAGTGTATATCTTGCCTGCCATCATTATCAGAAATGTGAATTTCTAAAAGTTTATCTGCTGGAAGTCTTAACCATTGTGCAAGAGCTATTTGGCTTTTGTCATGCCAAATATTCAGATGTGCCAAGTCAACAACTATCTTGACTTGGGGAGCATCTAGACAAAACTGGGCAACTTCAGAGGCATTGTCCAAAAGGTTTTCAACAGCACTGTTTGGCAGTGTAGGATACATTGTTTCTACGCCAAGACTAATACCTCGCATCAAGCAAAGCTGGTGGAGATAATGAATGTTTTCAAGAAATGTTGTGTATGCTTGGCTACGATTAGCTGTACTTGAAAAATTCCCTCCATGCACTGAGTAAGCTGTGATCTTCATACTCGCTAAGTAGTCTGTCAATCTATGGAAGTAGCTCCAATCTTGCGGTTGCGCCAGATTGAAAGGATAATGGCGATCGCCCCAGATAAAAGCATGGTGCGCTCGATAGACTATCCCTTGTTCCCTAAAATCTTGGATTGCCTGTAGTGCATCAACATCAGGTCGAGGCCCGATTGCTAGTTCAACATGGCGAATTCCGGCTTCCCAAAACACCGTTAACGCTTTACGGGTTGACACTCCCCCATAGGCTGACAAACTCAGATATAACTCCATTAGCCCTCCTGTATTGATGAATATTCAAAGATTGCAGTTCTAGGCTTGAGAGTAAATATTTTTGTAGAATACCCTATTAATACGCTGATTTCATTCGCTAATTGCTGTTTTTGTTCTTCTGAATATTCCATATCTCTGAGTAAATATTTCACATCACCACAAATGTAGTCCTCAATTTGTCCTTTTATAGAAGTTTCACTGGACTCGTTCACGTTATATATGCGTTTTAATGGTATTTCATTAATCAAATGCTCAACTGAACCTAATTTTAAAGACAGAGTATAGCTGTACCCAATAAAGTTACGTTCGTCATCGTAACCATCAAGGTCTTCATGAGTCTGGTAGTTGCTCAAACCTACAGCAGTTTCGAGGTAAATGAGGTACAGTAAATATTAGTGCATCGAGAATGACAATGAAAGCGTACTCCATCGATTTGCGTTCAAAAATAGTAGA
>NZ_JACXXN010000083.1 GCF_014904695.1 Nostoc sp. MG11 | reverse complement strand
CCAAGTTAATTTTATTGCAGACATCTTCGGAGTTGTTGCATAAATAATCTTAGTTCTAGAGAATTTTATCACTTCAAACCTTTTTTGCAACACAACCTCACAAAACAAATCAACTAGCTAAATTGCAAAATGTAAAAATTGCTTATTTAGTGGTTGACAATGAAGAACTACTCTACCAAATTGAAAAAGCTTGTATTAACTATTTCAGACCTTTGTTGAACGGGCATGGCAAAGGTGGCAGTGACAAAATCAGAATCAAGAAATACCAGCATCAGAAGGTAGAGCAATGGTGCGAGGTTTTAGGTATTCCAGATAGCCGTTTTGTAGAAGATGCAATCAATTTCTATCTGCAATATTTAGAAGGCAGACAGCCTACTGCTCCACCTGTAATTCAGTTTCTATCTTCTGATCCATCTACTGCTCCACCTGTAATTCAGTTTCTATCTTCTGATCCATCACAAGAAACTGTGGAACCTATTGATACTGAAGACCCTGATGAATATCAAGGTGGAATCAGTCTATAAATCTGAGGAACTACAAAGCATGATTCAACCAAGTTTGATTGACCTTAAGCAATTACCTAGTGTTTCATTTAATAAAGTACATACTTGCCTATGATGGCTGGAGTATATTTTGTAACGAGTTCTGTAACCATAATCAACAATCCATCCCCCTGGCTCATAAAACGCTAATTATCAATCATCCCCCTGCACCCTTGCTGGAAAGACGCAAGCATCTCACAAAATCGTGTTGCTCCCAATGACACAGACGAGAGTTACAACAATATCAACGAATTATCAAATAAAAATAATTTTTCAAGGAGATTGAGCTTAAAATGTCTGAGACAAACAAAGCTGCAAATAAAGTTAACGCAAAAGATCTAGTAATTGTGGTAGACGAATTTGCCGAACTAAAAGACAAGCTAGAAGGTGAACCCAACGGTGCAGAGCTTATAAATAAACTCAATAAATATCTTGAGGCTATTGTAAATCTCAGACTTTAAATGAGATACAAACAAGGATGTTGACACAAATTTAACAACAAGTCTTTGGCACTTACCAGTAATAAAATGCCCGGCCGGCGCTTTCGCCCTCAAGGCGAAAGCGCCTAAACACCTCGGTTTTGCCAAAAATATTATTGATACGGTGAGTCCAGTCCTGTAGGTGGGTTTCCCGCCGTAGGGAACTGGCTTTCCCGTTGGGCTGGGCATTTTATTTCTTGGATCTCTCTAAAAGAGCATCTAGGGCGCTGTCAAACTTCCTAGATGCCTTCTTCCCTAATATCCGCATCAGATACACAAGGAATTTCTACAATTATGACACGTTACTATCAAATCTATCCAGAGCGCAACGACCACGAACCAGGGTGTTGCTATCTAATTGAAGCCGTCGGTTTTCATGGGTGGATTCCTGGCTGTTGCTTGCGTCGAGTCAAAATTGGATTGACTCGAAACATTAATCGTAGACTTGATGGACTGGCATTAAATCAGCCGCCGTGCGATTACAAAGTGGTCGCACTTATTCAAGTAGACGATATGGCATCGGTCGAGAGTTTGCTACACAACAAATTCAAGCACTGTTGGGTCAAGCTAGAAAAATCACGAGAGTACTTTGACCTCAACCCCATTGACTACGCCTATTGCCTTTGGCTTTTTCGTCGGTTAAATCAGCAATCAATATCAATGCCTTTGACTTTCCGCCAAATCGCCGCTACAGCTTTGGTGGTAACTGGGCTAGCAACAATGGCATTCCCAGTAATCCAAAAAAGTTTTCAACCCGCAGCTGAGCCTATCCCAGAATCACAGCTAATAATTCCAGCATCAAAAAAGCTGAAATTATCACGATGATTGCGTCGTTTCCCTGTTACCCCTAATGGTACTTAACTGATATTTTTTAAGTTTTTGCGTACTCAAAATTTTAAAAAGCTAAATATTTAGTATGGAAAACTCTTGTCGTAACTGGTATAGTGATCATATTTAGCCCGTAAGTTTTCACGTACTCAAAAATTCAAATATTTAACAACTGAGGTTTTTGACATTTTAAAAACTCAATAGTGAGATTTGATCATGATTATCACAGTTGCATCTTTCAAGGGAGGGGTGGGCAAAACCACAACAGCTGTTCACTTAGCTGTTTATTTACAAGCCAAAGACGAGACACTTCTTATTGACGGCGACCCAAACCGTTCTGCTAGCGGTTGGGCAAAGCGTGGTGATTTACCTTTCAAAGTAATTGATGAGCGCCAAGCCGCCAAATTTGCTCCCAAATATCAGCACATTGTTATCGACACCCAAGCACGACCGCAGCAAGAAGATTTAAGAAGCACTAGTAGAGGGGTGTGATTTGCTAATTCTTCCCACTACCCCTGATGCCTTATCGCTTGATGCCTTAATGCAGACTGTTAATGTTCTCAAATCACTAGGCGCTGACCAATTCCGCATTCTCATTACTCGCGTTCCACCCAAGCCCAGGCGGGATGGGCAAGAAGCAAGGGAAATGTTAACTGAAGCTGGATTACCTTTATTTAAGGGTAGTGTCCGTGATGCAGTCGCTTTTCAAAAAGCTGCTTTGGCTGGTGTACCAGTAAACAAGGTTTCTGACCCACGAGCCAAGATAGCTTGGCGAGATTATCAAGGCATCGGTCAAGAGGTGATTAAGTGAGCAAGTTCAAAGGTATTTTGGATGCAGCAAAGGGTCGTGAACCTGAACCAGAAAAATCGAGCCAAAAAACAGAAACTCAAAAGCCACAACCTGAGAAGGTACAACCACACTCAGTTGACCAATTGCAAAGTGAACCGCCAAAACGGGGACGACCCAAAGCCAAACGTTCTGATCCTGATTATGAGCAGGTGACGGCTTATATTCGCAGGGACACACACACAACAGTCAAAATCGAGCTGTTAAAGTCCGCTCAAGATGGGCAAAAGCGCGAGTTTAGCGAACTTGTTCAGGATTTGCTATAGCAATGGCTAAAATTGCGTACCTAAAATTTCAGATATTCAAAAACTTGAAAACTTAGTACTTGACATGGCGTTAGAATTTGAATATGGATTTATGCGTATCTAAAAACCTGAATATTTAGGTTTCTGTATTTTCATCTAATTCATAATAGTGAATATCTGAATATCTGAATACCTGCATCTTCGCTTTTTGACATCGGCAATTTATAGTGAGTCATGATCGCTAGAGTGCAAAAGATAGATGGTGTGTTAAATTTACACCTGATGTCAAGCAGAAAGCCCTGTATGGGGTTAAGCAAAAATAAATTGAACAAACCTTCGATACCCCACGATTAATAGTGTTGTCTAGACAGATACCCTAAAAAAGGTTGTTCAATTTATGGAGAGCGGGGATGCTATGGACAAGACTGCTGGAACAAAAGCGATTGACTATTAATATTTTTCTAACAGATTGTTGACCGTTTATAACAAGTTAGACTATATTAACTGTAACAAGTTAGCTGGGCAAACACAGAATGTCTAAAGTAGTTCAGGAGCAAGTAGACAAACTCTTTGAGGCAACCAAGGATTTACAAAGCTTGGAAGAAATACGCCCACACTGTGAACAGTTTAATGAATGGATAAACCGGAATACTAACTACAGTATTAAAAGCTTAGGCACTGTGTTGAGCCGCGCTGGCTTCTATAAAAAATTTAAGTCACTGCCGTTAAAGCAAGGCAAAAATGCTGAATCAGTACCTAAACACGATGCTCAAGGCAACGTAACAGGTTATGAATTGAAGCATTACGTTCTACTACTGTGTGGGCTAGATCAAAAGGATTGGGAGGAGCGTAACGAGACTACACGGGTAAGCTCGCGCCTTTTGAATGCTGATAAAGACGGCAATACAGGTATTGAGATCAACCCGGACAAGTACTTAGAAGTTACCGCCAATTTATTAGCAAGTGATAACCCCCATGAATTAGCTGTTGGTTTAATTGCGGCAACAGGACGCCGACCTCATGAAATTTTAGCCAGAGGTAAATTTACCCCAGTTGAAGGGTCAGCTTATCAAGTAGTGTTTGAGGGTCAGGGTAAAAAACGCGGTCAAAACCCAGTATTTAAAATCTCTACCCTGTTTGCTGCTAGCTATATAATTGAGCGTTTAAACCATCTGTGTCAGGATGGCAGTGTTAAGGAATTACTTCAGCAAGTAACCAATGAGTTTAAGAGTAATGTCGCAGCGCAAAATAAAGCCATTGAGGATAAACGTGGTAATTCACTACGGCGTGTAGTTCAAGAGTATTTTGGGGGTAAGGATAAGCAAGAACCTCTGTTAAACTTCCGTCACGGACAAGAGCAAAACGACTGTAAAGCATTAAGGGCAGCTTGTGCTTGTTTGGTTACAGAGCGCGATCGCCCTGGCTCTGTTGGTGCAAAAATGCTGTTTTATGGGATGTTTTTAGGGCATATAACGCCAGGGGAGAAACCATCAGACCAGGATTTAAAGCACGTTGTAACCAGTTTGGGATATGCCGATTATTACGTTACTAAGCCTGTAAAGTTCCCAGACTCACCAGAGAAAGAAAAGACCTCCAACGTCAAGGTATCTCCGGCAGATTTAGAGTTCATCCACCAATTACAGACTGATTTAGAACTACCCAATCAAAAATCTGTAGTTGCTCGTCTGGTTGAAATTTATAAAAATGCTGCTTCCATTGCCAAGAAACTTCAGGAGGCACAGCAAACGACTGCACATCTGGAAGCACGGGTTAAGCAGCTATCAGAGCAGAATAACGAGTTACAGAAAACAAATAACCAGTTACAAGCAGATAACCAACAACCCCAAACAATTACTCTTAATACTACTGAGTTAGATGATTGGCTTGAGAAGAAAGTTTTTGCAGCTGTAGAAAAAGCTTTACAAGGTCAAGTCATTACACCTGCTGCCGTTGCTACTTCTATACCTGTTAAGGTTGCACCACCAAAGGAAGAAATTGACTGGACAGCTAAGAGCGATGCTGATGTATGGGGAAGCAAAGCACCTGGGGCAGCTTTAGAAAAAATTTGTAGGTCATTCCAGGCAATTTGTTTATACAACGATACTGTAGCTACTGGTGATGGCGATCGCTTAGCTCTTACTAACCAAGCTTTGAGGGATTTATCAGGCTGTAACGGCTTGTTAGTACGGGACTGGATTGACCAGCATAAAGATGAAGTAATCAGCCATAACTCAAAGTACGGTATGGAGAACAAGAAAGATCCTAGCAATCCAGCCAGCTATGCCAACAAAGGTAAGGACACAGATAAAATTATGTCATTAATCAATGATGAATTTTTGAGTGGTGAAGGCTTTCGTAAAAATAAAGATTAAAAATTGATTTTAAGCCAAGTCTAGAGATTAAAGACTGCGATTGCATAAGTAATAAATAGTTTAACTTTAAACGTATCTTTGTTTTTCAAGGAAAGCGAAACAAGTGTTTCCGTTGAAATAAAATAATTAATAAAGAGTTGGTGGGAGCATCTCAAATTTACAGAGGAAGGACTAATGTTAGGACAAGTAAGTACAATAATTCAGTATTCAGAACATGAACTGCTGTGTGTATATTTATCAGATATGCCACCTGATAAAGAAATTTTCTTTAACCCATCTCAATGATGAATTGTAATTTATTGTGAGCAGTGAATTCTCAAATAATGGAATTAGGAGAATGAAAAGACAAATTTCTGAAAGGTATGAGCCTTTACTAATCGAAATTAAAAAACTCAATGACTCTGGAAAGTTGATTGATGAGTTAATTAATAATTGTAATGACGAAGAACTTTATCGATGCTTAAAGAAAAAAGGAGATTGCTTTTTCCTCACTCTAGCTTATGGAGGCTTACTTAATTCTTTCCAAGAATTATTTAGAAAGTACGGATTTGAGCTTTGTTACTACTTAGTTGAATCGAGCTCTGCTGGTGATTTTTACAATGTAGGCTTCTTTGTTCCCTTCAAAATTAGGGAATTGGCGCGAGGATCTGATGAAAATGCCCTTAGCGCTTCCAGATTCCAGCAAGTATAGGGACTTAATCAAAAAAGCCAGAGAGATAGAACCAGAAAACCAGAAAACCAGAAAACTGATTTTTAATAGTGGTAAGTTGTGATGGATCAAGTAGAAGCAAGCGATCGCTCTTAGCATTGGGCATAATAACCAAAAACCCAATGCCAAATATCCGAAAGTTCAGATGGAAGCGTATTGTTATCGCGGTCTGCATCGGCACACTTGCCATATCAGCAATGATAAGAATTAATCACGAATGGCGAAAGCGAGATGGCTGGTGTGCGCGATACCAACCAGATGGGAAAGAGCAGATTCTATATGGTAATGATTGCTGGAAGTAAATTTATGCCGTAGATAATCAGGAGATTGTGTTGCGAAAACAGGCATTGGTCTGGTACAAAGTGCTAAAGACAGATAATTTAGTAGCACCAGTTACCCCAACAGTAATTGAGAAGTGCATTATCAAAGGTTATGCCGTAGAATTTTAAAAAGGCATAACCTCTGTAACTGCCATGAGCGATACCTTTGATACCCCTAGCAGCGATACCTCTGGCACGCCTAACTGCGATGGCTTTGCCAACACCTACGGTGAACGCATCAATCAAATCATTGTCCAGCTTGAAGTTTTAGGGAATCGGCGCGAGGAGCTGATGAAAATGCCCTTGGCGCTTCCAGGTACGTGGATACATGAATATGAAGTGCATCGTTTCTACCTGGGCAGTGGCAACCTAGAAACTTACTGCTATGCTAAGTGGCAAGCCAAAGAGGCGATTTTTAGGCGAAATCCGAAGAAGCACGGGCATAGGGGCAAAGGCAAATTTACCAAGCATCAGCATATTGGTAGGGTTTGGAGCAGCACAGGACTGGGGACTGAGCCAGAGGTGAAAGCAGCACGGCGGGAGTTAGCAGCGCGGCGAGAATTGGATGTAATTGAAAGCGTGATTACAGACATAGAAGCTGTGCTTCTGAGGGTTATGCCACAAAAAAATGATCAGGCATAACCTGTTGTGGTCAGAGCGATGGTGTACCCGCCCGCCAAGAGTGTGATCGCTTAGCTCTTACTAACCAAGCTTTGAGGGATTTGTCAGGCTGCAATGGTTTGCTAGTGCGTGATTGGATTGACCAGCATAAAGATGAAGTTATCAGCCATAACTCAAAATACGGTGTGGAGAACAACAAAGATCCCTCTAACCCTGCTAGCTATGCAAATAAAGGAAAAGACATAAATAAAATCTTGTCTCTGCTGAATGAAGAATTTCTAAGTGGTGAAGGTTTTCGTAAAAACAAATAAAGATTGAAAGAATTTTAAGGTAGCGATCACCTCCTTTATTAATTCGATAGGCGCTGCTTAAGTTCACAAAAACAATTTAGCTTTTTACACAAAGCGATCACTCTGCCATTGCCCAATAGTCAATAATTAAGGCAGGGGAAAGGCATTCTGTAGCAAGATACCAGCAGTTATGCACTTGTCAATGACAGGAAAAGTAAGTAAAGAAGAGCGATTGCTTTTGGTACTGTACTTTAGTACAATCGCACCATGTCTACACTAACTGCATCAATATTATGATTACTTTATTAGTGCGGTCACATACCCGCTTTTTATAGGTTGCTTAAATTGATCTTTACCATTTCAATATATTAAACTATAATGTTTAAAATTATAATTAATTAAGTTATCAGGTGTTAGTGTGAATAGTAATTTTAAAGGTATTTCACCAAGTCTTATTAATCAGGCTATTTTAAATATCGCTATTAGGCATGAAGTTTTGAAAAAAAGCTTAATATCTGAAGGAACTTATATAAATTGTTATATTTCCTTTCCATGTACTGAATATATCAAATCAATGTAGAATTTAGCTCTGTCAATAGAATCTGGAAGCGGTTTTGCAACTTGGGAAGAATACTATAAATTTATTAACCTGTTTGTTCAAGGACTTGCTAAAACAAAAAATATGTCAACTGAGGCCGCACAAGAAATAGTGGCGACAGAAGTAAAACGATTTCAAGTACAAGTAGATGCAGAAAACAATGCAGTAGTTGCACAACAAAAAGAGATTGAGCAAATGTTAAAGCTAGTTTTGCCTTTTATTACAGGCATTGCTGGCTTAATTCTCCTAGTTATTATATTGTATTGGGCTAAAGAAATATTAAATCAGCGTTTCTTAAATGTTCAACTTGTTGAATCATTAAGGAGTCAAAATCAGCAACTCCATCAAGAGAATGATAGCCTCAATAGCGAATTAGAGAAATTCAAACAGTTTCAAGTAGAACGAAGTAACTTAGAAAATCTGAAAAGAGAAAATGAAGTTCTCAAGAAAAGGAATAGCAACCTTAATGATCGACTAATCCAATGTAAAAAACCATTTTGGGAGAGAAATTGTAATTAGTAATACTTAATAACATTTAGCAATACTTAGTAAAAATCTGGCTAATGTACTGAGAAATTTACCCAACCAATTACATGATTATAGTCTCAGTTGAATAACCAACAAGTTCAGATGTACAGAGGTAAGCAGTACAATAAGAAAATCCTAGCCAAGAATCTCTAAAATTAGCAGAGGCATTTACTACCCAATTGGGGAATTTTCATTGGGAAGGGGATTATCTAAAATTTTGCGAGATTTTAGGTTACACTGCCGACGATTAGGCAGAGAACAAATACCATCGCTTTCAAGAATTGATATCAGCGATCAACCAGTTCGATACTGAATCACTGGCTAAACTACTCGACGCTGATAAATGATTTGTACAATGTTGCAAGAACGCGTTACTTTTTACTTAATTGAGGAATCAAGCATAGTCTAATTTAGCTTTAGATATTATTGTTTTGATAATACGATTGATCAATCTTACTTTTGATGGCTGCATAAGCCTTTTCTTTTGTTGCAAACCATTCTGCAACTCCAGTTGAAAGAATACTATCGTCTGCATTTGCTTTCATAAACTGGGGTATGTTATGGCAAAGACTGTCTACAGCCAAAGTACCCCAATCCTCATCAATTGAATCAAAAAATACAACAGCAGTCCAACCTCGGTAATGTGCCATGTGGTTGTCACGCGAAGGGCCATTTTGTCCACCAACGTAAATAAGTTCATCTTCCGCCCAAGTAAGAACAGGAAGTTTTTGGTATAATTTATTACCAATAAATTGCTTGAATTCCAAAACAGTATCTTCGGAAGTAATGCTTTGACAAATTCTTTGAAGTAAGAACCCATTAGGAAGTTTGGGAACATGGCTCTGTTCTTGCGGATCATAATCATGAACTGCAATTTCTTTGTTTTCAAAAATCTTTATATCGAGAGGGTGTTTTGCAAATGGATTAAGAAGAATTTGTAAACCATCTAGCAGTGTTTCCTTGTAATTAGGTCTTGTTTCCATAAAACGCAGTCTTCCTAATTCCTCCTTGGATTTTACTAACCTATCACCATAAAAGATAACAGGAACCTTACCGTTTCCAGCAAGAGCACGTACCTTACAAAAAGTAGCTTTACTGTTAAAAATGATCGCACTCACTTCAGACATAGAAGGATTAGTAAATAATCCTAACAAAAGGTCTACATTAGGATTTTTCTGAACCTTATAGCTTTTAGATTCACCGACTATAATACATTCACCCTCTTCATTACCTAGAATCGTTAAAATTTGCTCATGAGCATATAGAACTCGAACAATTGCCATAGAATCTTGAAGAAAGAAAAATGGTTGTTCAAAGGGTGCAACACAAATTACAAAAGGTTTATTCTGAACGTAAGCAAGTTTTGAATATTTTTGGATATATTTCTGATGTTTTGATGTAATAGCATTTAAAAGCCGGATTGTAGAGAGTCTAAGTATGTCATCCATGCTAGTTTGATCTAGTATATCCAAATCTTTTTCCCACTCAGGACGAAAACCTTCTGGATGATTTGCTGTAGTTGCTTAAGCAATGAAATCTTGATAAGGAGAACTTACTACAAAGTCTGGAGTTGCATAGGACAGATTAACTTTACAGTTAAGCTCTTTAAAGCAAGCAAAAAGGTATAGCTCCCAGAATGAGGAATTAAAAGTCGTTTGAAACTCTTTAACAAATTTACTATCTCGATCTATAAAACTATCTGCCCAACCGTTAATAACAGTGATTTCAAAATCACATAGGTTTGATTTTGTTATAAAACGAAAGTTTTGATGTTGCTGATTTTCGGGGACAATAGGTGTAAAAATATCCATCTAGTTTAATGCTTTAAATTAGTACATTTCATTTTAGCTATCACAGAATCAAAGTATCTAACCGACAAGTACGTAGGGCTTACCAGCCAGATCTGTAGTAGAGTAGAAAAAATCGATCAGGGTTGCCAAATACCTTGTCCTAGCGTCTTGGGGTCTAGTGGGGCAATTCCTCAGCTTTAGCAATTCAATTAAGCTATCGAGGCAGTGGATCGCCAGCTTTCCAGAGTTGTGTGGTCTTGGCGTACTGGGAGTAGGGTACATACGTCTGTTTTGATTGCACGTATGCGTTACCGGAAGCGTGAGTTATTGCCTTGAAGCAAACAATCGCCTGCTTGATCCTAATTCCTGAGATTGAGAGCACTTGAAAATTTTCATATTGCTTTTCCTGTTAGTCCTGGTTTTGAAACTCCTCTTACTTGACAACGTAATCTATAGGCTATAGGTTCCCATGAGAAACACGTATCCCCATTGCCACGCCACGCCTGCCAGCGTCAAGTAAGTGCGATCAGCTAAGAGTGGGAAAATTTATACCAGCCAATTTAACCTAACATGCAACTTCTAGGGAGGTCTTACCTCCCCTATAGTTAGTTAAAATGGAGTTTTACTTGTTTTGTTTACTTGGGCTAGATAACCTTGCCAGTAGTCGCCTTCGTAAGATTTTGGGTAAAGTGCGATCGCCGCGTCGAATTCTCCATCGTAGTAGCTATCAGGTTTGGCTTTGGCTTTGGCTTGAATTTGGGCTTGTTTTTGAACTAACATACAAACATCCTTTTAAATTTGAGGCGGGTTGATTCCCCGCTTTTTTCTTACCTGTTAGTATTTTATCATAACCAGTTGCTTAAAATAAATAACAAGTTAAGATAATTTCACAAATTGTTACAGTATAAATGTAACAGGTTGATGTAGAGGCGAATCCTTGAGTATGAAATCGAATAGCGTTGTTTAATTGGTAAAAGATAACGTAGCGGAAAAATGTAATTTACGATGGTGTACGCGCTCACCGCAGGCAATCGCTGACAACCCTTCGGGGAAATTCATCAACATCAGCCGAGGATGCAACGAAACAACGGGATAGCACAATAACCAGTTAACGTACAGTAACCTGTTAATTAATTAAATAACTGATTGTCTGACAGTCCAATGCCGAGGCGAATCATAGAGTACGAGAACAATAGGCACTGTTTATAATCGAAAAAGATAATATAATCAATGCTATGGCTTGTAGACACGGTGTGGCTTAGTGAGTACAGCAGAAAGACGTAGACAGAAGAAAGACGTAGACAGAAGAAAGACGCCAGGGGTATCCTAGCGAAATCATTGAAGGGAGACGCAATGGCGTAAGCACGCGTACCCATCCAATCCAATCCAATCTAATCTAGGCAATGGCGTAACCGCCTAACCCAGGCGATCGCTGACACCCAAAAGTAAAATGAGGTAACGGGACTCTCCAACTTGTTATACCAGCCTGTTATGTTTCTGAAGAATTGGCGATTGATAAGAAAATAAAATATAACAAGTTAAGATAAATCTACGCAGATATAGACAAAAACTAACAGGTTATGATAGATAACTAGGCAAAGTTAACAAGATAGAATAAGCAACTAGGAGTGGCTGAATCTGAAATCATTATACAGCAAGGCTTTTGAGGATACAGAGCAACCTGTTACTAATATGTAGATAGAGTGATTAACAAGTTAGTGATCGCACGTATAACAAGTTAATGCATATATGAACAGGTTATACAAATAACTTATATAAGTAAATCTAATTAAACAACCGAGGCGTGTCCGTTAATTTAAATTAACGGACACGCCTCGGTTGTTTAATTAGATTTACTTATATAA
>NZ_JACXXN010000082.1 GCF_014904695.1 Nostoc sp. MG11 | reverse complement strand
TTGCGGTGAATTGGATTTGCGCGGGGGAGCGTAGACTCGTTCGGCTTTGTCTTTTTCTAAAGGTAGTGGCTTGTCATTAGCAATCACTTGGTGTTCCGGTTCAACTTGCGGAGGCTGATCACTCTTGCTTGAGTCAGGCTGAGATGATGCCTGATGTTGCTCCACAGGACGATAAGCAACAAGTTCCGGCTTAGGGTTTGGGCTTTGGTAGTTGGGTTCTGGCTGGTGTTTGGGAGGTTTAGATGGGCGTTGGGTAGATTTCATTGACACCTTGTTTTAATGCAACTTAGCTGGACTGGAGATTTTTAATCTTTCATTAATCTGCTAGCAAGGATTCTAGTTGTTGTAAAAGACTTGTAATTTTCTTAGCTTTTTTTGGGTCTTTCCATTGTGAGGACTTTAACATCCTCTGAGAGATGTCTTGAAATTCCTTTTTCAAAGAAGGAGCTTTTTGAGGTTTCACCTTCTCAATACGATCTCGAATTTGTCCTAAAGATAACTTTTCATTAATTGCCTGTGTTAACAAGCTAATTCTCAACTCTTCATCTTTAACTGTAGCGATCGCTCTGGCTTTGGTGTATTCAATCTGCCCAGAACGTAGTACTTCTAAAACGTCTGCTGGTATATTCAACAGTGGCAACCGACTGACACGAAAGCTTTCTGGTGATAGCTTGCCAACTGTTGTAAACACGTTTTCTACAATTTCCCACTGTTTGCGGAAAACGTTTTCCGTACTCTCGTCTGACCACTCAACTTTCTTCTTATCTAAATGTGCTTTCCGATTTAGCAAAGCAATTACTTCCTTAGCAGAACAGTTTAGCTGCCACGACAATAAGTGCAGTATCCCTTCCGTTTCTTCTACTGGATTGAGGTCTTCCCGTTGCAAATTCTCTAGTAAGGACAGCTTTAAAGCCGAAGCTTCGTCAACCTCTAAGATGACAGCAGGAACTGACGTTAATCCAGCATCTTGTGCAGCACGGTATCGGCGCTCGCCTGCAATTAATAAATACTGACCATCACCATAGGGGCGCACCCATAACGGTGATTGTACTCCCACTTCTTTAATAGAAGCAGTTAGGGTAGCAAGTTTGTCAGGATCGAAGTAGCGGCGCACTTGTTCAGGATTGCAGACAATTTTCTCAGTTGACACAGCAAATTTAGCAGTATCACCCTGAACGCTATTATTTGCTACCAGCCCTTGTAATTGTGTGTTCAGCGATTCTAGTTCAGCAATACGCTGTTGTGATTGAGTTAGCTGTTCTTCGACTTCTGCTACTTGGGAATTAGCAGAAAAATAGTCATAGCTCTTATTTTGCAACTTTCTTGTCACCTTTCCCCTCCTGCAAAATAGCTGACAATTCTTGGCAGATGGGATAAAAATCCTTGATTGCTTTATGTGTTGAGCGATGCAAGTGCAAGGGAATACCTTTTCCCGAAGCATTGCTGAATTCACATGAATAGCGGACGTGCGGATAGCATTTAATTTTTAATGAAGTGAGCATTTCCGGTAACTGACTCAACAAATCTCGCTGGGTTGCTTCACCACTGTCATATTTAGTAGGCACAAATCCCAAAATTTGAGGTTGGGGATTGAGGCGTAGTTTTCTGCAAGCCCCTCGATACCAAGATAGCAACACATTGGCTCCTGTTAGTGACTTCGGACTGAGTTCGACAGGAATTAACAAATGTGTAGCTACTGCTAGCGCTAAATCGTTGAAATTTCCCAGTGTAGCAGGACAATCCAGAATCACAAGTTGATGTGGTAAAGGAAAATCCTCAAACTTATCTGCCAAAACGTACTCACGGCGATTACGAACTGCCAATTCCGACCCAACTTGAATCATTACTGGCCCACCCAAACATATTTGCAATTTCCCTTTTGGTTTACCCCACTCTGGCATCAGCAAGGGCCAATTACCGTCAAAATTCTCGTTAAACACAGCGGCGATCGTTTGCTCTAACGGCGGGTCTTTGTCCAACCCACAGAACTGACTCATGGAAACGTTAGTATCAAGGTCGAGTAACGCAACGTCGAAGCCGCGCTTTGCCATTTCATAGCCAATATGAACGGCTAGTGTAGTTTTGGAAACTCCTCCGGCATTGGCTCCAATCCAGAGAACAACTTGCTTCATCTATCTGCAATTACAATACTTGCGTTTTGTTATACTCTATCCCTAAAGAGAAATCAAGTTAAGTTTAGTTGTTCATGGGAGTAAGGCAACCTAGCTTATACGGAAAACGTTTTCCGTTCATTGGAATTGGAGTATCACTGCCAAAAGCATTTGACCTTCAGCAAGCTCTATAAGTTTGTGATTACTCTGGAGTGAGGTGAGTGTAATTAGTTTTTATGTAAACGATGTTTTACAATACTTTTCACATTAATCATGCTGATTTTATGTTATTTTTATGAATAATCCTGGTTGTGTCGCAAAAAGTGAATGAGATGGTACGGTAGAAAAGCTTTGTCGTTGATGATCAACTTCCCATGCCCACCCCACCTCTATTCAAATGGCGTCATTTTCAGTCGGACATCATTCTGTTGAATGTGCGTTGGTATTGCCGCTATGCGCTTTCTTATCGAGAATTGGAGGAAATGATACAGGAGCGGGGTGTGGAGGTGGAGCATTCGACGATTAATCGATGGGTGCTGAAATATGCGCCAGAACTGGACAAACGGATTCGACCATATTTGCAACCGACGAATGATTCATGGCGGGTGGATGAAACGTATGTCTTGGTTAAGGGAGTGTGGAAATATCTGTATCGAGCGGTCGATAGTGCAGGTAACACACTGGACTTTATGCTGAGTGCAAAACGGGATGGTAAGGCAGCAGAACGGTTTTTCCGCAAAGTCTTGAAAGCATTTCACACCCAATCGCCGCGCGTCATTACAGTGGATAAAAATGTGGCGTACCCAAAAGCCATCAAGACATTGAAAGGCGATGAAACACTAAAACAGACAACCCAGTTGCGGCAAAAGAAATACTTGAACAACATAATTGAACAAGATCATCGACCAATTAAGCGATTAATGAACGCAAGCATGGAATTCAAATCGTTCAACACAGCAAGCCGCAACGCTCATCAATCGTTAGGGTACTGAGTAATTCTTTCACCGAATCTATTCCGCGTTCTACTTTTCCAATCACCAACTGATTTAGCGTTAGTTTCTCAAGGACTCCCCATTGAAAAGAGTTGGTTTGTATACTACTAATAATTGACAAGTATAAATAAGGAAATCTTAAATGCCTCTAATCCAACATATAGTTTTGTTAAAATTTCAACCACAAACCCCTGCCCAAAAGATTGCAGATATATTTAAACATCTACAAGAAATCACGAAATTGATTCCAGGGATCAGCTACTTTGCAGGTGGTACATATTCCAGCAACGAAGGCTTGAATCAGGGTTATACGCACGGATTTTTAATGACTTTTGAGAGCGCTGCTGCCCGCGATGCCTATTTACCGCATCCGGTTCATGAAAAAGTCAAAGTTGAAATCTTATCGTGTATTGATAGTGTAATCGCATTTGATCTTGAAGGCTGAACTACTTACACTTAATGCGAAGCAGTGAGCTTTTGATGGAGGAGGTGGGAGGCTGTTCTTTAACAGGGAAAGTTAGGGACTTGAACAGGGTGATTATTTTTTAATATCATAGAAATCTGCTGGTGTAGGTTTCGACGCTTGCTTGGCGTATTCTTCTATCAGGGGAGCATAATCTTCTTTTGTGGGCAGGGTCTCGAAGCTATGAACCGCAGAGGTCGTCGCCCATAACAGCTTTTCCCTCGTCCAAGTTTCGATGAAAGGCGTGAACCATGAGGCATCGTCCAGCATCGTCACACGAAGGTTGATGAACTCGTCTATTCCTTCCGGGCGAGTAAACATCCAACTCATGCAGTGTGGGCAGAAGTAATGGCGAGTCGCGCCATGTAAACCGCCAATAGTCGGCTGACCTTTCAGTACGGAGAACCCAATACTTGGGATTGCGGCGCTTAAAGAAAAAGCGCTGGCGGTCATTCGCTGGCAACCTGTGCAGTGGCAAGCCATCGTCAGTAGAGGGGGGGCATTCACCTGAAGCCGTATCTGTCCGCAACGGCAGGAGCCTGACCAAGGCAAATTCCAGTCGTTCATGACGTGCTGCTCCGTTCTTTATTCATGTTCATGCTTAACTAACAATAATATTTTATGAATTATATGCAAATACAAAAAAGGAAAGAGAAAGCAACAGAAATCGAATACTTTATCGCAAATCCTGTCCAAAATTGGGGAGTATTTTCCAGCAAACCGAAAGGCCATTTTTTGCTGCTTCTTAGGCAACTCCACAAGCAGAAAACAACGCTTGACGGTGCTGTTCCTCTTGAATCCTGATCAGGTGTAATTGGGCGATCGCCGCCGTAAATTCGTCATCACTACGTAAGAGTGAACCGACTGCCCAATCAATCGCCGCAATTAAATAGTGTTGATAGACGCGGTGTAATAATGAAATTAGCTCTTGTCTGGGATATCCGTTTAGCAGACGCGACAGAAAATCTAAGCCATAGTCCTCGTAGATGAAGAGGAGATCCCATGCCGGATCACCAATCATCATATCTCCAAAATCAATGATGGCGGTCACTGACTTTGACCTCTCATCAAAAAGGACATGATCAGGACTGAGATCGCCGTGCAGCAATACGGGATGAAACGCCTGTGCGTTAGCAGATTCCAAATATTTGCTGATCGCTTGCTCAATAAAATATCTCTCTGGTTTATTAAGGGTTGGATACAACTCTGCCCGTGATCGTAATAACAGGTCAGAATACTGCTCGGCATAGTTCTGAACGGGTACACTACAGGTGTTTGCGGTCAACAGATTGCTGGCGTGAAGTTGGGTCAGGAATGTCGCAACCTGTTGGGCGCAGTGTGTACGACTGGTTGCATCAAGGCTAAGGTATCGTTCTTGTGATAATGAGATACCTGGCACAAAAGGGTAGGCGGTGAATCGCAGTTCCCCCTGATCATCCATGCCTGCAATCTGTGGCGACGGAATTTTGAGCGTAAATTGACCTGCCAGACTAGGGAGTAGACAGTATTCACGACGGAGGCTTTGACGCGCAGCATCATGTTTCCCGAAGCGGCAGACCCACCCATCATTGATAAGATATGTCCAACAGAAGTCTCCTTCATCAAGATAGCGAATTGATTTAACTTTCCATTTTGGACAAGCGAGCAAAATAGCCTTTACTACTTCTTTTTGATTCATTGACCCTGCTGGATAGAATTGTTAAATTATCTTTTTGTTATTAATAATCTGTTGACTAATTTCAATAGGTATACCAAAAGTTTGGTAAAGATTTAATAAATCACTTTCGCTTGGGTTAGCAATTTTGCTTAACTTTTGCTTACCAAGCGATAAGACTTTTTGGTATTTTTCATATTCTTCTATGAAAATCAGATTATCATTTGGCTTGTATCCAAGATGAAACATTCTTCTCATTAGTTTGCGGAGGATATAACCATGCTTATAATTGCTAGGCGTTATACCTTCACTCATAATCCAACTACAGGTTCGGTAGTGGTCTTTTAAAATAGGATTATCAAAAGTTTGGCAGAAGCAATCTATCTCATAAATACTTTTTTTCTTGCTTAATACATAAGTTAAGCGTTCTAATCCTAAACCAGAATCAATACATCTAATAGGGGTGGGAGCTATATTGCCATTAATGTCAACTTGAGAATCAACAAAAACAATATTGTAAAACTCCAAAAATCGGTCTGAATCTAGGTCAATATTATCCAGTTTTTTGTGCGGTTCAAAATCGTAAAAGAACTCTGTACACTGTCCTAAAATTCCAGGTTGTTCTGAACTCCAAATGTTTTCATAAGTTAAGACAATACGCTCTTGCGGCAAATATTTAGACCAGATTTCTTGAGTTTCTTGATCGTCTGGGTGAACCGTAATAATCAAATTATCGGAATTGATACCATAAATTTTAGTTACTAATTTATAACCTAAACAAATACTTTCCTGTTTGAAGTAATCTCCAAAACTAAAATGTCCTAACATTGTAAATCCCGTTAGGTGTCTTTTAGACTTACCTACTAAGTCAATGTCATTGGTACGAATACATTTTTGAGATGTTACAACTCGTTTATGTGTAGGTTGTTGATGCCCTTCAAACATGGGCTTAAATGGTATTATCCCAGCAATTGTGTAGAGTAAATCCTTATCTTGCGAGATTAAGGAATGTTCTGGTAAATGATAATGCCCATGTTCTTTATAAAAATTAATAAATTGTTGTTCGATTTGGCGACTTAATTTAAAGCCGCCGTTTATGCGTCCTGCATTTTCATTTTTTGCCTCTGGTATTTATGCATCTAGCTTATTGTAGCACATATAATACAAATGAGATACATTAACCTGAGATAACACTGTGCGATTTGCCTTTTGCACTCATCAGCAGTGTATTTGCTCTAGGTTTAATGTTGGTCGAGTTGGAATTTCGTCATGAAAACTCAGTATTACACTGCCACCAGCTTAGATGGCTTCATTGCTGATGAAGAAAATTCCCTCTCTTGGCTATTGCAATTTGGCGAACTTGAAGATAGCAGCTATTCTGGCTTCATCAGATCTGTTGGGGCAATAGCAATGGGTTCGACAACCTATGAATGGATTCTCACTCATCAGATCAATGAACAAGCACAGCATCAGCAACGATGGGTTTATGAGCAACCAACTTGGGTATTTACTACTCGCGTTTTGCCTACTGTGGAAGGAGCGGATATTAGATTTGTTAAAGGGGATGTCCGTCCTGTTCATCAAGAGATGATTGGGGCGGCAGGCAATAAGAATATCTGGCTGATGGGCGGTGGAGACTTAGTTGGTCAATTTCACGATCATGGGTTACTTGATGAGGTAATTGTTCAGATTGCGTCAGTCACACTGGGGAGTGGAGCATTATTGCTACCACGTAAAATCGTTACACCTCTGTTAAAACTTTTATCTGCAAAGGTATATGGCAATGCCTTTGCGGAGCTTCATTATGAAGTTTCCCGCTCACGCTGATTACGTAATTATAAATCTGTTGTTATAAATTAATCAGGATGAGCTTTGTGAGGGCATGAACTAAACCACTGCTAACCAATCGCACACCACAGACTTACACCCGGACGCAAAGTTAACAGCCACTAGCCACTGCCCCAGGTAGGAGTTCCATATTGGCTCACCATCAGCAACGCCAACAGCATCACCGACTTTGGAAACAAGCTCAGTGTAGAACCGACCAGCACTTTCTAACCCCTGACGCAGTTTTAACTTTAAGCCCTTCCAGCCCTGGGTAGCTTCATTTAATGTTTGGGGAATATCGTGTGTGTCACTGATTTGGGTTTGTATATCTATATTATTAGTGACTGACACGGATTCACGATTTAACATTTCATCCCGACTTAGCCACTGTCCGAAAATCGAATTACTCTAATCGTCGGGTGGCACAAACTGATAAACACACTCCCGTTTTCCTCGCGGCCCCAAGCGACCGATATAAGATGACCGCAAATCAACCTTGTCTAATAACTTTTGCGCGATACCTGCGGCAACCCTTGACAGGGAACACTACCGGGGTCAATTTCTCACAAGTGTAAAGTAACAAGTGATCGCCTTCACACCCCCAAAAACTTACTTCATACACTCGACCCAATCGCACACTACGGATTTACACCCCGAAGCAAAGTCAACCAAGACTTGCCACTGTCCTAGATATCCATTCCAAAATGGCTCACCATTAGCAACCCCAACAGCCTCACCAAAAGAGGAAACTAGTTCATTGTAAAACCGACCAGCACTTTTTAATCCCTGCCGCAATTTCAACTTCAGCCCCTTCCAGCCCTGGGTAGCCTCATCTAATGTTTGGGGAATATCGTGTGTGTCAGCAACTTGTGTTGTTAACTCTATATTATTAGTAACTGACACCAACTCCCGATTTAACCACTTCTGGAAAATCGAATCACGCTCATCATCAGGTGGCACAAACTGATAAACACACTCCCGTTTCCCTTTTGGGCCTAACCGCCCGATGTAAGACAACCGCAAATCAATCTTGTCGAGCAATTTTTGTGCGATCGCAACAGGAGTGAGTTTTTCCGAAATAGTCACGTTCAGGTAATTCTTGATCAAATACCGATGCTCCACGGCGATCGCCTTAAACTCCTGCATTCTCTGATCCGAAGAACACAACTGTTTCCCAGGTGTAAGCAACTGCAACAGATTGAGATTTTCCATCAACATCACCGCGCTTAAAATCTGCCCCTTGTTAAAATCCGGCTTCCAAATAGCATTCTCCCCAGCCTCTAATTGTGCCTTGGCTCGTTTAGCATCACGATTTGTTAAATACTCCCGCCCCAGGGTTAAGTAATAGTGCATCCGCAGTTGAGGATACCAGCCGTCATCATCCTTCTCCACCAATTCGGGTGTCACATCAATTTCATAGCGACGGGATAATTCCGCCTTGCGCTGCTGGTGTCGTTCAGTTTTGGTTTTCGCCCGTTTGTCTTGCAGTTTCTTCAATTCGGTTTGGGACAGTTCATCAGCATCCGAGATCGCCTGACACTCGGTTGCATACAATTGTTCGGATGCGGCTTTCACTTCTTCCAAAACTCCCTTGCTTTCATCCTCATCGATGTCATCAACATCAATAATTGTGTAGCCATCTGTCACCAGCCCCGCAAGGACAGATTCCTCATACCGCCTCATCTCAACATTAATCACACATCCCCGTTTACCCCAAGTCTGTAACGATTCTGGTTGAAAATTCTGGTCAATATAACTCAAATCCGCATTGTCCGCTACCGACAACAGCGCAATATTCGCCCGTGTTGCTGTATGTTGACTGCCCAACAATACGCCCATCGATGTAGAACCATTGCCCACAGTCCCCATACCCTGCTTTCTCACCCAAATGTGACGGTCAACAGTTTCCCGTAGTCTTGCCAACATCTGACGTACAGAGTTAACCGGTTGCACTCCCTGAAATATCCCCCAAACAGCATCAAAATGCCCCTTGATATCAATTGATACACCAGTTTCTAAACTTGGGGAAGCTATCACTAGGTCGTACTGGGTCAGAATTTCGTTGAGATGAGCGATACAACCAAAAGCAGGATGTGAAGGGTCAGCCACAGATTCGCTGTCAATTCGCAATATTCGTAAATAGGGGAATTTGCGCCGAAAGCGTTCTTCAAGTGCTTGTGTTCCCCATTTAGATTTGACTTTCTGGGCAGAACAGCACAATAGATGATGTCCTCCAGTAGCAATTGCTTTGTCTAATGCTGCAATTAAATCTTTGGGATTTTTACCACCGTAGTTGTAACAATTACCAGCATTGTGACGATAGTTGTTGACGATCACGAACGGATTAACTCGACATTCCCCCGCTAGTGATAAAACATACTTAACATCATTATCTGACACATCGGCACTAGACAGGTAAATCTTTCCCTGACTGCTGCCCAAAACATTTTGTACCAGTTGTTTAAGGTTTTTTAGGACAGACACACGACGTTTTTGCACCTCGGTTCCAGAGTTAAGCAGATGCCAGAAAACTTGGTCACATTCATCGATAATGACAATATCATTCGTCCAATCATTGGGGTTAAACCTAGCTTGGCTTTCATGATGTAACGAGTCAACACATACGCCATATCCAAGCAAGTCGCCTGTTTCTGAACCGTGAACTTCTGTAACATAGTTGACACCAAAGCGATTACATAGCGCTTCACCTAGCTGAATGCGGGGGCTGTAAAATCAATTCGCCGTTATAATAAGTTGCGCCTTCTGGTTGCCATAACTCCTCCGGTTCAAGGTTAGGGTCTTCTCGAAAGTCCAAGCAGCTGTCGCCGTCTACCCCATCAAGATGGACAGCACAGACGAGGTAAGGGTTATGGGCATACAGGAGACAGCGATCGCATATCAGAAGTTTTGCCATAGTATCAGTTTACTGCCTGATCCAAACGATGGTTCCAGGCGGGTAATTTTTTCGCTTGAGTTTGATTAGGGGCAAGGATATCAATGTAGGTAGCGATCACTGACTTCTAACTGGGAACCATAAAATTAGAGTCATTTTTAATACTTATGTTTTCTAACTTTAGCTTTGTTGCAATTAGCATTCTATTTCTAGCTCAAACGGCGTTACCTGTTGTTGCCAACAATCTTACCGCTACAGTTGTAAGCGTAGGCGACGGTGACACCATACGGGTGAGGACTGGTAACAAAACTGTAACAGTCCGTCTCGCTTGCATTGATGCACCAGAGACAAAACAGAATCCTTAGGGTCAACAATCGGCAGCGCAACTAAAGCAATTACTCCCAGTAGGGCAAGCAATTACTCTACGCTCCGTTGAAACTGACAAATATAAGCGCTTGGTTGCAGAAGTGTTTGTTGGTAATCGCAGTGTCAATGTGAATATGGTACAAGAGGGACAGGCTGTTGTGTACAGGCAGTACCTCAAAGGTTGCCCAGAGTCTAAAGATAGTCTATTGCAAGGCGAAAACAGAGCCAAACAACAGCGTTTAGCTTTTTGGAGTCAAGCTAATCCTGTGATGCCTTGGGATTTTCGCAGAGGCATTAAAAAGACAACTTCCCAACCGACTCAACCCCAGCAACAGAATACCTGTGATCCTTCTTACCCTAACTTTTGCATTCCTAAGAATTCATCCGATTTGAATTGCCGAGACATTACCCAACGAAGATTTAAGGTACTACCACCTGACCCTCACGGGCTTGACCGAGATGGAGATGGCATCGGCTGTGAACGGTAGAAAATTTAAAAACAGAAAACAGTCAGCTATTAGCCAGTCAACTTAATCACACCTTGGGCCACGAGATATTCAAACTGAGAATAGTGCTGTGTTTGCTCTCGCAACAACTTAAGTTGCTCGTAGGTAATAATGTGTAATCCTGGACGGACAACATAACCTTCAATAATGATGCTTTGGGGCTGCTGGCTATCGGTGCGGTTGTAGGTAATTGAAGGCATATTTGCAATCATATAAGTCAGAACTGATCACTAGAAGAGAGTTTGACTCTTCACTCTATTACAGCTTACACAAGTTCCGATATTAGGTGAGTATAGTACGAGCGAATACCGAAGCGCACAAAGAACTCCCAGTAGAAGCAATGCTTGTGGGGTGCGGGTTTTATGAATAGGGAGAAGCAAAAGATTACGTTACGATAGAATTAGGCAACAAAGACGTGTTTAGTGAGCATAACTGACGCTTTACAGGTTTGAAATAAATCGGAGTCAAACGTTATCGGAATTCAAAAGCAACTAATTAACTCGCAAATCAAGTCACACCAAGTCTTCTTGATTGACCACGAGAATAATAATCGTGGTTTGACCAACACACATGAGGCGCTACAGCTAGCCGAGAGCCTTGAGCTTGACCTAGTTCTAGTCTCTGAAGGTAAAGAGACTCCAGTCGCAAAGATTCTTAACTATGGCAAGCTTCAGTATCAAAAGAAAAAGCGTCAGGCACAGAGTGCTAGACCAGTAGTAAAAGAAGTTCGGTTCGGTTTAAATGTAGGTGTGGCTGATTATAAGTTACGCATTGAACAAGCAATTGGGTGGTTGAGTAAAGGTGATTCCGTGAAGTTTGCTGTTCGTCTACGAGGTCGAGAACATCAATATCGTGAGCAAGCTGGAGAATTACTAGACCGGGTTGTAACTGATCTTAGTTCAGTGGGTAAAGTCCAGTCGCTTGATAAACGCTCACTAATTGCTCTAGTCATTCCTGCCTAAATTAATTTTTTAGAGATATAGTGACGTTCTCCCGCATTATATTCGCAGAGTCAACGGCGAAGAACGTCACATCAGCATTTTCATTCCTCACTCGGAAACTGCCGCATCATCGAGAGCAACTCCACCGCTTCCCCATCCGGCGTATAAACAAGCCAGTTGGATTGTCGTACCAACCATCAGCGATCGCACCCTGCACATTGATAGTGTTTTGATAAGTAATAGTCAGTTCCGCTTTGCGCTGATACTAATAGTGGCAGTGAACTATTGTGTTTGTCAACTACAAGTTGCATAATATGGCAAGTCGAGAAGAAATAGAAGAGGTCGTAATGTTACCACTAACTGAAGTGGGTTCTATTAGATGGACAGATGCGCGTGGGCATAAGATGCGTGCACTGCGTGGCGATATACCATTAGTTACTTTATCCAAAAAGCTTGCTGAACTAGAAGTAGAGATTTCTCGCCAGTATTTGAACAGGATGGAGACAAATACAGAAGTCAAAAGCGCTTCTCCAGAACTCGTGACTGGTTTATGTCAAGTATT
>NZ_JACXXN010000081.1 GCF_014904695.1 Nostoc sp. MG11 | reverse complement strand
AGAAACTGCACCCATACTGTAATACCGCCCTCAATCCAGATGGTGCGGATGGTTTCGGGCTGTGCTTGGATAATCTCGGCGATGATGCGGCGATCTCGTGAGGTGAGGAGGTTTTTGGTTGGGGCTACAGCTTCGGATTGGGTTTCGAGGTGGTTGTATAGTTCTGCTTGAGCTAGGGCTTGCTCGTCAACACAAGAGTCTGCAACTATTTGATTGACCTTGAAGCTTGAAGATGCTTGCTGTGTACAAACTATTTGAGTCATAATGAAATTCCTGCCTTTAAAAGGTTGGGTTTTTACAAAGGGCGATCGCGCAGTTTGCGAGACTTAGGGCGGTCGTCTTTTGTTTTGTTCCTAAATACATGCTAAACGATTGGTGACCATTTGTCAACCATTGGTTACCAATAGCTGAATATTATTATTGCCAGTGCTATGCTCATGTTTACCACCTTGGTAAACAGACGGAGTTGATAGACAATAAAAGTATGAATACAGAAGAAAAAGCAGATAAGCGTTTAGCTGTACGTGTTACACAAACTGTCAAAGATGCTTTTAATGAAAAAGCTAGGAAACTGGGAAAAAGTGAATCCCAGGCATTATTAGCATTGGTTTTGCAATTTATTGGCGGAGAGGTAGGAATAGAAAGTGATATTAACGCTCGTCTGCAAAGGCTTGAAGAAGAAATCAGAGAACTCAAGCAAGTTAGATCGGGGGAATTAATCGCCTCAGGGACGAGAATCGCCTCCTGAGGCAAAAATTAAAACAGATACAACAAGTAGCAAAGGAAGACCCGCCCCAACCAAACAGGTAAGGCGGGTTTGTCATTTAACACTTATACATGGTAACCCTATGGTAAACTGTGGTAACCTAAAAGAACAAAAATAAAGGAGGATGACTAGAAGACTTAAGTAAAAGGGTTACCACAGCATCAGGGTTTACCAAATACAGATGAACAATTGGAAACCCGAATATTTCAGCGACTAGAGAAGGTAATAGTTATAAGTTGAAAGCCCTACTGATAAGTTTCTCAGGCCATCAGTAGGGACAAAACATAACCAACGTTTAAGGCTATGAATTATTCAACAATATCAAATCTTTTTGTTCAATGCACTTTTTTCAATTGTACCGTTGACCTCTGTATTTATTTGTTATGCGGGGTGCTTTCAAACATCTCTTCTATGTATAAAAACAGGAGAGATGTATGCTGGCACTAGAAGCCGAACAAACATCAACGCTCGATTACCCTACCCTCAACACCAGCATCAAAGATACCTTCGCTGCCATCGACCGCTTTGAATGGCAGGCAATTGATGAGATCCTCCAAATGCGGGAGCAGCAGCTTTACCGTGAAGCTGGCTATAAAAGTTTTGAGGAATACTGCCAAGCTGAGTTATCCGCCTGGGGTGGCTACCGCAGAATCAACCAACTGCTGGGAGCCAAGAAAGTAATTGACGCAGCTGAAGAGTTGGGCGAACACATCAAAAACGAGCGTCAAGCCCGTTCGCTGCTACGGCTAGTCAAGGAACCAGACAAGCTTAAGTCTGCCGTTGCTCTAGCACTCTCTGAAAACCCATCTCCAAGTGTTTCAGACTTTGCCGCAGCTGCAAACAAGGTGGTTCCTCGTCTGCCACGCCAAAAAACTCAAGAACCACTGGTTCCTGAATTTGAGGAACCACTGGTTCAGCAATCTGCCACAGTCACGGTTAACTCACCAACTCATCCAAGACACGGGGAATCAGGAACCATCGAAGCTGACCCCCCGAACAACTGGCAGCAGATTGTCACCTTTGAGGATGGTAGCAGGGAACTAGTAAACAATGCCTATTTAGATGCCCCTAGTGTTTCATTCCCCACCGAAAGAACCTACCCCAAAGAATATGCTGATGCGCTCACTCAACTCAAACAGCAGCACCAGCAAGAACTCGAACGTTTAGAACAGGATTTGAGAATTGGCCTGTTTTCAGAAGCTACAGCACAAGCCCAACAACAGGTAACTGAACAAATTGAAGCCTTGCAACGCCTGTTTCAGCAGCAGAAGGAAGAGAACACCCAGTTACAGCAACGCCTGTTCGAGTTGGAGGGGCTAAGGCAGCTAGAACTTGAGAACCAGCGACTACAAAAACGTATTCAAGAATTGGAACGTGCTGTAGAAGAACGTCCGGCTCAAGAGTGGAACAATACTCTCACCAAACAGGCAACCAAAGTACTCAATAAGCAAGTCAAGAAAGCGTTAGACAAGACTATTGATCTGCGATCACTTGCAGTTGAGCCACCGAAGGAAAATGCTACTGAATGCTTACGGCTGATGGGTATAGCGTTAGGTAATCTGGCCAGTGCAATGAACAACACCCAAGCCCTCCAAGCAGCTGCAATCATCCTTGGCAGTGAACCAAACAAGAGTGCGATCGCCTACAGAATGGAACAATTACAGCTGATACCCCAAGCGGTGAGTGATATTCGGGCTGTGTTGTCTCAAAGAGGGTGTACATGGGTTGACTATTGTACTGTTGCTGCTGAATACGAGGCAATAAAAGGCGACTATCTAGCGGAATTGACCTCACAAGAGACAGAGTTAATTGCTGAACTCGAAAAAGCATCTTGTCAACCTACCACGATTGGCGTTGGTTCTATCGTTGCCCATGCTGACCCATACCGCACTTTGTATGTCGAGAGGGGCGAGGTGGTGAAAGACTTAGGAGATGAGGTGATAGTGGCTTGGGATCACTGGAAGGAACAATCAAAAAAGACTGACAGGTATTTCCGAGATGAATTGCGATTCTGGCAACCTCAATAGGCTTTCAGTGTACTGATAACTTTTTAGACAGACAAATATTAATACCAAGCCCCGCATCACAGTGGGGGAAATTTGCGTGCGTCAATATAAACAGGAGATTAAAAGATGACTGCAACTATTACAAGACCTAAGCCCAAAAAGTCTGCTGCTAACAAGAAGGAATCCCCATATAAAAGGCTTCATGTGATTATTCCGATTGAAGATATGTTATGGGCTTCGCAGCAAAAGCCATCAGTTACGCAATTGTGGCAGGAGTGCTGGACGGCTGACCCATACGGTTCCCGCTGGATGCCGCTAACTTCTGCTTTGGGGTACAGTACTTTTATCTGTGCAAAGAAAATTCTTTCCGACAGTGGTCTGTTTATTTTTAAGCCGGATAAATCGATTCAGGATGGACGGGAGACAGTGAAGTGGATGGTGCAGAATTTACACGGTAGCCGAATGAAGGAGTTCTGGGAGAAAGTCAATTCGGAAAATCAGCAACTAAATTCTGAAAAACGAGAACCCTCTGCTGAGATTTCAGAGAAAGATGCTGGCTCTGAAGAAATGGGTGCTTTGTATGAAGCATCTATTTTAGGTCAAAGTCAGCTAGAACAAGGCTTTCAGAAATCCTCACGAACTGCTCAGGAACATCTCACAAACTCATCAAATGAGTTTGTGAGATGTATCTCTGACACGCTAAATGAGATTTTGCAAGTTGAGGAGACGGCTCACGCGCCCTTGAGGGGCGCGTCGCCTCAGACTGTTGAAAGCGTGTCAGAGAAAGAGAAAGGCTTGCCTGTAGCAATGGACTGCACAACGCTGACGCTCGTCGATGCTGCACAGGGTGAATCTGCTTTGTTGTTTGAAAACCAGGACTGTGGTGTTGAGGCGGCAGTCTCTCATGAAGGTGCTTGTTCCGCCGCGCCCGTTGCCGTAAATGAATTTTCTTCCAAGGAAGTGATCGCTAATCAAACTCAGGGGCAGATAGAACAGGGAAATTCAGCTTCCTTATCAGGAGAAAATCAAGTCTCTGGTTTTGAAGCGAGAGACTGTCATGAAAGCACTGGTTCCGCCGCGTCCGTGTCAAATGCTGAAAAATGGTCACATGAGGCGATTGTTGCAAGGGCAAATATGCGACCGGAGCGTATGCAGAAACTCAAAGTTGCGGCGAATTCGGGACAGAATCCGGGGTTTGATTTCTTGCATGAGTGTTGGAATGACGATGCGGCTTTGCAGATTGTGATTAAGAAACTATTGGCAAAATTTCCGCAGTGGGGGATTGCGATTGTGGATGGTGTGTTGGTGAAGTGGGAGGAGTAGAGTGTGTTATGTCAACTTCAAGCCAGGCAAGTCAATTCAGATGCGCGGACAGTTTAAGGATAGAGTAAGCAGAGAATGAAAATTTAGCACTTTCAACCTATTAGATTTGGCTATTTATTATCCTAAACTGTTGCTACTTATGACATATAAACAGGAAATCATTGATTTTTACAATGCTAGGACAAATTATGATAATCAAGCCACTCTCAATCGCGCAATTGCACTTTTTGACTACGCAACTCCATATCCTGGGCAATGGGTTTTAGATGTTGCAACGGGAACGGGAAATATTGCGCTCAAAGCCGCTCAAAAAGTTGGCACAAGTGGTTATGTGATTGGAATTGATCTCGCAACAGAACTACTCAAGATTGCTCAACAGAAAATTCAAGCCGAAAACTTATCCAATGTTGGGCTAATTGAAGTTGATGCAGAAGCATATCAACCTGAAGCAGACAAGTTTGATGCGATCTATTGTTCTTACGCAATCGTGCTTTTCCCCAACATTCCTAAGATTCTCGAAAATTGGTATCGTTTTCTCAAGTTCGGCGGATTCATTGCATTTACCTGTTCGTCTGAAAATTCATATTTAGCATTGTCGATTGTAGAAGCTTGTGCAAAAAATGGAATTACACTGCCAAATCTACATGAACCATTGGGAACACCAGAGCGGATTCAACACCTATTAACTCAAGCTAAATTTAACCAAATTCAAATTCATCCTCGACAGATGGGGACTTATCTAAGCTTAGAAAAAGCACAAAGCAGATGGAATGGGCAATTCTGGCTACATATCGATAATCCGTTACGGCAATTAAAACCAGAAAAAATTAGCCTTCTTAAAGCTAGTTATGACGAGGAAATCGCTGCACTAGAAACTGAGCAGGGTGTATGGCATGAGGAACTAATTTACTACGTTGTTGCTCGTAAAATATAAGCATCTAAATAGGAAGGTAGTATCCAAAAATTAACTCAAAATGACATGATTTAACTGTGTTTAGCATAAGGCGAACGCTGTGCATAGTATAAGATTCGCGCCAGATCGCTGCTATAAATTCAGTATTGCGATTTCCTGTTTTTAATAGATTTGATGCATGATACTGTGATTTGTTTGTTCATCAATCGAGAAGAGTTTGGGCTTGCTATTTAATACCCAAATTTCCTTGTCTAGAGCATTACCCTGCAATGTAGTTAAGTTGATGACACCTCAACGACATTTTCCGCAAAGCTCTTATAAGCATCGCCCATTTGTTTAGCTATCGAGTCAGGAAAGACATGAAAATCCCCAGCTTTGAGAGCTTTTATTATTCCGTCTGCCACAAGTGTTGGTGGCTGTGCAACCTCACTCATTCCTGCCGCATCGCCCATATCCGTGGCAATTGGGCCAGGGTGAACACTTAGCACAAGCGTGCCCTGCTCACTCAATAGTTCTCGTAATGCCTGGGTGATTGAATAGGCCGCAGCTTTTGAGGCACAGTAGGTGGCAGAGTCGGGGAAACCCTTGAGCGAAGCAACAGAATTGATTTGGGCAAAGACACCACCTCCATTGGCTTTGAGTACCGGGGCAAACGCCTGAGCCATGTAGATCAATCCATATACATTGATCTTCATCTGAAATTCGAGAGCGGCGATCGCATTCTCAGCTAAGGGAGTTCCAGCTTGAAAAACTCCTGCATTATTGATAACTATTTGCACATCTGGGGCAGTTTGAGCAGCAGCAACAATAGATTGGGGATCACCTAAATCAACCTGAATTGGTACTATCCGTAAGCCGTATTGTTCAACCAATGAGGAGACACTGTTGAGCTGACGAACAGCCGCATAGACTTTGGTGGCTCCGTGTTCAATAAAGGACTCAACTATCGCCTTGCCGATGCCGCGATTTGCGCCTGTAACCAAAATGGTTTTGTCTTTGATGTCATAGTTCATTTGGAGTTCTCCTTATGGTTTTCCATGATCTGAAAAACCTTGGAAAATCGATCTAAGTTAGGGCAAAGAAATCTAGCTGCTCTCTTGAAAAAAGGCTGCGGCTTTCACCGCTTCTTCTAGGATGGTATCATCATCAATCATGTCAATCTAGCGACACCGATTTTTTAGCCGTCTTTGAAGTTTGTGCTTTTGGGCACCTCTTTCCAGGCATTTAAAGTTGTTGTTAGGGACTGAATATTAGCGCGTGTCCGTTGCAGTACCTCTAAAACTAGGGCGTGTTTTAAAAGTATAGCCAAAGAATGATAGAAGCCAGGGTCAAGGCAATTCGCAGTTTCAAATTCGCGACGGACGCTCCTACGTCGCTAACGCAGTTGAATTCAGAGGGGGCTTGAACCCACCACTGTCTTGAAAAGTTTCCTGCCCAGGGTTGCCCTCCCACAGAACTTTTCGCTCTACTTAAGTCCACTGATTCAGAGAATCAGAGGGGGCTTGAGACCCGTTAATTAACAATTCAACAATTAAGTGATTTCTTGTCTTTAATTGCGAATTGCGATCTTCGGAGCGGGGCGTTAGCCCATTGCGAATTGCGAACTGATAATAATAAATTAGAAAACTGCAATTGGACAAATTATAATGATTTTATTAAAGGTTTAAGTGGTGTAAATGTTTTCGATAACAATACTAAAAACCATATGTTAGAGCAAAACTGGAAACACTTCCAAAACAAATTGCTATTGCTAATGCAATGCAATCCTTTACCGATAATAGAGTGGAATACAGCCTTTGAAGTAACACAGTGGAATCCAGCAGCCGAAAAACTGTTTGGATTCAAAACAAGTGAAGTACTTGGTTCCCAGTTAATGGAACTAATTGTATTTCCAAATGAACGGATACAAGTTAGTAAAATGATGGAATTATCAATCCAACAAAAAGTAGAAACTAACAATGTAATTAAAAATCTAACCAAAGATGGAAAAGTAGTTATCTGTGAATGGCGCAGTATTCCTCTAGTTAACGATGAGGGTCAGATAATTAATATTATTTCAATAGTACAGGATGTGACTTTGGTAAAGTCTTTTCAAAGAACGCTGCGTGAAAACGAAAAGATTTATCAGCAAATTTTAGATGCAATAACTGATCATGTGTTGGTTAAAGGTGCCAAATCTCAGATTCTTTGGGCAAATAAGGTATTCTGTGATTATTATGGCATGAGCCTGGAAGAACTGAAAGATATAATTGATGCACCTTTTAATAACCCCGAATATACACTTCAATACCTCAAAGATGATGCTTACGTATTTGAAACCGGACAAACACTAGAAATCCCACAAGAACCAATAACTCGCTATGATGGTGAGGTACACTTGTTTCATACAATTAAGTCTGCGATTCGTAATGAACAAGATCAAGTTGTAATGACAGTTGGCGTTGCACGCGATATTAGTGAACGCCAAAAAGCAGAGAAAGAACAGGCAAAGTTGTTAGCAATTATAGAGGCAGCCCCGGACTTAATCAGTACAGCTGATATCAATGGGCAGGTTCTCTACTTTAATAAAGCTGCTCGCCGAATATTAGGACACACAGAAGAAGAAGCAATTGAGAACATAAATCTCACTAAGAATCATCCCAGTTGGGCAAATGATATCATTCTCAATCAAGGAATACCACAATCAGTACAATTCGGGAGCTGGGTGGGAGAAACTGCTTTTTTAACAGCAGATGGACGAGAAACTCCTCTTTCTCAAGTAATTATTGCTCATAAAGGAGTTGATGGACAGGTGGAGTATTTCTCAACGATTGCAAGGGATATCAGCGAACGTCATGCAGCTGAAGAAGCTCTACGGCAAAAAGCACAAGATCTCGAACAAGCCCTCAAACAACTTAAATGCGCTCAAGCTCATTTGATACAAAGCGAAAAAATGTCCTCTATCGGTCAATTAGTTGCCGGAGTTGCTCACGAAATCAACAATCCAACAAGCTTTATCTACTGTAATATTGAACCAGCCAACAAATACATTGATAGTTTAATTAAATTGGTTAAACTTTATCAAGAATATTATCCTAATCCTGTAAAAGTCATTCAAGAGCAGATAGAAGCCATTGACCTAGAATTTGTGATGATGGATTTGCCTAGCTTACTCTCGTCAATGAAAATGGGGG
The DNA here is from genome assembly GCF_014904695.1 of Nostoc sp. MG11. Classification (GTDB taxonomy): domain Bacteria; phylum Cyanobacteriota; class Cyanobacteriia; order Cyanobacteriales; family Nostocaceae; genus Komarekiella. Next base: position 4,278 of record NZ_JACXXN010000081.1, on the reverse strand, counting down.
CAGAGCGAATTAAACAAATTGTTCTGTCGTTGCGAAATTTCTCACGCATGGATGAAGCCCAGTGCAAAGCTGTAGATATTCACTTAGGCATTGACAGCACTTTAGTCATTCTAGAACATCGTCTCAAAGCACAAGCGAATCGCCGAGCAATTGAAATCATCAAACAATACGGCAATCTTCCGTTAGTAGAATGCTATCCAGGAGAGCTTAATCAAGTTTTCATGAATATTATGGCTAATGCTTTAGATGCACTCGAACAACGAGATACAAAGCGGTCTATGAAACAGATGCAACAATTACCTAGCATTATTCGTATTTGCACTGAACTGTCCCAGGCAAAACAAGTGATAATTCGGTTTGCTGACAATGGGCCAGGAATACCAGAGGATATGCAAAAACGCTTGTTTGACCCGTTCTTCACTACTAAGCCAGTGGGTATTGGCACAGGATTAGGATTATCACTGAGCTATCAAATTGTAGTAGACAAGCATAAAGGAAAGCTGACTTGTCTATCAAGTCCAGGACAGGGTACCGAATTCGTAGTTGAGATTCCGATAAACTTAACTTCAGAAAAATGATTAAACAATAAGTTTGACATCCTCACCGGGCTAAAGCCACGGTGATTCCAATCTAATCAAACAGACTTAACTGTATGAATTCTTGGCGGGTTGACGCTTCACAGGATGCTGCTACCTTTACGGTAGTCTGACGCTTTCCTCCACATCCGTTTTGAGCCTCCGAATATCCTCCGGCGGCTTTAATGTTAGTCGCGGCGTTCTTGTCCCTGTCGTGTGTAGTTTCACAACTCAAGCAAGTCCATTCACGAATAGAGAGATCGAGTTTACCGCCTCTAAATCCGCAACATGAACAAGTCTGGCTTGTCGGTTCCCACCTGCTAATGACAGTGAAGGTACGCCCGTATTTTTCGGTTTTTCCTTCCAAAAATGTTCTGAACTGTCTCCATCCTAAATCGCTAATTGCTCTGGATAGTTTACAGTTTTTGAGCATTCCTGAAACGTTCAAATCTTCTAAGATAATCGCTTGATTCTCACGAATTAACCTAGTTGATAGCTTGTGCAAGAAGTCTGTTCTGGTATCCTTAAGTTTGGCTTGTAGTTTAGCTTTGCGCTTACGAGCTACTTCATACCTGTTCGATCCTCTCTTTTTGCGAGATAGATTTTTGCTAAGTCGGCGCAGCCTTCCAATACGCTTCTTCAATGGTTTCGGTGCGTCTACTTTCTCCCCAGTACTGAAGGTTGCAAAGGTGGTTATGCCCAAGTCAATGCCAACAGCATTGTCTAGTTGTGGTAGGAGCGATGGCTGAATCTCTACCACAAAGCTTACAAAGTACCGTCCTGCTGCATCTTTAAGAACAGTCACAGACGACGGCTCGGCAGGTAATGCCCTTGACCAAACAACTTCCACTTGCCAAAATTGGGCAAGGTAGATTGATGCCGGAGACACTTTGAAACCACCTTTGCGAAAACGAGCAGACTGAGCAGCCCGACGTTTTTTAAACTTGGGAGGTCGGACAGGCTTACCTTTGCGTTCTTTCTTGCATGACTTAAAGAAGTTCTGGTATGCCTGTTCTAAATCGTTCAAGGACTGCTGCAACGGGATGTTTGATACTTCAGACAACCACTCCCTTTCGACTGTTTTCTTGGCTTGAGTGATGAACAGCTTTTGTAAGTCTGCGCCGCTTGGTTTCTTGTTGCCATCAAGATATTCAGTCTTGCAGTGAGCAAGTGCATCGTTCCACACCACACGAACGCACCCAAACAACTTACTCAATAGTAGTTGCTGGGCGTTAGTTGGATAGATTCGGTAACGATAACGTGCTTTCATATTATGATTATATCCTAATTGGTCTACCACTATGAATAAAGAATATAGACGCGGTAAACACAGCGTTACATCACTCAAGTCTCATTTGGTCTTCGTTACTAAGTACCGCAAAAAGATATTTGATGCCCAGCGACTAGAAGTACTGATTCAATCATTCTTTGAAGTGGCAAAAAAGATGAATTTTAGCATCCTTGAAGTGAATGGGGAAGGCGATCACGTTCACTTACTGGTTGAATATCCACCAAGATATTCTGTATCCCAACTAGTGAATCACCTTAAGGGTGTATCTTCAAGGATGTACCGCAAGCAGTTCACAGATTCTCCCCATGCAGAACATCTTTGGAGTCCTTCGTATTTTGCTTGTTCTGTGGGAGGAGCGCCGATTGAGGTGTTGAAGGAGTATATTAAGAATCAAAGCCGCCCTCCGCTACGCTAAAGGGCGGGGCTTGAATCCCATTCTTTTGGTCACAGTAGAAGTTCAGCCAGGGTGATCGCTCTCTACCTGGCCAGGCTGAAATAGGACGTAGAGTTACCAGGGGCCCCAGATAGCAAAGGTTATTCCTGGACTCTGTATGTTGACAAACATCGTCTGTCCATCGAAAGAGAAGCAGACCCCGGCGAACTCTGATGTGTTGAGGGCATTCTTGGCAAACTTATAAAGACTGCCACTGGGAGTGATGCCCAAAATGTAATCCGTTCCATCCCCATCTTCACAGAGGAAGATGTCGCGGTTGGGGAAAACCACAATGTTGTCGGGATTGTCTAACACACCAGAATTGTTGGGTTCAATATAGAGTTCAACGGTATTATTAGCGGGTGAATAACGCCAGATCTGCCCATTTCCAGAACTACTTCCACTCTTGCAAGTGAAGTAGACATAACCATTACCATAAAAGATGCCTTCCCCACCTGAAAACGTGGCAGCACCTTTGTTATACCCTTCTGTTCTGACGGTATCAGAAGTTGGATCAGGATTGCTGATCCGTACCCATTCTACCGCCCTAGGCGTGTTTTTTGGGAAAACTGTAGCTGTGTTGATCCCAGACGACCCTGTAATCTTTAAGGCATATAACAAGCCGCCAGCACTCAGGTTGTTGCTTTGGTTAGGAACAAAGCGGTAGAACAGCCCATTCCCTCGGTCTTCCGTCATGTAGATATACCCTGTGTTGGGGTCTACAGCGGCCGCCTCGTGATTAAAACGCCCCATAGCGGTTAGTGGAACAGGGCTAACAAAAGTATTTGCGCTACTGGGAACTTCAAACACATAACCATGCTTCTTGTTGTTATTAGTTTCAAAAGTTTCCTCGCAGGTTAACCAAGACCCTGAAGGCGTAGGTCCGCCGGCACAATTACGAATGGTTCCCGCCAAAACTCCCTGATGTTCTACTAGGGTACGGGAAGAACTAACGACCAATTTAGTGCAACCGCCCTTCGCATTTGAGTTGTACTTATTGACGCTGGGAGCGCCCACACCGTTGCTAGAAGAGGGAGCGAGTTCGTGGTTACGAATTAAAATCGTATTGCCATTAGATCCTGCAAAAGCACCCATACCGTCGTGACCACCGGGTACGCGGTAACCATCATTCATTGTTTGACCTGTTTCGGACAGTCTGCGGTAAGTAAATCCAGCTGGTAAATCTAATACTCCGTTGGGGTCAGTCACTAAATTGCCGTAGGGACCCGCAGCCATCACGGGTTTAGCATAGAATGCTTGCAAAGGAGATAGAAGGACAGCACTTGTAGCCGATGCCCCTGCTAAGGTAAAAAACTGACGTCTCGATAAATTCAATGTATGCTCACTCCCTAAAGTTTTGAATGAGGCTTAATTTCTTGCAAATAGCCAGCCTCAATTATCTAGGAGGAGCAGGTTTTTTCAAATTAATAAGAGGTTAAAAAAAGATTATTCAAGGCATTAAGTTAACCTAGAAAACATACAAGTTTCTAATGATTTTGTGCATAAATAAAGTAATTAAAATTATGTTATGACCAAAAAGGAAGGCTGGGCCGCTCGAAGAGATTGCCCTCCGTAGCGATACTGTTGGCGAAACATTACTTAACATTTGAAGAGGAAGATATACGGTGTATTACATGGAAAGGAGGCATAAGTTTTACCATGTAATACATGAAAAAGCATAAAAGGGAGAAGGGGACGTAATTTATCAATAAACTAGAAGAAATACCTGTGGAGACGAGTATATGTGCTTACATCCCGAAGAAATTCCTCCAGTCCCAGAAGAAACGGCACGTATAGCTTTTGCAGCATTCCCTAAAGGTAATATCGGGACTCGTTAGTGCCATTGGGTCGAGAGACGAATGGCATGAAGATAAGGCAGGAGGCAGGAAGCAGAAGGAAAAGAAAATAAAAACTATGTAAGTCTTGCATTACAAAGATTTCATAACTCCAGCAAAGTTGCCTTCTGCATCTGCGAAATT
>NZ_JACXXN010000080.1 GCF_014904695.1 Nostoc sp. MG11 | reverse complement strand
GCAACTATTTTTTCTCGAAGATCGACAGAGTATGACTTCATTTAAAGGGATTTATATTTTAATTGATTGTACCTCATAACAGACGCAAGTGCTGTAAGGATTGGTCGAAGAGTTATGCCGATAATATCAAAGTTGAGGAAGCGATCGTTTATCAGGATGCCATAGAAGGAGAACAACAGCGTCCCTCAGAATTATTGCCTGTTTCTGATCAGGCGATAAGCCTGACGGCATAGCTAGCGCTTACCGCATCTCAACAACAGGTTGCTGATACTTTTTTCCAAGCCGGGCTAATTCCCTCACAAGTTGATGTCAAGCAACTATGGGACAGTAGTTTTAATGAAGATATCGCCAAATGCAATTAGCACTGTCTCCAGAAACGAAGATTTATCCCAAACACAAGCAACGAATTTACAATAGCCCTGCCTTGAAAATAGAGGCTGAAACAACGCAAAATCGTGACAACATCATTTTCATTGTTCCTTGTGAGCGCAGCTCATGTAGTCTCTTGCAAAAATATATTTTTGCACTCTTGGGGAAAAGGGGAAAGGTTAAAGGGGAAGGGTTGTAGTTCCTTTTCTCTTTACCCCTTAACCTTTACCCTGACTTTTGCAAGAAGTCTAATAGCCCACCTCTAGCCCTTTCATCCATACTTTAAATTACGAATTACGTTAGCGTAGCGGGGCGTAGCGGGGCGTAGCCCATTACGAATTATTCAATGTCACAATCACCTATTTTAGAAGCTAATACAGCAGCATCTTCTATTGATTTGTTTGAGCTTATCGAGTCGCTAGCGGCTGATTTTGCCACTCGCGCGGCTGTCCACGATCGCGACAGTTCTTTCCCTTTTGAGAATTTTCAGGCTCTCCACCAAGCACAATTGTTAAATCTCACAGTTCCCAGAGAATTTGGTGGACAAGATGCAGGCTACGCCACCGTCTGTCAAGTAATTGAAAAGATAGCCAGTGGTGATGCTTCTACAGCTTTGGTGTTGACAATGCACTACTTACAACATAACAATGCAGCCCGGACTCGTCGTTGGCATCCCGCAGTTTATGAGCGGCTGTGTCGGGAGTCAGTCACAGGTATTGCTTTACTCAATGCTGCCCGTGTGGAACCAGAATTAGGTACACCCGCCAGAGGGGGACTACCAGCCACAATTGCCAAACAAATAGATACTGGCTGGCTGATAACCGGTCACAAACAATACACTACGGGCAGCCCTATCTTAAGTTATTTCGTCGTTTGGGCGCGAACAGATGAAGAGGAACCACGAGTAGGTAGTTTTCTTGTCCCGCGCGACCTTTCTGGTGTGAGGATTGTGGAAACTTGGGATCATTTAGGGATGCGAGCTACTGGTAGCCATGACCTAATTTTAGAAGATGTCTTGATTCCTAAAGAATACGCTTTGGATGTGCATCCTTTGAACACTTTTTTAGCATCAGACCCTCTAAAATTAGCAGGTGGTAGTTTGTGGTTGAGTGCATTGTATCAAGGAGTAGCCACAGCTGCGCGAGATTGGTTAGTTAAGTATTTGAATGAGCGATCGCCTACTAATTTGGGTGCAAGTTTAGCAACTCTACCCCGATTTCAAACAGCTGTTGGTGAAATCGAAGCATTATTGTACGCCAATCAGCGACTCATTTACAGTCTGGCGGACGATATTGATCGGGGTGAGTATGACGCCAAAGTTGGTTTACAAACGCAAACAGTGAAATATCTAGCTACAAATAATGCCATTCGCGCTGTGGAAATTGGACTCGAACTGATTGGTAATCCTGGTTTATCCAAGAAAAATCCTCTGGAAAGACATTATCGAGATGTACTTTGCAGTCGCATTCATACACCGCAAAATGATGCAATTTGTTTGTCTTTAGGGAAATCAGCACTAAAAATTACAACCTAATTACGAGCAATTAATAGTCACAGCTTACGCCTATCAACGGTGAGCAGATGTTTAATGGACAAGTTGAAAGAGAGTTATTAGATGGAGTACCTTGGTTCTTTGGGCAACAGCCCCAACTACCAACTCATCTTCAATTATCATCTGATGAACAACAGCAAAGACGAGATATCTGGGAGTTACCAAAAGAAAATAGCCCCGAACCGGGGCCAACAAAAATACACTTCCATGATTCAAAATCTTCTTAATCATTCATGGACATCAACACCATAGAATTGTAAGCGAGCAGTCCCAATGATTGGATTATATGTTGACTTATCTGTAGATAGAGTCTGCACCTGGAATTGGTACACACCGTCGTACATGAGATTACGAAACGGTTTCAAGCCGATAGTGATTGTTTTGCCTGGTGCAACTGGTTGATCAAAGGTAACGATGACAGTTCGTGGTTGATTTTCACTATCCGCTAGCCTAATTCCTAACTTTTGTCCTCTACGGGCCAACTTGTCAGCAGTCTCACCTTTTCCTTCAAAGGCGAAACTTTCTTGAGAATTGAAGCGAATCGCTTCTAAACCTTGTATTTGAGTCAAAGCCACTTGTTGCAGTGAATCAGTAGCGGATGCTGGTACTGTTAAGGTGAAATAATAAGTTGCTTCCCAAGCGCTCACTTCATTGTAGGTTGTCATTGCAGACAATAAACGCGCTGGCTGTGCTGAGACGACTGCATAAGTACCGGGAATCGACAATAAACACAGTCCTGTGCTAACCAGTAGAGTTTTACACAAAGTTACAATGTTTTTCATGTTAGTTGGGGATGGATATTTTCATTCTTGCTTTTATTTTGGTAGTACCAATTTATAATTCGTTTTGGACAGTTAGGAGGACGGAAACCAACACCACCTACTTGCCGCAAAATTAAGAGGGATCAGATTTTTCTAGGTTTCTAACTTGAAAATAGGCGATGGAAGAGGTTGACAGCAGAAGTGTTTTGCTGGACAACGAAAAATAAGTAGCACAGCTAGGTAATATTGATGAAAGTAATTAACGTAAAAATCAGGATGCAACAGTAATCTCCGTCACATGAACTTGAAAACCAAGCTGTTCGAGTTGTCTGATTAAACGTTTGTTTTTAACTTCGGGTTTTTCTTGGCGTTCAAAATGAGAAACGCCTAAATCCGAATAAGGCTCTGAGCGTGAAATCAGATGATACGCAATCACTAAAATAGAATGGGCAACAGCTACAGCAGCACGTTTAGCCCCCCGTCGGGCAGATATACGTCGCAATTGTGCCACCAGATAAGTATTGGTACGAGAAGTTGCCCACGCAGCTTGTACAAGAATAGTTTTGAGAGTCCGATTACCTTTACGGCTAAAAGAGGACAATCTTTTGCCAGCACTCTCACAATTACCTGGTGCTAAACCAGCCCAAGCCGCCAGATGAGCCGCACTCTTAAACCGACTCATATCAGTACCAATTTCCGAAACAATTGCCTGGGCTGCTTTGAGGGCGACACCAGGAATGGTGTCCAAAAGTTCCACGGCTTGCTCAAAAGGGCGAATGTATTCTTCTATTTGAGCACAATTGCAGACTGCTTAATTGATAAGTCTTTCCGTTTTTCTTAGTGCCATTCATGTAGAGATTGTAGTGACAAGCAAATCTCAATCTCACTCACAAGGTCGAACAAGGGTTGTGGCTACATGATAGGTTGGTGATGAGATACAACTGATTAACAGAATCGGTACAATTAATGTCTGGGAAAATTCTCAAGATATTTACAGTTATGGTTCAAGCAACAGAACATCTTTAATATTGTCAAAGATGAATATATTTTAGGTGGTGAGCCAATTATCACGGGAACTCGTACATCTGTGAGAGCGATCGTTGAAACTTGGCGTATGGGTGTATCTCCTGAAGAAATTCCCCAAGGTTTGCCTCATCTAACCCTGGCACAAGTGTTTGATGCGTTGAGTTATTACACCGATCATCAAGATGAAATTAATGCTTATATTGAACGTAATCGCATCCCTGATGAATTGATTGTTATGCGACGATTTCACGTTAAGCCAGCACCAAGATACTTTCCATTTCGCTATTTACAAACTGAGTGATGATGTCAAATTTATTCCTCAAGATTTGAACAATCTTAGATGTTGGACTGTTGCCAATGCGAAGATAAACGAATTTGGGTGGATAACCATAAAGTAAACTGCGCTGATGAAAGTCAGAATCCTTGGAAACAATTACAAAATCACTTGCCTTTGCGTACTCCCAAATCATTAGATCATCAGTGTTAGTTAGTCCCAAAGTTTTAACATGCTCAGAGTCGGGATACAGATCGATAATCCTGTGAATAATCCGGTCTGAGAGGTTTTCGTCCAGTAGCAGTTTCACAAAGTTGCCACAAATAACTTTTTCTCGCGGTCGGCAGCAAAGGCAAGACAGGCTTTGATATCTTCAGAAGTTAGTTCAGAAAAATCTTCTAAAATTTCTTCTTCCGTCATACCACCTGCGAGATATTCCAAGATGTCAGACACAGTGATTCGCATTCCTCGAATGCAAAGCTTGCCGCTGCGTTTTCCAGGTTCAATTGTGATGATGTCGTGGTAATCCATAAGTTGGAAATCTAAAAAAATACTTGCCTCTACCCTTAAATCTTCAGCTTAAATAAAGCTTGTAACCGCTCAATTGCAGCAAGTTACATTGTGCCAGGGAAAACGCATGAGAAGTTGGATTGAAATGGTACTAAACCTATTTTACCTGGCAGTCTTGCTTGATGCGATCGCCCAAACTTTGCGGATGGGTGTCTCTCCTGAAGAAATTCTCCAAGGCTTGCTTCATCTAAACCCTGGCACAAGTTTTTGATGCGTTGAGTTATTACAGCGATCGCCAAGATGAAATTAATGCTTATATTGAACGTAACCGAATCCCTGATGAATTGATTGATCCGTTGGTGCGAGATTTATGAGTAACTTGTTCATTCGCTAATTCACAGCGACTATATCAAGTCTTCATCCATGTCCTCTGTAGCCAACACCTCTATCAATGGCTTCAGATCCAGATAAATTGTGCGATATGGATTAATAGGTGGTAGAAGCTCAATAGGATCAGCAAACTCAAATCCTAACTTAACGTAGAAGCCAGACGCATCATAAGTTGGCTCAACATCTGCATCGTAGAGCGCATCTACTGTAATGAATCTTACCCCAACAACAGGCACCACTTCCGTAATCACATAATCAATTGCCCATTCCACCAACCGCACTCCAAGCCCTTTTGTGCGTCTATCAACCGCGAGTAGCCCAATCTTGATAGCCGGAAAAGTACGATATTTCACGCTTTCTTGCGCCAAGAGCGCATTCTCCACCTGTAACTTATCCGCCAGAAGCGTAATGTAGCCTGCTAGAGCATCTTCCACCCTCACCATCCAACATTGACACAGATAGGAATATACTTCCCGTTGGATTCGCCCCTGTTTTCAATAAGTGACAAATTCTCCCCTGACACAGCGAAACCCCTGACCAAGTTGCCGCAGTTCAGGGGTTAGTAGCTCAATATCAAGTTTAGAAAAGTCAACTCCATCAAATTTACCGGAATTAGCCATTTTTCAGAGCTTTGCGGCGACGGCGAGTGGCAAGGCGTTTGGCCAGGGCAAGCATCTGATCGTTAACCACAGCCCCGCCAGAGTCGATCGCTTCCAGCAGTTTCTTAGCGGCAATGCCTGAAACGGGCTTAGATTGTGTCTGGAGAGGATATTTCATGGTATGGCATATAGTCTTTGTACATAATTATAGCAAGTGAGAAGGCTGACTCTAAACAGTTGCAAGTCCTGATTGAACATATTCTTGGAAAGCGAGAAGTCCACCTTGAGTATCCCAATGTTCCTTAAACGTGGGCAAATCCTCTAGCTTCATAGCATTACCGCCCTCATAACGAAGAACTGCTGGATAATCAAATATGGCATCTGCCTTGGCTGCTACAGGTGGGTTACTGCAATCAATCGCCCATAGCACCTCAACAATGCGGTAGATATTGTAATCACCTTGCCAGTCTTCACGTTCAGATTGGTGATCTAAAACTTTGACTAGATGCGTGACATACCCATTTTGCCGAAGCAAGATCAAATCATTTCTTTCCGGTCGATTGGCATTGGCTTCATCATCTTTCCAAGCTAACTTGAATAGTTCAGAAACTTTGAATTGAGGGTAGGCATATCCACCATCAGGAGGTCTTACATTTTTAGTCCACCGAGATTCTGCAAATTGATTGTTTCTTTCACGATTTAGTACTTACTGTATAGCTATTTATTATACAGCAAAGTACGCATAAATACTCAGTCAATGGTGATTATACGGAACAAGACTTGATTTTATATAAATGTTTGTGATACTCTACCTTCATTCATTAACTACAGTTACTTGATAAACTAACCGTAGTTTGTAGTTACACAGTGTGCGTCAAACGAGAATTACCCCTTATGCCAAAAGATTGGTATGAATGGCACGACCTCTACAACACTGAGCCAACATTGCAGCAGCGTCTAGAAATCGTGCGGGAATATATTGCTTATAGCTTGAATGCGTCGCCAGATGGCGCTATCCGAATAGTGAGTGTTTGCGCGGGTGATGGGCGAGATTTATTAGGAACTTTAAAAAATCACCCTCGGATAAATGACGTATACGCACGACTTGTTGAACTCAACCCTCAGTTAGTTGAGCGTGGACGAGCAACTATAGAATCATTGGGTTTAACCAAGCAAATTGAGTTTATCAATGGTGATGCAACTCTTGCTACTAACTATGTAGGAGCAGTACCAGCAGATATTGCGATCGCATGTGGTGTCTTAGGCCATGTGGCTGAAAAAATTGAACTCAATCGCTTAATCAATAACTTGAGTTTTCTGAGTAAAAGAGGTGCTTTTTTTATCTGGACTCGTGGACATTCTGACGGTATTTCCTACTCTGACAATGTGCGGAAAACTTTAGGTGCATCTGGATTTGAGGAAGTGAATTTTAAACTCACGGCTATAGGAAATATGGCGGTAGGTATTCATCGTTACCTTGGTGAAAACTTACCTCAACCCAAAGAGCAACAGTTATTTGTGTTTTCTGGCGTTCCTAGTAAAGCGAGGTAAAAAATGTCTATTCAAAACACAGTATCAACTTGGGAAGAACTTTTAGAGACTGCTATAAAAAATACCTCTGCGCGTAGGGTAAAGAGGACAGGACAATCTCCTTCTACTGCACCAATACCCAGCAGTTTACAGAAACTTCCGCCAAACACAGAACCGCCAGTTTTACTTTATCGAGATACTAATTCCTGGTGTCCTTTCTGCGAGAGAGTTTGGTTTGCTCTGGAAGAAAAGGAAATTCCCTTTGCAACGGAGTTTATTGATTTAAGTAATAAACCCAAATGGTACACTGACTTAGTTCCCACAACCCTTGTCCCAGCTGCCAAGATTGAGGGTAACTTAGTATATGAATCCAAAGATATTCTCTTGGTTTTAGAAGAAAAGTTTCCTTATCCATCATTACTATCTGAAAATCCAGAGGAAAACGCTGTTGTTAGACAGTTGGTTGAGGAGGCTGAGACTAACGGTTTTAGAGAGATTGCGTACAAATTCCTTAGAGAAGCACCTGTAGATGCTAATGAGTTGGCAAACTTACAAGCAGCATTTGAGGCGAAGTTGGATGAACTTGAGCAAGCTTTGGCTAAATATCCCAGCCCCTACTTTGTCAGTACATTTAGCTTAGTTGACATTATGTATAGCCCCCATTTGGATAGATTGGCGGCTAATTTACCTGTGTATCGGGGATATCACCTCAAGGGAAATCCTCGCTTTCCTCGTATTAATGCTTGGTTTGACGCACTTAATCAGCGTCCTGCTTATCAGAGAGTGAAGTCGGATAATATCACCAATAATTTACTGTTGCGTCGCAGATGGGGTGTAGAACCGATCGCCAATCCTTTACCTCTGGATGTGGCAGATAGTGAGAAAATTCAATATCGCGCCGAAGCAGCTGAGAGATTGAGTGATAATCGGGAAGTTGCGATCGCAGATGTGATCAAAAACTCTGGAGTCCAAGCAATAGCCGCAGATGGTGATTTTACCACAGTTAAGGACGCTGTTGATTTTCACCTGCGACAACTGGCTGATTATCTCATTCATGGCAATGGCGAAACTTTACCGGGTGGAAGGACTGGTGGTAAAAATAGCAATGTTGATCCTATCTTCGCTGCTGTGGGGGCGATCGCTTTCGCATATTTGAGAAATCGCATCTGCGCTCCCCGTGATATGAGTGCTGGTGCAGCAACGGCGTTTCGCGCAGCGATAGATAAATTGTTGACTTCTGTTTATTAATTTTGTGGGCGTTGCTGAATGTATAAAAGACATCTCCAACAAAGAATGTAGAGACGTAGCAGTGCTACGTCTCTACAAGGGTTTCTTCTGAATTCTGCCGTACTGTAGAAACTTTATTGAGGAAAGGGAATTGCTAGCAGTCCATAGTGAAAATCAACTACAATTAACCGCTGATGTACTGGTAATTGGTGGTGGACCTGCCGCTGCCTGGGCAGCATGGGCAGCCGCATCCCAAGGAGTCAAAGTCATAATTGTTGATAAAGGTTTTCTGGGTACGAGTGGTGCGGCGGCGGCTAGTGGCAATGGCATCATGGCTCCTTCTCCAGAGAATTGGGACAAAGTTTTATCGGAGCGTTATCGCGTAGGAAAAAACCTCGCTAACTCACGTTGGATCGAGCGTGTGATCGAAAAAACTTGGCTGAGTTTGCCCCTAGTGGAAAGTTGGGGCTATCGTTTCCCTAAAGAAGATGGGGAATCTGTGCGTCAGAGTTATTATGGCCCTGAATATATGCGGGTACTTCGCAAAAACCTTCTGCGTGTTGGTGTGCAGATTCTTGATCAAAGTCCCGCTCTAGAGCTTTTATTGGCTGATGACGGCTCAGTAGCTGGAGCAAGAGGTGTGCAGAGGCAGCATCATCGTACCTATACCGTTCGTGCTGGTGCAGTAGTCTTAGCGAATGGCGGTTGTGCATTCTTGAGTAAAGCATTAGGTTGCAATACCAATACAGGTGATGGACTATTGATGGCAGTGGAAGCTGGTGGGGAACTTTCTAGTATGGAAGCTTCTAATCACTATGCCATTTCGACGGCTTTCAATGCGACTGTAACCAGGGGTGTTCCCTTTGGCTGGGCTAGTTATACCGATGAAGCAGGCAATGATCTGGGTGGCTATATCAATGGTCGTCGCGATCCATCGTTTCTCCCTAATGCCCTCCTGAAAGGCCCCGTTTATGCTCGTTTGGATCGAGCCACGCCTGAAGTTAAAGCAGTGATTGAGAAGTCTCATTTCATTGTTTTTCTACCCTATACAAAAGCTGGTATTGACCCCTATACAGAACGAGTGCCTGTGACACTTGTTTTAGAGGGTACAGTCCGTGGTACAGGTGGGATTAGTTTGACCGATGATAATTGCGGTACAAAGGTTCCTGGACTCTACGCTGCCGGTGATGCTGCATCGCGGGAATTTTTAGCCGGTTTAGCTTCTGGGGGTGGTGGCCCCAATGCTGCCTGGGCAATCTCCACAGGGCAATGGGCAGGAGTTGGGGCAGCGGACTTTGCTAAGAGTTTGGGCGCTCAAGCAAATGAACGGGTTGCGCGTCCTGCTGGTAAAGTGGGATTGCGCTCATCATCCTCACCCACTGCTGAAACATTCGATAGTGAGGTGATCGTGCATGGTGTACAAGCCCAGATGTTCCCGTTGGAGAAGAATTACTTACGTTCTGAACAGGGACTTTTGGATTCTCTTGCTAAATTAGAAACGCTGTGGCAGCAAGTACAAGGGAACCCAAAACAAGATACAGTGCGCGATGTGGAATTTTCTCGGCGAGCAGCTGCTTTGACGGCTGTAGCACGATGGGCATATTTTAGCGCGTTACATCGCACGGAAACGCGCAGCGAACATATTCGCATAGACTATCCCGAAACCGATCCAAATCAGCGTTATTACCAAGCAACAGGCGGCTTAGATAAGCTTTGGGTGAGGCGTGATTGGATTACGGATGCGATCACTACACCACCAGTACAAACCACTCAAACCATACCCTCTGTATCAAAGTTGTAGCAGGAGCATGTCATGATCGAGCTTGTCAGCCATAAACTCTGTATTAATTGCAATTTGTGTGTCCAAGTTTGTCCTACCAATGTCTTTGACTCCGTACCTAACGAGCCACCTGCGATCGCCCGCAAGGAAGACTGTCAAACTTGTTTCATGTGTGAGGCTTATTGCCCTGCGGATGCACTGTATGTTGCGCCCCAATCTCATACCAATGTTGCAGTCAATGAGGATGATTTAATTGAAAGTGGCATCATGGGTGAATATCGTCGCCTCTTGGGTTGGGGATATGGTAGAAAAAACAATAGTGAATTGGATACGGCTCATAAGCTGCGCCAACTGCCACGTCCTTATCAAAGTTAATTTGGGTGTTTGGGGAGTGGGTTTTTATTCAGCACTTTCAAGCACTTTTTGACGTAGTTCTGGGAAGACTTTGGAGACTTTATTCAAGAGATATTCGCCATAAGTTCCGTCAAATTCGTGAACACTGGCTTTATCCCAGCGATCGCTTTGATCATAATTCACTACTACGTTGTTCAGTTCAATGGGTTTGACTTCAACGTTGAAATTGGGATCAAAGAAGAATGGAAATGACAGGCGATTACTTGTTGATAGGTTTTGAACGCGGTGGGGTGTTGAGCGATACAGTCCTCGTGTCATGCGATCGAGCATATCGCCAATATTGCACACAAACGAGCCAGGAATAGGAGGCGCATCTATCCAACCAGACTTTGATTTAACTTGTAATCCACCAACACTATCTTGTTTGAGTATAGTTAATACTCCATAATCTGTATGTTCGCCAACGCCCCATTTAGATTCAGCTAATGATGAATTAGGAGGGTAATTGAAAATCCGAAATAATATCAATGGGTCTTTTGTATAACGGTCTACAAAATAGGAATTTTCTAACCCCAAACTCAGAGCAATACCAGCCATTAGGATATGTCCGAGTTTGGTCATTGAGTCTATATAATCCAGCACTGTTTCCCTAAATTGGGGAATGTTGGATGGAAAAAGATTGCACCCGTGCATTGGTATACCAGCTTTCACAAGTGGGTGATTTTCTTCTAGTTCTGCACCGAAGTAAATACCTTCTTTTAAATCAGGTCTACCTGATGTTAACTCGTTACCAACGGGGAAATATCCTCGCCATGCTCTACCACCAAGAGCCATACGAATCTTCAGTTTGGTTTCTATATCCTGCGCGAAAAACTGTTGGCTGAGATGTTCTAGTTTTTCTTGTAATTGTTCATCAACTCCATGTCCAACGATATAGAAGAAACCGTAATCATGGAGAGCTTGTCTGATTTGGTCTGCAACTACATTAGAAGATTTGTTAGTTTGAGAAACTAACGTACTAATATCAATAATGGGAACTTGTGAAAACTTTTTATCTACAACTTGTAAGATTGTCATAGTTAAGTATGGACTAATAACTAGGCTACACAGTAAATTATATCGATAACTATAATGTTGGTTATGGCGATCGCTAGCCTTAGTCAAGTATTTAGACAAAGTATTTTGAGTATAAATTTGTAAACTTTATCTAAATCCGGTAATTCGATGCAGATACCGTAGTATTATCTAAATAATTCTCATTATTTCTGCAAACAACAATAATTTACTGAACAAGGAGTAATTTATTGTTTAATATCAATTGCGTAAAAATCTTGTTAATTTAAGAACAAACATAATCTAGAAATATGCGGTACAATCAACTAGGTAATAGTGACCTAAAAGTTTCCGAAATTTGCCTTGGTACTATGACCTATGGGCAGCAAAATACTATTGAAGAAGCCCATCAGCAGCTAGATTATGCGATTAAACAGGGAATTAACTTCATTGATGCGGCTGAGATGTATCCAGTACCAACCAGTGCTGAAACCTACGGCTTAACCGAAACTTATATTGGAGAATGGTTAAAACATCAACAGCGAGAAAAACTAATAGTTGCTACTAAAATTGCGGGGCCTGGCCGCGGCTTTAAATGGTTACGTGATGGAGCTAAAGCCATTGATAGAGACAATATCAAACAAGCTGTAGATGATAGTCTAAAAAGATTACAGACAGACTATATTGATTTATATCAAATCCATTGGCCTGATCGTTATGTACCACGTTTTGGGCAAACAGTTTTTGACCCTAATCAAGTAGAGAAAACAGTTCCCATCACTGAACAGCTAGAAGTTTTTGCTGATGTCATCAATGCGGGTAAAATTCGTTATATCGGTTTGAGTAATGAAACTCCTTGGGGCGTTGCACAATTTAGTCAAGCAGCTAAACAATTAGGATTACCTAAAGTTGTTTCTATTCAAAATGCCTACAATTTACTCAATCGAGTTTTTGATGGCGCACTTGCAGAAGCAGTTTATTACGAAAACGTTCCTTTACTAGCTTATAGTCCTTTGGGATTTGGCTATTTAACTGGTAAATACCTCAACGGTAAACCAGAAAAAGCAAGAGTTACATTAGACCTCTTGCAAAAGTCAGTTAAACAGATTCGGTTTTGGGCAGACGAAGTTCATAGTTGTACAAACCAGCTATTAGATTAAACCTTAAGCCAAAT
>NZ_JACXXN010000007.1 GCF_014904695.1 Nostoc sp. MG11 | reverse complement strand
CGCGCTGTGTTGTCCCAGGAGGCGGTGAGGATGCGCTGCCCATCCGCGCTAAAACTGGCAGTTGTGACCCTACCCTCATGCCCCTGTAACTTGGCAATTTCCTTGCCCTGTAAGTCCCACAGCCGCGCTGTGTTGTCACTGGAGGCGGTGAGGATGCGCTGCCCATCCGCGCTAAAACTGGCAGTTATGACACTATCTTCATGCCCGGCCATTACTGTAAATCCCTGCACTTTATCCAAAATTGTCTGTAAAGCTAAAACTGGACTAGCCGCAGGGTAAGCTTCTAGTTTTCCCAGACTATGCTTGTCTATTAGACCTTTTAACTCTTTGCCATCCCGCATGGCTGCCAGCAAAGCCCCCAGTTGATTAAACTGAAAGCGGTTAATATTCGCTACTCCTGACCGTTCCAGTCGCGTAGCGTCTAGGGCAACTTGACGGTCTGCCTTTGTCTTTTTCAGGTTATCTTGAGCCTGTTTCACCTGTTCCTTTGCCTGTTGTTGTTCTGTTTTCGCAGTTTCTAAGCCCGCCAAAGCCTCTTGCTGTTGTTCTTTTGCTTGTTGCACCTCGTTTTGCGCCTTTTCTACTTGTCCTCGCGCCTGATTTTCCTTGTCTCTCGCTTGTGCTAGCTGTTGGTTTGTTGCAGCTAGTTGTTGCTTGGCAGTTTGCTGTTGCTTTTTTAAATTAGCCTCAGCATCAACTACCTTTTGATTAGCATTGACAATTCGCTGCTTTGCCGTTGCTAGTTCTTGCTCTTTCTGTCCTTTCTCGCTATCAATTTTCTTCAGGTGGTTTCTTGCCGAAACCAGTTGTTGATTACTTCCCCGCGCTAATACTCCTAACCCAACCGCAGCAATCACAGAAATGAACAACAACACCGAAGCAATTAAAACTCTCTGTCTGGCTTTTTTATTAGCTGCTGTTAAAATTTCTTGTTCTTTCTTGGCTAGCTCTAAATTTCTCTCAACTTCTAGTCTTTCCAACTCCTGGCTAGCAGCTAAAAACTGATAATCCAAATCACTCAAACTTTTACCCGCCGCCCATTCTTGAGCATCTTGCAAAGTCTGTCCCCGCAACAAGCGCGACTCATCTTGACACTCAGAAGCAACCCAAGCATTCAATGCACCGGAGTAAGGACGCAGCTTTGCTAAGATTTTCTCACTCCATTCCTTCTTAAACACCTCTGCGTAAATGCGGTTATAAATTCGCAGTTTCCCATCCCGCCTCACCATCAATCCTGTCAACCGCAATTCAGTTTGTTCGGGACTGTCATCAGCTACTATCTCTCCCTGGTGCAAAATCTGCTGATACAACCCCAACAATCGCCCAGTCCGCTGTTCCCCACTCCGCAAAATTCTGTCTCGAATCGTCTTCAAATGCTCAGGCTCATCCTGCGCCTCCCAATTTTCAATAATCCGCCTCCTAACCAAACCCTCCACCCACTCTTCTGCTCTCCCCTGCTCCCCTGCTCCCCTGCTCCCCTGCCCCTCAAGCACCAACTTACAAACCTTCTGCGTCAAAAACGGCTGTCCCCCCGTCCAGTCCAACACCGCTTGTATCAACTCTTGGGGATTACCCACCGCCGCCAATCCCCGCGCCAAGGGTTCTGCTTCATCAACTTGAAAGCCAGTCAAATCAATTGCCCGACCAATATTAAAAGGTGTCCGCCGTTTATCTTGAATCAAATCTGAGGGAGTAGAAACCCCAATCAAGGCAAAGGTAAGGCGATTATACTCAGGATGGTCTGCGCGTTGGTTGTAGCAATCGCGGATAACTGCGAAAAAGTCATCTAGGTTGAATGCGAGACTGAGGATACTGTCAATTTCATCAATAAAAATAACAATTTTCTCTGTAATTACGTTTAGCAGAACCGTTTCAATAAACTTGCTCAAACGCTGCACTGGTGAAAGCAAAACGTTATCAGCCCACCAAGTCTCTAAATCAAAGTCATTGTAAATATTAAAACTTCCCAATAGGGTATCAATCACCCCGGCATACCATTGCTCTGGGGTAATATCTGCGGTACCGATCGCGGTAATATCAACAGCAGCACAAGCAACTCCCTCTGTTTGCAACTGCTGCATCACCTGCACCCGCAAACTAGATTTCCCCATCTGCCGCGAATTGAGGACGTAACAAAACTCACCAGCTTTCAAGCCTTCATAGAGGTCATGGTCAGCTTGCCTTCTAACGTAAGTTGGCGCATCTTGGGGAAGACTACCCCCGACTTGATACTGGTACTGCGTCACGTCGCTTCGCTCCGAATTCAAAATTCAAAATTCAAAATTAATAATCCCCATAAAGTTAGCCAAGGGGATAACGCACCCTACGAAACTACAAACATTTAATTATTCACGCCCACTTACTTACGCAATAATTACGAATTACGAATTAAATGAGCTAGCCGCTTTAACACTTTGACGACAGTATGTAGGTCATCCCCACGATTAAGCGACAGTGTATAAGATAATGCATATCTCGGTGTACTATGATTCATCAACTTAATAAATTGAAATTCCCGACCATT
Organism: Nostoc sp. MG11; assembly: GCF_014904695.1. GTDB lineage: Bacteria > Cyanobacteriota > Cyanobacteriia > Cyanobacteriales > Nostocaceae > Komarekiella. The sequence continues at coordinate 302,852 of NZ_JACXXN010000007.1, read as the reverse complement.
GGTTACAAAACCATACGTAGGTTTATCATTACCAGGATTAGCGAACATATAAGTTAATGCTTGAGGAATTGCTACCTCCAAAGAGTATTCTGCTCGTTTCGCTTCAATTATGAGAACCCAAAATGGAGGATGAAACACCAAAATGTCAATGCGTCCTCGGATAATTGTGCCTTCGTCTTCAGAAGAGATTTTGACTTCTTGCTCAGAGGCAATGTAAAAAGGTGGTTGATAAAAACCTGCCAGACGCAATAGTGGAGATAGCACCACCATTTTGACTACAGGTTCTAAAATAGGATATTTCGATAGATGCAAATATTCTGCCTTGACTTCGTTGAGAGATTGCTTTTCCAAGTCACTCAACTCAGGTAAATCGTGCTGCCACTCTGAAAAAAACTGTTCGTCATCTGCAAGTTGTAGCCCAAAATTATCGATGAGTTCAGCTAAGGTAATATCTTTTCCTTGAATAACTTGAACCATTTGTCTGTACCTTTTAGTTGAATGGTACTCGAAGATAAAAATCCTTCATGTCTTCCTAATGTAATTTCTTAATTTTTAACCCCCAAGCGATGCCTGTCTTGGAAAGTTCTGATCGGAGGAAGCCTCCGCTCAGACTTTCCGCTGCGGCGGGTTACACCTACGCAAAAAATACTCACGATACAAATTACACCGAGGCACTACATCATTACCCTGAAACTTTACCAACCCCATACTGCGGAGTTTAAATGCCTCACTCGTTCCCACATCTACAGGACAGTTTGCACTCACCACTTGTTTAACCGCAGCTAGTAATTCTGTATCCATTTGCAAATTCAGCAAATGGCGGCGCAGATGGTCACTGTAAGGGCCTTCCTCAGTTGCAGCGACTTGCTCTAGCTTAGAGAGCGTCATTCTGCCACGGGCAATTTCATAAAGCGCCACCCGCACCAAATAAGGATGTCCATCCACCAGGGTCATCAATTCCTCAATTTGTGAATTAGACCAATTAAGTCCGTGACGCCTTACCAAGTCTTGTACCTGTATTTGGTTCAAGTCTTGCAACTCAATGGGCAAACCCACATTAAAAGGTGATTGATTGATATTAAGCGGGATATAAACCTCCTTAGAATGCACAATTACCAACCTGAGATTTTTCCAGACTGGCTCATTTTTTGAACGCTCATGCCAAGCTCGCAGCAACCCAAAAAAATCAGCAGCAATTATGGGATGTTTGAAAACCTCATCTACTTCATCTAAGCCCAAAGCAATGGGGTTATTAATCGCAGGTAATAAATACCGTTGAAAGTAATTTGTACACTTATTCTTACTACCTAAAACGCCCTTCCAATAGTCATCTAACTTATCTGGTATATTAAGTTCGTTGGTGATGCTAGCACAGAACCACTGCAAAAACTGATCTAAGTTACTCAGAAATTCTGCATCCGCTGACTGAAAGTTTAAAGAAGCAGTCAGATAGCCCTTTTGATTGGCGTGGTGAAGAATCCGCGACATGAGCGAAGTTTTGCCCATCTGCCGAGGAGCTTTGATCCGAATTAGGGCACCTGGTTGGAGAATAGTTTCGTAACAGTCTACCTCAATAGGCGATCGCTCGACATATAAGGCAGAGTCCAGAGGTACTTGTCCTTCTGGACTTTCTAGGAAAATTGCTGGTGTTGTTTGTGGAATAGTTTCGCTAGCAGAGCTACGAACTTTTGAATTTTTCTTACTTTTGAGCACTGGGGTCGAAGATTCTGGAATGCTTTCTAGGTCAATAGCAGTACAGCCAAACTCGTAAGCATCTTCATAGGATCTGTCAGCACCCAGTGCATCATAAAAGCCTACCGCAAACTTAATTGCTGCGCGATCGCCAATTGCCCGATTCATCCCAACCACATAGTTAATGTGTTGGTAAATTGCCTCAGCTTGCACTTCGCTATAACAAGCATTCAATAATACACACTCAACCTTGTCTTTAAATAACTTAAATAGCCTTGCCAGAGACTCTGTACTCACTAGCTGCATTTGCCCTGTATTATTCTCCAAGGCTAAACCTTGATTACCTCCACCATGTCCAGAAAAGTGGACAATCTGAGGATCGTGATCCAAAAGCGCACGCCGCAAATCATCAGGACGCACTGCCCATTTAGTAATAAGCTCAAACTTATCTCGGCTTCGAGAACGTTGCAATCCTTCCTGAATTTCCCTTACTTCTTCGTCCAAGCGTAGCTTATTTGTCGTCGTGGGATTAGCTGACACAATCAGGATTTTTTTCACACCGCTACCAACTATTGAATGCAGGCTTCTGGCTTAGATGTAGTTTACTACAGCAGATAACTAGACAATTACTGATAGCGCAGTTTCCTAATCTACTCTCTTTTTCTGTGGGGTGTAGTGTTTTTTTAAGATTCATAATTCTGGTTTGAAAATACCAGGAAGTGCAGGTTTGAGGGATTAGCATTGCAGGTTGCAGTTAGGGCTGAACTTCGCGCAGCCGACGCTCTAGAAAGCGGCGTTCGCTATCATTAGTAACCAGCACGAGCGCGAGCGTGTAGCTCTGTGCGGCTTCTTCCTCTTCTCCGATGCGGCGCAGCAGATCGGCACGTGCGGCGTGAAACAGATGGTAGCCATCAAGCTGGGGAGCAAGCCCATCGATAAGTCCGAGCGCCGTCTGAGGACTGTCTACCATTGAGATCGCCACTGCTCGGTTCAGCGACACAATCGGCGAGGGCTGCAACTGTTCGAGCAAATCGTAGAGGCGGACAATCTGCAACCAGTCCGTTTCTTGTGCTCGTGCCGCCTGACAATGTAGTGCCGCGATCGCTGCTTGCACTGCAAATGGACTAATCCCGCCGCGCAGCGCCTCTTCAACCAACGGCAACGCTTCGGCAATTTGCTGTCGGTTCCAGCGACGACGATCTTGATCTTCAAGCAGGACTAGATCGCCAGCCTCGTCAAGACGGGCATCGCGCCGCGAGTCGTGCAGCAACATGAGCGCAACCAGCGCAGTCACTTCCGCTGGCGGCTGTGGTGCCATCAACGTCCTCACGAGGCGACCCAGGCGGATGGCTTCTGTACAAAGGTCAGCTCTCATCATTGCCTCGCCCCTTGTCGCTGCATAGCCTTCGTTGAAAATGAGATAGATCACCGTCAGCACTGCCTCCACCCGCGCCGACAGATCGGTTATATCTGGCACTCTGTAAGGAATACCTGCGTCACGAATCTTGCGCTTAGCGCGTACAAGCCGTTGTGCCATCGTCGCCGTAGGCACGAGAAATGCCCGTGCGATCTCATCCGTCTCAAGTCCGCCTAACATTCGCAGCGTCAGAGCAACCTGAGCCTCGATCGCCAGTGCTGGGTGGCAGCAAGTAAAGATCAATCGTAGCTGATCGTCTGGAATTTCATCGCTGTCGTAGGTTGGCTCCTCGCTCGTTGGGATTAACCCCGATGCAGCGTACCATTCCAGTTTTTCCGTCAGCCGCGTCCGGCGTCGGAGGCGATCAATAGCTTTGTATCGGGCTGTTTTGATAATCCACGCACGGGGGAGATCAGGAACGCCCGTGGACTGCCACTGATTCACGGCGGCTGTAAAGGCTTCCTGGGCCGCCTCTTCAGCCACATCGAAATCTCCAACTAGCCGGATCAAAGTGGCGACAATCCGACCCCACTCCGCCCGATAAACAGAGGCGATCGCTTGGGTTACATCTGATTCTGCGTCTGAGACCATAACTGACAATCAAAAATTTTTGGCGAGGTGTCGATTTGAGCAATTGCCGTTCGACTTACTCACAAAGGGAAACAACGGAAATCAACCTCGATTTTACCTAATGATCAAAATTTTCTGACGAGGTGTCGATTTGAGCGATCGCCATTCGACTTACTCACAAAGGGAAATAAAGGAGGCAACCCAATGAAATATTTGCTGCTGATTTACCTGGAGGAAAATGCCTTGAGCGAAACCGAACGGGAAGACTGTTATCTGAAATCCGCCCAGCTAGCGCAGCAACTCAACTCGAACGGACAGTATCTAGCGACCGCCCCGCTGCACCCTGTCGCGACTGCAACCAGCGTCCGAGTGCGCGATGGAAAACCGCTTGTTACTGACGGCCCGTTTGCAGAAACGCGCGAACAATTGGGCGGGTTCTTCCTGATCGATGCCCAAGATCTCGATGCAGCGATCGCGATCGCCGCCCGGATTCCAGCAGTGCAAGTCGGTACCGTCGAAATTCGCCCCGTGATTGAAGTCGCAGGCTTGCCAGAGCGTTAGGGTCTAAACCTCAAACCACAAGGAGATATTTAAATGACAGCTAAAAATACGATAACACCCAAAGAAGCTCAGATTCGCCAACTGATTGCCGATCAACAAAGTGCTATTTGCACTAAGGATGTTAATCAGATCATTTCCCACTATGCCACCGAGGTCATCATCTTTGATGTAAAACCCCCGTTCCAAATCAAAGGCAAAGATGCTTTCCGTCAAATCTGGGAACAATGTTTGCCTTATTTCCCGGACTCTTTTGAGATAGAAACACGAGACCTCAACATCACAGTTAGCAACGACTTGGCGGTTGCACACTGGCTCTCGCACTTCACAGGAATGGAACCAGGCCATCCGGCAATGCAGACATGGATGCGGATTACCGCTGTCTGCCAGTGCCATCAAGGCGAATGGCAGATCCTACATGAACATATCTCTGTTCCATTTAATCCAGAAACCTCTCAAGCCGCATTCACGCCAGACCTATAGCCCAATCAACTGAGCCAACCCAAGGAGCGCACCATGAAAATCAATCCTTATCTCATGTTTAACGGCAACTGCGAGGCAGCGTTTAAGTTCTATGAACAATGTCTGGGCGGTAAAATCGTCATGATGCTCACTTACCGGGATGCACCCCCGGCAGAAGATATATCCGCCCAATGGCACGACAAAATCATGCATGTCTGCCTTGATCTAGGCGATCGCCTCTTGATGGGGTCTGACAGTCCGCCGGAACACTTTGAAACACCCCAGGGCTTTTACGTGCAAATCAGCGTTGACGAGCCAGCGGAGGCAGAACGCATCTTTCACGCCCTAGCAAAAAACGGAAAAGTGAAGATGCCGATCAATCAAACTTTCTGGTCTGTCCGCTTTGGCATGTTGGTTGATCAATTCGGCATTCCGTGGATGGTCAACTGCGAGAAAGCTGTTTGACCTGTTATTCCAGAAGGCGCTTACGAGCGTTTCTCCTAGACTCAAACCTGAGCGCCCTTTCGCCGATCCTTCACTGTGCAATGATTCAAAAGGATAACCCATGAGTACACAAATTTTCGTCAATCTGCCAGTCAAAAACCTCAATCAATCGATCAAGTTCTTTACTCAACTCGGCTTCGAGTTTAATCCTCAATTCACTGACGAAACTGCCACCTGCATGATTGTGTCCGAGGACATCTTCGTCATGCTCTTGACGCATGAGAAGTTTAAGACGTTTACTCCCAAAGAAATTTGTGATGCTACAAAAACCACAGAAGTGCTTGTATGTTTGTCTTCTGATAGCCGAGCACAAGTCGATGAAATGGTTCGCAAGGCAGTCGCCGCTGGTGGAACAACTTACAATGAACCGCAAGACCACGGTTTTATGTACGGACATGGATTTGCTGACTTAGACGGCCATATATGGGAAATTATATATATGGAGCCAAGCGCGATCAACCAAGGTTAAAAATGCGATCGCCACAATGTGTTGGGCGCTAATCAGTAAGAGGCTTTATGGAAGTTGACTACTCGCTTTTTTCATTGAAGCTTTTGGCAGCACTGGGCTGCGGGCTGATGGCTGGAGTTTTCTTCGCCTTCTCGACCTTCGTGATGAACGCCCTTGCGCGACTCCAGCCGACGCAGGGCATTACTGCCATGCAATCCATTAATATTGCGGCAATCAATCCGTTGTTTATGACGGTGCTATTCGGAACGGCTGCGGCTTGCATTCTTCTGGTCATCTTCTCACTGTTAAGGTGGCATCAACCCGGTGCTGCCTACTTGCTCATCGGCGGCCTGCTCTATCTCATTGGCACATTAGGTGTGACAATCATGTTCAATGTGCCACTCAACGATGCTTTGGCGAAAGTCGAGCCGGATAGCACTATCGGTCAAAATTTATGGTCTAGCTACCTTGCCAACTGGACAATCTGGAATCACATCCGAGCAGCAGCGGCGCTTACGGCAGCCGCATCGTTCACCATCGCGCTCTGCTATCGAGCAGTGCAATCATAATGTTGTTTGTAAACGCTCATCATGTACCAATAAGCGATCGCTTATCTAGTCCACAGCTATTAGGATGCTCATAAAAACCACGTTCAAAAGTTCATGACTAAGTACCAGGCTCGGTCATCCACTGGACAAGTTGGATGACAACACCATTCGGATCGGTTACTTGAAAGAACCGTTCACCCCAGGGTTCAGTTTCGATCGCAGTTGTAATCGTCACTCCTTCGGCTTGCAATCGTGTGTATTCGCGATCGATATTGTCTACCACAAAGGCAATGAGCAAACCATCTGCTCGATGTCCGCGCATGTGGGTCGGCTTAAAAGTTTCTAGTCCAGTTTGGAGAAAGATCAAGTTGAACCCAGCGTCCTGTCGGGAGAGCGACACAAAGCCATCGGCTGACATGTCTTCGTTGAAGCCGAAATGTTGTTTGACGAATGTAGCGGATGCTGTGACATCATCGACGTTGAGCGAAATCGCTGAAGCAGTAATCTGCATTTTTTCTCCTCAAAACACTAGCTTTCTAACGAATCAGGTCTCTTAATGATGGCGCATCAATCTTAATATCCGATTTTTTCTGAGCAATTTGAGTCTAAGCCGATACCTTGGCATTTTTTCGCTTCCAGCATTTGCCTAACCGCACCACCAGGCTGGGAAATCATCAAAGTTGTCCCCACCGCAGTCAGCGTAATAATAGTGGCTAGCCCCAGCATAGTATTTCGTTGTCTACGTTTTATTGCAGTGACTAAATTATCGACACCAGTACCAGCACCAAGAACCTGAATTGGCTTCAGTGCTTCCAAAGCAACAGATGCATTAGCATAGCGACGTTTCTGATTAGGTTCCACCATTTTCATCAACCACGACTCAAAACGCGGACTGATGTGGGGAATTAATTGCTGGAAATTAAAACGATAGTTATCATCAATCAATTTCCCAATATCAACAGAACGGGTATTAGTAAGTAAACAAATTAGCATTGCCCCTAAACTATACAAGTCTGACGCCTGAGTGAGGGCATGACCAAACTGTTCTTCTGGTGGCATGAAACCTGGTGTTCCTGCTACAAAGCTACTAAGAACCATTTTTGCACCCTCTACCCTAGCCAATCCAAAATCAACTAGGTAAGCATTCAGTTGCTCATCAACTAAAATATTCTCTGGTTTAATATCTCGATGGATGATTGGGTTAACTTGCTTTTGCAGATAAACCAAAATTTCTAAGATTGAAATAGCTATTTGCTTGATTTCTTCAGGATGAAAGCTACGTTTTAATCCTAAAGATGGAGCGTTTTTATACTCCTGCACCATATAAAAAATTCCTGATGTTTCAACGGAATCTAGATAGCGAGGAATACGGGAATGATTCAGTTTCTTGAGGATTTCAATTTCCCGCTCGTAAGCTTTCACACCTGACAAGTCAGTACCCGCACTAGTAAACTGGAACTCTTTAATTACCACCTGGTGATTACAGTTGAGGGCGTTAGCCAAGTAAGTAATGCGTCCTCCTTCACGATTACGTCCTAGTTCACGAATCACTTGATAGCCTAGCTGAGAAAAATTTGGATGGTGACTTGAGGGAATTACCCCTTTATATTCATTACGCAGATCAAGCTCCATTACACACACCACATGAGTTTGATTTTGTCAAGGTGCAATTAGAAAATAAGAGGTACTCACCCAAATTGTTAGCCGTACTTTTACACTGCCTGCACCAAGGCGCATGGTTCAAGTTTCTTCTTGATGTGCGTCTAGTAGTTTGCCAAAGGAACCTTGGCGAGTAGGGAAAGGAAAAAGGTTTATTTCGCTTATCTCTTTAACCCTTTCCTAATCTTCACGCCTCAATGTTTGCGTAGTGAACTACTAGGCGGGAAGTTATGGCCTTTGTGCTAGCCAAGCGACAATCTGGGCATTTACAACATCTGGAACTTCATCGTGGGGACAATGACCGGCGTTGGAAATGGGAACAATTTTGATTTCTTTGCCATTTTTAGACGCCTCCTCGTAAATCTTTGCCCCGGTAATCGGTGTCCAAGGATCATCAGCACCCCAAATTACTAATAGGGGACGTTCGACTTTGGGCAATAGTTCCACTGGACTTGGGCCAGGAGGTGCTGTGAGAATAGAGGCGAAAACTTGTTGCGCTCCGGGATCACAAGCGGGAGTATAAAGTAAATCAACTAGTTCATCAGTAACGGCTGCGCGATCGCGGTAAACTTGGTAAAGAGTACGGCGAATTTGGGCTTTTTGACGGATGCGGTTAAAGACGAATTTGCCTGTAAGAGGCGATCGCACAAACCTGTTAAAAGCTCCCATAACAATACGTAGCGGGGGATTCAATTCGTGGGGACGATGACTCAACCCACCCGCAACGTTAATTAAAACACCACCAGCAGCAATTTCTGGATGTTCTACCAGCACTATCAAGCTCAAAAGTGCGCCGATGGAGTTACCAATAAATACAGTCGGTTCTTGAATGTGTGCCGTCCAAAAATCTTTCAGCAGTTCTACCCAAACCTCTACGCTGTAATTAATTGGCGCTTTCTCAGAACCACCAAAACCCAAAAGGTCTATGGCAAAAACCCGGTAGCCAGCATTTGCTAAAACAGAAATGTTTTTGCGCCAGTGTCCAATGGAAGCACCAAAGCCGTGAACCAGTACTAGAGGGCGTCCTGTACCCATGACGGTATACTGAATTTTATAGCCCTGCCAAGTCCAAAAGAATTTTTCAAAAGCATCTTGTATTGCTGTCTGCTGTGTGGTTGTAGTCATTATTAAGATTAATAAAGTCTTTCTTAAATATAGTAATGTTCTCTGACCTAAAAGAACTCTGATTAAAATGGTATTTTTAAACTAGTCCCAGTTGAGTTGAGGTCTTTGCCTTATGACCCTTTCTACCAACCAACTCAAGACCGAGATTATCTACCCCGACTCTGATGGTACACCGATGGCGGAGAGCGATCCAGCACGGGATTATCTAATTTATGGTGTAGAGTCCCTAAACATTTATTTTCAAGACCGAGATGATGTCTACGTATCGGGAAACCTGTTTATTTACTACAAAAAGGGTATTCCTAGTGCTGTCGTAGCTCCCGATGTCTTTGTGGTATATGGAGTAGAAAAAAAGAAGCGCCTCAGCTACAAGGTTTGGCAAGAAGCGGGTAAAGTCCCCAGTTTTGTTTTAGAAGTAACTTCTTTAACCACCCAAGAGAACGACGAAGAGGATAAACCCAAAAAATACGCACTCTTAGGTGTGCAAGAGTACTTTCAGTATGACCCAACTGGAGATTACCTTAATCCACAACTGAAGGGTTCTAGTTTAGTTGAGGGTAGATATCAATCCATTGCAGCGAAGCTTTTACCTGATGGAGTTACTTCAATTCACAGTGAAGTATTGGGTTTAGACCTCAGACTGATTGACGGAGAATTGCGGTTTTTTGAACCCCAAACTGAGAAAAAACTCTTAAGTCACAAAGAAACGGAAAAAGCTCGACAGGAAGCAGAACAAGCTCGACAGGAAGCAGAACAAGCCCGACAGGAAGCAGAACAAGCCCGACGAGATGCAATACCTCGATTATTAGAGTTGGGCTTAAACATGGATCAGGTTGCAAGTTCTCTTAGTTTACCTGTAGATGAGGTGAGACGCTTTATTCAAGAGTGATAGTAAATATTTTTGTAGGCAAAACTTATTAAAGGATTAAAAACAGGCGATGTCTGTAATTAGTATAAGTTTTTATTAGAAACTCAATATCATCCTCATTGTGCCAACCAAAATATCACCATTCGCATCATTATGATTAGAATTTATAATATAAATTGCACCTGGTATTAGCTTAATATTGTTATTTAACGGATACTCATAAAAAGCTTCAAAGTGTAATCCTGTTCCTTTGTCTTCTCGTGCTGCGATCGCATTATGAATGACTTTTGGTGGCATTCCAAAGCCTAAGCCACCAATAGCACTTTTTTTAAATAAATCAGGAAAAGCTAGGTTAACAGCGTAGTTAATAATGTCAGCATCACCCTTGACGCCATCCACTCGTTCAGCATTAGTATATCCAAACCACCCGCTCACAGCAAGCTGAGGAAGCATTTTCCACGAAGCGCCAACAGCATAAGAATTAGAAACGAGTGGCACACCTAAGCCAAAGGGTAGGTTTGAGAAAGTACTACCTGTTCGATGCGCTAAATCACCGTTATCAGAATAGTTGCGTACATACAACAACCCTAGTTCAGCGTTTGAAAATGGCTTATAAGAAAGCTGCACTAACCCACTATAAGTCCCATTAAATAAACCAGCAGCACCAGTAGCAATGTCGGCATTTTGTGCTAGATAACCTAAGTCTAATCTGAGAGATTCATTAAATCTATAAACAGACGCAAACCCGCTACCTGTAGTATTCCCAATGCGGTATATAGGATTACGTTCTAAAAAGCGTGAAGGAGAACCTTTTGCACCTCCAAAACTAGCAAAATAGGGATTAAGTACTGTGGCATAGTAATGATGAGAAGCAGCGTTCGCGTAAAGATAAATTTGCCAATTTTCGCCTGCTGGAAACTGATATTCTAATAAATTTAGAAAAAAGTTATTATTTGTATTTCCAACTTCAAAAGATTGTCGTGTCATATTCGTGTCAGTGACACCATTGAAATTTGGTACTCGATTTGAAGATTGTAAACGTACTAGCAGTCTATCTCTGCCTGTAAAGCTAGTAAGTAAATTAATTCGAGCGCGATAGTTAAATGCTAAATTAGAATCAATTGTGGTATTTGGGTTGTTATCAGCACTATCCCCTATGGCATCACTAGCGGCAAGAACCACAGAAACATTTAATTGAGTTGTAGTTGAAAATTGATTTGCTGTTATTTCTGCACTTTGTGCTTCTAAATTATCTAACCGATTTTGTAGAGTAATTAATTCGACAGCAAACTCATCTTTTAAACGTTGGATGGTAGAAAGTTCAACAGAAGTAAGTGGAGTAGCTTGTTCTACCAGTTGATTAACTTCGTCTAAGCAAGCGTTCAGTGCAGCAGCAAATTCGTAACGCGTGAACTGATGGTGAACTGGATAAGCGTTATCAGAATATCCAGCAGTACAACCATACCTTTTAATTAAGGATTGCAACTCTTGAAATGCCCAATCGCTAGGTTGTACATCTGAAAGTTGGGAAACAGAGGTAGTTTGAAGTTCTGGTTGTTCCTCAAGCTTTAGTTGTGTAAATGTTTTCTGTTGTTGGACTTCCGACGCTAGAACAGTATTTGAGAAAACTATGATAAAGCTAAAAATTGCCGTGCAATTAGACAGTAATTTTCTCGGCAATAGAGCCATTTTTTCGTTTCACTCATCACAACTATTTTCCCAACTTAGTTTAAATCACAAATCTATTTATAGCAATCCTTGAAAGCTTAAATTCCCGACTTCTCTAAAAAGTCGGGAATTTGGTTGTTGGTTGTTCAGTAAAAACGAATTTTTATCTCTTTTAAGTAGGTATATCTATTCCTTTAGTAAGATGTGAATGCTCATTGAGCATACTAGATTATATTGCGTAATACATGTAAAGAAACTTTTACGGTTAGCATAAAAAGTGTATTTTGCTATGTATTTACATTTCTAAAATATTGTAATTCTGCCCAGTCTTTTCACTTCAAAAAATTAAAGGAAAGATGCAGTGAAAGCAAGAAGTTTATTTATTGGTTGTGCTTTATTAATGAGTATGACCCTTCCTAGCAGTGCTCAAAAACCCCAGCAACAGAGAATAGAACGCGTTGAAGGCTACTTGGCAACGCCTGAGCGTTTGGAATTTAAAGAATCCCTCTTACAACAACTTAAGATGCCTGCGGGATTTAGCATTAACGTGTTTGCTAAAGACTTAGGCAACCCTCGGAAGTTGGCAGTTGGTAGTGATGGTACTGTCTACGTTACTCGCCGCGAACAAGGTGATATATTGGCACTGCGCGATCGCAACAATGATGGACGTGTTGATAACATACAGACCGTTGCATCGGGTCATAAGTATGTTAACGGTATTACAATTCGCCAAAATCGTCTTTATTTTGTCACAGACAGACAACTATACGCCGCAGACATAGGAAAAGACGGGAATCTAGGCAAACCACAGGTTTTGATTGATGATTTACCTGATGCGGGACAACACCCAAATCGAACCATCGCTTTTGGCCCTGATGGGATGCTTTATATTAGTGTGGGCAGTACTTGTAATGCTTGTGACGAAACAAATGATGAAAGTGCTACCCTACTACGGGCACAACCTGACGGTAGCAAGCGGACGATTTATGCTCAGGGTTTACGCAACACCATCGGTTTTGCTTGGCACCCCGAAACTAAAGAATTGTGGGGTTTAGATCATGGTTCAGACTGGCGCGGTAATGATCAACCACCAGAAGAATTAAATCGAATTGTACAGGGTGCAGATTACGGCTGGCCATTTTGTTGGGGCGATCGCCGTCCAGATGTATATTTATCATCAGACCCACAAGGTAAAACTAAGGAGGAATACTGCGCTAAAACACAACCGCCAGCGCTAACTTATACAGCACACAGTGCGCCATTGGATTTTGTTTTTTATACTGCATCTCAGTTTCCGCAAGAATACCGTAACGACGCTTTTGTAACTATGCGCGGCTCGTGGAATCGCAAACCTCCCGCAGGTTACAAAATAGTGCGGATACGTTATCAAAATGGTAAACCAGCGGCATTTGAGGACTTCATCACAGGATTTTTGAACCCTCAAGCAACGGCACAATTTGGCCGACCTGTGGGTCTTGCAGTTTTATCCAACGGTTCGCTGTTGTTCACAGATGATACCAACGGTGTAATTTACAGAGTATCGTACGCTGCTCCTGGCAAGTAATAGTTACCCCAGCACTAGATAAGAGAAGAGTTAGCCAATGCCCTATGCCCCAAGCGGCGGGGTAGGTTTCCGACAACACCCACAAGAGAATGAGGTTTCCCGTCGCTTTCGATAAATGTGGGTGCTAACCTCGATACCCACAAGAAAGCCGACACGGTTGATAATGAAGGTAGGCGTTATCTTCACAAAAGTTATGTTTTTAACTTGGCTAGACAGCAACTCTTGGTTACTGGAAATCGGTAGTAAACGGATATTAATTGACCCTTGGCTGGTTGGTTCGTTAATTTTCAGCAACTTAGATTGGTTATTTAAAGGCTCTCGACCTCAAGAACGCCCAATACCAGAGAATATTGATCTGATTCTGCTGTCTCAAGGCTTGGAAGACCATACTCATCCACCAACGCTCAAGCAGCTCGACCATACCATCAAGGTTGTAGCTTCTCCCAATGCTGCTAAGGTAGTGAAGCAATTAGGCTACACACAGATAACGACTCTCGCTCATGGTGAAAGTTTCATTTTAGATGAGCAAGTTGAAATTAAGGCTACTCTTGGATCTCCCATTGGCCCCACTTTAGTAGAAAATGGTTATCTGCTCAAAGAGTTGGAGAGTGGTTTAACAGTTTATTACGAACCTCACGGCTATCATTCTCCACAAGTTAAGCAAGCTGCACCAGTGGATGTGGTGATTACGCCGTTTGTTGATATGACGCTGCCTTTACTTGGGCCGATTATTCAAGGAAAGAATAGTATCTTAGAAGTGGCAAAATCATTACAACCTCAACTAATCCTACCTACTGCGGCTGGTGGAGATGTAATTTTTGAGGGATTGCTGATGAAACTTGTTCAGACTAAAGGAAGTGCTGAGGAACTTCGTACGTTACTAGAGAAAAACAATCTGGCGACGCGGGTGATGGAACCTACACCAGGCGATCGCATAGAACTACCATTAGAGAAGCGAGCATTAGCAATCTGAATTTTAGAGTAGATTTTTTGTAGCTTCAACTTCCAACATGACCATAGAAATATGAGCAAGATTCTCACTATCTAATGGGTAATTCTCAAGGTAGATATCAGCTATCTCGTCAATAATTTCTTCATGTAAATTTTGCGGGATTCTCCAAAGAAAATTAGAATTCCCGATTGTTCTAATTGATCCCTTTAATCCTGCTTTCCCTTCAAAAACCATATCTTTTTGGACTAGCTCTACACGTTTTGCTTCTAAGCCAACGTGTTTGAGGAAATCTTGATATTCATCATCGCTATAAAAGCAAGTTTTAAAAGTAAAGTCTTGAAAATAATTTCTCCATTTATGATTATAAATTACTTTGGTTGTAGCATCATTAATCGGTGCAGCGTGATTTTTTCCGCCAAACTGAAGTATGGCTTTACCAGATGCTTTTAGGCTTATTTTAATACCTTCTAAAACGGGGAGATGATCTGTAATCCAGTGAAGACAGGCAAAGGAAACAATAATATCAAATTCGTTTTCAAAATCTAGCTGTCTTGCATCTTTGTGTTGGAAATTCAGATTAGGGAAATCACTAATAGGAAAATTTTGCTGAGCAAAGTTAATCATATCTTCAGAACTGTCAATACCAAGAACCGAACCATTTGGTACTAAGTTGGCAATAAGAGCAGTAATTTTTCCATCTCCACAGCCAATATCCAAAATTCTTTCATTTTTGGTTAATTTCAGGTTGGCTATTAACTCCTGTGCCCATCTCTGTTGATTGGTAGAGTTTTTGTGATAATCCTTTGCATTGCAAGTAGACATAATATTCTCCTAATTTAGGAGCGTGGATACTAAATCAATTAGTCAAAGTTTACAGCAAGATACTAAAGTTGAATTCCCATTTCAAACTTGATTTTTATTCAGATTGTCTTGCATATAAATGTCTCTAATTGGGAAGGGAATTTGAATTCCTTCTTGCTGATAGCGTTTGTGCAACTTTTTAATAAATATATGTTTACCAATACGCTGATCGAAGTATTCATTTACCCGCATGTAAATCCGAAAATCTATACTAAAATCACCAAAAGTGTGGAATCTAATATGCGGTTCATTTAGCATTAATTGGGGTGCAATTTCTTGCATGACCTCTTTGGCAACTTCTACAGTCACTCTTTCAACTTGTTCCAAGTCGCTATCATAACTGACGCCTACATCCATTGTTAAAGTAATTTCTTTAACTGGTAAATGATAGTTTGTAAAAATTGCTGAAGCTAGTTTAGAGTTTGGGACAATGATGACGTTATTTGAAATTTCTTTGATTGTTGTATTTCGCCATGTAATATCTGTAACGTAACCTTCATGCCCACCATCTAGTTTTACATAATCTCCAGTTCTAACTTGTTTGGAAATAATTAAGTAAAAACCAGAAAATAAATTTGCTAGTGTATCTTGAAGTGCTAAACCAACTGCTAGACCACCAATACCTAAAGTTGTGACTATTGGCGTAATTTGAACGCCCACAGTTTGCAATAAAATTAATGTTCCTAAAATTAAAACAACAATCTTAGCAAGATTAGAAATTAACGATGTGGGAACCCCTTCTGCTCTCCGAATAAATAAATTAACAAAACCAGCAGTCAATCTCGCTAAGAATAATGTCACTGAATATAGTAATGCGATCGTTAAAATCTTCTGCATTACGATCGCAATATCTGGCTTGAGAGGAGAACTCAGAATTGCCCAGAAAAAACCGCCAAGGACAAACCAAATAAAGGTCATGCGGTGCAAGGAATGAAATATAATTTCACCCCCGGCAATTCTTTTATTAGCAACAAACTTTTGTAGTTTCTTGAAGATAACTTTTTCGCCAATTATTCCAGCTAATAAACCAGCTAGAATAAATGCAATCGGCGCAATCCATTGCATCATATCAATTTAAAAATTAAGGTTTTCGATTCAGTAAATCAGCTTTTTTGGTGTGATTATGGCTAAATTTTACCTTGTTAGTTGCCGGATTAACTGCTTGAGATTTTCTGGACTCAGGATAACTTCTACTTCTATCTGTTGCGTCGCATCCCGTAAAGTAAGAATGTAGTTGTCACCGGATGGATTGTATGAGTACTCAGGATTTGTTATGGAAATTGTCTTATATGAGATGGACGGCAAGCCGACGCGAATCACAAGTTCTTTTTGGGACTGGGGAAAAATGTATAAATATTGGCGGAGGCTATCAAGTATAAGTTGATGTGGTGTGGTATTACGTTCTTGAGACGAATCAGGTTTATGCCAATAAAGAGTAATACCACGAATTTCTGGCTGGGCGATAACAAAGACTTCATCAAACCGCTTTGGTTCCCAATCAAGTTGATCTACTTGAATATTTTGGGGAATTATTCGTTGTTGCCAGGTGATTTCTTTGCCGTTGAGGTTTGTCCACCATTGGCGGATGGTAGCTAAGTAATTGGGATTTTCTGGATTGCCGCTACCTTGTTGCCAGACTGTTTTCAGTTGCGTCATTGGTTACAAAAAAGCACAGAGGCTTGCTTGTTATGTTCTTCTTTTAGCTTCCAGTTTAAACAACACTTGGGTGTGTCTGATGTGGGAGACATAAACATTGTTGTTGATTATCTAAAAATCTCTTGGCTGACTTGGCGCAAGCCTCTAATGCGGTTAAAAATTAATAACATGGACTTGCCAATTATTTACCACCCAGATTATATTGCCCCACTACCTGAAGGGCATCGCTTCCCGATGTCCAAGTTCCGACAACTCTACGAATTGCTGTTAGCTGATGGTGTAGCGAATCAAGAACAATTTCACACCCCCGAACGTCCACCGCAAGAGTTGATAGAGTTAGTCCACACTCCAAGCTACGTTCAAGCTTACTGTGAGGGAACCCTAGATCCTAAAGCACAACGGCGCATCGGCTTGCCTTGGAGTCCAGCACTGGTGCATCGTACCTGTATAGCGGTTGGTGGTACAATACTCACTGCTAAGCTGGCACTAAGTCAGGGTTTAGCTTGCAATACTGCTGGTGGTACTCATCATGCCTTTCCCAGTTATGGGTCTGGTTTTTGTATTTTCAATGATTTAGCGATCGCCTGCCGCGTTTTACAAAAACTCGGACTTGTCCAAAAAATCTTGATTGTAGACTTAGATGTTCATCAAGGTGACGGCACTGCTTTCATCTTCCAAGATGATGAGAGTGTTTTTACTTTCTCCATGCACTGCGAAGTCAATTTCCCCGGTACTAAACAAAAAAGCGATTTGGATGTTCCTTTGCCAGTGGGAATGGAAGATGATGCTTATCTGCAAACTTTAGCAAAGTATCTATCAGATTTATTATCAGAAGTTAAGCCAGATATAGTATTTTATGATGCTGGAGTTGATCCACATATAGGCGATCGCCTGGGAAAATTAGCTTTAACTGATGCTGGCATTTTCCGGCGAGAAATGCAGGTTTTAAGTACATGTATGAGTGGTGGTTATCCTGTAGCTTGCGTAATTGGTGGTGGTTACGCCGATGATATGAAGTCTCTCGTCTGGCGGCACTCTCTCGTGCATCGCGCCGCCAGTGAAGTTTATCGGCAGTACCAACCATAATGAAAAAAATGCTTTAACGAACCACAGAGGCGTTGAGAGTGCAGAGAAGAAATAAGAAAACGCGTACAGACTCAGAAGATTGGGGTTATGTCTTAGTAGGTTCGACAATTGATCGGTTGATCCGCAATCTAGAAGGTGAAACTGCTTTAGAATCATATCCTGAGTTTTGGCAGCGACGCGATCGCGCCAACGAGTTAATGTTGGAATGTTTTGGTAAGCCTTGTCTCTTCTATGTGCGTCGCAAGGGTGCTGGGAAAGAGCCAAAACAAGAAATTTGGGATTTGACAATAGCGACAGATCAAGATGATTTTCAATTACCCGCAAGACTTAAGAAGCTGGGAAAAACATTAGGATTTAGAGCAGCTGTACAAAAAGACGGATACGGCGGTTTAAAGATATTCTCTGCTCATCTGCTACAAACCTTACGAGGAAGCGCTGATAGTTATGCTACGCCTTATTGCTTGCGTCTGTTGCCTAGCTATCAGCATCATATCAACATTCCGCCAGCAACATTGAAACGCATAGCAACCACGCCAGTTTGTGGCGATCATGTGCCTACAGAGGATCAGCTTAAAGCTTGGAAAGCATTTTTGCAAATTGAAGAAAAAATCGCTAAAGCTCGTCAGTTTTGTGTGCGTTACGTGAGTCACAACTATAGCTTTAAAAGGCGAATCAGTTTTGAAATTGATGTAGCCTCAGCCACCCTTGACGGCTCTAATGAAAATCCCCTCGATGTAGAAAACTTCTGGGAACGAGTAAAACGGGCAAAAAACGAAGAAATTAAGCTTTTCGAGACTGCTCCTACCGGAAAAAACTGGCAAAATAGCCGTCAACTAGGGTCTATTGAAGAAGTTGACCCCAAGCGTTGCATTATCAGCGTGAGGCTAGAACGCGATTTAGCTGAATACATGGCAACAGAACGCTATCAATTACCAACCACCGGATTCTTATGTTTCGAGGCAATTGGTGACATTAAACAGATTCAGCGCAAGAAAAAAGCCTTAGACGACTTGAATAATGGTTATACGCAGAATCCTTATTTGGGCAACTTCTTATTCGACGCCTCCCAAGCAAGACCTATTCAAAAAACTATCGAACTTCAACCACAAGATTTGTTGTTATCCTCTGCTAATCCTGGTCAAAAAGCAGCAGTAGAAACGGTGCTTTCTGCTAAAGATCTTGTTCTTATTCAAGGGCCACCAGGTACAGGCAAAACTACCGTAATTGCCGAGATTTGCTATCAAGTTGCGCTTCGGGGTGGTCGCACTCTAATTGCTTCTCAAGCTAACCTAGCAGTAGATAACGCCCTGAGCCGATTAGTTCACAACCCAGTAATTCGGGCTGTGCGAAAGGGACGAGCGGAGAAAGTTGGCGAGGAAGGACAGCCATTTTTAGAAGACCAAGTGATTGGCGGATGGCTGGAAAATACTGCTACTGACTGCGAAAATAATCTTACCCAACGACTCCATAATGTAGAAAACTTCCGTCAATTACTAACATCATCACAACGTTTCACAGCATACCTAAAAGCAGAAAAAGAATTCAATCAAAAACAAAATGAATTTAATAAGGGCAAGCAAGACTTAGAGGCAAACTATAAAAACCAAGAAATAGCTTATAAAGAAACTGAAGTTAAAAAAAGTGAGGTTGAATCTCTAATTGCGGGGTTAGAAAACCTGCTAGATACTACACAAAATATAGATTGGGAAGCTCCAGAAGTTACGAATTTTTTGCCGCGCCTTCAGCCATACACAGAAGATAACACTGTAGTAAAAGACTTTTTGGCAAATGTTCGTAAAGCCATCAAGTATACTGAGGAACTGGGCTTTGTCCGCCCCGCGCGTGGTGCATTTGGATTGGCGGTTTGGTTGCGTGAGACTGTAGCGACTGAAGTTTGTGAATTTAAAACGGCGTTTAGTCATGCTCAGAATGCGACTGTGGCTATGTCAGAGATTGCAGCCTTGGTGGAGGTTATTAAACAGAATTCTACTTGTTTGAATCAGCTACAAACAGATGGACAGCAATTACTTAGTAAACAGAAAAATTTAGAGCAAACACTCCAAATTTGGCAAAATCGCAAACGAGAAATAGACTATATTATCACAGCAGTTAAAGAATGGAAATCTACAGCATATTCTCATCTATATCAAGTCTTAAAAGATTGCCAGAAATCTAATCTCCCATTAACAGATAATTTGGTAGATTTACCACTAGGCTTGTTAATGTTTGCTAATACATTAAAATTATCAATTGTGCCAAAAGGGTATCAAATCAACCTACCGGATTGGGAGTTGTTGATAAAGGCAATGTCTTATGAAATAGAGGGAGGTTTTACTGACAGACAAGGTAAGCAGTATAGTTTTAGTTATTTTATACAGCAAAATTTCAGGCAAATTCCAATAGTGCTGTCAAAGAGCGATGCCTACGGCGGGCTTTGCCTACGCACCCAATGGCAAGAGACTTACCAGCAGTTTAATAATTATCAACTACTCACCCAAAAACAGCGAAAATTACTGGTTGAGAATACCCAGCTTTTCTTAATTAGAATGCAACAAACTTATGGCACATCATGGGAATGGGATAACATAGACTCTACTCTTACCCGGATTACCCAAGAATTAATAGATATCATCCTAGCAAATACCCGAAAATGTGTTTTACAAGTCAAAGCTGAAACCGAACAACAACTTCAAAATATACAAAACCAATTACAAGAACTTCAAAAAAATATAATTAATCAACAGCAAATATCTACTACTCAATCTCAGGTAGAAACAGCAAGACAAGATGCTAATTTAAAACTTGAACAAGTTATCAATATTCTGCAAGAAATCACTCAACAGCAAAACGTACCTCCTCAATTACCTACTTTAGCGGAACAATATCTCGCAAACCAATCAAATATTTGGGAGAAGCACCAAGAATTTTCAACGCAAGTGCATTCTTGGGAAAATAGCAGAAGTCAGCTTGAAAGTTTGATTTATTTATTAGAGCCTTTTGCTATATTGGAAACAATCAAAAACTCTTTGTCTGAGCATTTCTTAAGGTTAAAAGAAGAAGCTGCAATTTATATACAGCAACTCGAAAAACTCCAAATAGAATTACGTGAATTAGAAAAAGAAACAGAGCCACAGCTATCAGAAAAATTACTAGCAGAAAGAAACTGGTGGCAGATAACATGGCAAGCAATACCTGATAAATTTAAACCAGATACTTCTGTTACAGATTTGTTTAATCTAGATTTTTTACGCACTATCAAAGCTCAGTTTAAATATTGGCAAAAGCAACTTACTAAAGACGAAACTCATCTCAATCGATATCAACACTTTGTCCAAGATTGGATTGGAAAATTAAGAAATCCAACTGAGCGCGATCGCAACGATTTAAGGCGAATATATTTAGATAATGCCAACGTCGTCGGTATTACCTGCGTTCAAGCAGCAGGTCGAGATTTTTCTGAAGAATTCAAATACTTTGATGTTGCGATAATTGATGAAGTAAGTAAGTGTACTCCACCAGAGTTATTAATCCCAGCCCTGAAAGCTAAAAAGTTAGTAATGGTAGGTGATCATCGACAATTACCACCAATGCTAAATACTAGCACTTTAGAAGAAGTTGCTCAAGCAATTGGCAGTCCAATAGAAGAACTAACATTCTTAGAAGAATCACTTTTCAAAAGCCAGTTTGAAACTGCTGATCAAACCATCAAGCAAATGTTAAATACCCAGTATCGAATGCACCCATTTATTATGGGAGCAATCAATCAGTTTTATGACGGTAAACTGGAATGTGGCATTTTAGATCCTGACACAAAACGCGCACATAATTTGGCAGGTAAAATAATTCAACCAGACCAGCATATTATTTGGGTAAAAATGCCTAGTGAAAATGAGTTTCAAGAGCAACGTGAAGGAACTTCTTTTTCTAATATTCGAGAAATTGATGTGATTGAAAATCTGTGTCAGCAGTTCGAGAGTGCTTGGGCTTCTAGAGTTGCTAATGGTGCAAAAAAAGAAATCGCCGTAATTACATTTTATGGCGCTCAACTAAGAAAAATTGATGAACGCCTGCAATCTGAACTTTTCCCTTCGCTGGAAATTCGCACAGGAACAGTTGACAGATTTCAAGGGATGGAAAGACCTGTTGTAATTGTCAGTATGGTTCGTAACAATAGTAAAGGAGATGTAGGATTTGCCAAGAAGCCAGAACGGGTAAATGTTGCTTTTTCCCGCGCTCAAGAACTCCTGATAATTGTGGGTTGTCACGATTTATTTACCCATCAATTAGGAAAAATCGGAAGTATGTATTCTGAAGTTTCAAATATTGTAAAGCGTCATGGAGGTTTCGTTGATGTTTCTCGCATCTTCAGCTAAATCTATTACATTGTCACAAGCAATAACTAGAATTTTCACGGGAACACGGTACAATCCAGAGGAACTTTTATTGATACCAACGCGGGTTAAGGATGGAAGCAAATTTTCTGACGGCTGTTTTTCTGCCCCTAGCTCTATTTATTATCATGTTAGGCATGGGGTTAACCTTGACCCTAGAGGACTTCAAGCGAGTTGTAATCTATCCCAAAGCGGTTGTGATTGGCTTGGCGGCGCAGTTGATCATGTTGCCGATTGTGGACTTTGGCATTGCGTCGGTGTTTCCCCTTGACCCACAATTAGCAGTAGGTGTGATGATTTTAGCAGCCTGCCCCGGTGGCGCTACTTCTAATATGATTACGTTTTTGGCTGGGGGTGATGTTGCTCTTTCTGTAACCCTAACAGCTATTAGTAGTATAGTTACGGTTTTTACGATTCCTTTGGTAATAAATTTGTCAATGCAGACATTTTTGGGGCAAGGAACAACGCTACAGTTACCTTTTTTAAACACCATTTTGCAGATTGCGGTGATTACACTTCTACCTGTAGCAATTGGGATGATAGCCAAGCGGTATGCACCCGGATTGGCAGACAAAGCAGATAAACCTGTGAAGTGGCTATCCTTATTTTTCCTGGCGGTGGTAATTACTGGAGTGCTGCTGCGAGAACGGAATAATTTTATTTCTTATGTAATAGATGTGGGCTGGGCAACTCTGGTTTTGAATGTGATGGCAATGGCTTTAGGTTTTGCGATCGCTACTTTCACACGATTAGGAGAAAGATGTGTTACGGCAATTACAATAGAAGTAGGAATTCAAAATGGGACTCTGGCGATCGCGATCGCTTCTAGCCCTACGCTGCTGAATACTCCCACAATGGCCATTCCTGGGGCAATTTATAGTCTGCTAATGTTTGTGACTGGTGCTGGATTTGCTTGGTGGGCTAGTCGTCGCCAAGGCTTGTTGAAAACATAAAAGTAGTTTGCCTCATGGGTTACAAGTATTTGTACAAATTAAATTATCCAATCTTGTTCCGTTGATGTTTCTCGCCTCTTCTGCTAAACCTATTGATAGCAAACTCAAGAATTTCGTGGACGAAATTGAAGCGCAAAGTCCTAGTCTATCGGTTTTAGCAGCGCGTCAATTACGCTATAGTTTGTATCAGACTCTTCTAGAAGCAACTATCAAAGAACCTCGCGAGTTTAACGTATTAGAAGAATTTATTATTCGTGCAGGTATTGAATTGGATCCTCCTCCAACAGAAGATGAATTAGCATCTATACTTGGTCTTGATCCTGTATTTGTCCGCAGTACTACTGCAACTCTTCAGACGTTACAAACTCTATCACTAACATCGCCAATTACAGTAACTCCTGAAGGACGTTTATTTTATGAGAAAGGGTCTGTCCCACAGCCTCCATACTCCGTACAGATTTATGCCATTTCAGATCCTTTAACTGGAAAACTTACTTTTCAATCTGAAGCTTTAAACGAGGAACTAGTAAAACTGCCTGATTTAACAAATTTTGTAAATATTGATAATATAATTATTGATATTTCTTCTTTGCCTATTGAAGAAATTCAGCAAAATATTCAGACTTCAGATTTAGCACTTCATGTGCCACAAGATAGAAAAATAGTTGTTTCTTGTAAAGCAATATCTGTAACTAAAAAAGTTGCGGCAACTATATCTATTTTCGTTACATTCGATGCACTTGAAGATAAGTTAAGTGTCCAAATAAGAAATGGTAAGCAAATTTTAGAGCCTGAAACAAAACGGCTGGAAGTCCTACTATCCGAAGGTAAAATATCCTTGCAGGCGTTGTGTGAATTATCAAACGAAACCATCAATTCTGAGCGTAAGTTAATTCTTGATCATAAAAACGCAGAAATTGAAGCTAGAGTTGAAAAAATTCGCCAAAAGGCATTAGAAACCGCTACACATACTAGTAGAAAACAAAATTATTCCACTGTAGCAGGAACAGCTATACAGTTACGTGATGGACAAATTTCTCAAGCTTTTTCAAAAGTTTTAAATTCGGCAAAACATCAAGTTATCATCTATTCACCTTGGGTTAGTAAGGTAACTATAAATGACGAATTCCTAAATTTATTACAAAATTTGGCTAATCGCGGAGTTTGGATTTTGATTGGACATGGAATTGCGCGACAACAAGAAGATGAAGATAAACCAATACTATTAGAAGTAGAGGAAAAACTTCGAGCGATAAAAACACCTGATGGATTGCCGTCTGTACAAGTTTTTTGGTTGGGAGATTCTCATATCAAAGAAGTAATAGTTGATCGGGAAATCCATCTTTGCGGCTCTCATAACTGGCTTTCTTATCGTGGTGACTATCTACCACGAGGCGAGTCAGTCTATAAAGTTACAATTCCCCAGCAAGTCCAGGAAGCTTATGAATTTCTTGCTCATCGTTTCCAAAACCATGCTCAAGAATTATGGAAAAATGCTCTAGAAAACCGCAATTTTCAACTAGCTGTAGAACCTTTGTGTGTGTGGGGTGCGCTTGGTATGGAAGACATCGCACTCAAAGAGATAGAAGAAAACAACTGGCTGGAACTTTTACCAATGTGGTTGAATGTGGTTCTTCAAAGTCTAAGAGCGAAAAACGTATTAGATTTAGTAATTTATAGAAAAGCACTTACGTTGCTGAATCAGGTTTCAGGTGAAGAAGCTTTTATTGAATTATTGCGACAAGGATGGCGTCAAGTTATAGGCGCGATCGCAACTAACAATCCTGAAACTGCTTTAAACTTACTCAACAATGAAGTATGGTTGCAATTTTTACGTCTCAATATTACCCAAACAAGTGATTCACCTACTAATTTCATATCGCAATATGTGGAGCAGCAGCAAGAAAAGGAGACTAAGTTAGTCAAGGGAGGACAAATAAATAAGAAAACCAAGAAAAAAGTAAATAGCTAAATCAATTCTGCATTTTAGTGCATAATCAAGAATCATAGACCATAGATCATAAAGTGGATTTTTTTCTCCTATCAATACTCATCATTATTCCCCGGAGATAAAATAAAAACTATATTTCTAACTTTTTGCTTAACTGATTTTTAACTTTCTTATTCACTTAGATGTATATGCAGAGATTCGTTTAATTTGATACAATTTATAAGCTGGGAGAGCCAAGGAGTAATTTAAAGTGGTCTTATCAAAAGGCTTTGAGATTGAGATGTACACTGGCACACCTCAAGGTGAAATCGTTGGTCTCTCCGACAAAATTGTCGCAGATTTGGATGGATTTGTGCGTGAGCCAGATAGCCGCAACGTGGAATACATAACTCAACCATCCCATAATTATGAGAACTTGTTGTGTGCCTTGCTGCGTCCTCGGCGGGAATTGCGAAATTACCTCAACCGCTTGGGCGATTACACCCTGATACCAGGGAGTACCCTTTCTTTGGGTGGTAGCGATCGCTTTCTTCGTTCCGATCCAACTAATCCCTATCACGACTACATCGAGAAAACCTACAATACGAAAGTAGTCACCGCTAGCGTACATATCAATATAGGCATCAGTGACCCGGAAGTATTAATGCGGGCGTGTCGCGTGATCCGCACAGAAGCACCCCTATTTCTTGCCCTCAGCGCCTCATCTCCCTTCCTCGATGGCAAAGCTACTGGCTATCATTCCACCCGTTGGGGCGTCTTCCCGCAAACACCCACCCATGTACCGTTATTTGCTAGCCACACCGATCATATTCAGTGGGTAGAACATCAACTGGCTGCCGGTACAATGCAAAACGTGCGGCATCTTTGGACATCAGTGCGACCAAATGGCGATCGCCGTCCCTATGACTTAAATCGCTTAGAACTACGGATTTGCGATTTAGTCACAGATCCAATTGCCCTGCTGGCGATTTGTGCCTTATTAGAAGCGCGTTTATTACAAATAATCGAAAATCCCAACATCGACCCGTTAACCCAAAGTACCTTCTCTCCCGAAGAACTGATTACTCTGGCTGCTAATAACGAAGCTGCTGCTGCTATAGCTAGTCTTGATGCCCATCTCACACATTGGCAAGATGGTAGAAGCATTCTAGCTAGAGATTGGATTGCTGAAATCTACCAAGACGTTTGGGCGATGGCTAAACAAAATGGCTTTAGCTGTTTCCTTTCCCCGATAAACAAAATCCTCCGCGAAGGTAATGAAGCCCAACAGTGGTTGCAGTTACATGCAGTTGGTTTTGACACCCAGCGGGTCATCACTCAGGCTATTGTTGCCACCCAAGAACGCGAAATCGAACTCGAAAACAAATTGTGTTCGTCTTTGATGGCTTAACATCTGCTGCCGTCTGACAAATGGTATATTTTCTTGGAGTTGCTGGTATTTGATAAAGATACTGGCAACTACATTATGTAGTTGTCCAAGCATACTCTCAGATAATGTTCTGAGATTATTTATTGTTTATTTTAAAAATCTAATCGATGGCGATCGCTTGGTGATTATTAATAAAACCTATATATCACCTCTACCCTTTGGTAGATTTCACATTCATAATATATTATTTTATACAATACGTAAGTTTCCCGAACAATGCCTCAGGTAGTCTTAGTTAACCCGCAAATCCCTCCCAACACAGGTAATATTGCCCGTACTTGTGCCGCTACAGGTACGGAATTGCATTTGGTGGGCCCTTTGGGATTTGAAATTAGCGATCGCTACCTTAAAAGAGCTGGTTTGGATTACTGGCCGTACGTCAAGCTGCACTATCATGAATCGCTAGAAGCCTTTAAAATCATACATCAAGAGCGTGGAGGAAGATGGTTAGGTTTCACGGTCAGTGGAAGTTTTAATTACGTCAGCTTTCAGTTTCAAGCAGATGATTGGCTGCTGTTTGGTAGTGAAACCACAGGTTTAACACCAACCATCCTCTCCGCAACTGACGCTAACCTATACATTCCTATGGCCCAACCAGGAGTTCGCAGCTTGAATCTGTCAGTAAGTGTAGCAATTGGTTTGTTTGAAGCCCGCCGCCAGTTAGGTTATTTACAATAATTTTTAGCGTTATTCACAACTTTTTAAGTATAAATATTTAAGCTTTGCCAAAATTTTACTGAGCAAGTGAATTTTAGCAGCAAACATCTCTTTTGTTACAGCAATAATCTTAGTTAATATACTTAAATTGAAATTTATGGTCAAATTGTAGTAGAAGATACTTACGAATAGGGGAAGGATATTATAAGAAATTTGTATATAAAATTCGGGGCAATACCAAATTTGAATGATAGATTTTGATGAATTTGAATCATCCTAAATTCAGGAACAAAACCGGGAAAACCCAGTCTTATGATGTATTTCAGCTATTTTGACTCGATGAGCTTGGGAAAGTAGCCCAAAAGTAGCTGGGAGTTCATACGGTTGTTTTTTAGGGAATAATCAACGTAAAGTCTCGTGTTGGGAAGACGGATTTAGTAGAAATATCTTGAAGATATCTACAGTAGAGGACAACGCTTTTCCAGAAGTCGCGGCAGTTTAATTCCTGGCAGCGACAGTGGACTTGGCAAATGTGTGTTTGTCTAGTCACCGCAATTGAAGCAAGACAAGCGCGGACAACTGCAAAGAGCAAAACCAAATGTCTCAAATGTGTGAAGTGTGTGAGGAGTGGTTCGGACAAGTAAGTATGGCAACTTTAAGTTTTGCTAATAAGTATGAACTTGTCTAAATCAGAGAAGCAGGTTAATCTTGCTTAAGCATCTCTGGTGAATTGTGATCTTGATCTATCGTTCGTTGTGATCTAAATCATTGACTAGTATCCAGCTGAAAAATCGAGATCAGTTAAGCGCTAGTGATCATAGGAGGTCGTCTTTGAAACGAGCATTGAAAAAGAGAGTGAAGGCTGTGTTGAAAAATACCCCTAGTAGCGATGATGCCCCGGTAGAAGAGCTAAATGTGATTAATCCAAAAGTTAACCGCCGGGTGCGGACAAAAGCTGCCATGATTGGCTTGGCAATCTCGATGGGAGCAACCAGCCTTTTGGTGACTCGACAAAGCGATCAAGCCCAAGCAGCTGCACCTGTAGGTAGCCAAAAAGCAACCTCAACAATTCCGGCTGCTCCTGACACTGAGGTGAAATTTGCCTCCACAAAGCTGGAGTCCCGAGCCGTCTCATCAGCGAGCGTGCCTGAAAATCCTGTCATAGTGGAACCAACAGCAGTTTCACAAGTGCCTGGGCTTGAAGCTAAATGGCAAGTTGCGGCAAGTGGAATGTCTGTACAAGTTCCTGTATCAGAAACACTTTCCCAAACAACTTATAAAAATTCCATCTACCTAAAGTCACAAGTAGCACAGGGACTAAGCAATACTTCAGGTAATACTGGTTTCCAAACAGTCAACAAGCTATCTGAGACGACACAAAAATCCTCTAGCACTGACAGTATTACTGATGGTAGAAACACATCCCTGACTGCTCGACCACAAGCATTGGCATCTGACACAGCAAACGGGGAAATTAATGCACAACTTAAAGCACAACAAGAGTTTGCACTAAATCGCTTACAAGAAAAATCGAACCGTTTAAGAAAGAGCCTGGCGGAGTTGCGGTCTGGGGAGAGCAAAAATTTATCACAAGCTGGTATTGAGTTGGCGCAGTCATCGACTGTAGTTGAGAAAACTGTATTAACCCAATCGGAAACAACGGCTGATGCAAGCAAAGCCAGTCTGATATCGAGGTTAAAACAAAAGCAAGAGACGAATGCTTCTGTTCAGCAAGTAACAACACCTGCACCAGCTACACCAACAGTTGTGGCATCAGCTTCAACAGCATACGAAGTTAAGCCTGGAGATACACTAGCAGCGATCGCTAACCATCACGGCACTTCAGTATCAGAACTAGTCAAGGTAAATAGTCTTAACAACCCCAACCAATTGCAAATCAGTCAAAAACTGATTATTCCCACTGCTCAAGTTGACACAACTGTACCGTTTAAGCCCAGTTTTAGGCAGTCCAGTAGCACTGCCAAATTAGCCACTAATCCTGTGAACACAGCTGGCGTCAACTTAAACCTACCTGTTGCTTCACAACTACCAGTTATTGCCGACAACAGCAGTATTCCCGTCCCTACACCGACAACTGCGAACAATCAGATTCAGGCAAATACTAACCTCGCTCCAAAAACATCTTCTAACACCTCAACTTCTCGTGGCGTCGGTGGAGATATTCCACCAACAGCTTTTGCCGAAATACAACTGCCTAAAAAACCGGCTCAAAAGGTAGCAAGGGCAAAAAATGAACGTCTGCAAAGCTTACAAGCGGAAATCCAGAGATTACAAGAGAAATATCGCGCTCAACAGTCTGGAAACTTAGTTGTACCAGAAGCTACCGAAACCAATAATATTGCTGCGGTACAGATTCCAGTTTCTAGTCCTAATAATCTCAGTTCAGTATCTAACTTTGCTTCTCGACCAACTAATCTTGCTATACCGATTCCAGTTCCGACACCCATTGGAACTACAAGCTATAGCGCCCAACCCGTTAAGCCTCAATTCCGTGCTGCTAGACCCACTAGTGAACCAGTAAATCCAGAATTCTTGCCCAATCTGCCCAATCTAGGGCCTGCTAGTCAGTGGACTCCCTCTCGCATTCCATCTAGCACGAAGATAGCAACGCCACCCGCTGGTGTAAACTCTTCTGATTCCCTAGGAAGGATGCGAGGAACTACAGTTTCTCCACAGCTACCGATACCGCCTTTGGCAGCAGTAGATCAATACCTACCCCGGTCAATTGACGAAACTGTACCCCCCCCATCTACTTCGTCTGTAGCTTTTACTTGGCCAGCGAAGGGTGTTCTTACTTCTGGCTATGGCTGGCGCTGGGGAAGAATGCACAAAGGAATTGATATTGCTAACTCCACTGGTACGCCAATTATTGCCTCAGCAGAGGGTACAGTAGAAAAAGCTGGCTGGAATAGCGGTGGCTACGGCAAACTCGTCGAAATTCGCCATCCTGACGGTAGCATGACTCGCTATGCTCATAACAGCAAGATTCTGGTGCAACCTGGTCAGCAGGTAAGCCAAGGATCAACAATTGCTTTAATGGGTACCACTGGCCACAGTACTGGTCCACACAGCCATTTTGAAATTCATGCATCAGGCAAGGGCGCAGTTAACCCAATAGCCATGCTTCCCCAAGAACGTCTCTAATTCTTAGTTGTCTCTATCGAAAAAATTGCTTTGTTTGTTGAGGGAGGTAAACTCCCTCATTTGCTGTCTATCATCTCAATAGAAAGAAACTTAGCAATAGAAAAATTAATCGCAAAACAAACTAGCCTTAAGCAAATTTGTGTGCTAGGCTAGATAACGATGTAAATAAATTTGGCTCAGTAGCTCAGTTGGTTAGAGCACGGGACTCATAAGCCTGGGGTCGTTGGTTCAAATCCGACCTGAGCCATTTAAAAGTTATGAGTAGTAAATGCTGAGCGACAAGTGAGTCTAGACTAGCCTTGATTACCCTTTAGCAGGGAGTTTTGACTCTAAATTTAAAAACTAGCTCTAATACTCAGCAACTCAAAACTCAGCACTATTTTATGTGGCGGATCACTTCAGCAACAGACCAAGCTTGAGCGATCGCACCTCTGGGTGTATGAGGTGGATCGCCATCGAAAATCTCAGAGATAGAGCCAAGGCAAGCATCAGATAGGAAATGATTCAGCAGGAGTTGCCAATCAAAAGGTAGTGGTTGATTTGGGTAAAACCGTTGCCAAGCAAGAATATAAGGGCCAATCAGCCAACTCCAAACAGTACCTTGGTGGTAGGCGTGATCGCGAGCATGGGGGCCGCCCGCGCACTTCCCTATGTATTCTGGATCGCCTGGATCAAGGCTACGAAGACCATAAGGAGTAAGTAAGCTGGTGGTTGCTAGATCCAATATTTGGCATCCTTGCTGTGGAGAAAACCCACAATGGTGCAGCGACAGTGCCAAAACAGCATTGGGACGAATTTGAAAATTTCGGCGATCGTCCGGTTCGATAGTATCGTACAAGTAGCCTAGTTGCGGATTCCAGAACTTTTGTAGAGAGAGTTTCACTTGTTGTGCTTGCTGGGCATAACGCTGCGCTTGCTTAGCTAGACGAACTGGTTCGCCAAATTGAAGCTGGCTCAGGCGTTCTGCCCACTGACTAACCCAACATAAAGCAGAATACCAGAGCGCGTTGATTTCCACAGGCTTTCCGCAACGAGGAGTGACGGGTTCTGCTCCAATCACTACATCCATCCAGGTAAGGGCTACACTGCGAGCATCCCAACCAATCAGCCCATCAGTGGCATCAGCCTGAATATTGTAGCGCGTACCACCAACAAAAGCTTTGTGGATTTGCTGCACTATGGGAAATTGCTCTGCCAGAAATTGCCAGTCTTGGGTAGCTTCTAAATAAAGTCCTAAAGTTTCAATCCACCACAGGGCTGCATCAATACTGTTATAAGACGGTTCGCCATCGACATCAGGAAATGTATTAGGAATTAAACCGTTGCGACAGTAATGCCCAAAAGTTCGCAATAGTCCTTTTGCCAGATCAAAGCGCTGTGGAACTAGCGCTAACCCCGGTAAGGCAATCAAGGTATCACGCCCCCAGTCATCAAACCAGTGATAACCAGCAATGATCGTGGGGCCAGCAATTGAAGCTCGATAGACGATAAATTGATCGCCTGCTTTAAGTAGTTGCTGCCAGGTTAGGGACTGAAGGAGTGGGGGAGTAATTTTTAATTGTTCTTTCCCCTCCTCTCCCTTTCTCTCTATGTGCCCCTCTTCTTGTTTCCCCCATCCAAAAATCTGAGAGAGTCGTTCTTGATCTGCTTCTACTGCTTCTGCAAAGGTTTCAGGGGTGAGGATACCTGCCAATGGATCGGGAAAACCTACCCGTGCTTCTAGAGTCACTGTATCTCCGGGCTGGAGAGTGACACTCAAGTAACCAGGGCTGTAGAGGTCTTCGCGATCGCTTAATCCCCGTTGCGTCTCTTCTGGTAATCCATAATTCCAATACCAAACTGCATCTGGTTGATAGTTGCCTTGTGTCCAGCGCAAGTGCCAAGTTGTGCCGAAGTGCCCAGCATTTATCGCTTGTAGACATACTTGTTTTTGCCCTAGCAATTGCGAGAACTGCAATTCTGGACTGGCAGTTTGCTGGCTGTGAAAGCCGCGATCGGCGATTAACAGTCGCAGGCGTAATATTGCCGCGTCAATTCCCTCATAGCGATATTGAATCAAAATCCTGTGGGAAAATTGGGATTGGGCATTGGTCTGTTCTACTTCCCCCCTCTCGCCCCATTTTCCCAACTTCTCCTCTGTTCCCACTAACCCGTAAGGCATTACCAATTGTCTAGCTAGCTGCCAATTATCCTTGCCCCAAATCCATTTTGGAACTGGGTTAATATCAAAACAGCGCAGCAATTCATAGCCTGTCGGCTCAATCTGACGATTGCTCCAAAAATTTGTCCCCAGAGCCACAACTTCCCCTAGTACTTCTAAGCTAGCTTCTAAGTGGGAAATCAGCAGAGTGCGCCCAGAAGGCGGGTTTGTAGCGGCAAATAGCCAACCGTGATAAGTGCGTGTACGAACATCAGAAACCGTACCACTGGCAAAACTTCCTAAGCCATTAGTAAGCAACCATTCTCTTGTATCTAAATCAGCCATTTGCTACTCAAAATCGTTATGACTATGATATAGTCGTAACAGATCGTAATTAAACTGTGAGAGCGCAGACGGGTGAGTAAAACTTACCCGAATTCCGACGCTACTAAATGGATATAAGTTGAAGGAGAAATAAGTTCATGTCCCTCACTTACGGAACAGAAGGAAGCCTTCGCGTTGGTCAACAGGCTCCCGATTTCACAGCAACGGCTGTGGTAGATCAAGAATTTAAGACAATCAAACTTTCCGATTATCGCGGTAAGTATGTCATCCTGTTTTTCTATCCCCTAGACTTTACCTTTGTTTGCCCCACTGAAATCACAGCATTTAGCGATCGCTACGAAGAATTCAAGAAAATCAATACAGAAGTCCTTGGGGCTTCTGTAGATAGCGAATTCTCTCACCTCGCTTGGATTCAAACTGATCGCAAGTCTGGTGGAGTCGGCGACCTGAATTATCCTCTAGTCTCTGACATCAAGAAAGAAATTAGCGCCGCTTATAACGTACTTGACCCAGCAGCAGGCATTGCCTTGCGTGGTCTGTTCATCATCGACAAAGATGGTATCATACAGCACGCCACTATCAACAACTTAGCTTTTGGTCGTAGTGTCGATGAAACCCTGCGGACATTGCAAGCAATTCAGTATGTACAGTCTCATCCTGACGAAGTTTGCCCAGCTGGTTGGCAACCAGGTGATCAAACAATGGTTCCTGACCCAGTGAAGTCGAAAGTCTACTTCGCTGCTGTCTAAATTACGCTTGCTATTAACTTCAACCGAGCCTACTGCAAGTTGAAAGCACAATTATTATAACCACAGATAAACACAGATACATATTAAACAGTATCAACCCCCGTGTCTATCTGTGGTTTTTTCGTAAAATAGTATTTAAATAATCAATGATAAAAGTATGCTGACTTCAACTGATTTTAGTGGTTTATTAAATAAACGTTTTTTCCACAATTTTTTACCAGTTCCAGCTACAAATAAACTCAGATTGGGAGTAAACACGCCAGATTTTCAACTACCAGATATTACCAACGGAACGTTAGTAAAATTATCTGATTATCAAGGTAAGCAACCAGTGTTACTTGCCTTTACTCGCATTTTTACTGAAAAGCAATATTGCCCCTTTTGCTTTCCTCACATCAAAGCTTTGAATGAAAACTATGAGCAATTTAAAAATCGTGGCGTAGAAGTTTTGATGATTACTAGTACCGACGAGCGGCAGAGTCAAATAGTTGTTAGGGATTTAGGTTTAAAAATGCCATTGCTGAGTGATCCTAGTTGTCGAGTATTTCGCACCTATCAAGTGGGGCAAGCACTGGGAGCGCCTTTACCAGCACAGTTTATATTAGATAAAGAGGGAAAACTTCGCTACTGGCATTTATTTTCTTTCCTGGATCACAACGCTAGTATTGAGACATTGTTAGAACAATTCGATTTAGTTTAAATTGTAGTCAAGGTAATGCCGTGTCAGTTTAGGAAACTCTTATCATAACCAAAGTACCTGTAAAACTTTATTGATTCGCTTTTTCGGCTCTTTATTACCCTGTAGGTGGAAGCTTTTAAGTCTTTGATAGCGCCATAGAATGCAAATTAAAAGATTAAAGTAAATTCATAAACAGTAGGTGTAGAGACGCGAAATTTTAATTCATGCCGCTTTGCTAACGCGTCTCTACATTGCAAAAATCGTCATAGCCTAACCTGTTGCAAATGGCTGCGGGGATTATAAGTACGTATAGCCCGAATTTTTTCATAATACTCCCGCTCTTGTTGGCTAAGTTCTTTTGGTGGAACGATCGCCACCTTCACCAACTGATCACCGCGTCCACCTTTGGCTAGAGGCCAACCTTTACCACGTAAACGCAAGGATTGACCAGAGCGCACCCCCGCAGGCAACTTAACATCAACTGTACCATCAGGTGTGGGTACATCAATAGATGCTCCAAGAGCGGCTTCATCTGGGGTGATTGCTACTTCACAGACAAGATTATCGCCTTCAATTTGGAAGAACGGGTGCGGTTGTAATTCGATTTTTAAGTATAAATCTCCTCGTTGTTGGGTCATTGGGTTAACTTGACCTTTGCCCCGCACACGTAGACGAGTACCCGGTTTAGCTCCTGCGGGAATGCGAACATCTAGTGTTTCATTGCCTAAACTAAAGCGCTTTTGCACACCATGAAACGCTTCCGAAAAAGTAAGAGCGATCGCAGCTTCACTATCTTGGATTGCGCCCCCACCTGCATCCTGAAAACCAAAATCGTTAAAGCCACCAAAACCACTTGGCGCACTTGTAGAAGTGCGGTAAGAGTAGCTTTGTCGCCCACTACGAGGAGTACTACCACCGAAACGTCCTAGCAATTCATTGATAAACTCATCAAAATTGCCGTATTGACTGAAGTCAAAGCCACCCATATCGACGCCGACACCGCCGGACGGGAAACCTTCACCAGCCTGTTTCCAATATTGACCAAATTGGTCATATTTTTTGCGCTTGTCTGGATCTGATAAAACTTCGTAGGCTTCGTTAACTTCTTTAAAGCGTGCTTCAGCCTGTTTGTTGTTTGGGTTAACATCAGGGTGAAACTTGCGAGCTAGTTTACGAAAGGCTTGTTTAATTTCCTCTGGACTGGCAGTCTTACTAACTCCCAAAATAGCGTAATAGTCTTTAAAGTCAGTTGTAGCCATCTACCAGCCTCCTAATATAAATTCCCTTATATTTTTTTAAGATATGAGATTTGTTGTTTGCCAGGTATAATGCCAAACAAAAATACTCTGATTTTAAATTAACAAACAATACAGAAAAGCAAGTGTGGTTCTCGCTCACCATGTCAGCGCAATTCCCGTACTCTCATCATCCTTTTAAGTGAATTAGGCAGTCTATTCCTTCTTCTAGGCTTGGGGGAGCATCCCGGAGTTGACGGTGCATCCGCAAGATAATTTCTTCAGGAACCTGGCGTGATCGCCTTTTATTACGTGCCAAACACAGCCAAACTGGCGTATCCACCCAAATCCCAGTTATGTGAGTAAAGCCCACATCCTGGGCTAGGGCGATCAGTTCACGGCGATGGCGTCGCTGGGCGTTGGTGGCGTCATAAATTGCCGTCTTATCTACGGCGATCGCTTGCTGAAATTGCCGCTGAATTTCACGCCAAATCAGCAGCCACGGCCCTTGAATTGCTTGTGAACCGAACAGTTGCCCCCGAATAGCATCCGTACAAATTAGCTGCATTTGGGGGCATTCTGTCAGTAATTGTTTTGCCAAAGTTGACTTACCGCTACCAGGAAGGCCAATCAGCAAAATGAGTTTAGTCATGAGTTAACAGTCCAAAGTCCAAATTATTCAGTCTTGACTCTTGACCCTTAACCCTTGACCTCTGACCCTTGACCCTTGACTAAATGATAGTCCCATCAGGAATCACAGCATTTTTTAGCACAACAACAATGCCACTACGGATGTAGAAACCTTGACTTTCGCGGTCGGCTTCTTGCACATTATCCTTATTGATAATTTTGACATCATGACCGATGCGGGCGTTTTTATCGACGATCGCACGCCGGATGATCGAGTCTGTACCAATGCCTACGGGAATATCACCTTTTTCTAAGCTACATTGGCGTTCTACATAAGGTTGATAAAAGTCTGCACCCATGAGTAAGGACTCTTCAATGATGCAGCCAGATTCAATCCGCGATCGTACTCCTAAAACTGAATGTTGAATGCGACAGTTTTTCAAAATACAACCTTCGCCAATAATTGCTTCTGTGATGTGGCAATCTAAGAGTTTACTCGGTGGTAAGTATCGAGCACGGGTATAAATTGGTGCTTTTTCGTCATAGAAGCTAAAAGGTGGTTGTGGTTGGCGAGTCAGCTCTAAATTTGCATGATAGAACGCATCGATTGTTCCAATATCTTCCCAGTAGTCATCAAATAAGTATGCTTGAACGTTGTAATCTTTACTGGCATCAGGAATAATTTCTTTGCCAAAATCAGTTCGTTCTATAGATTCTCTCAACAACTTGAACAAAACATCTTTCTTAAAGACATAAATCCCCATTGAGGCGATGTATGGCTGTAATTGAGCTTGTTCTTTTGTTAATCCCAGTACACTGGTATCAACACGCATTTTAATTAAAGCGTCGCCTTTGGGTTTTTCGCTAAAGTCAATTACCCTACCGGAATCGTCAATTTTCATCAAGCCAAAATCTGAGGCGCGGCGCTCGTCAATGGGGATGACTGAGAGAGTAATATCAGCACCCGTTTCCCTATGGCGCTGGATAAATAGACGATAGTCCATGCGGTAGAGATGATCACCTGAGAGGATCAGATATTCTTCTGCATCCCATTCTTCCATCAGCCATAGGTACTGGCGTACAGCATCGGCTGTACCTTGAAACCAGTTAGGATTTTCTGGCGTCTGCTGTGCAGCGAGTACTTCTACAAATCCATCGCTGAAGCCAGTAAAGTTATAGGTACGCGCAATGTGACGATTTAGAGAAGCTGAGTTAAATTGTGTCAGGACATAGATTTTGAATATTTCGGAATTTATGCAGTTACTAACCGGGATATCGATTAAGCGGTACTTCCCTGCTACTGGTACTGCTGGCTTAGCGCGGAGTTTGGTTAACGGATAAAGCCTAGTACCCGCACCACCGCCAAGAATGATTGATAATACCTTTTTCACAAAAATTCTCCCGACTGCCTTTCAACTCTCATCTTCAGTTTAGGACTGTATGCGGCAGCTGGTAAGGGGGGATCGAAGATTCTAAAGAGTGAATTTTACAAAATGCTATTAGTGATGAATAGCACTGCTACAACTAAAAATATTAGAACATTTGTATTGATTGGTAGGAAAAATTGGGGAGCGATCGCTAAGTTTAATAAATAATCAGACAATTCATTAGCCTCACGCAGAAAATAAAAGTTTGAGATATTAAATTTTGAAATATCATATCAAACGCCCAAACTGCCCATATCTCTCCTTTTAATCAAACGCAATTTTTGCGACAGTGTTAGATACTGCACCCAAGGTTGCTCTGATAATTGCGAGATGGCATCTGGTGAAAGTGTTGCGGTGAAAACATCTTGACCATTGGTGACACCGCTGACGCCCAAGCTTTCTAAAACAGCAGTTGCAGCGGGGTCTGCAATTGATTCAGTATGGATGAAAACCGTCAAACTCTTTTCTTCTGAGTCATGAACGTTATTTAGCGCTGTAGCAAGAGCCGTGTCTAGCTTCTCATAATTCATAAGCAGTTCCTTGGTAAAAGGGCAGGCACTTGTGAGCTTGCTATACAATCAACCTATCAAATTTATGGGTTATCATTGCCTACCCTTATACAGACGTAGATATACGCGCTTCTCAATCTAATTACAGATTTAATGCATTAATCACTCCATAGCCCCATTTGTTATCAAATGTTCCTGCGGCTTTTCCTGGAATAGAACTATTCTTGCGTAGCAAGTCTTTAACAGCAGCTGGATCAAGCTTGGGGTCACGCTGTAACAGCAGTGTTATTATGCCGGTAACGAACGGTGTCGCCATGCTTGTACCAGCCATCGCTACAAACTTGGAATTAACCGTCATCGAACGGTCAAAATTGGCATTAGAGGAAAGCGTAGAAATAATCATCGCTCCCGGTGCTGCCACATCAGGCTTTTGGGCCTGATTCCGCAGAGGGCCTTCACTGCTGAACTCAGAAATGCCATGTAATTCCATACCCATTTCTCGCGCCTGAGCATCAATATCGGTGTAATTACATTTAGTAGTATAGGCGGCTACTGTAATCGCGCTGGTAGCGGCTCCTGGTGATCCAATTTTCACTGAGTCCTTGACACTTTGACCCGTAAAAAACACTGACGACGAATCATCTAGTGTCCACACATCCAAACGGGTGTCGGTTGAGGAAGTATTACGTACTCGCAACTGCCAAATACCTCCTTGTACTGGCGTTTTGCCTTTACCACGAACTTGTACAAAGAAATTATGGTCGCCATTAACTGGGTCGGCTCCTGGTGTAGCCACTTGTACCTGTGCATCTGGCAAATCATAATCTTGTGTGGGATTGCCATTAGCAATAATTTTTTGGAAGGGTGTGACGAAACCGTTGGGGCCGCGCACCGACACTTCCAACTCACTGTTCCTGGAATACCAAGCATTTAACCAAACTATACCTACTTGATTCAGAGGA
Source organism: Nostoc sp. MG11 (assembly GCF_014904695.1). GTDB lineage: Bacteria > Cyanobacteriota > Cyanobacteriia > Cyanobacteriales > Nostocaceae > Komarekiella. The sequence continues at coordinate 263,992 of NZ_JACXXN010000007.1, read as the reverse complement.
ACATTAAAACGCATACCACGCATACTTTTGGCGGGTATGGTTGCTTGACCATGAATATTGTCGTTACCCTCGTTCCCGGCTGCACAGCAAACAATCCGTCCAGGGCCAGTTTCGGCATCAATGATTTTTGACAATGAGTCGCTACCGTCGTGACCATCTGCGTGTCCACCTAAGCTGAGATTCACTATAGCAGGGCGTCCTAACTCACTTGCTACTCGGAAAATGTAGCGAATGCCATCGGCAATGTGGGCATCTTGCAAGTCAGTCTTGATGATAATCAACTCTGCGTCTGGTGCTACACCACCATAAGTGGTATCAGCACCGGCGGCAATTCCGGCAACGTGCGTACCATGACCATCAGTATCCTGGGAAATTGTCAGTTGTGTTCCTGTAAGTTCAGCTCCATAGCTGCCCTCTATGACTCCTGGACCTGGCAGCGTTTGATCCCAAATGCTTAAAATCCGCCCATCAAAGGCAGGATGCTTTGAGTCAATACCACTGTCTATGATGCCGATGATGACTCCTTTACCAGTTAATCCAGTTTTGCTCTTAAAATCTGGTATGTGGACTGCTCCAGGTGCAACGTCCATTGCTAGCTTAAGTTTGCGCGATGGTTTGAGGCGCTGGACAGCAGCTTCTTCAGATAAGGCATCTAGACTATCTATCGGTAAGTAAGCTGTCCGCACACTCCCTGTGTTTTGATTGACTTGAATACCATATTGTGATAATTCACTCAAGTCTGCTTCAGCATTGCAGTAGATAAAAATGACGCTCTTAGTAGGCTTGACGGTATTTTTAGAGGTAACTATACCAAGCGATCGCTTATGCGTAATTAAAGCTGGCTCTCCTTCACTTTGATAGTCATGATATGCCAAAAGTAATCCGGGAGAAAGTTTTTCGTGTCTCATTTTTACCTCAAATTTAATTTTTTGGGAGTCAAGAGTTAAAAGAAACGATATTTTGAATTCTGAGTCTTTTTGTGTAACTACGACTGGATGCAACTTGGTATAACTCACATTGCTGGATTATGTCTTCCTCAAGGGGATTTTAACTGGCTAGTGCAACATCTTTGAGCAGCCACATTCGACTATTACCAGTAATTTTCATGAGCTATGAGACTAATCCAGTATCTACCTCAGTTGTTACGGATAACTTTAAGTGCAAAATAATCAAGAATTATGAAGTAATAACTAAAAATGATGATATTGGTAAATATTAAAAACAATAAATAAGAGTAGTCAAAACAGTTAACACTAATAAAAATTGCGTAAAAATCCAAAGTAAAAGGTATAGCAGAGAAAGCAAGGAACAAGAAGGACAAGGAGACAACTGACTCTTGACCCTTGACCTTTGACTTTTGACTATTCCCCAATTTTCTATCATAAGTAAGAGCCACAAAGAAGCTAGTATTTGCAACGATCGCTTCTGAAGGTACAAAGAGTAATTCATGCAAATTCAAACACCAGACTGGGTGAAGCACGCTGTTTTCTACCAAATTTTTCCAGACCGCTTTGCTAGAAGCAAACAGCCACGCAAACGGCTGTTGCATGAAGCCCGTTGGGAAGATTGGGATGCTATGCCAACACTCCAAGGTTATAAAGGCGGCGATTTATGGGGCATCTTGGAGCAATTAGACTATATACAAGACCTGGGAATTAACGCGATTTACTTCACACCCATTTTTCAATCTGCTAGTAATCACCGCTATCATACCCACGATTATTATCTAGTTGACCCGATGCTGGGGGGCAATGAAGCTTTTAAAGAATTACTAGATGCAGCCCATCAACGAAATATCAAAGTCGTTCTCGATGGAGTATTTAACCATTCCAGCCGTGGCTTTTTCTTTTTCCACGATGTTTTAGAGAATGGCCCCCATTCCCCTTGGGTAAATTGGTTCAAAATTGAAGACTGGCCCTTGTCACCCTACAATGGAGAGTTTCCTGCTAACTACGCGGGTTGGGCCGGAAATCGGGCGTTGCCAGAATTTAACCACGACAACCCCGAAGTACGGGAATACATTATGGAAATTGCCGAATATTGGATTAAATTCGGCATTGATGGTTGGCGCTTAGATGTACCATTTGAAATAAAAACTCCTGGTTTTTGGCAAGAATTTCGCGATCGCGTTAAAGCCATAAATCCTGACGCCTACATTGTTGGGGAAGTCTGGGGAGATTCCTGTGAGTGGTTGGATGGAACGCAATTTGATGGCGTGATGAATTATCTTTTTGCCGGGCCAACAATTGCCTTTGCTGCTGGCGATCGCGTAGTCTTAGAACAAGTCCAAAGCCGCGACTATCAACCCTACCCACCCTTATTTGCGGCTGAATACGCTACCAAAATCCAAGAAGTACTGCAACTTTATCCTTGGGAAATTCAGCTGACTCAACTCAATTTGCTAGCAAGTCACGATACAGCGCGACTGATGACTATTGCTGGTGGTGATAAAGCCAGTGTGGAATTGTCAACTCTACTAGTACTCACCTTTCCAGGCGCTCCTAGTATCTATTATGGTGATGAAGTTGGTTTACCTGGTGCTATAGATCCAGACTCACGTCGCGGCTTTCCTTTAGAAGCTAACTGGGATCGAGAAATTTTCGATACTCACCGCCAATTAATTGCCCTGCGTCATGCTTATCCGGCCTTGCGTACAGGTGATTACCAGGTTCTATATGCTCAGGGAGAACTTTACATCTTTGCCCGCACTTTAGACAAAGAAGAATTAATTATTGCTGTTAACGCTGGTACAGCTTCAGCAAAAGCGAATGTAGATATCGCAATGCACACTCAACCCAACAAGCTTTTATATGGCACTGCTGAGGTTGAGTGGAATGGTAAAGAAACTCAGCAGTTGACGTTGACTGTTCCCGCACGCAGTGGTTGCATTCTGGGTGTAGGGTAACGAGGACTAGGGACTCTTAACAGGGGGAAAAGGTTAAAGGGTAAGAGTATACTTTTCCCTTTTGCCCCTTATCCCTTTCCCTTTCCCCAATACCCAATCCTTACTTCCCAGCCACCATTGCAGGCATTAATACTGCATCAATAACGTGGATTACGCCATTGTCTGTCAGAATATCGGTTTTGAGAACATTGGCGTCATTCACCTTAATTTTGCCGTTAGCAGACTCAATTGCTACAATTGAACCCTCAACTGTCTGTGCCTCGTCAATCTGTACTAAATCATCAGACCTAACATCGCCAAAAGCAACATGATACGTCACAATTTTCTTCAGCTTAGGGATGTCTTGCAGCAGCGATTCTAAAGTACCCTCTGGCAGTTTGGCAAATGCTTCGTCAGTCGGTGCAAAGACTGTGAAAGGACCAGGACTCTGAAGAGTTTCTATGAGGTTAATAGCTTCAACAGCCTTGATCAGCGTATTAAAATTTCCTGCGTTGACAGCAGTTTCCACAAGGTCAGCCATGAGGTTACGTCACTTTATTTATGTAGTATTACAAGTTACTTATAAATTGACTGGGAAGCTCATAGCCTCTATCAACAGAGAGGTTGCTGGCAATTAAGCAGACGGCAACAGATTTATTCAGTGCTGCTACACTGGGGAGTGACCCCAAGAACCACTAACTATGCTAAAGCGTTCTAAGTTCGAGACAACTCAATCTCAAATTATGCACCGTTCTGAAGATCTGATTAGTGCAGCCTCAAATCGCTACCGCATTACGGTTCAGGTGGCAAATCGTGCTAAGCGTCGGCGTTATGAAGACTTTGAAAATGCCGAAGATGCCATGATGAAACCAGTGCTAAGGGCAATCATTGAGATGTCTGATGAACTAACTCAGCCAGAAATTATCGGCGAAATATAAAAAGGCTTTTGTGAAAGTAGAATGAGCAAAAATTTGTCGTTCATTCAACTCCTGTTCAAGTCTGGGCAGACACTCACTGCCTTTGTGGTAGTGGGTGTAGTTGTTTTAGGCTCAGGGGTGAGTCAATCAACATATACAAGTTTACTTGGTATTCAACCTGCGATCGCTCAAAGAATCACTCCTAGCGATGTTTGGCAACAAGTGTATCAGCAGTTACCCGAATTCCCACGAGAAAATAAATATATCAGTAAAGAAACTGGAAAAGTTGCCCAAAACAATACCTTAGTAAGTCGCTTAATCAGGTATCACATTTACACAAAAGAGCGTTCTGCAATTTATCGCTTGGATTGGAAGCTAACTTTAGCTGATTACCTGGGTGCGAATGAAATTATGTATGACAGTTCGTATCCGGGTAACGATATATTACGACAAAATCCTATAGAAGGCGATCGGACTGCGATCGCCCGCCTCAACCGTAGCCAGAGAGATGCACTAGTGCAGGTATTAGTCAATATCTTCAATACAAATTCCCAAAACACACTAGCCCCCACCTCCAACACCACACCCAGTCCTAGTACATCACCTACCCCACAGCGATCGCAACAAGGAGGTGCCGAATTACTGAAATGACCAAACCCAGAGTCAAAAATTTTCCTTTGCGTCCCCACCGAAGTTCAGATCGCTAACCGTTCTGAAAGAACAGTTGCCTTGTGTCCTTTGGACACAAGGGAGAGGCACAAAGCCTTGCGCCTCTCGGCAGTGATACAGACCATCGGCTGAAGCCGCCGCTCCGACTTCTCTCTGCGTAAAATCTCTGCGTCCTCTGCGTTTAAAAAATTAAACTATGGAACGCGTTATAAAAATCGGCTCTGGTTGGCGTATTGGCTGGAAACCCGATGCACCTGAATTTAAAGGATTAGTAGGTACAGATGATTGGGCAGTTGAATTAACCGAAGCAGAGTTGAGTGATTTTTGCCGTCTACTGGGACAGTTAGCAGACACCATGAAGCAACTTGCAACTGAGCTGATGGATGAAGAGAAAATTGCCTGTGAAGCCGAGAGCGATTTATTGTGGATGGAAGTAGAAGGCTATCCTCATGCCTACAGCCTGCGCTTTATCCTGAACACAGGACGGTGTGCAGAAGGGCAATGGAATGCTTCCGCTGTTCCTGCTTTGCTGCAAGCCGCCGGGATGCTCAAGGTTTTTTAAATTTGTCTCTTGATTAACTTAGCGTTTTCCTATATAATTGAAATTCTGACCGGGGCGTAGCGCAGCTTGGTAGCGCGCCACTTTGGGGTAGTGGAGGTCGTGGGTTCGAATCCCGCCGCTCCGATCAATGATAAGCCTTGCCTGCTAGTCTTTTCAAAAGATTGGCAGGTTTTTCCATTAGGGGTTTCCTGAATAGTAGAGACGTAGCACTGCTACGTCTCTCTACATTCATTTTCTACCTGTTCAAAGCTTCACTACAAATAATAATAGGAATTGGCTCAGACAGTGTAGAAAAACTATTATTCAGCCATTCGTGCATATTATGTTGGCGATAAACTTGCACTAGTTGATTGAACAATTGCTGACCTATTAAACCATTACGTCGCAGTATATTTAACTCTCGGTTGATTGCTTGAATTATGGAACCGCGGAACGCCTTTTCTAGAATATTGACTTGACCTTTTACTTCTTCGTCTGTAATTGATTTAAAAAATATTCTTAGTTCACGTAGAATATATCGTTGTCCTTGAGTCAAACGCTGATTAAATTCCCGTTCTGCTTGGCGATGCTTCACTTCTTCTGCAAATTGACGTTTGACACGCATCACAGCAGAGTTATGCTCTTTGGGAAGGGTTAAAGTAGGAGTAGTGGAATCAGCTTTAATTGCACCCAAGATGCGAGGAATATCTCTAGAAATTATATTTCCCTCATCGTCTAACAAAAATAATTGCTGGTAGCCTTTGATATCAGGTCGATTGGAATCTGAAGCTTCACAGAAAACGTATGTTGCCTTCTGCTGCATAAAGAATTTAGCTGTACGAATACCATGCGGTAAATTGGCAATGCGCTCAAATTCTCCGGGGTCGTCTTTCTGTAGTTTTCTGAGAATTTCCTCAGCTTCATTTAAATCCAAAAAAGCCTCTTCATCTTCCATATCAAAAAGACTCAATTGTTTACCTTGCTGTTCATAAATAGCATACATAGCCTCTTCATTTAGTTGCTCAGTTCGGTCAAGAATGGCAGCATCTTCACCGATAGTGTCATGAATTTCTTGAATTCTGTTTTTTAGCTTTTGCTTCAAGCCTAAATTACGTTCTATGCCTAATTCTGGTAAAAAGTTATATCCAGAAATTATATCTTTATCACTGCCAATTCTATCAATCCGACCAAAACGCTGAATCAGTTTTACTGGGTTCCAGTGTAAGTCGTAATTTATTATCAGGTCGCCATCTTGGAGGTTTAAACCTTCTGCCAAAACATCAGTAGCAATGAGTGTATTTATTTCTGTTTCACCTGGTTTAAATTTATATTCCTTATTAGCTTTAGGCGCAAATCTTCCAACTAGACGGGTTTTATTCTTATTACTACCGCTATAAATTACATCAATATCATCTTGCTTACCTTGTGAGTTTAAATTTTCGTACAGATATTTAGCTGTATCAGCGTATTGGGTGAAAATTAGCCGCTTCTTACCTTTAAGTACAGATTTATCTAACCAGGTTCTCAGAGTTTGTAATTTTGTATCTTTATCAGGAGTAATTGGCTCGACTAATGCTTGAACTTTTTTCAACAAGTTAATATCATGCTCAATATGTTGTTGTAATTTCTGTCCATCAAAATCCGCCAAGTCATATTTACCAGACACTTGATATAATGCATCCATCAAGTCTTGTTCTTCTGCTTGATTATAATCTTCTGATAATAGAGTTCGTGCTTCCTCTCCTGCGGGAATAAAGCCCTGAGACAGTGCATTAAGAAACCTTTCATGTACTAGCAATAATTTTTTAATAGTTTCTTTAAAAGCGTAAACACTCGATTCAAAACGCTTAAATAATAGCACCCGCATGAGTCCCCTTAGGTTAGCGCCAGCACGTTGTAAAGTGTTATAAGGTTCTTGCTTTTGTTTATCTTTTAAAACATAATTCCATAACCCATAACGAGCATAGCTAAGTTCGTTGACTGGTGGTTTTACGAGTTGGCGCTTACGAGATTTACCTAAATATTGACGTAATTCTTGGTAAAGTCCTTGATATGTATCTTCAATGCTGTACTCAATAGTTTCTAGTTCTCGCTTCGGGAAAAATCGATGCTTACCACCGACAATTACGTAAGCGCGTCGGGTTCCATCAAGGTATTCTCTAAAATTGGCATGGTCAACTTCTTGATGAGTTTGTGAGTCACGACCGTAAAAACGTAAGATATGGTTGCGGGTGCGACGAATCAGGATATGAGATAGTAACTCAGGTAATTTCTTTTCACCCTTTTCTACTAACTGGAAGTATTGTTTTAAATCAGGGGGGTCTATCGGTAAGTCTGTTTTGTCGTCTTGATGGAATAGTTTTAGCTGATGGTAGATATCCCAAGCGCTTTTATTACGTGGAGTTGCAGTTAATAAGCAACAACGTTTACCAGTAGCTAAAAACGCTTCTACCACTTTATATCTTTGGGTGGTGTGATTTCGGAGATTGTGGCTTTCGTCAATTAATACAAAATCTCTATCTTTAGATTTAAAATCATCTAATAAAACTTTAAACCCGCTTTCCTGATCTTCTTTCAACATTCCCATTGAAAAAATGCGAGCATTTAGTTGGTAGACTTCGTTGTAACGTTCCCACATTTCTAGCAGTGGTGCAGGACAGATAATTAAAGGACGTGCGCGTTCTATTTGTTCAAAGTGTTTGACAATTGCAGCACCAATAAAGCTTTTCCCTAGTCCAACTACATCAGAGACAAAAGCACCGCCATAATCTCGGATGTTTTGTACAGCATTATTCACAGCAACTTTTTGAAAATCTGCTAATTGTTTAGTAATTTCGTCTTCTAAAATCAAGTCTTTTGGGGTTGTATCTTCTAATCTATCTTTGATTAAACTATAGAGAGTTTTCATGTAAACATCATAAGGACGAACCGCAGAACCCGCCCAAGATTGTTTCATTTCTTGCATCAAGGTTTCATTAAAATCTTCCGCCTCGTTCCATAGTTCTTCAAACCAATTGGTTAATTCTTTATGGTTATCATTTCCGTGAATTACCACATTGAGTTCGGTATTGTGGGTAATGCCGGAAAGGGTAAGATTGGATGAGCCGACAATAGCAATACCTTTTTCTGTACGTTCTAAAACTCTACCTTTGCCATCATAGACAGTACCATAGTCAAAAATATAGGCTTTGGCGTGTAAAGTTCCTTTGGTGTAAACTCGGACATGAAGCCGTTTTTCTTCAATCATCTGCACTAGGTTTTTAACTAGTGTTTCGGCTTCATCTGTTTGATCCATTAGTTCTATACTAGAACGAATATTGGCTGCTGTATCGTTTGCCATCCGTTTTTCTTCACTGCGTTTAGGATATTTTTGGGCTTCGACTTTATCTGCAATTAATTCTAGTTGTCGATATCCTTGGGCGATTTGTTCGATGGTTTGGCGGTTGCTGGTATTACCAATTAGTAAGCGTAGTTCTTTAATGTTGGTGAGGCGTTCTGCTATGGGGGTGAAGCCAGATAGGAAGAAGTAACCTACTGCGAAATGGGCTGCTGATGATGAGTCTAGAATGCAGTTTATTTGGTCTACTAATTTTTGATTGCGGTTATCTATAATATCATGGGTAGGCATGGTTTTTTATCTCACGCAGAGACGCAGAGGCGCAGAGAAGAGGGCAAATTTCAAGATTCTAAAACTTCGCTGAGGATAATAATTGGCAAACTGGGGACATTGCGAAAGCCTTTGTCGTTGGTTAGAAATTGGTTACAATTAACAGATAAAGCTGTAGCAGCATGAATAGCATTATAAATCAGTAATGGTGTGTCTATATAGATAACGCCAAAAGATGGGAGTGTTAGCTGTCCCATGAATCCCGTTCCTCTTGCAGCTGTCTATCTATTTCTTCAGCACTTTTTGGTGTGCGTTTAGCGTGAACTTCTTCTATAATTTCTATTGCAGAACGCCGTTTTACTTTAGGCTTTTCTGGCAAAATAACAAATACATCAACGCTGTCACCAATCTCGGCTTCTGGAAGTTCTATTTCTATTTTGTTTCCTGGTAAAACTTTAGTTGTGATGTGTAAAGCTGGTTGCATAATTTTTTCAACTTTATATAGTTAGGACATCTTCGTAAATATCTGCCATTGTTAGGGTTAACCCTATTGAGTTTAATTCTAGGTCATTACCTTTGCCTAAAGTTTGTATTGACCAATTGCCTTGAGCGTCTTGGCGATAAACTTCTACTTTGATTTCATGTTGGGAAACTAATACATATTCCTGGAAGTTTTCTAAAGTTTGGTAATAAAGAAATTTTTCTCGTCTGTCTGTTATTTCTGTCCTTGGTGATAACACTTCTATAATTAAGCTAGGACGGGTTTTAAAATACCTTTCATTGTCTTGAGGGTCGCAGGTAACTATTATGTCGGGATAGTAGAATATATCAGCTTTTTCAGTCTCGATTTTGACTTTCATATCTGAGACAAAAGTACGACAGGAACTTCCGCGTAGGTGAGGACGCAATAAGGCGATGATGTTAGTAGTAATCAAATTATGTTCTTCGCTAGCACCGACCATTGCGAAAATTTGACCGCCGAGATATTCATGGCGAATTTCGCTAGTTTGCTCTAATTGAAGGTATTCTTCAATGGGGAGTAATTTTATAGGGGATTGCATGGTTTTTTTGGCGTTGCTGAATGAAAGTATGATTTACTCACGCAGAGGCGCAGAGGCGCAGAGAAGGAGTTTAAGATTAGGAGTTTTGTAAAAAGTGAAGTTATTAATTATATTTTAATTATGAATTATTACAGTCCATACAAGGCGGCGACTCGCTCATCTATTTCTTTTTCCCATGTTTCACAGTTAACGCCTTTTGCATCTAGGCATTTTTGGACTAGTTTGGATATGGCTTCTCGTTCGGTAGTTGAAGCGCTGGGAATGGGGATTTTATTTATGTAAATACTGCGTAACTCTAAACTTTTACCTAGAAGTTCAGAACACACACTTTTAAGATATTCCCAAATATGTGAAGAGTTAAGTATTCCAAGAAGATAGAGTTCAGGAACGGGAATAATAAAAGCCTTATCGTTAGTGAATGCCCCTCCTACATCAAAAGCAAAACGCGATTCTTTTGCAATAACAGGATAGATAATTTTAGGCTGATCAAAAGCATCTACATATTCTGCTCCATAGCGTGCCATGCACCACCAATTATATCTGCCATTTTGACATTCTGGACGAGCTTTCAGTTCTTTATACCATTGAGTAAGGTGATTCTTTACAGCAGGATATTTATCTATTTTTAAATCCCAAGGAGAGTAAATAAACCACTTATCTTTATAGTTTATCTGCCACTTGCGAATATCATCACCTACAACTAAAGGCTTGATAATTGCTGTATTTTTAAGGTCTTGAGCAATTAGTTCTGCCCTTTTTGCTCCATCAATGATAAATGCCTTGTTAAAGCCAGTCTTAATACCATAATAAATCTGACCATTGACATATTCAGCTAATGGAACGCCTGCTGACTCCATCTTTCGTATACGACTAGCAGAATTTGCATCAGTCAGTGTCCAATCTGAGCTTTTAAAAGCATCAGTGGGTAGAATATGTCCATTTTCCTGAATAATTTCTAGCACATTAGGATAAGGTGGTTTCAAAGATGTTACCTGGGTAAAATTACTTGAGGAGGTTGTATTTTTTCCATTTTGCGAGATAAAAATCATTACTAAAACAGCCGCGCTTTTAAATACTGGTAAGTCACCAAAATCTGTAATACTGTGGACTTGGCAAGTATCAGCAATATGCTTTCGTAACTTCTCTCCATACTTTGCGCGAAACCATTTGTTAGAAGAGATAAAAGTTAACATCCCACCTGGCTTTAAAAGCTGCAAAGCACGCGCGTAAAAGAAACAATATAAATCAGACGTTCCTGTATAAAAAGCCGGATAAACTTTTTGTAGTGTCGGCTTCAAGTGTTTAATCAATTCCTGTCTTACATAAGGCGGATTTGCTACCTGAATATCAAAACCACCATCTGCAAATACTTCTGCAAACTCTACTGCCCAGTCAAATCCTGCCACTTGAGTGCTACCATGAGTTACCAACGCAATTTGAGTTTTTAACTCATTAATTTCATGTTCTAAGTCCTGCTTCTTACCACCTTCATGAGTTCGCATATATTCAGCTTTCTTTTGGCGGTATTGGCTGATAAATTCATGCCTAATCACACCTGTTGTTGCAGGACTTGGAGCAATTAAACTATCCCCAATTTCGATTTTATATTTTAGGTTTGGTAGTGGTGGCGGGTTGTCTCCCTCATACTCTACAGCAAGCGACAGCCATAACCGTAATCTGGCAATATTGACTGCAAAAATATCAATATCTACGCCATAAAGATTATTTTCAATAATGTCTAGCTTGCGTTGATATACAGTATTTGAATCTAGCCCTTTGTTAGCAAATAGACATTGACGCAAATCTAATAATTCATGAAGCATTCCTAGGATATAAGCGCCGCTTCCACAGGCTAAATCACAGGTTCTAACTTTACGTAATGCTTCTAAAATAGCCTCTGAGTTCTTGATGCCATCAGGATGATGTTCATCTACAAATTGTGCTATAGAATCATTAGATTCTCCTGGAATTTGGGTTTTTAAATATCCTTTTAGTGCCTCACGACACATAAAAGAAACAATCGGTTTTGGTGTATAATAACTACCAGATTCATGCCTCCCTGTTACCAGTTCCTCGAACACTTTGCCTAACATTTCTGGGTCAACTGCTACCTCTACATCTAGGGGCGTACTCTCGGTAACGGTAAAAGCAAAACGTTGAAATAGGTCATGAAAAATACTGTCTATACATTCATCTGGGATGATAATTTGAGGGTTTTTATCATCTTCATCTTGTTCAAAAAGACCACCATTTAGGTAAGGTACAGTGCCAATTAAATCTTTAAGGAAACCACCATTATTAATCCCTGTAATATCATATTGTTGAGAATTATTGAGTCCTGAAAAGAAAAGATGCGAAAGTCTGTCTCTATAAAAGTTTCTGTTTGATGTACCCTCATCATCCTGGTAAGCTTCCCATAAGGCTGATAAATAATTTGTTTTAGTTTGGAATTTCAGCCAACCTTTTTTCTGGATGAAGCCAATAAACATTAAACGGTTAAACAGCTTTTGAGTGAATAAACGTTTACGTTCGTTACCTCCAATTCCTTGAATCAGCCCTTCAACTTTTTCAAAAGTTTTACGATACTCTCTAAAGAATTCTTGGGTGACAGCTTCAACATCAAACGCTTCATCATGACGTGTCTGAATATCTAAAGGTGATGCATTTGGATGAAGATTTTCCAAATCCAACAGACTTATTCTTTCTGTAGCTGTGCGTAATTGCTCCCCTTCTCCAACGGTAATGCGCCGGAACAGCTTGCGTTTTTGTAGCGTGTTGTCGTACTTTACATTAAGAAAATGCCACTGCGATCGCGATTTATTAGAAAATACAAATAATGCATAAGGGTGCTCTTTCAGAAGATAATCGACAACTCTTCTTTCCCCTTGTCTGGATAAATCTTCTGATTTTAGATGTGTATAAATTATGTGAAAAGCATTATTAGCGCCACCAGATGCTAATAACAAGGGATCATCTGCAAGTTCATTAGCAACTGCATCAGTTAATCTTCGACGAGAAAGCTCTTTATTAACTCGTTCGTAGTTCAACTGACTCCAAAACAATTTTTTGAGTGCATCAAGACTTTTGAGATTTTGGAGTGAATTTAAGACAGACTGTTGCAGTTCTAATACAGACATAAATATCAAACTTTTACCAGTTGTGTGTTTTTACCAAAAAAATATGCATTAAACTTGAACCACAAGGCTTATACCTCGCGGCACTTCTGAAATTTTTAAAGCATTAAAAAACACCACTAGTTACATTAAAAATTGCTGCGGTTATGTTCAAAGTTTATGTAATAGGTAAACAAAAACTAATATGCTAGCTTCTGTAAGTTAAGTTAACAATCTATGGCTAATTTATTAATAGTAATTATTGCCCGTGAAAGCCTAATTAAATTAGATTAAATACTCCGTAATTAGATGTTTATAGAAGCAGTTTTGCCAAATAAAGCTACAAATCAAACTTAATTTACCTCCTGCCCTACTACCTCAGTAAAATTCCCGAAATAAATAAAATAGGTATAAAAGTTTATAATCTTTTGGAAAAGCCCGTAAGTGAAGCGTAATACTGAAAATTTAGATGCTTTATGCGATGTGAAGCAAAACAGATAAACTTTTTAAGGGATTCGCCAAAAAAAGCTAATAATTATGAATTATGAATTGGTATTACTCATGCTCAGACGCTTAAGCAGCCGCACAATACCATTATTAGCCGTGTTTTTGCTGTTTATATGCTTTACGCTGGTAAGTATGCATTCATTTGGTCAAACAAGTATGACATCAGCACCCCAACTGCTGACCGACCCATTTTTGCAACTACCAACTGAAACCTCAGTACGCGTAGTTTGGTTTACCGAGTTTGCTGGCGCTAAACACATAGTTAACTACGGCGAAAATCTCAAGCAAACTGTCAAAGCAAGTACTACTCAACTCAGTCGCACACGCGAAGACCAGCAATCACGAGTAGCAAGCCAAACTAAAAACGGACAAGTTTACCAACAACCTGTTAAACGCGATATTTGGCGACATGAAGCTGAGGTGACTGGGTTAACTCCTAGTGTGCGGGTTACTTATCGCGTCACGAGTGTGCAGAAAGATGGTGAGAGTTTTAGCAGCGATGTTTTTACTCTCGCAGCTACGCCAAAGCCAGGTACACCGCTGAAGATTTTGCTGACCTCAGACCATCAGTTGAAGCCGATGACAGCAGCAAATCTGCAAAAGGTGGTAGAGACAGTTGGACAAGTAGATGGGGTATGGTTTGCTGGTGATTTAGTCAATACACCCGATCGCGCCTCAGAATGGTTTGATGATAATAGTGGTGGTGCATTGTTTCCCGGTTTACAAGGTCGTGCCAAATATGAAATAACTCATAATGGCGATAAGACAACTTACACTGGCGGGAAAATCATTCAATATGCACCTATGTTTCCTTGCATTGGCAATCATGAGGTCATGGGACGGTTTGCTAGTACGGGAAGTTTAAACAATGAATTTGATAATACGATTCCCCGTGCAGTCGCCCAAAAATTGTATAGCGATAAATCCCTAATAGATAATTCTTTTAATACTTTTACTTACGAAGAAATTTTTACTCTCCCAAAAAGTAAAGAGGGTGGAAAAAGGTATTATGCAGTCAGCTTTGGTGATGTGCGTTTAGTGGTACTGTATGTTACTAATATGTGGCGGACTGCCAGCTTAGATGGAAAGAATAAAGGTAGATATCGGGAAGCAGAAAAAGATTTAAATAATCCTGAAAAGTGGGGTTATGGACAGATTATTTATGAGCCAATTGCTAAAGGCAGCAAGCAATACAATTGGTTAGAAGCAGAAATAAATAGCCCTGAGTTTAAACAAGCAAAATACAAAGTTGTGATGTTTCATCATCCACCTCACACTCTGGGTGATAATATCGTCCCTGCATATACAGACCCAGTACAGATAATTGAACGGGATGATGGCAAAATCAAGGCAGTACGTTACGAATACCCCAAAGACGCAGATTATATTATCCGCGATGTTGTCCCCTTGCTAGAAACGGCTGATGTGCAATTGGTATTCTATGGACATTCCCATTTGTGGAACCGCTTTGTTAGTCCTAATGGAATGCATTTTCTAGAAACATCTAATGTTGGTAATACTTATGGCGCTGCTTGGGGTGAAAGAAAACGCGAAGTGCCAACTGGGTATCACGAGGATTATGTTAAGCAAGGCAATCCTAATGGTTTAGAACCTATAGTACCAGCGATCGCACCCTTGCTAGGCGAAGATGGTAAACCGATGCCCTATATTGCCAGTAAGGATATTACGGTTTTTAGTATCTTTGATACAGGGACAGGTACGGTAAGCAGTTATCGTTTTGATACCCGCAAGCCAGATTCAGAGGTTGTAAAATTTGATGAATTTAAGTTGAAATAATCGCTAATTCATTCTAAATCAACATCAAGCGATCGCAGTATTTCTGCCAACCGTTCAGCCGGTTGGCGTTCTTGTTGTAACTCTAATTGTGCTAGTTGAGGTGCAGGATGTGGGTATAAAAGCGAGCTAATTTGGCACGGTTAGCACTTATAAGTCTAATCTGCCGTATTTTTCCAGTTAACGCAGCGAAGCTGCTAGAAAGCTTTATTATGGGGCGATCGCACTCAGAATTGCAAGATGAAGAGTGAAACTGCTCTGCAAAAGCTAGCGCGTATTAGTAAGAATTTTATTTGATGAAATCAACTCAGCCTTATCAACCGCTGCTCCTGCGGATTCTGCATGGACTCACTAGTCTTTTTCTCATTGCTGCAATTTTAACCGCTTTCTGGACTTATGATCTTTATGATGGTCGATGGGGAAGAATTCCGCTTCCTTCCTATAAAGACATTGAAGGTTTGCACGGAACCTTTGGGCTGTGTACATTGCTAATTTTCCCTATCTTTGTTCTCTATGCGTTTCATCTGGGGCAAAGGCGGCTTATTCAACCCAATTCTTTCTCTAAATTAGCTCAAGTTGGTAAACCAATTTGGTGGTATACGTTAAACCGTTTTACCAACACGTTTGTGCTTTTTGCATTAAACTTTGCGCTTTTCAGCGGCAAGATGATGGATGAAACATGGCTACCAAGAGGAGAACTCAATCATACCTGGTACCACGCACACTTAATTGCCTGGGTGATTATGGTTGTTTCTATCGCTCTTCACATCCTCATGAATGCAAAGGTGGGTGGACTACCGCTACTACTATCAATGCTAAATTGGCAATTCCGTGACAAAGATAGTCCTGCTCTGTGGTCTACTCATCTCTCCAGATGGTGGTCAAACCTGCGTCGGGATTCATGGCCAAACTACTTCCAGTCAACGCTTGCACTGACTGTCATAGAGTTTATAGTATTGCTCAGCATTACGGCTGCCTGGATTATTCCACTTTTTAAGTAGTCGAAGGCCCAGTTAAGGGTAGCAGACAAAAATAAGAAAGTTCAAACAAACAGCGTCGTAGAATATGACAGATGACGCAAAAGCAATCGAGTGACAAGTTAGGAGAAAATTAACTGCAAATTTATCGATGTTTTGATACCCGCAAGCCGGTTCGGAAGTTGTGAAATTTGATGAATTTAAGTTGAAATAGTTGCCCTCTTAGTCTACATCCATACCCAAAGATCGCAGTCTTTCTGCCAACCGTTCAGCGCGTTGGCGTTCTTGTTCTAACTCTAGAGTTTGTTGCTGTAATTCTAGACTTTGCTGTTCTAACTCTAGAGTTTGTTGTTGTAATTCTAATTGTGTTTGTAATGCGGCTTCTTCTGGTGTTGGCACTAAAACACCTTCAGTAGTAAAGTAACGCAGTTTTCCTGAATCGATACCCAGGTACAAATCTAACTCCTGACTCCAGCGCCAGCCATTGGCATTGGATGTAATATCTTGATATTCACTTCCTACTAGGCGAAAACCAGCAAATTCCAGAGTATCTGGGGAAAAATAGAAATATTCTGGTGTATGAAAACGGTCTTGATACAGGTTTTTTTTCAAATTTCGGTCTGTATCGGCGGTGCTAGTTGAGAGTAGTTCGATGATTAAATTAGGATATTTGCCGTCTTCTTCCCAAACTACCCAAGAGTTGCGGGGATGCTTTTGTGTCTGCTTGATTAAGAAAAAATCAGGGCCGCGAAAATCACGATTTCGCAGTTGTTGGCGACTAAAATAAATGGTGAGATTAGCACCAATGAAGTAATCATTTCTTTCACGCCACAGCCATTCTAAGCAGGTAACAAGCAGCAATAGCTGCATATAATGCAGAGAACTTTCCATTTCCGGCTCATCGCTATATAGCTGACTAGCGTCAGGCATGATGGCGTCTAGTTGTTGAGGAGTCAAAACCATTTGGCTGTGCCTCGCCACTATTGGGGCTAATTTATATTATCTTCATTAGGGGGTCGTCTGATGCTATCTTTCATAATTTATGGTTTGTAGGTAACATCGCTCATTCGCAAAAAAAATATTAACAGTTAACTGAACAATTCCATTTATTAACAAAAAAAGTTAATTGTAAAGCGATATTACAAACCTTGCAAAAATATTTAGAAATTGTCTAGAAACCAAACATGGCTCTAACGTAGAATCTATAGGAGAGACTTGAGGCAAATGTGATGACCACGAGTAATATTCAAAAGTATCGGTTTGTCTGTACCCTGACCTTTGGTGATATATATGGTCAAATAATTGTTTGGTTGATCACAATTACCCTAAGTTTGGCCTCAGCCTTAGCGCTGATGGGTGCTAGGCGACCAGTGTATGCTTTAGCAACGGTGGGTCTTGTCGTCCTGCTATCGCTGCCTTTCTTGTTGTTTGCATTTGTCACTACATTGTTAAATCATATTGAAGTAACTCCTGTAGATGCAGGAACCAAGACTGAACCTATACCCGGTAATGTTTCGCAGCAACAACCTGTACAAGCGACTAGTTGAGTGATTTTCCGACTCGAATCTGAAAACCAACATACTGCCTACTGCTTGGAGCTTTTCACAAAATTAAAATCCAAAGTTGAAATGATATCCCTGTCTATGGACAGGGAATTTTTTTGTTGAGATGTGGAAGTTCTGAGGGGAAACTTTTAACCATCAAACTTTTCTCTACAACCTACTGTCTTATGAATCACGTCTCTACAATAGAACAGCAGCCAATACTTTTTGGATAAGCGTAAACTACTCCTTTTTGATCTGGGAAAAGGGAAAAGGGTAAAGGTGAATTCAAACCCTTTCCCTTTCCCCCTTAACCGAAAAGTATTGGAACAGCAGCTTTTTGCAGTTGGGGGCTAATTATGCTAGAACATGATGTGATTATTATTGGGGGCGGATTGGCGGGATGTCGCGCTGCTGTGGAAATTGCCCGTACTGACCCCAGCTTGAATATTGCTGTGGTTGCCAAAACCCACCCAATTCGTTCCCACTCGGTAGCTGCTCAAGGTGGTATGGCAGCATCGCTAAAAAATGTCGATTCAGAAGATAGCTGGACAGCACACGCTTTCGATACTGTCAAGGGTTCCGACTACTTAGCAGACCAAGATGCAGTAGAAATTCTTGTTAAAGAAGCGCCAGATGTAGTAATTGACTTGGAACACATGGGCGTTTTGTTCTCTCGCTTGCCTGATGGTCGCATTGCTCAAAGGGCTTTTGGTGGACATTCCCACAACCGCACTTGCTACGCCGCTGATAAGACTGGTCACGCGATTTTGCACGAATTGGTAAATAACTTGCGGCGTTATGGTGTGCAAGTTTACCAAGAATGGTACGTCATGCGCCTGATTTTGGAAGAGGGTCAGGCCAAGGGCGTGGTGATGTATAGCCTCTTAGATGGGCATATAGAGGTTGTGCGGGCTAAGGCGGTGATGTTTGCGACGGGGGGATATGGTCGCGTTTATAACACCACCTCCAATGATTACGCTTCCACTGGTGATGGTTTGGCAATGACTGCGATCGCCGGTTTACCCCTCGAAGACATGGAATTTGTCCAATTTCATCCCACGGGTTTATATCCAGTAGGCGTGCTGATTTCGGAAGCAGTCCGCGGGGAAGGGGCGTATCTGATTAATAGTGAAGGCGATCGCTTTATGGCGAACTACGCACCCAGCCGTATGGAATTGGCTCCTCGTGATATTACCTCACGGGCGATCGCTTATGAGATTCGCGCTGGTCGTGGTGTTCATCCTGATGGTAGTGCTGGTGGCCCCTTTGTCTATCTTGACTTGCGCCATCTGGGCAAAGAAAAAATTATGAGCCGCGTTCCCTTCTGTTGGGAAGAAGCCCACCGACTAGTAGGTGTTGACGCCGTGACTCAGCCGATGCCAGTCCGCCCCACAATTCACTATTGTATGGGTGGTATCCCAGTTAACACCGATGGTCAAGTTCGCAGTAGTGGCGATGGTTTAGTTGATGGCTTCTTTGCCGCTGGGGAAACATCTTGTGTTTCTGTTCATGGTGCAAATCGCCTCGGTAGTAATTCTCTACTGGAATGTGTAGTTTATGGTAAGAGGACTGGAGCTGCGATCGCTCAATATGTACAAAACCGTAAGTTACCCTCTATAGACGAGCAACGTTATGTAACAGAAGCCCAGCAACAAATCCAAGCTTTGCTAGAACAGCCAGGACAGTACCGCATTAACCAAATTCGTCAAGCCTTCCAAGATTGTATGACTCAATTCTGTGGTGTTTTCCGCACCGAAGAACTAATGCGTGAGGGTTCGCAGAAATTAGCACAGATACAACAGCAATACCCTCAAATTTATTTAGATGACAAAGGTAGTTGCTGGAATACAGAAATTGTTGAAGCTTTAGAACTGCGGAGTTTAATGATAGTGGGGCAGACGATTCTAGCATCAGCCTTAAATCGCCAAGAAAGTCGCGGCGCTCACTTCCGCGAAGATTATCCCCAACGAGATGATACTAACTTCCTCAAACACACAATGGCTTACTATTCACCAGCAGGAATTGATATTCAATATCGACCAGTGACAATTTCTATGTTTGAGCCAAAAGAGCGTAGGTATTAACTTTATATGGTTGTATTTCCAGCTTGAAAAATCTGCTCTGCGGTCAAATTCAATTCTGGGAAAGTGGGTGAGATAATGCGTTCCCCGCCCCGAAACTGACTGACTTGGTATTCACCCTCTGATAATGAATAAACTGATATTGTGGGCTGTTTGGGATTGCCAATTAACGACTTACCACCCACAGCTAAGTAATCCACAATCCAATACTCCTGAATCCCAATTTCTTCATACACACCCCGCTTAGTGTAGTAATCAGTACGCCAATTGGTGCTAACTACCTCAATTACTAGAGGAATTGATGCGCCTTGAGTAACAGTAGATTCCTTTTTCCACAGAGGTTCATTTATCAGATTGGAGCGATTGATTATTAATATATCTGGTGAATAACCGGATTCATTTTCAGGTGGTTTTACTAATGCTGTTTTTGGTATGAAGCAGGGAATATTTTGTCGCTTGATATCGACAGATATTTCAAGCGCCAAAAAACCCATAATATCTTCATGATCGCCTGTCGGCTGGGCCATTTCGATTACTACTCCGTCATGCAGTTCATACCGTTTGCCGTCGGGTTTCCACTGAACAAATTCTTCAAAGGTTACTAGCTTGGTTTTTGGTAAAGCTTGAGTCATGGTTTAAACTTTCCAATTTTTGGATTAACATTTTCTATTACCCATTTTTCTATAAACTCTTTTACAACTTGGCTCATAGTTGTATCTTGCTTGGCACAAATTGTTTTAAATTTTATTTTTAACTCTTTGGGTATATATAGGATTACTATTTGATTTTTGAACGAAATTAGGTATTGTAGGGTGTGTTAGAACGGAGTTCGTAACGCACTATTATAGAGGTTTTGGTGCGTTACGCTGTCGCTAACACACCCTACGTATCTTTTCAGAAATCAAACCGGATTCCTATAGCTTAGTTATGAGTGGCCTATGGGAATTTTTTTAGTCACTGCAAGGCGATAAGGCGATCGCAGTTCACCTTAATTTTGCTATCAGTCTTGTCTAATCTATTTTTACCATGTAAGTGAAATAGTGCCTTCTCCATTTCCTATTCCCTTGACTCATACCTAAAACAGAGGTATGATTACTATCGCATAGAAGGGGAGTAGCTACTGGCAAAAAACTTAAAAGCCAGTGCATCTGAATCAACATACTGGCGTTAAGCCTGGTTCAGATGGCAAATAATTAATATTTGAAAGCGAGACCTTCACTAAGTTCACACCAAAAAGTGTGTGCTTGGTGAGGTCTTTTGGCTCTCGTCAAGCTCACATCGGTAAATGATTCTTTAGGAGCTTGAGAGAGTGTTAACAGCTTTTACCGCAGGTTTATTATTAATTACAGTTTCAGAGCTAGGTGATAAAACATTTTTTATCGCTGTAATATTGGCAATGCATCACTCGCGGCGTCTGGTATTCATAGGAGTGACAGCCGCCTTAGCTGCGATGACAATCCTCTCGGTGCTGTTAGGACAAACGGCGGCTTTATTGCCAAAAGTTTATATTTATTACGCTGAAATAGCTTTGTTTATTGCCTTCGGTATCAAGCTGTTGTACCAAGCCAGAAAGATGCCTGCGGCTTGTGATACAGAAGTTGTAGAAGAAGCAAAAGCAGCGGTGGAACAGGCAGATTTGCAGTTACCAAAGCGAAAAACTGCTGCTTCAATTTTAACAGAAGCCTTCGTATTAACATTTATGGCAGAGTGGGGCGATCGCACGCAAATTGCCACCATTGCTCTAGCAGCCGGAAACAACCCAATTGGGGTAACGATGGGTGCAATTTTGGGACACGCCATTTGTGCTGCAATCGCTGTTATCGGTGGCAAAATGATTGCTGGTCGGATTTCGGAACGTCAACTCACTTTTGTCGGGGGATGCCTATTTCTCATCTTTGGTGTAGTTGCTGCCATTGAAGGAGCATGAGCAAGAGGAGAGGGAAAGAACAATTCAAAATTGTTCCCCAACTCTCCCTACTTAGGTGTATCAGGTAGAGCAGGAGGTACAGCAGGAGCCGGAGAAGGAGATGCTGCTGTCTTGTTGATTTCGTCTTTGTATTGAGCAGGTGCTAGAGCTAAGGCAGTGTCAAACAAGGGTTTTGCTTCTGCGACTTTGCCTTGTTCTTTGAGGAGCATTGCTTTTGCCAAGACAGGGCGAAAATCCTTGGGATCTTTTTGAATTGCTTGATCATATACAGAGGTAGCTTGTGGATAATTCTTCTGGGAGGCATGAACAGTTCCCAATAGTACCCGCACTGCGATCGCATCTATACTTCCAGGTTGAATTTTATTAGCCTGAGCTGAGTTAGAGAGAGTATCTTGCAGCAAACCAATAGCTGCTTCCGGGCGTTGTTGGCTTAGTAACAGAGCTACCATTCCTCGCAAAGCATTCAGATCACCCGGTTTGGTTGCTAAAATTGAGCGATAAGCTTGAGCCGCTCCTTCCTTATCGCCAATTTGCTGCTTTGCTTGAGCCAGCAGCACTGCATATTCTGACTGTTCTGGATTCAGCTTTGCTAACTTTTCTAAAGGTTCAATTACTGCTTGAATATCAGACGGTTTTACCTCACCTTTTGCTTTTTGACTTAACAATGTTAACCGTGCCTGTAACAAACCTTTAAGCGCAGTTTGATTTTCTGGTTCCCGTTGTAAAACCAGTTCATAACCTCGTACTTGGTCTTCTAATTGTGATTTTTGGTCAGAGGAAGGTGAGCTGCCTCTGGTGTTAGAAGTATTTTGGTTTGAGGGTGGCGTATTATTAAATGCTCCAATTATGGGAACTACGGAAACACCCACAAAAGCAAGAACTGCTATGACCAAAACGACCTTTACTATCCAGCGATTGCGTGGTTGAGACACAATTTTGTCCTTCTCCTGAACTCTAATGAGATTATCATTTACACAAATTGGAAAGTTAAAAATTTCCAAAACCTTGCGGAATTCCGCCAATTGCCTGTGAATTTTATAACAAATAACTATCCACACTGCTAAAGTAAGTGATGACTTTAGGAGGAGCCGCCAGAATTGTAGCTATGATATGCTTCCGAAACTAGTGTAAAGGCGCTAAACGACACATTTAGTATATAAATGATGGATTTAGCGTCTTTAGAATTGTATAGGGCGCTCTGATGTAACTTTGTTGAAAGAAAATATACTTTCACCAGCCGCACAAACGCTCTTTTCAGCTGCCTTAGTAAAATCCCACAATGGGATGTGTCTCCGCCGCAAGGAGTTTTTATGAATTCCGACCTGATGCCGTTGCCTGAACCTTCTAATTCTTCTGCCTCTAACCAGGGCCCAACTAATATAGAACCAGCTGCTAATGTTAATACTGTACCAGTCAAAGTCACTAAGCTAGAGAATTCGCCCGTTAACTCTAGTGATGCATCAAGTGAGAACTTAGCCAATCGGCAGCAACCGATTCCACCTCCTAGTGAACCGATGCAGTACCGAGCGATCGGTTTAGTTCGTGGTCGCTACCATGCTAGCAGCGAACAATTTACTCAAGGTACACTACTGACCACAGATGATGTAGAACTCAACGCCGTCCTTTTAGGTCGGATTATGAGCTTAGTCAAGAATCACCTAGACTTGGAAAAAGAACATCTGTGGGTGGTTTATCCGCGCACAAGGCAAGAAAATGACACCTTGCACCTCCAAATTGTTGGAGTTTGGGAGCCAGAAAATCTCGCTAAACAGCCAACAGAAGAAGATAAGGAAGATTCTGAGTCACAAGAGTTAGAGACGCCCGATGATGGTTTATCTGAGAATGACGAAACTATAAATGCCCAGATTCCCTCATCAGAAATTACAGATGGTGGTTTTTCTGTTCGTGGCGAAGTAGTTTACCAGTCTTTTGACGCTAAAAGCTTGGTGGTCAAAATTAAGCAGGCTCCACGTAAACCAACTGATAAACCTAAATATTTTAAGTTGAAACTTAGAGGTGTACTTGGTACCAAAGCAGTAGGAAAGTTCTGGGACTTCCAAGTTAAAAGGGAATCTGACGTATTAGTGGTAGACAAAGCTGAGGCGATCGCTGATTTACCCAAAAAACGCCGCCCACCTTTCAAAGGCGCTCCTCGTGCTGGCGGTGGGAGGAAACCATTTCCCCCCAGACGCAATGGAGAAACCCCACGTCCAATCAAGAAAACAGGCGGCGACCCCTCTGCGGTGTCAAAACCCATACCTAAAACGCCCGCTCCTAAGCCGATCAAACGGCCCAAGCCAACTCAAGAGTAGAATTGAGGATTAGGTATTAGGGAGCCAGTCGCGTGGGCGGGTTTCCCGACTTGAGGAGCCACTGCGTTGGACGGGTTCTCCGGCTTAAAGCAAGTGGCGTCGAACTGGCGTGATTAGGAAGAGATTTCCCCAGTCCCCAGTCCTCAGTATCAAAAATCCGTCCAGCGATCTTGAGGTAAAAAAGATCGCTCCATCGGAATTGGGGAAACAGCTTCGGTGAGGGTAAAAGTACCTGCTTCGATCCACTGTTTCAACTCTAGAGCGACTTGCCTAGAAAAAAATAAACTTGCTAGAGGCGCAACGCGTACAGCTTTGCCCTCAATAGTGATACGCCCAGACTTAAGTTGGGCGTAACTCACTAAACCAAATGTGGGACGGACACGTCGAGGAATGGAAAAGTCCACTATTGGAGCTACTAAGTCTTTGTCTTGCACGGCACAGTGTTCTACTACTTCTTCGCTTAACACAGGGAGTGGAACACCAACGCCCAACATCAATGAAGGCCCGTAACTTTTGAAGTAACAACCCCGCACCCAGCGAGCATCCATTTGCTTAGCATCACCAATTAAAGCCAAAGTCGCAGCCGGCCCGATTGGCGTACGATTAGCTAGACGCTTTTGTAAAGGAAAGTGCTGAGTACCTTCCCAAGCAACGTAACCGATACCGCCACCTAAGAAAATCCGCGTGCCAATGCCAACGAGTTGCAAATCGGGGTCATTGAGTAGAGGGGAAATAGCACCAGGGTTCGAGTAAACAGCATTTCCCAGATGCGGTTGTAAAGGGCCGAGATAAGTGAAAAGTGAGCGATCGCCCCCATTTACACCCACAATAAAATTTTGATAAAGATTGCGCGGATTGAATAAATAAAACTGATTTATCGTTTCATTGGTAACTGTAGTTTCAAACGTTGCCCTGGGGTAACAATCTGTTACTTGACCTTGCGCTTTTACGTGTACAGGTTTACCAGCTATCAAATCTTCGATTACATGACCGCCGCCGCGTTCCCTGATTTCTTCTCCATCCATCACTTCTACAGCACAACTCGCACCCAAATATAAATCTACTGCTCCAAATCCAGAGTATGCTGGAACACCATCTAACCAGCAGCGACGAATTTTGATTGGCGGGTCAGTATGTCCAAGATTAATAATTGCACCACTTGATTCCATTGGCTCAAAAGTGCCAGTGGTAATTACATCAACTTCCTTCGCAGCTTTACTAATACCTATTTCTGCAACTCGTGCTTTTAATTCTTCAATCGTCAAAACTACTGCAAGTTGGCGACTGATTTTTTCATTAATTTCCGCAATTGTTCGCATTTTAAATGTAGCGGATGAACATATTAATTATGGGGCGATATGGTTGCTAATTACATCAACTACCAGCCCTGACTTCGCCGATGGGCTGGTTTCTACATCCAACTTCTTTACGAGGAGAGAATTTAGCGATCGCTATAGTTTGTCTACGAAAACGAGGTAAGCGCGATCGCCAAAAATGCAAATTTTATATCTATTCCCCGTAGTTACCGCCAGTAACTTTACCTCGAAAAACAATGTACTGGTAGAGATTGTAAAAGAGCATCACAGGGATAAGAAAGCCAATAAAAATGATCATAATCACCAGCGAACTGGGATCGGCTGCTGCTTCATAGATAGTGATTTCAGTGGGAATGATGTAGGGAAAGACAATCAATCCTAAACCAATAAACGACAGCACGAACAGGAGAATAGTCCAAACCAAAGGTGCTCTTTCTTCTTTACGGTTGAGACTGCTAAGGAGTTGCGAAATCAACACCACTCCCAGTAGGGGAATGACGGCAAAGATAAAAACTAGGGGTGGTTGAAACACACGCAACCTAGCACTTTCATAAAATATCGGCGTCGTAATCGTGATAAAAATCGCGCCAATCATTGTTGTCCAAGCAGCGATTTTGGCAGTTTTATAGTGAGTTTCCTGCAATTCACCGGTGGTTTTCCATACAAGATAGGTGGAACCAATTAGTACATATCCCTGAATTAACGTCAAAGCCACCAATAACGATGGTAGGCTCAGCCAGTCCCAAGTTGTGCCGATAAAGTGTCCCGCCTCATCAACTGTAATACCTTTTAGCACAGCACCAAGAGCGAATCCTTGACCAAGTGCTGCTGCAAAACTACCAGCCCCAAAGGCAAAATTCCAAAATAATTTGCGGTTTGCTAACTCCCGAAACTCAAATGCTACACCCCGAAAGATGAACCCAAACACCATCACGAGAATGGGGATGTATAGAGCATTCAAAATTGTGCTGTAGGCTAAAGGAAATGCCCCAAAAAGTCCCCCCGCCATCAAAACTAGCCAAGTTTCGTTGGCATCCCAAATATTGCTCAAGCTGGTCATCAAGATGCTCCGGCGTTCATCATCGGAGGAGGTAAGAGATAATATACCTACCCCTAAATCAAATCCATCGAGCATCACGTAGAGGAATAAAAAGAGAGCTAAAATTACAAACCAGACTTGAGGAAGAAAATACTTTAGCGTCTCCATATAATTACTTACTGTTGTGCTTCTACAGGGCGTTCATCTGGAACAAACTCTCCAGGGGTAGTATCTACCGCCGGTTTGGTAATTTCCACGCCTGGTACTGGCAGATCGAGATTTGGCCCTCTACGGATAATGCGGCTACCAAAATATAAGACTGCAATAAATAAAAAGCTGTAAACTATTGCAAAGCTAGTTAGTGAGACTAAGACATTGCTAGCGGGCAGACGAGAAGCAGCATCAACTGTGCGAATTTGCCCGTAAAGAGTCCACGGCTGTCGTCCCACACAGCGCACAATCCAGCCTGAATCTACAGCGATATATCCCAAAGGAGCCGCAAATACCCAGGCCCACATCAACCATTGCTGCTGGGTAATATTTTCTGCTGAGAGCTTGCCACGTAACCATTGCAGCGTACTCAACAGCATCAATCCAGCGAAGAAAAAGCCAATGGCAATCATGGTGCGAAAAGCGTAGTAAATTAAACCCACCATGTGAGGACGATCCTCTGGTTTCCACTCTTTTAATCCGCGTACTGGTTCAGAGAGATTCTTTTTGAATTCCAGAATGTATCCCAGCGCATTGGGAACAGTGATTTCCCAATCATTTTTCTGTGCCTTTTCGTTGGGTATAGCTACCAGGCTCCAATCAGCAGGTTGTCCAGCAGGTGAAGATTCCCATTGGGCTTCCATTGCTGCCAGTTTTGTGGGTTGATAGTGATAGACTTGTTCACCACTCAAGTGACCGATGTAGATTTGTAAAGGGGCAACTGCGATCGCAGCTGCTAAGGCAATCTTCAAAGATTGTGAAAAGAAAGCTTGATGGCGTCTTTGGGTAATGTACCAGGCGCTAATTCCACCAATAACAAACAAAGAAGTCTCCAGTGTGGCAAAAAACATGTGCAGCACACTATTAACCATGAACGGATTTAAAATTGCCTGAAAATAATCGCTGACAATAAATTTGCCATTAACCATTTCTCCACCCGCTGGAGTTTGCATCCAGGAATTTGCTGTCAAAATCCACAGGGTTGAGAGGTTAGCGCCAACAGCAACCAAAATGGTAGCAAGATAATGAATAGTAGGATTGACGCGCTCCCAGCCAAATAACATAATCCCTAAAAAAGCAGCTTCGAGCATGAATGCCCAAGAAGCCTCAAAACCGATGACGCTACCGAAAAAGTTACCTACCGCTTCGGAGAAAGGTGCCCAATTGGTGCCAAACTGAAATTCCATAGGGATGCCTGTTGCTACACCAATCCCAAAGTTCAGAATGTAGAACTTAGCCCAAAAGCGGGCATGGAGATAATAGTCTGGATTACGAGTTTTTAGCCATAGTCCTTCAACAATGACTAAATAAATCCCCATTCCTGTAGTCAGGACAGGCCAAAGCATGTGGAATAATGCAGTTAGTGCAAACTGCATGCGTGATAGCACAACTGAATCGGATAAAAATTCCACGAATCTTCTCCATTAGCTAGCCACACTTAACAGGATAAACGTTTCAATGCTCAGACTGCGGCATTAAAAGTTTACGCTTGCATTACTTAAATCTTTTTTTTGACAGTGCCACAACTGTATACAAAGATTTGGTTTTAAGAATTAAACCAAGGGAATAGACTTGACAAAATGACACTATTTGTACAGCAAAAAAATAGACAATGCCGATACTGAAAATGGGTTAAGCCGGCATTGCCCTTCTTAAATATGCAAATCTAATCTATAGAAAAGAGTGATGAGCTTTTAGTTAAATCAACTCAAAATTTGATTACTCCCACTCAATGGTTCCAGGCGGCTTGGAAGTGATGTCATAAACCACTCGATTAACACCTTTCACCTCATTTACAATCCGGGTGGAAATTACTTCCAACACATCGTAAGGCACACGCGCCCAATCAGCAGTCATGCCATCTTCACTGGTAACAATCCGCAGGACAATTGGATAAGCGTATGTACGTTGATCACCCATGACTCCAACACTGCGAATTGGTAGCAATACAGCAAACGCTTGCCAGAAATCATGATACATGCCACGTTGGTTAATTTCTTGCCGCACAATCAAATCGGCATCGCGTAAGATGTTTAACCGCTCAGCGGTGACTTCGCCCAGAATGCGAATTGCCAAACCAGGGCCGGGAAAAGGTTGCCGTTGAACAATTTCTTCTGGTAGACCAATAGAACGCCCAACTTTGCGGACTTCATCTTTAAACAGTTTCCGCAGTGGTTCGACTAGTTTAAATCGCAGGTCTTTGGGCAACCCACCAACATTATGATGGCTCTTGATTTTCACCGCTACCCGTTCACCAGTTTGGGGATCAACGTTGGTGTCAGCGGATTCGATTACATCTGGGTAAAGAGTGCCTTGAGCCAAATAGTCAAACTGACCGAGGCGTTTGGATGTTTCTTCAAATACACGGATGAATTCATGTCCGATGCGACGGCGCTTTTCTTCGGGGTCTGTGACACCATCAACTATCGCCAGGAAGCGATCGCGAGCATTCACATATTCTACTGGAATATGAAATTGTTCTTGAAATAGTTTCAATAACCGTTCTGGCTCTAATTTACGCATAAAGCCTTGGTCGATAAACACACAAGTCAGTTGGTCGCCAATTGCTTTATGCAGTAAGAAGGCTAGGGTAGAAGAATCCACTCCGCCTGACAGTGCTAACAACACCCGCTTCTCGCCAACTCTGGCACGAATTTCTCGAATCGCTTCTTCGACAAAAGCTGCTGTTGTCCACGTGGGTTCACAATCGCAGATGTGGTAGACAAAGTTACGGATTAATGCTAAACCACCAATGGAATGTACTACTTCTGGATGGAACTGAACGCCATAAAGTTTCTTTTCATGGTCTGCAATGGCAGCACAGGGAGTATTTTCTGTATGTGCCAATAATTCAAACCCTGGTGGCATTTGCGTCACTGAGTCTCCGTGACTCATCCACATGGTAGTGCCATCTTCGACATTAGTGAGTAAGTCTGTGGGATCATCTATGTATAATGATGCTTTGCCATACTCACCTCGCTCAGCCTTTGCCACTTCCCCACCGAGTTGGCTTACCATCAACTGCATACCGTAACACACACCTAAGATGGGTATTCCCAAATTCCAGATTTCTGGGTCACAATGGGGAGCGTTATCACCGTAAACTGAATTCGGGCCACCAGAGAAGATGATCCCTTTAGGATTGAGTTGGCGTAAATGTGCAGCTGTAGTACGATAGGACAGGACTTCGGAATATACTTGAGTTTCGCGGATGCGACGGGCAATCAGTTCAGAATATTGAGAACCGAAATCCAGAATCACAACCAATTGGCGATCAAGTCGTCTAAAATTTTCTAATGTCTGAGGCGCTTGTTCTGTTAGTAGAGTCACCGCTGTATTCATGACCGGTAGATGTATGTCTGTTAAGGAAAATTGTCGCTTTGGTGTCTAACGTGTTACCATTTCGCTGCCTGGTCAGGCTGATAATGGTATGAAGAATTTGTGCAAACGTAAACTTAAGTGCGTCTGCTGAGGTTATAAGTCTGAAATGGTATTAAAACGATAAACTTACCCTAGAGTGGCTACTGAAAAAATTATTTATTTGGATTGTTTACGATTATTCATAATAAATTAACATAGTTTTTCCATCACCAGAGCAGCAGTTTGGCTCTTTACAATAATTTTGCGATCGCGGTCAAACAGAACAGAGCCACAGACAGTTATCTGTACACCACGGTCACTATGGCTTTTGATGTATTCTTGAGAACGAGTATCAATGGTTTCGGCGATCGCACTGTAAACTTGGTTTACCCAATCACTGCCAGTTGAGACATCGAGCGATCGTAAGTATGTCAGTGCTGCTTCAGCTGTAGCACTAGCAAATACTACTTGTATATCTGACGACTTTAACCCGGCTAGAGCGCAGTGTGCTGCCAGAATTTCCCGGCGTCCATCAGCAACGTGGTGATGAGTATGAAAAATCCCCCCTGCCAGTTTCATCAGTTTGCCGTGATAGCCAAATAATAAAATTCCTTTAACGCCTAGTACATCGGCTTCTACTAACATTGGCCCAAGCCAGTTAGCAGTTTTTACTAATTTTTCGGGATTAATACCTAGTTTACGCGCCAAATCTAGGCCGTTCTCGCCGATACAGAATACCAAACTTTCAAAACGACTGGCTTTATCTTGTAACTCAGCCCGAAAAGCTGCAAGCTGATCAGGTGTACTCAAAGGCTGAGAAATGCCGCTTGTACCCAACAGCGAAAGTCCTTCAACAACACCAAAGGCCGCATTTGAAGTACGAACAGCAAGCGATCGCCCCTCCGGTAAAATAATTGTCACCGTAATTTTTTCTCCCGGTTCCAACATCGGTTGCAAATTCGCTTGTAACAACTGATGAGCGTAACTGTAAATTGCAGGCTTGTTATCATAATTTAGCTGTTTGCCAATTCCTTCCCCCCCTTGAATAATTACAGCTTCTTCCCCCTCCTCTCGCAATTCCACCATTGCCCAAATCGGTGTATCTCTAGTTAAGTCAAGATTATCACCAGGGTCACTGCGAGCGATCGCTAAAGCCATATTCTCAGATAGTCCTGCTACCTGTTCAATTGGTATTTCTGCAATTTGAGCGGGTTCAATCAAATCTATAGACGCAACTTTTAGGGGTTGGCGATCGCGTAGCCAGTGTAAAGCTGCAACAGCAGCAGCACAAGCAAATACGGGGAGTGTGTATCCAGAACAGGACATTTTTTAAATTCAAAAGTTAAAAGAATTCTTCAAAATTGAAGATAGTTAGACCCAACTACTACTGTAGAGCGTTTAACATCCGAACGACTAAGTACCTGCGACACCCTCAACATCCCCACAGGCGGCGTTCGTCTGTCCGCTGCATTGGGTTGTTAGACCACGCCAGAATCAACCATCTGATATTCTACTAGCATGAATCTCACGAATTTTTTCGCCACAGACCATTTTGATCCAATCTTGACGACTGATCTTTTGCAGTTGGCACTCTGCATCAATACTTTTCAGTAATTCCAGTGGAAAGGCAATATTGATTTGTTGCTTTACTTGAAAATGACCTGTGAAATGCTCAGAGACATCCACCCCTGAATAAGCTTGCTGAGCAATTTCCTCGATATCTTTAATTTCAGTAGACTCGCTGCTCATAGCTTCTACGCTCCTGTTTCGTTGATTTCCAGGCTGTGACAACCCAAATGTACTCTCCTACTTTATCGGCTCGATATTCAACAATGAATGTTGTCAATTGTCCATCCGCAAAACCGATAATTCGATATTGTTCTGGTAGCTCAGAACGTTGGTCTTCGAGATAAGGAGTGTAGAGCAAATCATTCAACTGACCAAAGTCAATGTCACGTTCTGCGAAAACTTGCTGTCGTTTTGCTTCATCCCACCGAACACGCATCAAATAGGTGAAATAGCTATAGGAAACTACTTTTATCCTTTTTATGCTATCCCATTTTTCCGTAAACCTGAACTGCTGTTTGATGCCCTTATCAGGTAAGGCGACAGCGACGCAGATTGCCTTTGCGACTTAAGCAACCATATTGGTATGTTCCGGTGCAACGACTTGTGATGAGGCTGGCAATCGGCACATTAGAACGACGTTCATTCCCCTGGAAATATAGTTCTCAAATCGCTCACGTAATAGGTCTGGAACCTCAATTGGCGCAACTACTTGAAATCCTGCTTCTTGATAGAATGATCGCAGATGCTGCCAAGGAATACAGTAACAAACTTGATCGACAAGTTGATCGGTACATGCTTTAAGTAGCTGCGTGCCAACACCCTGACGCTGAAACGGAGCTAAAACCTGCATACCTCGAAGCACAAAGAACCCAGTATCTGGACACAAACGTACTGCACCAACAATTTTTTCCTCTAGTTGAGCAATGAGTATCAAATCTTCTTCCAGTGTGCTCAGATCACCTCCATAACCACACTTGCTGTAAAAAACTTTAATAGCTTCAGTATTATGCAGCTTTGCTTGGCTAATTTTCACCATATTGCTCACGAAATGGGTTAACCTCCCACTTGCTCCTATTACTTTGGCAGTGAGGATAAGCTCAAAATGTTGCTCTACCAAAAATCCTAAACTACTTTAACTTTGAACACGAAAAGACAGATTCTTAACTACGCCATCACCAAAAGACGAAGCGGCTCAACTGTAAGGTTGAGCCGCCGCAGATAACCTTTGGCTCTCACAAATCACTCTTGGTCGGTCGGCTCCAACGCAGTGTTAGCCTGCTGACTACCGCCTCTTGCTGCTTCTAGCTTTTGGCGAATCACTGCTTGAACCTTCTCATCAAAATCGGCATCGTCGGGGCTTGCAACAATCCTACGCGGACGCTGATTAATCCTGTCCAAGTATGCCTGAAAAGCAGATTCATCCCCGCGATGCTTGAGAAAATACTGTTTCAATTCAACATTAGACATTGAATCGTAATTAATTCGGCTCACCAGACAACTCTCCGTTGGGTAAAATTTGGAATTCAATCTCTTGGTCATACCCAGCAAGGATGTATATATTACGAGTCCGATTATCAACGCAAATGAGGTATATGGGCTGAAGCATGATATTACCTCAGTTGATAGCTAATACGATACAAACTTGCTAGTTGAGCAGCAGTAGGCATTTCACTTGATTACACCACCTGTTGCCCATTTTAGCAGTTGGCTTTGCTCAACTTTGAAATTTATACCCTATGTTTTTTCTCAAAGTGCGTCACCGAACAGCCCGTCGTAGACATCGCTCCATCAACAATCTCAAAGTCAGCCTTTCCGCAAAATTACGTAGCTTGCTTCTCACTGGAGGCGAGTATTACGTTAGCGTAGCCTTAGCGATGTAGGAGCGCCATTACGAATTGGTAATTATAGCGTTTCCTAAGCAACTGAGGTACACCCCAATCTTCTTTACCAAGGTTAATAGCTTTAAAAACGTACCTCACTAGGTCGGGAACCGCTATAGTTAAACACCTGCTTCTAACAAGAGAGCCTGCATAGCTTCCCAAGAGAGTCCTTGTTGAATATAACGAGGTGCTTCGGGATTGTAAGGACTTGCTATGCGATCAATGCTGAGAATTTTTGCTCCATCTGGCAGCACAGGCACATCTGCATCAAATGCCGTGGGGTGCATCAAAGAACTGGAAAAGCCTTTAAAAATAACAATTTTGTCTTGCTCATCAGCAATTGCCACCGCCACAATTAAGACTTCTTGCTGACGTTTGGCAGTGTATTGTTCCAGTCGCTTGCAAATCGAATTCATTTTTGAATTTTGAATACTTCGGTGACGCAGCGACGGTTACTGTTGTGTCGCTGAGCGTCCCTGCTTACCCAGCTTTATGAGAACAAAGTAGCTCAAGTAGATTACATAAACTACTAAACTAATTATGGCAAGAAAGCCTAAAAACCCAGGCTTAGTATTAGGATGAAAGTATTCCTTGAATAGTAAAGGGGCCTCGAACCAGAGGCGACAATAGGGAGCATTTGCCACGTTTTGGGAAAAAGCACAACCTAAAAAAGGGATAAAAGCTAGTGCGCCCAAAATACAATACACACTCATAGCCCAGCGCCAAGAGGTAAAAACCAGTTTCAACACTCCACTAGTTTGATACTCAATCTCATCGTTTATATCTACCCAGAACCACAGTGAAATGGGGATCAGTATCAAACCCATCAACCCAGAGATAAAGCTAACTGGATACTGGGCAATCATTAAATAAATCGTGATTGCCAGTAAGCTTGATACTCGCCAGTAAATACCTAATAAGCGTTGTATCCCTTCGACTTTTTGCACAAACGCCCAAATCAAGAGAATTAGGGGAATAATTACGGCAAATAACACTGCCAATCGGTAGTCAATCCAGATGAAAGGGCGAAGCCAAATATCATTCATGATTTTTCTTAGACGATAAATAAAATATTTTTAGCCAAAAGAGAGTATCAATAATCGCGATCGCTATCAGCTATTAGCTGGCTAGTAGTTTATATATCTTACATAACAGTTTGATCAAACCAAACAGCCCAGAGGTTAGGCACATTACTGCGGCTATATCCCAGTGATCACCAGAGAAAAGCAGTATAGCGGTTCACGCCGATGAAGGAGGATAATTTTACTGCTTCAAATTTCGTCCCTTCTCTGTTAAACAAAAAACAAGCAACTAAAAGTTCCTAAACTTAAATCTTGCTCTTACCTTCAGTAGTATTAAGGAGAGTTTCAAAACTCATCCTAATCTACTATGCATTCGGCACTCCTACACAAATCTCCATTTTTTAAAAGCTAAAAGAAAGTCTTTAAACCTCCCAAACTCTTGAGTAATCACCAAGTTTCTACTACTTGGGGATGATGATTCTGGGTAAGTGAGATATTGTATGGGAGTGGCGTGAAAGCTCAAGATATAAGTAAATAGCTCCTAGTTGCTTGCCGACCAAACGAACAGAAAGTTCACCAACTAAATATCTAGTCTTCGTAAACCCGGCACTCAGCTGCCTCTGGGTTGTCATCACAGTACTGTTCTAGAGAGTTTTTTGGCTTACTTTGGCGCTTGTGGGAAGCTTCGGCTTGTAATTCTTCTACTGCATCCCAAGCCGCAGCACACTCTGGTGAGTTGCTACCTGCCGCATCACAGACAGCACGAGCTTCTTCCACTTCTTCATGAATTTTTTCTTGGATGTCGCTGTTTGCTTTTTCTTGGATGTTGGTCATTTTTTTAGTCTCGTTGTGAGTTGTTAATACTAGTATAGAAAAACTTCAAAAATGGCTACTTTTGGCTCTATGGCTCACCATTCTAATCACTTAAGCTGATAAGTTAGTGTTTGAGCCTGATGATCCATATACTAATACAGCACACTGCCGCATCTATACTGCATTCACCTTTATCTTTTAAGATTTTGTGGAGCCAGTACTACAGATGAACAATCATACAATATATTTAGATGCATATATTAGGGAATGACAACTCCAGTCTCCAAGGATTAAGAGATAAAAAGGCTGGAGTCAACTCTTATAAGATGCAATTGTTCTCAAAAGAAAAAATCAAAAACTACTAACGTCAACAGAGAAAAAAGCCCAAAACTCATGGCAGACCAAATGCAGTGGGCAAACGCCCTATCAACCCGTCATTCTTTGGAAGCAGCTGTTACAGATGTGGTGGAACGAGCTGTCTCATCGTTAACAGCACCTCCAGATTTAGGGCTGGTATTTATTTCGTCTGCTTTTACGAGTGAGTATTCCCGACTCTTACCCTTGTTGGCTGAGAAACTTTCTGTACCAGTGCTAATTGGCTGTAGTGGTGGAGGTGTGATTGGGACAACAGTTAGTGGAGAAACTCAAGAACTGGAAGCTGAACCAGCCATTAGCTTAACTTTGGCGCACCTGCCAGGGGTAAAAGTTCAAGTTTTTCATATTATCGCTGAAGAATTGCCCGACTTAGATAGTCCGCCAGATGCGTGGCTAGATTTGATTGGTGTGCCACCATCACCAACACCCCAGTTTATCTTGCTGTCAAGTTCTTTCTCTTCTGGAATTAACGACTTATTGCAAGGGTTAGATTTTGCCTATCCTGGATCGGTGATCGTGGGGGGACAGGCTAGTGGCGGGGGTATGGGTGGTAGGATTGCCCTATTTTGTAACGATCGCCTGTATCGTGACGGTACGGTTGGTATAGCTTTGAGTGGCAATATTGTTATGGAAACAATTGTGGCCCAAGGATGCCGACCAATTGGCAAACCGTTGCAGGTAACAAAAGCTGATCGCAATATTATCCTAGAGTTGGATGAGCAAGTACCGCTGATTGTATTGCGAGATTTAATTGCCAATCTCAGTGAAAAAGAAAAGACTTTGGCACAACACTCTCTGTTTGTCGGTGTGGCAATGGATGAGTTTAAGCTTTCTTTGCAACAGGGAGACTTTTTAATTCGCGGCATCCTAGGAGTAGATCCAACAGCAGGGGCGATCGCAATTGGCGATCGCGTTCGTCCTGGTCAACGCCTGCAATTCCACCTGCGCGATGCCGAAGCCTCTGCCGAAGACTTGGAATTACTCCTACAAAGCTATCAACACCAACGAGACTCTGAACCCTCTGCCGTAGCTGCCTTGATGTTTGCCTGTCTGGGAAGAGGTGAAGGACTTTATGGCAAACCCAATTTTGATTCAGAGCTATTTAGGCGTTACCTTCAAGATATTCCTGTAGGTGGTTTTTTCTGTGGCGGTGAAATTGGCCCAGTTGGTGGCAGAACTTTTTTACACGCCTACACTTCAGCATTTGGAATTTGCCGCCAAATCAGCACTCCTTTCCAGTAAGAGTGTAGTGTTGTTATCAATCAAAGTCAGAGTTCCACTAGTAGCAATACCTGCGGTGGGCTGCGTTAATGCACTATATGTCTGAATGTAGCGCCGCACTTCTAGGGGAAAGTGGGGACAGTCAAAAACAGCATCTCCATTGGCAATAGTTGCCCAGAAGTCTCGCAAACCAGGAGCTAGTTCTTTTGCTTGGGATAATGTGAGGTTTAGGGGGGGATGAGTTAACAGCTTAACTATAAATGGGAAAGAGCGATCGCCCATCCACTGCCGCGATGACTCTTGCAAGTCAGGAAAATCAGGTATTGACTCTACCCTATGTGATAAAATTTGCAACCATTCTCTACCTAAGTTATTTCGATGAAACTCTAACACCCGATAAGGATGAGGATAGCTGACTAAAGAACCAGTGGTGATATCATATACTCCTTGCGAGCAAGCAATATCCTGAACATGTAAATGTCCGGTAAATACTAGCCTGACTCCATAATGTCGTAGCAGCTGCAACAGTTCTGGTGCAT
This sequence comes from Nostoc sp. MG11, assembly GCF_014904695.1. Lineage (GTDB taxonomy): Bacteria > Cyanobacteriota > Cyanobacteriia > Cyanobacteriales > Nostocaceae > Komarekiella. The sequence continues at coordinate 226,714 of NZ_JACXXN010000007.1, read as the reverse complement.
TTTCCAACATATAGCGGTTTCCGATGGGATGACGCGATTGATTGGGCAAATGCTCGACAACATTGTGATGCACCATCACCAAGACTAATTCATCCCCAGCCGCCGCTAATACCTCTTCTAACCACCTTAGCTGTTTAGTATCCAAACGCCCCACCTGCTCACCTTGGTCATTAAAAGAGTTTGAATTCAGTCCAATTATCCTCACTCCAGGTAACAACTGACGAGTGTAGTAAATTTGCTGGGGATTATCATAGCCAGATTTAGAGTAATAGTAGGGGAAATCGGCAAAAGAAATTGATTGCTGATCTGCCATTAACACCGGAACGTCATGATTACCAGGAACAACATAGACGGGAAAAGGTAGCTGAGCTAATCTTTGTTGCAACCAAGTGTGGTTTTCCGGTTCGCCATGCTGAGTTAAATCTCCTGGAAGCAAGAGGAAATCTAAATCGAGTTGTGTTAAATGTTCTAATACACTTTCAAATGCGGGGATACTAACTTCCACCAAATGAAAACGGCTAGGATGATTCCAGATTGTGTGGGGAAGCGCAAGATGTAAGTCACTTACTATCGCAAAGCGAAAATTGAGGGTCATTGATTTAATAAAATGTTAAAAGTAGAGGGTTAAAACAACTCTTTTCCAAAGAGTATAACCTTTGCTTTGTTTCCCTGCTGAGTAACGTGTCTACTTAACATTTATATACATTGAAAAATGATTACACAATATAGTATACCTCAAAATCACCGCAGTTATAAACGTCGGAAGTGAGGATTTAAGCGTCTTTCAAAATTAAAAATTAAGTAAACCTATTTTCTACATTTTGACCGCTAATTCCTTGATGGTACAAGCCTCCAGATTTATCTATGGAATCAATCAAAAATCTAAAATTCCATAATTTCTTATTAATGGTACAAGCCCCTAGATCTATCTGTGGAATCAATCAAAAATGTAAAAATAAATAGATGGTAACTTGTCAGTTATGGCAATATGTAATTGTTTTTCAAGTTGAATATAGCTTTTGGTTTGTCAAATTGAAAAGAGAGAATATCAAGGGGCGAGACTCGATTCAAGCTCAGAGGATCACAGGAAATTTTTACGTAGAGGAGAGTAAATTTTGGCAACTGTCCGAGTCCGCCAACATGTTAACCCACTTGCCAACAAGTATCAAACGCCAGCAAGTCCCCTTGAATGGGAAAAAGTTTATGCAAAGCTAAACCAACCGCTACATCTAGATATTGGCTGCGCTAAAGGACGCTTTTTATTAGATACGGCAAAGATAGAACCCAACTGGAATTTTCTCGGTTTGGAAATTCGGGAACCGCTGGTAGTAGAAGCGAATAAGTTGCGCTCTGAGTTGGGTTTAACAAATCTGCACTACTTGTTTTGCAATGTGAATAACTCATTGCGATCGCTTTTATCTTCCCTCCCCACAGGAACTTTGCAGCGCGTTACTATTCAATTCCCCGATCCTTGGTTTAAAACTCGCCACGCCAAACGTCGTGTAGTGCAACCAGAATTAGTGGCGGAATTAGCTAATTATCTCGTAGTTGGGGGAGTTGTATTTCTGCAATCAGATATAGAATTTGTGGCTGTGGAAATGCGCGATCGCTTTGCTGCTCACCCAGCTTATCAGAGCAGCACAGAAGAATGGCTAGCAGAAAATCCGCTACCAGTCCCAACAGAACGAGAAACAAGTGTTATGTCGCGGGGTGAGCCTGTTTATCGAGCTTTGTTTGTCCGGCGAGAAGTTGTGAATTCTGACTTATGACAAATGACAAACAATGATTTTATCGGGCTAGTAGCCTCGTATATCTACGCCTTTGGCCTGCTTATCGTTGGCGAGGGACTGCGTAGACTGTTTGATGTCCAGCCAGATTTGACCCGCAAAGTGATTCATATTGGTGCAGGAATGTGGGTTTTCGGCGTCCTGCTGCTATTTAACCACTGGGAAATCGGAATTATACCCTTTGCTACGTTTATCGGACTTAATTACCTGTTCTATCGCTACAGACTTGTTGGTGCAATGGATACCGAGGACAGTTCACCCGGCACAGTTTATTTCGCTGTCTCGGTGACGTTGCTGTTCGGGTTACTGTGGCGACCAGATGGGCCTACAGATAATGCCCCAATTGCTGTAGCTGGGATAATGGCAATGACCTGGGGTGATGCTCTAGCAGCATTAATCGGTAGGCGCTTCGGGCAGCATAAATATCAGGTAGGAAATTCTGTGCGTTCTTGGGAAGGATCAGCAGCAATGTTTGTGGCGAGTACAACTGCCATATTTTTGGTACTGTTGCTACTACCTGGTTCATCTCTTAGCCCTCTAGCAACGCCCTTAGGTTTGGGACAGGCTTTTCTAGTGGCCCTAGTAAGTGCTACTTTCGCAACCCTAGCAGAGGCAGTCTCACCCCACGGTACAGATAACCTCAGCGTGCCACTAGTAGCAGCAGGGGTCGCGTGGATTGTAATGCAGCGTTTTTGACTTGGACAAGGGCGGAGGGGCGGAGGGGCAGAGGAGCTGAGGAGCAGGAGAATGGAGTTTTTATGCTTGTTCACGAAGCTCAAAGGCTCGTGAATGAAGTTCTGAGATGGATGAACGAGTCAGAACTTACGCACTCAGATCCCCCAACCCCCTTAGAAAGGGGGCTTTAGACGTTCCCCCCTTTTTAAGGCTACGGTGTACACACAAGTCTTTTAGAGTTGCCCCACAGGCTTTTGATCCCCCCAACCCCCCTTCAAAAGGGGGGCAAAAACCTCTCAAAGTCCCCCTTTTAAGGGGGATTTAGGTGGATTTACAACGATTTTAGTTTTGTACACACAAGTCTTTTAGAGTTGCCCCACAGGCTTTTGATCCCCCCAACCCCCCTTCAAAAGGGGGGCAAAAACCTCTCAAAGTCCCCCTTTTAAGGGGGATTTAGGAGGATTTACAACGATTTTAGTTTTGTACAGAGATGTGTGTACACCGTAGCTTTTTAAGGGGAGCCAGCGCGGTCTTGGGGTCTCCCCAAGTGGAGCGACTGGCGTGGGTTAGGGGGGATCAGGGTTTCAGGCTTCAGTGCGTAAGTCCTACGAGTATCAAAGACTCATTAACGGAGTTCCGAGGTGGATGAACGAGTATCAAAGACTCGTTAACGGAGTTCCGAGGTGGATGAACGAGTATCAAAGACTCGTTAACGGAGTTCAAAGGTAGATGAACGAGTATCAAAGACTCATTAATGGAGTTCAAAGGTGGATTAATCCAGTTCCAACTTTCCTCTGCTCCCATGCCCCTCAGCCCCTCAGCCCCCTACTTCCCGTCTCTTACTCACAAATTCCAATTACGGCGGAAATAAAAGAAACCTTCTAGAAACTCTTGCAAAGCAGTGTTGCTATTTAACCTTTGCTTACTCCACTCTCTTGCAGTTTGTTCCAAAATTTCTGAGAAACTGGGATAGACGGGAGATAAATTTGCTAGATGCCTGACCCTAATTTTTTGGGACATTGCCAAGGCAATCAAATTAATTAACTCCCCAGCTTCTATCCCCAATATTGAAGCTCCCAAAATTTCACCGTTACGTAGCACAATTAATTTACAGATACCAGTGGTTTCGTCTTGTAGTTGGGCTGCTGCCACTGTTTTAAAATATTGCCGCAAAACTAAAACTTCATCTTGACTAAATTGGCGTTTTGCTTGCGCTTCTGTAAATCCCACTTGCGCCAGCATTGGCTGAGAAAATACCGCCCAAGGAATGCATCGATAGTTGACTTTGAGCCTGGGAAAAAAGAGGGCATTTTTCAGAGCGATTTTCGCTTCACAATTGGCGACATTGGCAAAGTCATAACCACCAATTACATCACCACAACCATAAATACGCTGGTTAGTGGTTTGCAGTTTATCATTCACCACTAAGCGACGCTGATGCCATTTCACGCCTACTGTTGCCAAATTCAGAGATTCAAGATTTGGTTGCTGTCCAGTCGCTACCAAAATCTCATCAGTTTCAATCGCTTTATCTCCTGCCTGTACCCACTTTTTATCCTCGATTCGCCTTACCTGAGTTACTAGTTTTTCCGTGAGTACGCGCACGCCATCGACTTCCAACTGTGCTTGAAGTAGTACGGCTATTTCGGGATCAATATTAGGCAGAATATAAGGATATTTGACTACCAACGTGACGCTACAGTCTAACTTTGCTAAAGTCTGAGCTATTTCAATACTCTGGGGAATACCGCCGATAATTACCCAATTTTTAGGTAATGTCCTTTCATTTAAAGATTGCCAAATATCAGACAGGGTAAGGTAGCCAGTAGCTTGCAATCCGTCAATTTCTGGAATCGCTGGACGGGAACCGCTGGCTAGCAAGTAGGTACGTGCGCGTAATGGGCGATTGTTGACAACAAAAGCTAGTTGAGGTGAGGATTGAAATTGACCACTGCCAACTATGACATCAACGCCTTGCGCGGCTAGGATGGCGGGAGAATTATGTTCTTGGATATTTGAAACAACGCCGTGAGTGTAAAGCATTGCTTCTTGCCATGCCACATATCTGTCGCATGTTTGTGAACTATTAGCGCATGTGCTATTGATGCCAAAACCAGCTACATCACCCCTATTCTGCGCGAGGTTGCTAATTTCGTTAATAGCCTTATGATAAATGAATCCGTAATTTACTTTGGATTCTACCAAGGCAACTGTGGCGCGTAGTTGGGTCGCAGCAAGGGCAGCGTAGTGTCCAGCAAGACTGCCACCGATAATTACGACATCGTAGTCAATAGTCATTGGTCATTGGTCAGTGGGCATTGGGCATTGGGCATTGGGAAATAACTGACAACTAACAGTGGGGGCACTGCTGTGCCCCTATGAACTGACAAAAAACTCAGCACTCAGCACTCAGCACTGACTGTAGTGCTTTTAGTAAGCGCTGATTATCGGACTCAGAACGTATAGCAACCCGGAAAAAGCGATCGCCTAGTTCTTTAAAACTAAGGCAATCGCGGATTAAAATCTGGTGATGCTTAAGTAATTGCTGCTGCAACTGCGAAGTAGCCTGTTTTGACTCAACCAGTAAAAAGTTAACAGCACTTTCTTGAGGATGCAATCCTGAAATTGAGGTTAAACCCTGAAAGAGTTGGCTTCGTGCAGGTGGTAGCCATGTCCAGGTTTGCTGTTGAAACTCTGTATCCTGGATTGCTGCAATTGCAGCTGCAGCCGCCAGTGTGTTTACAGGCCAGGGGTCACGCCATAACTGCCATTTAGCCAGGCGGTCGGGGTGAGCGATCGCATATCCTAACCTGAGTCCTGGGAGACTGTAGAATTTTGTTAGCGATCGCAATATTACTAAATTCGCATATTCCTGCACTACAGAAATCAGACTTTGTTCCTCATCGGGAGGCACAAAATCCATAAACGCCTCATCCACCACTACTAAAGCAAACTGCTCTAGGTAGGGCAAAATCGATTCGCGCGAAAATAGCTTCCCCGTTGGGTTGTGTGGATTATTCAGCAACAGTCCACAGTGAGTGTTGAGTGCTGAGTCACCGAAGTTTGGAGCGGAGGAAACCTCCGCTCCAACTTCTCGCTGAGTGCTGAGTAAAACTGGTAACTCAAAACTCAGCACTCGTTGCTCAGAACTCATTAAGGGACACTCCAGAACTTTAGCGTTATACGCTGCCAGGGTTCGGTAGTAGTCGCCAAAGGCTGGAGTGATTAACATTACTGCGGCTAATTGCGCCAATTCCCTACCTGCCAAAGTAAGTAATTCTGCTGAGCCATTACCCGGCAGAATCCACTCAGGCGGCAGTTGATGGAAGTGACTGAGAGCTAGTCTCAGTTCACTGTAATTTGGATCTGGATAGTGCTTAAGATTACCAATTTGGGACTGAATAGCAGCGATCGCGCTGTTTGGCGGCCCCAAAGGGCTGATGCTAGCAGAAAAATCCAGAATAGCATCAGGGGGACAGCCAGCCAGTGCTGCTGCCCAGGCTAAATTTCCCCCGTGTGCTGGTTGCCGCATCAAAAAAAGATTCCCAAAGACAGAACCTATGATTTTGGGGGTGCTACCCTTTCTCTAAACAGCTTTCCTGCCGAGAAGGCAGGCACTTTTGTTGCCGGAATTTCCATTTTTTCGTTTGTTTTTGGATTTCGACCTTCACGGGCTTTACGTTCCCGTGATTCAAAAGAGCCGAATCCCACCAGCGTTACCTTATCGCCAGAGGAAACAGCTTCAATGATCGTTTCTAAAGCGGCTGTTAAAACTGCATCGGCTTGTTTCTTGGTAACACTAGCCTTTTCAGCTACGGCATCAACTAATTCACCTTTGTTCATAATGAGACTCCTTGAGGTTTATTTGAGATTCTCTACGGATGTACCCTGATACATCTTTACTAAAATCTCTGTTTGGAGAAATACAAAAGTCATCCTTTGGGAGTATTTTTACTCAAGATCGCTGTAAATCCCATCGGCTCGACTTTTCAATGAATCATTCTAAGGTGTTGTAGCCTGTAGTGGATAGATGAAACCATTAATTTATATAGATTTCAGGATTTTTTGTAGTTTTAGGGTGGTTGTTTCACCAAAAACACCACAAAATTAGGAAAAAATACCTAGTAAAAACCCCTGTTGCCAGAAAAACAGAGAAGTGAAGGAGTGGGGGATAGGAGATAACTGGTCAGTGTTTGTTAGGTTTAATTACTCATATAGAAGTTTTATTAACTAGATTACAAATTACGTAAAGCCTGCGGCATAGCTGTGTTTAGAGCGTAGCGGGGCGAAGCCCATTACGAATTAGTAATTATTTGAAACGGACTCAGTTTTAACTGATATTTTGCACTAGTTTCAACAACCGCCATAGGTTAAAAACCTATGGCTTATCGCGAAAGTCCTCTTCAGAGGACTAAATTACTTCCAGACTTTGGTTTTCAGTCCACTTGAGTGGACTTTGGCTTATTAGCCTGGAACTTTGAGTTCCAGGCGGATACTGGCGCTAATTGAAAATGGTGCAAGTTATGAATTTCAACTAATAAGTAGCTAGGTGTAAATAAATTAAAGCTTGTAGTCGGGACTTTAGTCCTGATAATCCTTGTTTTGATTGATAAATCACTCACTACGAACTGGGATTTTATTTTATGTTTAATTATGCCTACCTACTTACCAGAAATTTTTTGTCGCACCCAAGCACGAAAAGCACGGGTAGCAGCAATTTCCCCATCTTTTTTAGCCTGTTGCATAAACCGGGGAATCTCCTTGACTGATAAAGGTGTAAAAGTAGGGCTGGTTTGGGTTTCTGAGTATTGTCCACCTTCAAGCGCGTAAAGCCGCAATACGCTGCCGTTATAACGCCAGAATTCCGGGACTCCCATCGCAGCATAAAGCTTAAACTTGTCTATTGCAGACCTGGAATATTCTATCTCCAGTACAAGGTCTGGAGGCGGGTCAGTGGCTATATCAATATTTTCTTTGTCTCGAACTAGCGATTCGTTTTGGATGTAGTAGCTACTATCTGGCTCGGCTCCTCGCTCTAAGTCATCCCGCGTCAAAGTCAGTGAACCAGCACGTTTAACTATTACGCCGTAAGTCCCCCACTGAATTCTGTACGACGCTCGATGACTCGCTAACGCTTCGCTATCGGAATCAGTGGCGGGATATAAGGCGGTTGATAAGGATTGCATCTAATATTAATTTTTTGCACAGCAAAGACAAATATTAGATGTATGACGAATCAACAATTATTTTCTTTTACCAGCTTACCAGAAAGTATATATCGTGGTAAGATAGATATATCAAGGAGGTGATGTTAAGTGTTGCACAAAGTTGTACAAGTTCGTTTATATGCAACGAAAGAGCAAGAAATTCAATTGGCTCAAGCTTTTGGTTGCGCTCGTTGGTGGTGGAATTATGCCTTAAATAAGTCAATTGAGACTTACAAAGAAACAGGTAAAGGACTTACACGTGCAGCGCTTAACGCACTTCTTCCAGCGCTCAAAAAATCTGTTGATACGATTTGGTTAGCTGATTGTTACAGCCAAGTTTTGCAGGCTACGACACTGAATCTAACTACAGCATATAAGAACTTTTTTGATAAACGTGCTGGATTTCCTAAGTTCAAGTCTAAACACGGTAAGCAGTCTATTCAGTATCCTCAAAACGTCAAGATTGTAAATGGTAATGTAAAACTTCCCGGTAACATAGGAGAAGTCAAAGCCAAAATACATAGACCAATTAAGGGGAAAATAAAGACTGTTACTGTTAGTAAAACTCCTTCGGGTAAATACTTTGCATCTCTTCTGACTGAAGTTGAAGGTGAAAACCCAATGATTTCAGAGGGTAAGATTTATGGGATTGATTTAGGTTTGAAACACTTTGCAGTTGTCACAGACGGTGAAAAAGTTTCTAAATATGATAATCCTAGACACATTGCCAAACACGAAAAAAACCTCAAACATAAGCAGAAAAAATTAGCACGTAAGCTTCATGGGAGTAATTCCAGAAATAGATATAGAAAAATTGTTGCCAAAGTGTACGAACAAGTTAGCAATTCGCGGCAAGATTTTCTACATAAACTTAGTTACAAGTTGGTCAGCGATAGCCAAGCTGTCATAGTAGAGAATCTTCATGTCAAGGGCATGGTTCGTAACCATAAATTGGCAAAAGCAATATCTGATGTTGGATGGGGAACATTCACTAATTTTTTAGCCTACAAACTAGAGCGAAAAGGTGGGAAATTAGTTGAGATTGATAGATGGTTCCCTAGTTCCAAGCTTTGCTCTAATTGTTTCTATCAAGTCAGCGAGATCCCACTGGATGTCCGTGAGTGGACTTGCCCCCACTGTGGTACTCATCATCATAGGGATGGAAACGCTGCGACAAATATTAGAGCAGAGGGTATCAGAATGCTAAAGGCGGAAGGTTCAGCCGTCTCTGCTGTAGGAGGGGAAGTAAGACCAAAACTAGGACGAAAGTCCAAGTTGCGGCATTCCCCCGTGATTACAGAAGCCCAAACTGTACTTGGTACTCCAAGTCAGTGTGGGTAGTTCACTCTCCAAACCCAATTCTTCGCACAGCACCCCAACAAAAACCTCTATCAGGCGGTTTGAGTTTTCGTGCGGCATTAGTGGGTTCATAATTTCTATTGTTCCATTGTCATAAGCAAATCGGGAGTTACGCTCCGAACCCATTTCAGCCAGCATAATTTTAAATGTTTGCCAACTGATATTTTGGAGTAAAACCCTAGTTTCTGCGGGTATTGTTGTCGCCACCATAGTTAAGTTCTCCGCAACAAACCTTCTTTTAGTACTGTACCCCTTAATATTACAGTTAAAAGGAAGTTTAGAAAGTATTGATAATATTTACACTTATAATTTTTACCAGCAAACTGCTAATACTTATGACCAATTCAAAGCTGTTTTATTCAATCAGCTTGCACCCAAAAAAGTAAGCGCAAAAAAATTAAAATAACTGATTTAGGTTTTGGTGAAAATGACTTGTGGATTGCAGCGTTGGCGTAGCCCGCCGTAGGCATCGCTCTACAACAAAATATTACCATTGTCTCAACCGATCGCGACTTTCAACGTATTAAACAAGTAAGAAAATTATCTATTGAATCTTGGCTTACCATCTGAAAATTCAACACCCCAGAATCAATATAAGTTATTTTCATTCTTCTCTATCTTGTAGCCCACCTCTGCGACTAGCGAGTTCTTTTTCAATTTCATCTTCATCTAATAAATGTTTACCGGAAGCAACAATCCTATTACGAATTTGCTGCAAACGTTCTCCCAATGGGGTTTTATTTGCAGAGTTTTTCAAACCAAGAAATTCAACAAAATCTAAAACTACCTCTTGTTTGTCTTGTGGAAGAGAACGCCACTTTGTTAATAACTCTTGTTCTGTACTCATTATTATTCACCCACTACTATTACTACTTCTATTGTGATTGGGTATTTTTATTCTAGAATGACATTTAAACTTAATTCTACTCGTGAACAAGAAGATCCCCGACTTCTTTAAGAAGTCGGGGATCTGAGTCTTTGCCAGAGGTGACTTATCTACCTGCCCATCATCTTTATTACCTTGCCGGAGTCTTTAATCCACGACGTTCAAGGATTTGCCGCACCTCTGGGCTGGGAGTGTAATTATAGCCGTAGGAAGAGTTTTCTGTGTCATCCATAATCTGAGGTGTGAGCAATACAATGACTTCTTGACGCTGGTTGGATCTGTTTGTTGATCTAAAGAGCGAACCAATGAGTGGAAGATCACCCAAGATAGGAATCTTAGAAACACTTACCCGGTCTTGGTCTTGAATGATCCCTGAGAGAATGAGCGTTTGACCATCTCGCAGGCGAATCAAGCCGGAATTAAGGGAGCGTTCAGATATTAGAGTGACTCGTCCGTTTCCTGTATCTTCTGAACCTGATGGTGCTTTGACAGAGGGAGCCACTGATAGAGATACAAAACCATTATCATCAATGCGATCAATCTTGACCCCTATAGTTAAACCTACTTTCTCTTTTGTTGGGTCTCTCAATTCTCTAGTTCCAGCAACAGTATCAATGAATGTGCTTGTGACCTTGCCAACTACTTCTTGAGTTAAATCCACTCTAGCCTCCTGACCTTCTTGAACAATTAAAGTTGGGTCAGTCAAAATCTTGGCATTACCATTTTGCACCTGAGCTGTCAAATTAGCGAGCAAACGTCTAGGAAAAGAGCTAAAACCATTAAAATTCAAATTTGCTGAACCACCATTGTTGGAAAAATAAGTATTGCCAACGCCAAAGGTAAAGCTGGTATTAAAGTCATCGATTTTAGTGAGGTTAACATCAATAATCTTGACGTTAACCGCCACTTGACGACGACGCACATCAAGCTGAGTTAGTTGAGCAATTGCCATCTCAATAAGCTTGGGAGTACCTATCAAGGTAAGAGAATTAGTACGCTGATCACCCAGTGCTTGTAAACCTCGAAGTATAGGAGTAGTGTACTGAGATTCAGATTCATCCAAACTTAAACGTGTAATTTCCGTAGTTTTTGTAGTTTCTGCTGTACTCTGATTCGAGGTACTGTCTTCACCTACCTTCACAGCAGTGATATTAGTTACTGTCCGTTCAGCAGTGATAGCACTTTCTGCCCCTAAACCAACTAAAAAGTTGAGGGCAACATCCACTGATACCTGATTAAGTCGTAGGTTACGCATAACCAAATCACGCGTCGCATTAGGTAGTTTAGGCCCTACAAAGATTGTGCGACCACTGCGGTTAGCCTCTAAACCACTCAGGCGCAAGACGTAGTTAAACACATCTTGTACTGGCTCGTTTTCTATATCTAGTGAGATTGTTTGAGAAACTTTTGGTGCATTAGCAGCACCGCCTTGCTGACCTCCACTACCTTGTTGACCTCCAGTAGCTTGTTCACCTCCAACATAAGCCAAGTTCAAACCAGCAGCACGGGCAAGTAGTGACAAAACCTCGCGTACTGGGGCATCTCGCAGCACCAAGCGGGGTACACGTTCTTGAGTTGCCAAATCAACTGTGCTAGGAGAAGCATCTGTAGCTGAGATGGCGATGTCTCCCACTGGTGGGGCGACAGCTCTAGGCAAGAAAGGTGGAGCTTGACTCACAGGTTGACCTGGCCCAGCGGCTTGTGCAGGTTTACCGTCAATCGTGACTTGTGGGTTAGGAACAAGAACGTCTGGTTTTTGACCTAGTTGGGCTGGGGTGGGAGGAGGTGATGCTGTTGGTGTTGGAGGTGTTGGCGTTGTTTGTGTTGGTCTTGGTGTTGGCGCTGATGCTGTTGTGCCTGCGGATGGGGTAAAGCTGAGGCTAATTCCGTCTTGCTTTCGCACCACAGGTTGAGTGTTGGGGGCGTTGTTGCTACCAGTTACCATAACCCGGATGCTATTGGCATCCAGTTGACTAATTTCGACTGAGGTAATTCCTGGAGATGGGTTGTCTTGGCGGAAACTATTACCTTGTGGTAAACGTAGTTGAGTATTAATAATATCTGCGACTAAGGCTTTGCCTCTTTTTGTAGTGAAAACTTGCGGGCGCGAGCCTGATGAAGTTTTCAAAACAACACTAATGCCACCATCAACTGGATTTAACTGTACATCAGTAATTTGAGTAGTTTGTGCCAAAACTGGTTGAGCTGCCAAGAATACAAAAGCGGCAGCACCCAAAATTAAACTATTACCGTGAAGCTGTTTCACAGTTCATTCCTCACCTTATAAAACCTTGTTAACCAATAATCTTTGAGTAGTTGTGCCGCTATGAGTGCTGAGTATTTTTTCTACTGACTACTCAAGACTCAAAATCTCAGCACGGGCTAAACGCCCCGCTACCGCTAACAGCACTGTTTATTGTTACTTCTTGGGGGTAGTTTTAGCTGCTGCTATGTCCTCTGGAGTAAGTGGCATTAATGCCTGTAGCTGGAAGGATGTGTTGATTGATGCAGGCCCAGACCTCACCACCACCGTTCTATCTGGTAAAACCCTAGTTTCAGGTGGAGCTAAGGTTGATTGATAGTCTCTAACTATTAATAAAGGCTGTAAGCGCTCAATGTTACGAATTATCGATTGTGTTTGTTCATAAGTTCCAGAAATTTCAATATTGACACTGCTACGTTTTAGCTTGCCATCGACTTGTGTTCCCAGAGTTCCATCGGTAATCGGTTCTGGTTTCTGTGAAGCTGGCACATACTTTTTCAGTTTGGCTCTCTCTATATTGAAAGAAGCTTTTTGAGCATTGCCAGACTCAACCAAGCGATTCATATCTAGCAGTAATGTATCTAAGGTTTTCTCGTTAGCAAATAAACTTAAAACCTGGATTTTTTGCTGCTTTGCTTGTGCTAGCTCGTCTTTTACTTTGTCAATTTGTTTGAGGCTGGCTATCTTTTGCTGAATTTGCCCTTGCAGTTCGGCGCTTTTTGCTTGCTGCTGCTGATAGTTTTCCCAAGCTGGCATCACCAGGTTGAATAATATATAAGCTGCTGCCGCTAAACCAAAAACTCCTGCCAAAATGCCTATGATTTTGGGTGTGAAGCTAATGCCAAAGACGACAGGGTAGGCTGGCGTTGCTGAGTCAAATTCACCGCCTTGTTCTGCAAAATTTAAATCATCACTTACTGTCATTTTGAAATGACTCCTGTTTGTTGCATACTGCGAATTCGAGCCACTAGTCCTACTGTGCCTTTTTGCTCCAACTCCCGGATTAACTCCGAAGCTGGGATATCATTCATACTTGATTGAATGGTGTATTTAACTATTTGGGGTGGCTTAATTGGTATGGCAGTAGGAGATCTCACAGCATTTGGTGATAATGGCGCATCTACTAAAGTTGCTGTGATAATTTTGCTTTCTGAGGACTTTAAGAACTGAGACTGTTGCAGAGTTAATAAGAAATCGTTGACATCGTTATAGGAGCGAGCCAAGCCAGTGATTTCTAAGCCTCCAGCGGGATTGTTTGGTGGCTGCCCTTGTGCTGCCGGAGTGGGTGAGATTTGCTTGACGTTCTCAATTTGCACTGATGCTGGTATGCGATCGCGCAAATCTTGTAACATGGCTGACCAAGGACGAATTTGGTCAAACACAGTAACCAAAGCTTGCGTTTCCCCTTTAACTGCGGTTGTCTCTGCTTTGATTTTGTTAATATTCCCTATTTCTGTATCTAATCTCTTGTTTTCCTGATCTAGTTGTGCTATTGTCCCCTCTAATTCGGTAATTTTCGCTTGCAAAAACCACCAACCACCTGCCACCAGAAGTGGAAGACACACACCTAGACCGACTCCCACATAAGCGGGTGTTAAATTCCCTGTGGGAAGTGCTAATCCTTGCTTCTTGTCGGGCTTTTTCTGATAAGCTGGGCGGTCTTTAAGAAAGTTAACATCAAGACTGTACATGTTCTCACACCAACTAAGATAAATACTATGGTTTGAGAATTCTCAAACAGTGTGATTGTCAAAATAGACAATCCAAAATTTTTATCACACCTCCCGCATTCCTAAACCGAGTACGATCGCTAAACCAGAGCGTTGCACTTGGGGATATTTATCGTTGTCAACTTCTAAGGACAAAGAACCAATGGGATCTATTTGGGTAGTTGGCAAGCTCAATCTTTGCGTAAAGAACTCATCTAGCTGTAAAAGTCCGCCTCCTGGCCCAGCTAGGAGAATCTGCGCTACTTCCAAATTTTCACTCTGATTGAGGTAAAAATCGATGGAACGGCGTAGTTCATCTGTTAGTTCTGCCAATACTCTGACAATGGCCGCCATCCCAGGATCGATTCCAGTGACCCCAGTTTTGCCGCCATCTACGGGAGTTGAGGGAATGGTCATTCCCTGCAACATTTCCATATCTCGTGATGTAGGTAAGCTCATAGCCCTCGCTAGAGCAGTTTGCAGTTGATAAGTGCCAATAGGCACAGTGCGCGAAAATTGCGGCACTCCGTTAACAATGATGGCAATTTCTGTACTATCGAACTCTATATCAACTAGTACCGCTGCTTCTTGCGGCCCAAATTGCCGCAATTGATCGCGAATAGTCCGAAGCAGAGCAAAACTGTTAATTTCTAAAACATCAATTTGCAATCCTGCCTGCTCGAATGTACTTATATAGGTATCAGTCACATCCTTGCGGGTGGCAACTAGAAGTACCTCTACCTTCTCTATGCCATCCTCATCCATTTTGTACCCAAGTTTCTGGTAATCTACATCAGCCTCTTCACGAGGATAGGGTAAATACAAACCTGCTTCATGGTTTAGCACCATTTCTCGCAGTTCTTTATCATCTAACTCTGCCGGTACGGGTATCAGACGGACAATAGAATCACGCCCTGGTACAGCAGTAGCTACGCGAGAGGCTTTGATTTTACTCTCAGCTAGCGCCTGTTGAATTAACTGCGCCATCGCTGGAGGGTCAGTAATTTGACCATCGGTAACTACGCCTTCTGGAACTGCTACTGATGTAAAGGCTTCTATTTTTAAGCCTTGACGTTGTTTGCGTAGCTGAACTATATTTACCCGTTCTGGGGCAAGTTCAATGCCAACCCCTTTATTAGATTTGCCAAACAGACTATTGAAGCTTTTAACCACAGTTGTGCCTGCTAGACTGGTAAATTGAAAATTTAATGTAGAGATGCGATGTATCACGTCTCTACTGGTAATCGATTTAGCTTATAATCTCGACAATTTTGCATAAGATTTTCACCCCGAACAAGCGTAAAAATACTGGTAAGATGATTCAATTGCGAAAATTCAAACAACTTGCTGCTTGGGCACTACTTGGTTTATTTACCAGTTGGATTGTAAGTTGCAGCACAGGTAATGTTGGCACAAGCACAAAACAGGCTGCTTCAGGAGCAACAACTGTTGAGTTTTGGACGATGCAACTCCAACCGCAATTCACCAATTACTTCCAAAGCCTGATTACAAATTTTGAATCGAAAAACTCAGGTATAAAGGTTAACTGGGTAGATGTACCCTGGGCGGCGATGGAGAACAAAATTTTAACAGCTGTCTCAGCAAAAACGCCACCTGACGTTGTTAACCTCAATCCAGGTTTTGCTTCCCAACTCGCTGGTCGAAATGCCTGGTTGGATTTGAATACAAAAGTCCCAAATGAAGTCCGTTCCTCCTATCTGCCGAATATTTGGAAAGCAAGCACACTTAATGGTAAGAGTTTCGGGCTTCCCTGGTATCTCACCACAAGGCTAACCATTTATAACACTGATTTATTAAAACAGGCAGGTATCAATAAAACACCCACAACCTACGCAGAACTAGCACAAGCGGCACAACAAATTAAAGATAAGACTGGCAAATATGCCTTTTTTGTGACTTTCGTTCCGCAAGATTCCGGTGAAGTGCTGGAATCCTTTGTGCAGATGGGAGTCACTTTAATTGATACTGACGGTAAAGCAGCATTTAACTCTCCTCAAGGTAAAGCAGCATTTCAGTATTGGGTGGACTTGTATAAAAAAGGGTTGCTTCCGAAAGAGGTATTAACGCAAGGACATCGCCATGCGATCGATTTATACCAAGCTGGAGAGACGGCGTTTCTAGCTTCGGGGCCAGAGTTTCTCAAAACGATCGCTAATA
The DNA here is from genome assembly GCF_014904695.1 of Nostoc sp. MG11. GTDB lineage: Bacteria > Cyanobacteriota > Cyanobacteriia > Cyanobacteriales > Nostocaceae > Komarekiella. The sequence goes on along the minus strand of NZ_JACXXN010000007.1, from coordinate 210,650 downwards.
ATGCCCCGAAAATTGCTCAAGCTTCAGCGATCGCACCTCAACTTACCGGTGATACAGGGAAGAAAAATGTAGCTGTAATGAACATAGTTATTCCCCGCGAAACTAAAAACCCTGACGCCGCTGTGAAATTTGCTCTATTTGTTACCAATGACGAAAATCAGTTAGCCTTTGCCAAAGCTGCAAATGTCCTTCCTTCTACAGTCAAAGCCCTATCTGACAGCTACTTTAAAGATGTCCCGGCTACTGCTTCCACAGTAGAAAAAGCCAGAGTGATCACTGCTCAACAACTGCAACAGGCAGAAATATTAACTCCTACTTTGAAGGATTCCAAAAAACTGCAAAAGGCAGTTTACGAGAACTTACAAGCAGCAATGCTAGGTGAGAAAACGGTAGATAAAGCTGTAGAAGATGCGGCGCAACAGTGGAATCAAAGATAATTCATAATTCATAATTCATAATTCATAATTCATAATTATGAGTTATGCTTGTGGTTGCTAAAAATTCTCCTACTAGATAAAGCGAACCACATAGGACGATTAAATCGTTTGTGGTAGCGGTTGAGGTTGCTGAATTTAGTGCTGTGAATAAATCTGGATGTATTTGGCGATCGCTCAAATTTGGACAGAGGTTGTGAGCTAGGCTGGCTAAGTTTTGTAGGTTAGCGGAGGTTCTTCCTGGCCAAGATTCTACTGTTATTGGTACTAAGTAAAGGCGATCGCCTGGTCGCAATAATGCGGTAAAAATATCAGCGTGATCCTTATCAGAGAACATTCCCATAACCCAATGTATGGGCTTGTTGTTAACTGTGTTTAAGCTATCGATATACTCACGGAGGACTTGGGCTGCGGCTGGATTGTGAGCGCCATCAAGTAATAATTTATGGTTTTTCCAGGTAGTCCATTGCATTCGCCCTGGCCATTGAGTTTTTGCCATACCTTGAGCGATCGCTTCTTCCGAAATCTGCCAACCCTGTTGTTGAAGAATCTCTAAAGTAGCTAAAGCCAAAGCCGAATTATTTAACTGAATTTGTCCCGCTAATGGCAAAGGATATTTAATCAAGTGATGCGCTAGTTCTATTGTCTCCCCCTGCTCCCCTGCCCCTCCGCTCCCCTGCCCCTCTGCTCCCCTGCTCCCCCTCTCATACTCTGCCCATCCTGGGGCTATCTGGCGCGAAGGCTGAGGCGTAAAAATTGGGCATTGTAATTCTAAAGCACGCGATCGCACAACTTTTTCGGCATCCGGTGGCAATAGTCCAATTACAACGGGACATCCAGGTTTGAGAATACCAGCTTTTTCTCTGGCAATTTCAGCGATAGTAGAACCAAGTTGCTGCCAGTGTTCGCGGCTGATGGAAGTTATGACGGTAACTAAAGGCTGCAAACAGACATTAGTAGCATCTAAACGACCTCCTAGTCCCACTTCTACCACTGCTATATCAACTTGTTGCTGAGCAAAATACAACCAAGCCGCCGCCGTAATTACCTCAAATTGAGTTGCGGACTCATCCCCAGCACGAATAGCCGCTTGGACTTTTTCTAATAATTGGCTCAATTCTTCAGAGGGAATTGGCTGTTCGTTGAGACAAATGCGTTCCGTCCAATCGACTAAATGGGGAGAAGTGTAGCGGCCTGTACGATAACCAGCCTCAGTGAGTACAGAAGAAAGATAAGCACAGACCGAACCTTTGCCGTTAGTGCCAGCAACATGAATTACTGGGATTTGGTGATGGGGATTGCCGAGCTTTGCTAACAATTTAACAATGCGATCGAGTCCTAGATGGACACCAAAGCGTTGAAAGGGTTGTATTACAGAATCGATATCCACGATTGGGAACTGGGGATTGGGGAGTGGGGGAGCAAGGGAAAGTTGCAGTAAGTCATCCCCTCTGCCTCTTGACCCTTGACTCTTATTCGATGAATAAAACCGACTGTCTCAGTAAAGAGAAACAGTCGGTTGAAAAGTGATGATATTGAATCGAGTCTAAGCTTCTCTATCCAAAAAGCCTTGAATTTGTCTTAAAGCCGCAGCGCCAATATTAAACACTGCCCAGCCAGCAGCAATGGCGATTGGTGCTAAAACGATCGCTATACGGAAATCAATATCCATGTCTAGAACCCCTCTGCTAAGTAGAAATTAAACTTTTGTCAACTCTTCTCATTTTTATTTTTAGCTGAAGTGGGCAATTTTTCCAAATCAATGTGTAAAGAATGTTTAAATTATTGGGCGTTGGGCATTGAACAAAGCAGAAGGCAAAGAAAAAGATCATCCCCTTACCTTTAACCTTTCTCCCTCTTAAGAGTCGTCAATCCCCAATCCCTAAGACTTGCTAAAGCCGAGATCAGTCCCCTGACCGGCATGAACCAAGGCTAACTTTTGGTAACGTTGAGCGTGTTCGATTAATTCTGCGGCTTCAACTGCTGTTACTTGACGCTGCACTTTGCCAGGAACGCCAACTACAAGAGACATAGGCGGTATATTCTTTGTAACCACAGCACCAGCACCTATAATGCTACCAGTACCCACTCGTACCCCATCTAAAATTACCGCGCCAATGCCAATCAAAGTTCCACGTTCAATGTAGGCGGAATGCACCACAGCGCGATGCCCTACGGTAACATGATCTTCTAAAATTGTTGGAAAACCAGGATCACCATGTAGAATTGCTCCATCCTGTATGTTTGTGCATTCACCAATGTCAATACGTTCTACATCTCCCCTAACTACTGCTCCATACCAGATGCTCACCCCTGCTGCTATTTTTACCGAGCCGACTACGACAGCGTTAGCTGCGACGAAGGCAGCTTGAGAAAAATCAACAGATGGCCAGTAAGAAGCGGTAGACACGATAGAATATGAATATGGTACCCAGGAACACTGGAGAAACTCCAACCATTGAGGCTGGTTGCACAACCAGAATATCACAGCGTCAAGCCTCTATGCTGAGGCAAACACTAGTGAAAAATGTTCCTGCTGTAACTCCGTGTTCATGCAGCAGTGAGCAAGTAACCCAAAGTGACGCAGCCGAAGTGTAAAATCCAACCCACTGGTGCTGGTGAAGACAAAACTATGTTTGTACGCACTTCATGATGAATCCAGGCTTGCAGTACCCAATGTTTGGCCCTGAAATACAGTGTCCCCATTGTCGCCAGACTATTCCGGCGCTGACACTAACAGATACGTACTTATGTCCGCGTCATGGCGCTTTTGAAGCTAATCCTAAAAACGGAGAATTAATCCATCTACAGTCTGGGCGTCATTGGCGAAGATGGAATAATGAATGGTATAGGCAGCATACCCATCCTGATGGTATTAGGTTTGAAATTCACGAAGCATTAGACAAGCTTTATACCCAAGGCTACCGAGCAACACGAGTGATCATTGCTCGACGCTATCAGGAATTGATGAGTGGTTATTTAGAACGCAGCACACCTTGGCGTTCTGGACAGCCGGAAATCACAGCTGCACGACTATACGGCTTACCTGTGGAGTTTAGCCCCGATTCCCCAGAAGATCCCTGTTGGGAAGTGATTAATTTTGACTTGGAAAAAGAGCCTGGAGTCCCTGTACGTTATCCTTATTTCAGATTGTTTGAGTAATTGTCATTAGTCATTGGTCTTTTGACGAATGACTAATGACTAAGAAGAAAGTGCAAAGTCTGTAGCTTGCTTCCCGCAGGGTGCGGAGGTTTCCTCCGCTCAGAACTTTGTAAGAAAGGACAAAATTATGCACCATGCTTCGATTCGTACAGCGAATATTCATCGGGCGATCGCTTTCTACGAACAGTTAGGGTTTACAGTTTCAGAACGCTTCACTACAGGCTACACCCTAGCTTGTTGGATGGAAGGATTAGGAGGCAGAATTGAACTAATTCAAATTCCCCAACCAAAACCAGCCCCAGATGCATTCGCTGACGAACATTATGTAGGGTACTATCATCTTTCATTTGATTTAACTGAAATTACACCAGATTTACCCAGTTGGTTGACAAGTTTACAAAAACGTGTACTACTAGCGGCAGAAAATCAACCAGAACTACTACCGCTAAAGGTACTTTTGGAACCGACACAACAACAGATAGGCGATCGCATTTACGAAGTTGCTTTCATTGCCGATACTGATGGCTTACCTCTAGAATTCATCCGAATCTTAGAAAAACTCTCATAATTTAGCCTTTTTATTGATTATTGTTGCTGCTAAAATACTTGACCTCTGTAGTGTTGCCGAAGTGATATATTTTCCCCAAAAATTAGAATATAGTCATCCTATTCAAGACATATGTAAAATAATTGACATGCTATATCTGCCACATACATGTCTGTATCTTCCATTTGGTATCGATATCGTTTTCCGCTATTAATACTTATCATTTGGCTAATAGCAGTATTTCTACTTAGCGACAAGCCTGCTGAGAGCCAATACGTAGAAACATATAACAATAAAAATCATTATTCAACCTTGGTAGCAAAAACAACTATGCCCCTAACAGTGACAGAGAACGTCCGCAAAATAGTGCTGGAGAATGGTCTGACTGTCCTGACAAAAGAAGTGCATACTGCGCCAGTGGTGACAGTGCAAGTGTGGTACAAAGTTGGTTCGCGTAACGAAGAACCGGGAGTAAATGGCATTGCTCACCAGTTGGAACACATGATGTTTAAAGGCACAAAAAATCGTCCAATCCAATTTGGACGTTTGTTTAGTGCTTTAGGCAGCGATTCAAATGCTTTCACCAGCTATGATCAAACTGCGTATTACGGCACTGTAGAACGGGATAAACTCACAGCGCTCTTGGTGCTGGAAGCAGATAGAATGCAAAATTCTCTGATTAATGCAGAGCAACTAGCCAATGAGAAGCGGGTAGTAATTTCTGAGCTACAAGGTTACGAAAATAGCCCGGAATACCGCCTCAACCGCGCTGTGATGCAAGCGGCATTTCCCAATCACGCTTATGGGTTGCCAGTGGGTGGTACTAAAGCTGATGTCGATAAGTTTCAGGTAGAGCAGGTACGCAAGTACTATCAAAATTACTACAGTCCTGATAATGCTGTATTAGTGATTGTTGGAGATTTTAAAACTGCAAATGTCCTTGAAATAGTTAAAGACGTATTTGGGAAATTACCAAAAAGTCAAGAGTTAAGGGGAGCCAGCGCCGTGGTGAGGCAGTCCGGTCTTCTCTACGAGACGCTGCGCGTTGGCGGAGCCTCTCGCAGAGAAGGGGGTTTTCCCCAGGAGGAACTGCCGAAAGGGTTTCCCGCGCCACTTGCCACAACGGGGGGAACCCCCGCAAGGCAGTGGCTTGACTTGAGGCGACTGGCGTTCAAAAGTCAAGGGTCAAAAGTCCCCTCTGTTCCCATAGTTCTAAGAGAACCGGGAGCAGGGCAACTGTTGCAAGTGGTGTATCCATTACCGGACGTGAATCAACCGGATGTGCCAGCGTTGGATGTGATGGATTACATTTTGACAGAAGGGCGAAATTCTCGCCTTTATCAAGTATTGGTAGAATCGGGTTTAGCTAATGAAGTAACAGCAGGTGTTACCAGTTTGCGCGAATCTGGCTGGTACGAGTTGTTGGTTACAGCTGCACCTAGTCAAAAATTGAAAAAAATTGATTCAGTGCTGAGTCGGGCAATCGCCAATGTGGTAGAAAAAGGGATTAAACTAGAGGAAGTAAAGCGAGCCAAGACTCAATTAACAGCAGACGTAATTTTAAGTAACCGCGATATCACCAGTCAAGCAATGCAACTTGGTAACGACGAGACAACTGCTGATGATTATCGCTACACAGATCGCTACTTAGCAGCCGTCAGCCAGGTAACAGAAGCAGATGTTGTGGCTGTGATCAAAAAATACCTGAAAAAAGAAGCGCGTACAGTTGGCTTTTTTGAACCAACTCAAAAGCAGTTCAAAGAGATTAGTGATAAGCCACACTCAGCACAAACTACAGAAAATTTTTCTTTGAGTACACCTGAGCTTTCATCGGAAGTGGTGAAGTACTTACCGCCTGTAGATTCAGCAACAGATACGATCACGCGAGTACTACCGCAGCAATTCACATTTGCCAACGGTCTGCGGATATTGCTATTACCTGATAAGAGTACTCCCACCGTTACCTTGAGCGGACACATCGAGGCGGGGATGGAATTTGACCCAGCCGATAAAGCTGGACTGGCTGCTGTTGTGGCAGACAACTTGATGAATGGTACTAAAACCAAAGATGTCTTAGCTCTTGCTAAAGCCTTAGAAGAACGGGGGGCAAGTTTGGATTTTGAAGCATACCGCGAAGGCGTGCGTATCGAGGGTGATAGTCTAGCACAAGACTTACCTATACTCCTAGAAACTTTAGCAGATGTAGTTATAAATAGTACATTTCCAGTAAAAGAGTTGGAACTGAATCGCCAACAAACTTTAACTACTCTTCAACTGGAGTTAGATGACCCATCGGAAGTAGCAAAAAGAACGTTTGTTCAATCAATTTATCCGAAAAAACATCCATTACACACCTTTCCTACACAGGAGAGTTTAGAGCAGATTAGCCGTAAGGATGTAATTGATTTCAAGGCAAAACATTATCGTCCAGACACGTTAGTGATAGCGCTGGTTGGAGATTTTGATCTAGACAAAGTGCGATCGCTCCTGAAAGCTAAGTTTAGTGACTGGCAAGTGATCGGGCAACCACCAAAGTTACAATATCCCACAGTCTCACTGCCAGAAAAAATAGTGCGTGTCAACCCAGTTTTACCGGGTAAAGCTCAAGCTATCACTTATATGGGTTACACAGGTATTAACCGTCAAGATCCCCGATTTCATGCAGCCTTAGTGTTAAATCAGATTTTGGGCGGAGACACCCTATCAAGTAGACTGGGGGCAGAAGTACGCGATCGCCAAGGTTTGAGCTATGGAATTTATAGCTACTTCCAAGCCGGGAAGAAAGTCGGGACATTCTTGATTGAGATGCAAACTAGCCCAGAAGATACAGGTAAAGCGATCGCTAGCACGCACCAATTGCTACAGCAAATCCATCAACAAGGCGTCACCGCACCAGAAGTTGAGACAGCAAAACACACCCTAATCAGCAACTACAACGTTTCTCTGGCAAACCCAGAAGAATTAACAGATAGAATTCTGATGAATGAGGTGTATGGACTCGATACAGTAGAATTACGCTCCTTTACTCAAAAAATTCAGCAAGTTACCCTTGCCCAAGTCAATCAAGCAGCTCGTGAGTTACTCCACCCAGGTAAAATTGTGGTCGTCACAGCTGGGCCAGCGGTATTGGCAGAACAAAGAATTAAATAGAAGTGGGAGCAAGTTAATAGATAATTAAGTAATATACTTCCCTGCAATTTACAATACCAAATACCAATTCTCCAAAATCAGGCTACAGATTCAAAGAATGTTACCTAGATTAAATCTGCTTTTTTTAATTACGTAAAGCCTTCTCTACGAGAGGCTGCGCCAATGGCATAGCTACGCTTAGAGCGTAGCTTACTACAAATTACGAATTAGTACAATTCCTCATTGCCACCATTAACTTTAATAAGACTAGCAACGGAAATGATCGAGTTATTTACGGCAATTTACAAGCATTTATACCAAGTTTTAATTAAAATTCTCACCTATTTCACTTCTCTTCGGCTACAAGCAACACTGCGGTTATACGTGATGTTAACGTTGCTTTTATGCTGGAATTTTACTAGTGCTGCTCCAGCAGTAGCCGCGAATTTGTCTAACAATTTACTGAAGCAACCAGCTACAAAAATTACAGTTAGCTTAGGTACTTCGGCTAATGAACTCAAGTTCGAGCCAAATCACTTAGAGTTAGTGGCTGGTAAACGCTATCAACTACGGCTCACTAATCCCAGCCAACAGAAGCACTATTTTACTGCTAAAGATTTTGCCGATGGCATCTGGACACAGAAAGTTGAAGCAGGCAAAGTAGAAATTAAAGGAGCCATTCACGAACTAGAACTAAAGCCGGGTGCTGAAGCAGAATGGGTGTTTGTGCCCCTGAAACCAGGTAAATATGGCTTACGTTGTCCAATTGCAGGACATACAGAAGCAGGTATGACTGGAGAGATTGCCATCAGCAATTAAGAATTATTTGATGAATGCTGATAGTATGTCAGATGTGTTAATTCAATGGACTGGAACTGTGAGGCAGAGTGTGTAACGAAAAATAAGTTAACTTAAATATAGATATTATTTCTCAACTAATCTAGAAAAAACATTCACTCTTAAGCCGCAAGACGCCAGTAATTATTAATTCCCCATGAACATTTTCAGTAACTTACTTTCTCAAGCAACTCAGTCTACTCCTCCAAAAAAACAACGCCGAGGAATTGAAATTAAATCGCCGCGTGAAATTGAAATTATGCGGCAATCAGCAAAAATAGTAGCTACAGTACTCAAAGAAATTTCTGAGCTAGTAAAGCCAGGAATGACTACGGCTGACTTAGATGCTTATGCAGAAAAACGCATTCGTGAGATGGATGCAACACCAAGCTTTAAAGGATATCACGGTTTTACAGGTTCTATCTGCTCTAGTATTAACAATGAAGTTGTACATGGTATTCCCAGTGCCAAGAAAGTTATTCGGACTGGGGACGTATTAAAAGTAGATACAGGCGCTTATTACCAAGGCTTTCATGGGGATTCTTGTATTACAATTGCTGTAGGCGAAGTTACCCCTGAAGCAGCTAAACTGATTCGTGTAGCTGAAGAAGCTCTTTATAAAGGTATTGAACAAGTCAAAGCCGGTGTATACTTGCTTGACTTGGCTGGGGCAATTGAAGACCATGTAAAAGCCAATGGCTTTAGTGTAGTGGAAGAATTCACCGGACATGGTGTTGGTCGTAACTTGCACGAAGAACCCTCAGTATTCAACTTCCGAACTCGTGAGATGCCCAATGTTAAACTCCGTGCAGGGATGACACTAGCAATTGAGCCAATTGTGAATGCTGGTTCTAGACATACACGAACATTATCTGACCGATGGACAGCAGTAACAGTAGATAATGCTCTATCGGCACAGTTTGAACATACAGTCTTAGTGACAGATATCGGTTATGAGATTTTAACCGATCGCACTAAAGTGTAATTACTATTTGTAATTATTTATTGTTGAGAGAGGTAAAACGTTTAAAGACGATTTACCTCTTTATTTTTGTCTGAACAGAAATTGCATTTATATAAGCTAAACCCGCCTTGAAGCAACTGGCGTGCGAATAGAATTCGCCATTAAGTTTACACAGATATTTTCTCTGCGGCTTTGCGTCTCTGCGTGAGTGAGGTAAAAATCATATCTATTTGAAAATCGCTACAAGTGTAGATATTTTATGTGAGTGATTAACATTTTAAAATACACATAGGTTTTGAATTCAACACTTCAAGATATTAGACTCCTTGCACAAATATTTAAAAATAAAAATTTTAATGTTCACGCAGAGAAGAAAGATAAAAATTAGCTTTTTGACAATTCATAGGCTTTTATATTACTAGATAGAAATAGCAAATTTTATCTATAAATCCTGACATACATAGAATACAAAAGAATATTTCCTAATTGTTTATATCTCACTTGAAAATTTATAAAGAATAATTTATAACAAATAAGCTTTTGTCTTTAAAAATTGACATTCATTAAAAAAAAAGAGTTATAAAGAAATATTTAAGCTCTAGTAAATGTTATTTGATAACAGAAAGATATTCCCAAAAAAAGTTAAAAAAATATGACAACTACCCATAAGAACCCATCATGTTTGAAAGTAAAACTTCGTCAAACTTGTCTTTGAATACATCTCAATGGGCAAAAGACTCTTTCGCCAAGTCACAAGTCTTGACATCTTCTGTTGAGAATTTAAATTCTGATTATACTTTTGGGAGTAAGAGTTCCTCACAAACATTCCAAAATCAATCTTTGACTCAGCCTATAGTAGCCGCTGCGAATCCCAATCCCAATCCTTACTTAACTAATGCGGCGATTCTTCCTGATTTCAACGGTGATGGGAAAACAGACAAACTTTGGGTCAATTCTCAAACAGGTGAGATTGTGGTTCGGCTAATGGATGGCACACAAGTTCTCCAACAAGGTTCTTTGGGACAGTTTGACATATCTGCCTGGACTTACAAAACTGCTGATTTTAACGGTGATGGCAAGACCGACTTCTTACTCCGTAATAAAACAACGGGTGAGAATAACCTTGCACTAATGGATGGAGTCAACGTTGCGAGTGCGGTTGCTTTGGATAGAGTTGATCCAGCTTGGACTCCTAACATTGGCGATTTCAACGGCGATCGCAAAACCGATATCTTCTGGCATAATGGCACAACCGGCGAAAATGCTCTTTGGCAGATGGATGGCACAACAGTTCTCAGCGCGACTGTTCTAGAGACTACAACTACAGGCTTGACTCCTACCGTGGTTGATTTCGACGGTAATGGGAAGAGTGACATCTTCTGGCGCAATGAGACAACAGGTGAAAACAACGTTTGGTTTATGGATGGCGCACAAGCAAGTAATTTTGCTCTGCAATCACAAGATGTCGGCTGGACTTTTACCCGTGGCGATTTCAACGGCGATTTGAGCACTGATTTGCTGTGGCGCAATGAAACAACCGGTGAGAACAAGATTTGGCAAGTGAATGGCATTATCGTAACTGAGGGTGCTGTGGGAACACTTGACTCAAACTGGAAATCCAACATTGGCGATTTCAACGGTGATGGCAAGACCGACATTTTATGGCACAATCAGGCAACCGGTGAGAACACAGCTTGGTTGATGGATGGTACAACAGTTAGTAGTCAAGCTTTTTTACCAAGTAATGGCGCATCTTTGACACCATCGCTTGGCGATTTCAACGCTGATGGCAAGACTGACGTTTACTGGCGTGATCAGACAGCAGGTGCGGACACCATTTGGACTATGGATGGAACTAGAGCAACTGAGACTGCTGTAAGCGATGCAGATAAGCTTGGCCCAGAGTGGTACACTGCTTAAAATATTGCTGGATGAAAAACTCCACCCCAATTGTGGGATGGAGTTTTTGGGCATTGAGAAGAAGTTACAAATGCCCAATGCCCCAGATGAAATTTACCCTTTAACCTTTTCTCAGGCTACAAAGTAGATTCATAGTGCTTACAATGTCAGCCTGCTTAGTATTTTGTTTAAAACTTGTAACTCAAAACCTGAATCTCCCCATTTTCCGGTAATTTGCCAGGGCTAAGAGAAACAGTATCGCCATTGCTACGACGCACTGTCATGCCTTGCATTAAGGCGAGAAAATCATCTAGTGGCGAAATATCGCATGTAGCAGGGTCAGCCGCTTGTGTCCGGTAGTGGGTGGGAACAACCAACTTAGGATTTAATACCTGAACCGCCTGCTTTGCTTCCTGGGCATTGTAGGCTTTTGCACTACCTCCTACAGGAATGAATGCCACATCGGGACGCCCCATAAGGATTTTTTGCTCAATGGAAATGGGCGCAGCAGCTCCCCCTAAGTGCAGGATATTAATTCCTCCTTGTTTCCAACTCCAGGAGGTGTTTGAACCAAACTGCTTGCCACCTTTGCGATCGTGGTCTATGGCAATTCCCTGGAACTTGATGCCTTGGAACTCGTAAACTCCTGGTTCGTAGATGAGCTTAGGATTTCCCGGTAGTCCATCTACCGCACCTTCATCCAGTAATTGACTACTAATTAGTACCAAATCTGCTGCAACTTTTGGTGGACGGTACTTAGCAGTACAGCCGATCGCCCGAAATGGATTGACGAGAATTTTCGCCCCGCCACCAGTAAATAGAAAGCAAGTATGACCCAACCACTGAACTGATAAACCGCTAGATTGTGCGTTAGCTTGAGATTCAGAACTCAAGGTAGTAATGAAAGCTGTGACCAACCCCGCCCCAGCATAGCCCATCAACTTTCGTCGTTTCATTAATTACTCTCTCGACTGTAACTGTTCCAGAAAGTTTCGCAATAACTGCTTTCCCGAAGATGTCAGGACACTCTCTGGGTGAAACTGGACACCTTGAATGTGAGGATAGTTCCGGTGTTGCACTCCCATAATAGTGCCATCTTCAACCCAAGCGGTGATTTCCAACACATCAGGGCAAGTCTCGCGCTCAATCACCAGACTATGATATCTGGTGGCGGTCATGGGATTTTCCAATCCCCGGAAAACTCCCACCCCAGTGTGAGACACCTGAGAAGTTTTGCCATGCATTAACTCTGGAGCAGAAACTATTTTACCACCGAACACTTGACCAATACTTTGATGTCCTAAACAGACACCCAAAATTGGCAATTTAGGCCCTAGTTGTTCAATCAATTTTAGGGAAATTCCAGCATCGTCTGGGCGACCAGGCCCAGGGGAAATAACTACGACGTCTGGCTTTAATGCCCGAATCTCATCTATGGATATCTTGTCGTTACGAAAAACTTTAATATCATCTGCTACTGGGAACTCTGCCGCTAATTCTCCCAGATATTGCACTAAGTTGTATGTAAAACTGTCGTAATTGTCAATGACTATAATCAAAACTAATAGCTCCTGGTTTGATTGGGATTACGTGGACTCAATTAACTTGAAGCCCCAAGGTTTCAGAGCCGCGATCGCTATTTCTTGATCTACACCTTCATAAGCTTCCCATTCCAGCGGGTGTTCTTTAGGATGTCCGTCGCCTACATTACCTGCAACTTTGATCACCGGCAAGCCCGCTATGCGATCGCGCTCCATCCCTTTTGGTAGGGCTAGTTGGAGTTTGTGACCAACAAACTTCGTCGATGGACTTGAATTAGCTACAGATTCACGAACTAAACAGATATCACCAGCAGTTCCCCAAGTAGTTTTGTAGATATAGAGGAACGATATATAGATTTCTGGTTTGATGGCTCTTTTTAGAACTTGCATTAACTGTAATCCTTACGTTAAGAGTAATAAATCATATGAGCATTTCTCTGACTGGTTGCAACTATTTTAATTTTGCAACTCTAATCAAAATAACGTTTATGTCGTTTTGGTAGCAATCGTGTAGAAACTTCCGCGCTTGTCAAACTTGGCCCTCTGGAGAGACTTACCAATACTTGGGAGAGGAAACTCCTTCAAGCAAGTCAACTCGTGGAAAGAAGAAATCTAAAGAGCGATCTTTGGAATTCCCCGCTATATCAGGGAAAGGCTGATTAGAGGCGGGAGGATGTCAATCTTTATCTATGCCCAAAAACTCCATCCACAAGGGAATGGAGTTTTCCATAAGTAAAGCCCTCATAAATACGATGAGGGCATTAATTTATCAAGAAGGGGCAGGGAGAACAGGAAAAGGTAAAAACTTCGCCCCTTGTGAGTGAAGAGTTCATCCCTTTTTCCTTTAACCTTTACCCTCTTTTTTATACCTACAGCAGATTTCAGGTAAATGAAGTACATAAATAAAACCCGAAACCCTGTAGAGACGTTACATCTACGGTCTCTACGTATGATTCATGAAAATGCTAACCACTGTATGTCAGTTGTTAATTGCGGAAACTTCTTTTACTCTGCCTGTGCTTAGCAATTTCTTTGCGTTTGCGTTTTTCCAGTGGCGTTTCAAAGTGACGATGCTTTCTCATGTCTGGGAAAATTCCTGCTTTGGAAACTTCTCGCTTAAACCGACGTAAGGCTGACTCAATGTGTTCATTTTCACCTACGATTACTTGGGTCATTATCTTTCCTACTAAATTGACTTAATTGATGGCTAAATAGTGGTACGGAATTCAGTTAACCAGAGTACAAAAAGCTGCTTCCTCAACTTCAATTCCATTTCCACAAAAGCAAAGCTGTGCGGACGGACTATCTCCCTTCAGACGCTTTTATAGCATCTAAATTTTAAATGGAATCGGACTGAGCAGGATCACAAACTACATCTAGAAAGCCGACATAATTAAGGATACTAGAGGAGGGAGCAAGAGTGTAGCAGCTACCAGCACTGCGACTAAAGAAGAAACCAGTACAGCACCAGCAGCACAGTCTTTAGCAACTTTTGCTAAATCATGGTAAGTCTGCTTAACAGTCAAGTCTACAAGAGACTCGATCGCTGTATTGAGTAACTCTAATGCTAAAACTAAACCACTAGTTATACCAATAACAGCTATTTCCACGGCTTGCAGATGTAAAAAAACGCTTAAAGCGATCGCTAAAGCGCAAACACTTACGTGGATGCGAAAGTTACGTTGAGTTTGAAAACTATAGCTGATTCCTGCCCAAGCATACTTAAAACTAACTAATAAATTAGAGGCAACCTGCCAGGAAAATTCCCGTTCATTTGTCACCAGTGTTTGTAAGGTGTTGGACGTTGGTGGTGGGGAAACTTTTTGGGACATAGGCTTAAAAATACAAAAAAATAGGAGCTACAGTGGGAATCTTTGCCATTTATCATGGCTTGATAAACTTTGAGGCAGTTTTAGGGAATTTTCTCCAGAAATATTATAAAATTATTACCCAAGATTAACACTTACTGACACGCGAATCACCGCTATTCTATGTCAATAGAAATACCTATTGCGTGTAACAATATCACCTGCTGTTCTAACATTCGCCTCAAACTTTCTTCGTCAGGATGATCCCAGCCCAACAGATGTAATAAGCCGTGAGCAGCTAACCAAGCTAGTTCAGTTGGCAAACTGTGTTCTTGCTGTTGGGCTTGACGTTGGGCTGTATCCACAGACACAATAATATCACCTAAACATAAAGGCACAGAAGCAAGCATTTCTTCACTTTGAGGAAAGTCTACCTCTAAAGCAGCAAAGGCTAAAACATCTGTTGGCTGATCTTGTTGTCGATACTGAGCATTGAGGGTCTGAATTTGCAAGTCATCGGTCAAGCGCAGACCGATTTCGTAACTTGGCGCGGCTGGAAGCTGAGGATGAAGTATTTCCAACCAGATATCAAACCAGTTTTCCCAAGCTTCAGAAGTGATTGGGGGATGTGTGTCCCCAATCTTTCCAGATGCTACTGGGGACTCGTAATCATAATTTTCTACATATAGTTCAACTCTCAGGGGCACGTAGTCTCCTAGGCTGAGGTGAGCATTTATCGTTAGCGTGTTAGATAAGCAAGACCAACGAGGACAGCTAAAAGTCCTACGGCGGTCAGTGCAAAATGTTTTAAGGATGTGCTACCCTTTCGCACCATGTTTCGCATGGCGAGTTTTACGTAGCTGGGTTGAGGTTCTGTTGAAGGGGAGTTAGTCATAATTATTTGATCGCAGACTCTTTTATAAATGTAACAGTTGGTATGGAGTAGAGTTGCGATCGCACCAATATCAATACTAAAAAAATAAATAATAGGTACTAAGTATACAGTAAAAAAATACTTAGTACCCATAACTAATCTTTAAATTATGTAGGGGTGTTTTCTACGAGTTGGTTTTCTTGCCGTAGATAAGCTTGAACGAATGTATCAAGTTCGCCATTCATCACATCTGTAATCGCGGTAGTTTCTGTGTTTGTACGCAAGTCCTTCACCATTTGGTAAGGATGAAACACATAGTTACGGATTTGGTTGCCCCAGGAGGCTTCCACCATATCACCACGAATTTCAGCAATTTCTTGAGCACGTTGCTCTTTAGCAATGACTAGCAGCTTGGCTTTGAGACGAGCAAGGGCCTTCTCTTTGTTTTGCAGTTGAGAACGTTCTTCTGTACAGCGCACGGCTAGCCCCGTGGGGAGGTGAACAACCCTTACCGCTGTTTCTACTTTGTTGACGTTCTGTCCGCCTTTACCGCCAGAGCGAGTTGTGGTGATTTCCAAATCTTTCTCTGGAATGTCCAACTGTACAGAGTTATCTATTTGCGGCATTACTTCCACCCCAGCGAAACTGGTTTGTCGTTTGCCATTAGCGTTAAAGGGTGAAATTCGCACTAAGCGATGTGTGCCTGTTTCAGACCGCAAATAACCATAAGCATAACGACCAGTAATTTCTAGGGTTGCTGATTTAATTCCGGCTTCATCACCCTCAGACTCTTCAGCTAGACTTACCTTATAGCCGTGAGCTTCTGCCCAACGAGTGTACATCCGCAGTAACATAAATGCCCAATCCTGGGCATCTGTACCACCAGCACCGGCATTAATCGTTAGTACAGCGCCTTCCGCATCATAGGGGCCGGAAAGTAATTGTTGTAACTCCCACTGGTCAAGGTCACGATTGAGCTTGGTGATTGTGGATTCCGCTTCTTGCAAGAGTGCTTCGTCGGTTTCTAACTCTAATAACTCAACTACTGCTTTAGTATCTTCTAGACTGGCTTGCCACTGATCATATTGCTGAAGGTGGGCTTTTAGGTCGTTGAGTTCTTGTAGCGTTTGTTGAGCTTGGGTTTGGTCATTCCAAAATTCTGGCTGAGCTGATATTTGTTCCAGGTCTTGAATTTTGGCTGTCAATGCAGGTACGTCAAAGATAGTGCTGGGTTTTACCCAGGCGACCAGACAACGTTTCGATTTCGCGTTTTAGTTCTAAGACTTCCATAGTGATTGCTAAACGAAAGATAGAGCGTTTTAGATTGGGAGATTGCTCTTGATTCTATTTACAGCAGATTTCAGGTAAATGAAGTACATAAATAAAACCTGAAACCCTGTAGAGACGTTACATCTACGGTCTCTACGTATGATTCATGAAAATGCCAACTGCTGTATCTTTTTGATTTTAGCTGGAGTTTGGCAAATTTTTTCTACACTACTTATATAAGTTACATAAATTACTGCATTATTTGGCAATATCTGAGGGCAAACGACGAGAGTGTCTTTGCTTATTCCAGTGTTTTGATTTTACTGTTGCAGATAGGCTTTGATAAACAAATCGATTTCACCATCTAAGACCTCTGCTATGGCAGTTGTTTCCACTTTGGTACGCAGATCTTTCACGTTTTTGTAAGGATGTAATACATATTCACGGATAAGCTTGTTAGATAAAGATTTTATCAGTTGAGGTTGAATTTTGGAAAGTTGGACATTTTGAGTTAGTGCGATCGCAACCAGCCTACTCTTAAGAATAGCTAATGCTTTCTCTTTGTTGTGTAGCTGGCTGCGCTCCAGATTACAAAACACAGTAATCCCAGTAGGAATATGAAACAACTGCACCCATATTTCTGGGCGGTTAACATTCCTCTGACAACGTGGCAAAGTGATTTGTAAATCCTTGTCTGGAATTTCAACCTCAACAGACTCATCCAAGATAGGGCTGACTTCTACACTGGCAAAGCAAGTATGTCGTTTACCGTCACCCTTCAAATGAGAAAGCCGCATTATTTTTGCATGGGTTCCTTGTTCTGATTTGAGGTAGCCATAAGCATAACGCCCGATAATTTCCACGACATACTTAATTCCGGTTAAATCCGCACCAGAATCTTCTCTTGCATATACTAAGTAATTTTGCTTGACACTCCAACGGTGATACATCCGCAGTAGGATAGTTGCCCAATCTTGAGCATCCACACTATTAGAACTAGCAGTAATAGTTAAGAATGCTCCATTTTGGTCGCAGGGATTAGATAGTAACTGTTGTATTTCGAGTGTGTTAAGTTCTTGCTGGAGTTGCGTGAGGTTGCTTTGCATCTCTTGTAACAATTGCTCATCAGCGGATAATTCCAACAGTTCCAGAGCAACTTTGATATCTTCTAGAATGGTGCGCCATTGCTGATATTTTTTCTTGTTGGAGATGAGGGATTTAATCTCTTGAAGTGTCTGATAGGCAGTAAGAGAATTTTCCCAAAAAGTAGATTTGGCAATTAATTGATCTGGGTCTTTAACTCTTGTACTCAGTTCTCTGAGGTCAAAGACATTCCTCAGCTTTGTCCAGGATATTCGACAACCTTTCTACTTCACTTTTGATATTTAATAGTTCCAGCATGGCTTTACATTCCTGAGAGATTTTTAACTGGATGTATATTATCCTAAACCGAATAGTTTGGCGATCGCAGGCAATAAATTATTAGTCGATTCAACTAATGTGGCAACAGCAGGTAAACCAGAAAATATCCCTTTCAACATGGTGATTGCATTTTTTGCAGTTTTTTGCTTGGTGGATTCTTGGGGATTTGTACCTGCTTCTGCTAAAGCTTTTACCTGTAACAATGCATCAGCTTTGTCTGTTTCAGGCAAATCTGAGGACTGTGAAATTACCTCGTGCAACTGCGTCAACAATTCTTTAATTCCTGGTTTATCTGCATCGGTTGCATCAGGCAATTGATTGAGGGCAATACTCACATTACCGCTGATGGTTCCTAGGTTAGCAACAGAGCCGCCCCCAGCGATACCGCTGACGTTACTGCTACCTTGAATATTGATGCCGCTGATATCAGACATGATGGTATTTCCTTGTGTATAAGATTTTGGCTGCCCAAGTGCAGTTGTGATCATATTTTTTAAATCACTAATATAACTATCTTTTTCTACAAGCAATAATTGCTGACTCTGTGATAAAGCTTTGAGTTGATTATAGTCATCAAAATATTCTGCACTCAGTTGAGATTTATCGCTACCTGCTGCGGTTTTGGCTTTGAGCAAGATTTTATCATCGCCGCGTTTCTCCATTGCGACGATTTCTAACTCGGCTTCTGGATGGTTTTCGGCGAGGTTTTTAAAGGCGATCGCAACAGCACGGGGGTCAACGCCTTGATTATGGTAAAGGTCGAGGGTGTCAAAAATCGGCTTGATAAAATCGGCAAAATCCCCGTCTGCAAATACCTCTTGTTTATTATCTGGTTTGCGGAGGGGGTCGGGGTTTTCTTTGGTGGGTAAGCGCATGAAGACATATTCACACCTCACCCCATGCAATTTAGTTGTATTTGTAATGCCCCAATCTTCGATGTAAGCTCCGGTGAGTGTTGCACCTGTTAAATCTGTGCCGTCTAGTTGCGTTTGCTTCAGCTTTGCTCTTGACAAATCGGCATCTTGTAAATTAGCTTCACTGAGATCAGCGCCAATAAAGCTGGCATCAGCTAGGTTAGCTTTTTGTAAGTTGATACCGCGCAGGTTTTCACGGTCAAAGTTTTTGTCTTGTCCCCGTCCCGTAGTTAGCAGTTGACGTACTTTTGGGTTTTGAAGATAAGTTAAACCAGGACGAACACGGTCAAGCATTTTGGCTTGATGCCAACGAGTACCAGTGAGGTTAGTCTTGCGGAAATCTGTACTTTTGAGCGCAGCTTGAGAAAAATCAGCATTGGTTAAGTCAGCGCCATGAAAACTTGTACCTCCTATTGCAGCAAAGGCGATCGCGATATTACGAACTAAGGAGTGCTTTTCATCTCCTTTCATTGCTTGCCAACTGATGTAAATACTAACTAATGTTCCGGCTACGGCTACGGCTACGACTACGACTCTTGCAACTCCGGCTCTGGCTATAGCTGTGGCTACGGCTACGGCTACGGCTACGGCTACAGTTCCAGCTACGGTTCTGGCTCCGGCTACGGTTCTGGCTACGGCTACAGCTACAGCTCCGGCTATAGCTCCGGCTACGGCTATGGCCACGGCTATAGCTACGGCTACGGCTATGGCTCTGGCTACGGTTACGGCTCTGGCTACGGTTCCAGCTACGGCTATGGCTCCAACGAAAGCTATAGCTCCGGCTCCGGCTCCTAAACCAGATGCTACTCCCTGATGAATCATGATAAAAAAGAAAGCAATTAATACAATCAAAGCAGTCCAGCCCACGAACTCGTACATTAAGCTGGATTTATCAAATATTAGTGACACAACATAACCGTTGAAAGCCCATAAAAATCCTGACAGTCCCGACAACAGCCACGAGACAAGGACTAGGAAAATTGCCCATCGGCGTTGCAGTCCAGCTTTAGCATGGCTGAAATTTGCGCCTGTCAAATTAGCGTTAGTGAAGTTTGCCCCTCGGATGTCGGCATAGCTAAAGTTTGCACCCGCAAGGTCTTGTCTACCTTTGAAGTTGCGTCCTCGGAGATTTTGACCGGAGAAGTCTAAAGCCATATTCAACTCTACAGAGGTGAGTAAATTTTACTACACGCTCACCCCTGTAAATTTAGGAATGGTTAGATATTTTTCGTTAACGGAGTTCAAAGACTCATTAACGGAGTTCAAAGGCTCGTTGACGAATATCAAAGACTCATTAATGGAGTTCAAAGGCTCGTTGACGAATATCAAAGACTCATTAATGGAGTTCAAAGACTCATTCACGAATATCAAAGACTCATTAATGGAGTTCAAAGACTCATTCACGAATATCAAAGACTCATTAATGGAGTTCAAAGACTCGTCGCCCAGGTTTAGAGGCTCATTGTTGAAGCACTCTCAAATTCCTCATGAATCACAGCCTATAATTGTGCAGCTTCTTCGTCGCTTATAATACCTGCAAACTGTAACAGTGGATGGGAACGTTTTACAGGTGCGATTTCTGTTGTTTTAGCGATGCCTACGACGGGCTATGCCTATGCATAATTTGAGCAACTCTTTTAACAGTGTTAGCGTCCACTATGCCGCCTGCAAATTGGGAGTGGCGTTGGTAGTAATTGAGAGTTCACTTCCGTCCTGCCAAGACTTGTTCGGCACTCAAATCCAACTGTGGAAAAGTAAAAGAAATGATGCGTTCTTGTCCTCGGAATGCAACAGCATCATAGAACCCTTCCACTAGGGTGCATATTGTTACTACCTCTTGAATCGGGTCAACAATCCAGTATTCGGGAATTTCCAAAACAGCATATTCAGAACGTTTGCTGCGATAGTCTGTAGTTTGTGTAGATTCGCTGACGACTTCTACCACTAATATGGGGGGAGTTTCGTTGAGTTCGATCACAGCTTCTCGATTAGAAAGTGCTTCCCACTGCTGTGTTGGTAATACTACTACATCTGGAATTCGTGAGGTGTCCCAGCGTCCAGAGCGTGGCGAACGCACTCCGACAGAAAACTTTTGTGCTGTCCAATTCTTGCCCATCTTGGCACTTTCATCATCAAAGCTTCGTTCTAAAAACTTAGAGATGCCACCGTGCTTGCCAGTGCCAAGGCTCATGGGAATTAATTCTCCATCTACCAATTCATATTGGGTATCCGTGCCATCGTTATACTTAAGATACTCTGCAAAAGTAAATTTTTTTGTGGTTGCAGTCATAGCGATACCTAGGTTGGGCTGCGCCTACGCAATTCTCATCGATGACTCAATACAGTTATTCTACTTGCATTACAGGAAATATTGATGGAACGTTCAGAATTAATCGCTATTCTTACAGGTGCGATTTCGGTCATTTTAGCGATCGCACATTGGTAAGCTTCTATGGCTTCTTGGTGATAGCATTCACTTCTGTCATGAGAAGAAAACGAGGCGACGGCAGAACTTTTGAATGTCCCTGGTTTTGAGCAAGCTTTGCGTGAAGCTATGCAGGAAGCTGAAGCAGTGGAGGTTGTAGCATTTCATTCGTCGCTATGTATGAGTTGGTAAATGTGTGGTGTGTGTCTCAAGTATTAATGTGGATATAGACACAGCACAATCAGCATTATAGGAATTACTAATGAACCGCTCAAAAATAGTTGCCGTGATTACAGGCGCGATTTCTATTCTGTTGGCGATCGCCTACCTCATCTTAGTCCAACTGCTGGACTACCGGGACATGAAACCCGCCCCTATTAGTCAAGTTGACCAAATGCCTGCGATTGTTGCTTATACTTGCCAGGTTGACAAAATCCTCTAAGTGTAATTATACTTAGCCGACTTGCAGAGACGCGATTCATGGCGTCTCTTGTCATTTATGTCAATTATTAAAAACCAATCGTAACTATTGAGTAAACTCTTATGTATTCTATAGATTAGAGATAATAGTGATTATTGGGAAATCAAATACACAATGATATAAGAATTAATTAGATTAAATATCGCTAATTTATTTAGTTTAAGTTATTCCATTTGAGCAAATATAAATGTAAGCTATTTATAACAAAATTAAAAAAAGATAAATTTGTCTTAACTGCGATAGCTGGGTTTAAGGGGATCAACGTTTGTTGATTTTAAAACCCTACAAGTTTGACTGCAAATCTAGAGGTGCTTTGATGGCTCAGTTTCTACTTGAGACTGTTTGGCTAGTTCCGTGCTATGCATTAATGGGTGGGCTGTTGGCTGTGCCGTGGTCGCCGGGGATCATTCGTCACACCGGGCCAAGACCGGCTGGTTATGTCAATTTGGTAATGACATTTTTGGCGTTCGTTCATAGCGCGATCGCATTACAAGCTACTTGGAATCAACCGCCCCAAGAAGTATTTATTCCTTGGCTATCTACGGCTGGTTTAGACTTGACCATTGCTTTAGAAATTTCCTCTGTAAGTGTCGGCGCGTTAGTTGTCATTTGTGGCTTGAATTTGTTAGCGCAGATATTTGCAATTGGTTACATGGAAATGGATTGGGGTTGGGGACGTTTCTATTCCTTATTGGGATTATTTGAAGCCGGATTGTGCGCCCTTGCCTTGTGTAATAACTTGTTCTTTAGTTATGTAATTCTGGAAGTCCTCACACTAGGAACCTACCTACTTGTCGGCTTATGGTTTAGTCAGCCGTTGGTAGTTTCAGGTGCGAGAGATGCTTTTTTAACAAAGCGGGTGGGAGACTTGTTTTTGCTGATGGGGGTGTTAGCACTATGGCCCCTTGCTGGAACTTGGAGTTATCCAGAACTAGCGCAATGGGCAGCGACAGCGGATGTTAACCCTACGACTATGGCGTTAGTAGGTTTAGCCTTAATTGCTGGGCCGATGGGCAAATGCGCCCAGTTTCCCCTACATCTGTGGTTGGATGAAGCTATGGAAGGCCCTGTTCCGAGTACGATTTTACGTAACTCGGTAGTAGTTGCTAGTGGTGCATGGGTGCTGATTAAATTGCAACCTGTGTTAACTCTGTCGCCCATAGTTTCCTCAGCCATAGTAGCGATTGGGGCGGTGACAGCGGTGGGCGCTTCTTTAATTGCGATCGCTCAAGTTGACCTCAAACGCTGTTTATCTTATTCTGTCAGTGCTTACATGGGCTTAGTGTTCATTGCTGTGGGAATACAGCAAGACGAAGCCGCACTCTTGTTGGTACTTACCCATGCCATATCAGCAGCCCTGTTGGTAATGAGTACTGGGGGAATTATCTGGAACAGCATCACCCAAGATGTCACCCAATTAGGCGGATTGTGGTCACGCCGTCCCATCTCAGGATTAGCTTTTATCGTCGGGACTTTGGGGTTAATTGGTTTTCCGCCCTTGGGTAGTTTTTGGGCGTTGATGAAGTTAGCAGATGGGCTGTGGGGAACGCAACCTTGGTTAGTAGGAGTGATAATAGCCGTCAACGCTTTAACAGCCTTTAGTTTAACCAGAGAATTCGGTCTACTTTTTGGTGGTAAACGGACACAGATGAGTGAGCGATCGCCTGAAGCTCACTGGCCGATGGTTCTGCCAATGGTGATTTTACTCGGCTTTGCCTTACATCTTCCCTTAATATTACAAAGCTTATCGCTCTTACCCGATTGGACAAACCTAAATAAAGATGTTGCCCTACTTTTAATTTGGTCGACTATTTTCGGTTGTAGTGTTGGTGGTGTGATCTATTTAGGTAATATTCCTAAACCTATTCGTCTGCCTTGGAAAGGTTTACAAGACTTACTGGCATACGATTTCTATACCCCAAAAATCTATCGGATGACCGTCATTTTCGGCGTTGCCCAAATTTCCAAACTTGCCGATATGATTGACCGCTTTGTAGTCGATGGCATCGTTAATATGGTTGGTTTGTTTTCACTATTAGGTGGCGAAAGTCTCAAGTACAGTACCTCTGGACAAACCCAGTTTTATGCATTCACAGTGCTTTTAGGGGTAAGCGCTTTAGGAATGTGGGTAACTTGGCCATTCTGGGGAGTACAGTTTTTAGATTTGATGTTTTAAATCTCTACATTCGTGTGGTAGTGACCATTTCAATCCAGACTAACAGTTTAATGTTGTGAGGAGAATCAAGTGAGCAAAAAACAGTCTCAAGTAAATATTTCCAGAAGAGGTTTACTCAAATTTGGTGCAGGTGCGATCGGTACAGGAGTGGTGGCAGCAGGAATAGGTGCAAACTTAATTGCACCCGAACAAGCCTCAGCAAAAGATGACATAACCCCCGAAAAAGCACTGCAAGAATTACTAGACGGAAATGACAGGTTTGTCAAAAGAAAACGTCGAAATCCTAACCAAGGCTATACACGTTTATTGGAAGTTGCTAAAGGTCAAAAACCCTATGCTTCTATTTTGGGTTGTGCAGATTCACGAGTTCCTTCGGAGATTATTTTTGACCAGGGGCTTGGAGATTTATTTGTCTGCCGTGTAGCTGGTAATATTGCTACACCAGAAGAAATTGGTAGCCTAGAATTTGGCAGCTTAGTATTAGGCACTAAAGTCATCATGTTACTGGGTCATAAAAGATGTGGTGCAGTAGAAGCCACAATGAAAGGCGCTCAAGTACCAGGACAAATTGCCAGTTTATTAGATGCTATTAAACCTGGTATAGAACAATCAAAAACCCAACCAGGGGACAAGTTAGAAAATGCCAGCAAAGCAAATGTTTTGGCACAAGTTGTTAAATTGAAAGCATCTCCAGTTTTAGCTGAATTAATCAAAACAAACAAACTGAAGATAGTCGGGGGTTATTACGATTTGGATACTGGCAAAGTCACCGTACTCGGCTAGCATTTTTGTCATTAGCGATTAGTCATTAGTCTTTTGTCATTTGTATAAGGATTAATGACTATCATTTATCTTACGAAGACACTGCGCGATCACTCCATGTAAAATTAAAAAACAAATCTTTTATTTGGAATGGGAAATTTTCCAAAAGGATTTTGAAGGCACTAGTTGTTAACAGCTTTTTCGCATTTAAAATTACCATGTTAAGTGTATTAATTTGGCTTCCGATTTTAGCCTCAGTTGTTATAGTATTATTACCTGGAAGTTTCTCCGCTAATCGAATTCGTTTAGGAGCATTATTCTTTTCGGGAATAGTTCTTGTCTGGAATCTTTTTATATTGCTGAAATTTGATATCAGTAATCCAGAGATGCAATTTCAAGAGTATCTACCCTGGAATGAAACCCTTGGCTTGAGCTATCAATTAGGAGTTGACGGACTATCAATCTTGATGTTGGTGTTAAATAGCCTGCTCACCTGGATTGCTATTTACAGCAGTAATCAACAAACTGAACGTCCCCGGCTTTTTTACTCGATGGTTTTATTAGTTAGTGGTGGGGTTGCCGGTGCTTTTTTAGCAGAAAATTTGCTGCTATTTTTCTTGTTCTATGAGCTTGAATTAATCCCTTTTTATCTGCTGATTTCTATTTGGGGAGGAGAAAAGCGGGCTTACGCTGGTATTAAATTCCTGATTTATACCGCTGTTTCAGGGGCATTTATTCTAGCGAGCTTCTTAGGCGTGGTCTGGTTGACTGGTTCTACTAGTTTTGCTGTTGATGGAATCTCTACAGAAAACCTGTCAACAGCAAAGCAAATCCTTCTACTGGCAGGGATAGTATTAGGTTTTGGCATCAAAATTCCCCTGGTTCCTTTTCATACTTGGTTGCCAGATGCTTATGTTGAAGCTTCAGCACCAATTGCAATTCTTCTTGGTGGCGTGTTGGCAAAGCTAGGAACATACGGACTGTTGCGGTTTGGTTTGGGTATGTTTCCCCAAACGTGGAGTACTATCGCGCCGACTTTGGCAATTTGGGGAGCAATCAGTGCTATCTATGGGGCAGTAATTGCGATCGCTCAAAAAGATATCAAGCGCATGGTAGCATACAGCTCCGTCGGTCACATGGGCTATATATTGTTAGCTAGCGCCGCCGGTACTCCCCTAGCACTTGTTGGTGCTGTCGCCCAAATGTTTAGCCACGGCATAATCCTTGCCATTCTCTTCCATTTGGTGGGAGTCGTAGAAGCGAAAGTTGGCACACGCGAGTTAGATAAACTCAATGGCTTAATGAGTCCCATACGCGGTTTACCCCTAATTAGTGCCTTGCTGGTTTTAAGCGGGATGGCTAGTGCTGGTATTCCTGGTTTAACAGGATTCATCGCTGAATTTATTGTTTTTCAAGGCAGTTTCTCGGTCTTTCCCATCCCCACATTGTTGTGTGTAGTGGCTAGTGGATTAACCGCAGTTTATTTTGTCATCCTCCTCAATCGTACCTGTTTTGGCAAACTCGATAACATAGCCTACTATCCCAAAGTTTTATGGTCTGAGAAAATGCCATCTCTAATTTTGGCAGCGCTGATTATCTTTTTAGGAGTACAACCCACTTGGTTAGTGCGTTGGAGTGAACCCACAACTACAGCAATGGTGGCTGCAATTCCCTCCTTGGAAAAAACTGTCATTTCTCAAGCGGTAAATAATTGAGAGATGGAATTTAAACGCAAAGGAACGCAGAGTTTAAGGCAAAGGGGCGCAGAGTTTGTAAATTCGATTCACTAGAAATTTACGCAATTTAGCAAACACCATTAATATGACAGCAACTAAGACAGCGACTAAGTTACCTCCTTCCCAGCATGAATTTGCTGAAGTAATTCATCGCTTAGAAGCAGGCGGTGCAATGTTGCCAGATACGCTAGAAAATTTAATGCAAATCATCGGTTTATATAAAGCTTATGCCGTGCCGATGGATTTTTACTGGCGTGATTTGCTTTATATTGCCGAACGCGAATTTTTAAACCCGCTTCCCTTCTTTAAATACTTCTTACCCAAAGAGTATTTAGAGCTGCATAATCATTATGCTGGGGATGATGCTGATTTACGAATTTGGCGAGGTGAAGCTACTGCTCATCCAGAACTGTTGGCATTTATCGAGAAAGGTGAAACCTTCAAAATGCCAAAGTTGTTGCATCACTTATTCCACGATCGCATAAACATGGAATTTGCGGAAGCCTGTATGCGAGCAATGCTGTGGCATAGAGGTATGGGTGGGCAATTTGACCCTTATCTAGACTCAGAAGAATACAAAGCCAACGCCGATAGGGCAATTAAAGCTTACTTCCAAGGCAACCCAGTGATGCTGGGACTGTATAAGCTGTTCCCAGATATGTTTTTGGAACAGTGCCGCCAGATGTCTTACTACGCTAACCTGGGCTTGTTCTGGGAAATCATGGCCCCAGTGTTCTTTGAAATGTCTGACCGCTATGACGAAGGCACAATTGCCAGCGTCCCAGAGGCGATGAATTTCTTAGTCAATGGTATATTTGCGATCGCAGGCCGTCCCATTTATCATCATGTTTATATTCGTGGCGAATGTTATGAAATTATCCCCAAATCTAAAGGCTTCATGTGGCTATATGAAGCCGCATTACCTTATGTAGAAGCAGTTTTCTATCGTACTGCTCCTTTCCGGGGTACAAAATCTTATAATGCTCAAGCACGTCAAGTACCGGAAGATCAAAAAGACTTCCACTATGGCATTCTTTATGCAGATGTGTTTCCAGTTGGTACTGCTGGTATTCCGCCTACATTGTTAATGCAAGATATGTTGCATTTTTTGCCACCGTATCTTGTTGATTACTACAGCAAACATTGCCGTGGTGAAGAAGATATGTTGATTCAGTTGGGGGTTAGTTTCCAACGGTCAATGTATTGTGTGACTTCTGCGGTAATTCAGGCATTGCGGACAGCACTTTTATATCCTTTAGATGACCCCAATCCGAGACATTTACAAGCAAATCGAGATTTCTTTGAGATGCAGCTAAATCGCTTTACTCGTCCTGAGTATAACATTCGTGATGCTGCTCGTTTAGGGAGTATTCAAAAGCAGGATTATAGATAAAATATCCTTCTTTTATTTAGAACTACAGATGAACATCGATAAATTATCGGTGTTCATCTGTGTTTATCTGTGGTTGAATTTTTATGCTAACAGCTTAAGAATCGCCTTCAGACTATAAGTCTTTATCAATTTATTGCATCATTGCTATTAACTTGGGAATAAATTTCCAAGCTAATAGCTAAAGTTCTTCTCAAGAAGACTAAGAAAGGCTTTGGGCTATTAGCCTGCGATTGGAATCGCAGGCGGGCTATAGTTTAGCAACAAAAATGTTACGTCTTAAACATGGCTATATCAATTTAATATCGCCAACCACCGCCACCCCAACCCCAAGGTTTTCCGTAGTAGCCCCAAGGTCTTCCGTAGTAACCCCAAGGTTTGCCATAGTAGCCCCAAGGTCTTCCATAGTGACCCCAGTAACCTCCGCTTTGAAGTTCCTGTTCTTCTTCAGGTAACTCTACCAGTAAATCAGAAGTGTTTATTTGAGCTGTCATAATTGACTACCTCCATTTACCACATAGGTATTACATACAATAGAAAACAAAAGTATTTAATACCTCTGCTTTTAGTTCTAAATTTATTTGATTCAGATTAAACTATCTAAAGTTAGAAAGTAATCAGCTAAAGTTCTACCTTTTGGCTGATGTTAAAGCTTAACGAGCAATTATTCCATTGATTATTTCTTCTCAAAATCAAGCGTTAACATCAGAAATTATGATATTTTTGGGTTCTGCGATCGCATTCTTTAACTATAAAATTTAATCGTCTAACAAACTCATCAATGCTTGCAATTCTTGCTCTTGTGGTTCTGGTAATTGAGAACGTAACTTTAGCAATTCGCTTTCTATTGCTTCTGCCACATAGACCATATTAGACTCTTGGGCAATTTTTAGCTGATTTTCTTTAATTTCGATTTGTCGAAGCAGTTTTTCTTCAACATCAATTGCATTGTAATCGTGAGAAATCATAGCTTTACATTTATTAAAAGTTCAAAAATGACATTAGAACGGCTGTTTATATGTTATCTAGCATTTGTATCAAACACAATTACAACCGGAAACTACTACTCTCAAATGAGTAAAATCCGCTTCATTTATGGTTTGAGAGTTCTCAGTCCAGATTGTAAAATAAAGTTAAGCTACAAAAAGCGCTTTTACCTCAACAGAATTTTACTAAAGCGACGAATTTAACAAATCCTAGAGAATTTTTGCAGATATCAGCAAGATAAATAACGGAGAACGATATTGCTGAATACAATTACAGACCATTCGGGAACAGACACACAAATACGACCAGCAAGGTTATGGATGCCTGAACGGGTGATGTTTACACCTGCTGCATTAGATGAGCCTTGGGGACAGCAAATTTTAGCGCGTGTCCAGTCACTAAACTTACCAATAGAAGAGTTACCACGCAACCGCCTTACAGGTTTACGCGGTGAAGACGAGCGCGAAACTTACAATATTGCCAAGCGCACCTTAGCGGTTGTGACTGCTCCACCTAGTCATTTCAAACTTAGTCCTATCCCCCCATCTGCTGATTGGCAATTTCATCTTGCTGAGGGTTGTCCTGCACATTGCCAATACTGTTATCTCGCAGGTAGTTTATCGGGGCCGCCTGTTATCCGCACCTATGCCAATTTGCCGCTAATATTAGAGAATTTAGCAGCCTATGAACGACCAGGACAGGTAACAACTTATGAGGTCAGCTGTTACACTGACCCATTGGGTATTGAGCATCTGACAGGTAGCCTGGCTGAATGTATCCGTTATTTTGGTACTCGGACTGATGCACATCTACGCTGGGTATCAAAATTCTCTGCGGTGGATGGCTTACTCGACCTACCTCACAACGGTCATACCCGTTGCCGGATGAGTGTCAATGCAGCACCTATTTCTGGTAAGTTTGAAGGTGGTACAGCATCGGTAGCATCACGGCTTGCGGCATTACGGCAGTTGGCGTTACCACGAGAGCGCGGTGGTGGTGGCTATCCAGTAGGGCTGGTTATCGCGCCAATTATGCCTATAGATAATTGGCAAATGCACTATAGTCGATTGTTTGACTCGATTAGTGAAGCGCTGGATATGGATTGTGACCTCACTTTTGAGCTAATTTCCCATCGCTTTACACCAGGGTCGAAAGAGGTGTTGCAAACTTGGTATCCCCAATCAAAGCTAGACATGGACGAAGCAAAACGCAGTATCAAGCGTAATAAGTTTGGTGGTATTAAGTACGTTTACGACGCTGGCACAATGAAGGCTATGAAGCGCTTTTTTGAGGATGAGATTCAACGGCGCTATCCTGATGCTGAGATTTTATATTGGACTTAAAATCTGCCAGAATTAAGTCTTCTGTTGCAGAATCTAGCAACCACGGCATCGCAAACTGCTGCGGTTCTTGGGGTGGATGAGTTTTCTGCCAATCAATAGTTCGCCGTAGTGCTTCATCTAGAGGCACAATTTCCTGATATCCTAACTCCTGACGGATACGAGTTGAGTCTACAATCCAATCTTGCTCTAAGTTAAGCGGCAACTTCTGGTCTTGTGGTAGCTGGCTATTGGGTATGACAACAACTTTACCCTGCCAGCCGACTATTTCCCCGACTCTAGTGATACGTTCAGCTTCGGTAAGTGCTTCTACTTCAGCAACATGATAGATGCGACCAGCTGCATTTTCATTTGTGGTTGCTAGTGCGATCGCATACGCTATATTCTCTACATAACCATAAGAACCACGCCATCTTGCAATACTTTCTGACAAAACAATAGCAGGGCGGTTATCATCCATTCGCTGAAGATAGGAATATAGGCGATGCAGAACATCTCTAGAACCATAAACCATTGGCAGGCGTAAAATCGTTCCTGGTAAGTCACACGCCATCACTACCCGTTCCACTAGAATCTTTTCATAATCAACTGGCATATTCAGAGGTCTAGAAGGCATTTTCCGGTAGGGACAGAGTTGTTGGCGCAGGGGCGAATCTTCGGTAAGTGGTACAGGTACAACATCAGATTCCTTACCCCAAAGCACATCGTATGCGCGATACACATCCATACTGCTGATGACAACGACACGCCCAGCAATGTCCTCAAATGTGTTCATCAGGGTTAGCGCGTCTTGCTCAGTGTAAGCAATCATATCTATTACGACTTGAGGCGAAAGCTGCTGAAACTGGCTTCTCATCTCCCAAAAATGCGAGCGATCGCCCAAAATTTCATGCACATCTCGTGGTAAACTAGCTGTGGTTGTTCCGCGATGAAATAGAATCACTTCATGACCCATTGCAACCAATTGACGGACTAAAGGTGGGCCAATAAAATTTGTGCCACCAATGATAAGAATTTTCATTTTTGCAATCCTTTTTACGAATCAGTTATTGACTGATATTGTTATCTTTTATTCGATTACTATTTATCGATGTCAAAGTCAGTTGTAGATTGAATAGATGGAGATGTTTTGACGATGATATTGTCAATTAATCCATAGGCTTTGGCTTCTTGGACACTCATGAAAAAGTCGCGTTCGGAGTCAAGTTCAATTTGCTCTGGCGATTTCCCAGTATTGGCAGCGAGTATGTTGTTAATTAATTGGCGGAAATGTAAAATTTCTTTGGCTGCAACCTCAATATCTGATGCTTTTCCCTGAGCACTTCCTGATGGTTGATGAATCATAATCCGAGCATTTGGTAAAGCATATCTTTTGCCTTTAGTTCCTGAAGCTAGCAAGAATGCTCCCATTGAAGCAGCAGTACCCATACACACAGTACACACTTCTGAGCGAACTTGGTTCATTGCATCGTAAATAGCCATTCCTGCTGTTACTGAACCTCCAGGACTATTGATATATAAGGTGATATCTTGCTCTGGTTCTTCAGCATCTAAAAATAGCATTTGTGCAACGATGAGGTTAGCTATCTCATCTGTAACTTCGTGACGCAAAAAGATAATTCGCTCTGCAAGTAAGCGCGAATAAATATCTAATGCTCGCTCACCTTTGGCTGATTCTTGTATAATAAATGGAATGCTGGGTTGAGTGGAATTCATATTTGGTGACTCCAAAATTTAGCTTTAACTGCAATACGGTTCACTTAAGGCTAATACTTTTTGTGAAAGTCAATTTTTTTAACGAACCGCAGAGACGCAGCGAAAAGTATGAGCGCCGGCTCCCGGCGATCATAACTTTTCAAGACAGAGAACACAGAGAGAAGGAAAAAATTCTTAACTGAACTGTATGGATTAAGTTGAGTTTATAAATGAGTTAGGATTTTGATAACTACTCAAACGTTCACATTTTCCCAAGACGAATTGTAATAATCTCAACAGATGTAATTGCTTTATGGGGCCCATTTTTGGTATTAGCTGGTGTAAACCAAAATGTTCCTGCTTTGCATTCATGTCCAGCAGTTTCGATAGTTCCATCAAGGACATAGACATACTCATCACAAGGATGGTAGTGAACTGGAATTACTGTACCAGCAACCATTCGTAATCTATAAATTGAACCTTCTGGCACTGGTTCAGCTAGTGACAATAATTTTGTTCCTGGAACAGGCTCAAAGTCAAACCATGTTTCAGTTTCAGTGTCAACAAAAGTCTGTTTAACCATATTGAATTTTCCCAAAACTCAGTTTAATTTGATGCTAATACTTGTCTGACCACAGCTTATAATTTTGCCAAGCTTCTGTTGTATCTATCTCTGGCATATACTTTTCTACTAAAGCAAATGTTTCTTCAATTAGTTGATTTAATTGACTAACAGCAATTTCGGGAGATTCGCAAAAAATCTGCTTGAGACGAAATGAAAGGTTTGGTGGGACAATTGTCATCTTATTGATGAATTTATCCATCTCCTTAAATGGCACAGAATTTACAGGATGGTAGAAGCGATTTAAACCCAGTAGTACTCCTATGATGTTCTTCACTGCTTGCAATAATTCATCTGTTAAAAACAGTACATCATCCCTTTTGATTCCATAATTTTCTACAACCCATAATCCGCGAAAATGCAAATGCTTTTTCACCATTGCTTGGGCTAATTGCTCAGGATAATTTGCTACTTTAGTCTTCCATTTTTCAATGAGTTCGACACCATGTAATGGCAGCATGTCAACAATACCAGCTAGCACGTTCAGCAGGGGATTATCTGGATCATATTGCTGTAGTAAATTTTCTAAATCATGCTCCAAACACTGAATGGTGATATGACCAAAATCGCACTTAACACCTTGGACAAAATATTGTTCAACTATATATCCAGCTTCGCGATCGCTAGCATAGATTCTATAGTCTAACCCCTGATTTTTTTCATACGCTGCTTTGAGTTCCTCGTCAGATGGGAGTTCGCCGTAATAAATGCTCATATCGATGTCTGAGTAGGCATCGGCTTGTCCGCGAGCAACAGATCCAGCGACTCCAATTGCTTTCACTTTTGGATTAGCTAAGTATGTAGCTGCGTTTTTTTGCGCCAAGGTAAGCAATTGTTTACTGACGTTGTTCATTTTCGATAACTAAGATTTGCGGCAACTTTTCATTCAGTCTGTAGTCCCACCCACCATTCAAAAAATAATCAAAAATAACACTATCTAAAGTCTCATATCTACCGATAGGTGTTGATGAATATGCAAAGCTACGATTATTCGGTACTAATGTCTGCATTGCCGCCTTGGACTCATGCATAAATTTACCGGGCCACGGCTGAGAAAGGTGCATTCGTTCATTTTCCTTGATTGCTTTCTGGCTCAACCCTTTATGTTCTAGATGAAGTTTAGTCCCTCCATCTACGGGTTTGAGTATCCAGGTAACAATTGAAAGCTGACACATCATACTGTCACACCAAGTGAAGGCCAGCCGTCTTGGCTCCTCAAGTTCAATCACTTCGCAGTCTATGTTTTCACTCAGTCCTGGCAATGTCGAATGCTGAAATTGAAATTTGTGTCCCAAACGCGGCTCAAAGTCATTTTCCATTAACCACGCTGCTAATGCGTGGCGGTTGGTAAGTACTTGCCAAACCTGTTGCGGGGGATAAGGATAGAAAACTTCCATATTCAATCGGAGCATGAATTTTCCTCCAAATAATTGCCAAGAGCATCCAGTTTTTCTTGCCAGAACTGCTCGTAATCAGCAACCCAGTTAGATATCTGCTTGAGTGGCTCTGGGTTGAGTCGATATAAGCGCTGTCGCCCCGCTTTTCGCACTTGTACTAAGTCCGCTTCACAGAGAATCTGTAGGTGCTGAGAAATCGCTGGCAAACTCATGGCAAATGGTTCAGCTAGTTGTTTGACTGGTTGCTCACCAATACGTAACAGATCCAATAGCGCCCTGCGTGTGGGATCTGCGATCGCCACAAAGACATCGGCACTGGCAACAGGTCTACTCATTGCAGATTTAACATATATTTAAGCTAATGCTTAACTATTTACATAATATATAAGCATTAGCTTAAATGTCAACCTGTTTATTTGATGTATTAACTAAGCTGCCTTAACGCCATGTTCACCCTTCTACGCAAGTAATTAAGCCTTTTAACTACATTTAACTGCCGAAGCCGAAGTTACCTTTGTTAAGTCACCAGTAAATATAGCTGTATATTTATAAGGTGATGAATCAATGCATGTCATGGAATTTCTATCAGCGCGACGGGGAGTCCACCATGAATCTGCTTGTACAGTCAAATTTGTACCATTCAATGATAATTTTGTGACGACCAAAGAGTTAGTTTTACCATCATTCGCCTTTTTGGCGGACAGAAATGTCGCATAGTAAACATCGCCATTAGTTGGATTAAGACGGGCTATAACTGATATTTTCGCACCGCCACCGCTGCCATAACTAGATAGCCAACGACCATTAGCATAGCGTCGAAAATCATTACCAGTTTGGCTACCGGTAGAGGAGAAAATACCATACAAAACACTTCCTCCATCCCAAAGTAATCCGTAGCCTGTACCATCGTCATTCGTCGTTTCGTAGTCACTGCGACACCATTTCTTAACACCATTATCGAAACGGATAATCCGAGGATCTTTGTTCCGGGATGATACTTGCTGATAACCAATATAGATAGTTGATTGCCCAATAACTACTTTGGGGCCATTTTTAGCTTTGATAGTCGCTTCACTATTATCACAGCTAAATGTCACACTTTTAGCAATAGATGACTGCACACCATTTTGAGCGATCGCTAAATCAGATCCTAATACTATTGAGAAAAACAAAAATCCCAGACATTTTGACAATTGGCGGTGATAAATCATTGAATTGAGGTGGTTAGTTTGTGCAAGAAATCACCATATCATAAAACGAATTGTTTCGTTTCCAAATAGCCAATTACCAGATCAAAGCATCATTGTTTTAAGCTCCAATTATCAAGTTAATTACCTTGCGATCGCCGCCAAAATTTCACTTTTAAGCCATCATAAGGACGAGAAAACGGTAGCAA
This sequence comes from Nostoc sp. MG11, assembly GCF_014904695.1. Taxonomy (GTDB): domain Bacteria; phylum Cyanobacteriota; class Cyanobacteriia; order Cyanobacteriales; family Nostocaceae; genus Komarekiella. Next base: position 175,443 of record NZ_JACXXN010000007.1, on the reverse strand, counting down.
AATCCTCTCGATATTTTGTCCAGGAAGCAGTTCCCACTCATATTCACGAATTAACAATGCTGCAAACAACTTCATTTCTAGCCTGGCAAACTCCTTGCCTAAACATTCTCGAATACCACCACCAAACGGAATATAACTGAATTTTTTGTCTTCAGCCCGTTCGGGAGCAAAGCGCTGTGGGTCAAAACGTTCAGGTTCAGTATAAACATTACTATCTTGATGAGTCTCCTGAATTTGATAAAACACATTCCAGCCTTTGGGAATTAAGTATCCACCAAACTCGCACGACTCAAGCACTTTTCGATCTCCACTGCGAACAACTGGAGGTATCACCCGTAGAACTTCCTTGAGAACTTGCTCTAGATAGGTCATTCGCTTTAAGTCTTCTTGCGTGAGTGATTCTATGAACCTTAGTTGCTCTTGTTCTGCACGAGCAGCCTGTAACACCTCTGGATGCTGAGCTAGTAGCAAACACAAGGAAGTTAGTGCTGAAGTTAAGGTTTCATGTCCTGCAACCAGCAATCCCAACACGTTATCTTTGACTTCCTCTAGACTTAGATGATTTCCTTGCTCATCTCGCGCTTGCAACAAAATTCCTAAGACATCTTGCTGTGAAGAAGGATTTTGCTGACGTTGGTGAATCATCTGATCAATCCTGGTAAGAAGCTGCTCACGAGCGTGTACGGCGCGATCAAACTTACTTCTAGGAAATCGAATCGGAATTGATAACAACCCCTGTGCCCAAGTTTCATAGACTTTTTCTAAGTTCTCATCCGAAGCTGCATCAACTCCCACTAACAACTTACTGGCAACATCAAGGGTGTATTTTTTCAGTTCAGGATACCAAGTCAGTGTGCCTAAGCTTTCCCATTTGTGCAGATAACTGCGGGTGATCTCCGCCATTGTGCAGAGATATCCTGCTAAAGCTCTGGGCTGGAAAGCTTGTGCCAACTGCTTACGCAGATTTTGGTGAAAGATGCCCGTCTTCATCCCAATAGAACCTGCTCCCAATAACACCTCGAAACTTAAAGGGTTGGTCATCGCCAAGACCTTACCCTCATTAGCAAACAAAAAACGGCTTGCTTCTGCTCCAATTAGGACAACTGTCTTCTGACCGAATAGATGGGTTTTGAAAATCGTTCCATATCGCTGCTGTCGCTGCTCAATAAAACGACCTGGGTCGCGCAAATAGCTAATCATTTCGCCAACGATAGGTATACCCAAGCTACCAGGTGGTAAAGGGAGCCGCTCTTTAGATAGAGTTGTCATTATTTTTATAAGGTAGTTATTAGTTTATTTACGAAACGGTATCGTAACTTTACGATAGCATGTCAATTGGTAAAAAAGCTCAAATTAGCTTGAAGATGAAAATTTCATGAGTGAACCTGTCAAAAGCTCGCCTGGACGGCCCCGGAGCATCCGCTCTCATCAAGCCATCCTCAAAGCCACGCTGGATTTGTTAGGGGAAGTTGGATATGAGCGCATGAGCATTGAAGCGATCGCAGCCCGCGCTGAGGTAGGTAAACCCACCATTTATCGGCGCTATGCCTCCAAAGAAGAACTTGTCGCAGACGCGATTGAAAGTTTAAGAGAAGAGATATCGATACCAGACACCGGTAGTTTCTGGGGCGATCTAGATCTGATTATTGAGAGTGCAGCTAAAACAACCCTTACCCCCCTAAATCGTCAACTAAAAGCATTAATCATCAGCACCGCCTCAACTAACCCACAGTTTGCTCAGATTTACTGGACAAAATACTTACAACCGCGACGCCAAGCTTTTCGTGTCGTGATTGAGCGTGCAAAAACAAGAAATGAAGTATTCGCTGACACAGACAGCGATTTAATCTTCGACCTGATAAGTGGGATTAGTCTTTATGCTCAAATCTTCCAGCCCACTTCTGAACCGTGGGAGGCTTATGTTCGCCGCGCCCTGGAGCTTTTCCTGAGAAGATAGAAACTGCGTGTGAATTTTGGATATTTAGCCGAGAGATTGTTGCTTGAGGCGCTTGTGAGCGTACATTAACTCGTCAGCCCTAGTAACCAGTTGTTCTAGTGACATATTGCTTTCTGGAGCGTAACGCTCTATCCCCATGCTCATCGAAAGTTGATAACTACGGTTTTGCTGTTGATTGAAACTGGTGATATTTTTTTGTAGACGCGCCTGAATACTATCAGCATCTTTGAAGCGGCTGGCGACAAAAACAATAAACTCATCTCCACCCAGGCGAGCAACAAAATCCGAGTTACGAAAGCTTTGTTTGAGTACTTGAGCAGCATCAACAATCATCGCATCTCCCATGTCGTGACCAAGGGTATCATTAATCTGTTTGAGTCTGTCTAAGTCAATGAAGATCACCCAACACGACACATTCATGCGGTGAGCGAGTTTTAACTGTTGCTCAGCTAGTATGAAGAAGCCACGTCGGTTATGCAAACCTGTTAGTTCATCAGTCAGCGATAACTGCCTTACTTCCATTTCTGCTTGTTTGCGTTTGCGAACTTCCTTAATCAGCTCCATGTGAGCGATCGCCTGACGGCTCAAGCGGTGCAGTCCATCCAACTGCTTATCGGTCAGATAACGAGGAATTGTATCAATGACACACAACGTCCCTATGGGGAAGCCATTAGGCGTAACGAGTGGCGCACCTGCATAAAAACGAATCTTTGGATTACCTTTAACTAAAGGATTGTTAGCAAAGCGATCGTCCCGGATGGCGTTGGGAACTACTAATATATTATTTGGTTGAAGAATGGCGTGAGAGCAAAAAGCCCACTCTCTGGGTGTTTCAATGGCTTCTATCCCTACCTTAGATTTAAACCACTGGCGATTGGTATCAATTAAGCTGATTAAAGCGATCGGAGTCTTACAAATGTAGGCAGCAAGAGCAGTCAGATCGTCAAATGCTTGTTCGGGCAGAGTATCTAGAATATTGTAGTCTTCCAAAGCTTTAAGTCTTTCTGCTTCATTTTGAGGTAGAGGAGCAGGCTGCATTTTTACAGATGAGTGTCTGAACCTTGAGCAAGAGAGTTTGTGTGGCAGAAGATATTGCTGCAACTGTAGAATTACTTTCCTAGCATCAAGACTGTGGGATAAAAACATCTGTGCCAGGATTAACAGTCTTTTGACCGCGCAGAAATATTGTATTACTTTATGTTCTTCATGCCTTTGGTTTACTCTGTTGTCCATTTCGCTCTGACTATTGCTGTGCAAATTCCCTGAGTATATGGATGCTTACAAGGTCTTATCCCCGCAGCCAGGCTAAAACTTATCAAAATGGGCTGAAAATTATCAAAACTTATCAAGTTACTAAAATACTTCGCAAAAACTTAATATTTTTGAATACCGCTAATTTGCGTAGATACAAAGATAAGTCTAATTTACTTTAATATTGATATATTTAGGCAAACTAAGTGAGTTAGTGAAGCTGGGGCAATACGGTTCGGTCAAGGGGTACACTCCACTACGTTCTGGTCAGAATGACACTAATAATCTTCGGACTTTTGCAAGAGACTCCATGAGCGATGCTCACAAGGAACAATGAAAATGATGTTGTCACAATTCTGCGTTGTTTCAGCCTCTACTTTCAACGCAGGTCTATTGAAACTATCAACTACTTCTGTCGAATAGGAATCTCAATCACAAACTCTGCACCCTTTCCAGGTTCGGAAATACACTCAATCTTGCCCTGATGTTTTTCCACGACAATTTGATAGCTGATTGATAATCCTAAACCAGTACCTTGTCCCACTGGTTTAGTAGTAAAGAAAGGGTCAAAAAGTCTTTGTTTAACATCGGCATTCATCCCTATGCCATTATCCTTAATAGAGATAACTACCCAATCAGAATTTACTACTTGGGTACGAATTTTAATATTACTTGGATTTTTACTAATTTCTGCTGCTGTTCGTTCTTGGTTGAATTTACTCAGAGCATCAATACCATTAACCAAAACATTCATAAACACCTGATTTAATAGCCCTGCATAACATTCAACTTGTGGTAATTCACCATAATCTTTAATAATTTGAATAGCAGGATGCCCAGACTTTGTTTGAAGATGACTCTGTAAAATTAGCAAAGTACTGTCAATTCCGTCATGAATATTGACAGGTTTCATATCAGCCTCGTCTAACCGAGAAAAGTTACGTAATGTCAACACAATTTCACGAATGCGCTGCGTACCGATTTTCATAGAAGACAGCGTTTTAGGTATGTCTTCTTTCATAAAATCAAAGTCAATGTTTACCAAAAATTCATCAATTCCTGGTGCGGTGTTGGGGTATATCTCCTGGTAAAGGTTGATTAAGGTAAGTAGATTATGCATGTACTCATCAATGTGAGTAAGGTTCCCGTGGATAAAGGTGACAGGGTTATTTATTTCGTGAGCAACACCAGCTACCATCTGCCCCAAACTGGACATTTTTTCTGTTTGAATAAGTTGTGTTTGTGTAAGTTTTAATTCGTGTAATGTCTGTTCTAATCGCAGATTTTGCTCATTCAATTCTTTAGTTCTTACTGCTATTTTTTCTTCTAAACTCGTATATAATTGAGCATTCTCTAAGGAAATAGCTGCTTGCGAAGATAAGAGCTTTAATATTTGCAATCTGTCAGGAGTAAATGCTCCAGCAGTCAAATTGTTTTCTAAGTAAACTAGACCTATAAGTTTGCCTTGATGAATGATAGATGTACACAATATAGATTTAAGTTTATTTTTAGCAATATAAGTATCTGCTGCAAACCTCCCATCAGAATTTGCGTTTGCTAAAACTACATCTTCTTTAGTTCTTTCTACATAATTGATCACAGATACAGGCAACTGCTGACTAGTTTCAACTAGTATTGATTGACCTACTACCAATTCATCTTTATCTACAACTGCTTTAGCTTCAATGAATAGTTTACCTTCTTTTTCTAGAATCAGAAAACCAGTTTGAGCGCCTGCATTTTCAATTACAATTTTCATTAATTTTTCTAGCAAATTGCCCAGTAAGATTTCTTCTGATAGGGCTTGTGATGCTTTAATAACAGTAATTAAATCTAGTCCACTAGCTTTAGTGTTAGCAGTAGATGCAGTTATATTAGTATTGATTAGCCCTACTTGGTCTATTGTTGATGCCTTGGAAACTAAGTTTGGGTATCTCGACTCTAAATCTTTTACTTTAGCGATCGCACCCCAGCGAACATACCCATAGTAAGCTTTCATCATGTATAATGAGGCAAACTCATTTCTTCCTAGAGTTAGATAAAATTCTGCTGCTCGTTCATAAGCTAGGGTCTCTTCTTGAGTATATCCAGAACTATTTGCGCCCCGAATAGCACGGTCATAATATTCCATTGCTACTAGAGTTTGTCCTAAAACTCGTGCCTTTTCTGCCTCTACAAGATCATACTTATGCTGATTATTAACCGGAGCATGAAAAGCCCATTTTTGCAATTGTTTTTGATTTGCTTCTACTTTTTCTAGTGCTTCTCTAAAATCAGTCTCGTTATTTGAAGTTGACTCAGAAAACTGATATTGATGGAGAGCAAGAAGGGCCAGTGATTGATAAAAAGTATATTGAGCTAAATGCACAGTTCCGGCGACTGCAGCTTCGTATTTTTGAGCTAACTTAGCATTCTCAACAGATTGAATATAAATATTAAAATAATAGTAAACAATAGTTTTTGCTAAATATGCAAAAAAAGTTGCTGTATTATTTCCGGCAACTTTCTGCATCATTAATTCATTGAAACTTTCGCCTTCTAGATAACAATTATTTTCTAATTCTGAAGTCAAATCCAAAATCATTTGCTTCAAAATTCGCACAATAAAGATAAAATGGTCTTGTTTTATCTTATGTGCCAAAGTTATATATGGGTGAATTCTCCTCTCAAGAATTCCCAAATTTTCTCCAGCAAAGAAAGAATGCCAACAAGCTAGTATACCATTATAACCTGCATACTCCATATCCCCAACTTCTAAAGCAAGTTTAAGCCCATCTTGGAGAGGTTCTATTGTTTCTTGAATATGCTCTTTCCAATGGCAAATGAAAATATTAAACAGTCCGTAGACTTTACATTTTAGCTCTTTAGCATCAAACTGATCTAATACTTTTAAAGACAACTTACCAAATTGATATCCTGACTCAATATCCTGAAGATAACCACATAAAACTAATCCAAAAGAAGCATAAGCGTGGGATGCTAAAGATGAATTACCATATTTAAAACAAAGATTTACCAATGTAAAAGAAATTAACGGTACAAGTGTAGGTTCAACAAAATAAGCAGGAGGTAGTGCTGTCCTAAGCATCCTCATCGCAGCCAGTTTATTAGCATCATTCATTTCTGGCAGATGAGCTAAATCTTCAATAATTAGATCATCTGGTGGAGCTGTTGATAAAGACACTCCAAGCATATTGATAACTGCTAAATTTATGTCTAATGCTTCTTGCATCCTAGTCTGAGAAATATAGTACTGAATTTTTTTCTCATATACTTTAACTTTATCTAAAATAGTTTTACTATGCTGTATAACACTTTCAAAAAGTGCTTCGGCTTGCTCAAAATTCGTGTTTAAGTATGCTGTTTCTATTGTTTCTGTATGCAAAGAAAGAGTCAATTGATAATGTTCATGCCAGCTCTCATCTGCCAGCATTTCTAAACCTAGCTTAAAAAACTTGAGAGCGGATTCATAAGCAGCCGAATCCTTGGCTTTGCACCCAGCTATGAGATTCAATTGAGCCAAATTATATCTTTCTTCTTGTAAAACTACTAATTCAGCACCGATATTTAGCTGGTTAGCAATATCAAATATTTTTTCCTCTAGTGAAGTCTGGTCTATATTCTTTAAAAGTAATCGACCAATTTTTAGATGAACTTCCTTTTTTTGATTATCGGGAATTAAAGCATAAGCTGCTTGTTGTACTCGATCATGCAGAAATTTATAATCAATTACAAAATCATCAACCTGCTCTAAAAGTTGCGGCAATTTGTAAGCATCATTTAGAGGCAAAATTAGACCATCTTGAAGTGCTTCCCAAATTTCACCTGCTGTATCCTTTCGAGATTTTTCATTAATAACAGATAGTATATCCAAATTAAAGTGGCTGCCAATACAAGCAGCCAACTTTAAAGTTTCCTGAGTATTATTCTGTAATTTTTGAATTTTACCGATCATCAACTCTACAACATTATCAGTGATTTCTACCTCTTGAATTTGCTTAATTTCCCATTGCCAGCGACCTATACTCAAATCAAATGAAAGCAGATTTTTCTGATAAATAAACTTGAGTAACTGAGTTAAAAAGAAGGGGTTTCCACCAGTTTTATTAAAAATTAACTCTGCTAGGGGCTTAGCTTTTTGTATATCACATTTAAGTGTGTCGAGAATCAGTTGATATACGTCTGTTATTTTTAAAGGCTGGCAGATAATTTTCTTAACACTTACACTAGTCTTTTCAATCTCCTGCAACATCAACATTAATGGATGAGTAGTATCGACCTCATTGTCTCGATAAGCTCCAATCATTAATAGATATTGACTATCGGTATCTGTAGTTAATAGCTGAATTAGTTTGAGTGAAGCTGAATCTGCCCATTGTAAATCATCCAAAAAAAGAACCAATGGATGTTCTTTTTGGGCAAACACACTTATGAACTTTTGAAAAACTAAATTAAAACGATTTTGAGATTCCGTTGCTCCTAATTGTGGTACTTCTGGCTGTTTGCCGATAATCAGTTCCACTTCAGGAATTACATCAATAATAATTTGAGCATTAGGAGCCAAAGCCACTAGTAGCTTTTCTCTCCAAGCAGCTAGCTGTGCCTCACTTTCTGTCAGCAATTGTCGTGTCAGTTCTTGCAGGGCTTGAATTAGAGAGACATAAGGAACATTCCGCTTAAACTGCTCAAATTTACCTGTGATAAAATAGCCTCTTTTTTGTATAACAGGCTTATAGATTTCACTCACCAATGCAGACTTACCAATTCCAGAATAACCAGCAACTAGTAATAACTCTTTTTTCCCTTGATTTACTTGTTCAAAGGCAGTCAATAAAGTATCTATTTCAGCTTCTCTACCATATAGTTTCTCTGGAATTTGCAGTTGGCTTGATTGATCCTGTTGACCAATTTGAAAGCTAGATATTTGAGCAGTTTTCTCTAGTTGATTGAGACAATTTTCCAAATCAGTTTTAAGACCAAAAGCACTTTGATATCTATCTTCAGCAGTCTTGCTGAGTAACTTCATGACAATTGCAGAAATCACTTGAGGAATCTCAGGTATTAACTGATTTAGTGGTACTGGCTGTCTCGCAATATGACAGTGTACTAATTCCATTGGATCAGCAACATTAAAGGGTAGCCTACCTGTAAGCATTTCATAAAAAGTGACTCCCAAAGAATAGAAGTCTGTACGATAATCAACTGACCGATTCATCCGTCCTGTTTGCTCTGGAGACATATACGCTAGAGTCCCTTCGAGCAAATCAGGATTACTAAGTTTAGGTTTTTCTTTGGAAAGAAGAGATGAAATAGAAAAATCAATAACTTTAACTTGATGTGTTTCTTTGTTAACAAGAAGATTTTGCGGTTTAATGTCTTTGTGAATAATATAATTTTGATGTAGTTCACCTAAAGCTTGGGTGATATAAATTCCTATTTTCAGAAAATCGAATAATTCGATTTTTTGGTTTTTTATAATGTTGTAAAGAGATATTCCATCAAAGTTTTCTAATATTAAAGCCAAGCTCTTGTTATATTTTTCTAAGCTATGAGCTTTAATAACTCCTTTTATATCTAAATTTTTAATTAGCTCATACTCATGTCTTAATCCGGCAATATCTTTTAAGTCAGGATCTTCTAATTTTAATAATTTAATAACTACTAATTTGCCGTCTTGATTTCTTCGTGCTCGATAAACAGCGGTCTCTATTTCATCATAAATTAGTTCTAGAATTTCGTAGTTAGATAAGTTGATCATGGCTTCTGATAATATTCAAAACGGTTTTTGAGTCTTTTGAAAGGCTTATAAGGGAATCCCTAGCATAATCGATACATTCACAAGGTTAGTTTTAAGGCTAACTTTGTAAGTGTATCGATTGTACAGCTAGTATAGGTTTTAGCAACCCAATTAGTGCTTAATTCTGTTCAGATTGTCAAAATTACACAATTGAAATTCAACGTATCCTTAGAGCCAAGAATCCGACTCACGAATAATTTCCTTTGTATACTTGATCTGAAACTGTTGCTGTAAAATTGCTCGCGTCGCTTGCATTGCTGACATTACCGTAGCCTCGACACATCCAGAATTGTAACCGTTGTTAATCCAGTCACCTGCCAAGTAAAGGTTTTCAAACCCAGATTCGTCAGTTTTGAGACGATATTTAGTACTTCCAGGCACAGAAAGCACATAGCGCTCTGTAGGATTGATGTTAATTCGCCAGTATTGAGCGTCAAACCGTTCGACCCCTTGACGATTTTGAAAATCTACAAGCAAATCCCAGTTCAACCCTTGAGGGTTTTCCGGGAGAGTAACATCAGGCCAAAGATGTCCAATGTGATTTTTGAGGAAATTAATCGCTTGTTTCTCTATTTTTTTCTGTTCTTGTGCTGGGAAACCATATTCACTGTTGGGAGGAATTCCTGGGTCTGCAATCACTCCAGTGAAATAAGCAACGTTATAAGGATAGTGTTCAGAAGGCCAGTTTTCTCGTTGAAGTAACTCGCTCATATCTGCATAGACATCGAGAGGCTCAACATAAGCACCTAGCACAGAACTGGGCAACTTCCATCCTAATTGTGGCAAGCTAGGCTTGAGCCATAGCTGTCCGCCTTGAGTGGTAACTGTTTTGACTTGAGTTACCATATCGCGCCATTTTTGATGAGCCGGATTTTTCTGGGCATGAATTAATTCATCACACAAAGAGGGTAAAGCGGCTATAGAAATGCCAAGAAGTACAATATCAAAGTCGCCATTTTTAGCACTGAGGGTAAATTCTTCTACAGGCTGCCACGGTGTCCAATATGACTCTAAGTCAATGTCTTTTTCCTGGAGCTTTTTAGCCTCTTCATCCACAATCTGATCGTAGAGAGGCTCAGTGGGCCAACAAAGGAGGTCTTTAACCTTAATGAGCGGTTGATATTCCTGCTCTGGATTTTTTAAATTAATCTGACGAGCCATTGTAATACTGGCTATGGAATTTTGGTCTTCATCTAAGTGCAACTGCTTGGCGACATGAAAGAATTTAAATTTAACACCTCGACGCTCTAACACTTTATAGAGCGGAGCAATAACAGTATCACCCATCCCTGCTTGCATTTTCCACATGATCGCACCGTTGTACTGGAAAATGATCGTTGTGAGGATGCGAATAGCTGTTCCTGCTGCTAATTGTGGCTTAGCAACATTGCCCTCTGGAAACCCATAAACGAGGTCGTATAAAACTCGAACAAACGCAGAATTGACGCTTGCTTCCCGCGCTCCGTGTTTTCGTAGCCACTCCTTATAGTCATACTCATCTAAACTATCTAGGGAGCGATAATAAATTACCTCATCTATAAATAAACCACGGATATTTGCTAGTGCAAGGTCAATTAGTGTCAAGCGCCAAATGGTATGAGCATTTAGCCCAATATTAGCTGCTAGTTGACCGTGCAAGTGTTCTGTAAATCGCTCTACAAGCTTCAGAATTAGCTGGCGATGTTCACGTCTGTGAGTCTTAGGATTAATGGGCAGTAATTGAGCTAAGTTATAAGCAAGATTCAGAAACACTTCTTCGGAACTAAAGTCAAGTCCCTCTAAAGCTGTTCTGATATCTTGGTTGATGTTCCCAAGCCATGCTCCCCAACGACTAGGTTCTTTAAGTAATAACTGAATAAGCTGGTCAGAAAGTTGCAAGATGCCCCCATCACAGAGAAATTCGAGAACCTCTTTGCCAAATGCCATCTGTTGAGTGAAAGCTTCTAAGCAGCCTGAATTCTGAGAATAGCTATTCGTAGGCTGGAACTGCTTACATTCTGTATACATTTGCAGAACGAATTTAATAGTTGTACAAATGTGCTTCCACATCGAACAAGTACGACCACCTTGCCACGGAACTAAAGAATTTGTCGGAAAGTCGAAGGGCAAGTTTATCCAATGCTGATTGATGTATTCTTCTAAAACAATCAGACTGTGGGGCTTGAATGCGTCTTCTATAGTACTGAAAGGCCCATTGCCTCCTAATTCGTCATAACATTGCTTGAGCAGACGAAAGGCATTCTCATAGAATCCAAAAAAAATGTGCAACCCATGTTCTTCAATGCGGTAATCAGGCTCATGATAAGGTTCATGGGGTTTGATGTTACGTCCACTTGCACACTTTCCTCCCAAACGCCAACCCATTTGATAAATAGTAATTTCGTAAAGACTTTCCCACCCTGGCTGGCTTGTTAATTCAAATGCTGTGGTTAAAGATGCTATTCCTCCGCCCAAAATAGCGAGCTTTTGTGGTTTAAATTTTTCAGACATGGTTATTTGTCCTTATGTGATAACTATGAACAGGCAATAATTATTGAAAATCAGGCTTATGGCAATGGGCATAGCAAGAGAGATTTTCATCTTTCGTTGTGAGTGCAACTCATAGAGTCTTTTCCATAAATGCTTAGATTGTCATGTTGAGTGGAGTGAGATTCTTTTCTACCCAAGCAATCCACACCCTGCGGGTACTCTTTTGGAGAACTCGTAGAGTAGCCGCTTCTGCGGCTACAGAATGACATCCCTGATTTTTGGACTTTTGTAAGAGGTTAAATGATGAATAGCAAAGACGGTCTTAACGAAAAGTATTTACAACTTAAAAACGCATTAGCTAACGTTAGTTAGGTGAGCAAAAGTTATGCTCATTTCTGTGGTGCTTGCCAAACAGTAATGCCATTATTGAGAATGAAGTCGAAATTAAGCAAGAAAGCCAGCTTAACAGGAATACGTGTTGATTCGCTTCCTGGAGAATACCCTTTGTGCAAGCCCATATCTTGAACAAGAGGTTGGCTAGCGTAATTATTTATTGTTAACTCAAATTGATCGCCGAAATTCTTGAAGCCTAGGAGCTTTCCACTATAAAAGGTTTGTAGCTGCATCGTGGACTCAAGTAGCGCTTGGTAGCACGCTCGTTTGCTATCTTCGACATCGCGCAATTGCTTAAGACTAACGAAAGGCAAATCTTTCTCAATGAGGTAATCAAGCAGATTAAAAGGTAATCCCAAACCAGGAATAATAATCTGACTATTGTTGTCAAAAAGTAAGCCAGTGATCTCTCGGATTACTTGTTCAAAAGTGTCCCAAGTCTTAATTGCTTGATGTTTATCTCCTTGCCCAATTCGACGGACTTCTAATAGTCGCTCATCTTTAGCTTTGGCTTCGGGAGAAAATTCTTTAAATACCAATGTATCTGCGGTAAATAAATCTGGTTCCTGATCAATTGTTGGAATGTGAAGCTTGCCAAGTTCTTTCATGAAACCATACACTTCTCGTCCTGAAACTAAGACGGGTGAATTATTAACATAAAGGTAAGGCAAGAACCAAGCAAGACGTTCTGCAACAAAGAAGGGCCCGATTTTTTTCCCGACTACTGTCAACATCCAAAAAACTGCTTCCGCTTCATCTACTTTTCCTTTGTCACGATCAGGCGGATAGATGGAACTTAAGGAGTCTATAGTGTTGAAAGTAAGGATGACATAGTTTGTGGCTGGGCGATATTCGATTTCCCCGTTACTTGGATTGTTGAGATATTTATCACACATCTCTTGGAGCTTTGTCATTGAACCTTCGATGACAAAGCCATACATTTTTGTCCCTTTGATTTCATAGGGTTGATTAAAAGCCTGGCCATCTGCTCGTTCAATATATTGAGGGTATGATGGGCGAGCACCTCCGCAGAAGTAGGTTTTAACAAAGCTAGTAATGTCTTGCTCCATGTTTTTGCCTTTAACCGCCAGATCTTGGAGCAGTTGATCTGGTTTTTGTTGGATCTGGGTGAGGTAATTGGTTAAGTTTTGCGGTTCTTGAAGTAGTGCAGTAAATGCACTCATAGCACCTAGGGCTGTATGAAAACTAGTCTGCATTTGCTGAGATGGGTTATTGGGATTCAAAGGTCTGATCTATAGAATTCCCAAAAAGTTATCTCAAGTAACAATCTACATATAAAAAATACTAAATCTTTAAGTTGAAGATGCAGGCGATCGCTATCTTATCTTTCAAAGCGCAAATTGGTCTCAGCATTAATTGTGACACTAACAGCGTAAATACTATTTATGCAATAAATAATACTTAGGGAAGAATAGGTGAAATAACTGAAAGTCAAAAAAATGAGAGAGAAGCAAATTTTTCTTCTCTCTTCTTGAGTTTTAGTTAGTAACTTCTATCCTAACTATTTGAAGTTTCTTGGGAAAACTTCTTATGAATAGTTCTAGTGGGTTCGCCATCAGAAGCTACCGTCATGAGATAGTCAATTAAGCCATCCGAAAAAGGAACACGTAAGTGGAAAGTACCATCTGGTTTAATTTTGATGGTATGACCACCAAGGGTTACGGTTGTATTTGGTTCTGTTGCTCCGTGGATAATTAACTCTGCATCTGCCACAAACCAGGAATCTCCGTGGGGACGAGTGAAGATACGAACAATACTTGAACGGGCTATAAATAACCAGCGATTGTCATCAGTAGCATAGCCAATTTCAGCCATGTAGTCGCGATCGCTCACTGGAATAGCCACAAAGCGATCGCGTGTTACTTCTTCACATTCATACTGCTGTACAAGCTGAGGACTCTGATAACTCAAGTCAATATCAGTGACATCATAAAGCCGCACGATTAATTGAGAGCTGCCCTGTTGTCGCAGTTCTTCCTTTTTTGTGTCGGAAACGTACCAAGAGACATAAGCCCACTTGGGAGTACGGGGTGTGAGGATAATACTGCTTTCCTCATCTGCATTTACCAAGCTAGAGGCTGTTGTGTTGACTAAAGGTACATTTTCCTCTGTGGTATCAGTATGCAGAGGACTAAAGACACGAACAATGCCTGAACGGGCTATGAGCAACCAGCGATCGTTATCAGTAATGTAACCAATTTCAGTTATGTAGTCGCGATCGCTCACTGGAATAGCCACAAGTCCATCGCTTGTTGCTTCTTCAGATTCATACTGCTGTACAAGCTGAGGACTCTGATAACTCAAGTCAATATCAGTAGCATCATAAAGCCGCACTACTAATTGAGAGCCGCCCTGTTGTCGTAGTTCTTGCTTCTTGGTGTCGGAGATGTACCAAGAAACATAAGCCCACTTGGAAGTACGGGGTGTAAAGACAATACTGCTCTCTTCATCTGCATTTTCCAAGCCAAAGGCTTCTTCTACTGGTGCATTGTCAACCGTAGTATTACTTGGTGCTTGTATATTTAATTCCGCAGTTTCCTCAATGCCATAAACGCTAGCCCATGCTCCCATTGCTGCACCTGCTGCTAAAGTAGCATCACCAGCAAAGTTTGCTATAGGTGTTTGAGTGATATCTTTCTCTGAGATAGGCTCTGGCTGAGATACTTCCTCTGGCAAATCGGCAGTTGGTTCAGCTGCATCCGCTACCACATTCAATACTTCTTCTGGTAGATCTGGCAATTCGGGAATTGAGGTTGTGACTTCCGCCGAAGATATTTCCACTGTATTAGAGTCAGATGAGACTAATTCAGCAGAAGTACTGTCTTTAAGAGCCTCATCAGTTACTTGTGTTTCTGAGCCTTTGCCGGAGATGGTGGTAGTAGACAAGATGCTTGCGGCATCTGTATCTTGAGAGGTGATACTTTCTAGCCAGTCAAATTCTGCCTGAAGTTCTTCTTCTGTTGGGTCTTGAGTGACTTCTGTGTCCCAATAATCTTCTAATTCAAATGTCAATTCTGATACATCTGGCAATTCAGGCAGCACAGATGTTACCTCAGACACTTTTGAAGAATCAGGCGATTCCACAATTGAGTTAGGGATTTCAGCCGCAGGTAATTCTACATCGTCGGCTGCTTCTTCTGGAACATTAGGCAATTGAGGATATGAATTATTGACGACAGCCGCAGGTGCTTCTATATCCCATGCTTCACTAGATTCAGGACGAGTTACCTCAGTATAACCATTTACTACTTTTGTCTCATTAGTTTCTTTCCCGGAAATTGCAGACCACAAAGCTGCTCCTGCTCCTGTTGCTAGGGAAACACCACCGATTAAGGCTGCTCCTCCATTGCCAATGTGATTTTCTGCTCCATTGGATGCGGCTGAGGTTGTGCCTTGACTCTGGTTGGAGACATTATTTGATTGTGCAAGATTGGATGTTGCTTGAGGTGTCTGTGCCAGTTCAGATGGTGTTTGACTGTAGATGCTGAAAGAAGTACGCTCAGGAGCTTCCGACGTTCGCGGACTAGGTGAATCGGCGCTATCTGATTGTAACTTCGGGTGTGTTGAGTCAACAGAAGTTGCTCCGTTAACGGAAGAAGCTACACTGGCGTTTAGCGTCGTTGTTGGTATATTTTCTTCACTAGGCTGATTAGGAGATGATTCCGGTAGGTTTTCTTCCCCAGTTGACGATGAGCGTCTTCCTAAGAACCACCAGAGTAACAATCCACCTGTAGCAGTAACAAACAAAGGCAATAGTAACCAAAATGGGGTTTCCCTGTTCACAGCTGGATTGTTAGCAGGAGGGACAAGCGCTTGTTCGCCAGCAGGAGTAGCCGCAGGAGTCACAAACGGCTCGCTATTTGCGTTAGGTGAAACTGTTGCAGCAGGTGTAGTCTGTGGATTGGGTGAATCTGTTGTAGCAGGTGTCGGCTGAGTGACTACTTGCGATAAGCTTGAGGCGATCGCTTCTGCTTCGATTGTTCTAGCTTGTTCTATAGCCTGCTGTCCTGGCGGTGCAAGTGTAAAGCCAAGAAAGCTCGCTACATTTGGGCTAGGATTTTTCTTGTAAATGTAAACTAAAGGTTGCGAGAAAGGATATTTAGGATCATCTGGCAAGGTTTGATGCAGTTTGAGAACTCGCACGCCTTCCAACTTCGACACCTGATTAGCTAGCACATAGCTGATGCCGTCTTTGCCTAGTTGTTTGACGATTTCGGCGGTATTATCTTCAGCTAGTTGGGTAGCATTAGAGCCTGTGGCAAATTTAGCATTCTTGAAGGCTGGATAATCACGAAAATTCTCGCGGGTATCACTCGTTTCTGGGCGATCAATTACCCGAATCTTACCCGCTGATCTGCCTAGTTCCGACCAATCCGTAATTCTTCCCCGAAAAATCCGCGCGAACTGCCGACTGGTCAAACTCTGCTTAAAAGGATTTTCCGCGCCTACCACGATCGCAACTTTCTCTCGGCGCAAGCGGACTTGCTCTAGACCTTGGGCTTTTTCTTTTGGCGTCAAGCCACGACCGATTGCTGCTATGTCGATGTTGCCATCTAGTAAGGCTTTTAGTGCCGCATCTGTGCCGTTAGCCGCAATTTCAACTTTTGTCCCAGAAAATTGTTTTTCAAAATTTTCTTTCAAGCTTTGGTTGATTGTAGCCAAGCTACTTGACCCATCAATCCGTACTGTCGTCCCATTATCCACTGTTTGCGGCAGTGAAAAAGAGGGAGTATCAAGTGCAGATTGTGCCAGCATTGGTGCTGACACAAACATAGTTGCTGCTACAGGAGTCGTCGCTAAGGCAAGCCATAATGCCAAACTGACTATCGAATTATCTTTTTCTTGTTGCCACATATGCCCCTTATCAAAGTAAAGGAAATAGAAAGCCCGCCAGCCCTAATCATTATCTTTTTATGAATGATGGAGGAGACGCGCTAATTATACATCCCTGTTATCTTTCTGCTCGGTTTTGGTGGATACTAGTGTAAAACTATACTTTAAATCTACTTTGGCTTGTCTCAAAGTTATATTTAGCGACTGTTTATTGTTTTTTTCCGTATTTCAAATCAGCGCTTAAATCCAGAATTAAAGAGACTTTGGCTCATTTTAGGATATAGTTTTTTCAATTTGATTCTAGTGTTAGTTATCGGCCTGATTCAGATTAATTAAAATCATCAGAGCATTCATATTATGATAATTTATACCTTGATTGCAGAGTTTATTTACTTAAAATCCTGAAGGATTTATAGTGCAACTTATACCACGTTATTAGCATGTCGCCGCAATTATGGATTATTGAATTACTATAAAGTGGCTAAGTTTAATAAATTAAACATAATTTAACAATTTAGTGAAGCATCCTTCTTATAACAATGACAATCTGGCTTATCAATCAGTGACTCAACTAGGGCATTCAAGGTAGTAGCAGCTAAGGCCCCACCTCCTAAAGTTCCTTTAATAGTAATAAAAGGCACTTCGTTTTGTGTTAGTTGTCGCTTAGCGGCGGGAGCATGGCTAAAGCCGATGGGCATTCCAATCACTAGTGCAGGCTGAATTTTCTGGTTTGCAATGGCTTGAGAAGCTTCCAGTAACACTGAGGGAGCATAACCAATCACTAGTACACAACCCTTAGTTACTTGTTGCAACTTTTCTCGCCATTCCTGATGTTGCCAAAAAGCCAGTTCTGCCTCTGTGACAGTCGTGACGTGGGGATTATCAATTAATGTTTCAACTTGGCATCCCAAGTGAACTAATCGCGTTTGATCCAAAGCAGCAGCGACCGTGGGGATATCTACAACAATCCGACAGCCTGATTTGAGGGCTTCCCGACTAGCAGCGATCGCATCTTTACTCAATTTCACAAACGACACCAAGCTGACATCGCCACAAGCCAAAACCAACTGAGAAATTAAGTGTTGTTCAATTTCCGAACGGTGAGATAAATCAGGTAACAAGCGTTGTAGCGATTCGGGAAAAGCTTCTGAGTGCGTATGAACTTCGGCATCCAACCCACTCCAGAGTTGTTCGAGTCCTCCTAGTCCGGCTTGGGTTTCGACATCGAGTAATTTGAGTTGTGCCAAGACTTCAGCTTGCATAATTTGACAATGGCGATCGCGTCCTAGCAATCCTTCTAGTGCTGATGCAGTTTGCCGCAATTGGACAATTTGTTGCATGACATCTCGATATTGCTGTTGAAGTTGCCCGATCATGTTTATAGTTGTGTCTGCTTCTGGTTCCACTTCCAAAATGTGGCGGATATGGTTTAGTTGGAACCCTTGTTGTTTGAGTGCTACAATCCGTTGCAATCTGAGGACATCTTTCTTAGTGTAGAGACGATAATTGCTAGGCGATCGCACTGGTTGCGGTATTAGCCCCAATTGATGGTAATGCCGCACCATCCGAGGAGTTAAACCGCCTCCCACTGCATCAGTAAGTTCTTTAATAGTTAAGCAACTAGTATTCATCGGCAGCATATTATCTTTCTCACTGCTTCTCTACTTTATGCTTTATATACCCAGTAAAGATAATATCGTTCACTATCCACCCAAGCTCTCTCAAAGTTCTTGATAGGAATAATCTTTAAATTGTTTGAGTTTAAATTTAGTTTTTTATTTAAAATTAGTAAAATTTTGTTTTTGCTCTCTTGAGTCTTTAACAAAGAAGTAATTTGTCTTAATATCTCAGTTTGTTCGACATTTTGACGACCTTTTTTAAATATGGTAAAACTCCCCATTCTTTGAACTTCAGGATAGTAAAATTTCCGATTAAGATAACCTGATAATGCAGCCATATTTGCATCTCGACTAGCAACCATAAATTCATTCTCTAACTGAGATTTTTGAATGTAATGAGCCGTTTCATGACTAGCAGAAAATGGCATGATTAAATCTCTTGAAAAACTGCAAACTCCTCCAATAAACTGGATATAAAGGATTAACATAAAAGCAATATGATGCCATTTATGAGCCAATTTAAGTGAATTTTGTCGGATAGAAAGTTTGTTAATCAAAAATGTAGACTCTTGATAATAACTTTCCAGCCATAACGCGGCTATAAAAATTAAATAAAAATGACCAAAATGTCGAGGCGCACCTAAAAACCTTAAGTATGTAAATGCAAATATTATACAATTACCTATGGAATAGAAAAAGAGAGGAAATGGCTTTACACATAATTTAATTAAGGTTAAAGCTACAATAACTAGGGCAATTAAAGCACAAATAACTAAATCTAGCCATCTTTTATGTGATGGTATGATTAACAAAAAACTACCAAATAATCTACCTATGCTTCTCAACCAATGACGTATATCTAATTGAATCAACCATCCATTGTTTAACCCTCCATGAAGATAACTATCTGCCGGAGGAGTAATAATATAAATGGCTAAAAGAAAAGAAAATATGATAATAGCAATACTTAAAAATAAGTCATATTTTTGGCTTTGACTAAAATATTGCTTTCGATGTTCACTATCTAAACAAAATTCTACTAGCAAAGTCAATGACAAAGAAAATGATATAAATAAAGCATGTACACTACTATTCGCTAATAAACCCAATAATATCGCTAAGTAAAAGTAAGTTTTTTTTCTCGATGGGAAACCTATACAAAAGATAAAAATAAACAACATGCTGAATGCATAGTTTCTAGAAATTAGAAGATATTCATAAAAAGGAAAAAAGCCAAATGAAAAAAGAAGTTTTTGTTTGTAGTTAAAGGGGCTGTATAAGCAAAAAATAGCAACTGAAACAATTGTAATCGCCCAATGAAAAATTTGCATAACAACGGGAGTGTCAGCAAATTTCCTCAAAAAGGCAAGAGAAAAATACCACAGAACAGGATGTCCTTCATAATTAATATTTGCAATTAAGTTTCCAAAAGATTCACTGTCTCTGACAATTAACCAGGGATTTAGTTCATCTCGCCACATCGAATGGTTAAGAATACCTATTAAACCGAGAGCCGAAAAAATAATTATAATAAACCAAGGAGAACGAAAAGATAATATTGAAATATGATTGATTACTTTTTTGACTAGCATTGTTAATTAAGAGTTTTTTATCAAAATTAAAACTTTTAAAATAAATTTTCTTTTAACAATAAGTTTGTTAAAAGAAAGTTATTTCATATTTTTAAAGAGATCAACTTGTATTATTTGATAAAGCTAAATTCAAAATTTACTAACCTGCAAAATAGATACATTATTTCTAGTTTAGGATACAGCAAATTACTGAGGTTTCGTGATTTTTATGAAATTTAGAGTAAGTTTTTAATCTGTGCCTTTGTATGTTTATGACCTAGTAACTCTTGACATTAACATTAGTGTCAAGGTTTAGCGTGAGAAAGTCCCTGTTAATTCAACTCTCATGTACCCACAGCGTTTTACCCAATTTACCAAAGAACATACAGACACCTTAGCAGCCTTGCTCTGTGGCTTGCTGTTATTTCTCGGATGGTTCGCCTTGCATTTTGGCTGGTTGGGATTAGCGTTACTGCTGTTACCTGCTGCTTATGTGATAGGTGGTTACGAAAGTGCGCGTGAGGGATTGACTACTCTATTTAAAGAAAAAGAACTGGATGTAGATTTGCTGATGATTGTGGCGGCTGTTGGTGCTGCTAGTTTGGGCTTATGGCGAAGGGAATACTATTTAATTATTGATGGGGCGATTTTGATTCTCATCTTTGCTATAAGTGGCGCACTAGAAGGCTATGCAATGCGGCGAACTGAGCGGAGTATCCGCAGTTTGATGAGCCTAACACCAGACACAGCAAGGGTTTTGCGTCAGGAAAGGGAAGAGGAGGTTTCCATCAATCAGCTCAAGGTTGGTGATGAAATTGTTGTTAAACCCGGAGAGCTAATTCCTACTGATGGAATCATTGTGTCTGGTTACAGCACTATTAATCAAGCTGCAATTACAGGAGAGTCTTTACCTGTAGAGAAAACTGTAGGTGAGGAAGTATTTGCAGGTACACTCAACGGCTATGGTGCGTTACAAATTAAGGTACACAAACCAGCGGAAAGTAGTTTGATTCAGCGGGTGATTCGCTTGGTAGAACAGGCGCAGACTGAAGAACCGCCTTCGCAACAGTTTATCGATCGCTTTGAACGGGGATATGCAAAAGTAATTGTGGTAGCTGGGGTATTGCTAGCAATTTTGCCGCCATTTCTTTGGGGTTGGAGCTGGGAAACTACGATTTATCGCGCTTTGACTTTTTTGGTGGTAGCTTCTCCCTGTGCGCTGATGGCTGCAATTATGCCAACTCTGCTTTCAGGAATCGCCAACGGTGCAAGACAGGGAATTTTATTCAAAAATGGCGCTCAGTTGGAGAAGATTGGCAAAGTCCGGGCGATCGCCTTTGATAAAACTGGTACTCTAACAACAGGACAGGTGCAGGTATTCCAGGTAATTACAGCTAGTAAATACACGCAGACAGATGTATTGCAAGCAGCAGCAGCGGTGGAATCTGGCTCAGAACATCCCATCGGTAAGGCAATTGTGCAGGCGGCTAGTGATTTGGATTGGGTTAGTGCGGTTAAAGTGCAAGCGGTACCCGGACAGGGAATTGTGGGAATCGTCAAAGAACAAAAAATGATTGTGGGGAATGCCGCTTTTGTGCAACAGTATGTGATTGATTTACCTGAAGAATTGCGGGAAATGGCTCAATCCCTGGAGCAAGAGGGGAAAACCGTCGTTTGGGTAGCACAGGGACAGGAGGATAGGTATCAGGTGATGGGTGCGATTGCAATTGCAGACGAAGTGAGAAAACAAGCAGCCGCAACTATTACCCGCTTAAAGAAACTGGGAGTTGAGCAAATTGTCATGTTAACGGGGGATAATGAGGAAACTGCTCACAGCGTCGCCCAAGCGGTTGGGATTGATCGGGTATACGCCCAACTACTACCAGAAGATAAACTGGATATTATCCGTCGTCTACAGCAACAGTATCAAACTGTGGCTATGGTAGGAGATGGGATCAATGATGCACCTGCTCTAGCTCAAGCATCTGTAGGCATAGCAATGGGAAAAGCTGGTAGCGATGTTGCATTAGAAACCGCAGATATAGTACTGATGGCAGACAGGTTAGAAAAAATTGCCGTGGCGATACATTTGGGTAGGCGATCGCAAGCCATAGTCAAACAGAATATAGTCGTAGCATTAGGTTTTATTATGTTGCTTTTGGTGGGTAACTTTTTGGGAAATATCAACTTACCCATTGGCGTAATTGGGCATGAAGGTTCTACAGTGTTAGTTACTCTCAGTGGACTCAGATTGCTTAAATAAGTCAGTCATTGGCAAAGGTATAAATTCAATTTGTCCTGTTTTGCTATTCCGCACAACTTTAACTAAATGAATATTTTCTTGCTGGCGATCGCCATTTGGTTTAAAAGAGATCACTCCTGTGACTCCAGTTGCTTTAAAATTAGTATCAGCCATTGCCTGCTGCACATTTACACGACTGAGTGATGGGGTTTTTTCCAAAGCTGTCAGCAATGCACGAGTTGCATCGTAAGATAGTGCAGTATGCCAGTTTTCTGCTTTTCCCCATAATTTATCAATTTGTTTAGGTAATTCTTGCTTAAGAATACTTCTAGAATGCCAAGGTATAGCTACTACTGAGCCTGCTTCGTTTTCTGCTATTGCCTTGATTAGCTTGTTACTATCCAAACTATCGCCACCAACTATTAAATATTTATACTTTTTAGCATATTCGATTACTTGAACTGCTGGATCTGAGGTCAAACCGTCACTTGTAGGAAATAAAACTATAGCATCTGCTTTCTGTTCTCTTACCTGATCGATAGTGGATTCTAAATTATCAGACAAAGGTATCTCTGCTACTACTTGTCCACCTAATTCCGAAAATCTAGCTTTCATTTGTGCTTGTAGAGATTTACTATAGTTACTACCAGGATTAAAAAATATCGCTGCTTTACGTTTATTTTCTTGTTTGAGATAGTCAGCTAAAGTTTTGGCAATGACACGATTACTAGGAACAACACGAAAAAAGCAATTAGGATAATTTGTTTTACACACCGTTGACAAATCTTCAGATGTCGCTGTGGCAGAAACTAATAACAAGTTTTGTTCTTGATAAACCTTGACAGCTTCTATAGTTGTATCACTTCTGAAATGACCTATAACAGCTAAAACATCACGTTTTTTTACTAAATTTTCTGCTATTTTTTGGGAATCTTCAATTTTATTATTGTCACTAACAACTAAGACTTTTAAGCCAATTTTTTTAGTTTTATAGTCTCGATTAAATTCATCTTGTGCTTGAGCAACACCACGTAAAATCTGTCTACTTGAGTTGATACTGTCGTTATTGTTATCGCTGATAGGAGCGACAATAGCAATAGTGTAAGTTTTAATTTTTTCAACTGCGAGGCGGGCATTATTGAGGTAAATTAAAGCTTCCGGGTCATGATATTTTTGCCATGCTTGCTCTAACCAAATAATTGCTTCTTGGTAATTACCTGTTGCGATCGCCTTTACGCCCCTTTCTTTCTCTGGTAATTTGGTATTAATATTTGGCAAAAGAATTTCTTCACCACAACTCATATAGTCACCTAGCGGGAAACTCCTGAGCCAAATTTTTGAACACCCATCTACTCCATTTAAATACCAGTAGCCGCTAGGTAATCCCAGTCCAAATAAAATAGCAGCACCAGCTACCCAACTTGGAATACGCGGTAAAATAATAGGATTATTGAGGCGTTGCAAAATTACCTGCGTATTTTCAGGACGATTTTTCCAGTATGGCTCCATCATTTCGTCGAGTAAATCGAAAAGTAATCGCCTTCTGAATTTATCTAACCAATCTATCCAGTAACTTGAGTTATATGGTACTTTATCTCGCCAAATTAACTTAGCTGTTTGGTGATCTTCCTCAATGTTAAAAGGAGGTTTTCCAGTTAGTAAATGGACAAAAGTTCGTCCCAAAGCAAAGAAATCTGATTGCGCCACTGCGTTACCTTTCATCTGCTCTGGTGGTGAGTAACCTGGCGTACCAATTATTGTATGCTCTTGATGTTGCTGTAAATAAGTTTGTGCTAAATCTCTGACTGCTCCAAAGTCAATTAACACCAGTTGTCCATCTGGTCTGAGCATGATATTTGTCGGTTTAATATCGCGGTGGAAATATCCTTGAGCGTGAACTTGAGCTAAAATTTCTACTAGTTGCTTGAAATAGGCGATCGCTTGCTCTGGTGTTACAGGTTTATGATCGTGATTCTCTAACCATTGTTGCAAATTTAAACCCTCAATTTTTTCCATTACTAGGCAGTGTAATGGCTCTGGAAAATCGGGAAATTTCAATTCAAAATATCCGTCTGGATCAACTTTAGGAACTCCTGAATTGTTTAAGCGGCTCAATACCTCAGCTTCTCGCTTAAATAAATTGATGACTTTGTGTTTTTTTACTAAATCACTAAACCGAGATAGACTCAATACTTTAAGGACTTTTTTAATCCCGTTATCTTCTACCTCAAAAGTTCTAGCGAAGCCTCCAATACTCAAAAGTTTAATTACTCGATATCGATTTTCTATTAATAGATTTGCCCCACAATTACGGCAGAAAACTTTGCCGTTGTCATTCATTGGGTCAGCAGGGTTTGTACAATTGGGATTTAGGCAATAGCTCATATCTATCAGCTAAACGAGTATTTTAGTGGGGCAATCTGATCAATTCATCTAGCGCAGGCAACATCAACGGACAAGATACCCACGCTCTCAAGGCGTAAATTTGCTTGCAACCAAATTCACCCTAATACTTTTCGGATAAGCGCACTCTAAATCTCCTTTGTAGTATGGGTAAGGGTTAAAGGGTAAAGGGTAAGAAATAAATTTCAGCCTTTCCCCCTTGACCAAAAGGTATTGAAATCTACCCTGCACATCACAATTAAATTAGAGTTAAATTTATAATTTTTTAATAAAAATCAAATATCTTTAGTTTATAAAAAAATCAGCTTAATTCATCAGAGTTGTGATTAGAGAACGAAAAATAGTCAACAATGAGTACGACTGATTAATAACGATCATAGGATCTTCTTTGTTTATTTGTAGCTACATGCTTAGTAATGTATAATAAATTCCGGGAGTTCAGGCTGCTTGTCAAGTATTAAATTGCTTGCTAGTGCTGCTAAAGTATGTTGTATGTCTAAATCTGCAATTACCATTACCGTCAAATTATTTGCTGCTTATCAAGAAGCCTTTGGGGTTTCAGAACTGGTACTGAGAATTCCATCTGGTACACCGGTAAGTGCAGTATGCGATCGCCTCATAGCTGAACACCCTGAACTTACCCAATGGCGAGACGTAACTCGCTATGGGATTAATCTAATATTTGCCGAACCAGATACCCTATTGCAAGATGGCGACGAAGTAGTTTTAATTCCACCCGTCAGCGGCGGTTAAGCCTATTTCACCTTGGCGCGGAAGCGAATAAAGCCATAAGAGTTAGTTGGCGTACCAGATTGAGATGCTGCGGGTAAATTGGGTAAATCTGGACTGCGGGTAATATTCACCACCACAGCCCCATTAGTATTAATACCGCAATATGACGGTGTAGCTGGATCGTTAGCAAAATAAAAACGTCCGCGATCGCCTGAGTCTTCTATGTTGGTAAAGTAAACCGTAGGCGTATTAGAACTAATAGCAAAGGCAATACCTTGATTTGCTGTTGTTAAACCACCATCATTGGGAGTTTTACCATTAAAAGCAGTAGGAATAAAAGCAGTATTAACAGGAACTAAATCACAGAATTTAACATTAGTAGAGTTGCTAGGGCCCTTGGAGAGGAAGTAAATGGTGTATTCTAACTCATCCCCTGGCTTGACAGTGCCAGCATTAATCAATCCTCGTAAGTAGCTAGCAGGCCATTTACTATCATTATCGTCAGCAGCATGGGGTGCTGGTACATAGTTGGTAGCACTAACAGCAACATCGCTGCGACCATCCACAATATCATTTAAGTCCTGGCTATTAATGCGGGTGATGCGTTTAACTAATAAAAGCTTGGGAGTAGCAGTAACAACATTTGATGCTGTGAACAAAGTCGGATCATCGTCTGCGGTGTCGTTGGGATTGTTACCAGTATTCACATTATCGTTAGCAGTTTGTGAAAAGAAATTGCCGAGGGTAGGCGGGTTAGTAGTAGCGCCAGCAGAGTCTGCGTCAGTGAGCGCTGTGCCAACTGTTCCAGAAGGATTATCGGGTGTGTTAAAGTTAGCAATTGCCTGGTTACTGATTGCATTACCACCATTGGCATTATTAATTGTGGCAGTGATTGCGATCGTGATCGTGTCGCCTACACGCAAAGTACCAGAATTAGTAACAGCACCAGAGCCGTTGTAACTGGAATTGCGTGTAATATTATTCTCCGGAGTACTAGCAGTAATTGCCGCACTTACAAAGGTTAATTGTGCAGGCAAAGAATCATTAATGACAAAGTTGATAGCATCAGTGTTGCCTGGACTTAAGTTGGAGTAAGTTATTTGATACTGAACAATATCACCTACGGTAACTGTAGCGCTACCATCATTGTCTGTTAAGAAGCGAACAGATTTAGTTCCTCTAACATTTGCCTGGTTGTTTGTAGTAATCACTAGGGGAGTAGTTACTGCTTGACTAGAAAAGAATGTCCAAGTATCTATCCCCTTAAAGTCACCATAGCCGCTATTAAACTCATGCTCGCCTAGGGTACTATTTATTCCTCTGGCGGCATTACGGGGGTTAGTAACTCCTGTGCTACCCAAATTAATTAGTGTGCCATTAGCTGTTGTGTAATTGCTGTCGTTGTAATAAATTGTGGTTGAGCCGATGTTTTGTCCATTTTGATCCAAAATGTTGGGAAATGCCGCAGGAGGGTTTTCCATTGTAATTTTGAAGCCCGAAGGATTATTCTCAGCATCCAACATAGGAAAGTGATATTCCCCCACCCGGCTGGTAATTTGGGCATTGTAGGGCGCATTATTCGCCAAGGGTTGCAGGTTAACTCCATTAGCATCCTTGCCATCCCAAAACACCACATTAGAGCCGGCAGACACCGGATTTTGTAGCACTCTGTCAGCACTGGGGTCAAAAATGCCGTCGTTGTTGGTGTCAATGATGAGCTGATAACTTCCGGCTGTAGTAGAACTAAAACTAAAATAGCCCCCCACCCCAATGTAAGTTTGGTTCCCACTCCCCCCAGTCCCTCCAGTAAATTGGAAAGAAGTCGGTACTGCTGGAACAATTGGTGTTAAGGAAATACTTAAAGTATTTAGAGTCAGAAAGTCGGGTCGGTTAAAAAAAACTAAGTGGGTTATGTCCGTTGCTGTATCGGCAACATCGGGACGTTGGACTCTAACATTGCCAGCAAATTGGAGAGTATTATCAGTAGCACCACCAGCAGAATGGTAAACAGTGCTGCCATTTGTTTGGTCAATATACCCACGGCTATTAGCAAAAAAGACAAAGCCAAAGGGATCAACTCCATTCATATCGGTTTCGTACCGATAGCCATCTTTAGTTTGAATATAAAGCTTGGAGTTAAGTCCTAGGTCACTGGGAGCACCTAAACCAGCATTTGCTCCCATACTCATAGCAATGAAGTTAGTAAATACCCGCCCCTTTTGAGTAGTACCGTTACTATTTCTAACTGTGATATCCCAAGCAGCTACCGCATAATTTTGGTTGCCATCTATAGGGAAAGGATCAGTTACTCTTACTGGAGGAGGTTGAGCAGTAGCAGCAGGGTCGGGCGAACGAAACTCGACTGTATAAATACCCGTTTCTGTAGCAGTAAACTTGCAAGGGTCGTACCCACCTGTATTTGGTAAAGGGCCTGCTGTTTCTTTGATAACAGTGTTAATGAAACCCACACCAGTAGTGGCATTAACATTACAAAAACCATTTTGACCACCAAAGGGACTTGTATAAACAATATCTTGTGGGTTAGAGAAACTACTTTCAACACTAGAGCCAAGATTAACAGTTTCTCCTTGTTGAACGTAGACTTGAAATTTCGGTTTCCTGGTAATACCGGCAATAGTCGAGTTTGACCATTCCAAATAAGGTCTGTAACCACCATCGGAGACTAATTCTTTGCTGCCCTCAGCCCAGCCAGGCTGTATTCCCTGTCCCAGGATACATAGAAAAAAGGTTAAGTTACCCAATAATCGCCTTTGGTCGCTGCTTAGCAAGTGACATTTCATTTTTATGTTCATAAACAGTTTTTGCATTTGGCAACTATTATTTCCGGGTTAAGAAAAAGAGTAAATTAGGACATTTGCGTTAGGTTCCATGATGCTGTACTGACGATAAAAAGTATCTTCAGCTTTTAGATTACCCAAGGCGTAAGAAAATCTACCATTCACATTCACATTCCCTGTAGAGACGTTGCAATGCAACGTCTCTACAATGGGATTTTTTTAAATTAGTATTAAATAAAAATTTCATTGCATAATTCTAATAACAATACGCAATCAAAAAAAATGTCGTATTGCGACGTCTCTACGATGGAAGTATAAATATCACATCCATAAATTTGCAGTATTATTTTTGTCTTTGTCCCATTTGGTGGGATTATTAATGATATATTCTCGAATGCGGTCTAAAGAACCGTCAGCACGAATAATGTGTTCATAAAATCGGTTTTGCCAACCAAAATCTTCAAAACCATTTTTCCTACACCAACGGGTAACGGCAGATTTGTATGATCGCGCGATCGCGCCCAATGAACCCGCTTTAGGAGATATGTTAGACATGAATTGTTGTTGTGTAATGTTGCATAATACATCACGTTTTGTAGAGACGTTGCATTGCAACGTCTCTACATTTTGGGGGCGGTCGATCACAATAATGCCGTGTACGTGATTGGGCATGATTACATAGATATCGATGTAGATGTAATCAAAATGGTTGGGAATATCTGACCAGAATTGTTGGGCTATTTCTCCAATTGCAGATAACCGCATCTCACCCTCATTAATATTCCCAAATAAATGGAAGCAATCGCTCGTACAAATTGTCAGGAAATACGAACCGTTGGCAGCATAATTCCGATTTTGTAACCGAGTTGACTCGACGCGATATTTACCCTTAAATTTTGGTTTGGTTATAATGACAATTCCAAATTTGCGCCGTGTAGAGACGTTGCAATGCAACGTCTCTACACAACGTTTAAATTGATTCTGTTCTCTTCGGTTCTTGTTGCTGGGGTGGTGTAATTTTTTGCTGTCCAAAACCATCAAATAATTCGTTGAGTTTAACCGTTAAACCTAAATAGAAGCCACCTGCGGAACGTGTCCCGGAAAAATCTCGGTCATCGACTTGACCAAAAACATATCCAGTAGAAAGACGCAAGTTAGGAGTAAGATAGTAGCCTGTTTCTATAACAAAGCCTGTTTCAGTGTAGTTATCTTGACCAATCCAGCGAGCTTCACCCACTAAATCCATGCTGTATCCCAAACGATATGTAGCTCGGATTTGCGCTAGATTTACCATACTAGTGCCAGCTAAATCACTGGCTATGTAAGATGTGCTGTTACGCAAGGCATACTTGCCATAAAATTCCCATTGCCAATTGGGTGCATAGATAGCTTCTAAAGCAAAGGTATGGTCTTCAGAACCCGTACCAGTGCCTAAAAAAATGGTGTCAGGAATCACAGCGGGATTTTGACGATATTCATACCGCAACAAAGCATTGAACTGATCGTTGTTGGGGTCGCGGTAGGCTAAACCCAGCTTTAAGTTAACCGTATCTCCCAGTAGTCCCGTCAGCTTTTGATTAGAAGAATTGGCTTGTTGATAGCGGATTAAGGCTGTGAGAGCCGGAGAAATCTTACCCGTAGCAGCAGCAGAAATAACAGTGTTGGAACCACCAGACGAGGTGCGATGCTCGTAGCGAGCGCTGGCCTGAAACTGCGGATTATCACTGTATTCTAGTCCGACGCTGTAGCTATCGCCTCCATTAAATGCGATCGCCGATGCTGCTTGACCAAAGGCGTAAGGTTGAGCAAATTGCTGACCCGTCGCAGTCCGTCCGAAGAAGCTGCCAAATACGTGTTCATAAGCTAAGTTCAACCGCAACCCAGGAGCAATAGACCAACGGTTATTTAGACCAATTGCCCCTTGGGTAGTCATTTCGTTAGCACCACCCAAAATAGAATAACGACCAGTCAAAGTGGTATCGGGCCCAAGTTTGTGTTCACCGTTGACACTTAAACTGGTGATGGAGTTACCCAAAAATTGACCACGAGTGTAAAACTGTTGAGCAAGACTAACATTGACACCAGGAATCACCGCCCAATTCAACCCCAAGACGGTACGGTCTGGATAAACACTATCCGTATCAGAAGATAAGGTGAGTTCATTTTGCGCTTGGAAAGTCAGGTTCTTGACGATGGGAACTGAAAGGCGTGAACGCAACTGATCAGAATTACTATTTAGAGCATTGCTAGAGATGCGGTCTTCCCGATGACGATGAATCCAATCCACATCAACGGTAGCGCTACCCAAGCGTTGTTGAATGCCGGCAGTAATTGTTGTTAACGAATTATCAACTTTACTACCGGGTATCGCCTCAGAACGTGGTGCAAACAGTTCCTCAAAAGTATCTAGCGGTTGGGGTGCAATACCGAAATTATCTTCGTGGTCATATTGCACTCTGACGTTAGTGCTTGAGGTCAATTTTCCTGTTACCTGCGCTCCATAGCGAGTTTGTCCTGGGACAAAGCTGATAGTGGCATTATTAGCAAAGCCTGTATCAGCAAAGCGATAATAGGCCCGACCTTGAATACCATTAGCAATCTGTCCCTCAGCTTCCAAGCGGTAGGCATCACCGCTAACCTTTCCCATGAATTCAGAATCATTAGTAGAGTGGGCATATTCTGCGATTAACTTACCCTTGTCACCTAAAGCGATGAGTGCATCTGCGCCATAGAGTTGAAAGTCACGCACCCCCTGATTTTCTTGAATATAAGTTGCTCCTAACCAACTTTCAGAGTTGAGTTTACGAGAGAGGTTATATTGCAGGCGACCAGCATAGATATTGCTATCAGAGTCTTGGCTGTCATATTGATAGCTAACAACAAGCCGA
Organism: Nostoc sp. MG11; assembly: GCF_014904695.1. Taxonomy (GTDB): domain Bacteria; phylum Cyanobacteriota; class Cyanobacteriia; order Cyanobacteriales; family Nostocaceae; genus Komarekiella. The sequence continues at coordinate 144,469 of NZ_JACXXN010000007.1, read as the reverse complement.
CGTACTAATACTTGTCCAGTCTGATCAATATCGGTGCGAAGCAGAGGTTCGCGGAATAATAAAGTACCGCGATCGTAATCTATCTCATAGTCTGGCCCTCGATTTAGTTGTTTGCGTTCTAGTACAGTCCCAGGACGATTGAGTTCTTCTAACTCGATAAAGACATTTTCGCTACCTGGTTGTAGTAGTCTGCGAGAGAGGAAATAATAACCACTAGTGCCATCGGGAGCAATGGTATCTCGTTGAAACCCTTCTAAGTGGTTGCCATAAAAACCTGTAATTTGTAGGTTTCCTAGGTTGTAGTTAGCTTTAAAGCCGTGAAGCTGACGAGTGATAGAAGTAAATTGCTGTGATAGACGAGCAAATTCTTCAGTATTGTAGTCACCCCACATGGCGTAATCAGGAGCAGATCCGGGGATACGAGTTGAACGCTCGAAACGCAGAAATACGCTATCAATTGAAGGGGCGATCGCATCAACTTTGGAGCTATCGCCGTAGACAGGATAGTTTTGCTCGCTAAATTGGTAGGTTCTAAATAGGCGATTATCACAGTTGCAATCTTCGTTGAGACTTCGAGAACTGTTGTATGCACCCGTAAACAGCCACTCACCGATCGCACCCGTCGCAAATACTGCTGAGTGAAAATCCAATTGCGTTCTATTGTCTTTGTCAGGAGGCAAGAAATCACGGAAACTTCCATAATAATTTGTCCCTCTAGCACCCAAACGCAAATCCACTACCCCTGTCACCAAGCTGGGACGCAATGCTGTTTCAAATTGCAGTTGGGTGAAGGCTTCTAAATTATTAGCTATTGCTCGAATTCGGACAATTTGCGCTTTGAGATGCGATCGCAAAGTAGCCGTGAATTGTCCTGCTTTCGCCTCCACCTGAAATCCAGGTTGATCGGGTTTGTAGTCAGTTCCAACCAAATCCCCAGCCGAAGGTATCAGGGTGACAACAGCATCCCGGTTAGAGCGATTACCATTTGCATCCACAAGTTGACCCCGAATTGTAGCCGTGGAACGTCCATCCGCTGGTATCCGAGATTCAACCGTTTCTATAGTTAGTTGCTGTGGCGCTCCTCGTACCGCTATCCGCACTGTCACAGGAAGTTCTGTCGTTCCCAATACTTGTGCAGAGATGGTGTTATCACCTTCTTTTAACGAGACACCGTACCATGTCTGCGTTACTAAGTTAGTGCTGACATCGCTCTGTGTCCGTCCCACTAAAGAAGGGTCTACCAACTCGCCATTCACTCGCAATTCCACCTGACTACCAACGGGAAATTGCACAATCACAGTGGTAGCTGCGACATCTACAACACTGTCAACCGTGGGCGTCAGTATTTTTACGGTTGTTGAGTTTGGGGAGGGGGGAATTTTGTCTTTGTCTTCAGCTACTACTGCAATTTTCTTTAAGCCTTTGGGTAATTGGGTATTAGTTGCTGGTTGAAATGGTTGTATTTCTCTTGTGTTTTTGGCTATTGCTGCAATTTCCCTTAAACCTTTGGGTAATTGGGTATTATTTGCTGGTTGAAATGGTTGTATTTCAGTACCAGTTGGCTTAAAATTTTGGGTTGTAGTTTCAGTGGATATGCTGTATCTTTTGTAATTTTCTTGATTATTGATACTAGTAACAACTGGTAAAGATGTTGTGGAAAAGAGGTTTTCGCTAGTTTGAGTTTGTATTTGCATATCCTCAATGGCTTCAGCTTTGACTATGGTGGGATACAAAACGAGGCTGATAGCTCCTATAAAAAACCATGTCCATAAGAGACGTGGTTTTTGGTCATTGGTAATTTTTCCATATCCCATATCCCGTATCCCCCAAGCAGCGAGGCGGCTTGACGACAACGCCACAAACAAGGTTCTCTCGCCGCTTTCCATAAAGTGAAGTCTCGGTTTCATTTATTGACTTGCTCCTGGAAAGTGGGAGTGACAGCGAAGTTCATGCGTACCAAACCCCCAGGCTCTAAGCGCACCAAGCGAGATTGGCTATTGCGTTCCCGAAATTTCCGGTTGGGCGCTAGGGTGTAACCGGGGAGACTACTGAGGTCTAATACACCCGTGTGGCTTCCAGGCAAGACATTGGCTAAGGAGAACAAACCGTTAGGATCTGTGGTGATACGGTTGCCATCCTCCATAAAAATCACTGCATTGGGTATCCCTGGTTCACCAGGTTGCTGTTCACCGTCAAAGTTTTTATCAACAAATACACGGCCGATGATCGTGCCACAATCTGAGACAATCCCCGGTCGAATTTTCAACTGATGTGTTACTGGGCCATCCTTGGTACTAAAACCGTTATCAGCACGTTGTGCATTGACGATCGCACTGTTGCGACCATTACCTCGTAGAGAATCACTCGTTAGTTGAGCAGCATAGGCAATATTTAGGACTTTCTCTGTAGGAATTATTGCCTGTGTGCGAAATAATACAGTATTGCCGTTACGTTCTGAGGTTATGGTAACTGGTTTACCATCGAGTTCACCTCGCACAGATTTAGGCGAGAAGTTAAATCCTAAAGGCAGATTGTCAGTGACAACTACATTATTCAAATCACTATCAGCCAGATTTTTCACTGACAGGCGATAAATCACCGTATCTCCAGGTTCAGCAGTGGCGCGATCGCCTGTTTTGATCACCTGCACCTGATTTGCTTGACACATATTTGTGGTAAGTTCAAATGCTAATAAGTCCAGTCCCACTACTTCTGCATTCGGAACAAAGACAACTGTGCCTTCTATCTTGGTGTCGCCTGTAAGACTAATTGGTTGACCGTCTAGAGATGTAGCAATATATCGAACTACACCGTTATTAACACTGACAGTACTTCCAACAATTTGAATCTTGAGCCGTCGCTGCTTGTAAATTGAATTTTGTGGTGGATTAACTACAAAAATGTAGGTTTTTCCTGCATCTGTCTGACCTTTACTCGGATCAAGTAGAAAATTATAGATACCTGCGGGATTATTTGTAATGAAGTAAGGGTTACTATTCTCAGTGTTCGGTGCTTTTCCACCAGGAATATTGTTGTTAGCAATATCAGGTAACTCTGTCCGAGTCAAAGAAGTCAATTTTCCTAATTCTGTCCCTGTTGGATCACTAAGATTCGGTTCGTATAAGCTGACTGAAAAACCTTTATAGTCAGGTATAAGTGCGCCTGCACAACCTAAAATCCGCCCTATTGGGTCAATTAATGGATTAGGACTCAGATTAATCTGACTAGAAATTCCTTGAAAATTATAATTACTGGTAGAATCTGTATAAGTATAAGTAGCTTGATTTATTAAGTTGATTACAGACTGAAGACCAACCTGATTGTTATTATGTTGCGCGATCGCTGGTATCGGTGTGGTATGCAAAACACTTCCTAAAAGAATAGTTGCTGTTAACCGTCGCCACCAGCGCTTACTAGAAGTAATTTGCTTTTTGCTGTTAGGAAGAATCACTTAACATATCTCCTCTGGGTCGCCACATCTTCTGTTAATTAATGGATTTGCTATCTCTGAAATCTATAACTTTTAAATAGCATTTACCCACAAGCTAACTGCTGCAAGTAGTTCCACTGGCTCTTTCAAAATCTATTTCTCTTAGTGTCTTAGTGGTTAAAAAATCAATTTTCTAACCACTAAGGCACAAAGACACTAAGGTGAAAATCCTAAAATTAGGGAAATGATTTTTACTCTGAACAACGCTGATTATTGTTAGCTAATTGCAAATCAACGCACCTGGGTTTGATAAGTTGCTTTGACTATCGTCTTCGCCGCCACTGATGGAACTAGCAATCGGATGTGGGTGTAAATACTCGCTGGTGCTGGTTTAGTTTCCACTTTGCCGTTGGGGAGAGTGACTTTAATAGTGGGATTTTCTACAAAACTGCGTCCGCCATCAATGCTGTAGGTAATTTGGGCATTGTTGGTGATATTGGCAGACTTCAGCACATATAGCATTCCTTGAGGAATAGGTTGATTGAGAGTTAAATTCTTAAGTTGGCGATCGCTCTTATTTTCACCAATCAAGGTATATCTCAATATGTCTCCTGGTCGCACCATAACCTGACCTTTCAACGGTTCCCATTTCTGGCTTTGCTTACCCTGCTGATCCTTTGACACCACTTGCTTTTCTGCTTCTAAGCGCAATTGTATTTGCCCTTGAGTTTTGATATTCTGAGCAACAGCACTTCCAGATTGCCAGAAAGAAGCCACTCCCGGTATTTGACTGACAAAAGGTACTGTTGTGATGAGCGCGAACGCTCCTATACCTGCAATAGAAACACAGTTCATATCAATAGCCTCAAAAAATTTCCCAAATATTGATTGCTGATTAATCTTTCTCTGCTTTTGTGAAGGGTGAAACTATCTAGTTCACCTTGCGTCTGAAGGTAAATGTTCTTTGAATACCCGGTGTGATCGCGCCAGTAACGGTATTCACATATTTGGTGACATCAGTGTTTACAGTGGTTCCAGTCTGGTCAATGCCAGAGGTGCTAGCTGGATTACCACTGTAGAATTGGATGGTTGCAGATCCAGAATCTTGAGCTGAGCCAACAATATTACTAGTATCAATTTGAGTATTGCTATCGTTATCTAGCGCCCAATTATTGGGAGATTGCGTACCATCTTCAGTAATCACCAACTTGTCAGCATTCAAAATCACATTACCTGTTCCAGCTTGAGCATTAGAGATATTTGTGTACTGAATTTGATACTCAATAATGTTTCCTGGTGCAGGTTTTTTCAGAGCAGTACTGAATGTGCCATCATTTCCCTGGACTACAGGCCCAGTTCCTTGTAAGACTCGTGATACTTTTAACAGTTTTAGGAAGCCAGTGTATACGCGATCAATAGTGATATTTTGACTATCAGGTGTGTTGTCGTTGTTGGTATCAATGGAGCTAACCATATAAACTGGGAAGCCAAATTCTTGATCGCCTGTGTAGTCGGGGATAGTATCAGTTGACAGGGATGTGTTACTTGGTAAATCAACTTCCACACCATAGTTGATGCTTGCACCAGCAGCAACATTAGAAATCACAATTGGTGTACCAGTGATTGTAAAGGTTCCTGTTGCTTGATTGTAGGTATAGACAGCAGACTGACTATTATAAGTAACTGTCACTTTAGTCCCATTCGGCAAATCTTTAGGATTCGCTGGTACTGGTACTGTTGGTGCGATCGTGATGTTACCGGGGCTAGTACCATTATTTTTAACTGTGTTTGTGAAGCCAACAGATTGCGGGTCAAGTTTAGTACCAGGTGCCGTAGCAGTAGGAACGAGGGAAGATTTGTTAGTGAAATCATCGTTAGTTTGACCCGATGGCCCGGTAGCATCTGGCGCACCCTGCGGCCCGTTGAGAATCGCTGAAGCCACAGGCGTCTGTAGTGTAAAGATGTTCGCTTCACCACCTGTTGTACCATCACCAGTATTGTTATTGCCGATGTCAACTCCTGTTTCTGGAGTTGTTGGGTTGTTAATAAAACCGTCATCAACACTATTAGGTGGTAGAATATCGGGAACACCATCACCAGGCTGACCAACAGCAACAGGAGTATCTGTACCCGCACGAGGTGTCATGTTGCCTGGAGGCCCATCGTAGTTGCTGGGATTTTGGTCGCCTGATTCGTCGTATACTGGGAAATTATTGGTAGGAGTTTGACCAAATAATTGGGCAATGTTGGCGACAGTCAACGGTGAAGTTGCAGTTGATTTAATAGCTAACTGAACTGAGAAGCCATTTACTGTTGTACCAGGAGCGATGGAAGTAATAGTAGCTGGTCTATTGATAAAACCAACGCGGGTTATACCTGCTAGTGTGTCAGCACCTTGCAAGGGGAAAGTTTTCCAATTAGCTGTATTGGCATTAGTTGTGACTGGATTTGTGGTGTAGACTGCTTGCCAACCAAGAGGCGCAGTCGGTATAGCTGCAAGCTGTGTATCTGTGGGAATCGCATCAGAAATTAAGATGTATGTACCAGGAGTACCATCAACGTTAATGCTTGTACCAGTTAGAGCTGCGGGGTTAATTCCTTGGCCTGTTGGATCATTGTTCTCAACCCGCAAATTTAGATCGTAGGTCAGCTTGTCATCTGTAATTGCGGTCGTGCCACCATTGTTGTAAGCACTACGAGTCTTGAGAATTGTTGCTAAGGCGTAGGTCTTGAGCGTTGAACCTACCTGGATTTGATCGGTAGCACTAGCTTCTCGTGTACCGTTGACTGGTGTCCCAGCGACTTCACCAGGACTACCATCAGGGTTATCTACGGTGAACACGTCACCACCATCAGGATTACGCAGTTGGTTTTGAGCATCACCAGGGGTGTTACCAAGGGTAACAGTAATTACATCGTTGGGGTTAGCACCATTCTGTACAGTAATTGGCACACGCACCAACACAGTACCACCAGACGGAACCGAGGGTGTATCTACACCACCTGGAGATACGTTTATCCAAGTTGTGCCGCCGTCGGTGCTGTATTGCAGGTTATTAAGCGTACCACCATTTGGTAATGTGCCAGAAACGATACCTGGCCCAGTTGTTGTGGCTTGATTAGGAATATGAAATTTGGTTGGGTCATTACCAACGTTCGTCAGAGTGTAGGTATAGATTAGTAAATCGCCAACTTGAACTGTCGTATTGGTAGAGCTAGAAGTGGCATCTGTGACACCAGCAGCCGTTACGGTAACACCAGCAACCTCTGCCACAGTCACAGTTACCGTGTTAGAAGTCGCATTTATGATTGTTCCTGGATTGTTGGGATCTTCATAAGTTGCAGTCGCAGTGTTGCTGATGGATTGACCCGCAGTAGTCCCGTCAGCTAGTACAGGAGCAATAAATTGAAAAAAGCTACCAGTTAATAATGCTGTTATTACTAAAAATTGGTAGTGTTGATTGTTAACAAATTTATTGCGTTTCACCATAGAATTAATTAATTTATTGGACTTGTATCCTAGATTTTTAGACAGCATAAAGTTTGGCACTTCCCTAAAGAATTACCAGTTGTATCAGCCCAAAACTTTAGTGTTTTGAGAATGCATATTTGAGGAGTTAAATTATTGACTTCCCTCAAAACCCATATTGAGGCGAGTGCAGAAATAAATTGCTATTTAATTCGCGCTAGTCCTTGTTTATCAAGGCTTGTAGCTATGAATATGGGCAACTTATTCTTACGTACTGCCTAATTGCCTATGTGAATAAGAATGTAACTTTCGCTGCAAAAAAAGTCTTCCGTATAAATAAGTAACTTCTCTAGGAGTGAATTTGTATGTTGAAGTAGAAAAATAAATTTTATTTGTGAAAAATATATACCAATTTTAGTAACTGATTATGATTTAAAAACTATTAAAACTTATATATGAAAAGGCTTTTAGGTATTTGCTGTTATATATCGAAACTACTCTAAAAAATTATTTAAATCAAAGAAAGAGAAAAAAAGTAAGTAATCTAAACTATTAATGAAGCGATATTAATTATAATAAATACAAATTTACCATACTTATAATGCAATTTTATCATAGTACTTAACAGTATTAAGACTGAGAAACTTAAACTACTTTTTTAATTTGGACAGAGAATAGTTTAAGCAAAAACACTGGCTATAGGTTTGCTCATATCAAAATTTTATAGAGCATTTCCAGGTAGAACCGAGAAACGAGATTTTAAAAGGATTTTGGCTTAAGTTAACACTACCCTGTTTGACGTTACTACCCTCAAAGGAATGCGGCGATGTCATATAATCGCCGCTACCTAATTTATCGGAATGTTAAGAAAGATTCGGATAATCGATAACTCTTTCCCTAACGAGTGTTGGGTATCAACCTACCGCAAGGATAAGTTGCTATTTGCTGTGAAGCACTCTCAGTTACGGCTGCTGGGATTTGGTCTGATGATTGGGTTTTAGCTGCTAGATAGTCTGTCTGAAGTTTGTTAAACATAGCTTCTCGTCTATCATACAGACGCTTCAGAGAACGAGGTTGGCACTTGTTTAAAACGTACGCTGTCACCAGAGGTATCGCAATTGTACTATCTGTGTAACAAACAATCGTATTAGGCAACTCTTCCGGGTCAATTTTACCCCAACTGACCGCTTCTGAAGGGGTTGCTCCTGATAAACCGCCTGTATCTGGACGAGCATCGGTAAACTGGACAAAGTAATCGTGTCCTCTTTCTTCTAGTCCGAGGACTTCGTGAATTTGCGGTTGAGTTTGTAGCAAAAAGTTCTTAGGACTACCACCACCGAGAATTACAGCCGCACTTTTACCTTCAGATTCACGCGCACTGTAGGCGATCGCTGCTGTCTCATTCACGTCAATTGACGGATCTAATACCAACTGCGAACCTTCTAAGGCCAAAGCTGCTACGTTCATCCCAATTGAACTATCTCCTGGGGAAGACGTATAAATGGGTACGCCATATTCATAAGCTGTTGCTAGTAAGCAGGAATGCTGCACTCCCAATTGCTTTTCTACTTCTCGGACATACTTACCTAGTAAATGGTGAAACTCAGCGGTTCCCATCCGCTTTTGAAACGGTTCTGCTTGCAAAATCTTGCGAATGAATGCATCGGTTTCCAGCAACACGTCGTAGCCAAAAATAATGTCGTAAATGCGGATAGTGCCTTCCTGGCGCAGTTTCACATCATCTAAAAACGGATTTCCAGCAAAGAGTTCAAAACCCAAACCATAGTGCATATCGTGGTAAAGGTTTGCACCAGTGCTAATCATCCAGTCAATAAAGCCGTTGCGAATTAAAGGTGCAAGTGCTGAAACCCCAAATCCTGCTGGTGTCATCGCACCGGAAAGACTAACTCCCACCGTGACACCCTCCGTCAGCACATCACGACTCAGTAATTGACAAATTTCCCGCAAACGCGCCGAGTTGTAAGCAGTGAAGTAGTTATCAATTAAATCCACCACCCCAATATCGGTTGATATCGGTGTGGGTGCGATTTTTTGACCCAGATGTTTAGACATTTTTGCACTCCCGAACAGTAAACACGCCGAATCTAATGTTAACTAGCTTTTAGCAAATTCTTGCATCAGCTTTAAAACAACAGGGGTGGGCGATCGCTCTTTTAGTATTGCAGATATACCTAAAGACTATGAAATTAGTAGCTATGAAGTGCTAACTGACTGCGTACTCATGATCAATCAGTGGATTTGGAATTTGGCATAGAAACTACTGAAATCCTGCAATGCCAGACCTTATGCTGTTATTAAAGAAGATTGGTTGACTAGAAATTTATTATTCGCGTTGCAGAAACCTACTATGCTCTTTCGTCAACTATTCGATAAAGAGACGAGTACCTATACTTATCTGGTCGCTGATCGCTCAATCAAAGCCGCCATCCTCGTTGATCCTGTTTTGGAGCGGGTGGAACGCGATCTTAAGATGTTAGAAGAATTGGATCTGACCCTAAACTATTGCTTGGAGACTCATATCCATGCTGACCACATTACTGCGACAGATAAACTGAGGCAAGTTACGGGTTGTCTGGGTATACTACCTGAAAATGCTGAGGCTACTTGTGCAAACCACTACATTGGAAATGGAAACAAGTTGCCACTGGGGAGCATAGAGATTTTGGCGATCGCTACCCCTGGTCATACCAATAGTCACATGGCTTACTTAATCAACGGCACTCACCTGTTAACTGGAGATGCACTATTCATTCGAGGCTGTGGTCGTACCGACTTCCAAAGTGGTGATGCTGGATTACTGTATGATGCTGTTACTCAGAAACTATTCACTTTACCGGATGACACCTTAGTATATCCTGGCCACGACTACCAGGGACAGACAATATCCACCATTGGTGAAGAAAAGCGTTGGAATCCCCGGTTTGCCGGACGCAGTCGCAGTCAATTTATTGAGCTAATGAAGAACCTTAACTTACCTCATCCTCAAAAGATGCTGGAAGCTGTACCCGCAAATCAACGTTGTGGCAGAGTTTAAGTTGCGTCGAATTATCAAATTTGAAAACTCCACAATGCCCTAGTCTCAGACAACGCTTTATTGCAAGGTCAATTTTGTTGATTAGCATGAGCAGTCATATGCTCTGCTAAGCTTCTAAATCCATTTCAACATCGTCATCATCATGATCGTATGGGATATCATCCAGATCGATCATCTCTGAAATTTCTTCTACTTCATTTAGATACTCAGATTCTTGAGGTTCCCGCTCTATTAAACGACCAGTTGATTTTAGCCATTCTAAGAGAATAAATTCATTACTTGTACGAATTACAGTAGCTCGTTGGTTGCGAGGTTCTTCACGCAAAGGGCCGTTAGTCATAAAAAACTCACTTTGAATTAAGGGTAATCATGTCAAAACAGGATAATTATCCGCACTTGGCTAAAATCCTTAGTAGCTAAAACGCATACTTTTTGGGAAGCATCAGCGAAGGGCGCTGCTTGGGTCAGATGGTATACGACTCATTGATTTTTTCACAAGACAGATGGAACCTTGGAGATAGTTTCATACATATCGGCGGGTAACGCGGATAACCTATTTGCTACAGCTACCGCATCAGCTAAGTTACTAAATTGGCATCGGACAATATCCTGTCCGTTCCCTGAAGGAAATCGCTTTCTAGCTTTGTTAGATACGGCACAAATAACCCCTAATGCTTTGGCAAATCCATCTTTTGTCAATATTCTTTCTTGAGCGAATCCTTCTACTGGAATAAGGCAAACTTCAAACCGATAGCCAGGTCTAGGAGAAACTGCTATATCAATATACGGTTTATCTTCTTTTCTAATTCTGCGTAAATATTGGGCGGTAGAATTACTATCATGTAATTCAGTCCCAAGTGCGTAAGTAAAGAAGCAATCTTCCGAAAGTGACTCAGGACGGGTAATTATAGTGTTGGGCATATTTTCAAGCAGTATGTGTATGCTATCTGCATTTGCGACATTATTTTACTGTCAGTTTTTCCGATATATTATTGACAGTAAGTATCAGTTTGTAGTAAATATTCCAACACGATTCAGTGAATTAAAAATTTGAATTTTTTGCAAGCTCAGAAATTAGCTTTTAAGCTCAATTATTGATGTAATTTTCAACAATTGGATTAATCCGAATCTGGTTGGGCGATATTTTACTAGAATTGCTCTGTTGATGAATTAGGAGATAAATTTAACCTTCCTTTAAAGTCTACTTTCATTCTTCCTGGTGAACGCGTCTTATGGAGTCTTTTGCAAAAGTCTTAACTCGAAAAAGACATGCATGTATGAAGTGAAAGATTATAACTCAATTCGACTTCATTAAGACAAATTACCAATATAAATTGACATAGCTATAAATTGACATAGCAAACCTCTAGAATCAAAGAGTGTAGAGATTTAGATTCGGAGAGGCGTCTATATAATTCAGTCACATGACCGAAAATATTTCTCGACAATCTCATCATAGCATAGTTGACTGTTGAACTTTCTTCAACACTTTTACTTGGTAACTATTGCTACCATGAAAAACGAAAGATGGGAGAGTAAGGCGAGTAGGGAAGCAAAGGGAGAATAAATACTAAATTTTGAGCCTTGACCAATGACAAATGACAGACAGATAACTATCGCAAAAAAACCCCGTCTCAAATCAAAATCTCAACGGGGTTATTTCTTACAAACACTTAATCTTAACTTGGTTGTGTTATGAGTTTTACCTGTGTATCAACTACAAGTCAGGAGGCAGAATCACCTGATCAATTGCATGGATCACGCCGTTACTACCCGTGATATCTGCTTGAGTTACTCTAGCATCATTGACAGTTACACCAACAGCAGGATCAACCTTGACGTTGATTGCGCCACCTTCAAGGCTTTTGACTTCACCAGATTTTAAATCGGTGGATAGTACTCTACCAGGTACCACATGGTAAGTTAAGAGTTTTAGCAATACTTCTTTGTTCTCTGGCTTCAACAAATCTCGCACAGCATCTTGGGGCAATTTGGAAAAGGCGGTGTCAGTAGGTGCGAAGATAGTTAAGTTATCTTTGCCTTGCAAAGCTTCTGTCAATCCAGCTGCTTTTAAAGCTTTGGTTAAGGTTGTAAAGGAACTATTCGACTCTGCCAATGCTAACAAATTTTTGCCTTGAGTATTACTCGTCCCTGGGGCTGACGGAGTTGTCGTGGGTGGGACTCCTGCTGGTGGTGTGGTGGGTGTTGCTCCGGGGGTAGTAGGTGGGGTTAGGGGTGCAGGTTCACTAGGCGTGGTAGTGGTGCTACGTCTATAGGGAGGCTCATCGAAAATACTTGGTCTAGGATTTAGCACACCCCCGCTTTGCGCCACTTGTTTCTTTTTCTTGGGTTTGGCATTATCCTTTTCTATTTCTGAAGGAGCTTCACCGGGTGTGTATTGAGCATTTGCTTGTAAGTTTTGCCCACGGTTATAGGGAGTCTCGTTGAAAACACTGGGTTGAGGATTTAGTGCCTCTTTTGCTCCAGATGGTAAAGTAAGAAGAAGACTGGCACTAGTTAATCCGGCTATGCCTGCCAAAGTAGTCAGTAATTTGCTGTAATTTGCCTTCATAAATTTTGTTTGTCTTTAATTTGTCCACAGGTTACATAAAGATTTATAACATTTTGCTATGCATAAAATCTAACCTTAGAGGGAAGTAAATTTTTTTTATAAAAATAGTTGGTGTTGGAAAAACTTAACATCAAAATCGGCTCATGCTGATATGTGTCATTTAATAAAACAGATTTTCTCCCTTCGCTTATTGAGCGATCGCACTAATGAATAGTTCCCAAGCCTCACTAAGCGGAATGCAAATTTTCAGAAAGTGCAAAATTCTTACATCTATAAAAGTCAGAATTTACAATATTTTCAGAAAAGCTATCCAGCCAAAGGTTATTTAATATACAAAAAAACACGTAATTATAATTAACTTTGAAAGCTTAAATTCCTTATATAAAAGGCTATATGCTGAGGCTACTCCTCAATTGCCTAAGTAAAACAAAAAATTAAATACCTAATGTCTTAAGTAGACTAGCAACATAAAATAACTACTAAAGAAGTTCAAGAATCCGAGGTTAGATTTATTTATGTATACTGAATTAAATCATTTAATTATTTGATGTTTTGCTAAATCAGAAAATAGGATTTTTGTAAATCAGTAATTGGTCACAACTCAAGCAAAAATTTAGTTCTAATGTTGCTCAAATGGGAAATTGAGCTATTCAGACCAATGAAAATCACCTTAACTGAAGATAGAATTATGTAGAATTATAAAGTCAATAAAATAACGAGTTACAAGGTATACAATATGCTGGAATTATACCAATGGGAACTATCTCAATACTCAGAAAAAGTACGCTTGATTTTAGATTATAAAGGACTAGATTACCGCAAAATTGAGGTGACGCCTGGAATTGGACAGGTAGAACTGTTCCGATTGACTGGTCAAAGACAAGTGCCAGTGTTGAAGGACAGGAATAAATATATTGCTGACTCAACAGCGATCGCCAAGTACTTAGACTTACAATATCCTGAGCGCCCACTGTTACCGCAAGACCCTAAAAAACGAGGTGTAACCTTATTGCTCGAAGAATGGGCGGATGAATCGATAGGACTCAAAGGTCGCAAAGCCCTATTTTCTGCTATTAGCCAAGATCAAAATTTCCGTAAGTCTTTATTACCCACCTCTGTACCAGATGTACTCAAAAGTCTGGTTGAAGGAGTTCCCAGTGATTTACTGACAGTTTTGGGTTTTGGAGTAGGTTATAGCCCAGATGTAATCAAATCAGCGATCGCGGATTTGAAGCAAGACTTAGACGCACTGACGTTACTGCTAGCAGATAGTCCTTATTTAACAGGAGATGAACCTACTTTAGCTGACTTGACTGTAGCAGGTTTATCGATATTATTGAAGTTCCCCAGCGGCCCTTACCTAGATTTACCAGCATCTATCAGAGGTAAAGGAGTGCCAATATTTGCAGAGAATCCTGATTATGAACCATTCTTCGCCTGGCGCGATCGCCTTTATGCCCAATTCCGCAAACCCTTAATCATGACTACCCCACCATCAGGGAGTGCGCCGACTTCGATTCAGATTGACTAGGTAATGAGCAAGGGAAGAGGGGGAAGGGGAATGGGCAATAAATACTAACTCTTGACTTTCGACTCTTGACAAATGACCAATGACAAATGACAAATTACCAAAATGAATTCGGGACAGCCATTAGGTTCGGTAACACAAGGTTCTCTGACAGGAGGGTTAGAAGTACGATTACACCCTGATATTTCTGTTGAAGATATGCGGGTGGGTAAATTTTTGGTTGTACAAGGGATGCGATCGCGTTTTTTTTGTATGCTGACAGATGTGGCACTGGGAGCTGCTAATGCCCGAATTATTGCTAATCCCCCCAGTTGGGAAGACACTTTTTTACGAGACGTTTTAGCCGGGAGTGGTACTTACGGTACAATCAACCTCGCGCCGATGTTGATGTTTACTCCCGAAGCTGAAGAATCTTTCTCACCCACAAATGGCAAATCTGCAAATCCCTTCGTCCCATCAACAACGGGATTGGCTTCATTTGTGCCACAAACCAGTACTACGATGGAATTGTTGCCTGTCAAAACTATTCCGAGTCACTTCAGCCAAGTTTATGAAGCTAGTGAAGAGGATTTTCGTCGAGTATTTGGTTGGGAAGATGACCCCCAAAGGCGCAACTTTTCCATCGGTAAACCTTTGGATATGGATGTACCGGTATGCATCGATTTAAACCGCTTTGTTGAACGTAGTAATGGGGTTTTTGGTAAATCTGGTACTGGCAAATCCTTTTTGACACGCTTGCTTTTAGCTGGCGTCATCCGCAAAAGTGCAGCGGTGAACTTGATTTTCGATATGCATTCCGAGTATGGCTGGGAAGCAGTCGCAGAAGGTAAGAACGTTAATACTGTTAAAGGTTTAAAGCAACTGTTTCCTGGTAAAGTCGAAGTCTACACCCTCGACCCGGAATCAACAAAGCGTCGGGGTGTGCGCGATGCTCAAGAACTCTATCTTAGCTACGAGCAAATTGAAGTTGAAGATATTAAGTTATGTAGTCGAGATTTAGGACTTTCAGATGCAGCCCTGGATAACGCTAATATTTTGTATAGCGAGTTTGGCAAGTCTTGGATTGTCCAGTTGCTAAACATGACTAATGAAGAAATCGAGATGTTCTGTGACGAGAAGCGAGGACACAAAGGCTCGATTATGGCATTGCAGCGCAAACTCTTACGCATGGACAGCTTGAAGTACATGCGTGCGGTTTGCCCCCAAAATTATATTAGTAAAATTGTCCAATCTCTGGAAGCTGGGAAGAATGTTGTGGTAGAATTCGGTTCCCAGTCTAATATGCTCTCTTATATGTTGGTGACTAATATGATCACCCGACGGATTCATGAGCATTACGTCAAGAAGGCAGATAAGTTCCTGCAAAGCAAAAATCCCTGCGATCGCCCAACACCACTAATGATTACTATTGAGGAGGCGCACCGTTTCCTTGACCCAGCAATAGTACAAAGCACCATCTTTGGTACTATCGCCCGCGAACTGCGGAAATATTTCGTAACGCTATTAGTGGTTGATCAACGCCCATCGGGGATAGATAATGAAGTTATGTCCCAGATTGGTACTCGCATCACCGCTTTGCTCAATGATGAAAAAGACATTGAAGCGATTTTTACAGGTGTGTCTGGTGGTGGCGCTCTGCGATCGGTGTTAGCAAAGTTAGACTCTAAGCAACAAGCCTTAATTTTGGGTCACGCTGTTCCCATGCCAGTAGTAGTACGTACGCGTCCTTACGATGCAACCTTCTATGCCGAAATTGGTGATACAGCCTGGGAAGAAAAGACTGACACAGAAGTATTTGCTGCTGCGGAACTAGCTAAAGCTGATCTTGGTTTTTAAATAGTCATTTGTCTTTTGTTCTAGGCTGTGGGAAGCATCTGACACATCTACGTCAGAACCGATGTGCTAATGACTAATGACTAATTGACGATTGACCAATGACTAATGACAATTGACAAATTCGTAACATCCCCCCATTAGCACAGCCAATAAAGTTCGGTTATCCGGCTAATTACTGGCAACAGAAGAGGGGTTTTTGGCGTCACTATAGATATACAAGCCTACTCAAGGAATTTTAATTTTTTGGCAACCGCACAATTTCGGATATAATTAAAAGCTTTATTTAAGCTACTTTACTATTCTCCTGATTTGTCGTAATATTAAGTTAAGTAGAACTCATACTGACTTCGTATTTCTCAGTCGCCGCTAGTGACTGTCCAAGTGAAGAATTCTCAAAAAACAACCCACCGTGCTTCTAAAAAACTAAAAAATTTAGGGAAGGTAGGGGGAACCTATCGCAGGGGCATACCGTCTCGACAACGGCTGTATTAACTGATTGCTTTTGGTAGCTCCCTATGTTCCGTGATATAAGTACTACCTTTCCCAATCCACTTAGCAAGAAAACCTTAGTAAGAAAATATTCATTGTGTTTACGGAGTAGAGGACAACGCACCAATGCCTACTGTTAACACCCAAACGGAAAACCTAAACACCAAATTTACAGCTGATATGGTGAGAACCTATCTGCGGGAAATTGGTCGTGTACCACTGCTCACCCGTGAACAAGAGATTGTGTATGGGAAGCAGGTGCAACAAATGATGACGCTAATCGACGCCAAAGAGGCTTTGGCGAAGAAACTGCACCGTGAACCAAGTATGTCAGAATGGGCTGACAATGTTCACCAAACCGAAACCGATGTCAAACAAACGGTAGCGCAGGGAAAGCGGGCAAAGCAAAAAATGATCGAAGCGAACTTGCGCTTAGTGGTTGCTATTGCCAAGAAGTACCAAAAGCGGAACATGGAGTTTCTGGATTTGATCCAAGAAGGAACTCTAGGATTAGAGCGGGGCGTGGAGAAGTTTGATCCCACAAGGGGTTACAAGTTCTCAACTTATGCTTATTGGTGGATTCGCCAAGCAATTACCCGCGCGATCGCTCAGCAAGGTCGTACTATCCGCCTACCTATTCACATTACCGAAAAACTGAACAAAATCAAAAAAGTACAGCGAGAACTGGCGCAAACTTTGGGGCGATCGCCCACTCCGGCGGAAATTGCCAAAGAACTGGAATTAGAACCAGCCCAGATCCGCGAATACTTGAATATGGCGCGTCAACCAGTTTCTTTAGACGTTAAAGTTGGCGATAACCAAGATACCGAGTTGCAAGAAATGCTGGAAGATGACGGCCCATCACCAGAGTATTACACCAACCAGGAATTCTTACGCCAAGATTTGAACAACCTACTAGCAGAACTAACCCCCCAACAGCGAGAAGTTTTAGCTCTGCGCTTTGGTTTAGAGGATGGTAACGAATTGTCTTTAGCGAAAGTTGGTGAGCGGTTAAGTCTCAGCCGTGAGCGTGTCCGCCAATTAGAACATCAAGCTCTTGCTCATCTGCGTCGCCGTCGCGCTAATGTCAAAGAATACGTTGCTAGCTAAAAGCGATCGCTTCCGATAATTTTAAGGGTTGGCTTTCGACCCTTGAGCTTTTCTTTAGTAACTTCCAGATAAAAAATATCCAACTATTTATTGTGGGGTGGCCGTTTACTCGCCCGTAATCAAAGGCGGACAGGATGATTCAAAGTTCTGAGCCGGGATTTTCTCATCTCAAACTTCTCCCTACAAGACTGGATAATTATCTTTTGGAAATTCTTTAGTTCATTAACATGCGCCTCCTGAATTCAGGAGGCGATTTTTTGTATTAAGTTATGAGCGATCGCAATCAATTACCTGGAATGTAGTGTTTCTAACTTAAAAATCCCCAAAAAAAATATAAGATACTCCTTGGAGTATTTAATTTGTGATTAAACTCACCCAAACGGGTGAATCCATTGGAGGAAGCTTGAAAAATCTAACCAATGGTAGATTAAGATTCTAGACCTAAGTTATAGAAAAACTTTATCTTTCGACATTTTTGTTTTTCGGACAATAGAAATCAAACCATTGACGGAGCCTTGAACGGTCAAGACTTAGTTACGGTTCAAATAAGTTCTAGAGAACTTGGTTATTTTTTTAACAGGAGAAGTAGGGTGCTTAACAACATTCGTCAGTTCTTACCCCCTCTTAAGTTGGGAATTCCCCTTGTGGGCTTACTTCTCACCCTCGGCTTTGTGGCTAAGCAGACTCAACCAGTGCTGAGTAGCCAAATAGAAAAAGCATCCATACTAGTTACAGATTCTCAAGTTTCATCTGCTCGAATTCAGAAAAGCTCCGAAACTCCTCTGTTATCGCGGCTAAGAGAAGTTCGAGAGCAAAGAAGTCAACGCAAGACGGCTTCTAGATTTAGGGATTCAGAGTTTGAGCAAAGAAAACTTGCAAAATCGACTCCCGTTCGCAGCAAAGTATCTAGACGCTCTCAACAGCGGTCTAAATATATTGCTTCTGCAAGCTTATCGAGAAAGAACCAAACCGTAGCGCTGGTTCCAGAACCCAAAGCATCTGTAAAAGAAGCAGGAATTCTACCGAGAGCAAACTTTCCCGCTAAAAATGGGATTTATCTTTATGGTCAATCCCCAAAACCAAACCAGCTTGGACAAGGATACATTATATTTCAGAAGCAACAAGGCAGAGTCAGAGGTGCATTATATATGCCTCAATCAGAGTTTAGTTGTTTCCAGGGTACACTTGATCGCTCAGGAGAGTTGGCGATGACGGTGAAGGGTTCACCAGATGAAGCCAGTTCGAGTCAGGTAGCTACAACCAATAGACTACCTAGGGTTGCTGACGATGAGTCAACTAGCTACGCCTACTCGGTAGCACTGCAAGATTATCATCAGTTAAATCGTATTAGCGCCAACGACAGACGGATATTGCAGATGTGCAATCAATCTTCAGCAAGTTCTTACAGTAAGTTTGTCAAATGATGAATACCGTCATTGGTCATTAGTCATTTGTCCTTTATAAATACAAATGACTAATGACAAAGAACGGCCCTGATGAGTTGATGTGTAATTGAAATACCTAACAAATTAATACTCAATTCCTGGTTGCGCTTTAACGCCTTGATCGCGGAAAGGATGCTTAACTAAGGTCATTTCAGTTACTAAGTCAGCTTGTTCAATTAAAGCAGCCGGTGCGCCTCTGCCTGTTAGAATAACGTGTTTATCATCTGGTTTTTGCGCTAAACCTGCTAAAACTTCTTCAACTTGTAAATAAGCCATTTTGAGGGCGATATTGATTTCATCTAACAACACTAGATGAAAATCTGGATTGCGAATATATTCTAATGATTTCTGCCAAGCGGCGCTAGCTTTATCGAGATCGCGATCGCGGTCTTGAGTTTCCCAGGTGAAGCCTTCGCCCATCGCGTGAAATTCCAACTGATCTTCCCAATAACTGAAAACCCTTTTTTCTGAAGGTTCCCAACTACCTTTGATGAATTGAACGATCGCCACTTTGTAACCATGACCAAGCGATCGTAACACCATCCCCAAAGCCGCAGTGGTTTTACCTTTACCATTACCAGTATTTACAATAATTAACCCTTTTTCTGGCACAGCTTGTGCTATTCGTCGATCCTGGACTTCTTTGCGCCGCTGCATCTTTTTGCGGTACTGTTCATCAGTTAGATCAGTTAGTGATGAAGACATGACCTCATCAATCAAGCGCCCAATCTCTTGGTCTTGGTTCAACTCTTGTGGTGTATCTTTTGTCATCAACCTTGTGTACAAAATAACTGTTAAAACTTTCGAGAATGAACTGAAATTTAGTTTATTATCCTATTTAATTTAAGTTACATGATTAGATATATCCAATAAGATTTTACTGAAAAATATGATAATACGTTAGCTTTTTTAACATGAGTTACAGACAAGTATAGAAAACTATATGATATACAAGCTAAACTTATAATTTGAGTTTAATATTACTTTTTTAAATAATTTAATATGTTCATTCAAGAACTTTACTAGTAAAATTTTTTCATTCTCTCCTTTGGTACAGTCATGAGTTAGACTACCAACTGAGAGCGTTAGTTAAACTATTAGGGGTATGATGTCTAATGTAGAGAATTGTGCGTTTATAGATGCTGTTGTGTCCATTTTTCCCATAAAGGCTGAATATCCTCTGGTTGCCCGTCATAGTTAAGCAATTGATCTGAAATTATCACCCATGACTGAGCACTGCTTGTCCAAAGGTTACCCACTGGGCGTAACCAACTTGTATCATCTAATGTTCCTGCTTTGACATTGATAGTATTTTGGTTATAAGTCCTTTCATGGAACAATCGCGTTCCACAGTCGCCACAGAACAGGTTATTTACTTCACGCCCGCTATCAGTTGTCCGAGTCCAAGCTTTCGGTTTTCCCTGAATAACCACAACAGCATCTCGTGGTACGGTAAGAGACATTCCAAAAGCACTAGAGGATTGTTTCTGACATTCCTTACAGTGGCATAGATAGAGGGTTAACGCTTGGGCATGAATTTCGTAACGAATCTGTCCACATTGACAACCTCCACTATATGGAAGACTCACAAGTTTTATCTCCTCACAATTTATATTACTTCATTTTAACTAAAGCTATCTCAATTTTGAGGCTAGTTGTAGGAAACACAATCAACTCATAAGCTTCTACAATGTCGCTTAGGTTAAATTAACTACTTACTAATTCAAAGAGAAATCCTTCATTCTTCCTCTTCATCTAATTCATTATCTTCACTCCAATACTGTTGAGGTGCATTTCCATGAATTTCCAAAATCTTTGCTTTTTTAATTTTATTATCAGGTGGATTAATTGCTTCTAATTGCACATCAAATTCCCAATTATCACCAAAATCATAAAGATAGATCATTTTAGAACCGGGTTCTAAAGGCAAATTACCAATTTGCACTTGATCTGCAAATGGTGGTGTTTCTATGTATGGATGACAAATCTTGATTGTGCGACCAAAACGGTCTTTATAACTAAACTCATACAAATGATCATAATCAAAGTCAAAAGCATCAAGAATTATCTCGGCTAACCAGCTTAATGGTTTTTTTGCTGGGATTGCAATGCGTCGCCAAGAACGAGAAACGGACACTTTAAAAATATAAATACCATCAGTGAAGCTTTGCATTGGCACATGTAAATTCTGCTGCCATTCTGGAAAAAATGCTTGCAGATGTGACTGCAATTTTCCAAAAGTCACATTTACATCATCCTGTAACTCTCCGCGTATTCCAATCGGAAACAATAACCGTAATAAAGCATCACCGAAAGGCAAGCGTTGTAAACTGGCAATGCGCCATCCTTTACCTGCTTGTGGTTTTCCCTGTTTGATAGATATTAGTCCAAATAACTCTAACAGGGCAACGTTATGAAGACCAGGGTAATAACTAATATTTTGTTGATCTTCATATTTGGCAAATTTTAAACCTTTATCTGGGATGCGGGGCCAAAACTGTATGCACCTAAATAAATTGCCGAAAGAGTCTTGGTGCTCACCCAAAATTTCGTTATTTCCCCAAATCAACCAGGCTTCTAGTAAGTTGAAATAGCGTTCTGTGGAGTTGAGATTTGACCATGATTTCAAAGTAGCTTCGTCTGATATTAAAATCTGCTTTTTTCCTTGAGATCTAATTTTAGCTATCCCAGAACTGCGTAATAATAGGTAGAGTCCATTAATGTAAGGGTATGATTTCTGTACAGGGCGTTTGAGTTGATGTTCAATTGGATGACTCAACCGAGAATTAATTTCTGATAGTACTTTTAATGGTAAAAGATTATTAACACTACTAACTTCTATCCCATCTGATTGCAAGAAATCTATCATTGTTTGAAAATCACGCCCAATTGTACCGGGTTGATTTTCATTAATACTGAGTTCTTGCAACAGTTGTTGTTGTGACTCAGTTAGGGAAGGCAGTTCAGGATTTAGTGTGCGTTCAAGCCGCGCAAATAAGTCTTCCATAAATAAGAAATTTAAATTTTAAATTCACAACTTTCGCTATCGTGTAACCCTGTTCTCTTTGTACTATAACTACAGAAGTTCTCTTGATAAACATCAACCCACCAAGTGTCAAAGTAGGACTCAAAAACCGTAATCTTTGTGAAATGTAAATAATAATATTTTCACCTTTTAGTTGACAATTCCAAAATTTTGATATGAATAGTAACACTCACCTACAAACGATTTTAGCTGATACAGTTATTGGTACAGTACTACCTGCGATCGCTCAACTCAACTTACCAAACTGGTGGTTAGCAGGGGGTGCAATCCGAAATACAGTTTGGCACTCAATCTTTGGCAATGAATGTGGATTAGGTATTAAAGATTTTGATATTGCATTCTTTGATATTGAAGGAAACCGTTCCCAAGAAATAGCCGCGAAAGCAACTTTAACAGAACAATTTTCTCATGAACAGTTTGATGTGAAAAATCAAGCCAGTTTTGCGCGTTGGCGTCTTGGTCACAGAGCCTACACCAGTGCAGAAGACGGTATCACAGATTGGCTACACACCGCTACTGCTGTGGGAGTTCGGCTAGATACAAAAGGTGAATGGCAATTTTTTACACCTTATGGGTTGGATGATCTGTTTGGTGGGATTATTCGACCGACGCCAGCACATACTCATAACTTAGATGCTCACAATAAGGCATCTGGATTTTTACAAAAATGTCCTTATCTGCGGTTGGCATAAAAGCTAGAGTCAGAATTTTAGCTACTGGTTTGAGTTACAGCCACGCAACCCTAGAGGACGGAATCGCAATGATAATAATCTCCTACCCACTGGGAATAATTAAACCAGAACCCCTTTCACCATAGAACAGGGGATGATGCTAATTTTTGTAACTTTTGTAGTCAAAGAATAATGTCAAATTGTACTGGATACCAAATCAATTCCACTCTCCACGAAGGAATTCAAACTATTATTTATCAGGCACAAGCGCTAAAGACGCAACAGCGATTTATCCTTAAACTTCTTAAAAATGAATATCCTACTCTTGAAGCTTTTACACGCCTGAAAAATGAGTATCAAATTCAGCAGAGTTTAGACCATTCAAACATAGTTAAAGCTATTAGTTTAGAAACCTTTGAAAATCGTATAGGACTGTTGTTAGAAGACTTTGGCGGTCAGTCTTTAGCCCAACTGCTACAAACAGAAAAACTCGACTTGATTAACTATTTAAACATTGCTATTCAACTAACTAAAGCCTTAGATTATTTGCATCAACACCAGATTCTTCATAAAGATATCAAACCCAGTAACATCATCATTAACTCCCAAACAGGTGTTGTTAAACTCACTGACTTTGGTATAGCCTCCCGCCTCAACAAAGAAAATCCCCAATTTACTAACCCTAACTGCGTTGAAGGCACACTTGCTTATATGTCTCCTGAACAAACCGGGAGAATGAATCGCATTCTTGATTATCGCACTGACTTTTATTCTCTTGGCGTGACTTTATACGAAATGGTAACAGAGAAACCACCATTTTTTAGTCAAGATCCTCTAGAAATAGTTTACAGTCACATTGCTGTTCAACCAATCAACCCACAGTCATTAAATCCCAAAATTCCTAATGCCATCTCAGAAATTATTATGAAATTGATGGCAAAAACTGCGGAAGACAGATATCAAAGTGCCACAGGATTATTAGCAGACTTAGAATTATGTCTCAACCAGTTAGAAACTAAGGGTATGATTACTGATTTTACTCCAGGTCGTTTAGACATTTTAAGTCAGTTATTAATACCTCAAAAGTTATATGGACGTGAAAAACAAGTAAGTGAACTATTAGCTACCTTTGAACGGATTACATTTGGAGCTAGCGAAATGATGCTAGTTTCTGGTTATTCTGGTATTGGCAAATCAGTTTTAGTCAACGAAATTAATAAACCCATTACTCGCCAACAAGGTTACTTCATCCCTGGCAAATTTGATCAATTTAAACGAAATATCCCTTATACTCCATTAATTCAAGCTTTTACTTACTTGATCCGATATTTACTAACAGAGAACAGCGAAAAAATAGAAACATGGCGTAATAAGATATCTTCAGCTTTAGGAATAAATGGAAAAGTCATTATTGATATTATCCCAGAATTAGAATTAATCATCGGTACACAGCCAGAAGTTGTCCAAATCGGAGCAACAGAATCACAAAACCGCTTCAATCGCGTTTTTAAAGAATTTATCCAAGTTTTCACCCAAAAAGAACACCCTCTAGTCATTTTTTTAGATGATTTGCAATGGGCAGATTCAGCCACATTAAACTTAATCCAACTGCTAATAACTGATACTGACAGCAGACATCTATTGTTTATTGGAGCATATAGGGATAATGAAGTTAGTCCCACGCATCCTTTAATCCAAAAAATAGAAGAAATTCAGAATGCTGGTACAGTTGTTAATAATATTGTATTGCAACCTTTGAATTTAGAGAATGTAACTCAGTTAATTGCTGAAACTTTACAAGAAATCCCATTTATTGAAAATGAATTTTCAGGTAACGCCCATCAATCAGAAAGCCAA
The DNA here is from genome assembly GCF_014904695.1 of Nostoc sp. MG11. Classification (GTDB taxonomy): domain Bacteria; phylum Cyanobacteriota; class Cyanobacteriia; order Cyanobacteriales; family Nostocaceae; genus Komarekiella. The sequence goes on along the minus strand of NZ_JACXXN010000007.1, from coordinate 119,961 downwards.
GCTTTTAATAATCAAGTTATACAATTGGCTGAATTAATTTGTAATAAAACAGGCGGCAATCCATTTTTTATTACACAGTTACTTCAAGTATTTTATCAAGAAAAACTCTTAAAATTTAATTTTAGTAATGCGAAATGGCACTGGAGTCTAGAGGAAATTCAAGCAATTGGAATTACTGACAAAAATGTAGTTGAACTAGTTGCTAGTCGGGTTGAAAAATTGCCAAAATTTACTCAAGAGGTTTTGAAATTAGCAGCTTGTGTGGGTGACAGATTTAGTTTAGATGTTCTATCGATAATCAATGAAAAAGCTCCTTCTGCAACAGCAAATGATTTATATGCAGCTTTGCAAGCAGGGTTAGTTCTACCTTTAAATGAAGCTTATCGGATTCCTTTAATTTTTAATCAAGAAGAAGCAGCAAATTTGAATTTTGATACTTCACGTGTAGGTTATAAGTTCTTACATGACAGAGTACAACAAGCAGCTTATTCGTTGATTCCAGAACATCATAAAAAAATTACGCATCTAAAAATTGGGCAATTGCTGCTGCAAAATATACCTAAAGAGGAAATAGAAGCCAATATTTTTGATATCGTCAATCAGTTGAATGTAGGTATTGTTAATCTAATAGAGCAATCAGAAAAAACCGAATTAGCACGCTTAAATTTAATTGCAGGTCGAAAAGCCAAAGCTTCTACAGCTTATGAAGCAGCTCTTAAGTACTTGAAAACTGGAATAGAGCTTTTAAATATAGATGCTTGGCAAACTGAATATAACTTAACTATAGGTTTGTATGAAGGAGCCGCAGAGGTAGCTTATCTAAATGGTAATTTTGAGCAGATGCAGCAATGGTCTGAAGTAGTGCTGCAACACGCCAATATTCTTTTAGATAAAGTGAAAGTCTATGAAGTGCAGATTGTAGCTTCCATAGTTCAAAGTAAACAATTGGAAGCTATCCAAGTAGCACTATCAATTCTGCAATTACTAGGAATAAATTTTCCAGAGAAACCAACATCAGCCGATATTCAACAGGCGATGGATGAAATCGTTGCTCAAATGAGAGGAAAAACAATTGCAGATTTAATTAATTTACCTCTCATGACCGACCCGAACAAGATAGCAGCAATGAGAATCTTAATGGGAGTTCTCCCCGCAGCTTTTCAAACTGCTCCTGAAATGATGCCAATTATTGCCTGTGAAATGGTCAATTTATCTTTAAAGTATGGCAATACGGCTGTATCAGCCTATGGTTATAGTCTTTATGGGTTAATTCTTTGTGGAGTTCAAGGCGAAATTGATTCTGGCTATGAGTTTGGCAAATTGGCTTCAAGTCTGGTGTCACAATTTAATGCTGAAGAACTCAAAGCTAAGATTTTGACAGTTGTTAGCGCTCATGTTATGCATTGGAAAGAGCATATTAAAGAGACATTGTCATCAGCAAAGATAGGGTATTCTAGTGGTCTAGAAACCGGAGACTTAGAATATGCTGGCTATTGTGCTTATATTTATCCCTATCATTCATTTTGGCTTGGTAAGGAACTTTGGGTTCTAGAAAAAGAATTGATAGCTTACTGTGAATCGCTGAAAAAAATTAAGCAACAAGTAGCTTTAACTTGGAACCAAATATATTTACAAACAGTTTTGAACTTAAAAGGAAGTTTGAAAAATGTATGCTGTCTAATTGGAGAAGCTTACCATGAGCAAAGCATGCTACCAATTCATCAGCAAGTGAATGACCTTTATACAATTAACCATTTATTTCTCAATAAGTTAATGCTCTCTTACCTGTTTGAGGAGTATTTTCAAGCTCAAGAAAATGCTGCAATGGCAGAAAAGTCTTTAGGTGGTGTTACAGGATTGTTTGTTGTTCCACTGTTTTACTTCTATGATTCTTTAACTCAATTGGCAATTTATCATACCGCTAAAGAATCTGAGCAGCAGGCTATTCTTGAAAAAGTAGAAGCTAATCAGCAAAAGATCGAACTTTGGGCTACTCATGCTCCAATGAATCACTTACACAGATTTTATCTGGTGGAGGCAGAACGGTATCAAGTTTTAGGTCAAAAGCTTAAGGCAATGGACTACTATGAGAGTTCTATTGCCAAATCTCAAGAAAACGGTTGTCTTCAAGAAGAAGCTTTAGCCTATGAGTTAGCAGGAAAATTTTATAAATCTTTAGGTAAAGAGCTAATTCATCAAACTTATATAACTAAAGCCTATTATGCTTATATTCGTTGGGGTGCGATCGCTAAAGTTAAATACTTACAATCAAAGTATACTTTTCTAGTAGAACAAACTAGTACTATAGAGGCTTCTACTTTAAAACTAGATGCAACTCACATTGCTACTAACACTACCACTAATAGCAGTTTAAGCGACTTTCTAGACTTTAATACATTCGTCAAGTTTTCCCAAGCAATTACCAATGAAATTATTTTAGAAAATTTATTGGGTAAGTTAATTAAAATTTTACTAGAAAACGCTGCTGCACAAAAAGTAGAGCTACTACTACTTAAAGATAATCAACTATATATCGAAGCTTCTAGTAATACTACTAATGATGTAGTAAAAGTTTTACAATCTATTCCTGTTGAAACTTATGATGATTTACCTATCTCTGTTATTAATTACGTTTTCAGAACTCAGAAAAAGCTGATATTAAATGATGCCAGAATTACTGAACCTTTTAATGTGGATGTATACATTCAAAAATTTCAATCAAAATCAATTTTCTGTTTACCAATCATTTATCAATCGCAGCTTACAGGTATTATTTATTTAGAAAATCAGTTATCATCAGGAGCTTTTAGCTCAGAAAAAGTAGAAGTATTAAAAGTTTTAGTTTCTCAAATGGCTACTGCTATAGAAAATGCTCGATTGTATACAAGAGAACAAGATAAATCTAGGCAATTAGAACAGTCAATCAAAGATTTACAAGAAGCACAACTACAACTCATCCAAAGCGAGAAAATGTCTTCTCTGGGGAATTTAGTTGCAGGTATAGCGCACGAAATAAACAATCCTATTGCTTTTATTACGGGTAGTATCGCTCAAGCAAAAGATACAGTTACCGATTTAGTAGATTATCTGCAACTGTATAGAGAAAAATTTCCTAATCCTGGTGCTGAAATTGAGGAAAAAGCTGAAGAAATAGATATAAAATTCTTACTAAAAGATTTACCCAAAATAATTGATGGTATGACAGTAGGGACACAACGCATTTGTAATATTAGTACATCACTCCGTACTTTTTCCCGCGCTGATACTACCTCTAAAGTATTAGCTAATATCCATGAAGGTATTGATAGTACTCTGCTCATTTTACAGCATCGTCTGAAAGCTGATCATAATCGTCCAGCAATTCAAATTGTTAAGGATTATGGAAATATTCCATCAATAAAATGCTATTTAGGACAATTAAATCAGGTATTTATGAATATTGTTGCAAATGCAATTGATGCTTTAGAAGAAGCAAATATCGGTCGGACTTTTTTAGAAATTCAGGAAAATTATCCTAACTTTATTACTATCGTAACTAACATTAGTGAAGATAATAAAAATGTGATAATTAATATTCTAGATAATGCTAAAGGAATGCCAGAAGAAGTTAAAGCCTGTATTTTTGAGAATTTATTTACTACTAAATCTGTAGGAAAAGGTACGGGATTAGGATTATCTATTAGTCGGCAAATTATAGTAGACAACCACGGCGGAAGTTTGATTTGTGAATCAGTTTTGGGACAAGGAACAGAATTTATAATTTCTATCCCTATTTCTGGATAATTTTCTACAGCAATCTTATTTTAATTGTGTAAATTGTAAAACTTCAGAAAAACTACTTATTTATGAACTTTTTTTTGAGTTTTATGAATTATCGATGATTAATACATATCAATATAAATTTAGTTGTAATTAACAGTTACAAAGTTGTTGCTTACCTGCTATAAATGATTAGATACTTAAATCTTGTACTAGTTTAATCATTACACTAGGAATATAGTTTTCCTGGTTTACATGCAGGTAAGCTCTAGCCTAATGTGCAAGTATTTTAGCTTATTAAAATAAGCTAAAACTTTCATATAAAATTTTAGTTTGTGGCGAAGTACAAGATGCAAAAACTATAAAAATAAAGGATTCATTCCGTGGAAAAAAGAAAAGAAAATGGGCGAATAGTTTCAAAGGCTATCTCATTTGTGTCACATCGTATAACTTTGATTGTGCTTGCAGTCACTCTTGTTTTATTGCTTGGAGGTAGATTTGAACTAGCAAGTGCGGCTCAACCTAATGCAGAATTAGAAATTCAAAAATTAACAGCCTGTTACGCTCTGGGAACTGATGCTATTGGTGAAGGAAATCTTGCAGGGGGAAAAGAAATTTATCGAGATTGTTTTACTCAGGATGTAGTTATTACTGCCATTTTTCCTGATGGAGCAAGTGTAACACGTATTGGGACAGACGGTTGGGCGGATTTTGTCTATTCAGTATTCCAAGGAAATGGATATCAAGCTACTCAACACTTGATAGGTACGATAAACATTTCAGTTGAAAACAATCAAGCAACGATGACTTCTTACCTCCATGCAACCCACAAACGTTCAGAAACCAGCATTGATGTCGCTAATGGTACTTATCAAGATGAAGTCGTCAATATAAATGGACGTTGGAAAATCCGTCGTCGTACTCTTAAACTCATCGATTTCTTGAACCTCAGTTCGCCAACCGCTAATTCCTCAATTACTAATTCCCGAACTACTAATTCTTCAACTACTTTGGTAAGACCAAATATACCTCGTTTAAAGGAGTAATTGTTCGGGCATATAATGGCAGCAATACAGTTTGGATAAGTACTCTTTGTTTCTTTTTTATCTAGGAAGAGAGTAAAGATAAAAAAAGAAAAGTAAGGGGTGAATATTTGAATTCACCCCTTTTTTATTTCACTCTTAGCTGAACCGTGGTAGAGTACGAAACACAGTTTGGCATGAAAAAGTATTTTAGCGTTGGCAAACTTGTTAAGTCACCCATTATTCTGCTTGATGCGTGAGTAGAGAACTTCGCGATCGCTTTGAGGATTTACAATTAAGCATTGGCCATTGCCGTCACTTACCTCACTTACAAGAACTACAGCAACGCCAGTCCGGGGACAAGCGCCTAAACAACTGGTGCTAACAACCCGAAATTTACCCCATAATCCCTCAAATTTCAGACGAGATTTTAACCAATTCTGTAAGTCTTCGGAAGCCGTTGAGCTTCTGCTAGCTCGATGAGAGCTATTTGACTGCTCGTTTGCACATTGTGAACATACAAGCACTAAACCAGACTTCCATTGGGGAGAAGTAGGAATAGAAGTATCTATCAGGCGAGAATTGAGGGGTGAACGTTCTTGAGAATTGGATGAAACCTTCTTAAGGATGCGTTGGAGCAATGCTTTGATACGCCGAATCAACTTTTTCATAAACGACCTACCTATTTCTCTGACAGGATAGTGTAAATTTCCCGTTTAGTCTGTTCTAGTAGATCACATATATTGAGTTCCTGCAAAAATTAGCGCTTTTGAGCTTTTTGCTGCAAGTATGCAACTAGCTGCTCTCCTGCGGTGTCAATGTGTCGTTTCAATAACCGGACAGCAGTTTTTAGATCTCGCTGACGACAAGCATCCAAGAGTTGATAATGTTCTTTTTGTGATCGCTCATGATAATCCATTTGCGTCAATTGCACACGGACATAGCGATCGCAATTAACATGCAAGTTTTTAATCATCATCAGCAGCCGAGGACGTTCCGCAGCTGCGTACAGCGTCGCATGAAATTCCCAGTTGAGTTTTGCTAACACACCTGCATCGGTGGCTTGGTCAGTCGCTTCCAGAATCACAGCAGCCTTTTCTATATCTGCTTCGCTTAATTTAGGTATTGCTATTTGTATCGCTTTGACCTCCAAGGCGCTACGAATTTCGCAGATTTCTTGTGCCTCTGCGGCTGTTAGCACTGATACCATTGCGCCGCGATTTAGATGCAGCGTTACCAATCCTTCTGCTTCGAGTTGCTTGAGTGCTTCGCGCACGGGAATACGGCTGACTCCAAACTGAGTGGCGATTTCATCTTGTCTTAAGTATTGTCCTTCCTGAAAAATACCCTGCAAAATCGCTTCCCGCAAGGCGTCGGCAATTAAATCTGGGGTACTACGTTGCTGTTGTAGCACGTTGGCTACTAAGTCATTTAAGTTCATAATTTATATTGTATACAAAAAATCGTATACAATATCCAAAGTTACAAACAACAATCCCCTGAAAATTACGGGAGACAGTTATGAGCATTGCATCTCAAGCAGACCGAGTTATCATCTTCGACACCACACTACGGGATGGCGAACAGTCGCCAGGCGCAACATTAAACGTAGAAGAAAAGCTTGCAATCGCTCATCAACTGGCTCTACTCGGTGTTGATGTGATTGAAGCCGGATTTGCCGTAGCCAGTCCCGGAGATTTCCAAGCTGTTAAAAGTATTGCTGAACAAGTTGGGATACCGGGTGGCCCAATCATTTGCAGTTTGGCGCGAGCGATTCGCCAAGATATTCAAGCAGCTGCCGAAGCTTTGAAACCTGCTGCTCACTCCAAAATCCATACGATGATTTCTACTTCTGATATTCACCTCAAATATCAGTTGAAGAAGTCCCGCAGCGAAGTATTAGTGATCGCCGAAGAAATGATTGCATACACCAAATCATTTGTAGATGATGTAGAATTCTCTCCAATGGACGCTAGTCGCACTGAAAGAGAGTTTCTCTATCAGGTGTTGGAGGTAGCGATCGCCGCAGGTGCAACCACGATTAACATTCCCGATACGGTTGGTTACTGCACACCCAAAGAAATGGGAAATCTCATACAGGGAATTCGAGAAAACGTTCCTAATATTGATCAAGCGATTCTTTCCGTTCACACTCAAAATGATTTGGGTTTAGCTACAGCTAACGCTTTGGCAGCAATTGAATACGGTGTACGTCAGGTAGAATGTACGATTAATGGTATTGGTGAACGAGCAGGTAATGCAGCGTTAGAAGAGATTGTTATGGCCTTGCAGGTTCGCAAACCCTTTTTTAACCCCTACTTTGGTCGTCCAGTCGATTCTGAAACACCCTTAACTAATATCAAAACCCAAGAAATTTACAAAACCTCATCCTTGGTTTCCCAATTAACTGGAATGTTGATTCAGCCGAATAAGGCGATTGTTGGAGCAAACGCTTTTGCTCATGAGTCTGGGATTCACCAAGATGGTATCATAAAGCACCGTGAAACCTACGAAATTATGGAAGCTGCTGCGATCGGTTTGCCGGAAAATCGTATTGTTTTGGGTAAGCACTCTGGAAGGAATGCTTTTCGTACTAGGCTTAAGGAATTGGGGTTTGATTTGAATGAAGCAGATTTGAATAAAGCCTTCAATCGGTTTAAAGAAGTCGCCGATAAGAAAAAGGAAATATCAGATTGGGATTTAGAAGCGATCGCTAGAGATGAAACGCAAATTCAAGTAGAAAGTGGCTTTCAAATTGAACACGTCCAGATAATCTGCGGTGACTGCACCTGTCCCACTGCAACCATCACAATTGTCACCCCCGATGGCAAAATTCTCACAGATGCGACTGTTGGCACAGGCCCAGTGGATGCAGTGTATCAAGCAATCAGTAAAATGGTGCAAATTCCCAATCAACTAATTGAGTTTTCCGTCCAATCTGTAACAGAAGGAATTGATGCGCTGGGAACCGTTACAGTTCGCTTGAGGCATCAAGAGCGGATATTCTCTGGACAAGCATCTGATACTGATATTGTGGTGGCAGCAGCTTATGCTTATATAAATGCCCTGAATCGTCTCTATCGTTACTTGCAAACGCAAAGGCTACATTCGCAGGTGACAGACTCTACTGTCATCTCTAGATAGGTTATTGTTTGTAGTTGGCGCTGTCTTTGCTAAAGCACCAACTACGAAACTATCAAAAGCAGAATTGGTAGCATTAGTGACTGAGGAAGGCATTTGGAACGATGTCACAATCTTTTATGCGTTTGGTCGAAAGCCAATAAACAAAACTTCACTGGATAAACAACAGCTTTCCTAATGTGGGATTTTTCAAGAATAGCGACTGTGACAACTTGGTTAAACAAGCTTGACAGTCAAATACTTTTATAGTACATTTATACTATAAAGCATTTCAATAAAATTTAACACTCCCGCACTACGCCACCACGAGAGCAAAATAAATGAAGCTATCTAAGGTAGACTTGAGCAGTTTAGTAGCGATCGCTCACTCTGACGGATATTTGCAGTTGTTGCTTGACCGAGGCGACGAGTTAGAGTTTTTGGAAATTCCCGCCGCCAGTACAAGCTTATGAAGGACTACGAGTCTGAACGAGATTATTGCTGAGACTCCTGCACTGCCGTTTGAAGAAGAACCAATTGCCATGTTACCAGTTAGCTCATCAATGGCGATCGCTGTCGGCTACGATAGCGACGAACAGATTTTACAAGTTGAGTTTCAAAGTGGTGCAGTTTACCAGTATTCGGGAGTAGAGTCAGAAACTTGGGAAGATTTGCATTCAACAGACTCAATTGGTAGATTTTTCAATGACGAGATTAAAGGTAGATATGAGTGCGATCGCCTAGATTATGCAGATGATCATTGCTGTTGATGGCTTTGAATCAATTGCTGAAAACGCTTATCCTCTGCAATCTCATCAAAATCTAAGTCAACCGCTGCTTCTTCTTCGTATCTGGGATTAAGTTCAATTGCTTGTCGGAGAGTTTCTAGAGCTAATTCAACTTGGCTTTGTAGTGCATAACAAGCTGCTTTATTGTAATAAGCACTAGCATAATCTGGTTTAATTTCCAATGCTTTATTAAAACTAGTGATCGCTTCATCATCACGTCCCAATCGTACCAAAGTATAACCTCGTTTATCCCAAGCTTTTGGAGAATTAGGTTGAAATTGTAGCGCTTGATCAAAGGAAGCGATCGCATCTTCGTATTCTTCCAATTCTATCAGAGCCAGACCGCGATTCATCCAGGCAACTACATCATCATGCTTGACTTGCGTAGCTTGATCAAAAGAAGCAAAAGCTTGCTGATGCTGTCGTAAATAGCCAAAAGCCACACCGCGATCGCACCAAGCTTGATGGTCATTAGGATTAATGTTAATAGCTCTATCATAAGAAGCGATCGCATCTTTGTAGCGTTTTAGTCTTGCAAGAGTAATACCGCGTTTGAACCAAGTTACAGCATCATCAGGCTGGATTTGAACTGCTTTATTGTAAGCTGCGATCGCATCATCATATTGCTTTTCAGAAAATAGAAGATCGCCTTCTTTTACATAATCATCAGCAGAGACTTCCAATTCTTCTGGATCTTGCTGTATTTTTTCCTCAACTTCGTGATTTATGACTTCTGGAATGGATGTAGATGTGATATCTACTAATTCTTGAAGGATTAAATCTTTTCTTTGTTGAGCATCCATTTGTAGCTCAGACAACTGTGAAACAAACTCTGTTTTTAATTGCTCTAGTTTTTCTAAAATGAGAACTTTTTGATGTTGAGTATTTAATTGTAATTCTGAAAATTGTGAAGTAAATTCAGAGCCAGATTTTTCTAAATCATCAATAATTAACTCTTTACGTTTTTGAATATCTTCCTGTAATTCGGATAGCTCAAAGGCAAATTCTGATTGTAATTTTACTAAATTTTCAATAATCTTATCCTTTTGCTCCTGAGCATCTAATTGTAATTCAGATAGTTCAGAATTCAATTGACTATTTACTTTTCCCAGATTCTCAAACGTGATATCTTTTTGTTGTTGAGCATCTGCCTGTAATTCAGATAGTTGAGATGCAAATTCTGACTGTAATTTTGCTAAATTTTCAAATGTGAGATCTTTTTGTCGCTGAGCATCTAATTGTAATTCAGATAACTCAGATTTCAATTGACTATCTACTTTCCCAAAATTTTCAAGCGTGATATCCTTCTTCTGCTGAGTATCTGCCTGTAATTCAGATAGTTGAGATGCAAATTCTGACTGTAATTTTGCTAAACCCTCAAGAGTCTGATCCTTTTGTATTTGAGCATCAAACTGCCATATAGAAAGTTGAGATTTAAAGTCAGACCTTGATTCTTCTAAATCAGCAACAGCTAATTCTTGCTGTTGTTGTACCCCCGACTTTAAATTAGATAGTTCCTCAGCCAGAGCCGATGCTAATTTACCTAGATTATCCAGCGCTATATCTCTATTTTGTTGAGCGCTTAACTCTAATTTAGATAAACCAGAAGCAAATTCTGATTCTAAAGTTTGGATATTTTTTTGAGATTGTTTGATTTCAGTTTCTAATCTAGCTAATAACTGTACTTTAGTTTGATCTAGCTCAGATGTAAGTGAATAGAAATTACTTTCTTCGCTTTTGATTTTTTGTTGTAAAACCCCAGTTTCCTGTTCTAATTCATGAGTAATATTTTTAGCTTCTTGAATAATATTTTCGGCGTCTTGCTTAACAGTAGTGAGTTGAGTTTGTAATTTTTCCATTCCCTGTAGCTGTTTCATTGCTCTATCAGCAATTTCACGGATTGCCACCCGTCGCAATAGCCAAAATAAAGCAATTGCTGCAACTGGAAATAAACTTAATATGACTAGCCAAACATTGAGCAGGATGGTTGTACGGCTAAAAGCGCGATTGAAATCAGACTGGACTTGCTGTTGAAGTCGCCTTTCGGCTCGCAGCCGTGCCAATTCTTCCCGCTCCTGATTTGATAGGACTGGAGCAGGTGTCAGTGCTGGGGAGGGAGTAGGTGCAGGTTGTCCACTGACAATCCCAGTGGACAGTAGCAAAGGCGAAAAGACAATAGCGCTTTTCAACACTAAAGCAAAAACAGTTTGATTTTTGTTCTTCATAACAACCATCCCCATCTGTTGGTCAGCTTTGGAAGCGGCGTGCCTCTCTACAATCTATAACAAAATTAAGTTGTGATATATTCTGAGGGGTATCGATTGACTAAACCTCACCCCCCAGCCTTTACAGGTATAAGTTTCTTAACTGTCGCGGCGATCGCGCAGCGTTAGCGAGTATTCAAGCGTCGGAGTCCCCCACCATACGTAAAAAGTTGGTGGAGAAGAAACGCCGATCCGTGACTCTTTAATAGGAAAAAGTTTATTAGTGGTGATAATCGTTTACCAACAGATGTTCGAGATGTAATTTACAATCTAGACAACAAAGTCTATCTAAGTGTTATCTCGATGTGGGAGTCTATTATCAAATATCAATTGGGCAGACTACCATTACCAGAATCTCCCGAAACTTATCTTCCCAAACAACGCGATCGCCATCAAATTGCAAATCTTGACCTAGATGAAAGCAGCGTTACTCAACTTGGTAGTCTACCATCATTGCACAAAGACCCCTTTGATCGGATGCTTATTTGTCAAGCTTTACACCACGGCTTAACTATTGCAACCGTGGACGCAGAAATTATCAAATACTTAGTTGATCTCATTTAAGAGATAATTATCGAGAGCGATCGCATAATAAATAAAAAAGAGATATATCTCAATCCCTTTTTCAAAAACAAACTTAATTTTGAGTTGGTGTGATTAGAACAATCGAAAAATAAACGGATAACGGAACGGTACATCTGGCTGGCCAAAACAGTGCAACAATGCCCAAATTGTCAGCCCCCAGTGTATTGCAAAGCCAAGAGCAATAACGGGGAAAAACAAAAGTCCGCCAATACCAAAAGTTATCCAAGATAGAATCCCAATTGGTACTCCAATTAAAGTTGCCCAGAACCAAACATTGAAGTGAAAATTAATCGATTCTTTGGCATTACTTTTAACAACTGGATCGTCAGACATTAAGTTAATTACAATTGGAACTCCAATTGAAAACAATGCTGTACTAAAGAAAATCGCCCCATGAGACAGAGATGATAGCAATTTGCGTTTATCAGAATTGTATGTAACTTGCATCTTGGTGGCTCCTCCACTTACTTTCTAGTTTTGATTTTAACGGAGACTTAATAAGTTTTGTATTGCAGTTTACCGTACTCAAGAAGTTTTCCAGCTTTTCCTTGAGATAGATTAACTTTGACGGCTACTCAACAACTACGGATTATGAGGTTTACCGAACCCTCATAATAGAAGAGAAGTTTGGCGTCATTGCTTTAACGCCACTGCAAGGTGGGTAGACGTTAAACAGCTTGTCGTCAGACATCGTACTAATTTAGTGAAGCATGATTTGCTGCGATCGCAGTATTGGTATTGCAAAATGAATCTAAAAAAGCCGTTGAAAATCTGCTTTGATGTGGAGTAGCATCTTACCTACTCTTAAACTAACATCAGATTATATCAAGTGGACACAAGCCCACTATCAAAATTACTCTATAAAGGCGGTAGAAAATGAGTCGCATAAATCCCTACACGCTACAAATGCAAATTACCCGAATGTTTGGGCAAGGACAATCATTGTTTGCTACAACCAAGGTACATGAATGGTTGAAAGAAAGGAATCATAATCCACTAGATTATGATGTTATTTTTCATCAAAAACCTGCTCCCCCTGGCTCAAAGGAAGTGATGGTAGTGGAAATTGAATTACGCCGTAAGGATGGACAACCTGTAGATCCGTGGTTGCAAGAACAAGCAAATCTCCATGCTTAAATGTATCAATTCAGGACTTACGCACTCAGATCCCCAACCCCCTTAAAAAGGGGGCTTTAGAGGTTTTCCCCTTTTTAAAGGGGCTAGGGGGGATCTAGGTTTCAGGCTTCAGTGCGTAAGTCCTAAAATTATAAATTTCAATTCAAATTCACATTGTCTTAACAGATTTTACTAAAATAGAGCATTCCCAATTACGGAATGCTCTTTGTTGTATTTGTAGTCATAAACATCTTTTAAAATCATCAAAATGAAATTTAATCAGCGTTGGGTTTTTGCATTTTGGGTTTACTTTGGGATTTTAATGTCAATTTCTATATCCGCCTACCTAAAAGTCATACCATCCGAATTATCACAATTTCCCTATTACGATACAATCTTGCATTTCCTGTTATTAGGAATCGCTGCTTACTTAAGTCATCTGGCCTTAAATAAACGCAAGGTTCAATTCTTAAATATTTCTCTGCCACTTGCACCGCTAATTGTGGTATTTTTTTGTATAATTGACGAAACAATTCAATTATTTACGCCTCATCGCAGCTTTGATTTAGTTGACTTAGCCGCTGATTTATGTGGTATTGTCTTATTTACCTGGTTAGCAGAAAGACATAAACTTATTAGTAAATCTGAATAAAATCAAATTTTTTAGGCTTAGATTTCCGACTAAGCTTAAGATTCCCGACTTATTTGATAAGTCGGGAATCTATTTATTTTCCGAGATCTAAAGAATTGACAAATATATCAAAATATTTGTCATTGCAATGTCATACGTAGAATCAGATAATATTTTTAATACAAATAATCTTAGTCAATTTTTCTCACTTGTGTTTTACAAATATCTAAAGAACTGATAAATATATCAACATAATTTTCATTGCCGTTAGAGATTAAATTACCTAAATTGTTAAGTGTGAGTAGCATTGATTACAAACTGACTATCTACTTTCCATAAGGTAACAAAGCTACCTTAATAACCCAAGAGCTATTAACTAGCTCTGGCAACAAGAAAACAGTAAGAAAGTTACGAATTAGGCTTAGCTCTGTCTATCTAATGTTGTCAAGTTAACAAGATTCGTACTTTAACAATAGGAGGATTAATCCTGATGGCAGATTCTATTAATGCTGGTAGTGGCAACTCTTCTACTAATGATCCTAGTGAGCTGCTTCGGCGATCACCCTTTGGTGTCTTGTTTGACATTCCAGGTGTAGATTCAGACACCATCCTCAAGGGTTTTAGCAGCGCTGTTGGTGGTGGTGGTGATAACCCGTTTGGTACTGGTAGCAACCCAAATAGCGGTGATGCACCGTATGGCGGTAATCCCTTTGCTAACCTTGGCAATCCGCGTGCTGAGGGCAGCGTGTTCACTGGTGGTACTAACCCTTGGGCTGCTAGTGGTGGTAATTCATCTGGTGGTAGCAATCCGTTCGCAGGTGGTAGCAATCCGTTTGCAGGTGGCAGCAATCCTATTGCAGGCGGTGGCGATAATCCGTTCGCAGGTGGTAGCAATCCGTTTGCAGGCGGTAGCAATCCTATTGCAGGCGGTGGCGATAATCCGTTCGCAGGCGGTGGCGGCAATCCATTTGCTTAGTCAGATTATAACGATATCCATGAGTAAAAATTTGGATTTTTAAGTTCGTTTTTACTATAAGTTGATGACAGTTTTATTACTGTCATCAAAACTAATGTGTGAATCATTTTAATACAACCTTTCATGCAATCAAGTCATTATATTTAGCTATTAAAAAAATATATTAAGTAGCTATATGTAAATTAATTAAAGTTTGTAGTAAGGACTTTAGTCCTGATCATCCTTGTTTTGAGCGATGAATCGCTCACTAAGAGCTAAAATGTTTTTATATTTAATTATACCTATCTACTTAAAGAAAAAAAACAAATGAATACTAATATTATGAATTAAATTTCAAAGTTGCCTTTTTCGATATTTCTCTGTTTTGGTAAATTATTGAATTAAAAATAGGATAGTTATTGCTGATGAAAACGTCTACTAGTAACTCGATGAATGGTGGGGGTAATCCCTCATCTGGTGGTAATTTGCCTTCGCGATCGCCTTTCGAGAGTTTAGACTTTTTAGGTGGCACTGGCAATACCTCTGGTACAAATAGCAGTAACATTCCAGGTGGCGGTATTAACCCGTTTGCAGGTGATGCTGGCAGTAAGCTTCAGCAATTAGTTTCTAATCGCTTGAAGCTAGTTCTAGGTGAAGACTTTTTCAAGAATACCAATAAAGCTTTCGCAAGCGGAGGCAACCCTCCCATTTCTGGCGGTGGTAGCAACCCGTTTGCTGGTGCTGGCAGTCTGCCTCAGCGATCGCCATTCGAGCCGTTGAGAGAAGTTATTGGTGATAACATACCCTTTAGCGGTAACAATTCCAATACTGGTAGCAGTGGTAAACCTGTTGCCAATGCCGGTAGCCCGCCCTTTAATGCAAGCAACGCACCCGTTGGTAATGGTAATAGGAACTTTGGTAGTGGCAACGCAACTATAGGGAATTTCAACTCAAACTATGGTAGTGATAGCGCAACTATAGGCAATGGTAACTGGAACTTTAATAAGAACAATGCAACTATAGGTAATGGCAATTGGCTATTCGGAAAAGACAACGCAACCCTTGGTAACGGCAACTGGTATTGGGACGACGGAAGTAACAACGCTACCCTAGGTAATGGTAATTGGCAATTCGGCAGTGATAACGCAACCATCGGCAACGGCAACTGGGATTTTGGCGATAATAACACAGTAATTGGTAATGGCAATTGGATCTTTACTAGTGGTAATAAAATCGTTGGTAATGGCAACTGGATAGTAGATGATGACAACACAACAATTGCTGGTTTAGAGTCGTTTCCACAAGGGGTGAGAGATGATGTTGACAACCTAATTAACTCTCTCATAGGCAGAATAGGTAAAGATTTTGTTGGGTTAACAGGAAATCTTGAAGTATCAGACGCCCAAACGTTTAACCGACTCATTCTTTCTAAAGGTACTAACATTAATGGCGGAAATATATCTACCGATATTAAGCGGCTTTTAGCATCCCTCAACCCAAACCAGGGAAATACAATTTATCAGCCTGGGCATAATAGTCAACCTGTTCCAGAACCTACTTTTTCAGCATCGTTGATAGTAGCAGGACTTTTGTATTTACTGTTGTCGAAGTTCAAAAAAAGGAGCTTGAAAATACAGTAGTTATCTTAAGTTGCACTATTATCAATTAATCAATTGTCCAGATACCCGACTTTTTTGATAAGTCGGGTATCTGGATGTTCACGAATAATTTAAGATTGCTATATTGTGGATAGCGATCGCAGTTTAGATAAACTATATCAACAAAATAAGTAATTATTTAGAAATGGACATTATCTATGCGATCACCCAAATCAAAAACATTAAATTTAATTCCATCTAATTTCTGCTTTAAAGCCTCTAATAAGAGGTTGATTCTTTCCTCAACAAAAACGTTGAGAGCTTTTTCAGGAAGTGCATTGGCTCTTGACCATTCAAGAATAGTAGTAGGTATAAGATGGGAGCGTAGTACTGCCTCTAAATTAGGCTCGTCATATTCTTTTAGATAATCTAATGGATTTTTATCACTAATTTTTAAATTAGTTATTTGAGACAAATAAGCAATATTCATTAAGCTATCTGATTCTATTTGATTAGCAATGCCACTTTTTTTGAGAAAGTTAACTGGAAATATATGGTGTAAGCTAGGTTTATCTGTAAGTAAGTAATAAACATCAGATAAAACGTACCTATAGGGTTTCGCCCAATCTTGCGGCTGATGGTTTGCATAAAGTGATAGTATTGCTCTGGATAAACGACCTCTATAACTGTATAAAGATTTTCTTAACCGATTTTTATCTATTTCAAATTGATTGAATGAGTACGTATTTTGAGACTTTTGTTGATTAACAAAGTCTATATGTTGCCAAAGATGAGTAGTGTTTGTTAGTAAATCTTCATTGTGAAAGCTGTAATACCAAAAATACTTTTCTAAAAAACTATAGTCTGGTTTACTATTACGATAAAAATATGCTGTTACGGTCAAATATAAATATCGATAAGGAATTAACCTTGGTCCCTTGATATGTAAACAATTATCAAAAAAGTCGAAAGTCTTAGTAATCGCTGTTTGAAAATCTAACCATACAGCTTCAATATGCTCTGTTTTTAGTTCATTAAGATATCTGTCAGTAATATTTTGTATTCCTGCATCAGGCAATGTAATTTTGACTACTACAGTTAGCATTTGGAGTAATGTCCAATCATCAATGTTTGCATATTGACTACTAGCAATAGACTCTCTAAAATTATTAATTAGTTCACGAAGATAAAAACCAGGAATATTATTCTCTTCATCTTCAATACGAAAAGTTTTAGCAACTACAATATCAAAGATATATAATGGTTTGCCAGCTTGATTAATCCGCTCAAATATTTGGCAGACTTCTGCAACTTCAATACCTCGTAATTCAATAAAGGAAATTCTGTAATTATCAAAAACTTCTTTACACTTTGCTAGCTGTTGTCTGTAGGGATGATCGTAGTCACCATAACCACTTTGATACAGGTTTTTTTCTACAGTACTGTAATGATTTTTAATATCTTCTAACTTGACAATTAGTTTTTCTTCATAACGTTTCTTCTTACTGTGATTTCCTTTATTTTGACTATTACGATCATCAATTTCATCCCAAAATAAAAATCTTTTTGTATAGCTTGTGTCATCGGTGGCATCAGTAAATTCAATAGTTAAGTCTATATACAGCGTTGGATCAAAGTTTTCCTTGTCAACAATCTTTCCGCCATATATTGATGTTAAAAGGGCAGTTGTCCTTTGTTGTCCATCTAAAATATATTGGTACTCACCAGAGGAAAAATTATTAGCAAGCTTAATACCTCCTATTTCTCTATGGCTTTCAAGCTTCGTACTAGTTTTCCAAATCAATATGCTTCCTAAAGGATAAAATTTATAAATACTATCCCATAGTTTTTTAACATTTTCTTTCTCCCAGACAACATCTCTTTGAAAAGTTGGGACTTGATACTTCCTAGCTAAGAGATTATCTAAATAGGTAGCAATGGCAGAATTAGTTGGCTGAATGCGATCAGTATATGTAGACATTGAATTAACCTTACTTAATTTTGAGTAAATATCAGATTTGAGTAGAGAACTTCGCTAAAGTTAGTAAAATTCTATACAAAGTTAACTGATATTTAGCTAAGCGGCAACTCAGATACTAGAAACTGTTTGCAACCGCGCTTCCATGCCGGCATTGCCTTGCAAGCCGCCAGTGTGTACTAACAGCAGGCGATCGCTTTGAGAAAAAAATCCTTGCTGTAGCAAATTCATCACCCCATAAAACATTTTGGCAGTATATACGTAATCGAGAGGTATACCGTGCGCTTCTTTGAACTGTTGAGTAAACCTTAGCAACTCGTCGTTCACCTTTGCATAGCCGCCGAAGTGGAAGTCACATACCAGTTCCCAAGGGCCTGGCTTAGTTGGCGCAGGTAGACCAGAAGCGAGATAATTTGTCAACAGGTTGTCGATTTCTTGTGCAAGAAATGCCCCATTTTTGAGTACGGGAAAAGCGATCGCTTGCTGTCCTTCATGCAACGATAGTGCAATCCCAGCAAGTGTGGTAGCAGTACCACAAGCTACGCATATAGTATCAAATTCTGCTGTGTCAATTATCTCTGTGCAACCGCGCACACCGTTCAGATTGCAGCCACCTTCGGGAACGATAAACACTTCACCAAAGCGTTGGCGCAGATATTCTTGTAGCGCTGTTGTGTGCCGCTGGCGATACGTCTCGCGGTTGAGATACACAAGCTGCATACCCTGTTCTACAGCAAAACGCAGCGTGGGGTTTAGCGGTAGCCTTTCCTCCCCACGAATTACGCCAATGGTGCGAAAACCGAAAAGATTCCCAGCCGCCGCAGTTGCATAGATGTGGTTAGAATAAGCACCTCCGAAAGTAAGCAGCGTTGTGAAATTTTTTTGTTTGGCTTCCAATAGGTTGTACTTCAGCTTAAACCACTTGTTGCCGTTAACCCACGGATGTATGAGATCGAGGCGCAGCACATATAAATCAACATTAGCGCGGTGGGCGATCGCACTCTTAATCTGCTGTATATGAGGAAGAAGAAACATTGACGACATGGGTAAATAATCTAACTTGAAAGTTATATTTTCTCGCGTTTATTCTTGAGGAGAAAAGTAATGATAAACATTGAGTAATTTCAATGGTGATTCTATCAGAATAAACAATAAATATTTCTAATGAATAGCCTTAGGAATTGGCATTTTACTAATCTAGGAATTCAGGTAATTATAAAAAGAACACTCGCTCTAGATAATATCTTTTTGGAAAAAACAAATGGTTGCACTCACACAGCCGACTCAAGTTCTTCCCAATCCAGGACGTTTGACGATTGAAACTGTTGAAATTGCTCCCCAAACTACTGCTATTCGCTGTCTCGACTGGGATAGAGAACGTTTTGATATCGAATTTGGTTTACGGAATGGGACAACTTATAATTCTTTCTTAATTCAGGGAGAAAAAGTTGCCTTAGTTGACACTTCGCACCGCAAGTTTGAGCATTTATATCTTGAGATACTTGCGGGATTGATTGATCCAACTAAAATAGAATACTTGATTATTAGTCACACAGAACCCGATCACAGTGGCTTAGTGAAAGATATTTTACAATTAGCTCCCTCAATTACCGTTGTTGGTGCTAAGGTAGCTATTCAATTTCTAGAAAATATGGTTCATCAACCATTTAAATCTATACAAGTGAAAAGTGGAGAACGTTTAGATTTAGGTAATGGACACGCATTAGAATTTATCTCTGCACCGAACTTACATTGGCCTGACACAATCTTTACTTATGATCACAAAACTTGCACTCTCTACACCTGTGATGTGTTTGGGATGCATTACTGTGATGACCATACCTATGATGAAAATCTCAACTCAATAGAAGAGGATTTTGCATATTATTATGATTGTCTCATGGGGCCGAATGCGCGGTCTGTCTTGGCTGCTCTAAAGCGAATTGAAAACTTAGAAATAGGAACAGTTGCAACGGGACATGGCCCCTTACTGCAACACTATATTCCAGAATGGCTTGGACGGTATAAAAGCTGGAGTCTAGAACAAGCGAAAACAGAGACATTAGTAGCATTATTTTACGTTGAAGATTACGGATTTAGTGAGCATTTAGTACGTACCACGGCACATGGATGCACAAAAACAGGTGTAGCAGTAGAATTAGTAGATTTAAATAGCGCCGAGCCTCAAGAAATTCGAGAGTTAGTCGCACAAGCTTCTGGTTTAATTATTGCAATGCCATCCCAATTTTCGGTAATGGCTCAAGCTGCCTTGAGTACCATCTTAGCTGCTGCTCATAATAAACAAGCAATTGGTTTATTAGAGTCGGGAGGGGGAGAAGATGAACCGCTTTATCCCTTACGAAATAAGTTTCAAGAATTGGGATTAATTGAAGCATTTCCCCCTATTTTAGTTAAAGAAAATCCAACACAAGCAACCGAACAACTTTGTGATGAAGCGGGGACAGATATAGGTCAATGGTTGACCCGCGATCGCACAATCAAACAAATCAAATCCATCAATACAGATCTAGAAAAATCCCTAGGACGTATTAGCACGGGATTGTATATTATCACAGCCAAAAAAGGAGAGATTCAGAGCGCAATGTTTGCTTCTTGGGTGACACAAGCAAGCCTTAATCCTTTAGGAGTAGCGATCGCAGTAGCTAAAGAGCGAGCAATTGAATCTTTTATGCATGTTGGCGATCGCTTTGTTTTAAACGTTTTAGAAGAAGGAAACTATCAAGGATTAATGAAACATTTTCTCAAGCGTTTCGCTCCTGGCGCGGATCGTTTTGCTGGAGTGAAAACATATCCTGCTACTAATGAATCTCCCATTTTAGCAGAAGCTCTGGCTTATATGGAATGTGAAATTACTAGCCGCATGGATTGCGGAGATCATTGGGTCATTTACAGCACAGTCCAAACCGGACGAATTGCCAAAGTAAATGCACTTACCGCCGTCCATCATCGCAAAATTGGCAATCATTATTGAGGAGCTAGAACACCAATTATTTCGTAGAGATGTTGCATTGCAACGTCTCTAAAGTCGACGATAATTTGTCATTTTACCGAAAATAAATCGGGTTTTTACGATTACTGAATCGATGCTCTAGAAGGCACAAAGCAGAAATTAGTTATTTTCACCTTTTAACCTTTAACCTTTCACCTCATTCCCTATGTACAAGGCTGCTGAGAATACCCCAATTACTATGTACGAAATCAATCGGGGGCGCGTCGTGCGAACCTTGGAATTTATTCAAGATGTGATTGTAATTTCTTTGTGTATCGGTTTATTTAGCTTCATGGTGCTTCAGGTGAGAGATATGTTTCTCTCTCTACTTCCCCCTTTAGATTTTCATGCTGTTACCGCCGATATTCTGTTTTTACTCATCTTAGTTGAGTTATTCCGACTGCTGATTATTTATCTACAGGAACATCGAGTATCTATTGGGGTAGCTGTTGAAGTTTCCATTGTTTCGGCTTTGCGAGAAGTCATCGTTAAAGGTGTTCTAGAAACAAGTTGGAGTCAAGTTTTAGCAACTTGTGCTTTCTTATTAGTTCTGGGAGTACTACTGATACTCCGAGTTTGGCTACCCCCCACCTTTGATGGCATTGATCCTGAACAAGAACTATCTAAACGTTACAAAAATCGCATCAAATCAGAATTAGCCCAAACCAATGGCCGGGAATAGAGACTGAAGACTCTTAAAAAGGGAAAAGGGTAAGGGGATAGTCTTTCCCTTTCCCCCTTACCGCTTTCCCCAATCGCTAATCCACAATCCCCAATATTTAGAGAGGTTTACTGTGTCTGTTGCTACATTAACGCCTAACCGTAAGAGAGATGTACAGGTTGCGGAAATTGGTAAAGATACCCTAATCTTGCGATCGCGGACTTGGGAACGCCTAAAATTTGAGGTTGAGTATTCCCGTCAACGGGGAACTACAGCAAATTCTTATTTAATCCAAGGTGATAAAAAAGCCTTAATTGATCCTCCCGGTGAATCTTTTACCGAAATTTACCTTGAGCAACTCGCGCAACATCTAGATTTCAACACCCTAGATTACATCATTCTTGGTCATGTCAACCCCAACCGCAGAGCAACTTTGAAAGTGCTGCTTTCTCAAGCTACTCAAGTTACTTTAATTTGTTCTCGCCCCGCAGCCAATGCCTTAAAAACCGCCTTTCCTCAATGGGAATCACGCATTCAATCCGTGCGTGAAGATACTTTAGATTTAGGACAGGGACATCATCTATCATTTATTACTGTACCAACTCCTCGGTGGGCAGATGGACTTTGTACCTATGATCCCATCACCAAAATTCTTTACACAGACAAGTTTTTTGGCGCTCATATTTGTGAAGATACCCTATTTGATGAAGACTGGAAGGCGTTAGATGTGGAACGTCACTATTATTTTGACTGTCTCCATGCGCCCCAAGCAAAACAAGTTGAAGTTGCTTTAGAAAAATTTTCGGTTTTTGGAGCAAAATGTTATGCTCCGGCTCATGGCCCAGTTGTGCGTTATAGCCTCAGCCGTTTTACTTATGATTACCGTCAATGGTGTCAAGGGCAAAAATCTCAAGAGTTGAGTGTCGCTTTACTCTATGCTTCTGCTTATGGGAATACTGCAACTTTGGCTCATGCGATCGCTCAAGGTTTGATTGAAAATGGAGTCAATGTAGAATCGATCAACTGTGAACTAGCAGATTCTACAGAGATTACCCGCATTGTAGAAGCTTGCGATGGATTTATTATCGGCTCACCTACTTTAGGCGGTCATGCACCGACTCAAATTCAAACCGCTTTAGGAATAGCCCTCTCATCAGCAGCTAAAACGAAGTTAGCAGGGGTGTTTGGTTCCTACGGTTGGAGTGGAGAGGCAATTGATGTATTAGAAAGCAAACTCAAAGATGCCAATTATCGTTTAGGGTTTGAAACAATCCGAGTCCGCTTTAGCCCAACTCCTGAAATTTTACAGCAGTGTCAAGAAGCAGGCGCTTCCTTTGCCCAAAACTTGAAGAAAACCAAAAAACTGCGTACTCCCCGCCAAGTAGTGACAGAAACCCAAGTAGATCGTACTGAACAAGCAGTAGGGCGAATCATTGGTTCTTTGTGCGTTGTCACAACTCGTGATGAAGAAACCCACAAAGGGGTTTTGACCTCTTGGGTATCTCAGGCAACTTTTAACCCACCAGGGATCATGATTGCCATTGCTAAAGAGCAGAATGCAGATTTAATGCGTCATCCCGGTGATAAATTTGTACTGAATATCCTCAAAGAAGGCAGAAATATCCGGCGTTATTTTTCTCGTCAAAGTACTTTAGGAGATAATCCCTTTGCCAATCTTTCCACACAAACTGCTGTTAATGGTTGTCTGATTCTAAATGAGGCATTAGCTTATTTAGAATGTACGGTAACAAATCAACTTGAATGTGGTGATAGATGGTTAATTTATGCTGTAGTCGATAAAGGAGAAGTATTAGAAAATGATGGTGTAACTGCTCTAGAACATCGTAAATCAGGCAGCTACTATTAAAATCATTCTCTGATTAACCCAAAAGCGATCGCCCCAATACTACTAAAAATTCTGAACTTTTCAAGATGTAGGTTGGGTTGAGCAACGCGAAACTCAACATGGATATTGGGGTTGGGTTTCACTTCCCTACGGGACGCTACGCATAGCTTGCTTCCTCGCAGAGGTACGTTCAACCCAACGCTACAATTTTTTTGCAACATTTTAGCCTTGCCACGCCACTACTAAAAATTCTGAACTTTTCAAGACAGGGTACACCGATAAACACAGATAATTTATCGGTGTTTATCTGTGGTTATCGACCTGCATTGTTATTGCATCGGTCTGCATTGCTATTGCATTGCTAATTTTATACGTTCCCAACTTTGTCTAAAACACATCGCCTATCTCTTCCAGTAGTTTTGCATGAACTTTTGTAACAAATTGCAGAATTCTGCACTACCACAACCGAACCGTCAATAGAAATACTCAAAGCAAACTTCATACTACGGAGGAAACAATCTAAATCAAAAGGCAACACAACCTAGTTTGTCTTTTTTGAAAAAATTGGTTTTAAACTTTACCCCAATGGTGAATTAAAACTGGAGGAACAAGGAGACTTAGATAATGAATGAGGGTTTTGAGAGTGCTTTATCAGGCGATGACTTTGATCAGTTACTTCAACGGCTAGTAGAAGAAGCTCAACAACACCCACCTCAGAGTCCTCAAAGGCAGCGAGCTTTACAAAAATTGGTCAGTGAAATTTTACAATCAAATCGGCTGCGTCATCCTCAAAGAGATTCATGGCTGCTTAATCTTTACGAAGACCTTTATAACGAGGCACTCCAGAAAACTTTACTGGAAATCTGTCAAAATATTGATTACTACAACTCAGAACATCAAGTCATGGCATGGGTTAATTTTCTTTTGAAAAACCGCTTTATTGATGTTGTCAATGACTATAAAAAACAAGGAATAACCTATATTCCCAAATCTGAGAAAGAGCAAATAACTTGTTTTCTATTTTTGGATGATTTAGAACAGTGCATACCATTAGAGGATCAGCGTTCTGATGACGAATTGCTCCGACATTTTCTAGAGGATGATCCAGAAAACTTGCTCAAGAATGAACGACTAAGAAATAATTCCGAAGTTACTTTTCAGGATTTAGCTTTAGCAAAATTTGTTGAAGACAGAACTTGGACAGAAATCGCCGCTAACTTAGGAATCTCAGTTCAAACACTTTGTAGTTTTTTCAATCGCCGATTGCAGAAACTCATGCCTTATTTCAAGAAATATTTATAGGAATAATTAGAGAAGCATATAGAGAGACGACGATGAGCCAAACTGCCAAACCTTTAATTTTTACAGTACCGTTATCTTTTGAGGCACATTCGCTTGCACAAAAGTTTCGTAGCTGGCATTCTAATCCTCAAAAAGCTAAACAGGTTTATCTTAATACTTTAGCGTTATATGCAGTTGATTTTTATATCCGTTGCTTGGGATTTGAGACAGATTTAGAGCAGAGTGATAGTCACAATCCTGTTTGCTTAAAATTTATGGATGTGGCTGATTTATTGGTTAAACATTTAGGCAAATTAGAATGTCGTCCAGTGCTACCAGATGCACAAGTCTGTAAGATTCCCCCAGAAAGCTGGTCTGACCGAATTGGCTATGTAGCTGTCCAGCTAAGTCCATCGCTGAAACAAGCTACGCTGTTGGGATTTACTCAAACACCATTAGCAGAGATACCTCTTAATCAAATGCGATCGCTTGCTGAGTTTCCAGATTATCTTTATCAAATCCGACAAGCCGCCTTAACTGCTCATACTGCTTCACCTAATAATACAGCAGTGAAGTTGAGTAATTGGTTAGAAGGATTATTTGAGGCTACCTGGAAGGAAATTGCAGCTTTTTTAGAGCCGACAGCAATTCCATCTGTCAGCATAAGACGTACAATAGAACCTTTTGTTAGAAGAGGTAAGCTGATTAATTTAGGGACTCAACTGACGCAGCAATCAGTAGTTCTCGTGCTTACACTTACTCCAGAAGATGAGCAGGCGATCAACATTATGGTAGAGGTATGCCCAACAAATGGTCAAATGTATCTAACAGAGAATCTGCAAATAATGGTTTTAAATGAACAGGGGGTCGCTGTCATGCAAGCGATCGCTAAAGGTACAAATCAGAATATACAATTTCACTTTAGTGGTGAACCGGGAGAACGTTTCAGCATTAAGCTGGCACTAGACAATACTAGCGTCATAGATAATTTTGTCATTTAGAAAAATGGCTGATAAATAAACAATTATTAACTGGAGCCAATCATCCTATGATCAACTATGCAATACCAAAATAAGCGTGTTAGGTACTGCTATGAAGAAAGTAGCTGTCCTGAGACTGGATGGGGATTTAGAGCAGGGAGTGCGGACAATCCTGACGATTGGAGAAGAGGATAATCGCCCTAATACAGAAACCACTGGGAAATTACCCCCAAACCTAGATCTAGCTACAGCGATTGACCAGTGGCAATCAAACTACCGCAGCCTTGGAAACCCTAACCGCATCCAACCGGGCAAAGTCATTTATGATAGCTCGATTCACCAATGGCGCACAGACTGCCAAAAAGCAAGTGATAAACTGCGGCAGCATCTAAACAACTGGCTTTTATCAGAATCCTTTCGTCCGATTCGAGACCAATGGCTCAAACAATTAATGAAAGATGAGGTGCGAGTATTAATTCGCACTGCAAATCAGCTTTTGTTGAAACTTCCCTGGCATTTATGGAATTTAGTTGATCAAAACCCACTTGCGGAAGTTGCTTTAAGTGCGCCAGATGCTAAATCAACAGCAAGAGCGAAAACGCCTACTCTGCGAAATAAAGTCAGAATCTTAGCAATTTTGGGCAATAGTACTGGTATTAATGTTCAACGCGATCGCCAGTTACTAGAAAATTTACCAGATGCAGAAACCATCTTCTTAGTGGAGCCGCAACGCCAAGAAATCAATGACCAGCTATGGGAGCAGACTTGGGATATCCTGTTTTTTGCCGGTCATAGTCGGACAGAGGATAAGAAGGGGCTAATTTACCTTAATCAGACCGATAAAAGCTTAACCATTCCTGAACTTGAGTATGCCTTGCAAAAAGCTGTTAATAAAGGAATGCAACTAGCAATATTCAACTCTTGCGATGGCATGGGATTGGCGTTTGATTTGCAACAGTTGCACATACCCCAAATCATTGTCATGCGAGAGCCAGTACCGGATCAAGTGGCGCAGGCATTTCTCACATATTTTCTCCCGGCATTCGCTGGCGGTCAGTCCTTATACCTGGCAGAAAGGGTAGCACGAGAAAAGCTACAAGGTTTAGAATACCAATTTCCCTGTGCCAGTTGGTTGCCAGTGATTTTTCAAAATCCTGCGACTGTGCCGTATACTTGGTCAGAGTTGGGGCGACGTCATA
The DNA here is from genome assembly GCF_014904695.1 of Nostoc sp. MG11. Classification (GTDB taxonomy): domain Bacteria; phylum Cyanobacteriota; class Cyanobacteriia; order Cyanobacteriales; family Nostocaceae; genus Komarekiella. The sequence goes on along the minus strand of NZ_JACXXN010000007.1, from coordinate 93,168 downwards.
CTGATACATGTCCGTATCGCGGTTTATTTGCTTTTCAAGAGAAAGATGCACAATTCTTTTTTGGACGGGAAGCTTTCACAAATAAACTTTTGGAAGCCGTGCAAAAACAATCCTTGGTTGCGGTTATTGGTTCAAGTGGTAGTGGTAAATCTTCAGTCGTATTTGCTGGTCTTATTCCTCGTCTGCGAAAAATCGGTAACTGGCTGATAGTTCCTTTTCGACCAAGCTCCAGACCTTTTCATGCCCTTGCAAACGCACTCCTAAATCAGCTAGAACCTCAAATGAGTGGCAGAGCACGGCGACAGGAAATCAGAAATTTGGTTACTGATTTACAGCAAGAAGACAATGCCTTACGGGATGTAGTAGAAGATATAGTCAGAAAAAACCCTAGCAGTAAGCTGTTGCTAGTCGTAGACCAGTTTGAAGAACTTTACACCCTGTCTCCCAACCTCCAAGATTGCCAGATTTTCTTAGATAGGCTGTTGTCAGCAATCAAAATTTCATCTAATTTAAGTCTCGTTATCACTCTCAGGGCAGATTTTTTAGGACAAGCTCTTGCTTACCGCCCCTTTGCCGATGCTTTACAGTATCGTGATCTGAAATTGGGCCCAATGAATCATCAAGAACTACAAGCTGCGATCGAACAGCCAGCGGCTTTGTTTGGCGTAACACTAGAGTCTGGACTAACTGAACGCATTATCAGCGCAGTGACTCACCAAGCAGGGAATCTACCCTTATTGGAGTTTACCCTGACTCAGTTATGGGAAAAACAAACAGATATCCTGTTAACTCATACGGCTTACAATCAGATTAATGGTGTAGAAGCTGCTGTGGCTGGTTACGCCGAACAGGTATATGACAAACTCAATCCAGAGGACAAAGAACGCACACGACGGATTTTAATTCAGTTGGTGCATCTTGGTGAAGGAACAGAGGACACGCGGCGTTTGGCGACTCGTGCGGAAGTCGGAGATGAAAACTGGGATTTAGTGACGCGTCTTGCTTCGGAGCGTTTGGTAGTTACAGGGTGCGATGAAGCGACAGGCAAAGAAACTGTCGAGATTGTCCATGAGGCTTTAATTCAGAAATGGGGACGACTACGCCAGTGGATTGAACTAGACCGCGATTTCCATACCTGGCAACAAGACCTCCGGGCAACAATCCAGCAGTGGGATAAAAGTGGTCGAGATGAAGATGCATTGTTACGGGGTAAACCTCTAGCTAATGCTAAAGAATGGTTACAAAAGCGCCCAGATGAATTGACGCTAGAGCAGGAATACATAACAGCTAGTCTGGCACTACGACAGAAGCAGCAGAAAAAGCAAGAACGCTTGAAAAGGCAGAATAAGAGGCTAATTCTGGCTGGCAGTGCGGCAGTGAGTTTGATTGTGACAGGAGCATTGGGATTCGGATGGTGGCAAGCAGAAATTCAGAGGCGACAAGCAATTATCAATGAGATTAATGCCCTCACCGTTTCCTCAGAAAAGCTTTCAATAGCAGGTCAGAAATTTGATGCGTTGATATATGGTTTAAAGGCAGGGAAAAAACTCAAGCAAGCAGTAGAGGCAAACCTGGAATTAAAAAAGCAAGTTGTACAGGCGTTGCAACAAGCTGTTGATAATGTAAAAGAATTCAACCGCTTGCAAGGACACACCAACTGGATTTATGGTGTCAGCTTCAGCCCAGATGGAAAAACTATTGCCACTGCTAGTTTGGATAAAACTGTTAAACTTTGGAACCTAGATGGCAGTTTGCGTAAAACCCTGCAACACGATGATAAAGTTCATGATGTTAGTTTCTGTTCTCAGGGCAAGATGTTTGCAACTGCTAGTTTAAATAAAACTGTTAAACTTTGGAACCTAGATAGCAGTTTACGTAAAACCCTGAAACACGATGATAATGTTCTAAGAGTAAGTTTCAGTCCAGACTGTAAAATCCTTGCTAGCGCCAGTGAAAAGCAGGTATTACTGTGGAACGTAAATAATGGCGATCGCAAAATCTTCAAGAAATACAGTAATACGGTTAATTCTATAAGTTTCAGCCCTAAATATCAGATCATAGCGATCGCTACTGATGACAACAAGGTAAGACTTCTAAATCTCGATGGCAAGGAAATTCAAAATCTCAACGGTCATACTGACAAGGTTTATAACATCAGCTTCAGCCCCAACGGTAAAACCATTGCTACTGCTAGTTGGGATAACACAGTCAAAATCTGGAACTTAAATGGAACTTTGCGGACAACTCTGCGAGGACACACAGATAGGGTCTTTGGCGTGAGTTTTAGCCCTAATGGTAAGACTATTGCTACTGCAAGTTGGGACAGAACGATAAAACTGTGGAACCCAGATGGAACTTTGCGTATAACAATTAATGGGCAAAGCGATCGCATTACTAGCGTCGGTTTCAGTCCAAATGGTAAAATTGTTGCCTCCGGTGGCGCTGACAACACCGTAAAACTTTGGGCAATTGACGGCAATTCGCTGCCAATTCAGGCACACAGTAGTGCAATTCGGAGTGTAAGTTTTAGCCCAAGCGCCAAAATGATTACTACTGCCAGCGAGGATGGAACCGCTAAACTTTGGACACTAGATGGTCAGTTGTTAAGAACCTTTAACCACACCGGCGGGGTTTATGGTACTAGTTTCAGTCCAAACGGCAAGATAATTGCCACTGCTAGTATCGATAACACCGCTAAACTATGGAAACTAGATGGCAAGGAGATTTCAACACTCAAGGGACATCGAGATCAGGTATTTTATGCTAGTTTCAGTCCAGACGGTGAGATGATTGCTACCGCTAGCGCTGATAAAACTGCTAAATTGTGGAGTCGAGATGGCAAGGAAATTAGAACTTTCAGGGGTCATCGCGATCGCGTTGTGGATATCAGTTTTAGCCCAAACGGTAAGATAATTGCCACAGCCAGTGATGACCATACTGCAAAAATTTGGAAACTAGATGGCACTTTATGTGCAACCCTACAGGGACATGAAGATGAAGTCAATGGTATTAGTTTCAGTCCCAACGGTAAGATGATTGCTACTGCTAGTGATGACAAAACCATCAAACTTTGGCAACTGGATAATACTTTATGTCAAACACCAAATAGAATTATCAAACCTGATAAAACCCTTATAAGTCATCAGGAAAGAGTTATTGGTGTCAAATTCAGCAAGGATGGCAAGCAAATTGCCTCTGCTAGTTTTGATAAGACCGTCAAACTTTGGAAAATAGACGGTAGCTTATTGCATACTTTCCAAGGACATGATGATTGGGTTTGGAGCGTAGATTTCCGAGCGGATGGTAAACAACTTGTTTCGGCTGGTAGTGATACAACTGCCAGATTTTGGAATCTTGACAAAACACAAACACAAATCTTGGATTTAGATTCAGATTTAGATATTCAAATGAGAAAAGGTTGCTCTCAGGTAAATGACTACCTCAAAAATAATAGCAAAGTCACCGAGAGCGACAAGCAGCTTTGTGATGAGATTAAAAAGATTAAGTATTGAGCAGTATATAGCAGTCGAAAAAGAGTCAGTAATTATTCCCCTTGTCCTCCTTGTGCCTCACTCCCCTGGGTTCTTAGTGATCAGTCTTCAACTGAACACGATATCAGCCAATCGCCGAACTCCTTCTTTTATTTGCTCCTCGTCGATGTCAGCGTAACCTAAAACAAATTCACTACCAGGGCTATCTTTTAAGTAATAAAGATATGCAGCATTAATACCCACGCCAGCTAGTGCAGCACGCTGGATTATTTCTTCATCACTCAGGGTTGTATTTATTTTTACCATTAGATGCATTCCGGCATTTTCCCCTAGGATTTTGACTTTTTCACCGAAGTGGGAAACTAAGGACTGCGCCAAGGTTTGACGCCGTTGGTCATAGAGCGATCGCATCCGCCTGATATGGCGTTCTAAATGTCTTTTGGTAATAAAATCTGTAAGGGCGTGTTGTTCCAATAAACTAGATTTACACTTTACCGCTCTAGAGCGAGAAAGATAAGAAGCGATCGCCTAGTCGTAGCGAGTTGGCTGGAACTTCAGTGCTATCTTTACCTCTAGTTGAAGCTTCCGCAAAAGTCCGTACTGGTGGGCCTAATGATGATGCCGCTGATTATGATCTGCTAGTATGGGCTGGAGAAATTCCCTTGCAATTAACAGCCACAGCAACAATTGCAGATTCGCGTTTACCCTCTCAAATCGAAGTTCCTACCTACGTTAGCCACTACAAGCGTAGACGCGATTAAGGCGAACAGAACTTCCCTACGGGACGCTACGCGAACGGAGGGTTTAAAACCTTACTTTCAACTCAGCACTCGATACTCAGGACTCAGCACTCAGCACTGTGCTGGTCAGTCGGCATTTAGGCCTTGCTAGATATCTAGTGAAGGCCTAGGCTGAGAAGATGGGAAATTTGCAAATATAAATCAGACAGTCTATGGCTAAATTTTTTGACTGTATTACTGAGGAACTGCAAGAGTTTATTACCGCCCAACACCTTTTTTTTGTTGGCTCTGCACCTCTGAGTCCTACGGGTCACATTAACTTATCTCCCAAAGGATTGGATTGCTTTCGCATCCTCTCGCCTAACCGGGTAGCTTATCTAGATCTTACAGGTAGCGGCAATGAAACCTCAGCACATCTGCAAGAAAATGGGCGGATCACTTTGATGTTTTGCGCTTTTAAGGAACCTCCGTGTATTCTACGACTTTACGGCCAGGGACGCACGATTTTGACAAGTTCCCCTGATTGGAACGCCTTGTACTCTCTCTTTTCGCCGCTACCAGGAACTCGTCAAATAATCGTCGTTGATATCGAGAAAGTGCAAACCTCCTGTGGTTTGGGTGTACCACTTTATGAATATCAAGGTCAACGCCAGACTATAGTAAACTGGGCAATCAAAAAAGGGGAACAGGGAGTTCGTGACTATCAACAACGGAAAAACCTCGTCAGTATTGACGGTTTATCGACTCCGCTAAGTAAATTACCTTAACTTTAACAAAAGTAGACTTGCAAGCAGAAATCAAGATGTTGTTATGTTGAAAGTTAAGCTGTTTTGATATTCTTAGGACAACTGAGGCGCTCCCACTTCAGCCGTTAGGCAGGTGGGAGTAGTTTCCTTCCATAAGAATGGGAATGTCTTTTTGGTTTATATCTCTAATTAAGATATTTGTGCGGATTGCAGCTTTTCCCAGCGTTGCTAATCATTTACTGCCAAAAGTGATGTCTACATCTGGCTACGCCTATGCATATTTTTATTGTTTAAAATAAATTTTACAGAATCAATTGCACATAATTAATTATTTGGACAAAATTACTTTAAACAGGTCTTTATTAAATTCTATTTTCAAAGTTTTTATAAACAACAAAAAATAAATTTTATTTAAAAACTTTGTTTTGAGCAGACATAAATCTCTGCTTTATGTCTTGAGAAATATGATTATTGTTGGGAGTTTTTCAGACAGATAAATTTATATATCTCACGTACAAAGCTCCAAAATTGAATGTATCTTGGAGCTTGAGAAATTTTATTGTTGGTTTAAACTACGTGGATGTTGATTGTTCGTAATAGCAAAATGGCATTTGTATTGCTACTGCTTATTGTATTTAAATCAGAGTGTCTATAAATCAAGCAAGTATTATATATTTACTTATTTGATTTCACGCTCTCTACCACCTTTGCACAAAAACTATATTTTATATAAATAAAGTCCGCTTTCGCGGACTAAAGTAAGGGCTTCTGTCACTTTTATCGGCTACAATCATGTATAGAACATGATGCTTTTATTGTTGATTATTAACTCGGAAAAATCAAGTCTATTCAATTAAATTATTAGACATAATTACTTGAATTATATCTCTTGTCCTAAATATCAAAAGGCTTTTTTCTATTAAAATAGTAATGTTTTTTAATAAATTTGTATAAATTATAAATGATAATAAATGCAACTTAGATTAACATAAACTTATTACTTTATACAATAAATATTTCGGACTAAATTCAGATATTTATGTCTTTCAGACTTGAGAATTTAGCATATTTTTCAATTAAAAAGGTAAATGTGGTCAGGTATAACAGCCCCAGGAGTGTAAATTCATTCCTGGGGTTTTATTTATAGCCATTTTTAAATGAATGAAATACACCTACTCAAAGAAGTTAGGAGATATTTAGATTCTGAATGGCAATTTTTGCGTAATTCTCTGAAGCTGAGTTGCCTACCATGCCTATTAGTCAGTATATCGACGCGGTGTATAAACCCAGAGACTACCATCACTGCGGTTGATTGTTCGGGTTTTTGTTGAACCGATGAGAATAATTGTTCGCATATCGGCTGCTGTTGGTGTTAATTGACTAAGAGCGATCGCCTTGACTGTTTGTCCTTGTCTGCCAAGATTTTTTGCCAGCACTACTGGTGTATCTGGTGTTCTATATTGCAGCAAAATATTTATGGCTTGTGCCAATTGCCAAGTCCGCTCTTTGGAAACAGGATTATAGAAGGCAATTACGAAATCAGCTTGGGCAGCAGCGGCTATTCGTTGTTCAATAATTGACCAAGGTTTTAAGATATCTGAAAGAGAAATAGCACAGAAATCATGTCCAAGGGGAGCGCCAATCGCTGCCGCCGCCGCTTGCATAGCGGAGATACCTGGTGCAACCTGAATGTCGATGCTGTCCCATTCGGGTTTGGCATCGCGATCAAGTACTTCAAAAACTGCTGTTGCCATCGCATAGATACCAGGGTCGCCAGAAGAAACTATCGCTACTGATCGCCCTGCTGCTGCTAAATCAAGCGCCATCCTGGCTCGCGCTTCTTCTTCCCGGTTGTCGGACTCATGTCGTTGCTTGCCATCACCCAAAGAACCAACTAAATCTAGGTAAGTTTTGTAACCTACTAAGTCTGTTGCTGATTTGAGTATTGTTTTTACTTGAGGAGACATCCACTCTGATGCACCTGGGCCCGTGCCAATAATCGCTAACCGCCCGCGTGGCTGACCTATAGTTTTGGGGTCAATTGGTTCGGGGGCAATGGCGATCGCAAGGTGAGGAGAAACAGAGACAGGAAGAAGGGGGGATGTACCTGTGGCGGCGATCGCTGCTGCCTGGGCGGGGCTATAACCTTGTGACAATAAACTTTTTAGTTGATTTGGGGTGAAAAAGCGAGTAGGCACTTCCAAGGCTCTAGCAACGGCATGAATAGCTGGGTCGCTAGCGGCGCTGATGGGTGCAAAGATCCCGGCGACGGATGCGGGTGCAAGTTCAGCATCAACTAGTAACTGCTGCACTAGAGTGATTGCTTCATTTTCACAGCCAATGATGTCGCTAATGGCGATCGCGATAGTTGCCGGGTGAAAGACTAGACAGTTGGCTGTAGGAGTCACCAAGCGTTCTGTGATCTGAATGGTTAAATCTCCGTTAGGGTCAATAGGCAGTTGACTATTGCTCAACCAAGCTGCTCTACCTTCAAAATTCACTTGCGCCCCAGCTAGTAAATCTGAGATAAATTTCTTAGCATGGTCTGGGTTTGCTAAATGGTATCCAGCAGGAGGAGACAATAGTGCTGTGCGAAAACGCAAGTCACCTGTAGTTGTGATTGCTGGTAGAACATCCAGTACCTCGGCAATGTGGCGTGCTAAGTCGTTTACCCCATTGAGTCCACCCAAGAGGGGAACAACAGCACTACCATCCTCAGCTACAGCTAGCACAGGCGGTTCCTGTCGTTTATCCGAGAGCATGGGGGCTAGGGTTCTAATCAGAATGCCAGCAGCACAAATACCAATCAGCGGCGTTCCTTGAGCGAATAACTCCCGTAGCGTTTCGCCAAAATTTGTGAAGCTGACATCAACCCCAGACGTGCGACCCGCCAAACCGTATAGCGTTGCTTCTGGCAAGACGCTGATTATTTTGCGTGCTATTGCTACACTATTTTGACCTAGTACTACAACTGCGGGTGCAACTTTTGTCATCATAAGAATTATTGAACTTAATAGAGATATCTTGCACAACTTCGATATCTTTGAAATGAAACCACAGATGAACACAAGATAATTCAAGCAGAATTTTTGCCAGAGTTTTTAGCGTGCGATCGCCACACCAATAAACCACTAGTGTGATGCCGTGAACTTTACACAAAAACCGATCATTAGTTTACTTTCTAGTTGGCAACACACACTCCAACTCTTTGGCGTTGATCAAGTAGCAGCAAAGAAAGCTTTTACTCATCTGACTGAAGCTTACTCTAACCCCAATCGCCACTACCACACACTAAAACACATTGCCTATGTTCTCAGCACAATTGAGACTTTGCAAGCGTACACTCAAGACTTAGCTGCTATTCAACTCGCTGCTTGGTTTCACGATGTAGTGTATGACACTCAGGCTAAAGATAATGAGGAAAAAAGCGCAAACTATGCTTGTGAATTGCTGAGTAATTTGGGTATTCCGGCAAGTACTATAGCTCATGTCACCCATCTGATTCTAAGCACCAAATACCATCAAGCTGTTGTGGATGACTATGATAGCCAAGTTCTACTTGATGCAGACTTAGCGATTTTGGCTGCTAACCCAGTCTATTATCGAGAATACGTCCAAGCCATTCGCCAAGAATATGCATGGGTGTCAGAAGTAGAGTACATCACAGGCCGGCGGCAGGTTTTAGAGCGATTTTTGCAGCGATCGCAAATCTATTTTACAGATTTTATGTTCGAGGTTGCGGAACAATTTGCCAGAGCAAATCTCAAGGCGGAAATTTACATCCTTGACAACTGGGAATCTCAGAGGAAATAAAGAAAAGTAATTGATTTATTTAATAGCAAAACCAGCGATAACATCTAGGAAACAAACTGCTTTAAATTAGTTAACTTTAACAGAGCAATTGTTCCCACTGTAGAAAATACTACTAATATCCCTACTATGAAAAATAATATATTAAAAGGTATTCCAATATTTATGCTAACTGGATAATTTATAATTAACAAAATAAACAAATACTGCCAGTACTGATGTAATACAAATAAACCAAGCGAATATTTCGCTACTTTTTGGGTGAACCAATTATCTTTTATTTTTAATGTATGAATAAAGCAGAATAAAGTTAACGCTCCACAAACCACAGAAATTCTGCTATAAATTCCTGGAGAATAGTTGTAATGACGTAAACAGATGTCATGCAGAGAAAATAAGATGTATGCAGCTAAGTAGTAAAATTTAAATTTTACTATTTTATTTGTATGGTTAACTAATGCAAAAGCTACGGGGATATAAATCAGAAAATTTCTCAGATAATAGTAAGGTACAGAAAATTTTGTTAAGCTAGTTAACTCAAACAATAGCAAAGAAAATATTACGATTATGTAAGATAATAATTTTTGATGATTGGAATTCAACCTTTGGTAGAAATAAGCTAAAGTAATTAAAATAATCAAATTGAAAAGGAAAAAGAGAACTGAATCGCCTACTAAAGGTAGAACTGGCTCTATCCCTACAATAACTTCCCAAGATAAATCTGGAAATTTAGAACTTATGATAGTAGCAAATATAATTTTTATTACTGACCAAAAGAGAAATACACTAGATAACTTTATCAGGATTTTTTTGATAGAGTTTCTATTATGAAATTTCTGAAAAAATAAATAAAGAGAAACAATATAAAATATGGGAATCGCAATAAGAGTTAATTGCCAATTAAAGATTTCAACCAAGCTGTCAAGAAAATTTACAAGCGTATGGTTATCATTTCTTGCAACAAATCTAACTGGTTGCAAATGCCAAAATAAAACCAAAATAATACTAATAGCTTTTAAAGTATCCAATCCTTGATATCTTTCTATTTTCATCAAGTTTTTACACCATCATCTAATCTTACTTAACTAACTTTACTAAACAAATTGATGCCTAATCTAGAGATTTTATAGTTGATATATGCTGACATGAAAAAGTCACTGGGTCTAATCTCCACTTAACACAATATGCAGCTAATAAAGAAACTACAGACTAATCTTCACATCGACGCAAAAACTAGACCCAGTATTAAATATTAACGCCTACCACCGCCACGATACGGCACTTTAGCACCTTCTAGCTTTTTGTTAGGTATCAATACTTCTTGAGGTTGCTGTTGAATTTGTTGCTGTGCCAGCCTTACACGGGTGCGAACTCCGAGATCTGCGTCTGTATCAATCATTTGCTGAAATCGCTCTGTAATGCGCGATACTTGCTCAGGTATGATTGCTATTAATATTGCTAGTGTTTCTAAACTGGTTACTGCTGCATAGCGCACTACCCACTCTGGGTCTTGAGAGATTAGTAGTAATGCCTCTAGTACCTGCGTCTGAACAGATTGTACTTGTTCAGGTGGTACTTGATGCCAGCGTAAAGTGCCCAATCCTCTGGCAGCTGCCCGCCGTACACTTAAGGAAAAATCGTTTTTTGCTGCCTCTAGCAAAGTATCCAGTGCCCGGAAATCCCCAATACCCGCTAAGGCACGAATTGCCCAGGCTCTAGCCCCATAGTTGTAGTTATCAATTAGTTCCAATAGTGGCTGCACTGCGACTTCACCAATCGCTATCAGTCCATCCACCGCAGCCACCGCAGCCCCCGGATTGTTGTACCCTAAAGCTGCAATCAGAGTAGGAACAGATTCTTCTATACCGGCTGCTGCTAACTGCTTGACTGCATCTAATAAGCTATCTGAAGAATCTGCTGCTTCTACTGCATGGATTAGTTTTTGAGCAAGAGCATGATCATTCATAATAATTTTTCAATAGTCATTAGTTGTCAGCCAATTGTAGCTTATTGGAGTTTTCTAGGTAATCCTAAAGCAGACTCAGTTTTCGTTTCAATCTGTGATTGCAAAAACAAACAAGGGAACACTAAAAGTAGATATTTTATTTTCCCTGCACCTTATGACAATAAATAATAATCATGAAACGTCAAATCTCTTGCAAGAGTGTCACAAACAGCTAGAGCTGGCGGTTCATCACCAAAAAATCTTGGCGAGAATTCTGGCTAAGATTCGCGCATCTGTAAATCTAGAATCGCTGTGTTCGACTTCTTGTCAAGATATTTGTCGGCAATTGAAGATTGAGCGAGTTGCAATCTACCGCTTTAAGCCTGACTGGAGTGGTAGTTTCATCAATCGTTTTGGCTTTGCAGAACCACCCTGGGATACACTGACTGCCTTTGGGCAGGACTTGGTGTGGGAAGATTCGCATTTGCAAGAAACTCAGGGAGGGCGATATCGCAAAAATGAACCGTTTGCCGTAGCTGATATTTACGATGCAGGACACGCTCGCTGTCATATTGAGGTGTTAGAACAATTTCAGATTCGAGCGTATGCGATCGCCCCGATTTTCGTTGGTGCAAAACTGTGGGGCTTGCTGGCAGCTTATCAACACTCCGCTCCCCGGCAATGGTGTCCTCACGAAGTCGAATTTTTAGCGCAAGCCGCAAGCTATCTCGGCGTGGGAATGCAGCAGGCAGAAATATTAGAACAAACCAAACAACGCACAGCAGAACTGCAAGATGCGATCGCGCGGCAACGTGCCTTAACGGAAGTGGTAGGAAATATTCGCTCGTCTTTGAACACCGAAATTATTCTAGACACTGCCTGTCAGGAACTCTGCAAACTCCTGAAGTTAGAGCGAGCAGCAGTTTATCGCTTCAATGAAGACTGGAGCGGCGAATTTGTTAGCCAATTCGGCATGGTAGAGGCGCAATGGAATAGAATCAATCCGTTTGGCAGAAGTCTGGTTTGGGAAGATACCCACCTCCAAGAAACGAAAGGTGGGCGCTACCGCAATAACGAAAGTTTTGCTGTCAACGACATCTACCAAGCCGGACACACGCGCTGTCACCTAGATATTTTGGAGCAATTCAAGATTCGGGCGTATACCTTAGTGCCTATCTTCATTGGGCCAAAACTATGGGGATTGCTGGCAGCCTATCAACACTCTGGGCCGCGCCAATGGGCAAATTACGAAGTTGAGTTCCTCGGACAGGTGGGGGCACAATTGGGAGTAGCGATTCAGCAAGCCGAGAATTTGGCTCAGTCGAAACAACAGGCAACTGCCCTACAAGATGCGATCGCTCGGCAAAGGGCGCTGACTGAAGTGGTCGGGAAAATTCGCTCCTCTTTAAATATTGATTTGATTCTGAAAACCAGTTGCCAGGAAGTGTGTAAATTGCTGCGAGTTGAGCGGGTCGGTGTTTATCGCTTTAATGCAGACTGGAGTGGCGAATTTGTCAGCCATTTCGGCATGGTTGAGGCACAGTGGGACAGCATCAATCCGTTTGGCAAAAATCTAGTTTGGGAGGATACCCACCTGCAAGAAACCAAAGGCGGACGCTACCGCAACAACGAAAATTTTGCTGTAGAAGATATCTACCAAGCCGGACACTCGCGCTGTCACCTAGATGTTTTAGAGCAGTTTAAGATTCGTGCCTATGCGTTGACCCCAATTTTTGTGGGACGGAATCTGTGGGGATTGCTGGCTGCCTATCAACATTCTGCACCGCGCCAGTGGGATAGGGTGGAAGTGGAATTTTTGGGACAAGTTGCCAGCCAACTCGGAGTGGCACTGCAAGGTTCTGAAATGGTGGCCCAAATCCAAACTCGCGCTGATGAACTGCACCAATCGGCTGAACAACGCCGGATTTTATTTGATCTGGTCGTTAAAATTCGGGAATCGTTGGATTTGGAGACAATCTTTAAAACCACGGTACAGGAAGTGCGGCGATCGCTACAAGCAGATCGAGTCGGCATCTTCCGCTTTGACCCTAATGTGGGTTTTTGCAGTGGTGAATTTATTGCTGAAGATGTGCTACCCACGTTCGACTCTGCCCTCGCTGTGAAGGTGCAAGACTATTGCTTTGGCGACCAATACGCACCCCAATATCGTCAAGGGCAAGTGCAAGTGATGTCTGATGTCAACAGCGTTGGCTCCAAAGTGCCTCATCTGGATGTGATTGAGCGATTCCAAGTCAAAGCACAGATTATTGTACCGTTGATGGAAGGTGACGAACTGTGGGGGCTATTGTGCATTCACCAATGCACCCATGCGCGTCATTGGGAAGAGGCTGAATTGGAATTTGTCACCCAAGTAGCCGCTCAACTCAGTGTAGCGCTGCGTCAAGCCAACTTGTTCCAACAATCCAGTTTGTTGGGTCAAACTCGTGAAGAGGCGAATCAGCTCGCACAGGCACTAAATGAGCTACGTAATGCTCAAACGCAAATTATCCACGCTGAAAAAATGGCTAGCTTGGGACAACTGGTAGCAGGAGTTGCCCACGAAATTAATAACCCGATTAATTTCATCCACGGCAACTTGGAACACGCTCACCAATACACCCAACAGTTGCTTCGCTGTGTGGCGCTTTATCAGCATTATCATCCCGATGTCGCACCAGAAATCCAAGAGTTTTTCCAGAAAGCCGAAATAGAGTTTTTATTCGACGATTTACCTAAATTATTCCAGTCCATGCAGGTCGGCACTGAACGCATTAGCGAAATTGTCACCTCTTTGCGGAACTTCTCACGTTTAGATGAAGCCGACTTTAAGACAGCAAATATTCACGAAGGCATCGACAGTACGTTGATGATTTTGCAAAACCGCTTGAAGCCCTCAGCCGATAGCCTCACCATTCATGTAAGCAAAGACTATGATACGTTACCTCTGATAGAATGCTATCCCGGTCAGATGAATCAAGTATTTATGAATTTGCTGTCCAATGCCATTGATGCCCTAGAAGAGAGAAACGCACAAGCTACTCCCGAAATAATTGCTGCAAACCCCAGTGTAATCAGAATTTCTACCTCCCTACTCAATAAAAACTGGATTATCATTCGGATTGCTGACAATGGACTCGGCATAGATAAAAAGGTACTCTCTCGGCTGTTCGATCCATTTTTTACCACCAAGGTTGTCGGTAAAGGCACAGGACTGGGGCTTTCTATCAGCTACCAGATTGTGACAGATAAACACAATGGCAAGATCTACTGTCAATCTGAACTTGGCAAAGGCACAGAATTTGTGGTTGAGCTTCCGATTCATCAGGCGACAACTAGAAAACCAGTAGCTAAAGTTAAGATATCAGACCAGAAATAAGCAAGAAGGCAAAGTGATGATTCTCGCAGGCTCACCTTGAAAATCATCACTATGGCCACGAAGTGTTAATTGTTTACTACTGGAGTTTAGGTTCTATTTAATAGAATAAGGGGACTCTAAGTTATGTCTTAAAAATAGATTATGAAAGATTTAGAACAACAAATGAAAAAATTTTATGGTCAAGACTTGGAACAAAGAAAAAACTGGTATAGCGGAGTAGCAGATGCGTACAATAAAACCAGACCGCGCTATCCTCAAGAGCTAATTTGTCGTGCTGTAGAGTTAGCAAAACTTCCTACAGATGCAATCATTCTTGAATTAGGATGTGGGCCTGGGAATGCAACGATCGCGTTTGCTCAATCTGGTTTCTCAATGGTCTGTCTTGAGCCAAGTGAGGAAGCTTGTAAACTAGCGCAACAGAATTGTAAACAGTATCCATCTGTAGAGATTAAGAATACTTCATTTGAAGAATGGGAGCTAAAAGCTAAAAGATTCCATGCTGTTCTAGCCGCAAATGCTTTTCATTGGATTCCGCCTGAAATTGGTTATCCAAAAGCTGCTACTGCACTGCAAGACAACGGTTCTCTGATTTTACTGTGGAATATGACTCCTCAGCCACCGTATGAAGTTTATCAAGAGTTGCATGAGGTTTATCAAACTCAGGCTCCTTCTCTGGCACGCTATGAAGATCAGGAAACTCAGCAACAGATCGTCAAAGGGTTTGGGCAGAAGGTCATTGACTCAGGTCACTTCAAGGGCTTAATGTCCGAACAATTGGCGTGTAAAGTCACCTATAGTATTGATGATTATCTGACGCTTTTGAGCACTTTCTCAACTTACAGGATGCTAGACCCACATAATAGGGATGCTTTGTTTGAAAGTTTGAGGGAAGTTCTAGATAGAAACTGCACAAACAGTATCCAGACTTCGTATCTCTCAGCTTTTCACGTTGCTCAAAAAATATAGACCATCAGAGTCTTAAATTATGGGACTATAATAGCGAGTCCATCAAATTCATGATTCTAATAGCACCTTCTGATAAGGAGCTTGCTGCTGTCTGATGCACTTGATGTTCTAATAATCCTTTGAGAGCAATTAGCTTCAGGCTGTTTTCTGCCAGAGTTTTGGCGATCGCCTCCGCTGCGGGTAGGTATCCAATCGCTCCTAAGTCTGCCAGTACTGCCCGACGTAATTGCAATTTATCACCATTTAAAGCCTGCACCAGCCGTTCTCCATAAACTGGTTCTTGGCTTAATTGATACATGGCTCTTGCCGCAGCATATTGCACCAGTTCTACTGGATGCTCCAGAAAGGGTTTGACCCAAGGGATGCACTCACTAGCCCTCAAGGTTCCCAAGGCTTCTAGAATCGCATCATAAGGTTGAGATAAATCAGGCTGTGATCTTAGTTGCTCTCCCTGTAAGCCTACTTTTAAGAGCTTGATCAGGGCAGGAATACAAACCGGATCGCCCAGCATTTCCAAAGACTGCGCGGCTGCTTCCCGCACATAAAAATCTGAGCAGTCTAAACACGCAATTAAAGGTGATACTGCTTGGCGATCGCCCAGTTTTCCTAATGCTCTAGCTGCATTCCGGCGCAAAGGATATCCGCCTTCTGGTGTCCTGTCGGCTTCATCCTCTAACGCTCTAATCAATCCTGTAATAGCAGCAGCTTCACATACCCGAAACCTGCCCAACCACCAAGCAGCATAAAATCGCAGACCTAAATCTGCACTTTCCAGATTAGCGATCGCCTGCTCCACTGTCAAAGACTCACCGTCGGCATTACCTCTCGGTGATAAATCTTCAAAATTCTGCGAACTGGAATTCATTCAGAAGGAGCGTTTTGTGTGTTATTTGATTGACTATCAGCATTCAATGGCTGAATGTTGACTATTTTGCCACCCAAACGAACAATCCGTTGCATTTCTTGATTCATCCTGTGCTCAGGCACCGTGATAAATACAGTTGCACTAGAACGAATGGGATAGTCTACTTTGTCCGTTTCTTCGCTTTGGCGCAGACCGACTACTTCATAGCGAAAGTAGCGGCTACCAGTTCTACCACCGATAATTTGTCCAAGCATAAATTAATTCCCAATTCAATATTGTCATTAGTCCTTTGTCTCAAACGAATGACCAATGACTAATGACACTAAAGTGGTTTCACACTAGCGATTTTACCACCTTGCTTGAGTACTCTCTGGTAGTAACCAGATAGTTCTTCATAAGGGATGATTACAGCTTGATTGACACGGCGGATGCTAGGATAACCAGCTCCAAAAACGCCTGCCACTTCAACGCGGTACATTCTGCCTTCTTTACCAAAAGTTCCTGCACCACCGAAAGTGCTGTTAGGGGTAACGCCTTTTCCGGGAGCAACATAGGCAAAGCCTGAGCTACCACTACCAGAGGGAGGAACAACAGAGGAAGCACTATTGCGACCTAGTTCACCAGCCAGGCGGGAGGAATTACCTTTGAGTTGGGAGCGATCGCTACTGGCATAGCCGCGATAAAGTTGAAATATCCGGCTAAATCCTACAGTTTTCTGCCCTTGTTGGGTTTGAAAGCCGCGATAGTAAGGCACAATGTTTTCACCAAAACTAGCCTGATACTCTGGCGAATCAATATAGGAATCAATGTCGGCTTCGTAACCCTTATTTTGGTACAGGTCTAAGTGATAGATCACCTCTGACTCATCATAGGGAGCACGACCCAACAAATGTTTATAATTCAGCTCAATTACGCGAGTTTGGAAACTGTTGTAGAAAAACTTAGATTTGTACAGTTCTGATTTAGCTACTTGACGCACAAACTCTTGCACTGTGGTCTTACCATCGCGCAGGAGAGATTCAGCACTTGTAAGCCGCTCAGATTTCATTAAATAGTCGTTGCCCAACAACTGACGATAGACGGCAGAAATTACTGTCTCTATCTCTTCTTTAGTTGCATTCAATCGCAATTCTGCAGGAGCAATATCACTAAAAGCTTCTGTTCCCAGACGGGACGCGGCTGTTGTAATAGCCATTGGTAATTCTCCTTTTGTAACTTAGTATTTGGTGACTGGTGACTAGGGATTGGGTATCGGGGATTGGGTACTAGAAATTGGGAAAAATCTTCTCCCTGTCCCTTCTCCTATGTCCTTTGATTTCCCAGTTCCCAGTTCCCAGTCCCCAATTCCCATTTATACGGGTGTGATGCTAATCACCTTACTGCCCTTACGATTCAGCTGTTGCAACTTACTAGAAAGTTGCTCGTAGGGTACGACTAATTCTGCTGTACCCCGCCGCACTACTGATGAGTTCGGGGAAGCAGCTTGTAGTACCCGAATCCGGTATGTTTCTCCACGATTACCTGTAGAGACACCCGTCAAGGCTCCTGTAGAGACTGGGTAGATGGGTGAAGCAAGATTTTTAGCCACTTCCCAAGTTAGGCGTCCTTGTTTTTGCCCTGGAGCGCGATCGCTACTGGCATAACCCCTATACAGTTGGAACATTCGGCTATAAACAACGTTTTTTTGTCCTACTTGGCTTTTAAAGCCTCGATAGTAGGGTACAATATTTTCGCCAAAGCTCTCTTGATATTCTGGTGAGTCAATATAAGAGTCAATCTCTGCTTCATACCCCTGTGAGTTATAAATCTCAACGTGGTAAGTAATTTCTGACTCATCGTTGGGTGCGCGACCCAATAAATGCTTATAATTTAGCTCAATGAACCGAATTTGGGAGTTGTTGTGGAAATACTTCTCCCGATAGAGTTCTGATTGAGCGATCGCCCGCACAAAACCACGAACTGAGATCAAACCTTGGTGCAAAAGTGATTCGGCACTGACAAGTCGTTCTCCTTCCAGCAGGTATGCATTACCCAAAACCTGACGGTAAGCTGCCCGGATGATTACTTCCACATCCGCTTCTGTTCTATCAGGACGTAGTTCTGCTAGTACTGAGTTTTCAAAGGGCCCAATCCCTAATCTTGCTGCTTGTGCCAAAGCTGCCATCTTTAAACCTCCCCAGTTTTAACTGCAAAACCGAAAACTTTTTAGAAATTTTTTTCTAGTCTTTTAACAGTCTTTCTTCTGAAAATAAAACTGCCCAGAAAGGCAAACCAACTCCTAGCTAATTGCTAACAGAGCTTGTTTCCCTTTCCGGGCTAAGTACACTCTCTAGCTTAGAGCGTTAATTGCGTAGTCGATGTAAGAATTTGCTTCTACCGCTGGATCACCACTTAGACCGTGGTTAGCCTTGATGTACTTCAGGGCTTCAACGTACCAGCTAGGAGACAGGTCAAAGGTGCGGTTGATTTCAGCCAAGCCTGAAACCAAGAAATCATCCAATGGGCCTGTGCCACCTACAACTAAGGAATAGGTAACTATCCGCAGGTAATAGCCGATGTCACGTACGCACTTAGCTTTACCAGTGTTGGTAGAAGCGAAGTTAGGGCCTTGCTGTTGGGTGGTGTAGGGGAACTTGTTGTACACCGCTTGAGCTGCACCTTCAGCCAAACGTTGAGCATTAGCGGTCAAGCTTTTTGCTGCTTCCATGCTAGCTGGAGCTTGGCGGAAACGACCAAAAGCAACTTGAAGCTCTGTGCTGGATAGAAAGCGACCTTGAGAATCTGCGGCTGCGACTGCTTCGGTAAGAGGCGTTTTCATGGGTTTGGTATCTCCCTTTTTACAATCTTGTTGAAATTTGTTTTGTCCAACTGACAATTGTCAGTTAATAGCTAATAGCGGTGATTGGGTTTAGCCTACTGCTGATGCTGCGCGGTCAAAGTAACTAGCAACTTCAGACATTAGAGCACTACAATCGCCTCTGGTGATACCGTTAGGATCGCCAGCAATAGCTAGAGCAGCTTCCTTCATTTTTTGCACGCCAACTGCTACAGAAGCGCCAGGAGTTCCTAGAGCCAAGTAGGTTTCGCGCAGACCGTTCAGACAACGATCATCCAATACACTTGCATCACCTGCGAAGATTGCATAGGTAACATAGCGTAGGATGATTTCCATATCCCGCAAGCAAGCTGCCATCCGGCGGTTGGTGTAAGCATTACCACCAGGAGCAATCAACTGGGGTTGTTCAGCAAACAGAGCGCGAGCCGCATTGGCAACAATTGCAGAGGAGTTGCTGGTAATCCGGTTAACGGTATCCGCACGCTTGTTGCCGTCACGAACAATAGCGGTCAGAGCATCCAACTGAGCGGCGCTGAGGTATTCACCACGTGCATCAGCTTGAGAAACTACTTTTGCAAATGCATCTAACATTGCTTCAATCTCCTAGTTTGCTTAGTTAACAACTGTTTTGTTCAAAACTGAAGGCTTCAGTTGAGTAAGTTTGATGTCAGACTGTCTGAGCCATTTGGAAAAGACCAACAACAGACATCCCAAGGTATAAGTTTAAGGTTTCCAGCGTTTCTAATTAAATTTTTTTTTACAAAACTTCAAATTTATATGAGCGACTGGAAAACCTGATTAAGATGTTGTTTTTTCCTTCCAAGTAATCTTTATACAATGCTGCCGTGTCATTGTTTATTACAAATTATTGTGATACTTTTTAATTTCCTTTACAAAACTTAATTTTTTCTCTGTAACCATGAGAACATTGTGTCTAAAATGACACTTAAGTACCCGGAGCAGTCAATAAAGTCAGCCCAAAGGTAGAAGGCGGGAATGAGAAATGGGGAATAGGAAGAGAATAATTAATGACTCTTGTCTCCTGTCTCCTGCTCACTAGACGGTTGTCAGTTTTCTCTCTAAGTCAAATAAAAACCCGTGAATATATTCCTCTGTCCATTCAGCTCCATAAAAGCGTTTGAACATGCCTCGTGCGGGGTCTTTTTCAGATCGATACCGTAGATAACGCAGTTGCGCTTGCTCAATGGTTGCCAAATTTTGAGCATCAGTTATGGGTTCTGCCTGCTCTACGAAATCTAGGTAAGCTTTCAGATAGTCCTGGAAAGCAGCAAAGACGCGAGTTTCTACTACAGCAGTTTCTTGGGGGCGAGTCCAAAGGAAAGCGGGAGAGAAAAAGGGTCGTGCTTCTTCGGGAAAATCCCCTCCCCAGGTTAAATGCTGTTGGTGGGTGTGAAAAATGGACAAGATTGGGTTGGTATACTTTGCTTGATATGCTGGATCATCCCGAAATAGGGGTTGCATATCTAGGGCGATTAGGTGTCCTCCTGGCAACGTCACCAAATCCGCACCGAAAAAAGGTAGGTCGTAGTTGAGACGTGGAAAAATTACAAAATTGAGTACTTGTAGCGAATTCCCACCCTGTACGTGAGCTGCTCGAATTTGCCGCAATTTTGCAGTTTGAAAGGCGTAACTAGTGGTGACAACTTCTTCCTGATTCTTTCCTTTGCCAACAGTAGCGCTCTTGGACTCAAATCCAGTGGGGATGGGATAGGGTTGCAAATCCAAGCGCGATCGCATGTAGGAAATTGCATAGTCGAGAAATGGCTGATAAAGTGTCATCTGAAGTATGAAGTATGAAGTGTAAAATCTAAAGTTAGGTAAAGCGGTCTTTTCTTCTTTCTCCTTACCTCTGAGCCTCTTCACCCCTCAGCCTCTGCGGTTATCTTTTACCAGCACTAACTGCTAGAGGAACAGCGTCTTCAAATAAAAATTCATGGAGGAAGCGCTCAGCCCATTCATGACCAAAATAACTGCTAAATAGACCAGATGCCGGATCACGGTCTGCACTATATTGGTCGTAGTCTTTTTGAGCTTTAATAATCTGCTGGATATCCTCTGGATCTTGAAGCGCTTGGGCATCTGCTAGCATTTGCCAGTACAAATTTAAATAATCCTGAAAAGCTGCAAAGACTCGCGTCGCCACTGTTTCCGGATCTGTCTTGGCAAACAGTAAATACTTAGAAAAATACTGATTGGCATCGTAAAACTTCATTTCTAAGTTTTGTGCTAGATCTGGGTATTTATCATGCAGAGATTTCAGCGGGACTATGTATTTTCTTTGATAATCTTCATCCTGAAATAAAGGCTGGAAATCAAGCACAATCAAGTTTTTAACTTTACCAAAAGATAAAAAATCAATTCCTAATAGCGGTAAATCGTATTGATGGCTGGGATAAATTACGCTGTTAAAAATTTGGGCACTTTCCCCTGCATCAATGTAGGTGTAGCGAATTTTACGCAACTCTGGACATTGGTAACACCAACTGCGAATAGTTGCTGGATTTCTGCCGCGATCGCTAACTTTGAATTCCAAACCAGGCTCAATCGCCCTACTTTGTAAATCAAACCGCCCAAATAGCTCTTTTTCCAAAAATTCCAGGAAAGGTTTATACATGGAGCATGACTTGTTAACCCTTCGATAGAAAATAAGGGATGTGTATCATGCAAGTCTCATTTCTTAGAAACAAAGCAACATTCCGTAATGGTCATTTGTCATTCGTCATTTGTTATTCATCATTTGTCAAGGGTCAAGGGTCAAGGGTCAAGAGTCAGTATTTATTCTCCTCCTGCCCCGGTTGCTGAGCGACTTGTCCTGAGCGTACCCCTCTCGTAGAGAAGCCGTTGGCGCAGCCTCCCGTAGGGAAGGAAGTCGAAGCACTGCCCCTCTGCTCCCTTCCTCCCACTAACATCTCGCATGATTCCGGCTGATCATTTGCTCCAGCACTTCTTGGGAAACACAGCGGCGTTCAGAGCAATAAGTCATTAAGTTGACTCCGTTCATCATCCGTACGGTACTAACCCTGACTCGAAAATCATCCGTAACAAACCAACAACGCTCTTGACCTTGGTTATTTTCATAGTCAGTATCAATAGTCAACACTCCATCATCAGCAAACCGATACCGACTCACAACTGGAATGCTCTCAACATAGCCTTGATTGCGAATTAGTTTTCCAGAACGATTTGTTTTGTCGTCAGGAACATCAACCAAAATCGCAGCATTATCAGTATTCAACAGCCTTACGTCTAGGTTAGCCTGCCATGAAAAGCTAGCACCCCCCGTTGCTTTTGTAGGGTCTATCCCTTGCGCTGTGCAGACTTCTTGGACTCTCGGATCATCCTTTTCCATAACTATAATTGTTAAATTCGACTCTCCCGACTCATCCGCAGCCGAGTCAAAGTGATGAACAGAGCGTTCCGTAAACCATGTCCCTTCACTTTTGCGGAAGAAGTCATTCATGGTTAAGGGTGGTATTAGATACATATTTTCTTAAACCTCGTTTTTTAAAAGTCAGGATTCTTTAGTGAGGAGTATAGGAAACAAATTGTTAACTCACAACTCCTAACTCTTAGCTTTTAGTAGGAATAGCGCTGCTTTAATTGCGATTAAATTTCATCTCTCGCTCTAAAGTGTAGAATACTTCAAAAGTCTTATTTTAATCAGATGACAAATAGTGAAATTCAAAATATTACAAGCGATGCTTACGGCAATGGCTCAGCCGAACGCCCTAATCTAACTCCAGAAATTTTATCAGCCTTCAAAACCGGACTTGCTCTAGAACAAATAGATTTATATCAATTCAATTTAAGAGGAGCCGATTTACGACAAGCTAACTTAAGTAAAGCCAAGCTATTAGGAGCTGACCTTAGCGAAGCAGTATTAAGTGATGCCAATCTGAGTGGGGCGGATCTGCGAGGAGCTAACCTACGGGGAGCCGATCTAAGTGGAGCTAATTTGCAGGGAGCTTATTTGAACCGTGCTGACCTTGAGCAAGCAAATTTCAGTGGCGCAAACTTAGAGGCAGCTAAATTGCAAGTAGCACGTTATGATACACAAACGAAATGGCCCCAAGATTTTAACTACAAAGCTTCTGGAGCAGTGGGGCCTGGTGCTAATCTGAATGGTGCTTTTCTCAATACAGCTTCTTTACGAGATGCAGATTTGCAAGGAGCTAATCTGCGTGGAGCCTACCTGAGTGGTGCTGACTTGACAGGAGCTAATTTACAAGGTGCGGCTTTGAGCGGTGCTGATTTGAGTAAAGCCTATTTGACAGGTGCTTGCTTGCGGAATGCTAGATTGAATGGATCTGATCTGCGGGGTACGGATCTGCGAGCAGCCGACTTGAGTGATGCAGCGATGGAGCATCTTCAGAGTATCGCTGGAGCAGATTTTACTCTTGTGCAAGGACTCACGGACGCAGCTAAAGCTATGCTTCACAGCCTTCCACCTTCAGAACTCGATGTTTGGAACGCCTACACTCGCAGAACAACCCGTGAAAGTTTGAGTAGTTGACCAGTTGCACTGTAGTGAGTTTACAAAGATTGCCAGTTTTGTTTGAGGAGTGCTAAAAATGTCGCGTATCCTTCAGAAAAACCGGGCGGATCAGGTACAACATATTGGGGAAAATCTTTATACGATCGCCAAGGTTCCGAAGCATTATGCCGCAAATGTAAGGCACATTCTGAGGAGCCTGGTGGCCGCCAAGTCATTTGTCCAGAGGGGATATCAGTCACAAATGTCTCCTGATCTCGAAAAAGTTGATCTTTTCTTCCAGCTTTTGGAAGACTATCCAGATATTTCTGTCAAGATTTATATTTTTTTGGTAAATTTTTGATATTGAAAATGTGTTTGCTAGGACTCACCTGAGTTTTCTAACGTCAAATAAATCCTCAAATCTAGCCCTTTATTGTGACGACAAGTCTTCTAAAGTAGCTCCAACAACTCGATGATCTGCATCTTGTCTAAGTTGCTCTAAGGCTGCTTTTGCTTGCGGTTGGTCAAATCGTTTGAGAGCATAGGCTACTCGTACGCGCATCCGCCAAGATTGATTATTCACCAACATCAGCAATTGGGATAACGCCGCAGCATGTTGATTTGAATTAGCTAGTAAGCCGAGTGCATCAACAGATGATTCTTGAACTGTGAAATCTTCATCTTTTAAACCTTGAACGCAGATATCAAATAGTTCTTCAGGACAATCCATTTCGGCTATGGCTGCCAAAATGCTGCGCCGCACTAGCCAGTGGTCATCTTGATAAAATGCCAGAACTAGATGAGAAACTGCTACTCTGCCAAATAGCGATAAAGAATTTGCTGCCTCAGCTCGCACGTTAGGAGTATCGTCAAACTTCATGATTTGCATCAAGGCGGCAAAAGATTCTGCTGATTGTTGGCTACCCAGACCTCTTGCCACAAAGGAACGTACCAGAAATTCTGAGTCTTGAAGTTTACTAGTTAACAGAGGAACTGCAACTTCTGATTCATAATCCTTGAGGGCGGCGATCGCCTTCAAGCGGTACTGAAAATCTGGATTCTTCAGTTCAGCTTTTATTTGATGGATTTCCATACGAGCATTTGATAGGGTCATTCTTTAACTTTATTTTACAGATGTCAAAAAAAGGCGATCGCATTTGGGAAGATTCAAGGAGGATAGATTAAGTATTTGGTCAAAAGTCAAGAGTCATTATTCTCCCCCATTCCCCATTCCTATGACTCAATTAAGCGAAACTGTTAAAGAATTAATAGCTAAAGCTAGAATTGTCAGCTTTGCTGAGTGGGAACGGTCTCATCCAAAAGCTGCGATCGCTATATTCCAATCTGCGGACGATGCAGGTCGCTATCTCAACGACGAAGATTTAATGCAGATTCAACACTTGTCACCGGATAATTCGGCGTTGATTCCTGTTGCTCAGTTTTTAGGCGATCGCATAGCCGAAATTGTTGATGAAGCCAGAGAAAGAGTTTTGACGAGTTATCCCGAAATTGTCCAACCTGGAGGAGGTCTTTATCCTCCTGAACGCGCCCAAGCTTGCTGGCGAGACTTCTGGCATTTTCTCCGCTGTATTACCTATGGCATAGCAGGTAGCCATACCAGGTATACCAGTTCTACAGGACTACACTATATGAACTTGCTCTATCAAGAATTACAAATTCCTTTAGATGCAATGGTTTTAGGTTTAAAAAGCATCAAAGCAGCAAGTTTGAAACGATGCGAACCCAATCAGCAAGAAGTTCTTGCTCCCTATTTTGACCATTTAATTACTCAATTGGCGGCTTTCCAATAATCTCAGTGACATAACGACTTATGCAAGTATCAAACTTCCGTCTTCCCTCTGACTTCTGACTTCGTTGAACTGAACTTTTGTTCAAGGCAGCAAGAGGTCTATCGAACTCACCTTCTGTTGATGCTCCCAGTTGCACTTGGGCGGTTATTAACCTTACCATCGCCTGTAACGCGATTACTATTCCAATACTAAAAAAAAGCTGAAATTCTTATAAAGGATCATTTAACTTAACAATTATTAACAAATATAACTTCAGCATCGTATCAGAATGTGTAAGAGCATAGATTTAAAAACTCAAATCATCAAGATTAGAAAAATTTAAAGGCTTTATGGCCTTTCTTCGTCAGAATGATGTAAATTTTTTTGACATCTACTGAAATTATTCTCATAAAATTTTGTTGTTAATTGGGAGATAGTTTGAATGGCGTTCGGATCAGCATCACGATTGGGGGTCGCTCTTTTTGAAGATACCGATCCCATTGAGCTGTGGCCAGGCCGCTCTGAAGAAGAGGTTGAAATCGTAATACGAGCAGTCTACAGACAAGTTTTAGGCAATGCTTATGTGTTGGAGAGTGAGCGCCTCTCGGTTCCTGAATCTCAACTCAAACGGGGTGAGATAAGCATCCGCGAGTTTGTGCGTCAAGTCGCTAAGTCGGAACTTTACCGTTCACGTTTTTTTGATAGTTCCCCTCGCTATCGAGCGATCGAGTTGAATTTCAGACATCTTCTAGGACGTGCTCCATTAGATCTAGAAGAAACCCGCGCTCACAGCACTATTCTAGATGCCAAAGGCTTTGAAGCTGATATTGATTCCTATATAAACAGCGACGAGTACCAAGAAATCTTTGGGGAAAATACCGTACCTTATATTCGGGGCTACAAAACAGAAGCCATCCAAAGTTTAGTTCAGTTTACCCACTTATTCCAACTGGTACGTAGTGCTTCTAGCAGCAGCCTCAAAGGTGACTTAGCTGGCAAACAGCCGAAATTGAACAGCTTAGTAATTCAAGGTACGCCTACCCCCGTGGTTTCACCAGCTAGCGATGGGTCTACATTCCGCAATCCAGCATTTACTCCTCGCACTCGTCAAGGTGTGGGAGCAGGTGACGATGGTAAGGTATATCGGGTTGAAGTTACTGGCTACAAAGCAAATGCGGTAAATCGGATCTCCAAGTTTCGCCGCAGTAACCAGGTTTTGTTCGTGCCCTACAATCAACTTTCAGAAGAGTATCAGCGGATTCACAAACAGGGTGGCGTGATTGCCAGTATTACTCCTGTTAACTAGATAATCCTTAGTTTGGGAAAAACGTACATGGGAAGCTACAAGCTTCTCTTTACCCATATGGCTGCCCTCCCTTGGTGGTTCAAAAGTCAATTTTTCAACCACCAAGACAATAAGACACCAAGAAAAATACATTTAATCTTTGCACCAATTAGCATGGATGCGCTACTAGGTGAGTTGTACGGATATTTAACGCACTTTAGTAGATTAGCGTTTAACAAAAGGCTGGTCAGTAGCAAAAACAACTGATAACTGACACGAAAATCCACCCATAAAGTGGAATGCTCGTAAATTTATTTAATTCACACGTTTTTCAGGAGATACTTCAATGTCACTTTGGGCTATTGATTCACCTAGGGTAGAACTGCGTCCGAATATCACCGAAGATGAATTACAAACGCTGATTCGGACAGTTTATAAACAGGTTTTGGGTAATGGGTATTTAATGGAAAGTCAGCGCCTAGTAAGTGCTGAATCATTATTGCGCGATCGCAAAATCACGGTACGCGAATTTGTCAACGCTGTTGCTAAATCAGAACTTTATCAATCTCTGTTTTTTAATTCTTCTTCCCAAAATCGGTTCATTGAACTGAACTTCAAACACCTGCTAGGGCGTCCTCCTGCTGATCAGTCAGAAATTGCTGAACACGTCCGCATCTACAATGAACAGGGCTACGATGCTGAAATCGAGTCTTATATTGATAGCGAAGAGTATCAGCAAAGTTTTGGCGATAGTATAGTTCCCTATGCTCGCAGCACTAGCAGCCAAACAGGGCTGAAGAATGTCAGCTTTAACCGCACTTTTACCTTATTGAGAGGAGCGGCTAGTAGTGATAGCGATCGCAAAGCTAAGCTGATTAGTGATGTCGGTGCAAATTTACCCACATCTATCAAAGCTCCCGCTGCTGGTGGTGCAAGCACTACCAGCAAACGCTTCTTGATTAAGGTGATCAAAGGTGCTTCTGGCCCCCGTACTCGCTTAGGCAATATAAAATATGTGGTTGACTATAACCAGCTGTCTCAACAAGTGCAAAATATTCATAGGACAGGCGGCAAAATCGTCAGCATCACTGAAGTTGCTTAAATTTATCTGAGTACAGATAAAAAAGTCAGAATAGCTGATCAAACAGCAGCCAATACGGTTCTGTTAACAAGAAACAGGAAAAGATGAACCAGCGCGCGGTCTTCTCTACCAGACCAAGACGTTGGCGGAGTCTCTGAAGGGGGAAATATTTGAATTCCCCCTTACCCTTTTCCCAGACCACAATATAGTTGGAGTGCTTATCCCAACCGTATTAAAATAGCGGCAATTCTGACCTTTTTTTTCTAAAATCGCACTAGGTCGTAGTGGTTACGTTACAAACGGTGTCCTCCGCATTTACGCCCCCCTAAACATAGTTGCGGTTGTGAGCAAGGGGACTACCATATAGACTGGGAGAATAATTCTTTAGCCAAGATATCTCTTGGATTGTAAGCTACTTTTTCAGATCACTTTTGTAATGAAAATTACCGAATTCTTTGAACAGTCAATTGGGCAATGGCGATCGCAGCGTAGCGGTCATCATTTAGCATTTGCTCACTTTGAAGAAGTGCTTTCTACGATTGACATTGAGGCTCTTACCGTCGAAGAACCGGAGGTTTTAGAAATTTGTAAATTGTACGACGTTGACCCTGCAAGTATCACCCACCCCTTTCGGATGACTTGGGAGGGAGAGTCAGACTGGGACGACAAACCGCTTTCTGGTAGTACTGTGTTAGTACCAATTCCCGATCTAGAAAATCCCTCTAGAGGTAAACTCTTGCGAGACAAGGGTTACGCGGAAACAATCCCAGCAGTGAGCAAATATCACCTAAGTGACGACGGTATTTTTACCCTGCTAACAGAGTATGACCACGCGGCGGCTGAAGAACGAATTTGGTTTGCTAACCCGAATCTCAGATTTCGGGTAGCGATGATTAAAACCAGTGACGGTAAAGGGGTAACTACAGCTTCATTCTCTTCAGAGATTCGTTCTTTGTCGAGTCAAGCTAGTTAATAATCTTGAGTTAAAACATAAAAGAATCATTTAGTTTTGTCTTGTTGCTCCTGAGGTTGAATATGACGATAGCGCCTAGTGGTTCTAGCACCAACGCTAGCGATTTGCTCACCTTAGCTTGTTGGATGGCAGGAGATTTTAGCAACCACAAGCAATCTTTTGTAAATCCTCAACTTTACGCTCACATCCACATTTTTTTTCGTCCTTTATCATTTGATTTTTTTTCTGCCATTGGTTTTTATTCTGAGCAAGTATATGACTACGATTTATGGACACCTTATCGCCAGGGAGTACATAGATTAGTAGATTTGGGCGATCGCATTTATATCGAAAACTACGGTTTAAAAGACCCTGTGCTTTATGCAGGCGCAGCTCGTGAATTAGATATTCTCAGAACTATTACCCCAGATAGCATTGAACGGCGTGATCACTGTTCGATGGTTTTTGTGCGAGAGGGTGAAATGTTTCGGGGTAGCGTGGAGCCAGGAAATCAATGTCTGATTCCTCGCAATGGTCATCAAACATATTTAATCAGCGATGTCGAAATAACCGAGCATACTTGGACAAGTCTAGATAAAGGTATGGATGTTGAAACCCACGAGCAAATATGGGGTTCAAAGGCTGGCCCTTTGCAGTTTGAAAAGCAAGAAAGTTTTGCCGATGAATTACATGCGGTGAGCGCATTATGTTAATTCAGCTTGAGGCTATTGAAACCAAAATGTTGCCTCCACAGGCTGAAAAAAAGATGCGTTGCTGGATTCGCAGTCGCCACTTGATTTGTTCCGGTAACTTTTTTATATTCGAGACATTAGAATATACGACAATTGAAAGATTTTCTGAATGTGTTGCTTCTTTAGGAGGATCAGTAATATCTGTTGACCCAGTTAATAAAATTTGGATGGGTGAGCATCGCCAAGTCATTCTATATCAGGCAAAAGCTAGTTTACATACGCCTCATCATACCTTGAAACAATACTGGATAAAATACGGTGGTTTCTACACTAGATTTGATGAGCGTGTTTGAAAATAAATAGATAAGTTGACATAAAGTTAACAGTTGGTAACGGCTAATTGTTAATTGCTAATTGCTAATTTTTTCGTACTATTAGCTGTTAGTTATTAACTGTTAGCCGTCTAATTTTGTTAGAAAATGTAACTAAAAAACTCCTCAAAACTTGATAACTTAATCCTGACTGTAAAGGGGATAAGAAATTGTTAGTGCTTATTTGTACTATAAAACGCTAACAAATACTTAGTTTCCATTACCTTTAAAAATATTGTTTTTTAGGAGGTTGTTGAAATGGTTAGTAGTTTTATCAACCCTGTGATTAGCAGCGCCTCGCAATTGGGTGTAGGATTGTTTGAAGACTCAGACCCGATTCAGCAACGGATAGGTAGCTCTGAAGAAGAATTTGAAACCTTGATTCGAGCCGTATACAGGCATGTTTTAGGTAATACTTATGTTATGGAAAGTGAGCGACTCACAGTCCTAGAGTCGCAACTCAAGCAGGGGGAATTTAGTGTCCGCGAGTTTGTGCGTCAGGTGGCTAAATCGGAACTTTACCGATCGCGCTTTTTTGATAATTATCCTCGCTACCGTGCCATTGAACTTAATTTTAAGCATTTACTTGGTCGTGCGCCCGATGACCACGCCGAGGTAGTACATCACACTAATCTACTGGATGAAAGCGGCTTTGCAGCTGAAATCGACTCCTATCTTGATAGTGATGAGTACAAAGCGGCATTTGGTGAAGATACAGTACCGTTTTACCGGGGTTATAAAACTCAAACAGGTAAAAATCTGGCCGGGTTTACCTACCTGTTCCAATTGCTGCGCGGTGCTTCTAGCAGCGACAAATCCAGCGTTAAGGGAACTCGCTCTGGACTGAATCGCTCGCTAATCACCAATACTCCCAAAGCGATCGCGCCGCCTTTGGGTGCGACATCAGGTGTTACAACCGATGTCAATAGATTTCTGGCGAATATCCTCAACCTCAAGTCTCAGCCATTAGTAACTCCTACCCGAACCAACCCAACTATGCAAACCTTCTCAGACGACGAAATCAGACAAAGCCAGTATCAAACATTTTCCAAAACACAACCAATTGAACTATGGTTTGGTGCTTCATCTGATGAAATCGAAATTGTGATTCGAGCAGTTTATCGACAAGTATTGGGCAATGCTTACGTTATGGAAAGTGAGCGGCTCACCGTCCCAGAATCTCAACTTAAGCAAGGTGTAATCACCGTCCGCGAGTTTGTCCGCCAGATTGCCAAGTCGGAGTTGTATCGCTCCAGATTTTTTGACAACGTTTACCGCTACCGCGCCATTGAGTTGAACTTTAAGCACCTGCTAGGTCGCGCTCCCGATGACTACTCTGAGACTATTCATCACAGTAACATTCTGGATGAACAAGGTTTTGAAGCAGATATTGATTCCTACCTTGATAGCGACGAGTATTTAGATGCTTTTGGGGAAAACATCGTGCCATATTACCGGGGTTATAAAACCCAAACAGGCACAAAGATATTGGAATTTACCAACATGCTGCAATTGGTGCGTAGCAATTCCAGCAGCGACAAAAACCTAGCATCGAATAATAAACCTCAGTTGGTGCGATCGCTAATTACTAATACTCCTTACGGTAAGCTGAAATCCACCGATGTTAGTGCATTACTGGCTGATCTATTCAAGCCTAAGCCAGATGCCCAAGTTAATACGTTTGTTGCAGCTCGTACAGAAGCCGAAAAAGGCTTGCGGCAAAAAATTCAAGAGCAAGAAAGCCAAATTACAACTTTGCAACAACAACTAGCAGACTTACGACCATTTGCCAGCATCGGTACAACACAATTTAGTAGTAGTTGGCAGTCTTCCAGTTCTGTGACAAGTACAGACGAATATACATCTCTGCAACAACAAGCTGACGCCCAGGCAAAACAGATTACTTCTTTACAAGAGCAAATTGC
The DNA here is from genome assembly GCF_014904695.1 of Nostoc sp. MG11. Classification (GTDB taxonomy): domain Bacteria; phylum Cyanobacteriota; class Cyanobacteriia; order Cyanobacteriales; family Nostocaceae; genus Komarekiella. The sequence continues at coordinate 61,802 of NZ_JACXXN010000007.1, read as the reverse complement.
TGATGCTCGACGGTTTGCCACAATTGGGGAAGCCCGGTTAAATAAGTGGCGTAGTCGCGTTTTTAATGGCTAATATCATATTCGGTTGATTAACCATAATAGTTAGAACCCCACCCTTAGCCCCTCTTCGCAAGCAGTGAAGGAAATCTTGGCGTCAGCTAAAAGCGTGGTGGGGTTTTATAATTTCGGTTGTCCAGCTTGCCTAACAACTTGTTCGTCCAAACCTAACGCTTGAGCTATCTGCTCAATACTTAACCCTAACGCCAACAACCGAGGTATTGTTTCTAACTTACCTTCTAACTTGCCTTCTAACTTTCCTTCTTCTTTACCTTCCTGTTTGCCTTCTGTAAAAACTTCTTGGTAAAATCTAGTTTGCTTTAACTCACTTAATCCAAACATTTTCGCCATCTCCTCCTAGCTCAAGCGAAGCGAAATTGAGGATGAGCGTTGCATTAAGTACCAAAATTTACATAACACAGACTAACGCGCATCACACCATTTTATGATTTCGGTTGTGCAGCTTGCCTAACAACTTGTTCGTCCAAACCTAACGCTTGAGCTATCTGCTCAATACTTAACCCTAACGCCAACAACCGAGGTATTGTTTCTAACTTGCCTTCTAACTTGCCTTCTAACTTGCCTTCTAACTTGCCTTCTAACTTGCCTTCTAACTTGCCTTCTAACTTGCCTTCTAACTTCCCTTCTTCTCTACCTTGCTGTTTCCCCTCTGTAAAAACTTCTTGGTAAAATCTAGTTTGCTTTAACTCACTTAATCCAAACATTTTCGCCATCTCCTCCCGACTCAAACGCGGCAATTTGTAGATTAATATCGTTTCTATCAATTGTATAATTTCCCGCTGTTGGGCGGCATCCATAATTTCTTGTCGGGCGCTGTTTACTATTTCTATAGCTTTTGCTGTCGCAGTTGATTCTGGTTCTACAATTAATCTAACTGTCTCAATCCCGATTGATGATGCTTCCATTGAGGTTAATTCGTCTAGATAGACGCGAGTTACTCTTTGTGAGTTGAGTAATTCTGCGTATCTTTCTGTATCTCCAGTATCAATGCTGCTACTAGGGAATATAACAACACTACGCCAGGTATTAGTTAATTCGGTTTTATCAAGATAGTTAAAGATTTCGGTGAACAAACGTGAATAAATTTTTTTGTCTGGTTGAAATTGAACTTCGGCGAAGTAAATCGGTAGTTCTGGTGTATTAGGGAGGAATACGCCATCGATTCTGAATGCGAGTTGTTTGACTTCAACTGAGGAAAATTGGTAAACGCTGGCCAGTTGTGGAGGTTGGTTAATCAGTTCAAAAAAGGTGCTGGGCAGACTTTGGAAGATGCGATAAAAAATACTGTCGGTTTTCAAGAAAGCTGGTTTTTCTGTTGATAAACGTATTTTACAGTTAGGCGATCGCTTGATTATCAAACGTGTAAAATCAAGGACGGGCAAGACGCCCATCCCTACTAATTATGACTCGTCGCTTTTGCTCGAATTAACCAGTCAGCATCAGTAGCACACGTTTCCCGGCCTGATGAGTCTCCTAAACGGTCTAGCGCCAATAAACAAGCATATTTCAAATCCCAAATCGGCGTACTCAGGCAAGTTTTGAGTTCGGTAACTGCACGTGAATCACCCAATTCCCCAAGAGCGATCGCACAAGCAGTACGGGATTTTTGAAATTGGGGTTCGCGGTTGTGCAGGTTTTCCACTAATAAATCGTAGCCAGAAGTATATTTCAGCCAGCCGAGAAGTTTCATGACATGATAGTGAGCACCATAATCGTTATATGCTTTGTCCATATAAGTTGCTAGCAGTGCTTGGGGTGCTTCCTGCAAATAGATATCCAGTAAGGTTTTTGTTGCTAAATAGCACCGCCCAAAATCGGTTTGGTAGAGTTCGTCAATAACAAAATTTAGTAAAGGGGTAACGTCGTACTCATGTACCATGTCAATGTCATTGGGATGATCGTATAGCACTTGCTCTAGATCGGGCTGAACTTCTGCAAATGTAATTTCACCTGTGGGAACACCTGCATCTAAAAGCATCCGTAATGCTCGCAGTCGGAACACCAGAGATACAGGACAACGAGCAATTTGGGGGATGGCTTTGTAGTAGTGCGAATCAATGAGGTCTTGAATGCAACCGCGCCGTGCATTGACGTTGGGACTTTGCAGCAGCGTTATCACTTCAGTGATTTGAGAGTAATCACCCGTAAAGCGACAAACTGTGGCGATCGCTGCACTCCGGGTAGGTTCGTCCTCAGCTTGCGTAAATTTTTGCACACGTTCTAGAGCAGGTTGATAATCAGCATTAGCCAGGGTATGAATAATCACTCGATAGATTTGACCTGGTTTATCTAGCAGTTGTGCCACTTCTTCGAGGATTTCTGAATCTTTAGTCCCGATTTCCCCTATTGCCCACACGGTATTTTCAACAGTATAAATATCATCATCATTGAGGCACTGTCGAATTACAGGTAATGCTGATTCAGCCTGCAATCGCCCCAGACTTTCTACAGCTTTGCGTCGAACAATGCGGTGATCTAATTCAGCCGGATTACTAGTTTCAATTGCACGTACCAAAGCTGCAATTGATTGCTCAGTTGGGAAATTAATCAGATGTGAAACAGCAATGTATTTATCAGTGGGGTCTTCGAGTTGTTCTAATGGTGTATCGATAATTGCGATCGCTTGATCTTCTGTTAAACCAAAAATTTTAAAAAAACGTTTATCCATTGATTTGTAAATGATTGAAGAGAGTTACTTAAAGGTCACGTTTACTATCGTACTAGGGACTGGGGAGCCAGTCGCGTGCGGAGGCGTCCTCCGTTGAGCGAACTGGCGTGACTGGGAAATAGCGTTAAATTTTAACAGGAGATAAAATCAATACCAAAGAACGCAAGTTAGTGGTTAAGTAGGAGTTTACGCCCAAATAAAATCCGCTGCTCAAGCTTTGAGTGATAGTTGCAACCGCAAGCATTTGAGAATGATCGGAACAGATATGAGTGCTTACTTAGATGACTACGAATTTAATAACCTCGATTTTTACAGAAAAAATCATGGTTTACAGCTTTATTACAACTGGTCTGGAGAAATTTTGTGGCAAGAGACACCAGATAAGCCAAAGGAAAAATTGTTTTCTATTATTGGTATGAATGCTACGAAAGTATTTATCAAGCCCGATCCTGAATATGGCGAAGTCGGGTATCGAATTAATAGAGAAATTGGTTTATTCTGTAACCCAGTAACCCAAGAGATTCTACACTTTTGGCAGTCACCAACAGCAAGTCAACCAGTACCAGTAGTACACATTGCTAATCGAATTGTCCAAGGCTCAGTCAAACCAAAAAAGTTTGTCATCCCCAAAGGTTGCGGATATATTACCTCTGTCATGGAAATTCCTTTAGAATACCCGCATCCGTTAGCAGGAGATAGTAAATACTTAGACTATTGCCCTGGAGAAAAGTTTAAGGGAGTTGAATACTTTATATCAAATACTTGCCGACCTGATGCTACTGATGTCCCTCCTGCTCAGTGGGCAAGAGACTGTCCTTGGATGCCCTGGATGAAATTAGGATATGGCAATCCAGCTAAATTAAGATTTGAAACAACAATCTTTAGAGTAGATTCTTTTGAGCAGCTTCATCCTCAATTGGTCAAATTGGTGAGGGAAAAAGTCCCAATTTATGAATTCACGCCGACAGAAAGCGATGAACCGAATATGACGAGTATTCAGTACTTTAAGAAACACTTTGAGTCTTACTTGCGGGGGGATATTTTTCCACTAGAGGAAACCACTTGAGGAGTCACGAGGAGTCAGTGCGGTCTTCTGCTGACTACTTCTTCAAAAAGGTTTACTAGTGGTAACGCGATCTGAGAAGATCAAAATATATGCATTTGACAGTTAAACACTGACAACAAATCATTATATAGATACGCGTTCAGGAAACAACAGATATGGACGAAACTTCAGAAATCATCTCAACCGATAATGTAACCGCTCAAGATCTGGCAGAGGTCATTGAAGAACTGGAGCAATATCGGGAACGTCTGGTTAGAGAAACTACGGAAGCGGCAAAACGAGCTAAGGTGATGAGGGTAAGCTTAATGGGGCAACTGGAGCCTGAGCTTGCTAAGATTGACTCTGCACTTGAGGAACTCCGCAATCAGCAGGCCAGCCTGATGGTCAGTAACTAATAATCCATCTTGATAATTTAGCTATGAGTAACATGCTCAACTCCGAAACTCAATCGGAGGGAAGTTCGCTACATCTATCCCAGACAGAGACAGATGCTTTACTTGAAGCTGTCAGTGAGCAACTAAACCTGAACACCTTCAACCCTGATGACCAACAAATTCTAAAGCGGATGGTTGAAAGTCTGGGAGACTCGCGGGGGATGGTACGCTTGAGTTTCGCAGAGGCATTGGGTAAAATTGGCAAACCTGTTACCCCGTTGTTGCTGGAGGCTGTGGCAAATCACCCAAATCCAGTTGTACGGAGAGCCAGCGCTAAAACTTTGACACTCATTGCCGATCCAAAAGCAGTTCCAACCTTAGTTAATGCCCTCTTAAATGATCAGGATACAGTTGTTAAAAATTCGTGTGTTGGAGCGCTCGCTAGGACGGGTGAAGCTGCTGTACCAGCATTGCTAAAAATTTTAGCATCAACTGAGTATCCCGAAAGTTCCAAGGGTCTGGCGACATGGGCGTTGGCATTTATTGGTGCAGAAGCGAAAGAGTATGTATATCGAGAAGTTGACTCTGATTCGCCTGAAGTTCGTGCTGCTGTGATCGGTTCAATCGCAGCGATCGCTCAGGAAAATCCAGAAGCGGGAGCGTTCGATATCCTGATGAATGCTCTAGCTGATCCGGTTTCATCTGTGCGATGCGAAGCGACAACTGCCTTGAGTAACCTAAAATATCGTCCTGCGGTTCCCCAGCTAGTTGATTTGCTCAAAGATCATACTGATTGGGAAACTCGAAGGGCTGCGGCTTTGGCATTAATGAAAATAGGCGATCGCGCAGCCTTAGAACCTCTGCAAGCTGCATTGACACAAGAAGAGGAAGCGGGAGTTCAAGCAGTCATCAAGTTGGCGATTTCTCAAATTGAAAGGCACTTAGAAGAAGACATTTGGGAATAAGACGATAAAAGGCAAATGGAGAAATGACTCTTACTTTTGACCAAACTGTTTAGCCAGTGACAACCCGCCAAGCTAACTTAGTAGGCATCATCGGGTCTAGTGGTGTGGTGTCTGAGGTTGTGAACGGCAAGCGGTCGATTAGTGTAAGGCACAAGCTAAGGCACTTGGAGATTACTTTAAGGTGACGCCCAGCTTGTTCATCTAATCCATCATTAAATCATTTTGTTGTAGTGCGATCGCTAATTCACTCTCTTAGAATAGTTAATCACCTGATCTAATCGCGGCAATGCACTCACTGCTGACTCACGAATATATGGATCGACAGATTCATCATTAGTTAATGCCATCAGTACTTCCACTCCCCGAATGTCACCCATCGAACCAAGTGCATTCACAATCGCCACAGCCACCGCAACGTTATCCGTCGTTCTCAGCGCTTCAGCCAAAATTTCAAAAGCAGGAGAACCAATTTCGCCCAGCGCCATCACAGAGGCAATGTAAACAACAGGATTTGGGTCATTAAGCGCTGTTTTTAATCCCTGTAAACCATCACTGGAGAAGGGAACTTCTGGATGGTTGGCAGCGACCTGAGCCAGAGCCTTAGCACAACTACCTCGAATAGTCGCGTTATCACTGTTTAACAATGACTCAACCAGTGAAGGCACGGCATCTGGCCCAATAGCACCCAGTGCCTTTACCGCAGCCCGCCGATAGGTAACATCATCGTCATCCAAAATACCCATCAAACGAGAAATAGTATTTTCATCGCGGACATCAGCCAATTCCCGCATCGCCCTTTCCCGCAGATTAGGGTTGGGATGTTTCAATTGTTCAAATAAAGAATCTATTGTCATAGGTTTATTTTTATATCTTCAGATTGCCGGGGCTAGAAACTTACCACAGCTTAAGAAAGCTCTCTTCTTTGACCTAGAGTGGTGTCTGATGATGGAATGCAAGCTTCCACGAGCCATCCCAGCTGACATAGGTACTACTTATCATTATTGTGAACGGTTCGCGTCCCTGACGCTGTGCAGTAGCTTTGTAGATCACAACAGCACTGTCTGTCGTCAATTGTAAAATTCGAGGTGCATCGACAATGCGCCAGAAGAAGAATGGTGGTTGCCCCTCATTAACCGCGATGGTGGTTTCTTTGTTCAATACGCCAAAAGTTCCCACAGTAAGGGCATCGTTAGTGAGGTATCCCCGAATTAAGTCAACATTTGCAGCAGAGCTAGCCTCCCAAAACTTCTGTTCAAGCGCCATCAAGGTTTCTTTCAAATCCATCTTTGTTCTCTTTCCTTATGAGTAAAGCGTACCCCAGTAATCTGACCCGCGCCCAATATGAATTTCTTAGTACCTTCACCTTTGACCCTTGACCCATGACACTTGACTAATAACTAATGACACAACTGAGGGACTCTTAGTCGATCGCTTACCTTAAATTTAGGCAAAGCAATATACTGAGAGTCCCCTAGTTTTAGAGTATGACGATCGCTCGTCTAGTCAATCTTTCTCACTATGACAGGGAGTTGATTACGTAGTCGAGGAGAGAACGGAATTCAACCAATGCTTGAGGAGACATATCGCGAGGAGAGCAAGCGCGATCGCGAGTATAAGTCATCGCAGTAACGTAGGGAGCAGTGGGCAGACCCAAGGAGCGATAAACTTCACGAGCACCTGCAATACCCCACTCATCTAGAGGGCCAGTACCACCGACAACTAAGCTGTAGTTGATTAGACGCAGGTAGTGCTTGATGTCGCGCAGGCACTTGTCTTTCTTGGCTTGGGTATCGCCAGCTTCACCTTCTTGGTTGAGGTAAGGATATTTTTTGAAAGCAGCGTCATAACCTTCTTTAGCTACGGCATCGATACCAGAAGCTAGCTTTTCAGCAGCTTCTAGACGAGCAGACGCACGCTGAATGCTACCTTGGATGGATTCCAAGTCAGAGGTGCTGGGGAAACGACCTGCTGCATCAGCAGATGTAATAACTGTGGTGATAACTGATTTCATTGCTTTTTATACTCCTGATTGCATTTGCTCGGATTTGGATTTCAGTTTGCTTGGCTAATAGCCGTTAGCTATGAGTTGTTAGCTCAGAGCAGAAATAACGCGATCAAAGTAGCTAGCAGCTTCCGAAGCCAAAGCAGAGCAGTCGCCTTGAACAACTTCCAGTTTGCGGAACTTTTTACCAGCGTTAGCTTCAGTGTTGGTGTTAGTGATGTGGGCAACGCTGATAGACTTCAAGATTTGAAAAGCGCGTACAGCAGAGGTGGTGGGCACGCCCAAAGCTGAATAGGTTTCTTTGAGGCCATTCAGAGCGCGATCATCTAATACTGAGGAATCACCAGCCAACAGCGCATAGGTTACATAGCGCAGGACGATTTCAGCATCACGCAGGCAAGCAGCCATCCGGCGAGTGGGGTACAAGTTACCACCAGCTTGTAGCAAACCTGTGTTTTCACAAGCGATACCAGCAATAGCATCAGAAACAGCACAGCTAGCGTTGCTAGCGATCGCATTCACAGCGTCAAGGCGTTTGTTGCCATCAGCAATGAAAGACTTGAGGGCTGCCAAATCAGCACCACCGATAGGAGCAGTTTTTGCATCTGCTGTAATTACAGCTCTGGAAAAAGCATCAAGAACCATTGAGTTCCCCTTGATATTCACAAATGGTGGATATTATTTTTGGCGTGTTCTCGAAATAATTGCGAGCAGCCAAGAAAAACATAGGGGATTAATAGTACTCTCGTCTTTTCTATGAGAGAGAAAGTAATAATCTGTAATATTTCCCACTCAGCACGTCAGTCGCTTCCACATTCTCCTCTGGCTTACCCCACTCCCCTTTGTGGTTAATAAATAACATCAGCCTGGGTGAGTTTTACCACTTTCACTCAGGCTGATGTTATTTAGGACACTATGAGATTTGGCACTCAAATCAAGTTTGAATTAAAGCGTGAAAATCATCAACTCTTTATGTATGTAGTAGTGGACAGGCACTTGCAATGGTTAACTTCGTTGTAGGCAAAATACCTTACTATATAGAACAAATGTACTAAATAGCTAAGTGTCAAGCTTGTTTAATTAAATGCTTGACCAAATTGTCTTTTACCATCATCTGCCGTAAAACTTCTAGCAAGAATTCTTGAGCCTCTTCTCGACTCAAATCTTTTACTTGGTCTTTTAAGTTTTGTAAACGGAACTGTTGCTCTAAAGTCAGTTCGATTGGAAAATCCATGATTCACTCCTCTGATTCAGAAGATCGAAGGGTATTTGGTTAGTACTGTTTGTGCAGACAGTATTTCTACTAGTTTATCACAGGGTATTAAACTGTCTAATTTGTCAAGCTATGAGCGATTACCACCATAAAAGTTTACAATTGTAAGCAACATACCGATTTAATCCCTTTGTCGGGAGGCTTCTTGAAAGCTAACCGCTAATCGCTGTAATGTTTAGAATGTTTATATACCAATAACTTTAAAAAGAAAAAATCTGTAAAACATCATCCGCAGGAGTAATAAGTAGGAGTCAGAAGATTGATGGACGCGATGGAATTTTTTAAGCTAAGTGCAGGCAGGTGGCAATCGCAACGAGCGACTCATCACCTTGCCTTCAAGCGCTCAGAGACGGGAGAATCGGACATTCAGGTAGAAACTCTGGCTGAGGATCACCCAGAAATCATTGAACTATGCCAGTATCATCAGATTGACCCCAGTCTGTCAGTAGGTGGTTCGCGCGTGCGTTGGCTGGGTACAATGGCTTGGGATAGAGATAATGATGAAAACCACGAGGGTAAAACTATATTTGCGATCGTCCCTGATATTGATAACCCCAGGCAAGGTAGATTACTCCGAGAGAGAGGTTACGCAGAAATTGTGCCTGTAGTCGGTCAATATCACATGGATGATCAAGATGGGCTAGTGCTGACAACCGAATATGAAACAATGAGTTCCATTGAGCGGTTTTGGTTTGCTAGCCCAAATCTCCGACTGCGAACCAGTACAGTGAAACGGTTTGGTGGTTTCAGCACAGCATCTTTTTGTACTGAAGCTCGCGTTGAAACCTCTTCAGAGGATTCCAATCCAGAAGAAGCAACCTCCAGACAAACACCGGATGTTATGGAAGCAAGACAGTTTTATTCAGTTTTGGGCTGGTGAATTATCTGAAGCAGACTGATGCCTTTACTCGTGGTCTAGAGTACCTGCGTCTGGTACAGGAACTTGCCCTACAACCGGGTATGGTGGATGTGGTCAATAATCTGCGCGATCGCATCCCTATTTGCACTTGGATCGGCGATAACATTGACGCTATTAATGCTCAGCTTAAGATCTGTCTTGAAGCTTGTCATGATTGCTTTCATCCCCAAGATCGTCCTCACATCCAAATTTTTGCAGTACCCATATCTCAATCCTTTGGTATAGACGGGTTGTGCAACATATTCACAACCCCAATTACCATTCTGGTAGACGTTGGGCGAATTGCACCTATAGACTGGCTAGGTATCGTTGCCCATGAATACGCCCATGCTCATGCAGGAGACTCCGGTCATAACCAGCAGTTTGTCAGAATTTTATCTCACCTATGCTTAGGACTGGGATTGGAACCGCCTAACTGGGAGCCAGGGATGGAAGCAACTTTGCGTAACTGGCCTTACTGTAACTCAACCATAGATCCTCTGGAATTTTGGATAGGTCAATAAGAGGAAAAGGGCAGGGGGCGGGGAGCAGGGGGAGAAATCCCCAGTCCCCAGTCCCGAATCCCCAATGTTAAAGATTATTGCTTGAGTTCAAAAAAGTGAAACTGAATCTCTTAATCTGAAAATGGATAAAGCTTTTAATGATAAACTATCTAATTGTTAATTACTAAATTTATTGTTATCTTCAGTGAGAATTTAGCAATTAGATAAGTTTGACCGTTGATTCCTTTATTAAATTACTTAGCTTTATCTCAAAATCAGCGTGTATAAACTTGCTTTTTTTTCTGAGTAGCCACAGTTATTTTACTACTAGGCTATGGACTAAATCCCCTAAACTAACCGCTACTACTACGAAAACTTACCCTTGGTTAAGTTTCGTGAAATTTAATCAGAATTCTGAGGTTCTGATACAACTACTCCCTTAATATGTGATTTAAAGTTGTTAATTTTAATTAAGAACATGGAGGCTTTAGAGTGCCACTTCCTCTATTAACATATGACCCTTCAAGTCAAAACCAGCGTGTAGCGGCATATGAAGTACCGGGTGATGAACAGCCCAGGGTTTTCTCTACAGACAATCTACTTTCTCCGTCAGATCTAGGTAATCTGATTGAAGCTGCATATCGTCAGATTTTTTTCCATGCCTTTGCAGCCGATCGCGAAGCATTCCTAGAGTCTCAACTCCGTAATGGACAGATTACAGTACGAGACTTTATTCGTGGTTTACTGCTTTCCAATACCTTTAAGAAAAGCTTCTACGACCTCAACAGCAACTACCGCTTTGTTGAACATTGCGTGCAGAAGGTTCTCGGTCGCGACGTTTACAACGAACGGGAAAAAATTGCCTGGTCAATTGTAGTCGCTACCAAGGGTATTAGAGGCTTTGTTGATGAATTGCTCAACACTGAAGAGTACCTGAGCAACTTTGGCTACTCTACAGTTCCCTATCAGCGGCGTCGAGTATTGCCATCCCGTGCTGAAGGTGAGTTACCTTTCAACATCAAGTCTCCACGATACGATGCTTACCACCGTGCCAAACTGGGCTTCCCACAAATCATTTGGCAAGTAGAAGTACGGAGATACACCCCACAAGACCAAAAGCCCAAGGCTGGCGATCCATCTCTATTCCTGGGTATGGCACAAGATATCAATGCAACTGGCAATCCTCCACAACGGATTTCGCCATACAACATTGATATCGAAAAGTCTGTACCTTACAGACAACTGGCAGGCGTTAAGTAACGATTTTTCGTCTGCATCTGGCTAGTTAACGCTTTCAATTATCTTATAGCGTGCATAAGTCCTGGGTTATGCAGGAGTTTCATTTAGGTATAACTAGTGAAACAGACTCTATCCCATGTCTGATGCACGCTAATTGTTTAGCGAACATCACTGTCATTTGTTCTTTATCATTTGTAAATACAAATGACCAGTCGCATAGACGCCTCAGCAGCTATTCTCCAAATTCTGTATACTCCTACGGAGAAGCAGGCTACGCACGCGGAGCGTTCTGTAGTTTAGGGTAGGACTACCGCAAATTTATTTGTGCAACAGCTTAGTTTGACAGTGTAATTCGTTTTTGTAATACCTCCAAGAGCTTTGTAAATGTTCTAGGAGGGGGAGCTGTCACCTCAATCGACTCCGCAGATAGGGGATGTTGCAACTTTAGACGCCAAGCGTGCAGTGCTTGACCGGGCAAATTTACCCCCACTGAATGACCAGAACTATAAACTGGGTCGCCGACAATTGGATGACCGATTTTGGCACTGTGGACGCGAATTTGATGAGTACGTCCAGTTTCTAATTGGAAGTGGATTAATGTGTAATTACCCAAGCGTTCTAGTACTCGCCAATGAGTAACGGCAGATCGTCCGCCTTGTTCAATGGGTATAATAGCCATTTTTTTGCGGTCTTGTGGATGGCGACCGATGGGCAGGTCTATACTACCACTTTCAGTTTTTGGCGCACCGTAAACCACGCCTAAGTATTCTCGCCGGGCGGTTTTGGCTTGGAGTTGTGCTTGTAGGCTTTGATAGGCAATATCTGTTTTAGCGATCGCGATCGCCCCCGTTGTATCCTTATCCAGTCGATGGACAATTCCTGGACGTTGGATTCCCCCAATTCCTGGTAAGTTGGGGCAGTGTGCCAATAAGGCGTTTACTAGAGTACCGTCTGGATGACCAGGTGCGGGATGCACGACTAAGCCTGCGGGTTTGTTAAGAATGAGTAATTGGTCGTCTTCGTAGAGAATATCTAAAGGAATATCTTCTGCTTGCAGTTCTAAGGGTTGCGCTTCTGGTATTTCGAGAGTGATGCGATCGCCTATTTTGACATTAATCTTTTTAGATGTGCAGACTTTGCCGTTAATTTGGACGTTACCCTGTTCAATTAACTGTTGGATGCGGGAACGCGATAAGTCTGGTAATTCTTGTGAAAGATAGCGATCAAGGCGTTTGTTATTTTCTTCAACTTGTAAATTAAATTCGGTCACAATTGCTCTGGATTAATTCCCCGTTCTTTAAGTAAAGCGCGGAGTGCTTCAAGTTCACTTTCTGCTTGTTCAGCTCGTTGGCGTTCTTGTTCAGCTCGTTGGCGTTCTTGTTCAGCTCGTTGGCGTTCTTGTTCAGCTTGAGCTTGCGCTTGTTCCCGTTGTTGCGCTAGTTCTATATATGTCAGAAATCGCTGCCCATCAGGACGATAAATCTGAAGTTCGCTATCTGACAATTCAAAGCGTATACCAAGACGGGAACTTACCCAACCAGTCATTTGAGGAATTTCAGCTAGTTCACTACCAGAACGTAACCAACCACTTAACTCATCTGTCTCTGGATCGTATAAGTAATATTCTTCTACCCCATAACGTTCGTAAAATTTGTATTTAGCAATCATCTCTTTAGCACTATTGCTAGGAGAGAGAATTTCAAACACCACTTGCGGGGGAATATTATCTTCTTGCCATTGTAGATAAGAACCTCGGTCTGCTTTTGGTCTGCCAAAGACTACCATGACATCAGGCGCTCTGCGTGTGACGTTATCCCCCTGAACAGGATACCAAAATAAATCGCCGGCAACGAATACATTAGGGTCATCAGCAAATAAAAGATCCAAGTTCTTTTTAATCAGCACAATCAACTCAAACTGTTTTGTATTTTCTGCCATTGGCTGTCCATCGCTTTCGGGGTAGACAATGGCTTTTTGGCTGGAAGATGGTAGCTGAGTGACCATTGCTATAAATCCAATTTCACAAATGTATTGTCAATTTTAACGAACTGAAGGTTCTTCAACTTGTAAATTTAATTCGGTCACAATTGCTCTGGATTAATTCCCCGTTCTTTAAGTAAAGCGCGGAGTGCTTCTAGCTTACTTTCTGCTTGTTCAGCTCGCTGACGTTCTTGCTGTCTTTGCTGATCTAGTTCCAAATAGGTGAGAAAGCGATCGCCATCAGGACGATAGATTTGCAGTTCTTCTTCAGACAACTCGAAGCGTACTCCTAATCTAGGACTTACCCAACCAGCCATTTGGTCAATTACTTCTAGTCGTAAGTTACGAAGTTGCCAACCTGTCAAGTCCACTACATCAGGTTCATACAAATAGTATTCTTCTACACCATAACGCTCATAAAACTCAAATTTCTTCGCCATTTTGGAAAGACGATTTCCAGGCGACCAAATTTCAAAAACCACTTGTGGAGGAATATTATCTTCAAACCACTGTTGGTAAGAACCTCGGTATCCTTTCTGTCTACCAAATACTACCATTACGTTGGGAGCTTGGCGGAGCTTGTTATCATTTTCTACGGGATACCACAGTAAATCACCAGCCACAAACACATTAGGATCGTTGGCAAACAGCAGTTCTAAATTATCTTTAATCCATACAATTAACTCAAACTGCTTGGTATTGTCTGCCATTGGCTGTTCGTCGCTGTCAGGATAAATAATGCCTTTGTGGGTGGAAGATGGTAGCTGTGTGACCATTGTGATGATTCCCATTTAACGAGTAGCATTGTTAATTTTAACCAATTACCAAGCAAGATAGAGATTTAACGGCGAATCTCCAACATTTGAATATCTGTCACTTTTAAGACTTTAAAACTTTATGCTAAATTGCTATTACCAAATAATTTATTACTTGATAAGTGTAATTTAATCACATCACAAAATAATATTTTACTGTACATTTTGCATCTACCCGGATATTCCAACTAAAAAATATTCATAGAACTTTTGATCGAATAAAATATAAATTATTTTTTATATTTTTTCTAATTTTTTATTATAAATTTTACATACTATTTTTACTTTTAGTTGAAATTTATAGTAACCTGAGTTTTAGTAAGTAATTTACTTACTATCTACCTTGAACTGAAAATTATTATTTTTAGGTATGCACTCTACTTCTTGAGTTTCGCTACAAATTCGAGAATATAAAATTCAGAATTGTGCAGAGTAACTATTCGTCGCAACAAAACTTTAGAGCGTGTTTTCATTACTTATGAACAGATTACCTTTCACTGAGTCAGTCGTGGTTGAATCTCCCTACATACCATTACTGGATCAACTATCATCTAATTTCCCCCTAATGAGAGTTTGTCATTCCTATTGCTCAAGGGATGAATTTGCTCAAGTCTTGTAAAGAAAAGCTCTACAATCTGGAACTAGGGTAGAATCTTAAATAATTGTAAATACTTAGTTGCATCTATTACTTTTGTTCTACATAAAATTCTTCTCAAGATGGTGTTTAAGCTATTAACCTTTTAGTTTGCGCGTATTGGCTGAAGCAGCAAAGTTCGAGCAAAGCGGAACAATAGGGGAAAGAGATTACCACGTTTTTCTCTAACCAGATGCAGGGGAAATTACATCCGAAATACAAGTTAAATGCACATCAGCTTGGAAAGCCTATCTTCCTTCTACGTTGCTGACTGACTACAACCTTAGACCGTCAAATATCCTCTTATGCAATGTTTTTGCTCTATTTGCGTCTCTGAAGTGTTGGTCTACGCCTGTAGTTGAGTTACCCTTAGTCCAGCCAGATTAGCGAAAGATACAGAAAGTAAATCTGATTTTTGGAATACTGTTTCTAGGAAAATTGAGCTATTTCGCTATTTGGCAACAGTAGAGCTTGGTTTGACATAGCGAGTTGTGATTTGTGCATTATAGCTTAGCAGAGATTGGCGAATTAGGTGTTGGGGGGTGTGGAATCTCTGTACTAACTTAAATGTGACCGCTATATTGATCTGACAGTGCTTACGATAATGTCGCTGTGAATTCTGAAAAAGAAATTCACCAATTTTGACTGCGAATATTAATTTAATCCAGAGCCGTCCCGATGAAGACACTTCCTATTAGTAGATATAGATTTTTTCAAAAACTCCAGCCCTTATCTTTATTAAAAAAAATTACTAGTAAGTCTGTTACTGGTTGTTTACAAGTCTTTAGTACGTCAGGTTCTTGGTCAATATACATAGACGAAGGTAAATTGATCTATACCTGCTACTCAGAGAAAATGTTTGAACCGCTGTACAGAAACTTGCAACGCTTGAGTCTGCAAATTTCTACCCTCCCTCGCGGAATTCACGAGCAGTTGCGAGCGATATTTGAAACGGGTATTGAGAATCAGGCAATACCAAATCCAGATTATTTAGCTATTTGCTGGTTAGTCAATCAGAAATATCTGAGTTCTTCTCAAGCAGCGATACTGATAGAACAATTAGCCCTAGAATTCCTAGAGTCATTTCTGAGCTTAGAAGAGGGGAGTTATGAGTTTGTTCCTGAAAGCTTTCTGGATGACATGCCAAAGTTTTGCCATTTGAATCTTCGCTTACTAGTCGAACGTTGTCAAAAGCGATCGCCTACTTCTCTAGTGCAACCCTCGCAATTTTTGCCAACAAATCAACCCCAAACTCGAACCAAGCCTGTTCAAAAGTTGCTTAAGCTAGACAACGGTAATCAACCAGTAGCATACGCTAACCGGCCTTTAACCGATAGTATTAATACTGTTGACAATAGCAGCAAGCAAATTATACCGCCGCCTGCGGAGAAAAAACTCTACACCATCTTTTGTATTGATGATAGTCCGACAGTTTTGAGTGCGATCAAAAGTTATTTAGATGAGCAAATGTTTTCGGTTGTGGGAGTCACCGATTCTTTGAAAGCTTTAATGCACATTATCCGCGCCAAACCCGACCTAATTTTGTTAGATATCTCAATGCCTAACTTAGACGGGTATGAACTATGCTCTTTGCTGCGGAAGCACTCATATTTTAAAAATACACCCGTGATTATGGTGACAGGAAAAACGGGTTTTTTAGATAGAGCAAAAGCCAAGATGGTCAAGGCATCCGGCTATTTAACTAAGCCGTTTACACAAGGAGACTTACTGAAAGTAATCTTTCAACACATTGTTTAATTTCCCAAAAGAAAGAATAACTACGCCTTGGAGATTTAAGGTTGAGTATTACTTGGATTGGCACAATTTTGGTTGTAGAAGATTCTTTAAGCGAATTGAAATTAATCAGTTATTTTCTTAGAGATAGAGGTTACAACATCATTAAAGCCACCAATGCTAAAGAAGCTCTGGAAATAGTCTTAGAAGAAAAACCAAATGCGATTATTACGGATATAATAATGCCAGGAATGAGTGGATTTGAGTTGTGTCGCTTCCTCAACAGAAATCCAACTAATCAAAAAGTGCTAATTATAATTTGCAGTAGCAAAAATCAAGCAATTCATCACTTGTGGGCGAGGAAACAAGGTGCTGACGCCTATATAACTAAGCCATACAACTCTGAACAGCTACTAAGTATTATTCAGTCAGTAGAAGTACAAAGTCCCAATCCGATTTGTGAGATTTAATGCAATGCAGTTAAGTTAAGAATAATTGTGGAATGCTGACATAATTACAACATTTCCAGAAGCTCTAACAGCTATTTCAACAAACGGATAAAACCCGCTTGCTCAAAATGTTGATCAGTTGTCAAAGCCTCCTGAATCCCCACTTGTTGCATTGAGATAAAAGATGTGCAGTCAACCAGTGACCAAGCTTTGTCTGGTCTACTTTTGCAGAGTTCCCAGGCTGCGGTATCGGTTACGTCATTGATGTGAATATCCTCAACATAAGGCACAGTCTTGATAGCATCAACTATTTCAAAGATACGTGGGCGTGGAATCCGAAGTGGACTTGCTGAGTAGTGCTACCAATTCAGCAACTACGTAATTTGTCGTAACAATACCTCTCTGTTGTTGATGAGCTAGACGAAAGTACTAATCTGCCTGCGAATAAAAGGGTTGAGTGTTAACAAATAGACTTGCCCAACCAGAGGTATCTACAAACAGGCTACTCAACACCCTTTAACTCGTGATATAGAGCTTGTCCAATATAGTAGTCGTGATTTTCTGCTAAATCAGGAATATCCATACTGAGGGAACCAATTAGTCGCAGAAGTGGGTCTGTTTCTGTTTTTTGTATGGTTTCACACTGGGCTAAGTTGGTTAATTCTTGTGATAATACTTGTAACACAACTTCCTCTGGAGACTCATTCAGGCGCTCTGCTTGGGTAGTTAATGCTTGCTCTAGGTCATCTGGAAGAGTAATCACAAAGGTTTTAGCCATAGTATCCTCCTAGTTAGGTTGCTAGTGTACATCATCTGTAACTTCTTCAAGGAAGCTTCAAATGAACCATCAAACTGGACGACAACAAGACAAAATACTGTGCATATTTACTACCTGCCCAATTACCGCGATCGCAGGTGCACCAAATCCAGTTTGCTCTACCTGCTCAACAATTGTCTTCAACGTCCCAATCAATTCTTCCTGTTCAGGTCGCGTACCCCAACGCACTAAAGCAATTGGCGTTTCTAAACTCAGCCCAGCTGCACTTAACTGTTCTACAATGTAGGGCAGATTGTGAATTCCCATATAAATTACAATCGTTTCGGAACTGTGGGCGATCGCATGCCAATTTACTATCGGTTTATACTTACCCGCTGCCTCATGACCAGTAACGAATATTACCGAAGAACTATATAGCCGATGAGTTAAAGGTATACCTGCGTATGCTGCTGCTGCAATCCCAGATGTAATACCAGGCACAACTTCTACAGGTATTCCAGCTTTAACTAATTCTGCCATCTCCTCACCACCGCGACCAAAGATAAACGGGTCGCCACCCTTGAGCCGCACGACAATTGCATTATCCTGCGCTTTATCAATCAGTAGTTGAGTTGTTTCTTCCTGCAACAAAGAATGTCTCCCCATCCGCTTACCAGCGTTAATTTGCTCTGCTTGGGGATTAATCATTGCCAAAATTGTTGGACTCACCAAGGCATCATAGATCACTACATCTGCACATTCCAACAAACCTTTACCCTTGAGGGTCATTAGTCCCGGATCTCCGGGCCCTGCACCTACCAAATAAACCTTTCCCAAATACTTTCTCCCCTCTGTTTGTGTGCAATTCATTTGTCTACTAAATACCAAATTAGCTCGGCTAATTCTGCGCTTGCTCCTAAAGGCTGAGCCAGTTGGAAATTCACCGTAGGGAACTGTAATTTTAGCTCCTCTATTGACCGAGCGATCGCATCTGTTATTCCACCGGCGAACAAAAAATATGGCAAAATTGCAATTTCCCGATAGCCAGTAACTACCAATTCTTTCACCCGTGATTCTAAACTAGGAGGCACAGCCCAATAAGCAACCATTGCTCCTAAACTCGCCGCCATTGCTTCTACTGGTTGTTGCGAACCAGGGCGACTGCTACCATGAGCTAACAGAATCCATGCTTGTGCTTTGATAGCAGCCATTGACTTTGTTAGTAATTTCCCTAAACTTGGCTGACTACCTAAGTATGGTCGCAGGTCAATAATCATATCTTGACCAATAACCTGTTGTGCTAGTGCTACTTCCGCCGGAATATCTGTCATTACATGCACTCCAGACAGCAAAAATAGCGGTACTATATTCAGGCGATTGCACCCAGAAGCAAAAGCGCTCTTGGCAAATTGTCGAATCTGCTCGTGTAATGGCTCAGAACTTGCTTCCAAGTAAGCTACACCTACTTGATTTTTACAATCTGGAGTTACACCTGCTTGGTTATAGCTATTATCCAATTTATTACGTAGTAACTGTGCCAGTTCTTGCATGGCAATTTCTGGACGCGGATCGCGACTTCCGTGGGATACCAGCAAATAAGCAGATGACATTGGCAAGGGTTTAACTCTCGATTGCTATTTTTCTTATCTTACTTAAGATTAAAAGGACTTGATTCGTGGGATATTTTAAGTAACCGCAGCAGGAACAGGCATCGTAGTTAGGCTGATGCCAACTGTGTTTTGGAGATTACTGGTTTATTTGCGATCGCAGAATATCAATAAATTGACCGAATAGGATAGCGATTCTCTAAAGATTTATATATAAAAGTATGTGCGAGCTATTCCATATTCTTGCCTCTACTGCTTGCCTTATTGTTCTTGGGCAGTGTAAGTATAAAATTGATTCAATGCTCCCACCGTTTCAAATCTGTAAGAAGGTATCCAAGAATTTAGTTTTAAATCTGTACGGTAAATACTAAAAATAATATAATTTTGCCTTTCTGTAGTCCTGGCAAGAATTTCCTGCATTTGTGGGTTAACCGAATCAACCAATTTCTCACAATTTAAATTTATTAGATTTTCTAAGATATTCGTTGTTTTTTTACATACGTCAGCTTTTAAGTACTTAGCCAATCGCTGTACTGCATACTCTTCATATTCAGCCTGATTGGGATTGGTCTTCGCCATTGTCACCCCTAAAGCGGCGAGTCCCGCTGCTGCTCCAACATATGCGATAGTGGTTAGGGCCTTCATGTTTGCCAGATAAAATTTCGTTGTAGTCATTAGACTCTAAATCAACTGAGTCCGTTCCTTTAACTAACACTCTTGATCGCTTCCCCAAAACTTGTTATAATCCAAATTGTTGAATGGCGAGCGTAGCCAAGTGGTTAAGGCAGTGGTTTGTGGTACCACCATTCGTGGGTTCGAGTCCCATCGTTCGCCCTATAATACAGTACAGCACCTCATTTGGCAATAATTTTTTATCTACAGTTGAATCAACCTAGATAAGGTAGTATAGCTAAATATTAGCTTAGCTTATAGATATTTTGATTTATATAAGCACAAGTACTTGATAAACTTGGCTAACTTCTCTTTTTCAACGAAGTCAGAAGTTTATTCGGGCGTGGTTGGAATACCCGTACTTATTCTGACTTCTGACTTCTGACTCTGAACTTCTGACTTCTTGTTCAATACCAAACGTATGAGAATGATAATAGTAACTTATTACCTTTTTATTTCTCTGCTAACGCATGAATAATGGAAGCAGATTAGCTGTATCTGCTTCCAAAAATTTTTTCAACGCACAGCAAACTGTTAGAAAAGTCCCAAAAGAATGATGAAAGTCAATCCACAGAAAGCAAGTAAAGAGATAATCATGATGTTACCTACACTGTGGTCTGAAGCTGTTAACTTATTTATGTTGTCAGCCATATTAACCGACCCTATTAAAACAACTTTATGTTGAAATTATAGCTAGGGCAGATAAACATTTGGTCTAGATAACTTAAAAAATTGATTTTAATTCATTTAAGTTAAAATACACAGACAGTTATAGCCTTAAGCAAAAAATTAACTTTTGTTTCAAGAAGTGAGAAGTTAGTAGTGCACTACTTAAAGAATGGGTTTTTGCAAAAAAAGTTGGTTCTTCAGTACTTGTTATGCAAAAATATTAGTTGTAACTATAAAATAGTATAAATAGTGATCGCTCTCAGAACCAACTTTTATTTAAATTAATAATATATAAACAAAAAAATTTAAGTAAAAATTATGAATAAAATCAGGCTGATGAATTGGGAATTGTTAACTGGGCAAGACTTCCCAACTTTAATTCCTAATAACTGATCGCCAAGCAAGTATTATCTGGATGGATGGACAGGTGAACCGAAAGGTTCTACAATCTGACTGATTGTGGTAAATTTACCTATTGTCCAATCAACCTAAGCATAGTAAAGATTTCCTAGTGATTCTGCTATGTCACAGAAGCACTAAATTAATATAATAAAGTCTTGAGTAAAGGGCAGCAAGCAAATGGATGTAAAACTCATATTAGCTGGACTAACAGTTATATTTACGATTTCGTGCTTGTTTTTTGGCACGAAAAATGGATTTTATGATTCAGACAACTATCACGGCAATGGTTCTGCACATTGAGAGAAGTCTAAGCGCTTGCGAGAGGCAGACGTAGAAGCCTAGAGTGTGGTGAGGCTGCGTTGCAAAGAGAAGTTGGAGCAGCGGCTTCTGAAAACTATGTTTGTCTTTGGCGATAACTCCGCTAACGGCAAACAGAAATTCAGTAGTCGCTCTAAACTTCGGGGAGGGTTAAGCTCAACCCAGGTAACTACGTTCGCCCAAAGGGTTCTCGCACCCTTACAAAGAAACAAGCTACGCATTGGCAGAGCCTCTTGCAGAGAAGCTTCCCGAAAGACTTGTCATCAGACATCAGAACTTCGGAAAATACTTCCTGTCAGGTTGAGTCAACTCTTTGCGCTCAGAACTTTAAAAGAGAAAACAGGTAAGGGGCAAAGTGCCTGAGCAAATAGTTTGAGAGATATTCGTTAACCAACTTTTCCGAACCAGTGCGGGTTCGGTGGAGGCGTCCTCCCCAATCAAAAATTCGCATTTTCAAGACTAGATCTAGGTACGCACTACAAAACTTACCCTAGATCACAAAACCAAAATCCGTGTATTTTTTGGCTTTTGGGACATGTTCATGATGATGAGGTTTGAGGGGAGGAGAGCATGAGGGATAATCTGTCGGCATCCTCTCGCGTTCATGCTGGAGAAGCGGGTAGTGAATTAGAATGTTTGCCTTATAGTGTCCAGCATAACGATGAGGGTATATGTTTATTGATCAAGATGGGGCCACACCGCATCTTGTTAGATTGTGGTTTGGGAGATATTTCATCGCTGGCAAGAGGGCTGAGTAAGTCGGAGCGTCGGGGTAGTTCGCCTCTACCAGCAGATTTGGTATTGATTAGTCATGCCCACCCAGATCACGCTAGAGGTTTACTAGCACTGCACAAAGCTTTTCCAGTGTTACCCATCTATGCCAGCGAGGTAACTAGCAAATTACTACCGTTAAATTGGCAAGACCAGGCTCCTCCAGAAATTTCCCAATTTTGTCAAGCGTTGCCTTTGCGATCGCCTGTGGAATTTAAAGATGGTCTGGTAGCGGAATTATTTCCCGCAGGTCATCTTCCCGGAGCAGTAGCGATTATGCTCACCTACACTACCCAGCAACGCTCTTACAGACTACTGTATACAGGAGACTTTTTCTTATCAAACTCCCGGTTAGTAGAAGGTTTGCGTTTAGAGGAACTGCGGGGATTAGACTTGGATGTGCTGATCATTGAAGGTAGTTATGGCACATCCCGTCATCCTCACCGTCGCAACCAAGAAAATCAACTAGCAGAGCGAATTAATCGCGCCATCGCCGACCATTGTTCTGTACTACTTCCTACACCTGCTTTAGGACTGGGTCAAGAACTGCTGATGCTCTTGCGCTCTCATCACCACTTCACAGGACGTGATTTAGATATCTGGGTAGACGGTGCTGTCGCCACTGGATGCGATGCCTACCTGGAACTACTACCTCACCTACCTGCTTCAGTACAGAATTTCGCTCGCCATCAACCATTGTTTTGGGATGAACGGGTACGTCCCCGCGTACGTCGCTTACAGCCAGAAAATCGTGCTACCGTGGGCAAGTCTCCCTGTATTGTTCTCACCGACTCTACTGCTGATTTGAGTCAGCACTGCCAACCCGATACTGGGCCTTGGTTAATTCTTTTACCAGAAAAAATTGATATAAAAGTTAACAAACAATATTTAGCACCTACCACTATTGAAACCTATCTTTTAGCTCAACATAGTGATGGCCCTGGTACTACCCAGCTAATTCATAATTTGCGACCCCAGCATGTCATATTTGTCCACGGTTCCCCTGCTTACTTGGCAGACCTGACTAGCTTAGAGGAGTTGCAAAACCGTTACCACGTACATTCTCCTGCTGCTGGTACTTTAGTTGAACTGCTTATTGGTGATACATTTTTACAACCGGCAGCACCAGAGACTAATTATGAAGGCGAACTAACTGATTTAGGAACAGTAATTACGATTACTCTTTCTGAAGCCATTACAGCTGATTCACGCTGGCAACAGTTTGCTGATACTGGTTTAATTGAAGCTCGTTGGCAGGGGGAAGAACTAGTATTGCGGGGATTGTCTCAACGAGAATTACTCAACCAAAGTAGCGATCGCTTTACATGGTCTGAAGTAGACTGTTGCGGTACTTGCCGACACCAAAGAGGACAGCGGTGTTGGAACCCTGCTTCTCCATTGTATAACTTCAAGGTAACTCTTGAAGGGTACTGTCCTGCCTTTGAAGGTTTAAATGATAGTCAATAGTTTAAAATCAAGAGTCAATAGCCCAAAGCAATTAACTTTGACCCTTGACCCTTGACTATTTATTCTGGATTTGAGTCTGTGTATCGGTTGCGGATGCGCTCAGCTTCGGGACAATCCTCTGTTAGGAGAGGTTCTACATTACCGCGCGGCACTGAAGCTAATTTTTGTGTTACAGCGCCAATGCTTTCGAGACGAACCATCTCCTCCCAAGAACAAGTTTCGTCTTCTTCTTCTGTTTCGTAACGTAGAGTCACTAAATCCCCTTCTATGTCGAGGATGCGGGCGCGTTCAATCCAGCGTTGCTGGTCCCGCAAGAAAACACATACCTCCCGCCCATCGCAACACAATTGATAAATCTTGCGGTGTAGCATGTACTGCTTCTGCCTTTTTAAACAACGTAGTTAAACCTGTCAAAATTTGGGTTTTACCCCAGTAGATTACACTTTTAAGAGGTCAATTTTAAGGTTCACAACTAGTGTGTCTCGTAACCCAATCCTTATACTTGCTTATAGTTGCCAAGTTTAAGGATATTTTGAGCCAAAAACCAATGTTGTTGCACCAGTTGAACTTGAACTCTTTCAGGGTCATTCTAGGGAACGTTTACTTC
The DNA here is from genome assembly GCF_014904695.1 of Nostoc sp. MG11. Classification (GTDB taxonomy): domain Bacteria; phylum Cyanobacteriota; class Cyanobacteriia; order Cyanobacteriales; family Nostocaceae; genus Komarekiella. Next base: position 37,854 of record NZ_JACXXN010000007.1, on the reverse strand, counting down.
TGTAGAAGTCAAACGATTCAGGAGTTGTCTTACCCAACTTAATACTTGCTGGTGAGTTCTTACTACCATTATGTAATAATAAATACTCCAAAACTAGCATTGATTGCGGTTGTTCGAGTTGCCTAATTGTAATCATTGGCATTGCTAGAAGTCCGGGGACTTGGCTTGACTTTTACCCCCATGTATTTGATCTTAACTCATTCTCTCGCTGACCTGAACGGTTTTAAACAACAACACCCGAAGAGTTTTGAGTTTGGGGTTGTTACTTGATGTGACACCTCCACCTCCAATCAACAATACAGTACTAGAGTCACCTATTGTTGGAGTATCAGCAAGATTTGTGCGTTATGGGAAATTCTATGAGCAGATTCGAGGACGCTTCTCGTTTAATTTGACCTGCGCGAACTGCATCGTATAGAGATGCAATGGCTGTTAAATCCTCTGACTGATAGCATTTAGTTGCCAGAACTTGATGAAGTAGACCCTCAGATTCAACACTAAGATATCCAGTTTGAAAAGCAGATTCAACGAGTGTGCGAATCATGTTGATTGGGGCAGAGTGAGCAATTTGTTACCTCTAGTGTGTAACATTTTCCTCTTTTGCCGATTGATATGAAACATTAGATCACGGTGATTATAGTTACATAATTTTAGTGATATAAATCACACCGTATGAGATGATGTGCATTCTTGAATTATTTGTTTACATTATAAACGGTAGATTATGGATACATAATTTTATAGCATAAAAGTTTTAAATACGTAAAAATAAAAAGTGCTATAAAACACAAACAAAAACATGGTAGCTCATGATGAATGTATAAAAAACAACTAATAAATAATTAAGCAAAAAACTGGCGGAAATCCTCATCCTTACGACTCAATTGTACCCAGTCTAAGTTTAAGAACCCAAATTTTTGCACCAAGCGATCGCAAGCGGGGCGTTCAGTAGCGTAATGTCCGGCATCAATTAAAATTAAACTGCGATCGCGGCTTTCTTGAAACTGATGAAACTTGCAGTCAGAAGTCAGATAAGCTTGAGCACCAGTTTTGACTACCGCCGAGATAAAACTAGCCCCTGAACCACCCAAAACTGCAACCCGTGAAATAGGCTGCTGTAAATCAGCGGTTGGGGAAAAAATCAAATTAGGGGGAGTAAGTCGAGTTTGAATTGCTGCAAGTAATTCCTGTAAAGTTATAAGTTGCTCCAACATACCAACACGCCCATATCCTAATCCTGCTTGTGTGGGTACTATGGGAGTGATTTCTTTGAGTTCTAAAATTTGAGCCAACACGTCAGCAGTACCATCATGTACTTGGTCAAAATTCGTGTGGGCGCTGTAAATACCAATATTGTGGGTAAAAGCTAACCGTACCATCTCCGCGATCGCCTCACCACTACGTAAAGACTTAAGAGGACTAAAAATTAAGGGATGATGGGCAAAAATTAGATTAGCATCAAGAGCGATCGCTTCTTGCATTACCGCCAAAGTTGGTGTCAAACACACCAATACTCGTGCTCTTTTCTCTAACACTCCGGGTTCAACCTGCCAACCACAATTATCCCAGCTTTCACACCAAGCAGGATTTGCCCATTCTTCAAACCAAGAAATTAACTCAGCAATTTTCATCATGATTTTCTAAGCAATTATTTTGGATACAGCCAGAATACTTGCTAGTGAGTGATATATTTGACAATTTTGAATTTGTACTCAGTGTCTCTGTGGTTGAATATTCAATTTTAATGCTAACTGCTGGCGCATTTCCTGGAAAGGTTTATTCCAAACAGGGTGAGCATTCCAGTTCCACGTCGCCACCGGGATAAGTTGTTCTTGGGCAAGATAAGTTAGGAGACGGTATTCATCTTGCGGTTCACGGGAAAAAGTAAAAGGATTGCGGTAGCCTGTGTCACACAGTTTATAGCATTTAACCTGACCGTGACTGATACGTTGCAAAAGTTCCTGACCCTTAGCAAGCAAATAATCTAAAAAAACTAGGCTGAAAGGCTCTATATGTACACGAGTTTGTGGATCTTTTTGTACCCATCTTGCCCACTCAAACCCGTACATAAAATCGTGAACGTAGCGAAAGCGGATTTCTGTTTTAATTCCGAACATATCCGTTAAAGACACCATCTTTTTCCCAAAAGATTTTAAAAAAATAACAGCACCCTCATCTGCTATTAAAGCCTGCCTAAGCATACTACTTACCATAAAATCAAAATCCCAGAAGATGTTTTCTGGGAAGCTTTGCAGCTGAGCACGGACTATATCTTCTAAAGTATCTCGAAATATTGTAAGTATTTGAGTATTAGTGCTTTTTTCGGCAGTCAAATATCCCAGTTCGGCGAAGCTGGTAATTACAGTCTTTTGGGGATTAAGTGACAACAGATTAACAGACTGCTGGGCAAGGATTTCGTCAATAAATTGGAAAGGATTAGTGGATGCTAGGTCTTGCTTCATAAGTAATTCAAATAGCCCATGCAGCTTCCTATAAATAATAGTTTAAATTAGAATAAATCGAATATTAAATTAATATAAAAAAACTTAACTCTTGAGTTAATAAATTGACATATAATGCTCGGTATATATTTAGTTAATTGCACATGAAAAGCTTTCGCCAACAAATTATGATGGCGAGAATCGCTTAATTATATTACTGCGAACTTTCCGAGATTATACACAAAAGGCAGACAGCAAGAACAGAGCATTTAAACTCTACAGATTAATGCTTAAAGAAAACTATGTTCTAAATTTAAAACCTCATTAGCGAGAAATGTGAACAATCAATTCTCTTGTATGACTGCGCTGACGATGTTCCCAAATATAAATTCCTTGCCAAGTTCCCAATACTAAATGACCGCGATTAATCGGGATATTTTCAGAAGTGTGAGTAAAAGCTGTACGGATGTGTGCAGGCATATCATCGGGGCCTTCTGCATCGTGGATGTATTTACCCGATTCTGGTACAAGTTTTGCCATAAAGTTAGCTAGATCCACAAGAACATCAGGATCGGCATTTTCTTGGATTACTAAACTAGCTGAAGTGTGGCGCAAAAATAGAGTACAAAGACCAGTTTCTACCCCTGACTCTGCAACTATAGCTTCAACTTTAGCGGTGATATTTTGAAAAGATTTACCAGTAGTAGAAATTCTTAAAAGCTTTTGGTAGTGAGTCATATATATTAAGGTTTAATTACTGCGAAAGTAGTTAATGACAGCCTGAGCGATCGCTTCATTACCATCCTTAGCAATTGGTTGGGATTGTTTAGGTTTTTGGGGTAATTCATAGAGAAAATCCCAAGTTCCTTGAAAAAACTCAGATGGTTTGATGATTTGATGCTGGTTGTAATTAGTTATGCCTTCTATTATAAAAATTGCTTCGGCAAAATCCTCACGTGGGATGGTAACAATAGGTACTCCTAGTAGCGTGGCTTCAGAAAAAGTACCATAACCAGGTTTAGAAACAACTCGTCCACAAATAGGCATAAAATCTACAGGGCGGTATTTACGATTGCTAATTTTCACCAAGTTGGGTAGATCAGGTGCAGATTCATCAAAAACAATGAATTGCCAATCTGGAAATCGCCGCAGGTTGTCGTAGGGAATTTGCTGTAAACCCAAGCCGCCAAAAGTCAGCAAAATGGTTTTTTCGATTGGTGCATTTATTCCCCAAACAGAGCGTAAATCATCCGCAGAGTAATAGGGAGAACCACCAGTTAAGCCAACATCTGTGATATTCTTAAAAGCCGACATTGGTTCGTGAAAGGGGAGACGAAATAAGCGATCACACTTTGAGTACCAATCACTAATCCAGTCAGAAATGGCAGTAAATTCACCCCCCCAATCTCGGTAAATAAAGTCCCAGCCGAAATTACTCATCATCCAGCAAGGAATATTTGCAGCATGAGCAAACCCAGGGGCTAGGAAGGGAATATCTGCCAAAATAAGATTAACGCGATTTTGGCGAATAAAATTAACTTCCGAGGCAATCAGCGAATTCTGATGCTTCTTAATATCCAGCAACTTTTCTAAAGTCGCTTCTTTATCCATTGTTAAGCTATCTGCTTGCACCACACCTAAATCAAATGCACGGGGACGATGAATAAAATCGCCTTCTATGTAACATTCTAATAACCAGCGTGGGGCAGTGGTTGCCAGAATTAGTAAAATTTCTGGATATAACTTTTGAATTGTCGCAGCTACAGATGCCGTGCGGGTAGCATGACCAAAGCCGTGGTTAGTGATGGCTATGTATAAAATTGGACGTTCCATTTTGGAATTAGAAGATGGGAAGTAGCTCTGTCAAGGTAGATCAAAAATCTGCTTTTGTCCCTATAATTAGTAGATCATTTTACTTAGTGTCTTGGTGTCTTTGTGGTGACGAAAATTAATTTATTAACCACAAAGGCGAGGGCAGCCATGTGGGCTGGTTTCCCGACTTGAACGACTGCCTGTGCAAAGACACAAATAAAACTGAATTTGAAGTTACACCTTGGCATGGTTCGAGCTAGGAAGTAGGAATTAAAATCATAATTTCTATTTGATAACTCATAACCCTTAACTGATTTTGCAAAAACTGTGAATCGCCTCAACTAATAGGTCAATTTCCGATTCTAAAGTAAAGTAATGGACGCTAGCGCGTATACAGTTAGGGTTGGCAATTGTCCTAGTTAATATCTTTTGTGACTCTAGAAATTGCACTAACTTGAGACTTGCTTGGGGCTGCTTGGTAAGTTGAAATGAGACTATACCGCTTTGGGGTGGGGAAGTCTTCAAACATCTGACATCGGGTAAAGCTATCAACTTTCGCCAGAGGTAATCACTGTTACGGCAAATTTGCTCATAACGTTCCTGTGACGTTCCCCATTGCTGATGAATTGCGATCGCTTCCCTTAACCCGACATATAGCGGATAAGCTAATGTAGACACTTCATATCGTCGCCCATCTGGAAGCCAATCCACAGGCTGAGATTGACTATCGACAACAATGCCACGCAAGCCAATAAACGTAGGTTTCAAGCTCTCTCGTACTTCTGGTTTGACATATAAACCACCCACACCCGCCGGCCCACATAACCACTTGTGTCCTGTGAAAGCATAAAAATCTACCCCCAATTCCGTTAAGTTTAAAGGCAATGCACCCACAGACTGGGCAGCATCAATTAGCAATGAAGAGTTATTCTTTTTGCATACTTCAACTATTTTGTCAATGGGTAAAACTTGGCCCGTGTTCCAGAAGACATGACTTAGTACTACCAGGCGGGTATTAGGGCGCAAGTATTGGGCAATGACTTGCACAGGGTCGCCCTCATTTAAAGTTGCCATTAAAGGACAGGTAGTAACTTCTACAGCAAATCTGCGGCTAATTTCCTGTGCAGTGGCAATTATACCTGGGTGCTCGCAATCGGAGAGCAAGATATTGTCGCCAGCGTGCCACTCGATACCCCATATAGCGATATTACAACCAACAGTGACATTTTCAGTGAAGGTAATTGTTTCAGTTGGTATATGTAACTCAGAGGCGATCGCTTCTCTGGTAGCTTGAATCTGGGGAGCTATCCAGCGATAAGCTTCATTGCCAAAGGGCCCTATGTGCTGGATGTGAGCTTGAGTTTGGGTGATGGCATCCATCGCCCCTTGAGGCATCGGCCCTTGTCCCCCGTAGTTGAAATAAGTCTTATTTGCTAAAGCAGGAAATTGCTCTCGATGGGAATGCAACCTAGTTTGTGAAACAGAAATACTAGTCATACAAATTTTGGATTAAGTCAACGATCAAGGGTCAAGGGTCAAGAGTCAGTAATTTATTTCTCCTCTGCTCTCCCATTCTCCCACTCCATTATTAGTTGTCTGGGTTTATCGCAGAGAATGCTAAATTCTTGTTAACTTAAAGGGATGTTAATTAATGCCGAACTCCTACTACAATACCAACGCTGTAAGCGCCGACCTTTCTTAGATACTCACGGTGACAAAAGTCAGCGAGATGCTCCCAATGAGCTGCTGTGGAAACTACAACAAGACAAAATCGCTCATCAGCTGAGTATCTTGGCAAAATTGACTTATCACCAACCAGATTATCCATACGGAAACTGGGAAGCGGGAGCAGCGGCGACTTTAGAATTAATGCAGCGTGGTACTGAGTACATTCATAAAGGAGTGCTGTTAGCAACTTATTCTGAAGGATACATCCTGCTGAGCCGTCCAAATTTACTCGTCAAGCAGCCAGGAAAGTCCTGCTTTGGAGATTGGGTTTACGTCCCGGCGAGTATTGAGTTGGGTAAGCGCCCCAAGCAAGAATATCAAGTTGTTGCTGCATTTCACGCCCAAGTATTAGCGACAGTGCAGGGAGTTACACCCGGAACAGCTTGGCTGATGTTACGAACCAAAGACAGAAGTTATGCGGTAGATTTGGTCAAATGGACGCCACAGATGCAGCAGATTCTAGAGGAGTTTATTCAAGTTTTAGAAACGCCGACTGCGCCAGAGGTGTTTATTTCTCGTCAAAAGTGTAATCTGTGCCATTGGTATAGTCAATGTTATGCGATCGCCCAATCTCAAAAACATCTCTCATTGTTACCAGGAGTAACACCCATTCGCTACACTCAACTTCAAGCCCTCGCCATCACCACACTGGAATCTCTGGCTAACACTAGTCCCACCGCCCTAGAAAACCTGCTTGGTTTCGACAGTCAAGTAGCGCCCAAGCTAGTAGTACAAGCTCAATCTGCACTGGACAGACGACCGTTTATCTTACCCTACCCGCTACCAACAGCAGATATTACATTCACAGCACCCATAGAGCTTTACTTTGATATTGAGGCACAGCCAGACTTAGATTTAGATTATCTCTTAGGAATTTTAGTCGTTGATCGCAAAGCCAACACAGAACAATTTTATTCCTTCATGGCAGAAAAACCAGAAGACGAAGAATTAATTTGGCAGCAATTTCTGGATTTAGTTTGGCAATATCCCGAAGCGCCAATTTATCATTTTTGTGTTTATGAATTTGATACAGTCAAACGACTGGCAAAACTTTACCGCACCCCGTATTCCTCAGTACATCCCGTCTTGAACCGATTTGTGGATGTGTACGAACAGTTAACGCAAAGTGTCGCCTTACCCGTAGAAAGTTATGCCCTGAAAGCGATCGCCCGTTGGTTGGGCTTTGAATGGCGCGACAAAGAAGCTAGTGGTGCTAAGTGTATTTACTGGTATGACCAGTGGTTGCAAACAGGCGATCGCACCTTACTAGAAATTATCCAACGCTACAACGAAGACGATTGCCGCGCTACCCGCAGCGTGAAAGACTGGCTCGTTAACTTTGTTCAGGATGAATATAGTAGACGACTCGCTTAAATATTTTAAGGCTGGTAAATGACTGTTAACTTTAGCGTGATATCTTATTTATGATTTTCACACAGTAATAGCTTTCCATGCAGCTAATGAGAAAAATCTTCACCTTGCCACGAATTATTTACTTTATTATCTCGATTTTAACTATCAGCTTCTTATTCACAAGGTTAACTACAGGCGCTATTGAGATTAGTGATATAGAGTTGATCGGAGAAACCTCTTTCACAAAAGGATTAACTTTCCAAAAAACTGAAGTCGGAGGATTATCTGGAATTACCTACGACACAAAAAATGAACTTTATTATGCTATATCAGATGACCGTGGACAAAAAGCCAACGTCCGTTTATATACCCTGAAAATTGACCTCAGCAAAGGTTCGCTAAAAAATGGCGGGGTTGTTCCTGTCGGTGTAACCACATTATTAAATGAGAATAATCAAACATTTTCTCCTGGCAAAACCGATACAGAAGGTATTGCTTTAACTAATAAAGCAACTGTATTCATTTCTTCGGAAGGCGATGCTGGAAAATTGATTAATCCTTTTATTAAAGAATTTTTACTATCTTCTGGTAAAGAAATTATCACATTACCCATACCAAAAAAGTTTTTGCCTGATCAGATTAGTCAGCAAGGTATCCGCAATAATTTGGCGTTTGAAAGCCTTACCATCACACCTGATAAAAAGCATCTGTTCACGGCTACCGAAAATGCTCTAATTCAAGATGGACTAGCAGCTAAACCCAAGATTGGTACTTCTTGCCGGATTTTGCAATACAATCTGCTTACCAACCAGCCAGAAAAGGAATTTCTTTACCAAACTGAACCAGTCACACCATTTTTAAATATAACTGGCAAGTTCGCTAGTGGATTACCTGACTTACTTGCACTCGATAATCAAGGACACTTTTTGAGTTTAGAGCGGTCTTTTACTGGCTTGGGATTTGCTATTTTCCTATTTCAAGTCTCTTTAGAAGGAGCTGATGATATTCACAATATTGACAGCCTATTGGCGGTTGAATCCAAAAACATCAAACCCGTTCAGAAAAAACTGCTGTTAGATTTAAGGACTCTAGATGTGCTGCTAGACAATATCGAAGGCTTAACTCTTGGTTCTAAGCTACCTGATGGACAGCAAGCATTAATTCTCGTTAGCGACAATAACTTTAATCCTTTGCAACGCACACAGATACTAGCCTTTAAACTCAAAATTGAAACACCGTTAATCAGGTTATTACGCCGTTTTTTCCCAAATCTCAAACGCTAAGATAAAGGCGATCGCGTCTTTACTTTGTTCAGTTATTTTTGCTTGTTTCTGTGTATTCACGGTCTAAACGACACAACTTAACCTCACCTATTTATCGTTTCAGTGAAATTCCTCAACCACGTAACTTAATAAATATGTTACATAATGTTTAACCTTTTTTGTAGTGATTTTTATCTGAAATGATTTATTTACTAAAATCATTAAAATATGTCTTAGATCTAATTAACGATTAACAAGATTTTATTAAATATAGAATCACAAAATCAATTGGATAATATGGTAAGGCAAAAAGCCGAATTAGATATTTACCTCGGAAAGTTTTTAAATAATCGTTATTTAATTAAAGATTTAATTGGTAAAGGTGGAATGGGTAGAGTTTACCTCGCAGAAGATGCTGCTAAAGGTGGTATGCCCATTGCTGTAAAAATTTTATCACTTAGTTTGGCGAATCAGCAAATGTCACAACGATTTGCCAGAGAAATTTTTATTGGCGCTCAATTAGGTCGAAAAAGTAAATACATTGTGCGCGTATTAAGTTACGGTGTTACTGAAGAAAAGGTTCCATTTTATATAATGGAATATCTCCAGGGGAAAAATCTCAAACAGATTTTGAAAATTCAACCTTTAATAATATCTAAATTTTTGACTATATGTAATCAAATTTGTTTAGGTTTACAATGCGCTCATCAAGGTATCAGCTTTAAAGGAGAAATTTATCCGATTGTTCACAGAGATATTAAACCAGAAAATATATTCATTAGCGAAGATAGCAAACATAGAGAAAGTATTAAAATACTTGATTTTGGCATTGCCAAGTTTTTAACAGAGCGGAGTGGGATGACGCTGACTGATTCTTTTATCGGCAGTTTACCTTACTGTTCTCCAGAACACATGGAAGGACGCAAACTGCTAGATGTAAGATCTGATATTTATAGTTTGGGAGTGCTGATGTTTGAGATGTTAACAGGAAAACATCCATTTCAGACAAAAAGTAACTCTTTTGGGACTTGGTATCAAGCACATCGTTTTCAGACACCACCTACAGTTGAAGAAGTCAATCCGCAAGTAAAAATACCGCAAGAATTACAAAAACTATTGATGAGTTGTTTAGCTAAAGAAGTAAGCGATCGCCCTCAAAATATCAGCCAGATATTAGACATTTTAGAAAAATTTCAGATACAGACAAAGACTGATATTGTTACTAAAAGCGATAACATTCAATTTGTTTCTCCAGTGCAATTAGTACCAGTAACGTCATTATCAGAAAAAGAGTGTTTGCAGAGAAATTGGCCTAAAAATAAACCAATTGCCCCAATTGGCTTTCCCTGTTTGTTAACTACATCTCAGGGCACTATACCCACTTTCTGGGCAATGTTACCTAAACAAGAGATTGCAAAGTTTTTAGATAAAACACATGGCACTGAATTTATTACTAAAATGAATTTATACCCAATGTTGTTGTGGGTAACAGTACTATATGATGCCCAGCTTTCTCTAACTAGATGGTTATCTTATTTCTTAGATTTCAAAGATAATAAAGGGGAAAAAATAGTGCGATCTTTATCAGAAACAGGTTACTACCATCTTCTATTTTTCCCTCTAGAAAACCCAAATCGCTGCTCCCACGTAATGACTTTAAATCTCACAGCTAGTCAGCGCCAACAACTTGCAGATTGGTTAGATATGAGTCAAGAATCAAATAATTGTATTCTGCCTAAGCAAGCTAAAAGCATTCTCAAAGCAGAGTATGAAAAGCTCAAATTGGATATAATACGAAAATTGGTAATGCATCAAACAAGTGAAAAAGTAAGTTTAAAAGATTGGATGAATAAATTATTAGGGATTTTTTTTAAACTTTTGTCAAATCATTGAAACTTCATTATAAGAAATGAAGATTTTCGCTATAGTAGATGATAAAACTTTTAGATTGTAATTTATAATTTTGAATTGCGTCAGTAGCAGAGGTTATTAAAGTGAATAAAAGCCCATTTGCGTCTCTAAGTAATACGGGGTTGCTTGCTAATCGTTATCAACTCAAGCAGTTAATTGGTAGCGGTGGCATGGGTGAAGTTTTTTTAGCCGATGATATTTTGTTAGGGGGAACACCAGTTGCTATCAAATTTTTGGCTCAGACTGTTGCTAATACTAAGATGCAACAAGACTTTGCTCGTGAAGCTTTAATGAGTGCAGCTTTAAGCCAAAGAAGTGTACATATTGTGCGGGCGTATGATTATGGTGTGAGCGAAAAAGGTAAACCGTTCTACGTCATGGAATATCTATGCGGTAAGAGTTTAAAAGATTTGATTCCGCTGTCATTGCCAATGTTTGTAACACTCTTGCGCCAGATTTGTTTAGGTTTGCAGTGTGCTCATCAAGGTATTAATATTGATGGCAAAGTTTATCCATTAGTTCATAGAGATATTAAGCCTGCAAATATATTGGTTATTCCTGATCCAATATTAGATAAATTAGTTAAGATTTTAGACTTTGGTATTGCCAAGTTTTTAAACTATACATCAACTGCCAGCACTAGCAGAGGATTTAATGGCACTTTACCTTATTGCTCACCGGAACAACTAGATGGGGAAAAACTAGATAGTCGTTCTGATATTTATAGCCTAGGTGTAATGATGTTTGAGATGCTGACAGGTAAAAAACCCTGGCAACCAGAAACCGACTACTTTGGTGCTTGGTATAAAGCGCATCACTTTGAACCACCACAAGCGATCGCAGATGTTAATCCTGCTCTCAAATTACCTCAAGAGCTAGATAATTTAATCATGGCTTGTCTTGCTAAAAAAGCAAGCGATCGCCCGCAAAATATCGCCCAAATATTGCGCGTATTAGAAAGTTTAGGACAGCCTGACTATCTCAGTTTTTCTAAAAGTTTACCTGCCAAATCTATCCCCAGCAGCCCCTTAGTTTCTGGTTTATCTACCACAGTAGAACAAACCTGTTGGCAACTTCTCTGGCCCCAGGATAAACCAATTCAAGAAATTGTATTTTCCCGACTTCTCGATATAAAACAAGAATTTGTAGCAGCACTATGGCTGATGTTGCCAAAACAGGAAATTAAAAACCATACTCTTTCTAACCGTTACAACCAGTTTATCTTCATCAAATCTCCACACCCAATGCTACTTTGGGTAACTTTACTCTACAATCAGCAACTGACTCCTAAGTGGCTACCCTGCTACCTAGATATGCAAAATCTCCAAAATCGTAGGCTGGTGCAGTCTCTAGCTGAAAATGAACACTACCCTTTGATTTTCTTTACTCTAGAAGCACCACATACCTGTACTAATGTTCTCAGTAGCTACATCGATCCAACTCAGCAGCAAATGTTAAAAACTTGGACAAAACAGAGTCAAAACCTACCACCCTCTTCTCAACCTCATTTAAGCAAACACCTGTTAAAGCAGCAGTATAAGCAAATGCAATCCCAAATGTTACAGCGTTTGGAATCAAAGCCCCAGGTTGTAGTATCAGGGCATATTTGATTTCAAAAACTACGCCGACAAGGAGCGTATTTTTTTAGCATAGGGAAAAAATTACCAATACCCTATACCCCTTAACCTAAAGGCATTGGCTTTAGTACTTGACAAATAAGAAAAAAATAGGCATAATAACAAAGTTGCCAATTAAGGGACTGTAGTTCAATTGGTTAGAGCACCGCCCTGTCACGGCGGAAGTTGCGGGTTCGAGCCCCGTCAGTCCCGTTCTAGATTCATAAATTTTGAGTCCTGAGTATTATATAAATTAGACATAGGTAATGGTGATGACGCAAAGTCAACAGTTCTTAGACTCAGTACAAACGCGATAAATCGCATCTCTAAGGACTCAAAACCAAGGCTTAGTCATAAGCTAAGATTTATCATTTTTTGCAAAAGAGAGAATTAACTGTGACTGTTAGAGTCCGTATTGCTCCAAGTCCGACTGGCAATTTACATATTGGTACAGCCAGAACAGCTGTATTTAACTGGTTGTTTGCTCGCCACCACGGTGGGAAATTTATCCTGCGAATAGAAGATACAGACCTGGAGCGATCGCGTCCCGAATACACTGAAAATATTCTCGAAGGGCTGCGCTGGCTGGGACTAAACTGGGATGAAGGGCCACTTTTTCAATCCCAACGCTTAGATCTTTACAAAGAAGCAGTACAAAAACTGTTAGATCAAGGATTAGCTTATCGCTGTTATACCACCTCTGAAGAACTAGAAGCTCTCCGAGAGGCTCAGAAAGCCAGAAACGAAGCACCCCGCTATGACAATCGTCACCGTAACCTCACCCCAGAACAACGCGCCGCCTTTGAAGCAGAAGGTCGCTCTTATGTGATTCGCTTCAAAATCGAAGATGGGCGGGAAATTGTCTGGAATGACTTAGTACGGGGAAAGATGTCTTGGCGAGGTAGCGATTTGGGTGGAGATATGGTCATCGCCCGTGCTTCAGAAGAAGGTAGTGGTCAACCACTATATAACTTTGTAGTTGTAGTGGATGACATCGATATGCAAATCACCCATGTCATCCGGGGAGAAGATCACATCGCCAATACCGCCAAGCAAATTCTACTTTATGAAGCTTTGGGTGCAAACATACCTGATTTTGCCCACGCGCCACTAATTTTGAATATGGATGGGCGCAAGCTTTCTAAGCGGGATGGTGTTACTTCAATATTTGACTTTAAGCAATTGGGCTTTACTGCTGAAGCTTTGGTAAATTACATGACATTGCTAGGTTGGTCGCCCCCAGACTCAACTCAAGAAATATTTACTTTAGAAGCAGCAGCCAAAGAGTTTAGCTTTGAGCGCGTGAATAAAGCAGGCGCAAAATTTGACTGGGCAAAGCTAGATTGGTTGAATAGTCAGTATATTCACAGTACGCCAGTAGATAAGCTCACAGATTTACTCATACCCTTTTGGCAAGCAGTTGGGTATCAATTTGATGGCGGACGGACTCGCCCCTGGCTAGAACAGCTAGTAGCTTTAATTAGCCAGAGCTTGACTCGTCTAGTGGATGCTGTACCAATGACACAACTGTTTTTCAGCGACATTGAATTTAGCGATGAAGCCAGTACACAACTCAAGCAAGAAGGTTCTGCTACAGCAATCCAGGGTATAATTACAGCCTTAGAAAACCAACCGCAACTGTCGGAAGCCTCTGCTCAGGACATTATTAAACAAGTGGTAAAAGGGCAAAACGTTAAAAAAGGCTTAGTCATGCGATCGCTCCGAGCAGCCTTAACCGGAGATGTTCATGGCCCTGACCTCATCCAATCCTGGTTACTACTCAATCAGATCGGTTTAGACAAGCTGCGCTTGAATAGAGCCATAACAGAAGCCAATTAGCGATCGCTTCTAATTTTTAGAAATATTTGAGATGTTAGGGACGCACATTTGTTTGTGCGTCCTTATCCATAAGTTAGAGCAACCATAGAAACAATAAATCTTAAACTTGAAACAAGTAGTCAATTATCCTCATATTAATATTAGGAACTAAGTGTGTAAAATTCATGTCTTTAATAACACTTAGGAACGAACTTAATTACAATGCGAAAAAAAACACTCAATAGAGGAATGAGAATATCTTTCATGATGGTTATACTCTTCATGACATCGGCAATTAATACCACATCTGATGCTGAGGAAATGCCAACCATATTTGGAGATGTCACCATTGATCGCCAATTTTCTCCAGACCCCATGATAGTTCGCGGTATGAGTGGTGGCTTAGTATCTGGGAACCAAGTGGCCGGAAGAGGCGAGACAGCCACGGGCCCTTGTAATGGATTTGTTGATGAAACACCAGACCATACTTTGGTATTAACAAGTAAATTTGACTACTTGAGGCTGCAAGTGCAAAGTCCTGAAGACACCACCATGATTGTTAAGGGCCCCGGTGGTACTTGGTGCAATGATGATTTTGATGGCAAAAATTCCGGTATTATTGGTGAATGGCTTCCTGGAAGTTACCAAATTTGGGTTGGTTCCTATAACCAAGGCAAGTATCTTCCTTACACTCTACAAATTACAACAGAAATTAAGTAGGTAAAGGCATAGAGGAAGAATAACAGCACACTTAAGTTTTCTTTTATTTTATCGTATATTTACTGAATAAATTTTATTTTGCTGGTAAGCAAGTTGAGCTAAACTTCTCAGTAAAATTCCGCATAAAGTTTGGTTGATTGTGTTTCAGACAACGCCCAAGCGATCGCTAATTTTATGTATCTGCTATTCAATATTGCTGATTTTTAGCTTCTACGACGATTTAAGCAGCGTCACCTTATGACGCTTTCATTTGAAATTCTCTGCTTGTTTATCCAAGCTGTATTAAAATTAAGTTAAATTTGATTAAGATTCTTGATAGCATCGTCGTAATGCCCCAGTGGTTCTATGGCAGTGCATATAAGACATCAAATTAAACAAAATGGATTTATAAATATCCGTTTCACAGCTATATAGTGACAGAGTGATGAACCATTCGGTTGCTAAAGCTGATGAGTTGTATAGGTATCTAAAGGCAAATTAAAATGAAATTCTCTTGGAGAGTCCTAGTACTCTGGACGTTGCCGGCTTTGGTAATTGGCTTTTTCTTCTGGCAAGGGGCATTTGCTGGCGCTCCTGCCGATATGAGTAAGAATGCCGCCAATACCCGCATGACCTATGGTCGCTTTCTAGAATACTTAGACGCCGATCGCGTTACCAATGTGGATCTGTACGAAGGCGGTAGAACAGCAATTGTCGAAGCCGCTGATCAAGATATCGAAAATCGTACACAACGGTGGCGGGTAGATCTGCCTGTTAACGCTCCTGAGTTAATTAGCAAGCTCAAACAAAAAGGAATCAATTTCGATGCTCACCCCATGCGGAACGATGGCGCAATTTGGGGATTATTGGGCAATCTTATTTTCCCAATTTTATTGATTACTGGATTGTTCTTTTTGTTCCGGCGCTCTAGCAACCTTCCCGGCGGGCCAGGTCAAGCGATGAACTTCGGTAAATCCCGTGCTCGCTTCCAAATGGAAGCAAAAACTGGCGTCAAATTTGACGATGTAGCAGGCATTGAAGAAGCTAAAGAAGAACTGCAAGAAGTTGTCACCTTCCTTAAACAGCCAGAAAGATTTACCGCTGTAGGCGCACGCATTCCTAAAGGAGTGCTGTTAGTAGGGCCTCCGGGAACTGGTAAAACTCTCTTAGCAAAAGCGATCGCTGGTGAAGCAGGTGTACCATTCTTCAGCATTTCTGGTTCGGAATTCGTGGAAATGTTTGTTGGTGTAGGTGCATCCCGTGTACGCGACCTTTTCAAGAAAGCTAAAGACAACGCTCCTTGTATTATCTTTATTGATGAAATCGACGCCGTTGGACGGCAACGGGGTGCTGGGATCGGTGGCGGTAACGACGAAAGAGAGCAAACTCTCAACCAACTGCTAACCGAAATGGACGGCTTTGAAGGTAATACTGGCATCATTATTATTGCTGCTACCAACCGTCCCGACGTATTAGACTCAGCATTGTTACGTCCAGGACGCTTTGACCGCCAAGTAACTGTTGATGCACCAGACATTAAAGGGCGTTTGGAAATCTTGCAAGTTCATGCACGCAACAAGAAACTAGACGCAAGCGTATCACTAGATGCGATCGCTCGCCGCACTCCCGGATTCACTGGCGCTGACTTAGCCAACTTACTCAACGAAGCTGCCATTCTCACCGCCAGAAGACGCAAAGAAGCGATCACCCTCCGCGAAATCGATGATGCTGTTGATCGAGTAGTCGCAGGGATGGAAGGTACTCCCTTGGTAGACAGCAAGAGCAAGCGCTTAATTGCTTACCACGAAATCGGACACGCTTTAGTTGGAACTTTGTTAAAAGACCACGACCCTGTGCAGAAAGTCACTCTGATCCCACGAGGACAAGCACAAGGTTTAACTTGGTTTACTCCCAACGAAGAACAAGGATTAATCTCCCGTTCTCAACTCAAAGCCAGGATTACAGGCGCTTTGGGTGGTCGCGCCGCCGAAGAAGTGATTTTTGGCCCTGCGGAAGTGACAACAGGTGCAGGTGGAGACTTGCAGCAGTTGTCAGGAATGGCAAGGCAGATGGTGACACGTTTTGGAATGTCTGACCTAGGTCCGCTGTCACTGGAAAGCCAACAAGGAGAAGTATTCTTAGGTCGTGACTGGACAACGCGATCAGAATATTCTGAATCCATCGCCTCCCGCATCGATGGCCAAGTCCGGGCGATCGTCGAAGATTGTTACGAAACAGCCAAGAAGGTTATACGTGACCATCGCACGGTCACTGATCGCTTAGTAGATCTGCTCATCGAAAAAGAGACTATTGACGGCGAAGAATTCCGCCAAATAGTAGCTGAGTACACTGATGTGCCAGAAAAACAGCAATACGTACCGCAGCTGTAATAGCTGTTGGGAAATCATAAAAATGGGTATGGTTTTGCTACCATACCCATTTTCTTTTGCAAGATAAAAGCTTGTAGTCAGGGGCTTTAGCCCTTTAAAGCCTTATGCAGAGCAATAAATTGCTCACTACGAACAAAATCTTTATCTGGAATTTGGCGTTGCTGAGTAAAAGTATGAATTAGCCTGGCGCAGAGAAGCAGAAGTACAGATGGCAAAGAGCTAAAGCTTGATAGCATTCGATTTAGTCCTGTTCTAAATTTAACGCCTCATCTAATACTGCATCCGTAAATTTTTTACTTTTCAAATATGTATGGTAAGCTGCCACTGGCAAAGTTAACACATCACTCCAGGCTTCTTCCTGTTCATGAAAATATTGAGTTTTAGAGTCTTTTGTAGCAGATAAACTTCTATGTATTTCTGATATTTCGGGTGGTAATTCATCAATTAACCCGTGATAATAGTCTCCTACTGCCAGCAGATAATCATAAATTTGGCGAGATATTCTTTTACCAACCGACCGTAACAAGTTACAAGTTAATGCAGGAATTATATGCCAAGTTTCAGCTAGCAAATCTTGATATAGCCCTGATATTTTTGTAGGAATTAGCAAATCTACATCACTTATAAAATCTGTTTTTAAAGAGAACATCATTACAGAAACAATCAGCCATTCTTGTGTCTCTATAACTGGTTCAGGCTCTTTGACAATCATCACATAGCGCGGTGGAGAGTTTTTTGCTAAAAATCTTTGTACTGAAGAGGAGTAGAAAATCTGTTGCTCTTTACTTGAGAACTCTAGAGGACTTTGCACCAAGCGACTCACTTCCCAGATTTCTCCAGGTTGCGGTGTTGGCATATTACATCCTTGCTTGTTACTCAAGTTTATACGCATAAATCTATATCTCCCGACGCGAATGGCTGACGAGTTGGGATTGGGAGTTTAGTTGTATCCATATATAAGTTAACGAGCGATCGCGTCCAATTATAACGACTTGTTTTAATCTTTATAATTCTGGACAATCGCTTTCTTTATTTACCACTGCTTTGTTGAGCGATCGCGTCCTGTCTTCTGCTTGCAATTTGCTTGTTGTCGCTTAACATCTTCAAATTTTAATAATCCTAGCACCTCAGCGATGCGTCCTACAAGTTCCTCCCACCGCTTGGATATTTCACCCTGGCTAACTTCCAATTCAGCAGCAATTTGAGTTTGGGTTTTCCCATTAATCTTCTCTTGCCATAGTTTGAGATACTTTTGATGAGGATAACTTTGATCAAGTTGGTAAATCGCTTCTATCGCTTTAACAATTAAATCTGCACGCTCTGTTGCTTCCAAAGTACAGAATTCATCGGGAATAGTATCTAACAGCGATATATCTGTTCCAGGAATGTTACAGTCTAAACTCTGACAATTCCGCAAACTTTCTTTACGAACAAAATCAATAATTTCACATTTAGCTACTGTAGCCGCCCAGTGATAAAATTCTTCTATTCCACCTTGTCGAAACTTGGCAGCTTGAACAGCTTGAAAAACTTTTAAATGAGCCGACTGAATAGCATCTTCCCAAGATAAGCCTGTGTTCCTAGTATATTTGCGAGCAATCTTTTCCAGGTTGTGGCAATAGTACGAGTCGCGCAGTAGCTCCTGATAATAACATTCTGATTGCTGTTTTGATATCATCTGGCACGTCCTTCTTTGTCAGGCGCTATGAGTTCAGCAGTAGGCCGTTTAAAAAATTTGGACATTACTGAATCAAAATATGATTTCGGTGAGCAAAGAATAAAGATTGATATAAGTACAAAGTCTGTTTTATACTTCCAAGATTACAGCTTGAGCATCTCAACCAACTTAGTGAAGTCAAACAAGATTTTGCGCTTTTCATCTAGAAAACATCTTATTGTTTGCTCTTGCATGGCCTCAGTTTTCAAAGTTTGTGATTACAGGCAATGATAAAATTTGGTTTTCAGCCTGTTATTTCGCTGCTATCATACTCTCGCAGTTTGCTTAAACTGGTGTGAAGCGATCACTCTGTGTCTAAACGACAACCTCCTGTAATATCTCAAACCTTCATCACACCTAGCATTGCTTAGGTTTGAAAATGGTAATAGCAAGAGCAAAACATAAGTATGTTCTTACTTTTGAACATTAAATGAATGTTACAGAGATGAATGCAATAGTTTATTAAACTTAAATAAGTATTACTTATATTTACTTTTATCGAGTGCATGCTATCTGATAACCGCTTGAGAATGAATTCTCAGGCTAATAATCGGTTCCTTCAATTGCGCCCAAGGCTAAAAGCGTTACTCGTTGAGACTCCGTTAAACCCACGACACCTGTAATGTTCATGCCCTCATAAGGCCTTGGACTTCTAAGAATTTTCAGACACTCACCAGTCTGAGTATCCCAAAGCTGGATAGTTTGGTCTTCACTACTGCTAGCGAGGATGGAATTTTGTCCTGGGCGAGAATGGATAAAAGCGATCGCATAAATCCATCGTGTGTGACCTTTCAAAACCCTCAAACACTCCCCAGTTGCCACATTCCAAATCCTCACGGTTTGGTCAGTTCCTCCGCTTGCTAACAAGCGACCATCAGGACTGAAAGCTACAGTAATCACAGCGCGAGTATGTCCCTCAAAGGTTTTTAGGCATTGGCACGTCTCAAAATCCCAAATTTTGATTGTTGCATCTTCACTGCTACTTACTAAGGTTTGCCCATCTGGACTGAATTTAGCTGACCAGATGCCGTTTGTATGCCCACGAAAGGTTTTCAGACATTCCCCTGTAGCCACGTCCCAAGCTCGAATTAGGGCATCTGCACAGCAACTAATTAGCATCTTGCCATCAGGACTATAAACAAGTGACGAGACAATATTGCTATGACTACACAACACGCCTAGACATTGCCCAATCTTGACATTCCAAATTCGCACCTGTTTGTCACTACCACCACTGGCTAAGATTTGTCCATCTGGACTAAAGGTAACTGAAAGCAGCCAGTTTGTATGACTCTGCAATATGTGCAAGCAATTTCCTGTATCTACATCCCAAATTCTCACCGTTTCATCGGCACCTGCACTGGCAATAGTCTTACCTTGAGGATGGAAAGCCACAGTTCGCACCCAATTAGTATGTCCCCTCAAGGTTTTGATGCACTGACCAGTTTGAATATCCCAGAGTTTAACGGTTTGGTCTTCACCACTGGCCAAGATTTGGCTATTTAAAGAATTATTGAGTGGAGACGTGGCTAATGCCCACACACCGCTACCATGCCCGCGAAAGGTTCTGAAACACTGCCCTGTACGAATGTTCCAAAACTTGACATTTTGGTTGTCATCACTGGCAATCAAGGTTTGTCCATCTGGACTGAACGTTAGCGATCGCACAGTGTGGGTGTGTCCTTGTATGCTTTTCAGACATTCCCCGGTGTAAATATCCCAGAATCGAATCGTTGTGTCACTGCTGCCACTTGCTATTGTTTTACCATCAGTACTACAAGCCACACACCAGACATGGGCTGTATGACCGTGGAGAGTATGCAGACATTGCCCTGCTGATACGTTCCAAATCCTCACACTGCCATCAGCACTACCACTTACCAACATTTTGTCATCTGCACTAAATGCTACAGACCAAACAATACTCGTGTGTCCTTGGAGAGTTTTCAGGCACTCTCCTGTATTGACATGCCAAAGTTTGATAGTATAGTCGGCGCTGCCACTGGCTAAAGTTTGACCGTCTTTACTGAGAGCGATCGACCAAATCCAATCTGTGTGTCCTTGCAGTGTTTTTAAACATTCCCCTGTGTGAATATCCCAGAGTTTTACCATTTGATCCATACCACCACTGGCTAGGACTGAATAACTGCCACTTAAATTTTGTTGCCGAGCTTGAGCTACAGACCAAACAAAGCCTGTATGCATCCTACTGAATACTTGTAGGCATCGACCTGTGAGATCCCATTGTTTAACAGTTTGGTCATCACTGCCACTAAATAAGGTTTGACCATCAGCACTAAATACAATGGAACGCGCCCAACCTGCGTGTGCTTCCCAGGTTAGGCATTGCTGTCCGTCTGTTGTATGCCACAGAGAAATTTTACCGAGAGTATCCCCTATTGCCAAAAGGCTGCCATCTGGACTAACTGCCAGTGTAAATGTGTAGCTCAGATTTGCAGTGAAGGTAGATTTTGTTAAATCTGAGTAGGCGAAGTTTGTCCGGTGTAAGTTAACACCTTTTAAATCAGCTTGCCAAATCGTCAAACGAGAAAAGTTGCGATCGCTTAAATTCACTTGTAGTTGATGAAGCAAATTAATAGTGTTTCCGCCCACATAACCAGTATCAGTTGGTTTCTTGCCGCGGAGTGATGCCAAAATAGTCATCAACTGAGATTCAATTCGATTTGCGGTTCCAAACAAAGAAAGCAACTGTTTAATAATAGGGTTGAGAATTAAATATATTTGAATTTCTTTAATGTAATCTTTGGCAGTGGCTTTGATTAGCGCATGGGTTTTAAAAAGATAAATCGTCTGGGTTTGAATTTCAGCACAAATATATTGAATTAAGCGACTGGTCATGTACTCCATCAACACAGGCTGTAGCGTTAATAACCCGCTGCCTTTTTCAATGAGCGATCGCCGCTCTAAAGCTTCCAGTGCTTCTAGTAGTTGAGCCGATGAAATAGGGAATAGTAAATCAGCTTGGATTTCTGGAAACGACATGGGTTCTCGGTTGATTGCCAACCAATACATAACTTCCTTTTCCAAAGCTGATAAACGGTGAAATTGTTGCTCAAGCAAATCTTGAATATCACCAAAGACAACAGCGCCTTGAGCCAGAAACCGAGAAATATTACCATCAAATAAATCACGAATAGTTGTTGCTACAATCTTCAAAGCTAGTGGATTACCTGCATAAGATTGAATTAAGGTTTGCCACTCATGGGTTGAGCCGGTAAACTTACCTTTGTAGTGAAAAATGGCTTGTATATCTGTGGTTGTTAAACCAGATAGCTGCAAAGAGCGAACTGGGAATGTTTCACCTTCAAGTACTGCTACCTCTTTAGGCTTTTCTCGGCTTGTCAAAACCAAACAACTTTGGTGACGAAACTCACCAATCCGCTTAAAAAGTTCACCGTAGCCTTCATAACCAGAGCGATATTGGCCTGTTCGACCCTCACTGCTGGTCAGAATTATCTCTGCATTATCAAGAATTAGGAGACATCGATGCTTTTGTAAATGTGTAAGCAGGCGAAAAATCTTATCGCTTACAGATTCGGGTAAATCGCCTTCTTGTTGATTAGAAAGAAATTGAATTAAGCTTGTGAGTAGCGATTCAATAGTTGGGGCATTGTGGAGCGATCGCCAAATAACATACTCAAAGTTTTCCTGAATTTTCTCACTCAACTTTACTGATAAAGAAGTCTTACCAATTCCCCCAATTCCCAATAATGCTACTAACCGACAACGGTCTTGGATAATCCATTGCTCTAAGATTGCAATTTCTTGTGTACGTCCGTAAAAAATAGAAACATCGAGGGCTTCACCCCAATCATAGTGATGAGTGCTGTTAGCGGTAGCGGGGCGTAGCCCGTGCTGAGTGGTGTTGAGTTTGCCAGAAGACCATCTTCTCAAAGACGAACGGAGGTTATCTTTAGTTACTTTCTCGCCTATTGCCTTGGAGAGCATTTTCCAGAGTCGAAAACCCACAACTTTGATGTAGTCAGCATCATAACCAAATTCTTCAGCAATCTCTGGATATGTTTTCTGTTCCCAGGACTGTCGAAAAATAACCTCTTGCAAGTCGTTTAGAGATGCTTTTCCCAGAATTATTTCAACAATAGCTAAGGCTTCTTCGACAGTCATTTGCCTATATGTTGCTTACTAAAGCTAACCATAACTTGTAACTTTCAATAACTTTTAGTTACTGCAAAGGTTCAGCAACTTTTTTAAGATGCTATCAGTTGTTGATTCCCAAAAACAACAACTTTAAATCATCAACAAAATCATTGAAATCATTTTAAACTATGACCACTATCTTACAAAGACGCTCTAGCGCCAATGTCTGGGAGCGGTTCTGTGAGTGGATCACTAGCACTGACAACCGTCTATACATCGGTTGGTTTGGTGTGCTGATGATTCCTACTCTGCTTACCGCTACTACCTGTTTCATCATCGCCTTTATCGCCGCGCCCCCCGTGGATATCGATGGTATCCGGGAGCCTGTTGCTGGTTCTTTAATTTATGGCAACAACATTATTTCTGGCGCGGTTGTTCCTTCTTCTAATGCGATCGGTTTGCACTT
This sequence comes from Nostoc sp. MG11, assembly GCF_014904695.1. GTDB lineage: Bacteria > Cyanobacteriota > Cyanobacteriia > Cyanobacteriales > Nostocaceae > Komarekiella. The sequence goes on along the minus strand of NZ_JACXXN010000007.1, from coordinate 14,522 downwards.
TTACCCCATTTGGGAAGCAGCTTCCTTAGATGAGTGGCTCTACAACGGTGGCCCTTACCAGTTAGTAATCTTTCACTTTTTAATTGGCTGCGCTTGCTACATGGGACGTCAATGGGAGTTGAGCTATCGGCTGGGAATGCGTCCTTGGATCTGTGTAGCTTATAGCGCACCTTTGGCTTCTGCTACCGCAGTATTCTTAATTTACCCCATCGGTCAAGGCTCTTTCTCTGATGGTATGCCCTTGGGGATCTCTGGAACGTTCAACTTTATGTTGGTGTTTCAAGCTGAACACAATATATTGATGCACCCTTTCCATCAATTAGGAGTTGTGGGTGTGTTTGGTGGTGCCTTCGTTTCTGCAATGCATGGTTCTATGGTCACCTCTTCTTTGGTGCGCGAAACCACAGAAAATGAATCTGCAAACTACGGTTACAAATTTGGTCAAGAACAAGAGACGTACAATATTGTTGCGGCTCACGGCTACTTAGGGCGATTGCTATGGCAATATGTTAGCTTCCAAAACTCCCGCTCATTGCACTTTGTCCTAGCGGCTTGGCCTGTGATTGGTATCTGGTTTACTGCCTTAGGTATCAGTACAATGGCATTTAACCTGAACGGTTTCAACTTCAACCAGTCAGTCATTGATGCTCAAGGGCGCGTAATTAATACTTGGGCGGATGTAATTAACCGTGCCAATTTAGGGATGGAAGTGATGCACGAACGTAATGCTCACAATTTTCCTCTGGATTTGGCCGCGGGTGAAGCAGCACCAGTCGCTTTAACTGCTCCTGCTATCCACGGCTAAGGTTTAACTGTCATTGTTTATGAGTGCTTAAATTATTTTGGGGATGGTACACACCATCCCCATTTTTTTATCGTTCCACTTCATCCACTGCTTTGGGAACCCCGGCAGTTAATACCTCGTGTCCATCAGGTGTGACTAACACATCATCCTCAATACGAATGCCAATACCAATCCATCGCGGGTTAGTCTCTGGTTGGTCTTCTGCTAATTTAGTATCTGGGACAATATAAAGTCCTGGTTCCACTGTGAGAATTTGACCCGGTTGTAAAATCTGCGGTTTATCTTCACCGTGTTGATAAACACCGACATCATGGACATCTAAGCCTAACCAATGACTGGTGCGGTGCATATAATATGGCTTATATTTCTCTTCCTCAATTAACTTGTCAATTTCGCCTTTGAGGATGCCAAGCTCTACTAAGCCTTCGGTAAGGACGTGCACAGCTGTATCATGAACTAATTTGTGGGGATTACCTGGTTGTATTTGAGCGATCGCCTGTTTCTGCGCTTCTAAAACAATCTCATACAGCGTCTTTTGTTCTGGCGTAAACTTACCACCTACAGGAAATGTCCGGGTAATATCAGAGTTGTAATAACCATAAGCGCAACCAGCATCAATTAGGAGCAACTCCCCATCCTGCATCTGGCGCACATTCTCGATGTAGTGGAGGACGCAAGCATTCGCGCCGGAAGCCACAATTGAAGGATAAGCTGGCCCCATTCCCCCCCGCAAACGAAAGATGCGTTCCATCTCAGCCTGGATCTCATACTCATAACGTCCGGGTGCGCTAATTTCTAGTGCGTAATTGTGTGCTTCAACTGCGATCGCCGCAGCTTGACGCATCAATTCCAACTCGGTTTCACTTTTAACGAGTCTCATGCTGTGGAGAACAGGCCCAGTATCTTCGATGGCAATTGGCCCTGTGCCGCGCTTGGGATAAGTCCGCAGTAAACTTTGGTAATGCCACAGAATTGTGTCATTAAAATTGCGATCGCGTCCTAAGTGGTAGTAAATGCGATCGGCTTTTTCTAAATACTGGGGTAACTTTTCATCCAGTTCGCTAATCGGATAAGCTTCATCTGCACCATAAATTTCTTTCGCTGCATCTACCCCACAGCGATAACCACTCCAAACTTCCTTTTCTCGATCTTTCGGTTGAACAAACAACACAAAGCGATGTTCTGCATGATGTGGTGCTAGCACCGCTACTGCTTGCGCTTCATTAAAGCCAGTTAGATAGAAAAAATCACTGTCTTGGCGATAAGCGTATTCAACATCGTTGTGCATTACTGCCATTGGCGCACTGCGGAAAATGGCAGTACCATTACCAATTTTTGCCATTAACTGCTCACGGCGTTGCCGATATTCTGCTTGCATAACTGAATCAATTTATAAATTTATCGTGTTATTTTACACCTTTAGCAACTATAAACTCTACAAATAATGCCTTTGATTAGTTGCTAATTTCAATTATTCTAGCCAATATTTATTTTTAATCGAATCGTAAACCATCTTGTGAATTTGTCTAAGATATTTCAAATCAAAGCGAACCACTACTTGTATGTGTATAGTTTAAGAATTAAAATAGCATTAAGTATCCTACTAGTTTGACGATGATATCGTCTGTTTGAGTTTAACAATCGCCTTGATCATGAGAGAGAATGAGCATGGTTCAATCAGTTGCAAAACCTTTAACTGTTGATGAATTCATTACTCACTATGGTGACAATGAATGCTATGAACTAATTGATAGTGAATTAATCGAAATTGAACCAACAGGGCCGCACGAGCAAGTATCTGCCTTAATTGGGCGAAAATTAAATGTAGAAATTGACCGTCAGGATCTACGCTATTTTATTCCCCATCGATGTTTGATTAAACTGCTAGGGACAAATACAGCTTTTAGTCCCGATGTAATTGTGTTAGATCAAACTCGACTGATTAATGAAGCATTGTGGCAACAATAACCTGTAATTACATCAGGAAACTCAATTAAACTAATTGCTGAAGTTATTAGCACAAACTGGCAGAACGACTACGCTCGCAAAGTTGAAGATTATGCTCTGTTAGGAGTGCCTGAGTATTGGATTGTTGATTATTTGGGCATTGGTGGTAGAGAATATATTGGGAAACCTAAACAGCCAACAATTACAATTTGCACACTGGTAGAAGACGAGTATCAAAAACAGTTGTTTCAAAACAAAGATCAACTGATTTCCTCGATTTTTCCTAACTTGCAACTAACGGCACAACAAGTCTTTGCGGCTGGGCTATCTGTTGAAATGTAGTTTATAAATAAATTCAATCTTTTAGTTTTGTATTTTAGTACCAATATTTGCATAGTTAGTTTGATAAATAGGAAGCATCTCTTTAGCCTGTATAGAGACAGATGTCCCTTCTGGAATTGCTTCTAATAAATTTATTGCTTGCTCCCATTTGGCTTTTGCTTGCTGCTCTGAATCAGGCGAATTTTGAACAAAAAAAGTAGCCTCTGTTGTTAGTTTTTGGGCTGATTCCAAGTTTGCTACTGCTTTTTGTTCAGTCAATAGTCTTTTACTGATAACGTTATAATTAACACGATAGCTAGCCAGTTGCTTCTTTGCTTGCAGAGAAATCGCTGTTTCTTCAGGAATACTTTCTAATAATTCTATTGCCTGTTGCCATTTAGTTGTTGCTTGTTTCCAAACTGCAAGAGGATGAGGCGGATTTTGAACTAAAGCCGCAGCTTCCATACCGAGGTTTTGAGCAGATTTAAAATTGGCGAACGCACTTTTTTCCTGAGTGATTAGATTCATCTGCTGAAGTTGTGGATTTTGGTTATTGATTATCTGACTACCAAAACCCAAGACTACTAAACTTGAAGCTATCACTAAAGTCAAACTTATGACTTTTTGTGTTGAGAACTTCGGCACTTCTTCTGATTGAAGATTAATCACTGCTGATTTTTCTACTTGAGGATTAATAATTGTTTTTTTACTAAGTTTTTGTTCAGTTTTTATCAGCGCTTTTTCTGCCTGTTCTTTTAAAGAATTACTATGTAGAACTAAATTAGACATCTTTTCTTTCAAAGAATCACAAGTATTGAGAATATCTGTTAACTCTTGTAAATTGCCTTCACTAGATATAATTAATTCATGATCGTCATCCAACCATTCTAAGGCAAAGCCAGATTGACCACAGAAACAGGATACTCCCAGCAATATTGTTAACATATTCTGGCTATTTTGAATAGTATCAACTATGTAACCAAGTCTTTGTTGTGTTTGTGATAATTCCTCTTGAGTATAGTTTATTTTATTAATTTGCTGCTGTAAAAGTTTAGAATTGCCAAAGCCTAAATTAATATTTAAGCTAGCATCAATATTTTGAATTTCAGTGGATAAGCTTAAATAGCTAATATGAGAATCCAGTTTAGACACCAACTGAGAATCACTTAAAATATCTGTGGCTATAGCCTGAATTAAATAACCCCATTCAATCCAACAATCAATTTTTGCTTGTAAATCAGTTAATGATATTTTTGCTTCTGGATTGCCAAACTTCGCAATGATGAATTCCTTTTTGCCATTAGCAAAGTTAGTTGGCAACATGTTAAAAATAACCAAACTTTTGGTTGAATTTAAACGAGAAAATGTGCTAACTGTAGTATTTATATCTTTATTAAATCTTAGTTCTTTAGTAATCAGTTTTTTGATATTTAGTAGCTGTTCCTGAACACTATTTATCAGGATAATTTCTTCCATGATCTTATGAGAAGTACCAATAGTTAGCTTCAAGCTATGAACAAGTTTTGGTAGCTCATTGACAAGCATTTCTAGGTCAGCCATAAATATCCCTTGGGGATTTGTTGAAAGTTTATGCGAAACAATTAAAATGTCTATGCAGCGAGGTTATAGCGTAACCACGCCTGTTGAAGGTAGGCATCCTAATTAATTAATAAATCTCAGGAGCGATAGATTTATAGTTCCCGAAAATCCTGCTAAAGTAACAATTTAAGTTGCAAAGTTGTAGAGGAAGATAAAACTACCTATTTAGCTAACTTATGAATGAAATTGACTTAGTTTTTACCCCAGCATTGGAGTTGGCGCAATTAATCCGTCGCCGGGAAGTGTCGCCATTAGAGTTGGTGGAAATATATTTAGAAAGGATTGAGCGCTTAAATCCCCAACTGGGAAGTTATTTTACGGTGATGGCAGAATTGGCGATCGCAGATGCCAAAGCCAAAACAGAAACTCTCACGACTACCTCAGAACTACCGCCATTTTTTGGTGTACCGATTTCCATTAAAGACCTCAACGCTGTAGCGGGTGTGCCTTGTACCTATGGGAATCCAGTATTACTGAACAATATCCCTGACTATAATGACGGGATTGTAGAGCGGATTAAGCAAGCTGGGTTTACTATTCTTGGCAAAACTGCAACTTCAGAAATAGGCTCACTTCCTTACAGCGAACCGATAGGATTTCCCCCAGCCAGAAATCCGTGGAATTTGGAATACACACCCGGTGGTTCTAGTGGCGGCGCAGCCGCAGCCGTAGCCGCTGGATTATGTGCGATCGCTCAAGGTTCTGATGGTGGTGGTTCGATTCGGGGGCCTGCGGCTTGTTGTAGTTTGGTGGGAATCAAGCCATCGCGAGGAAGAGTCAGTAAAGCACCTGTAGGCGATCGCCTTGCGGGAATTGCTACCAATGGGCCAATAGCTCGTACTGTTGCTGATGCTGCTGCGCTTTTGGATGCGATATCTGGTTATGTTACAGGAGATCCTTACTGGTTGCCAGATCCAGAACCATCATTTTTGTCTGCCACACAGGAAAAACCCAGTACTTTGCAAATTGCCTTTGCTACTAGCATCCCTCCCCTGGGTGAAGCTGATGCCAACTGTCAACAAGGTGTTTTGCAAACAGTTCGGTTATTAGAACAACTTGGTCATAAAGTTGAGGCAAAATGTCCAGATTTCAGCGCTTTAGTTGAACCATTTCAAATCGTTTGGCAAGCTGGGGTAGCTGCATCTGGAATTCCAGTTGAGATATTACAGCCGATGAATCGTTGGCTTTTGGCACGAACAGGTTCGGTTGCTGAGTACCTCCAGGCGGTTTCGCAAATGCAGGTAGTGGCACGGCAAATTGTGGCGTTTTTCGATAACGTAGATGTGCTAGTCTTGCCAGTTTATTTACATTCACCGATCCGGGTGGGAGAATGGGCTTCTCTAAGTCTAGAAGAGACATTCCAAAATATTATTCACTGGGTTGCTCCTTGTCCACCAACTAATGCAACTGGACAACCTGCGATCGCACTTCCTGTAGGTTTTGATAGTAATGGTTTACCCATCAGTGTGCAGCTAATTGGTAAACCAGCCGCCGAAGCTACCTTGATCAGCCTAGCAGCACAAATTGAAGCAGCTAAACCTTGGATTCAACATCGTCCAGCATTTGCAACATAATACTACTTGTACAATTCTCTAAAAAAGAGGAGCATAATATGTTATGCTCCACAAATTAAAACCTGAAAACCTAAATTAAATCTGATGCCTCTTATACTAAATTACCCAAAATAAGACTACAGATGAAAACCTCAAAACCCAGATAAAATATGACTTTCATAATTATGAATTATGAATTATGAATTATGAATTATGAATTATGAATTATGCAAGCATCCCTTGAACAACTTTCACAAGTTATCGTGTTTGCAGGTTTAGAAACAGCAGATCAAATAAGTTTGCAACCTCACACCTTATTGCAACGCCATCCCAAAGGAGAGATTATTCTGCACGAGGGCGATCACCTACCAGCAAAGCTATATGCTGTTGTCAGCGGTTCAATTCAAATTACTAAAACAGCAACAACAGGAAAAGAAACAATTCTCCGTGCCTTGGCTGCTGGTGAAATTTTTGCTGCACCTGCCTTGTTAGGCAACGGAATTTCTCCGGCGACTGTAACTGCTGAATCTGATTGTGAAATTTTCACTATCGAGCGAGATGCTTTATTAAAAGCTATTCAACAGAATCCTGAAATTGCCCTACGGATGCTGATGATTTTTAACACTCGGATTCAGCTACTTCATGAAACAGTCCACGGATTAGTTTCTGAAAGAGCTATTGTGCGTCTTGCTAGGTTAATTCAATACTTCGCTACCGAATCTGGAACTAAATCAAGTCCACAAGGTACATCTTTAAAAGTCAAATTATCTTACTACCGGATGGCTCGGAGTAGCGGGATTACTTATGAAGAATGCGTGCGTTTAATTAAAAGTATTAACTCGGTAGTTGCTTATAGTCGAGGTGGTCAGATTACGATACTCGATACACAGAAATTAGATGCGATCGCTTCTGGAGAGATAGATTAGGCTGAATATTGCCAATGAACCCTATAAGCTTTTTTGGTGTGTTTAGTAAATTTACACGGTGCTAAGTTCAGGTTAATCATAAGAGTGAGATAACTTATTTCTTACGATAGTTGCGAGCATTATCCTAAATAAGTCAGAGTAAATATACCTAACTTAGGTGAGGTTCAAAGCATGGACTCTACAGGTAAGGTTCAAATTATGGACTCGCCCTGGCATATTCCACTGCCGATGGAAGAGTCTGCAATGAGCCGAGTGACAGTTTATTTTTATAATGACGGATGGGTTCCAATTAAATATTGTTACTTGGGAAAAGCAATTTTGCTATATCACCAAGCAAGGTCAGCAGGTAAGGAAATTTTTTTATTTCCTGTTAATTTAGATCCCAATAGTTTTTAAATCTCTTTCAACTGCATCATTTTCAAAAAACTTTGCAACAAATAAATCGGCTTTAGTAAGGATGCACATCTGTGCGCCCTCAACTATCTAAATGTGTTTGAGAAGAGTATACAAGTTTTATCAAACTGATAACTTGCACCATTCTCAATTAATACTGTCACCCGTCCTGTAAGAAATTGCAGCGGCTCGTAACTCAAATCCAGGTTTAGTTTACATGGACTAAAGCCCTTTACCAGTCGTCCTTAGACGACTTTAGCTATTAGCCTTGGAATGAATTCCAAGGCGGTTGTTGGGAGAAATGCAAGATCTCAGATCAAACCAAACCAGAACGAAGCGCGACAACTGCTGCTTGTACGCGATCGTCAACTGCTAATTTGTTCATAATTCCTCTGACATGAGTTTTAACAGTGTTGGGACTGAGATAGAGTTTTTGAGCTATCTCTGGATTACTCAACCCATCTACCATGAGTTTCAACACTTCTAATTCACGCCCAGACAAGTTAGCAGCGTTGCTGGTGGGTGAGGGCGGTTTGAGATTGTCAATCACTCGCCGGGCAATTTGAGGATCGAGATAGGCTGCTCCATCAACTGCAGCGGCGATCGCACTCAGTAGTCTTTCTACACTTGCACCTTTGATACAATATGCATCTGCACCGCTAGACAGTGCAGCGATAATTTCTGTCTCTGTTGTGTGGGATGTTAGCATCACCACATGAGTTGCTGGTAGTGCCGCCTTAATTTGCTGTGTCGCTGCAATCCCATCGAGTCGCGGCAATCCAATATCCATAACAACTAAATCAGGCTTTAGTCGCAGTGCTGCTTGGACTCCCAAATAACCATCTTCTGCTTGTCCAACAATCTCTAATTGGGGATGGGCCATTAGCGATTGCTCTAGTCCCAGTTGCATCATCGGATCATCCTCGACAATCAACACCCGCAACGGGGAAGTATTAGCAGGCAAATTTAAAGGATAACCAGTATTTGGAGACATTTTTATCAGTTAGGAGTCATTAGTCACTTGTCATTAGTCATTAGTCACTTGTCATTTGTCAGTTCAGGACTTACGCAAAAATCGCCGAAAAGCTTAATTTATCGTTCGCGTAGCGTGACGGAAGCATACCGCCTTATCAGCAAGAGGTTTCCGCAAACGCCTTGGTCTTGTAGAGAAGAATTCGTAGAGCGTGCGTAAGCCCTACAGTTGTTTCTTCTTTTATACTGACTAATGACTAATGACCAATGACTAATGACCAATGACTAATTTTCCTATTCTTCCACGCGGTAGCCTAACTCTGCTAAACTTATCCGCGAATGCCGCCATTTTGGTTGGACTTTCACAAAGAGTTCTAGGTAAACTTTGCCAGCGATTAACTTTTGGATTTGCTCACGAGCTGAGCTACCTATTGCTTTGAGCATCGATCCACCTTTACCTATAAGTATCCCTTTTTGGGAATCGCGCTCTACATTGATGGTGGCGAGTACACGGGTAATACTGGGAGTTTCTTCTACTAAGTCAATAGCGATCGCTACTGAATGAGGCACTTCTTCACGAGTCAACAATAAAATTTGCTCTCGGATTAATTCGCCCATAATGAAGCGTTCTGGCTGATCAGTTACCAAGTCTGGGGGATAGTATAACGGCCCGGTTTCTAAATGTCCAATTAATAATTTTTGAAGTTGCGGTAATCCTGCACTAGTCTTCGCAGAAAATTTGACGATTTCCCATTCATGAGACTTAGCCATTTCAGCATAAGTATCATCTAGAAGTTGAGAATCTAGAGGTTGTTGATCGCTTTTATTCACACCCACAATCAGCGGTGTTTTGCTGCGAGACAGCAAATCGGCAATGTAGCGATCGCCTGCACCACAAGCTACCGAGCCATCTACTACAAACAATACTACATCTACAGATTCAATGGCAATTTTGGCATTTTGTACCAACACTTCCCCCAATTGATGATGGGGTTTATGAATTCCTGGTGTATCTACAAAAATCAATTGCGCCTCTGGTGTGGTTAAAATACCGCGCAAACGGTTACGTGTAGTTTGTGCTATCGGTGATGTAATAGCAATTTTTTGCCCTACTAATTGATTCATTAAAGTAGATTTACCGACATTAGGACGCCCAATAATGCCGATAAAACCTGATCTGAATTCAGGAGGAGCTTGGGGGATTGTGACTTCTCCTGAAAAAGAGAAGTTGTAATTATCAATACTAGTCACCTTTGGCTCCACCCTCATATTTTACAGTTGGGATAACTTGGTTTTTTCTTATACACAAAACAAGCACAAGATCACCCTATATTTTCGGGAATTGCTTTTTGCTTACGTTTAATCTACTACTGGTTCTACACTTATATTTTACAGCTGAGATAACTTTGTTTTGTTTTTAGACACAAAACAAACATAAAATTACTTTGGCATTTACAAAAAGAACTTTTGCTGAGTTTAATCTACTACTAACCCTGGTTTAAGTTTAATCTACTACTAAATATATTTGGATCAAAATGTCAAAAAAAAATATGGGAGAACGCAAACGCATTGGAATTCTTACTAGTGGAGGAGATTGTTCTGGCTTAAATGCTGTGATAAGAGCTGTAGTAAATTGTGCTGTTAATACTTACGACTGGGAAGTTCTGGGAATCCGTCAAGCTACTGTAGGATTAATGGCACATCCACCGCAAGCCACAAAGCTAGAAATTGATCAAGTTGACTCGCTGTTAACCGCAGGTGGCACAATGTTGGGTACAACCAATAAAGGCGATCCTTTTGCCTTTCCGATGCCAGATGGAAGTATATGCGATCGCTCTGAAGAAATCATCGCAGGCTACCATGAACTAGGGTTAGATGCTTTGATTGGGATTGGCGGCGATGGTAGTCTAGCAATTCTTCGTCGCTTAGCGCAACAAGGCGGTATTAACCTAGTTGGTATTCCCAAAACTATTGATAACGATATTGGCGTGACTGAACATGCTATTGGTTTTGATACAGCAGTCAATATTGCCACAGAAGCCTTAGATCGGTTACATTTTACTGCTGCTAGTCATAGCCGAGTCATGATTTTAGAAGTCATGGGACGTGATGCAGGACACATAGCAATAGCTGCGGGAATTGCGGGAGGAGCAAATGTAATTTTAATTCCCGAAATACCCTACACAATTGATCATATTTGCCACAAAATCAAAGAACGCCAAGAAAAAGGCAAAAACTATTGTTTGATTATTGTTTCTGAAGCAGTTCGTACCCAAGATGGGGAAAATGTGACAATTACAAATCGCTTAGGTCAATCTCGATATGGTGGAATTGGTGAATACTTAGCCGATAAAATCATCCAGCATATTGGCGTAGAAACGCGAGTCACAGTTTTAGGACACATTCAACGAGGTGGAACTGCTTCACCGTTAGATAGATTAGTTGCAACTGTGTTTGGTGTTGCAGCGGTTAATCTCATTGCAGAAGGTAAATACGATCACATGGTGACATGGCAAAATCGCCGAGTATTAAGTGTACCAATTACAGAAGCGATCGCTCAATATAGCGCCGTCGATCCCAATGGTACTTTGGTTAAAACCGCTCGCGGTATGGGTATTTATTTAGGCGACTAAATTTAGTGCTGAGTTGTGTCGTCAAGTTGGGTAAAAATCTATTTTCATTTTACTTGGTGTCTTTGTGTCTCTGTGGTTGAATTAATTTTTATCACCACAAAGGTACAAAGACAAAGGTTATATCTTGACAAGATTACTATTAACTAACAACGCCCAGCACAAACTCGCCTTCATTCACAGCCTGATTGGTTGCAACATCATAAACCAAACCATCATGTTGAGCAAAAACATCAATTACGCTTGGTAACTTACTTTCTTTATTAAAACTGAGAATTTGATACAGTCTTTCTCCAGCTTTGATTAAGCTACCTAATTCAATTCGAGATTGAATCATACCACCTGCGATCGCATAATATTTTTTCCTGTTACTACTAGATGCAAAAGTCATTTCATGGGTTTTTGCGTCATGCGATAAATTAGAAATTTGCAATACACCTTTTTGTATTAAATAGTTTTTCACACCCCGGACACCTTTAGAAACTGAATCAGGATTCATTTGCATTCCTGTTCCTAGTTCAAGTGTCCAAGCTTCTATATCAAATCTGATTTCTCTACCAAGCTGTTGAAAATAAGTTTCCAGTGCTAACCAAGGCTTGATAAAAGCTTCATCAAAAGCATCCCCATCATATTTATCAAGTAAAATTCCGAAATCTAGCAGGAAGTATTTTGCACTGTCTTCTCGATTGCGGAAGTAATAAAGGTAGTCTAACGCTTGATTGGTAGAACTGTGTAAATCAATTAAATAGTCCGCATCTAAACTTAGAGATTGTAATTGATAGCGAAACTTTTCAGTGTAAGGTACGCTAATAGGAGAATTAACTTTTTCTAGAAGTTTGGTAAATTGTTCCTGAATTAGAGTTAGATAATTTTGTCGAACGACTTCTTGATCAATATAAAGTTGAGATTTAGTAAAAGCTACTAAATTATCAGCTTCTTTTTCATAATCCCAAAATATCCGGTTCCAGTCTTTGGCTTCGTAAACACAATACCGTCCTGGAGAGTAATGCTGAGCGCGTTCATTTGTTCCCATTGGATTACAAACAGGAACCAACCAAATTTCTCCAGCTAAATCAGCATTATTGAGAGTTAGCAAAAACTCAATTAATTGGTGAATAACGGCATTACCAGCAATCTCTGCACCGTGCAGATTAGATTGAATATAAACCTTTTTACCCGGTTGAGCACCGATGAATTTGTATAGTTGTAAGTGTAAGCGATCGCCCGAAGCCATTTGACGTAATACAATACTTTCAATAACTGGCAGCATGAAATAACTCGGTGATGATTTGAGTAAACTATGGCTGTATCTGTACTGAATTAAAAGCCACATAAACCCAAATTCTACCAAGTTGCGGTAATTACAAAAACTCAATCTTTCTCTCTGCGCCTCTGTCTTGGAAAGTTCTGAGCGCCGGAAGTCGGCGCACCCTGCGGGAAGCAAGCTACAGACTTTCCGCCGCGTCTCTGCGTGAATTACCCAAATAAGTTAGCATCAAATAAACCAGTAACCAGCACAGCAGCAATGGTAACAAATTGGTTGCGAATCACACATCAAAGCGAAACAATCCAACTTTCCTGGCAACGCGGATATGAAAGTCCTCGCCTTGCGCCAGAAATCCTATTTCAGCAACCCTTCGATGAAGAAAACGCGGCTGAGTTGCGCTGGTATTTAGAAGATTATCTAAAGTTTCCTTACGGTATTTTTCCAGATAACGCTGTAAAAATTGAACAAAAATTACAGCATTGGGGACAACAATTATTTGAGCTAGTATTTCGCAGTACAGAGAAAGGAAGAGAGTTTTTTCAGGAAGCGACACGGGAAGGGCTAGATAACTGTGAACTGGGCATAATTTCTGATAACGCCGAAGTGCTGAATTTGCCTTGGGAGTTGCTATATTCCCCCGATTATCAATTTCTTGCACCTTCACTGGCGGGGATGTATCGCAGTCTCAGCAGTCAGGGCGTAAAAGCACCATTGCCACTAATGCCCAATGACCAACTGAATATTTTACTAGTTATTGCCCGTCCTTACGATCAGCAAGATGTTGGGTTTAAAACCATTGCCCGTCCCCTGCTGGCGGCGTTGCAACCAATACGACAGCAAGTCAACCTCAAAGTATTGCGTCCCCCTAGCTTGAAAGCATTTGAAGCAGAACTGCAAGCGAATAAGGGTTTTTATCATATCGTCCATTTTGATGGACATGGGAATTTTGACAGCGAGACACAGGGTGTTTTAGTCTTTGAAAATGAGCAGGGAAACGAGCAACTTGTTAGTGCGCGAGGTAATTTGGGCAGCGCGGGATGAGCTAGAAAAAGAGTCGTAGGGTGTAGTGCAAGATTTATTGCCAACGTCAAATCATTGATAATTTTTATTTAACCATTGGTTGCGATCGCATAAGCGTTTGCCACAAAAACGATCGTTTTCGTAACCAAAGCGATCGTTTTGGTCACGACAAGGTGGTTATTCACAAGTGCGATGTCTACAACAGGCTACACCTACGCAACATTTATAGCAGCAGTGTTTTATCCTAGAAACAAAAAGGGCAAAAGTATGCAAGCCTACAAGCTGAACGCAACAATTGATGAATCAGGTCATTTAATTATTGACGAACCTCTAAATATTGCTCCAGGGACGGTAGAAGTGATTATTTTGCAACCAGTTCCATCCTTGGAAAGTCCTAGAGAAAATCAAACCCAGTCCCAACCTGTAAAGCAAAAAAGAATAGTGGAATGCTCTATACCCATTTTGAAAGAGTGGTTGGAAAGTACAGAGCCGACTCCTTCAGATTTTGATCCCGACCAAGCCAAATGGGAATATTTGAAGGAGAAACATAATCTGTGAGAGTCTTACTAGACACTAATATAATTTTAGATTTTGCTCTTGAACGCCATCCTTTTTACAGCAATACTATACAGGTATTATCATTTATTTATCAAAAACAAATAGAAGGTTATCTTTCTGCTTCTACTTTTAGTGACCTCTACTACATCATTCGGAAAGATAAAGGTCGAGCATCTGCTTTATCTCTTTTAAATAGAATTGTAACCTTCTGTCAAGTCGCAACAGTAGACAGTACCACAATCAACATGGCATTAACTGCTAACTTTAGAGATTTTGAAGACGCTATTCAATACAGCACTGCGGTACTTAATCACTTAGATACTACTATTACTCGCAACCCTAGAGATTTTCCAGTTGCTACTCCCAGAATTATCACACCTGATGAGTTGATTCAGGAACTAACAAATACTCTATAAATAATTAAGTCAAATATATACAGCAGTTTCGAGGTAAATGAGGTACAGTAAATATTAGTGCATCGAGAATGACAATGAAAGCGTACTCCATCGATTTGCGTTCAAAAATAGTAGA
>NZ_JACXXN010000079.1 GCF_014904695.1 Nostoc sp. MG11 | reverse complement strand
TGGGCGAATTGTAGTTTTTGAGTTGTCGTTTGGGAAGACAACAACTCTACTACAGAGCGCCCTCTCTCTTCATACTCTTGTTTTGGCGAAGGTATTGACGAACACGTCCGCATTTCAGCAGATCCTCAGCAACACATTGAGTGGTTGCTGAAAGATATGGAATTGGGGTTTGACGAACTCATTCTGCACAATGTTAATCGGCAACAGCAGCAGTTTATTGAAGTATTTGGTGAAAAGGTGCTGCCAGCGCTGACACAAACCAGAGCAATGGAAGCAACTCTACCAACAAAGTGAGCGACAATTAGTTAAGAATTATGAGAGCTCGTCCCAGCAACATCGTCATTAAGATTTTCATGATAATTGTTGTGCTATTCGCCTGTTATATCTTAGGTGGATTCATCTTAAAAGCATTTAAAGCAACTAGACAAAACTCTGAAGAATCTAGCAATGTTAACTTAGATTGCAGAAGTTTAGATAACAGTTTGATATGTGTTTTCAACTCAAACGAGTTGAAATAGAGTCTGCAAACAACTGACTCACCTTTATCAATCAGACCAAATAGGCAATTGATTAACTTTCTGTAGCGTTAACTGAACGTAGGTAGTTTTGCTCGTTCCTACAAATGCTTGACCAAAATAGCCTTCTGCTCCATCGTGAGTGTGGTCACCGCTAACTTGAACAGTGTAACGCCCTTGACGACGAGCTTGATTAAAGGGAGAGCCAACCGTCAAAGACCAGCGTGAGGCAAACAAGAAGCGGCTAATGTCCTCAACCCAATCTCGACGGCCTTGGAGATGGTACATCTGGTCAACTGCCTCAAAGCCGGTGTTGCCATCGAAGCTACCCCCAACAGAAACTACCACAAGTTGGGCGTTTAGCCATTTATCCAAGTAGGAAGCAGCACCAAGGGCAACCTGTACTCCGCCACTAGTGCCAATAAGAATTAACTTGAGGGGTTGCTTGTGGGATTGTGGGATGGAGTGTGCAGCATTCATGCGATCAACGCTCGCATCAGCAATACCCTGATTATAAATAGAACCATAGCGCTCATCCGCAGAAATAGCAAACCGCCAAAGATTACGAATTTTAATCAAGATGTCTGCATGGGAAAGCCAACCGTCTGCATTCTTGGCAGCACGCCACAGAGGAGCCAACAACCCTTGCCCTGCCAAACTTTTGCTCTGCACAGAATAGGGGAAGACATCGTCAACTACTACACAGTTGGGATGAAGTTCTACTAAGCGTTGGAGAAAAAATTCCTCGCCGGAAGTCAGCTGGTTGGCAGAAAAATCTCCCACTCCTAGTAGGTAAATAATGTAGCAGTAAATTTTTGTAGATTTGACAACCCCAGTAGAGCGATGTCCTACACTGTAGGGTTTGGAGTTTGCCACAGATAGTAACTTTCGGTTTTGGTTCTTACTCAATCCTAAAGTTTCGGCGCTTTGACTTAGCCACCACACTAATGTTCCTACGGGTGACAACGTTCCCCAAACAAGAAGTAATACTCCTGCCAATAATACCAGCTTTAAGGTTTCACCTCGCAGCCATACTAATATCCGCTCAACGAATTTAAGCATTGCAGCCTGTTAAGTGTATTTTCAATTACCAAACTATTCTTAAAGAAGGATTAAAAAGTCAACTGTAGTGTGTTTCATATAACTAAATTCTTGCTCTTATTTTCATCCATCGTGAGCGATAAGCAAATTCGCACTAATAACAACAAATTAAAACAGGGAGTCTGGATAACACTTAAGAACGCCCTGACGCTTAATGCCAGCCTCTACAAAAATACTCATAACACACTAAAAACTCGTCGATTAGCCCTAGCTATTGTAATTTTGGCAGCCTTTTCTCACGCTTTGGGAAGTGTTGTTATTTTGTTAATTAATCGTGCTACACCTCCTGTACTGCTAGTAGCGCTTTTGATTGATGCGCTCAGTGTCGTGGCAGGTTATTATTTGTGGACGTTCTCGATTTGGAAAATCGGACAGTGGTTAAAGCCAATAGACCCTAATTACAGAGATTTGCTCAGTCCCATTGGTTTTGCTTATGCGCCGCAAGTACTCAACTTTTTAACTCTAATTCCTTTACTCGGACGACCCATAGAATTGATCTTGGCGGTATGGAGTTTGCTGGCGGTAATTGTAGCAGCCCGTCAAGGATTAGATATTAGCACTCGTCAAGCCGCGTTTACTTGTTTAATAGGTTGGCCCTTGGTTCAGATTGTGATTGGTTTTGTCCAAGTTTTGGAGCAAGAATTAGTGAAATTGGCAAATTTAAAAATAGCAGAGCAACCAGTACCTAACCCTAATATTTTTCTATTTTCTGAGTTTTTGCGATTGCTTTAATCATTATACATCATATTCTCACTCTTAATTTTTTGATTGTTATATCTATTGATAGTGAAAAGCTGTATTTAAGTATCTGTAATTCACGCAAAATATATTTTGAATATCACAACTTAAAACTTACTGATAATTCCTCCACGATTTTTCCACTTTTTAGTTTTAACTTAGAAGTAAAACGATTCATATGACTCTAGGACATTAGAGATTCGCAGGTAAACAATTTTACATGATTGCTTGTGAGTTTAATAACTTAGATCGTCAGAAGTTGTCACTCTTACAAACAGTAATGTTTGTGCTTTTGAAATCAGGAATCATGAAACGACTTTTTAAGCAACCTGTCCTTTATCTGACTCTATTAGTAATTGGTAGCAGTGCTGGATGCAGCAGCAGCCTTGGAGAGCGTAGTAATGCCCAAGAGCGATCTATTCCTCTTGAGAACAACTCTACATCTCCACTACCTGCAACTGCTAACCCCAACTATGTGGCAAAAGTTGTCCAACAAGTAGGGCCAGCAGTTGTGCGGATTGACTCGACTCGGACTGTAGAGATATCCCCTTTTCAAGATCCTTTTTTTCAACGTTTTTTCGGCGACCAGTTGCCTACTAGAGAACGGGTGCAACGCGGTACAGGTTCGGGGTTTATTATCAGTGCGGATGGACAAATATTAACTAATGCCCACGTAGTCGAGGATGCAGATAATGTTTCGGTTGTTTTAAAGGATGGTCGCCGTTTTCAAGGTAAGGTGATCGGAACTGACCCTGTAACTGATGTAGCAGTTGTGAAAATTAATGCCACTGGACTACCAACGGTGAAGTTAGGCAATTCAGATAATTTACAACCGGGACAAGCAGCGATCGCGATCGGCAACCCGTTAGGACTTAATTACACTGTTGCTCAGGGTATTATTAGTGCTACTGGGCGTGATAGTGCAGATATTGGCGTTCCGGCAGAGCGAGTTGATTTCATCCAAACCGATACAGCAATCAATCCCGGCAACTCTGGCGGCCCTTTGCTTAATGCCCAAGGAGAAGTTATTGGCATCAACACCGCTATTATTCAGGGGGCAGAAGGGATAGGCTTTGCCATTCCTATTAATACAGCGCAGCGCATTGCAAGCGAATTGATAGCGACAGGACGAGTGGAGCATCTTTACATCGGCATTTACATGGCAGATTTGAGTCCCCAGTTGCGACAGAAAATAAATCAAAGTAACCTGAATATTTAGGTGAACCGGGATACTGGTGTTGTTGTTCTCAGAGTCGCGCCCAACTCTCCCGCTACTCGTGCTGGTTTGCGTCCGGGTGACATTATTGCAAGTGTTAATGGCATTGCTATTCAAGACAGCAAGCAAGTACAACAGCAAGTGGAAGCCACTGATCTCGGCAGTAACTTACAAATCACTGTTATTAGGAATGGACGCACACAAACACTTGCTGTTGTGCCGAAACAGTTACCCGTAAAAGAAGCTACTTAATTGCTGCACTCAATATGGGGCACCATTCTGCCATGTGTTGGAGCTACTAATCAAGAATTGAGGGCTTATTATATCAACTTCGGATAATCTTTTATATTACCACTGCAAGCGATTAGAGCTATTAGGTAATATTCCAATTACCAGGAGGCAGGAGACAGGATGGAAAAGGGTTTGAGTTTATTTAATTTTCATTTTATCCTGGTTCATTCTTTTCTTCTTAATCTTGTGGACTTTTATCAGCAGAGTGTTTCCAGGCAACTATCCAGGACTCTCCCAAGCTACGTATATCATTATGGGAGCGATCGCAACGCTACTGTTTTTTGCTTCGCTATTGGCGCACGAGCTTTCCCACTCTTTCGTAGCAAGAGCCAAAGGCATCCCAGTAGAGGGGATTACACTATTTGCGTTTGGTGGGGTATCTCGTATCTGCATGGATGCTGAGAATCCGGGTGATGAGTTTCAAATTGCTGGTGTAGGGCCGTTGACTAGTGTAGTACTTGCCGCATTATTTGGTTTACTTTACTGGATAGGCAGCAGTGCGGGTTGGAGTGTTGCTATTAATGGCGTGAGTGGATATCTCGCTTTGATTAATTTAATCCTCGCGATCTTCAATTTGCTACCTGGCTTTCCCTTGGATGGCGGTCGCTTATTCCGTGCCATTGTTTGGAAGATTACGGGTAACTTGAAAAAAGCTACGCGCATTGCTTCATGGGGTGGAAAATTCCTTAGCTACCTGATTATTACTCTAGGAGTCGTGCAACTGTTTGGCGGTCTGATTCTCAACGGTTTATGGTTAATCTTAATTGGCTGGTTTTTAAACAATGCCGCAGATAACAGCTACCAACAGTTAGTACTGCGGACTAGTTTACAGGGAGTGCGAGTAGGCGAATTAATGACGCGATCGCCCGAAACTGTGATACCCAATATAACTCTACGGGAATTAGTCGATGAATACTTTCTCCAGCAACGTTACCAGGCTTACCCAGTCACCCACAATGGGCAGCCTTTAGGAATCATCACTCTCAATCGCGTCAAAGAAATTCCGCGTGAGGAATGGGAGCGTCGCACCGTTGGGGACACCATGATCCCAGTAGAGCAAGGTGTCCTCGTCCGCCCAGAAGAGAATATGACTCAGGTGTTGCAAAAAATGGCAGAATCAGGAGCGCGACGAGTGCTAGTAGCTCGCAACGGCAAGTTAGAAGGTATTGCTACTGCTAACGACGTAGCTAATTGGTTGCGGCGCAGGCGAGACTTGGGAGAGCAGATGGGGTGAGTGTCTCGGTCAGAGGATGTCATAGTAACCATACTTTTATTCAGGGAGAAATGACCATGTTTTTGAGAACTTGGCGCTTCATGACGATTATCCTTGCAGCACTCAGTACGGGGATGTCGTTCTGCCACACATTGGAGTTGCCAGCTAAGATGAGTTACGATGGGGCGCTCTGGACAACAATCAATCAAAGCTTGTATCAGTCTTTCGGAACAGTTGGTGGAATCCTTGAACTCGGCTCAATCTTTGCAGCAGTCGTGCTGGCGTTCCTTGTTCGTCAGCGCCATCTAACCTTGCAATGGACACTGACTGGAACGGTTTTTCTAGCGTTAGCGCTCGTGGTTTGGTTGGTGTTTGTCGCACCCATGAATGCCGAGTTCAGCCAGTGGACAGTGGGGTTGCTGCCAGAGAATTGGACGCGGGTGCGTAATCAGTGGGAGTACGCGCACGCGACACGTTTCGTCCTTCATTTCATAGGGTTGAGTGCGCTTGTGATTTCTGTACTTAGGGAAACTCCGACAGCACGTTCCCGCGATCGCGTTGAGCAACCTTATGCAATTCTTGAAGGTCGAACCAGGCGGTAAGTGATGACAAGTATTAAATCAAACTCGAAAACCTGGTTAAGTCTGAGTGCGGCAACATTTTTCATCAGGATCTTATATGAAATCAATAGAACAGAGAGTTAGCGAACTTGTAAAGCGTACTCAACGCCGCAATATGCGGGAGACGGTGATTGCCTGCGCTCTGATTGTTATTTTTGCTTTTGATATTGCTTACGGGATTTCTCAGCACAGAGAAGACAATCTCTCAATCATTGGTAGCACAGTAGTGATCTTCGCGCTGTTGCTGAACATTACCATCATCTGGTGGAAGCTGCGTATCCCAAAATCGGAGCTTTCTGCATTCCCCCCAACTCAGTTTCCAAGCAAGTGGAAGCATCATCTGACCAATCAGGCTCGTATGCTCAGACTCGCTTGGCTATGGTATCTTTTGCCTTTATTCTTGGGAATTTTTTTCTTTTTTCTGAGCATTTACGACACATCTCCTATTAGTATCATCATGCTGTTATTCATGCAGATAGTTCTCTTCATCGGAATATGGCAGTTGAACCTGCAAGCAGCCAAGCAGATCGAAAGGGATCGCGATGCTTTGTTTAGCAATTCGCATACTGTCTAACACGAGCCGCAAGCCTATTTGCAAACCCATTGCCTCGTAACATCCTTTTGAGAATCCCCTAGATTTCAATCAGGGGAGTAAGTCAAGTTCAAACAGCGGATCGCAGACAAACCTGTGGCAATCTGCTGCCATGTCAAGCCAGCATCGTTTGAGAGGAAAATTTGACCATCACTAGTCCCAAACGCAGCGAGATTTCCTAAAGTGTCAAGGGTTCCTGTGTTGATATTGTCTCTGAACCACTCTGGCAGCCCTCGATCGCATTTCTCAAACGTCCCCGGCTGGTTGAGTAGACGGCAGTAGATTGCTGCTTTGTTTGTATGGGGGCCTGTAGAAGCGGTCATTAAGATTGTCTCTTTACACACTGCCACTGCTCGTGAGTAGTCAGCGTGTAAGTTCACACGATCAAAGCTCCAAGAATTCCCTTTATCTCTACTGATCGCCAACCCTTGAGCTGTAGCTGCCAGTACGAGATCCCGATGCTCGGCAACAGTCCGTACCTCATGGACATCTGCATGAAAGTCAATGGTAGGTTGCCAGGACTGTCCTTGGTCTAGCGAGCGCAAAATGCCGCCGACATGCACATTTACGTAAAGTTCCCCCGATTGACCTACTGCCATTGATCGCACATCGGGCGGGTCACCCCACGGGGTATACCACTGGGAGCGTCCTTCAACTGACTCAAAACAATTGATGCGATGCGTGCTGCTGTCGGTAATGCGGATGAGACAGGCTCCAGACGTTCCCACCAAAACCGTACTCTTGATCGGCAAGATACAGTTGAGTTGCAAATCATTTACCTCAGCGACTTGATGCCATTCGCCGTTAGGGTGACGATGCCATACTGAGTTGCGATCGGCGATCGCCCACAGTCCATCAGAACTTGAGGCAAGAGCTGTGATGGAATAACCTTCTAGTTCAATGCGCTGCTCGGAATCGAGAAACAGCAAACCCTCAGATGTTCCGGCGATCGCCAAGGGTTTATGCATTGCCTGCTGAATATTGGCATCTGTATCTGTTTGCTGATGCGCGATCGGTTCCCCGATTTGCTGTGCAATATTATTCATGACTTGACCTCCTTATTCACTGCTGCTACCGTGGATTATCCTGACAAACGTAGATCGGTTCCGCAGCACTGGCTCTAGATCTAGCGTACTGAACTCGTTCAATTGAGAACTCAGTCATAAGCATGAGGATAAGCTGCCTTAGCTCATTAATACGGAATGAATTTCTCTAGATCACTCCAAATCCTGACAACATCTACTTCCAATGGTAGTGGAGAAATACCAGCCTAATTGCTGACATCAAATTCTGGAGCGATGTAATCAACTTTGAAGGTTAATATCCTAAAGCGCACAAGAAGCCAACGAGTGTTAGTGTTGTACTTGCCATCGCAAATCAAGGAGTTGACGAGATGCTCAACAGTTTCAGCACTAAGCTAGATTGTTAGATCGATCAATTGAGTAGCCATAACTGAAAATATTGATTTCTCATCAGCAAGAAAGATAAGACAAGATTAAGACAGTGAGCTCCAAGGCTGTTTCTATGAGTCACGACTCTATCGAGCTATATCAGCCAATTAACTCTCTTAAACCCGTTGATGAAAATGTTTGGATTGTTGATGGATCAGTTGTGCGAATGGCAATGTATGGAACGGCTATTCCTTTCTCGACTCGTATGACGATTGTGCGATTGCACAACGGTGAATTATGGTGTCATTCACCAATCGAACTGACCCAAGCACTGAAAACAGAGATTGATACCCTCGGCTCAGTCCGCCATCTCATCTCACCAAATAAGATTCATTATGCTCACATTAGCACTTGGGCGAAAGCGTATCCAGAAGCGATCGCCTGGGCATCACCAGGAGTACGAGAACGGGCTGCCCAACAGAAGATTCAAGTCAATTTCAACGCCAATCTTGCAGATGCACCACCCTCACAGTGGGCAAATGAAATTGACCAGTTAATTTTTCGCGGTAGTCGATTCATGGATGAAGTGGTCTTTTTTCACCGTAAAAGTGCGACCCTGATTCTGGCTGACCTGATCGAGAACTTTGAGTTGAACAAAGTCAGTAAGAACTTTCGGTGGTTAATAAAGCTGGCTGGCAGTGCCGATCCAGATGGTAAAGCTCCGCTTGACTTGCGATTAACATTCTGGGGACACAAGGATCGAGCGCGTCAATATGTTGACAGATGCTGCAATGGGAACCTAAAAGAATTATTCTGTCACATGGTCGCTGGTATGCGTCTAACGATGCTGCTGAGTTGCGTCGTGCTTTTCGTTGGCTTGGAGAGTTTGGATGAAATTGCTCATTTGATTTTTGGCAGCAAAATACCTATTTCTCCTCGACTTTTCCACTTTTATGTATCAACCTAAATATTTGATAGGTATCTATTTTCCAATAATTCGGTAATTAAATAATTAAATCGGCGAAAAGATGACAAACACTAATAAATTGTTAAGTTGACTTGCAAGATATGGATTTTCTAAAAGTTATAGAGCTAATAGTAGTTATTTTCCTTGCAACCTGCTTATTCTGCTGGTTATTTACCTCTTACTGGTTCTTTGGCCCGATTATGACTGTAGTTTATTTTCTGGGCGGACTTCTGCTGATTAGTGTTATTGGAGTGCTAATTATTCATGAAGAATAGGCAATGAAACGAAACCCCTTCACCCTTTCGCGTTGGGTGCTGCTATGGGCAGCACTTGGAATTGTTTGCGGTCTGTTTGCTTCAGTTTACTGGATAGTACTAGTGTGGATGACTCAAAGCTTCGAGAGGTTTAGTGGACTCTCCCTGCTGTTAGTGATGCCTTTTGCAGGTTTCTTGGTTGGTTTAGTCATTCATCTGCTAGGAAACCCAGGAGAAATTGGTCTAATTATTGATAATATCCATCTGCGAGGGGGGCGGTTGGCGATGCGTGAGAACCCCTCGATGATCCTTGCTTCCCTGTTGAGCATCTCTAGTGGAGGGAGCGCAGGACCAGAAGCTCCGATGGTTCAGGTCACAGGGTCAATTGGTACGTGGCTAGCCGATCGCTTGCGCTTGCAGGGAGAGGCTTTGAGAAGCTTCAGCATTGCAGGGATGGCATCAGGTTTCACAGTCCTTTTTGGTGCGCCACTAGGAGGGGCAATGTTTGCCCTAGAAATTTTGCATCATCAGCATATTGTGCAATATTATGAAGCTCTCTTGCCCGCAATAGTATCTAGCTGTGCGGGCTACACTATCTTTGTGGCTATCACCCGTTTGGGAATTGGTCCTGTTTGGCACTTCCCACACTACCAAGCAGAAGATATCAGTGATTTTGCAATGGCGATCGCGTATGGAGTGGTGGGAGCAGCCATTGGTTGGCTATTTATTCTGATTTTTCGGGCTTTGGAGCGCACTCTTGAATCTCTAAGGTTTCCTATCTACTTGCAGACAACTCTAGCAGGATTAGGGCTTGGTATCTTGGCGGTTTTGTTTCCTCTTAGCCGCTACTTTGGTGAACATCAAATTGATGTAGTCATTCAGGGAAGTTTTAGCACGCCAATGCTTCTAGGATTGGCAGTAGCTAAGATGCTCGCTATTAGTATTACAGTGACAGGAGGTTGGCGGGGTGGAATTATCATTCCTTTATTTTTCACTGGAGCCTGTGTGGGTAAAGCCCTTACCGCTGTTGCTCCAGCACTAGATTCTGTTCTGGCGATGATTTGCATTATGGCTGCTCTCAATGCGGCTGTGACGCGAACTCCCATTAGCACTGCCATCCTACTAGCAAAGCTAACTGGTTTTAGCCCCTTAACACCACTTTTATTTGCAAGCTTGGTGGGCTTTTTTTTAGCACCTCGCCTTCCCTTCATTGCCTCACAACTCAAGCTTGAGAAAACTCAGCAGTCTGAAATAGAAATTTAAAATTAATGAATACAACAACTAAATACTTTGGTTTTACTCCTTCTCTACTACTTTATGTGTATAAATTTTCTGCTCAACGTATAACCCTACTAACCATACCTTATTTACTGATAGAATTGCGCCAAACGGACAATACTGTTAGAACAGGAGTGTAACCAACTGTAAATCCTGTACAGAGCGGGTTGCAGATGTTGTCTAGTCCCGTTTACCTCAAGTTCTAATGCAGTATCCTCGGTAAGAAAATACCCGGAGTATAGTGTCGGTAAACTCTTATCTTGCTCTTCCCTTGTTAAAGGATATTTCAATTAAGAGACTGAATTAAAATATAAATTTAATTTTAATTGTCTGATTTTTAGAGAGTGGAGTAATAACTGAGTAGAAGTTGGATAGGGATAGAGTATGGCATAACTCCAACCAGTAAGCTATGGTAATACAAAAAATTACACTTGTATTACTGAAAATACCTCGTTTTCTATCAAGATTTATGCCAAGAAAGAAAGATTTAGCTGAATCGGTGATGCTCACGGTGATTAGAAAAAAGTCATCACTTGAGGGGAAGGTGCTGGAGTATATCAAAGAGACTGAACAGGGAGGGAGTGACTTGGCACTCTTAGCTATTATGCCGCGATATAAACCGTATTACTTACGTAAAATTGGTGTGAGGGGGGAGGAACTTCGTCAGTCCGTATTGGATGCGATCGCGGATATGGAAGCTGAAATAGTTAAGCTAAAATGGTCATTTGGAATGGAGGGACTTGCTCAGGTAGTACTTGTACAACCGACGATTGCGAGTAATGGAATGGGAGTAAGCCCTATTGCTATTAATTTAGTTCCTCCTAATGTTTCTTTTTTTAGTTCTAATGAGGCGAGTATTGAATCAAGTCAAGTTGAATCAACTGTCTTGAATAAACCACCGATAATGGTTGTCCCGGAGGAAGCGAAGAATTTGGATGATGATAGTTGGTTAGATGATGAGGAGGATGTGATCCCAGCAGACGCAATAGAAGGAGATGCGGGATTTCAGCTAAGGTAATATTTCTGCGGAGTCGCTGCCTGATGTCTCTTCATGATCTGTCAAGGGCGTTGGCGTAGCCATCGCCTTCTGTGAACGCACTCGAAAAAGAATAAAACTCACTTTCAAGTAGGGTTTGTTCTGTATCCGAGTTTCTTAGTGAGGTTACTTCAACAATGCAGAATATGATTTCTTCTTTTTCGGCTTACCAACTGATAGTAGTTATTTACGAGCCAAAGATAGAGCTAGACTTGGTAATCTTTGTAAACGTTTTTATAAAATAGCGTAATGATGCTGTAAATAAAGTCTTTTACTATACCGAGTTAATACTTGCAAAGGTTAAATTGGAAATAATAGTAAAAGTTAATAAAAAATAAAGATATGCCTAAAACTAAGGAGAAAGCAGACGAAAAAAAGATAGTAATGACGATTGATATGGGTGTAAGTAAAACTAAGGTTATTGCCCAAGAGTATCCACAAGGAAAGCCTGTAGTATTGCTTTTAGACTCAGAAGTGGCTGATATTGCTAAGGCTTCGGTTGAGAGTGTTCAAGAAGAAGGACTACTTTCTTCTCGTGCTTGGGTAGGAATAGGTGATGAGTATTGCACTTTGGGAGAGAGAACTTGCCCGTCGTCGCTTCGGGGGTATATCACAACTAAGAGAACTTAAATAAATACGAACTAGCAATTCCCAAGGTATGCGGTGCAATCTGGCTTGCCAAGGAGAAGCTGAATTTGGGTAACGATGTTGCTGCTTACTTGAGTATCTTGCTACCACCAGGAGAAGTACAAGACAAGGAACAGCTACAACTTCGCTTGAAAGATACGTTTCGGGGGTTTGATACACCAGCAGGTAAAATGCGGGTGAAAATGCTTCATTGTAATATTTCTTCTGAAGGGAGCGGGGTATTTTTCCACCGTAGGCGGACGCTTGGTGAGAATATGCCTGCTTCCATGTACGTAATGCTTGGTTATCGTAACGCAAGTGTTTTTACAGTTCGGAGTGGTTCAAGCGGTGCGGGAATAACCAGCAATTTTGGTATGTCTTGGCTAGTGAATAATTTCACTTCCAAAACATCAGGATTAAGCCCTGATAATCCCAACATTATCGAAGTACTAATAGAAGCTGGAGTTATTTGTAACCCTCAAGTGATACAGAAACTCTCGCGCAAGCGCAAACACAATGAAATTCAACTTGATGGTGAGTTAATGTCTAAGGCTTTATTGCTTGCCAGAGATGAATATTGGCGCACGATCATTAGGTGGTTGCGCTCGAAGATAGATGAGGATATTGAAGAACTAGTGTTTTTTGGAGGGACTGCGGATTATATTCGCCCAGAAATAGACGCTTATTTCCAGAAAGAAGGGATGAAGGTATGCTGGCATGGTGATATTTTTATACCTGATGAGATATCTTCTGGTATTGGCAATCGAATGGCCCATGTCTGGGCGCTCCACCAGCATATGATTATTCAGTTTGATAAATTGACTGGTAATACCCGTTCTGAGGTTGTACCGCTAACTAAATCTGTTGAAGATAGTACAAATAATGCATGTGAAGAAGTTAAACGTAAATATAACTTTACGCTTTGTGAACGACCTACTACTTTTATTGCTGTGAACGAGAATGTTTGATTGATTCAGGGAAAAATTAGTGTAGTAAAAAAGAATCAGTTAGAACGAGGTACTGCATAAAACATTACTTTCTAACTGAATCTTTTAGATTTTAGAATGGCTGTTGGTCTAGCACTTGGGAGTAATCTACAGAAAAATTGGCGATTTATGGAGAGTCTTTAACCACAGGATTAATTTGCTCCATTTATGCATATTGTTGTTCTCGTTTCTTGCGAAGTTCCCATGATTTACGGTTATAAGCCAACAAGTCTTCTAAACTCATGTGAATTTGTTTTGTGCGAAATTCAGCAATTGTTCTGTAGTGTAATGACAATCTTCAGGACGACCAAAACAGATTTCAAACTGAGTCTTAAAAGCCTTCCAATCGAAACTGTCAGATCCTAGCCGTTGTGATTCGCGTCCGTAAAGGTCACGAATTGAATAGAAAATTATGTTGTATTTACGCACATCGAATGACTCAACTCTGAATTGTTCCATTGTCAAATCATCGATTGTAATAACTTGAGCTTTAGTGGATTTATTAGCAGCCATAGTTGTCTCCTAGATGAGTTTTTCACTCTTAGCTGCGTTAGTATTAGTAAAAAAATAAATCCCACTCTAACGAGCGAGATTTCCTGTAGAATTAGATGACTTCTAATTGTTTTGCTAATAGACGTTCGCGTTGTAGCCAAGTACGTTTGTTGACTTCGAGTAGTGAGAGCGAAAAATTTTGGGGTAGATGAGCATTAATCATCCCAAAGACCCTGAAATTTAGTAGATGCAAGTTCGGTGTAACGAACTGTGTGCTGAATA
>NZ_JACXXN010000078.1 GCF_014904695.1 Nostoc sp. MG11 | reverse complement strand
AATTAAAATAGCACTTGAATTAGTTAATCCTCAACATCTCAAAAATTGGTTTACAAATTGCTGTTACTGTACCTCATAAACTACGAATTTGCTGTAAATGTAGCAAAGCAAATTCCTCAACTGCCTAAGCGTGAAGATATTTTCAACCTCACTCCACATATCCCCCACCTTGCAGAAGTTGCAACCCACTTATCCCAGTATCTCAGCGACGAGGATTTAATTTGGCCTTTCATAGGCTTAGGCTGGTTTTATAAAGGTCAAGGACTTTATCAGCAAGCAGAACCTTGGTACAAACTATGTAAAGAAGTAGCTGAAAATCGTCTTGGTTTAGAACATCTTGGTGTCGCGGCTAGCTTGAGCAATCTTGCAGAACTTTACCATTCTACAGGACGCTACAGCGAAGCTGAACCTGTGTATAAGCAAGCTTTAAAACTGACAAAACGTTTACTCGGAGACAATCATCCCCATGTTGCTGATTGCCTGAACAATCTTGCAGAACTCTACCGTTCTACAGGACGCTACAGCGAAGCCGAACCTGTTTTTCAGCAAGCTTTGGAACTGAGAAAATGTTTACTGGGAGACAACCATCTCCATATCGCCCAAAGCATGAACAATCTTGCAGGACTCTATTATTCTACAGGACGCTACAGCGAAGCTAAACCTCTGTATCAGCAAGCCTTGGAACTGACAAGACGCTTATTGGGGGACAACCATCCCGATGTCGCCATTAGCCTAAACAATCTCGCAGTACTCTACCGTTCTACAGGACGCTACAGCGAAGCCGAACCTGTTTTTCAGCAAGCTTTAGAACTTGAAAAACGCTTACTGGGAGACAAGCATCCCAATGTCGCCACTAGCCTGAACAATCTTGCAGGACTCTATTATTCTACAAAACGCTACGGTGAAGCTGAATCCTTGTATCAGCAAGCTTTAGAACTATGGAAAAGTTTACTGGGAGACAAACATCCCAATGTCGCCACTAACCTGAACAATCTCGCATTGGTTTATGAATCTACAGGACGCTACAGCGAAGCTGAACCCCTTTATCAGCAAGCTTTAGAACTTAAAAAACACTTATTGGGAGAAAACCATCCTAGTATCGCCATTAGCCTGCACAATCTCGCAGAACTCTACCGTTCTACAGGACGCTACAGCGAAGCTAAACCCCTGTATCTGCAAGCTTTAGCAATTTGTGAGCAGACTTTAGGTGTAGATCATCCCAACACAAAAATGTTTCGGGGAAATTATAAAAGGTTTTTAAGAGAAGCATATCGCTAACGATCGCCTCCTGCACGCTATGCGATCGCACTCTTTCTCACAAAATCACACCAAATTGATGCAACACAACAGTTGTAGTTTAAAGTTTAGCAGCGATCTTCCCCTCATAACCAAAGTACAGTAAAGAATAGAGCGTAGACGTAGCCCGTCGTAGACATCGCTTTGCGGTTTCAAATTCCAAACGCCAAATTTGAGGTTTTGAGAATAAATTTATGCGAACAGTACCAATCCAATTACCAGAAACAGTATTTTCAGCACTTCGTAAAAATCCAGAAGAATTTATCCAAGAAATGCGAATTGCCGCAGCAGTTAAATGGTATGAATTAGGCGACATCTCACAAGCCAAAGCAGCAGAAATTGCTGGGCTAACTCGTGCTGAATTTATTAATGCTTTATCACGCTACCAAGTAGATTTTATGCAATATACTGCCCAAGAGTTAGCCCAGGAACTGGCAAATGTCGATTAATCGTGTAATTTTAACTCTTCACCTTTGATTGTTCTTATAAAAAGTCAACAAGCAAAATTAATTCCACAATTATTCACAGAAATTTTAGTTCCATTAGGTGTTTTTGAAGAAGTCACCACAAAAGATGATGTCGCATCAACACAATTACCCAGTATTTCTTGGATACAAATAGTAGAAGTTAATGCTATTGCTCCTGTTGTAGCAGCTTGGGATTTGGGAAAGGGAGAATCGCAAGTATTGAGTTTGGCACTAAAAAATTTAGACTGCGCCGCTATTGTTGACGATAGGGCAGCACGGCGTTGTGGTCAAGCTTTAGGTATTACTACTATCGGAACAGGAGGTTTGCTGATATTAGCAAAAAGACGTGGACTAATCCCAAGCATATCTCCTGGAATTCAAGCTTTGTGTGACGCTGGTTTGTGGTTATCCGATACTTTGGTCAATTTGCTCAAACAACAAGCAGGAGAATAACGATCGCACCTCTCAAACAAATCACACTATCAACCCCTCACTTGCAAAAATCTCTACTCAACTGCAACCAATAATTGATTCGACACAACACAACAGTTGTAGTTTAAATTTTAGGAGCGATCGCCTTCTACACACCCAACAGTAAAGTCAATAATACTGCGTAGGCGTAGCCCATCGTAGACATTGCTTAGCTATTTTGAGTACTAAACACTCCAAACTTGAGCTTCTAAATAGCAAGTTTCAAGCTCAAAGGTGCAACTGTCAGGTTCAAAGGCGCAACTTTCAGGTACAAAGCCGCAACTGTCATGCTCAAAGGTGCAACTGCCAAGCTCAAAGGCGCAACTTTCAAGTTCAAAGGTGCAATTGCCAAGCTCAAAGGCGCACCCGTCAGCCTTAAATGCTAACTTTCTGTGTTCTCTGCGCCCTCAGCGGTTCAAAAAGACATCCCCCTCTCCAACAAAGAAGAAGGGGTGAGATTTTACTTACATCCTAAAGACTCGCGAGTATCAACACCCGTTTTAGAATTTACACCATTTGCCTTAGCACAGAGCTTCTTCACTTGCTGTCCATCTAAAATTGCATTCGTGAAATCAGCACCCGTGATATTAACATCATCGAAAGTAGAACGTAGCATCATTGCATCTGTCAAAACTGTATCACTTAAATCAACGCTCTTAAACCTAGCTAGATAGGCTATGCCATTACTAAAATCTGCACCATGCAGATTTACTCCCTCCAAGACGCTACCGTTAAACACACCACCGCGTAAGTCAGCATTGCTAAAGTTGGCATTCTCTAGATTGACATTGGTAAACTCAGTGCCAACTAAATTTTGACCAGAGTAATCCTTGCCTTTGAATTCATCATTACCCACAGAACGGGTAATACTAGATGAACTTGCAGCTTGCGCCGATAGAGGAAACAAAAAAAGAACCATAGCTAAAACAAAGCTAGCTATTAGTCGCCAATATTTCATAATGTTTTCTTAACAAAACTCAACACTTGCATCATTAACTATTAAACCTCACTGTGCTGAAGTATAAAGTGGGAAATTTTCAGCCTTGAGCTTGAGCCTTCATCTTTTGCTAGCATCCCGTAGGATAGATAAATGTTGAGGTGCGATCGCAAAACTACCTGTGGCTAATCAAGAAGAAATCATCCAATCCTTGGCGCGAACTCCTTTATATCAACTGGGTGTAGAACTCAGAGCACGCCTTACCAGCTTTGGCGGTTGGGAAATGCCCGTACAATTTAGTGGCATTAGCCGCGAACACGAGGCTGTAAGAAATACAGCCGGGATGTTCGATATTTC
This sequence comes from Nostoc sp. MG11, assembly GCF_014904695.1. Lineage (GTDB taxonomy): Bacteria > Cyanobacteriota > Cyanobacteriia > Cyanobacteriales > Nostocaceae > Komarekiella. Next base: position 10,094 of record NZ_JACXXN010000078.1, on the reverse strand, counting down.
CCACATGGGCAAATTTACTCTCCAAGGTAAAAACCTCATTTCCCAACTCCAGCCTTTAGTGCCTTCAGACTTGAGTCGGTTGCAAACCGGTCAAGCGCAATACACCGTATTATTGAATCCCCAAGCGGGAATTATTGACGATATCATTGTCTATTACCAAGGCGAAGATACTGGTATACAGCGGGCGTTAATTATAGTTAATGCAGCAACCACGGGTAAAGACAAAGCATGGCTATTGCAACACCTCGACCTAGATGAGGTGCAATTTCAAGACATTTCGCCAGATAAAGTCTTAATTGCTGTACAGGGGCCAAAAGCGATTAAATATCTCCAAACCTTGGTGCAAGAAGACTTACAACCAGTTAAAGCATTTGGACACCTCCAAGCAACGCTACTGGGCAAACCAGCCTTCATTGCTCGCACAGGTTACACCGGAGAAGATGGCTTTGAGGTGATGGTAGATCCAGATGTTGGAGTAGAATTGTGGCGAAAACTTTATAATGCTGGTGTCATTCCAGCCGGACTGGGTGCGAGAGATACTCTCCGGCTAGAGGCAGCAATGGCACTTTACGGGCAAGATATCGACGACACCACCACCCCCTTAGAAGCAGGCTTAGGGTGGCTAGTTCACCTGGACACCAAAGGTGATTTTATCGGTCGGGCAGTTTTGGCACAGCAAAAAGCTGATGGGGTGCAACGCCGACTCATCGGTTTGCAAACTCAAGGACGCAACATAGCCCGTCATGGCTACCAAATTCTATCCGCAGGTAAAATCGTGGGAGAAGTTACCAGTGGTACTCTATCGCCTACACTTGGCTATCCAATTGCCTTAGCCTACGTTCTCATCCAGCTAGCGAGTGTTGGTCAGCAGCTAGAAGTAGAAATTCGTGGCAAAGCTTACCCAGCAGTTGTAGTTAAACGTCCCTTTTATCGCTCAAAAAATCGTGTCACTAACTGATAACCATCGAAGTTTTTGAGGATAATGTGTTGTGAGTTACTCAATGTACAGTATGGTTAATTACCAAATATGACCAGGATGACTGTTGGGGTGATAAGTTTTTTGATACGGGAGGGGAAGTGATATGTCGTCTTTTGAATATCCTCAGGATTTAAGATACCTGGATACTCATGAATATGTCAGGATAGATGGCGAGATTGCCACCATTGGCATTACTGATTTTGCCGTAGACCAGTTGGGTGACATCGTATTTTTGGAACTGCCAGAAATTGGCGACGCTCTGACTAAGGGAGAAAACTTTGGCTCAATTGAATCAGTAAAAGCAGTTGAAAACCTGAGTTCACCCGTAACTGGCACAGTCATAGAACGCAATGAAACCTTGATTGAATCTCCCGAACAAGTGGCAGATGACCCCTACGCCGAAGGGTGGTTCTTGAAAGTGCGCGTCAATGACCCTGGTGAAGTTGAGGATGCCTTGACAGCAGATGAGTATCGCGCTCAGGTGGAAGGGGAGTAGGTATTAGGGATTAGGCACTGGGTATTGGGGTAAGGGAGAAAGGGAAAAACCATCCCCTTACCCTTTCCCCTTTAACCTTTTCCCCTCTTACAGAGTCCCCAGTTTAAGAGTATTTGTTGCAAAATATGAAATAGTTGCGTCTGGAGTTGAATTTGTGGTATCTTACGCCTCTATTCCTAAGTCTAGCGATCGCCAAGTGCTAGATGAAAAAGGTCAAAAGTTTAGTGATTTTACGCAAAGGCACATTGGGCCTAACTCCGATGATATCCAGCAAATGCTTGAGGTATTAGGTTTTTCCAGCTTGGATGCCCTGATTGATCAAACAGTGCCGCAGGCGATTCGGCTGAATAAAACGCTACAGTTACCAGAAGCACAAAGTGAGTACGCAGCACTAGCAAAGTTAAAACAAATTGCTGCTAAAAATCAGGTTTGCCGCTCATTCATTGGTATGGGATATTACGACAGTATCACCCCACCCGTAATCGGGCGTAATATCCTAGAAAACCCTGGTTGGTATACTGCATACACCCCTTATCAACCAGAAATTGCCCAAGGGCGACTGGAAGCGCTGCTAAATTTCCAAACAATGATTATCGACCTCACAGGTTTGGAAATTGCCAATGCTTCATTACTCGATGAAGCCACAGCAGCGGCAGAAGCGATGAGCCTAAGTTATGGGGTTTGCAAAAATAAGGCAAATGCCTATTTTGTGTCTCGTGACTGCCATCCCCAAACCATCGACGTGTTGCAAACACGGGCTAAACCCTTGGGGATTAACATTATTATTGATGACCATCAGACATTTGATTTTGATCAACCAATTTTCGGTGCAGTCTTGCAATACCCTGCAAGTGACGGCACTATTTACGACTACCGCGCTTTTATAGAAAAAGCCCATGCTGAGGGTGCATTGGTGACGGTAGCAGCAGACCCCTTAAGCCTAACTTTGCTAACACCACCCGGTGAATTTGGCGCTGACATTGCTGTAGGTAGCACCCAGCGCTTTGGTATTCCGTTAGGATTTGGCGGGCCCCATGCGGCATACTTCGCTACAAAAGAAGAATATAAGCGGCAGGTTCCAGGGAGAATCGTGGGTGTATCCAAGGATGTCTTCGGTAAGCCTGCATTGCGTCTCGCCTTGCAAACCCGCGAACAGCACATTCGCCGTGATAAAGCCACCAGTAATATCTGTACAGCACAAGTGCTGCTGGCGGTGATGGCAAGTATGTACGCTGTTTATCATGGACCAGATGGACTAAAGAAAATTGCTGACAAAATCCACCAATTAACTTTAATCTTGGCAGAAGGGTTAAAACGCCTGGACTGTAAGATAAGTTCTCAAAATTTCTTTGATACGCTGCGGGTAGAACTGGGAACACATAACTTAGAAGCAATTCTTGAAGCTTGTCAAGCACAAAATATTAACCTACGGATTTTCGACACAACCACTGTTGGCATCTCACTAAACGAAACCACTACACCAGAAGACTTAATTGACCTCTGGCAGATTTTTGCAGGAACAGACGATTTACCTTTCACCATAGAAGAATTAACTTCCACCCCTCTCCCTCTCTCACGTCAAAGCAGTTACCTAACTCACCCCGTCTTTAACCGCTATCACTCCGAAACTGAGTTGTTGCGTTATCTGCACAAACTAGAAGCTAAGGACTTATCCTTAACTACATCGATGATTCCTTTAGGGTCATGCACGATGAAGTTAAATGCCACATCTGAGATGATTCCAGTGACTTGGGAGGAATTTGGCAAGATTCATCCATTTGCTCCCCTGTCTCAAACACGGGGTTATCAAATCCTATTTCAGCAACTTGAGGCATGGTTAGCTGAAATTACCGGGTTTGCCGGAATTTCTCTGCAACCAAATGCCGGTTCTCAGGGCGAATATACAGGACTTTTAGTGATTCGTCAGTACCATGAAAGTCGTGGTGAAGCACATCGCAACGTCTGCTTAATTCCCCAGTCGGCACACGGCACAAATCCAGCAAGTGCGGTGATGTGCGGCATGAAGGTGGTGGCGGTTGCCTGTGATTTAGAAGGTAACATTGACCTTAATGACCTAAAAGCTAAGGCAGAAAAACATAGCAATGAACTCGCCGCCTTGATGGTGACATATCCCTCAACTCACGGTGTTTTTGAGGAGCAAATTCAGGAAATCTGTGCTGTTGTCCATGCCCACGGTGGCCAAGTCTACATGGATGGGGCGAATATGAATGCCCAAGTAGGGATTTGCCGTCCTGGAGATATTGGCGCGGATGTCTGTCACTTGAACCTACACAAAACCTTTTGTATCCCTCATGGTGGCGGTGGCCCTGGTATGGGGCCGATTGGTGTCGCCTGCCATCTTGTACCGTTTCTCCCCGGACACTCCGTATTAGGGACTGGGGACACTTCTCTACGAGAGGCTGCGCCAACGACAAGCTCAGTGCATCACTGGGGACTGGGGACTAGGAAGAAGGAAATTTCCAATACCCAGCATATTGGTGCTGTTGCTGCTGCGCCTTGGGGTAGTGCCAGCATCCTGGTAATTTCTTGGATGTACATTGTCATGATGGGTGCGGCTGGTTTGACGCAAGCAACTAAAGTGGCAATTCTCAATGCTAACTACATTGCTAAAAGACTTGAACCGTACTATCCCATTTTGTATAAAGGGAAAAATGCTTTAGTTGCCCATGAATGTATTTTAGATTTGCGTAGCTTGCGAGGCGCTTCGCCATCGCTCAAAAAATCTGCGAGCATCGAAATCGATGATGTCGCCAAGCGTCTCATAGATTACGGTTTCCATGCGCCGACTGTTTCCTGGCCTGTGGCGGGTACAATCATGGTGGAACCTACAGAAAGCGAATCTAAGCAAGAGTTGGATCGTTTTTGTGATGCCATGATTGCTATCCGAGCCGAAATCGCTGAAATTGAATCAGGCAAGGTGGATGTTCAAGATAATCTCTTGAAGAATGCACCCCATACTGCCGAAAGCCTCATCGCCGGAGAATGGCAGCATCCCTATTCTCGTGAACAAGCTGCCTACCCTGCGCCTTGGACTCGTGAACATAAATTCTGGCCGGCTGTCGGTCGTATTGACTCAGCTTTTGGCGATAGGAATTTTGTTTGTTCTTGTCTGCCAATGGACGCTTATTAAACATGAAGTGGAGAGTTAGGAGTTTTAACTAATTCGCGCCCTCGTTCTCCACGCTCACCTGTACTCAGTCAGGTCAGTGGTGGAATATAAAGCAGGCGGCGATGATTGCATATTTTCCTTATCTTTCCGCAGCAAAGACAAGGAAAATATGTATGATGGCGCAGAACGAGCGTCACTGCGAATTGACAATTGTTTTGGTCAATAATTAACTAACGTAATTACAGTAACTTCTGGTGGACAAAATAGGCGTCCTGGGCGATAAGTTCCTAAGCCGCGATTGACATATAATTGATTTTTTTCCACTTGATGGAATCCCTGCGCCCACTCCCAATATCGCACTACTTTAGAGCAATCTCCTAGCAAAAACGTCACCCAACATCGCAGTTTTTTAGGAATTTGTTTCAGCAGTTTTTTATAATAGACTACTAGAGGGCCAATGCCTGGAATCACAATATGACCACCATGGGTATGACCAGATAATTGCAAATCTACGCGCCATTGTTGCAATATCTTGGCTGTATCTGGATTGTGAGATAGAACTATGCGGGGTATATTGGGTTCTAATTGATTCATGATTATTGCGGGACGAAATTCCCTTGACCAATAATCAGCTAGTCCCACTAGCGGTAATTTTTTCCCTAGGGGATAAGCGATTTCATTCCAAAGCACATGAACCCCAATGCTAGTCAATGCTGCTGTAACTTCTGCTTGGGAGTGGCTGTAATGTATATCATGATTGCCCAGTACGGCATAGATACCATAGCGACTTTGCAGATGTTTGAGTCGAAGAACTAGTTGGTGAATTGGCGTGGGATCGTCAGTTACGTAATCACCAGTTAATAGAATTAAATCCGGTTCAACTTCGTTAGTAAGTGCGATCGCTTTTTCTAACATCTCTTCCGATAGTCGCAAACCATCGTAGTGAAAATCTGACAACTGCACCAGCTTTGTGCCTTGTAAAGATGCTGGAAGTTCTGCAATCTTAACCGTTATTTTATCGACTCTTAAATGTCCTGTAAACAACCAGTGCATATAGTAACTGACACTCCTCATACCAGCGTTTACAGCTTACCAAAAATTAAAATGTATCTTGAGCAACTGCAACAATTTCTGTCATAGAATCCAAATGAAATAAATGTATTGGTTGAAATTCTGATACCAAATTATACCAAATTAAGAAAGGATGCATTGTTTTAGTAACTTGTGAAGGTATTGTAAATTGCTTGTCTCCAGCCTTTTTGTATTTTAATTACGAATTAGTATTACTCACTTTGTAGCGTAATTACAGTAATTTCTGGGCGACAAAATAAACGACCGGGGAGATAAGTTCCTAAGCCACGATTGACATATAACTGATTTTTTCCAAGCTGATGTAAACCCTGTGCCCATTCCCAATGGCGGACAACAGAAAAATTTCTTCGTAAAAATGGTATGCGACGCCGTATTTTTAAGGGTATTTTTCGCACTATCTTTTTGTAAACAACCACCACAGGGCCGATTCCAGGAATCACGATTTGACCTCCGTGAGTATGACCAGATAATTGCAAATCGACTCGCCATGCTTGCAATATCTCCGCAGTATCCGGGTTATGGGATAAAACAATACGAGGTATAGCGGGGTCTAGCTGATTCATTACTGATGCAGGATTAAATTCCTTTGAGTAACGGTCTGCTAATCCTATCAGTGGCAATTCTTTTCCTAGTGGATAGGCAATTTCATTCCAAAGAACGTTAACCCCAATGTTAGTCAGAGCTGCTGTCACTTCCGCTTTGGAGTGTGTGTAATATATATCATGGTTGCCCAGTATGGCATAAATACCAGCACGACTGTGCAGATGTTTAAGTCGTAGTACTAGTTGATGAATTGGTGTGGGGCTTGTGGTTACGTAGTCACCAGTTAATAGGATTAAGTCTGGTTTTACTTGGTTGCTAACTGCGATCGCATTTTCTAACATTTCTTCTGACAGTCGCAAACCATCATAATGAAAATCTGACATCTGCACCAGTTTTTTACCTTGTAATGATGCAGGCAATCCTGCAATCCTAACCGTTAATCTCTGTGTACTCAACGGCCCAGATAACAACGAGTGCATAAGCTATTCGATAATCTTCAATCATAGCGTTTACAGCTTAACGAAAAATTATCTGATTTCTTGTAGCGACTAAAGTAAATTCTTAAAAATTTCATCAAAGCTATAGATTTAAATGTATTTGTACTAATTTAAATTTGATTTCCATTGAGTTATTTATGTTAAATATGTTACTTGCCTTTGTTTGGACGTGCGATCGCTTCCAACAGGACGTAGCCCATTGCCAAAACGTTTGGAAATAACTCCCATAGCTATCCATTTATTCCAACGAAGTCAGAAGTCAGAGGGAAGACGTTTGAGGGATGATCCTCTGACTTCTCGCGACCAAAGGAAGCAAGGGTCGCAATCCACGGCACGAATCAAAAATTCAGTAGCACTTATTTGGGTGGGGTCGCAATCTCCATGCAAATAGATAGGCGCTGCTAGATAGGCGCTGCTGCGAGTTTAATGACCTTCATCAATCGTAGCAGGAGGATTAGCATTAGTTTGGTTGGCAATCTTATGTTCATACCAATTCATTAATGGTGTTGAACTTATTCCATGTATGACTACAGAAACGATAATAGTGGTATAAGTAATCCAGGCGATTTGTTCGGCAGCTTCACCTTTTAAGCCATTACCAAACGCATAGGCAAGATAATATAAAGAGCCGACACCGCGGATACCAAACCAACCAAATAACCAACGAGTCGCTGGATGTAACTTACGGCGGTGAGAGTTGAAATGACGTATACCAATTGTGCTAATCCAAGCTCCTACAGGCCGGATTACCAAGAATAAGAGAATAATTACTAACAAGGATTGAGCAGCATGATTGAGCATTGGCTTGAATAACAATATTGATCCCAGTAATAAAATGGTTCCAACTTCTAGCAGTTTTTCAATTCGCTCAACAAATTCTAATTGAGCTAGTGATTTTTCAGGATTTCTATAACTGCGTTGGACAACTAACCCAGCAACAAATACTGCCAAAAAACCATAACCATTAACTATTTCTGTTAGAGAATAGGTTAATAAAATTGTGCTAATAGCGACAAAGTCTTCCATCAACTCATCGGCTTTGCGGCGTCTTTGCATTTTTTTGTCGAGCCAAACTACTGCTTTAGCGACAACAATTCCCATAACAATACCAGATGCGATCGCCCAAATCAAATCAACCAAAATCCACTGTTTCAGCCAGTTATTCCAGTTGTTATCTTTTAATGCATAAAGACCGAAATAAACAAATGGAAAAGCTAAAGCATCATTTAATCCACCTTCAGAAGTTAAACCAAAGCGTAACTCATCTTGGTCGTTGGTATCAGTTAGTTGAACTTCTGAGGCTAACACTGGATCAGTTGGTGCAAGAATTGCTCCTAATAAAATAGCCTCTCCCCAATTCATTCCTAAAAACATTTTACCCACAATAGCTAGAGCAAAAATTGAAATTGGCATCAACAATCCAATGAGTCTTGTTGTAATATTCCAATCTTTCCACCTGAGTGGGCGAACAATTTTTAAACCGCAGCTAAACACAGAAACAATCACCACAAATTCTGTTATCCGCCCTAGTAACTCGGCGTTAAATACATCATCTCGACGTAATTGAATCAGCCCAAAGCCATAAGGTCCTAACAAAATACCAACCACTAGGTAGATAATAGCGAAAGAAAGAGGTAATCGAGAAATCCAGCCGGAACCTAACGTAACCATCAGCAACAGTGTGCCAATAACCAATAGGTCAATAATATAGATATCTATATGCATAGTAATACACATTAAAAAAAGCTTGCTTTGCAAGTTTAGTTGCGATCGCTTGGTATCAAAAATATCTAGAGGTAGATTTAATAAAAATATTTCACATTTATTTCCAACTCTGTTAGGTTAGTGAAATAGCAATTACAATTATTGGAGTATTTGTTATGAAAATCCTAGATAGTCCACAAAAATCAAAATTGACACAGTTGCCTCAGTGGGTTTTTAACCCTTTAAAACTACTGGAAACAACTGCAAGAGAGCATGGTGACTGTTTTACGTTATGGCTGACTAGCAATAAGCCAATGGTCTTATTTAGTAATCCCCAAGCTATTCAGCAGATTTTTACGGCTCAACTAGAGCAATTAGACGCTAGAGGGTCAAGCCAACTTTTACAACCTTTGTTGGGAAAAAATTCATTAATATTGCTGTCTGGCGCATCTCATCAACGTCAGCGGCGGTTGTTGACTCCGCCTTTTCATGGCGAACGCATGAAAGCCTATGGTCAAGTTATTGCTAATATCACAAATCAAGTCATCAACGGTTGGAAAATTGGCGAACCTTTTTCTATCCGTGACTCCATGCAAGAAATTTCTCTAAAAGTAATTTTACAAGCTGTATTTGGCCTACGTGAAGGAGAACGTTTTACACGATTGCAAGAACTCTTAGGTTCCGTGCTTGATTTATCTGGCTCACCCTTACGTGCTACCTTAATGTTTTTTCCAGCACTACAAGTAGATTGGGGTACATGGAGTCCTTGGGGCAAATTTTTGCGTCAAATGCAGCAAATAGATCAACTAATTTACACTGAGATTCAAGAACGCAGAGATCAGCCAAATTCATCTCGAAGTGATATCCTCTCGTTAATGATGTCGGCGCGTGACGACAACGGTGAGCCGATGACAGATGTAGAGTTACGCGATGAGTTGATGACTCTATTAGTTGCTGGTCACGAAACTACAGCTTCCGGGCTGACATGGGCTTTATACTGGATTCATCATGTACCAGAAGTACGAACAAAGCTGTTGGCTGAGTTAGATAATATTGGTGAGAATCCAGATTGGAATGAAGTTTCTCGCTTGCCTTATTTAACAGCGGTATGTCAAGAAACATTACGCATTTACCCAATCATCATGCTTGCCATACCTCGTGTTGTCAAGTCACCAATCGAAATTATGGGCTATGAATTTCAACCAGGGACATTACTATCACCTTGTATATATCTAACCCATCACCGCCCAGATTTATATCCAGAACCGAAACAGTTTAAGCCAGAACGCTTCTTAGAACGGCAATATTCACAGTATGAATATTTACCCTTTGGTGGTGGTAATCGCCGCTGTATTGGTATGGCATTTGCCATGTTTGAAATGAAACTAGTATTAGCGACAGTGTTGTCACAGATGGAATTGGCATTAATTGATAATTATCTAGTTAAACCTACACGTCGAGGCATAACTTTAGCGCCTTCAGGCGGTAAGTGGTTAGTTGCAACTAGTCAACGGCAAAAGGTGAAAACACCTGTGGAGGTGTAATTAATATTAAACATACAGCAGTTTCGAGGTAAATGAGGTACAGTAAATATTAGTGCATCGAGAATGACAATGAAAGCGTACTCCATCGATTTGCGTTCAAAAATAGTAG
>NZ_JACXXN010000077.1 GCF_014904695.1 Nostoc sp. MG11 | reverse complement strand
TTGGCTTAAGGTTTAATCTAATAGCTGGTTTGTACAACTATGAACTTCGTCTGCCCAAAACCGAATCTGTTTAACTGACTTTTGCAAGAGGTCTATTAATTTAGCTGATATCTCTAGCCGTGCTAACGAACAAGCCAGGAAACAAGAAGCTGAATCTAACGCAACTGCTAGAGAAATAATTCGCTCTGCTGCTGCTATTGATGCTTTTTGGGAGAATCAATAACATGTTTGGACTTTTACTGCCTTACCTTTTCGCTCAATCAACTGGACAGCAGCCTGGGGAAAATACAGGCACAACGATAGCACCTGAGATCATTGAATCCGTTTCTAGAGGTTCTGAGATGATGGTCAATTCCTTTAATGAGGATTGGCTTAATTTCTCTAATGGAAAAGCTCCAGTTTATACGGCTGTAGTTGCTATTTCAATAATGATTGCTATTGTTTTGATTAGTTGGTGGTCTTTAGGGTGGTATGCCAAATTTTCCGATGAAGGGTTCTCGTCTGATGTAGTTAATGAAACTATTTTTCCTCTTTTAGTAATTCTGATGCTAACTAACAATGGCGCAATGTTAGCTAGCAGCTGCTTGGCATTAAGGAATGTCACTGTTACTTTAAATAGAAACGTTTTAGCTATTACTAAAAACGGTGTTACCCTCAAAGAGGCTATAAGAATAACCAACTTAGATCAGGCATTTATCCTTGCAACTCAAACAGGTTTAGCTAGGTGCGATACCTTCTCTGGTGTCGAAAAAGACCAGCAAGGAAATATTACTAATAAGCGTGAACAATGCAGAAAAGAAACAATTGAAAAAGCTCGACAAGATGCAATAAAAGTTAGAACTGAAAAGAAATTAGGTTCAGGTAGCGGCAGTTGGAATCCTTGGGATATTGGTGGAGAGGCTATAAATAATGTTGTCCAAGGTGTTGTATTTATGGTTTTAAACGGCATGGAAGCTGCATTCCAGTACATCCTTCAATTATCTTTTTTGCTAACTGCTTATGTTTCACCCATCTTTCTTGTCTTATCTTTATTGCCAGTAAGTAGCAAGGCAATTTATGCTTGGCTATCAGGGTGGCTTGCTCTTACCTTAGTGCTAATTTCTTATTCGATAATTGTCGGGATGGCTGCCAGTGCAATTGTTAACGCTCCCTCTACCAATCCCTTGCTCCATCAGCTGATTCAAGCCATTTTCTCTCCCTTGCTAGCTTTAGCAATAGGTACTGGTGGTGGTCTTTCTGTTTTCTCTGCCATCACTGGTAGTAGTAAATTTGTTTTAGGTAAAAGATAAATGAGACTACTGGAAAGAAAAGAACTAAATTTTACGCCAATCTTTTTAATAGGTAATGCTGTACTTGTGACTCTTCTACTATTTATTGAGTTGCTTAATTTCTCGCGTGTTGGTAGAATTGCCGAATCAAAAGCGCCAACACTTGTAGAGCTTAGTAATGGTGAGTCTATCAGAGTATCGTCAATAAATAATTACGAGAGATCACCTCAAGCAATTACATATTTTATCGGTCAGACAATGACGGGTTTACTCAGTTGGAATGCAGTCCCAGTCACCCTTAACGAATACAGCCCAAATACCTCTGACAAAATAAAACTTGATTCTGGTGTCCAGGCTGGAGATCAGAAAATCACAACTACAACATGGTCAACCGGATTTGCTTTATCTGAAGATTTTCGCGCTCCATTCCTTAAGGAGATTGCCAAATTAACACCTCCCGACGTTTTCAATGGCACAACTCAATCAATATTAAAAGTTAATCTTTTTAGTGAACCAAAGAACATTGGACAAGGTAAATGGTCTATTGACATGGTTGCTGAAGTTATTGTGTTTCAGGGAAACAATATGGTTGGTTCACCCATTGCGTTTAACAAAACAATTTTTGTTAGAGCGGTAGATACTCCAATACTCCCTCATATTTCATCCCAGCATCAGCAAACAGCCTCTCGTGTGCGTCAAGCGGGAATGGAAATATATAAGATTCAAGATTTAGGGTTAGGCAAATGACTCAAACAATCGACACTACTGAAGCTGTCAGTAATACTATAATTGAAAATACTACTGAAGTTAATAATACAGATACAAATACAAACGACACATCTTCACAGAAGAAAAAAGATTTTGCGGCGATGAATGGGGTAAATAGCATAAAGCCTCAAGAACCCATTGCCCAGAACAAACCACAAGAAGTTGAGCCGGAGCTATTTACTACAACCCGACCAATTTCACAAAATCCTTTAATCAAGATGGCAGTGGTTGGAGGTGGAATACTTTTATTCATTGCCCTGATTGGTAGTGTTATTAATGGTTCTATGTCTGCTTTAAACCAGGCTACTACTAAAACTGGTGAGCCAACAAAAACTGAAAACGTATCCCAAGAGCCGCAAATTGTTGACGAAACAGGACAGACAAAGACAGCACTGGCTTTGACCAGTCAACAAGAAAAGTTTGAAAAACTTCGTAATCAAAAAGCGCAACACCAAGAACAAGATGCAGTCCCATCGCCCAAACCTGTAAATGTTGCTCCCCCTCCCCAACCGAGGGCTATACCTCAACAGCAACCTATTGCCGTTCGTTCTATACCTCCACAACCTAAATTAGTCGCCCCCCCTAGAATCCCACAACCACAGCCTAAACCTGTTGCAATTTCTCGCTCTATTAAGCAGGCATCTGTTTCTCAAATTCAGTCTCAACCTGTAGACCCTGTTCAACAGTGGCAAGCTGCTGCCCAGATTGGTAGCTTTTCTAGTTCTAGTGTTGAGGATGAATTACCAGACGTTAACGGAATAAAGGGCGGTACTGGGCAAAGCTCAGAAGTGCTTGACCAGGACGCATCACAACAAGTAGTTAGTAATCAAGAAGTTGATTACAATGCAAAACGTGTACTCGTAGGGAGCAAGACCGAGGGTAAGTTAGAAACTCCCATCGCTTGGAGTCCCCAGAATTCAAGCAATGTAACTCAAAACTATCTGATTAAGATATCCAAACCTCTTAAAGCTGCTGACAATAGTGAAGTCTTGCCAGTAGGTTCCTACCTTGTGGCCCAGTTAAGCAATTCAAACTCTTCAGGATTTGTGCAGCTGCACGGAGTTGCAGTTTTAATTAATAAGGATGGCGAAACCCAACAAAAACAATTGCCTGAAAACTCTGTTTTGATTCTATCGAAAGAAGGCAGCTTCCTTAAAGCTCAATCTCGTAAAGGCAGCAATGTTGGAAATTCTTTAATGTCCGCAGTTATTGCGGGCGTTGCGAAAGCTGCCGAAATTCAAAATCGCCCTAGCAGTCAAATAATCACTACTTCGTCAGGTATTTCAACTAGCAGCACAACTAATGGAGACAGAGATTTGCTGTCTGGATTTGGTGAGGGTGCATTTGGGAATGTCCTGCGAGATATTCAGGCATCCAACCAAAGACAAACTAGCGAGTTTAATTCTCAAGACAAAGTATTTGTTATAGATGCAGGTAAGACAGTTCAGATATTTATCAATCAAGGAATTTCCTTATGAATCCTGAAGAAACGCAAGACCATCAATCTTTGATTGACTACGCCTTAACACTAGGTATGTTCCTTATTTTGCAACTTGACGAGAATGAAATTGAACTAGATGGGGCACGTGTTATAGCTTGTTTTAATAACTCTGATGAAGCATATAAGTACTTAAGTAAATTGAAAGCATTAAATTTTAAAAACGTATCGATTGCCTGGGACTTTACAAAAGATGGAGGAGAATATCTAAGGAGTTTAGATCGATCACTATCAATCAAAAACAAATTGAGTCCTCTAATTTTTAAAATTAAGTACTTGTTAAGTGGAATTTTGAAAAAATAGAGAAAATATGATAAAAAAGTTATTTACTATGACAGCATTTTTAGTTTTATCTAGTGCAATAAAAGTGTCTGCCATGCCTGCCAGAGTAGTTTACTCTGAGGATATTGAATCTAGCTCTGTTGAGTTAAAAGTCACAAAAGGTCATGGATTGACAATTAATTTCACGCCTACAGGTGAGACTATTAAGCAGGTGTGGCTAGGTGATCCAAGTCGTTTTGTGTTCTCTTTAAACGGATGCTCCAAGTCTGATAGTTGCGAAAACAACAAACCTACTGTATTACTTGTTCGGCAGATCAAGCCAATTTCTTTCCCAAGCGTAACATCAAGTGGTGACGGCAGTACTTCAATCACTATTCTTACCAACTTGAAGCAATACCAATTTAAGTTGGTAGCTACATCTGGAAAGCCCTCGTATACGAGCTTAGTAGTTAAGTCAGAATCGGAAAAACCCGAACCTCTCTCATTGCCTCAACAACAAACTCCCGTAACGGTTTCAGCAAACCCAACAAATAATACTCCTCAAATTCTGACTGTTTCACGCACTACTAAACCTGTTGGTACATCATTGCAAAGAAATAACGCTAATGCTTTAGCCTACGGATTATTAGTTGCTAAACAGAAAGGAGAGATTCAACAAAATTCTAGTTTATGGAAAAGGATTCAAACAGCGATTGCACTTCTCAGAAAAGATAAAACGATTAAAGAATCGGCAGAACTTTCAGGTGTTCAAATTTCACTAATTCAACAGTTAATTAGCTATGGAAAATTATAATATTAATGAAAACACAAATTTTAATTAGTGCAATAACAGTATCAGCGTTTGCGTTATTCCCTTATTCAGCAAATGCTCAGATTCCTACAGTTACGTATGCCCAAGGTAAATATCAGACGCAAGCACCAGATTGGTCAAAGATTACTTGGGATACTTTACCACCAGTGGAACAACCGGGATATTTAAAGATTCCTCAAAACCTCATATCAGTATTCGGATATGACCCATCGCGGTCATGGTCAGCAGGACAGAAAGCTGATTCTGTAGTGATGCTAGGGGATATAGATGATGCTTTTAAAACTAGTTCTTTTACTCTTAAGCAATTGTCTACGATTGTCCCAATCAATCCAAAACTCACGCTTAAAGATATTGGACTGATGCAATGGCAAACACCGTTATCTCTACTTAAGGCAATCCCTGAAATTGGTAATCTTAACGCTAATCAAGTACCACCTATAACAGCAATTATGTCTAAAGTTAGTATGGGTGGGGGTAAAATATCACGCTTAATTGCTTCAAATCCTGAAGCCGCCAACATCCCACTAGGTAAGCTTGATTTAGCCAAGTATTCTACTGAGTCAATTCCCGGACTGACAACTACACCTCTAAATAAGTTTCAAGGCTGGCAGGGTAGTTTTGTTAACCAAGTTCCAGGGTTGAGTCAAGTGCCTTTTGATCAGATGCCCCGCAAGATTGATTCTGGTATTGGCGTTGTTGGTATAGCATCTGTAGTACTTGGGCAGGCTGAAAGAGGTGATGCCAAAGTGGGATCTAATTATTTTATTTCCGGCAGTGTCGTCAGGGGCGATCGCACTGTTCCAGTGGCTTGCAATTCTGGTAAAGAATGCCCATATCTGGAGTTAGGCGATTTCTCTGGCTCTGATGGAACCCTTTACGGTAAGCGTTGGGCTTCAGGCTCCTCTCAACAAGTTAAGGGCGGCTACGGGTTTCTATCCAGAGTTAATGGTGGCAAGGAGCCAACGGGGCGGTTAGTTTATGGAAATGCATTCAAGGTAGCATTAACTGGGATAAATGAATCAACGGGCACTGCTGACTTTGGTTTGTTCTTCCGAATCTGTGCTAGACCGCCATTCATGCAGAAAACTTGTACTCCCTATTTTATCGGGCCTGTTCCTTGGTTTTCTGTCAAAGAAAATGATTTGGTGATCGTTGGAGGCGGTCGGTGAGCAAGTCTACCACATCAGAGCAAGCTGATTTCAGCCAGCTTGTACCGACCGGACTGGAATCTGTAATGTTATCCCCCGCTGGCTTGGGCTTAGTTGCTTGCATTCTTGCTTTTGGATTTCTCAAATTTATGGAAGGCAAAGGCATCAAAGGAAAGCTAGCTACAGCCAGATGGGGAAACAATATTGATAGGAGAGCCGCGAGGAAGCTGGCATGTCTGCAAATACAGAAGCGCAAACACAATAGAGTTTCTTTGTTTATTGGCAGTCCTAAAGGCTTGTCTTCTGAAGTGGTCAAAGGTGAGCGGATAACTCGCATACCTGAAGACCCAAAAGTTTTATACTTACCAGAAGCCCAGCGAGGTATTTTAGTTTGTGGCGGTCCAGGCAGCGGGAAATCCTACTCTGCGATGAACCCAATTGTTCGCTCTGCTATTGACCAGGGGCTACCCTTGATCCTATACGATTTCAAGTACGCAGAACAGGAATCAGCAACAGCTAAGGGTAAAGGACAAGCGCCCGTCTTGGCTGGCTATGCTAGGGAGCGGGGTTATAAAGTGACTGTTGTCGCCCCTGGTTTTCCTGAGTCAGCCATCGCTAATCCTCTAGATTTCCTCCGCAGCAATGAAGATTCAGAGATGGCTAGACAACTTGCTGTTACAGTTAACCGTAATCTCAAGCTTGGTTCTGAAGATTCTGGCAATAGTTTTTTCTCCAATGCCGGTGATCAGCTGGTACAAGCAGTTTTTATGCTGGCCAAAGGAACGAAATTCCCAGACGTAATGATGTGCCAAGCTATTTTGGGATTACCCAAGTTAGTGCAGCGTTTGCAAAATGCAGATCTAAATTTTTTAGTCAAAGAAGCCTTTTCTCAATTCGTTTCTGTTGCTGGTAGCCCAGAAACAGCAGCCAGTATTGTTGGTACAGCAAGCGGACTTTTCAGCAGATTCATGGTTCCTTCTGCTTTAGCTGCTTTTTGCGGACAGACCAATATTCCCTTGGATCTTAAGGGACGCCAAATGGTGATTTTTGGGATGAACAAAGAAAAGCGTGATGTAATTGCGCCATTGTTAGTTTCTATTATTCATCTTTTAGTGAGCCGTAATGTTGCTATCAAACGCACTCATTCTCTTGTTTTATCCCTTGATGAATTACCTACTTTGTATCTACCTGCTTTAGTAGATTGGCTAAATCAGAATCGGGAGGACGGACTAATTTCAATTCTCGGCTTACAAAATTTATCCATGCTTGAAGAAGTTTATGGAGAAAAAACTACGAATGCCATTTTCGGGGGCTGTGCTACTAAGATTATTTTCAATCCTCAAGATGATGTTGCTGCTGAAAGATTTAGCAATTATTTAGGAGATGAAGAGATTAGATACAAATTGCGTTCACGTTCCTCTGGTGGAAAAGGGGGAGCAAGTACATCTATCTCGGATCAAGTTAGCACGCGTAAGTTATTTTCTGTTAATCAGTTCAACAATCTCCCTGAAGGTAAAGCAGTTTTTATTAGTCCAGGTTTTAGATCCCGTGGTGAAACAAACTTACCTATTTTGTCCCGAATTAATATTTCTGATAACGACCCCCGCAATGGGTCGCAAGCCGAGAAAAAAAGTACAACGGCTTGGTATCAATGCCAAAAAGAACTTCGAGCTATATCAAACCTTCAAATGGTAGGAGAAATCGAAATGAACAAACGACGAGCAGAGGCAGAAAAGCTCTTGTCTTTGCTTAGCAAGAAAGATAGAATCAAGCAGGAAGCAAATGATATTTAATGGAGAGTTTGACTATGTATATTTCTGAGCATGAAAGAATTTTAATCAATAAGCTCCCGGCTCATATAGCAGCATTAGCAGACAAATATCCTTCTGAAATTATTAATGTCGCCGATAACTGGAATAATCCTTGCTTGCCCGATGATTACGTTCCGAGAATTGTTGAGGTTTATACTTCTGAAGATTCATTTGATCCCGTTATTGACATGATTGATGGTGTTTTGACCAGATATAAGCTTTCAGAAGCAAATGAACCCCCCCATGCTATTACCCTGATGTTTGATTCAGATTTTGTTTATATCGAAATTGAGGGAAAAGAAGTTTTTAATAAGATGGGTAATGTTCCTTTCCCAGAAATTCTTGTCAACCCATCTAGCTTGATTAATTCTTTATTTGCGAGAGAAAACAATGATTGAAGATGGAAAATCAAAGGAGATTCAAAAAGATTATCTAGATATCCTGGATTCAATAATCAAAAGAATTCAGTTCAAGATAAAAGAAAGTAATAGAGAAGGTAAGGATGTTCACATTTTTACTGGCCCTACTAAAGTCTATCAGGCGACACCTGGTCAAGAGCCTATAAAAAATTCCATAACACCTGAGACAGTTGATGCTATAAATAAAGCATTATCTGATCCCAAAAATTCTCGTGGCTCTATAGTTATCAAGGTTGGCTCAGAAAAAGTTTTTCAAGTTAAAAATCAAAAACTGGAAGTAGATAAGCTAGGATTATCTGAGTCTATTACTCAAGCTCAAAAACCTGTTGTTCCAATTGAGCGAGAGGAGGGAGAAGAAGTTAAGTATCAAGTTTACAACATACCTGCTCTCGTAGATCGAGTAAAGGAGTTACAGCAAAAAGTACAGTCCCAGGAATCACAAACTCCAGAGGCTATTGCTAAACTTTCTGCCCAAGTTGATGAGCTTGCAAAATCCCTGGAGAAACAGCAAGAGCTTATAGAAAAAACACAACAAGCATTGTCAAAACTTGAACAACAACGTCCAGCCCCCTCTCAAAACAGCAAACTTCAAAATTGGATAGGTAAGATTGAGTCAAAGGTCAAAGATACGGTTAAGGATTGGGTCGACAAAGTTAAGGATGCTATTACGCCAGAAACTACAAAACTCAAAAACCAAATTGAAGACTTAAAAACTCAGTTAAATCAACGGGTTGATAACCTCAAGTCAGAAGTGCGAGCGCAGACTGATACCCTCAAAGGCAATTTGAACTCTGCGGTAAATGATGTTAAACAAAACATTGATGACGGGATTAGCAACGTTAAGACAGAAATACAAAATACTCGCCAAGAGTTTACTAAGTCTATCAGCAATGCTAAAAGCGAAGCGATAGATCAAAGTGTTAAAGCGCTTTTAAAGCACTTGGGTACTAAAAATTCAGACGGTTCTTTAAGTTACACCAGCAAAAGTTTTGACTTTCAGCAGCAAGGCAAAACTGTAACAGTTAAAGCTAAAAACGGAGCTACAGTACTTCAGGATGGCGCTTTGTCTACTGAGGTTTCCCCAGAACAAATGCAAGCGCTTGATAAAGTGCAGCCTATAGTTGAGAAGCTTGATGCAGCACAGCAATCAGAACAGTTTAGTTATTCCGAGTCAGAGTCTCAAGCGCAATCTAGGGGAATATCTCGTTAATGTCTCAACCGTATTTGTTCTACTTGCTCTAATTCTTCTTTGTAGTCTGCTACTCTTTCAATAATTTTCGATTTCATACTTTTCATCACCCCACGAATGACCTTCATCCGTTCAAGTTGAGGGTCATTTTCTTCATGGGGCTTCTTGAAATAACTCATGACTTCAAACACTAAATCACCTAACTCCTCATTAGTCATTTTCTCAATCATTTCTGCTATTTTTATTTCTGTCTGACTACTTAAAACTTCTTTCTTATCTTCTGGTTTGTGCTTCTCCAATTTCTCCAGGATCTCAGCCTGCTGTTCACGCAATACTTTCCTGACAACTCTCAACCCTTGCGTTTGGGGGTCATCTTCGTTTTCATGCTCCTTAAAATAATCTGCTATGTACAAATCCAGCTTCGCCAAATCTTCATCGCTTAATAGTTTCAACTGCTTTCTAAATTTCTCTAACATCGCAATCGCATTAGGCGACATAGTAGCCTTAGCTTCCAATCTCTGCTGTCGTTCTTGAGGAGTTACTCGCTTAGGTAGTTCTTCTTGCGTGCGTGAATACTTCATGTCCCTACAAAGGCGTCTCCACTCTGGCAATCTCATTGCTTGGTCACTGAGCTTTTCGTAAGCCAGTCCCCCTTGTGCCACGATGAAATCATCAGCCCCTTTCTCAGGGCCAGGTAAATCCACCACGCTGACCGATACCCCTGCTTTGTGTAACAGTTCACCTGTTGTAGATATAGCCGATTCAATATTT
This sequence comes from Nostoc sp. MG11, assembly GCF_014904695.1. Taxonomy (GTDB): domain Bacteria; phylum Cyanobacteriota; class Cyanobacteriia; order Cyanobacteriales; family Nostocaceae; genus Komarekiella. The sequence goes on along the minus strand of NZ_JACXXN010000077.1, from coordinate 4,258 downwards.
TGCTTCGTCTCCAGTTTAGTTTCGTAGTCGAAACAAAACTTGATTGAGCGCCCTTTGGTTGCAAAGGGCGCCAATTCTTGATGCAGATGTGCATCTCCCTTAACAATAGTGCCATCCTCGCTCACAGTTTTTTCACGGCGATAGCCAGTAGTAATTCCTGGTAATCCAATCGTTGCATGACCCTGGCTTAGTAGGCTAGCTGCTTTCTTGGCCCCTTCGGTGATCGTAATTGGTATGTTATGCTTCCACACACAATACCAAAAACCACTGGCGCGATCGCTTGCTGATGTCTCGACGCCTGCTTTTTTGTAAATCTTGTCTGCAATGTGTTCTGGAACATCCAGCAAGAAAATGCTCCCTTCTACTTGTGGCGGGTGTTCATACTTAATAAACTTGCCTGGTTTATCTGCTTTCGCTCTTGGGTTATTTGGTTTCAAGCACCCCCAAAGCTTTGTAGATGGTTGTTGCCCCGCCTTCAGATGAAGAAACGAGCGCGGATCTACCCCCGCACCACACCACCAACCACCATGATCCAAATGAGCGTAAGTGTCTAGCCATTTTTTAACCAGTACCCCTGTATTAATCCGATGAGTTTTTTCATCAAATTTTTCACTGTACAGTAAATGACCCCAAGCTTCATGCTGCCCCTCTGCTATGTCGTACTGGAGAGTCTTGAAGTTGAGCTTTGCTATGTCTGGGTGAATTGCACTCTCTTCTACCAACTCCAACCAATAGACCTCTTGCATAAATGCTTAAATTGTCATGTTGAGCGGAGCGAAACATCTCGGATATTCTTTCCTCCACATATGTTCTGGTCAAAATGACACTAATAATTTTCGGACTTTTGCAAGAGATCTAATGTTTTGCTTCAATGTGATTTGGTGCTTCTGTCTTGTCAGGTGTCCAAAAAGCGACTGTTGGAGGAGGACTTTTGAGGATGGGGGCTGAAAAGTTTACTGGCTCTTGCTTACGGTCTGGTACACCAACAGATCCTATTTCAGTTTGTTTAACTTTAACTGCTGGGCATGGCATCTGTTTTGCAGCTTTCGGTTTGGGTTTTGGACTTTGAGCTACATCTACATCTATATTGATAGAGATTGCCGTAGCTTCGGGAAATTCTGCTTTCTTTTCCCTGACTTGCTGCCTTAATAGCTCTAATGCGTTCTCTTTAGTTTTCGATTCTTGCGCTAGCTCCACCAACCGCGTCGGATCTTCGGTGTAAATATAGAGTTCATGTCTGGCGCGGCTGGCAGCAACATAAAAACTCTCCTGTCCAATAGTGAAGTCTGCGGAAATTAACACACGATCCGCAGCCTTACCCTGGCTACTATATGTCGTACTCACAAGCGCATAGTCTAGGTTTTGTGCTTGGGATAAGCTGATAGATTCGCTACGATCACTGTCAAGATACTTAATATAGGCTTGATCAGCAGCGATCGCTGTGACTACAAACTCTTGCCCATTGCGCCTTGACAGTTGGCGATCATTCTTCTTCCATTGCAGGCGATCTCCCACCGCAATTTCAATCTCAGCACGTTTGTATACGGCTTTGTCAAAGGCTGTATCTACTTCTAAATGTTTGCCATCATCACCAATGAGTGTCAACTTGTCAGTAGTTTGACCTATCACTTCATACAGTTGACCCTTGGCAAGTCCACGCCGTTTGTAATCGCGTGTCGGCATGACTACATCCCCAATTTCAAAGTTATGGGCAAACCGCATCTGTACTTTTGATAAATTCTTAGTTTGTAGTTGGGTGATGGTTGCAGTTTTTCCTAAAGTTCCTTCATCAAAGAGCTTCGAGCGAATGGCTTGGGTAATCAAGAGTCTTTCGGCGTTGGTTCCTGCCAGCACCAGGGTTTTAGCTCGTTGATTGGGTGTCGCAGCCATATAATCACTGGCTATAGCTTCTATTTTGGATTCACTGTCTATTTGAAGTATAGAACCGTTAGCAGATAGTCGTTCAAAGCCCGCTTCTATTCTGCCATCGGCAATCAAATCTACTGCTAGCTTCAGTTCTGGGTCTTTTTGTCTTAAAGACTCATTCATGTATGCAGTCTCAATTCCTGCCTGTTGCAAGGATTTAAACGGGTTGCCTGCTTCGACTGCTGACATCTGCCGAGTGTCACCCACGAAGATTACCCTAGCTTGTTCCTGGGTTGCCCGTTGTAGCAGCGCATAAGCATCCTTTGCACTTAATAAACCAGCTTCGTCCACAATCCAAACTTGATTCGGTTCTACTTCTGGTGGTGGCTCAGTTACAAGCAATCTCGCAACAGTTTCCGACTGAATTTCCAACTCTTGACTCAATACCTTGGCGGCCGCTGAACTGGGGGCAAAACCCTTAATTGTGTATCCCGCATCAGTGGCTAATGTTTTCAATTGAGAGAGGGCGAAAGTCTTTCCAGCACCAGCTACCCCCTGCCATGCTATGAATTGGTCAGATGTTGTTGCAGCTAGTTGTACTGCTCGGCGCTGTCCGGTGTTGAGAGAGGTTTTTTCTAGATAACTCTCTGCTACCTCCGGGTGTAACATTGGGTAAAATTTCCCTTGACCATCAGACATCAGTCCAATAGTAGCAATTTCTCGTTTGACCGCAGCCCATGTAGTGTATTGTCTCTCTAGCCCTGGTAAAACGATTAATTCTTGATGCTCTCTAATCAGTGGTTCAATCGCTCGAAGATCAGTGGCTAAACGTTCCTCTAGGATGAATTTTTCCAAATCCTCTTGTGTAAACGCTACATTCCTCTCACTACAATGGGCGATCGCTTCCAGCACTGCGCTTCGCGCAATCGCATCAAGCAGACTTTTTTGCTCAACCAATTCATCTGCTTGTTGAGATTTTGGCTCTTTCGGCTTTACAAAGGTAAGACCCAATGCCACAGCTTCTTCAAACCACAGTGATTTTAATTCATCCTCTGTTACCTTTTCCTTGCGTTTACGAGTGTTATCCCAGACTTGATTTCGTTCTGCCCAAGTTGAATTAGCACCAGCTTTGGCGATGATTTGCTGTCGTCGCTTAGAAAAGGTTTCTAAGTCTTCCTCCTTAAAGCCCTTGATATCAAATTGTCCATGCTGACGCTGCTCTACCTCATACCCCAACTTCTGGACTTCACGCGCCAAAAAGCTTTGGTATGTCATCCCCAGGAATTTCTTGTTCGCAAATATCTCACCATTGACCAGACTCATCCACTTACCATCGTTGGTTTGGGTCATATTCATGACTAAACAATGGGTGTGCAGATGTGGATCTAAGTCCCGACTTTCGATGTGGTCAAACTGTGCTACGACCAAATTACCTGTATTTTCTCTGTGCCTGCCGTTGTCATCTGTAACTCTGGTACAGGCATAACGTCTTTCTATCAACGCTATCACTTCTTTCAATGCCTGATGGTGTGCGGCAATTAATCTTGAGTCTCCACCCACCAACGCCATCAAGCTTACGCTCTTAGGTGCAGAAAATGTACAGTCTAACGCTGCCCTGCGTTCCTTTGGTTTCAGCACTCTGGCATTTAGCTGCTCAGTCCCCAGGGGCGATCGCCCTTCTATGACATTAGAAAACTCTTGCTCATTATCAATTGCACCCGACAAACCCAACTTTTCAGCCCCTTGACCACTCCAACGCGATTTTCCCTGATGGTAGTAGTTTTTGACGAAGTAGTTTACCGCCATTTCAGAAGAAACATTAGCAGCTGTTAGCATCGCATCCCAACTCCATTTGCAAGTCGAGATCTACTTACTCTGGTCAAGAAACTCTGTTTATTTTCTCTGAAGACCAAATAATCACTACTCCTGTACCTATTGAAGTCCAAGTTAATCACCGTCACCAAACTTACTTCTGTTTGATGACGAGTCAAAAAGTTTTGGAGAGGCTTGGACTTCAACAAAGTTTTTATTCATTCTTTCTGATGACATTTAATATAGCAAATAACTCGAAAAACTTTCCGCCAAAGTTGGCGTATTGTGCGTCATCAATCGAAAAAATATTAAGTTTTACTTGGTCAAATTTTGGCGCTATGTAGTCACGAGCAGTCTCAATTTGGCAACGATTTGGTCACTGACTCCCCTCAATTTTTCAAAAAATTTTTGAACTCCTTAAAAAAACACGGTTTAGCAAAAACTTGCTTGAAATTGGCAACAATTTGGCAGTGATTTAGTCAGTAGACCTCTTGCAAAAGTCAGTTAAACAGATTCGGTTTTGGGCAGACGAAGTTCATAGTTGTACAAACCAGCTATTAGATTAAACCTTAAGCCAAAT
>NZ_JACXXN010000076.1 GCF_014904695.1 Nostoc sp. MG11 | reverse complement strand
AAGAATTACAGTAAATCTCGCCCTAGAGGAGAAGAAGAGACTTGAGAACTACTGTGCAATGACCGGAAGACCAGCGACCGATGTAGTTAGGGAATTAGTCCGCTGTTTGGAAGTAGAGTCAGAAGTATCTGTGAAAGTGAATGCCAACCAAGGGAAAAATACAAATGTTGCAGCTTGAGAGCAGATCAACATCGGTCAATCACTAGGCAGGGTAATTGAACGGTGATTCACAATAATCGCAGAAAAACTATGTGCATTAAGGGTTGTAGGTAGTTTGACAATGTAGAAAGCCCCAGATAGGGTTGAAATCTCTTATAGAGATTTTAAAATTTCTTTATAAAATTCCAATACTCAAAACTGCTCTGGACAAACATAAATTCTGACTTCTGACTCCTGGGTACTGAATTCTTGCGTTTAATTATGTTTTTGATAATTAGTTCTCCATTGAAGTGGACAGATATTATAGTATTGACGAAAGTGTCGGGAGAAGTGACTTGCGGTTTGATAACCTAGTGCTGTAGCAATGCTTTTTATACTTTGGTTGCTATCCTTAAGTAAAAGTTGTGCTGCTACCATTCGGCGCTTGAGAATCCAAGTATTTACCGTCATTTTAGTTTCTTTTACTATTAAGCTGGATAAATAAGCCGATGAATAACCAACTGCAAGGGCTACATCAGATAAACTAATACCTTGGTGATAGTTGGCTTCAATAAAATCAAAAACTTCTTTTAATTGAATAATTGAAGGATAGATAGATTCTGAATTAATCAATGAAGCTGATGTTTGAGAAACTTGACTTGGGTTATTAGTATACCATTGCTTAAGAATAGCTTGCTTTTCTAACCGAACATTGATAGCTGCAAATAAATCTTGAAGCTCACAAGGTTTAGTAAGATAGTCATTTGCTCCCAATTCCATGCCTTTACGTATAGCTAATTGATGATTGCTGCAAGTTAGAAAAATGAAAGGAATAATTGCACTCAAGGGGTCTTGGCGCAGTTTAGTTAGAACAGTGTAACCATCTAAATCTGGCATTAGAATATCGCAAATTATCAAGTCTGGTAGGTATTTTTTTGCTTTCTCTATCCCAAGTAGTCCATTGGGAGCACTTATGACATTAAAACCTGACGCTTCAATAGTTTCTAGAAGGAGATTACGGATAATTGGATCATCTTCAATTATTAAAATTGTTTGACTGACTTGATTGTGCTGATTTAGAGAATTATTACTTGAAGATAGGGAAGCCAAACTCATAGATACTAGGCTGGTATTTGCTTGACACTTACAAGCTAGTATCTCATGGGGAATAAGTTTATTTACCCGAAAGCTGATATTTAAGTAATGAAGGCAATTTTTTGTTAATAACTAATGTATTTTCAATTACAGTGCAGAGATAAAAATCGCCTTCTTCTCCCCTGTTTAAACTTTCTGCCCCCCACAGCGCACCGACACCAAACTCCCCTAATTTTCAATTGTCCGCGACAACTCCCGGTTGCCACCGTTAGGAGGCGAGGTTGTACATTTGTACTGGAGTTGCGATCACCACATCTGCAACAATCTCTACATTCTCCCAGCCGGGAGTCAGATAGTCGTAACTCTTGACCCCGCCAAGTAGCTCAGGAATGGTCAAATGCTCGGTAATAGATTTGACTGCGGTAAGGGTACTGTCATTGTCAGTACCTAAAGAGACTGGTTTTCAGCTTGGTAAAATCAAGAGTTACGTGGGACGAAAAACCCGTATTTATCAAAGCTTCTATCTGCTTTACGCTTCTAGAAAGGTGGGACGAACTCAACATCAACTAGCTGGGGAACAGCCACATAATAACAGCCTTGTTTATCCATCAAACCATCAATTTGTAAAAAACCTGTTGGAACTTTTGTTACATAAGCGTTGATACTCCCCCCGGCTCTAACCGTGGGATTCTTCAAGTGAAGACTGTGGAACTGCAACAAACAGCGATCGCAACTTTGGTATAAAAGTAAAAAGCGATCGCATTTGTAGAGCAACTGCCGATTGAGAAGTTTCACGGTATTGGAGAGGTGACAGCCGCTAAGATGCACTCTCTGGGTATTCATACTGGCGCAGATTTGAAGGAACGATCACTCTTGGAGTTAACACACCACTTTGGTAAAGCAGGGCAATACTACTATAAGATTGCCAGAGCAGAAGATGACCGCCCAGTTGAGGCTAATCGGGTTCGTAAGTCCATTGGTGCAGAAACCTCATTTGCTAGAGATTTAAGTGACCATAGTGAAATGTTGCAGGAACTCGAACAGATTGCCCAAATTGTCGAGCAACGGTTAGAGCAGCATGAAACGCGAGGACGCACATTAACTCTGAAAGTTAAGTTCTCTGACTATCAGCAGTTAACCCGCAGTAAGACAATGCTTGCTCCCATTAGCGAACTTTCTAGGATTTTTGAGATAGCCAAAGCACTGTTTGAGTCGATTGACCCAGAGAACCGCAGTATTAGGTTACTGGGCATTTCCTTGTCTAATTTAGATAATGCCAAGCAAACCCAAGTAATTCAATTGCCACTATTTCAGAACAGAGGTGTCATTTTTTAGTGATTGGGCTGTCTGGGCAGTGAAACCACATTCCTATGCTTTAGTAATTATTTATACTATATAAATATCAATATTTACCTAAATATTTAAAGCACACCTTCATTTGAACTTACTAGATTTTTGCTACAAAAAATCGCCAACAAGCTTGCAGTATATAGATAAAAACTTACTACATATTTTTATTTTGCATAGGAATAATAAAAATTATAGCTCTACTATTTGTTAAAGCTAATTACTTTAGTTCGCTGTATAACTTAATGCTAGCTTACCCGCAAAAGTCATCCACGCGGATATCGCGCCATACATCAGACACCTGCCAGCCAGAGTTACCTACGGAGCGCAGAGGACGATATTCAGGGATGTATGCAGCAGATTCAGGTATTTCGATGTATGCGGGTAGTGTGGGTTCAACTACTGGTTCTAACTCAACTAGGGGTTCAGGAACTTGGATCTCAGGTTGAACAATTTTGTCTTCTGGGGGCGGGATTACTTCTATTTTTTTGCGAACTGGTTTTTCAATTTTTTTGATGAGTTGGCGCATCTCTATAGGATTCATTCGGGTTACACAGGGTAGGATATTCCAGAATACAGTAAGTTAGAACCAAATCCGACAGATTTTACTGTTTGTTGTATGGGTGCAGATTGCTTGCAGGGAAAGGGAGCGCCTTCATCTGCCACTTGATAGTTATGATAGCGTTGCTAATTTTAGTACTCGATTACGGAATTGCTTAGAAAAGCAGTGTATATTAAGTAAAATATGCTGCTCAATGAGGTAAGTAGTAGATGGAGCCACTAACTGCTGGTGCGATCGCAACTCTTGTTTTAACCAAGGTATCTGAAACGACAATTGAGAAAGCTACAGAAGCAACCTTAGCCAAGATAAAAGTGCTACGCGACAAAATTTGGCACAAGCTACGAGGTCAGCAAGAGGCAGCAACAGCTTTTGTAGAGGTAGAAAAAGGATCTTCAGCAGATTTAAATAAGGTAGTTGGTTACTTACAAGAGGCAATGAAATCTGACCCAAATTTTGCTCAAGAAGTAGAAAAATTAGCTACGGAGATTCAACAAGAGATAAATATTGGACAGATCAAAGGACAGAACGTCCAAAATGTGTATGGTGGAGAAGCGCAACAGAATAACGCCAATAACAATTTAGGGACAATTTATCAAGGCTACAATACGATATATAATCATTGACCGGAGTCGTCCTTTGGGGAAAGGACAAAGTTAAATCCTCCAAATAATATTGTATTTCAAGGTTCTGCCAATTTTGTAGGGCGAGAGCATGAACTAAAGATATTAAGTGAAAGGTTGCCAAAATCAGGTGTAGTAGCAATATCTGCTGTATCAGGTATGGGAGGAGTGGGCAAAACAGAATTAGCAATACAGTATGCACGAAGATATGAAGCAGATTATCCAGGAGGTGTCTGTTGGTTAAGTGCTAGAGAATCAAATCTAGCATCGCAAGTTGTGCAGTTTGCTAGTGAGCAGATGGAATTGTCAATACCACAGCAGGACTTTCAGGGAAATCCACTGAGTCTTACTCAACAAGTAAGTTGGTGTTGGCGAAACTGGCGACCGTCAGAAGGCTTAGTTTTGGTAGTTCTAGACGATGTTACAGAATTAGGAATTTGCCGAGAGTTATTGCCGAGTGGTAATCGTTTTCGTGTGCTGATGACAACGCGAAAACGAAATTTAGACTCAAATATTTATGAGATACCCTTACATGTACTGTCACCACAAGAAGCTTTGCAGTTGCTAACAGTGTTAGTGGGTGAAACGAAAGTCAAACGGGAATTAGAAACAGCCAAAGAGTTATGTAAATACTTGGGGTACTTACCTTTAGGCTTGGAATTGGTAGGGCGGTATATAACGAAAAAACCCCCCAATTGGACTATAGCAAAAATGTTGCAGCGGCTAAAGGAGCAGCAATTAATTAAGGATGAAGCGCTCAACGTAGAACAGCAAAAATTACAAAAGACACTAAGTACAGCGCAGCGAGGGATATTAGCAGCATTTGAGTTAAGTTGGCTGGAACTGGAAGAGACAGCACAAAATGTTGCTATGCTGCTGGGTTTATTTGCACCAGAGATTTTTTTATGGGAATGGGTAAAATCAACTGTTGAATTACTTCAATGGGTTTCGAGTAATGCTGATACAGCAAATGAACAACTATATGAGCGTCATTTGATTCAAGGGATAGAAGACACAGATGGGAACTATAAAATCAAAATTCATCCTTTAATCCGGGAGTTTTTAAAATACAAGTTATCAGCCTCAGAACAAGCTGATGATTTGAAACAGGCTTTTGTAAAAACATTTATAGAAATTGCCCGGGAAATCCCTAATTCACCAACTAAAGAGAACATTAAATTAGTAAAAGATGCAATACCGCATCTAGCCGAAGTAGCGCAAGATTTAATTAATATAGTCAGCGATGAAGATTTGATTTGGCCTTTTATTGGTTTAGGTAATTTTTATCGGGGGCAAGGTTTGTATGCTCTAGCAGCATCTTGGTATGAGCAATGCTTATCAGTACTAGAATCCCGCTTAGAAAAAAAACATCCTTTAGTAGCTACTATTCTTAACAACCTAGCTGAACTTTACCAAGCAACTGGGCACTATATTGAAGCCGAACCCTTGTATAAGCAAGCTTTAGAGCTTTATCAACGACTGCTGGGAGAAAAACATCCTTTAGTAGCTACTATTCTTAACAACCTAGCTGGACTTTACCAAGCAACTGGGCGCTATATTGAAGCCGAACCCTTGTATAAGCAAGCTTTAGAGCTTTATCAACGACTGCTGGGAGAAAAACATTCTTCAGTAGCTACTATTCTTAACAACCTAGCTGGACTTTACCAAGCAACTGGGCGCTATATTGAAGCCGAACCTTTATGCCAGAAAGCACTGACACTAAGAAAACAGATATTGGGAGAAAAACACCCCGATGTCGCTAGCAGTCTCAACAATCTGGCTGAACTCTACTTTGACATTGGACGTTATACTGAAGCTGAACCCTTGTACGAGCAAGCTTTAAAGCTTTGCAAAGAGTTACTAGGGGAAAAACATCTAGATGTAGCCACCAGCCTTGGAAATTTAGCTAAACTCTACAAAGCTACTGGACGTTATGCCGAAGCCGAGCCGTTGTTTAACCAAGCTTTAGAGATTTGTAAAGAACTGCTAGGAGAAAAACATCCTTTGGTAGCTACCAGTCTTAATAACTTAGCAGAACTATATCGTGTTATTGGGTGCTATACCGAAGCCGAACTGTTGTATCAACAAGCTATAGAACTGTATAGATGCATACTAGGAGACGAACATCCAGATGTAGCTACTGGGCTTAACAATTTAGCGTCACTTTACTATGTCACTAAACGCTACACCGAAGCGAAACGGTTATATGAACAAGCTCTGGAATTGAAAATATTTATACTAGGAGAAGAACATCCAGATGTAGCTTTTACCCTTGGCAATCTAGCTGAAATTTATCGTAGCCTTGGACACTACAACCAAGCTGAACGTTTGTATGAAAAAGTCGTGGAACTTTTTAAACAGACATTAGGAGACGAGCATCCTAATATCGCTAGCACTTATAACAACCTGGCGGTACTTTACAAATCCCAACAAAGGTATAGAGAAGCTGAGACTATGTATGTAAAAGCAGTGGGAATTGCAGAACGAAGTTTAGGACTAGAGCATTTTAATACAGTTACTTTTCGTAAAAATTTGGAATTGTTGCGAGATTTGTTCTAGAAGATAATGTGACTAGGAGCTAAGAAATCGGGGGATTTGCATGAAGTGAGCGCCGTTGCTGATCTATTAGCACCCTCACCCCCAAAAGACACTCCACCCTCAGTCTGACATCGCCGCCGCCAACCCCCGGCAGCCGCCCCGATAGAACTCCTGTTGTAACCCCGACAGAACACCCAAAATCCCCAGTTCAGACCAATCCCCAAAATCTTCGCCATGCAGAGATACTCGGTAGTAGCCGCACTCTAGGCTCACGCACTGCACAGGAAAGCCGGACTCGTGGCATTTTTCGATCAGACTTTTGACTTGAGGTGGATAAATTGCCTTACCGCCTGGGATTATAGTCAATTGAGGTTTTTGAGCAGCGTTAATTTCCCCGCCCCAATATTCTGGTAGATACGTCTGTACTACTTCTTCGCCCACCTGATGCCGATGACAGAAGTCGCCAGATTTCTCGAAGCAACACAGCGTAATATCTGCACTCGCTGAGCGTTGTTTGCGTACCCACAGATCAATCAGCTGTTGCCGGGAGTTTAGAATCTCACGGAACTGGCGCTTGTACTCTTGCTGCGCGGTGGTATCTTTCGCTGACGATTTCCACCATTTGAGCAATTCAGGAGTAGGAGCGAACAACGGTAGATGCCTGCCTTGAAAGCCTTTTGGTGGATAGAGCGAGATGGAAACAGCCTCGCCCTTAATAGTCCCAGTGTAGTACGCCGTATAGATAGTCACACTACACCCTCACTAAGTCGGTATCTGTAACCCAAGCCCTGCGATCGCCTGATGTACAAAGCTTGCCATCGCATTCGGTCAGCGATGGAGATGCCCACTCGACGGTATAAGTCCAAAAGTCGTCTATCAAATGAATGCCTTGGACAATACGAAGTTTGCTGACATCTTGATTACAGCGAAACACTACTCTTTGTCCTAATGTAAATACGGGCTTGTTTATGCCTAATTCTAATTTTCCTGTGCCACGAAGTTGTAATGCTGGCACATAAATCACTTCATTATCAATGGCAACAGCATAGCTCCAATCATCCTGCAACCATTCAACTCCACAGCAGTAGCCGAATGATTTGGTGGTGGTGAGGTAGACTCTCTCCAGTAGGCTGATGGTGATTGGCGGAATATCTTTACCCCAGGGTGGAGAGATGTACCAGCACTGTTCTAAGTCGTGGACAAGATTAGTCATACTGAGGCTCCTTGTAAGATACTTTGTATAGACATGAATAATTGGCTGGCGAAAGAAGGAGGGACAGAATAGCCGATGACTGACCCCGCCGTTGCCGTCTCGCTGGGGAATTCGTACCAATCAGGAAACCCCTGTAAAACTGCCGCGCCCTGAATAGACAAAGATTTGACCGTACCATCAGGCAACCAGATGTCAGCGAACTTGTTGCGGTTGCAGCCCTTGTGGTCGGTGAAACTGCTACGCAGAATAGTGTTGCAAGGTAAATGCCCAGGCTTGTACTTCAGTCCGTTGCGCCCTCCAACTCTCTCTAGTAGCAATGGTGTGGGTACGCCCGTCGCCAGAAATTGTTCTACCGCTTGCTGTTGTTTGGGCAGTAATTGGGAATCGGGCATTGTGGGAATAAGATGGGCGATCACCTCATACCAACCACAAGATTCACTCTCCCTTGGTAGTCCAACCTGAGAACCCTTACTTGCAATCAGAACTAACCGCCGCCGCGCCTGGGGCAGTCCAAAGTCAGCCATATTGACTACGCTGTAATCAACCAGATATCCCTCTTGCTCCAAAGCTGACAGAATAATACTGAAACTCTGACTGTTCTGATAGCGTGGTACATTTTCCAGTGTGAACACCCGTGGCTGTAACTGTCCGATAGTTTCAGCCACTGCGATCGCTGCCGTCAGGTCATCGGTAGTTTCGCCACCCTTACCCGCTTTAGCTGTATGAGCTTGGCTGAAGTTGGCGCACACTGGGGAGGCATGGAGGTAATCGGGGCGGCGGGGAAAACCTATGAATTCTGACTGTGCTACTTCTTGTACTGTTAGTTGGACGACTCTACACCCGTATTCGCTGAAGTTGTGGTGATGAGTTTTGGCGATCGCCCGACTTAGTTCTGGTTTAGTTGGGTCAAACTCTACTGCAATGACCGGACGAATCCCGGCTTGCACCATCCCCGCTTCAATCCCACCGCCACCCGCGAATAGCACAACAGCGATCGGTGCATCATTTGGAAGAACTGGTTTTATTTTTGTGTTATCAAAATTTTTGCAGACATCTAATTTTGGTGATGACTTTTTGGATTTCGCTTTTTTGATAAAGGCGATGATATTCTCTCGTGTTGCCCTCTCTTGTTGCAGTGTCCGAATCATTGGAACAGCGCCAGGAGGAATTGAACCTATACTTTTGCCTTTCCATGCCCCGTTTATCTTCTCTTTCCAATTGAATGCCCATCGCCAATGAAAGGGATTATTCGGGTCACGTTCACCAATCACACGGGGATAAGAAACAGTCTTCCCATCAAGTAGCTTTTTAGCTTCGAGGTACTGATAAAGACAACCGACTGATTCCCCGTGTGAGGCTTTGACCCCTTTCTCTAAGAATTTTTCGGGTGTTGCAGATAACTCAACTATTACTGATTTTGGCTTTGGAAGTAGCGTATGGCTTGGGACTGTTTTAGTCATGCAGCCACCTCCATGACCAAATCATCGGGTACTTCAAAAATCCCCAACCGCCCAATGTAAGGAATCGGTGTAATCTCTCGCGGATTCTCCAGCTTCCAATGGTACTGAAGAGGCATCCCCCAACCAGACGCAACTTGTGAGAACTTGCAATCTACTATTGTGACAATACCGATGACTTGGCCGCGACGGAGCATTTTTAACTCTGGGATAGACACACCCATGCTTTGAAAGAAGATAGAGGCGATTTCATATTCCTTCTTGGTACACTTTTTCGCTGCATGGATGAGAATATCACCTCGGTAATTGATGGGCCAGCCACGATTTTCTATGTTTTTGATGGAGTAAATAATTTCCCATGCCCAAGGCTGACGAACGGATAGCGCTTTCATATATCGACCTCTAAAACTTTAAAAAAGTTCATTGCATCAAATTATCTTGCCAAGTTCAAAAATTTCGAGGTCGATAAATCGCACAACATTGTTGCAGTGCCGAGCTTACCGTAAAGGCGGTTTTTCTCAACAATCAACTCGATAGTGCGATCGCTGGGGTCTTTCGTATACACGGCATCGCGGTAAAGCATGATTAACTGGTCGCAAACCTCAAAGATTTCACCAGAATTACGTAACAGATGACGATTGGGGCGTTTATCAGCCGTTGTTTGATTCCCCCGATTGATTTGACAGCCCAAGAAAACAGGGATTTTGTGAGACTTGGCAATGTCCCGAATCTGGCGGGTAATCTTGCCGACTTCAAAAGCCATGTTCCCGCCTGACTTCAGAGGAATCTGTTGCAAGTAATCAATAAACACAGCACCAATAGAACCACCAAATTCGGCAATAGCACGGCGCACAGCAGAAGCAATCATTGTGGTTGTAGGGGAGGAATGCTCGTAAACCTTCCAAGGCAGTTCCACCATCTGTCCTATACCTTGTGCTATTTGCTCCCAGTAACATTGAGTATTGGTTTGAATCATAGAAGCGTCTACGCCTGTGATCCGGGCTAGCATTCGGGCATTGAGTTGATTCTTGTCCATTTCTGGAGTTACATAAAGAACAGGCAAGCCAAGTTTGGTCATGATTTCGTAAGCGTAAGAAATCATAAAGTGAGTTTTCCCCATGTGCGACTCAGCTGCTACTACAACTAAGCTGCTGGGATAAATGCCACCGGTGATATTTTCGAGGTCATACCAGCCAACTCTGTCACCTGCCATATTCCCCATCTCCAACTTTTGAAAAAGTTCAATGCCCATGTCTTGCGCTGAGAAAACCTTGCAGCGTTCATCGCTTTGATTTTGGGTAACGGTGAAAACTTCCGCCTCAGCAAGGTTTAGTACAAGCGGTAGTTCAGTTTCTGTTTCGTAAGCGAGTTTGACAACTTCGTTCCCAGCTTTAATTAACTGCCGCCGTCGATATTTCTCCATCACCAGATCAGCTAAAGAATCGATGTTGACGGCTGATACAGTGCGGTCTATCAGAGTCGCTAACTTGTTTCTGCCACCAATGCGGTTTAGCAAATTGTGGTCAGCCAACCATGCGGTGACGCTTAGTAAATCTGTAGGTTGGTATGTAGCATGGAGTCGGACTGCGGCTTGATAGATATCTTTATGGGCGCTGATGTAAAAAGCTTCAACGCTTAGGCGATCGCTGATTCTAGTTATCGCTTCTGGGTCAAGCATAATCCCGCCCAAAATAGCTTCTTCAGCTTCGATATTTTGTGGAGGCAAGTTGACTTGATTTCGGTCAGGGGCAAAAGAAACTACATTGTCTTGATTAGGGTGCATAATCATGCTCTTAGTGCTAATTTTAACTGCCCTTCAACTTCTCGCAAATTCGTGGAAGATGGTCTGGTGTTGCTCGGAACTTTTGGCTCATTTGCTTTGGCTTGAAGTTTTGCCTTTAGCTCCAGCATTTGTGGGCTGTGCTGATACCCATTGGATCGAACCCGAATGGATTGCTCTTGCTGACGGCGCATTCGGTCTTGTGCTAAAGCATCTTCGAGCGTGATGCTAGTGGTGTTACTTGGTCTTTTTGCCGTAACAGTATGCAGTTGGGGTAGGGGCTGTTTTTCTGTTTGCAATGCTTGGTTATAGCGCTGCATCAGGTTCGTCCACCCACCCTTGGTTTTCTCCCAGGTGTTCATGACTGCGATCGCATGAGTAATTTCGAGTTGTGCCGAGAGTTTCGATTTCGTGGCTAGTTCTTGCGCTAGGAAGTCCACGACTATCGGGTTGAAGTTCTGATACAAGTTATTCAGCTTTCGCTCTCCATTGCGCCAAGGTAAAACCCAGCAATTCCACTTGATTGTTTCTCTGACAAGCAGTGGTAGAGAATCATCACTCATAGCAGTTGGGTCTGTTAACCAAGCATCAATCAGTTCTTTCACGTTCCGGGCTGTCTTGTAGGGACAGGTTAGTTGCGGCTTATTCGCTTGTTCGGATTTATCGGAGCCTAGACCTGAAAAACTGCCAGCCTTCATAACCTCTTGATTAACCGTATTGACAACACGACTATCGCAATAAGGCTGGCAGTTTTTTGCGGCAAATTCGTTATCGAACGACCCCGCCGCAATAGTTGATCCTCTTGAGGGATTATCGGTTTGTTGCGAAGACTCGGAATTTTTTAACAACGAAGTGGGTTGTTGTGGAGTTGGTTCTTCTGGGGTTGATTCTTCTAAACTTGGTTTTTCTGGAGTTGGTTCTTCAAGATTTAGCTGTTCAGTTTCACACACACACGATTCTTGGGTTTGGGGAGCAAATTGAGTATGTTTTTCTTCTTTTTGGTTTTCTCTATATTGTTCTTCTAATAGAGGGGTTGATTCACCACCTCTGGTTCGACCACCTCCGGTTTTGGCCCCCCTGGTTGCGCCATCCCCTAAAAACAAGTCACTGGTCAATTCAACAGGTGGCAAGGATTCTCGAAAAGCGATCGCTGAATTGGTATCCTTGAAAATGTGATACTCAAAATCAAATAACCCCGCTTCAGTGCGAATTTTTCTTCTGACTAAATAATTTTGGATTTCCGCAGTTTTGAGAATCTTGCGTAATTTGTCTCGACCATAACCCAATGAGTTTTTAATGCTGTTGAAATTCACCTCCCAGCCTTGGGTGTGTGATGTCATCCAGCAAATTAATCTGAATGTGCCATCATCTATTTCGGAGTTACGGATTAAAGCATTGGATACTGGTGTATAATGCGTACTGAGAGATTTACCTGCTATAACTTTGCTCATAAACACCTCCGGCAACTTTGTAGCAACTCATGATGTAAACTCATATTTCTAATCTGCACCTTGCTAAAATCTACAGTTTATTTTTCCCTCGCATTGTTTCTAACAGGCGGGGGATTTGCTTTTACTCATGTATAGAAAAAGGAAATTCTCTAATCTGTAATTCTTGTGGAAACTCTTCAATGTCTCCTCCCTTCTTGTCGCGGGTTTTAAATCGCTGTCCCCCAAATATTGCATTCGCCCCCAACTGCTTCACAAACACAGATGTTTTAGCTGCGTGACATTGTTGGACAATTGATTCGAGCCATTCGATGTGGCATGGTCTGGAATTTGGGCCAGACTCACCACCAATAATGACTAACTGAACATCATTCAAGTATTGAGTGATATCGCCTAAATCTTCTAGCAATGGTTCAACTGACCAAAACCTAGTTAAAGCCGGAATCTGAGCAAGAAATTGACTACGTTCTTCTAAAGTGCGGCGATTCTCAATCGAAGTTCCTGGCCAAATATTAGAAGGTAATTCCTCTAGCCCATGATTAGAGAGCCATTCATTCATAGATGACAGCATAATTTCTGGGCGTTTGGTGAGAATCTGAAATATTTGATCGGGAGCAGCGAACATTCCGCCTAGCATCTCATGTTGCCAAAAACGCGGAACCCACTCACCAAAAACATCGGTCATTGAAGAAACGAAATGCTTTTTAGGTTTCCTTTGGAATCCCCATTTCCGAATAGCTTCTGTATCTAACACTAGCTCTGGTGGTTGCCCAGAGTATGGTTGCTTGTTTCCGCCAAAGAAAGAATTTTGATTCAGCTTTTCGCTATAGCAATTTTTACACCCCTCTGAGATTTTTTGACACCACCAACCGCCGACTTTGGCACGGATGATATTATCTGTTAAGTCTGTCCATTCTATGTTTGTTGGCATGATTACTTCTCTCTTTCTTTTTAACTTGAAATTGAACAGTTGAGTATGACTAATAAAACACCTCAAACGGAATATGATTCACCGTGGAAGCAGATACTACAGTTGTATTTTGAAGACTTCATACAATTCTTTTTTCCGCAAGCATATAGAGAAATTGATTGGAGTCGTGGTTTTGTGTTTCTTGATCAGGAGCTACAACAGGTAGTCAGAGATGCGGAGTTAGGAAAGCGATTAATTGACAAATTGGTGAAAATTTACCGCATTGGGGGTGAAGAATCTTGGCTATTGATCCATGTCGAAGTCCAAAGCCAAGAAGAAAGCGATTTTCCGAAACGTATGTTTGTATACAACTATCGAATATTTGACCGTTACGATCGCTCTGTTGCATCATGTGCGGTACTGGGAGATGACAATATAAACTGGCGACCAAATCAATTTGGTTATGAATTGTTTGGCTGTACAGTTGATTTTCAGTTTCCTGTGATCAAGCTGCTAGACTATCAACAAAGGTTGAGAGAGCTAGAAGCCAGTCGTAATCCATTCGCTACAGTGGTAATGGCTCACTTGGCTGCAATGCAAACCTTGAGTGATAGGTTACAAAGAAAGCAATCAAAACTGGCTTTAGTACGTCGGCTATACGAGCAGGGGTTTGAACGTGAGGCTGTTATCAACCTCTTGGCTTTTATTGACTGGATGTTGACGCTACCATTAGATTTAGAGCGAGAATTTCAACGGGAAGTAGAACAATTAGAGGCAGAACAACGTATGCAGTACGTGACATCATTTGAGCGAATTGCCCGAATGGAAGAATTGGTAGAAGCAATAAAATTAGGCTTGGAACTCAAGTTTGGCCCTGAAGCATTAAACCTAGTGCCAGAAATTTCATCGTTGGAAGACGTTGAACTATTAAGAGCAGTGAGAAATGGGATAAAAACAGCAAATACAGTCGATGAATTGCGTCAAATATACCAGTCCTCTACAACTGACAATCTGCCAGAAAATTAGCATTGAAGAATTTAATATTTAGTTTTCTAGGTTCAGTACACTTTAAGTGCTTAAATTAGCTCTAATTAAGCACTTAACGGAGTATCTCCATCACGTCCCTCAACAGGCTGATCAAACTTCAGAGCCTCATCACCCCAACAATCCCAGCCAACTCTAGACTCGCGTGCGAACATCTCCAGCTTGCTTATGTCTGGACACAGTTTGTCTACAAGTTCAAAAAACTGTTCGGGCTTACGCGAATGCTCCCGCCGTCGTGCGCGCAGGATTGTCGAATCATTGGTGAGTGTCCGCCCTGCAAATGCCTTAACATCGCCTCGAACTGCCAAAGCACAATAGACCTCTTGCAAAAGTCAGTTAAACAGATTCGGTTTTGGGCAGACGAAGTTCATAGTTGTACAAACCAGCTATTAGATTAAACCTTAAGCC
>NZ_JACXXN010000075.1 GCF_014904695.1 Nostoc sp. MG11 | reverse complement strand
GCCATTTAAATGGTTGTTTTGGGTTCATCTCTGTAGCATTTCAGTCTCTTGAAAGAATATAACACTTGCTTAGGCACCTATTTTTGCAACACAGCCAAGTTTTCTGGTCTAACTTGTCCGTAGTAGCGACCACGAGGGTAAAGGAATTTATTTTTGTCTTCCCCCTGAGACTGGTTCATGACTTCACCTCCTTACTAATAAGTTTTCACGAATGATGTCAACCCAGTTGAAACTATCTCCTTAATCAATGGTTGTTGGGAAATATAGTTAGCGATCGCTGGAATTATGAGCCTTTTTTTAGTATGACTCATAGTCCAAAATCGTCAAATTGAGAGTGGAAGAATTTCAGCCATTTAGCTTCTTGGCTGCCAGATGGTCTTGCCATGAAGCTAAAAATAGCCCAAGAATCGAATCTCATTCAGATTGCTGAAGCGTTAGAAAATCAACTATCCCAATTACAACAAGAATTGGGAGATAATTCAGACACACAATTGCAGTCACCAATGAGCTTGTAAAATGCTTACGACGGCAACTGAAATTCGCGGCATAGCGGCTGCGCTCAGAGGTTGCTAAAAACTCGAACTCAGCACGAGCGACCTTCTTCAATTAGCTGCACCGCAATTATTAGACATTAGAAATGAACAAACTAACACTTTTACTATCATCAGATAGTTTAATCATTCGCTCAAAGCTTAGTCCTAGTTTTTTGAGCAGCTTTGCTGAACCATAATTGTCCGGTGTAGTGATAGCGACAATACGAGTTAAGCCGAAGGTTCTTCTCCCATACATCATAACAGCAGAAGCAGATTCATAGGCGTATCCTTTTCCCCGGAACTTAGAAAGAAAGGCAAACCCAACATCCACATACTCCAAGGAATCTCTTTTTATCAAACCGCAAATTCCAATCGAGACGCTCTTCCCCTTTAGCTCAACCAAATACAGCCCGAAGCCGAGACGTTCATACATAGCAACCGGATTCTTCAAAATATATTCACGAGCATCATCAAGAGTTCTTACACCTTTATCACCAATAAAGCGCAACCACAAAGGGTCATTCAATATCTCAAGAATGAACTCACTATCTTCAACTGTTAGCCGACGAAGAACTAAACGCTCTGTTTCAATAACTCTCATAGTCGAACACCTTGTTATTGATGTCTAACTATTTATTATGCTGATCAAATTGGGCTGATTGTTCCTATTGCTTCCTGGGTACTGCATGAAACTTGTTGTCAACTTAAACTAAATTTGATTTACAACAGCTTTCAAACGCTTTAAGCGCTGATTCTGTTCTGACCACTTTTTGCAAGCATCTTTAACGATTTCTATCTCTGAGGGTGATAAATGCTCATCCCCTTGCCCAGAAGCTACAATTTTAGCTGCTATAACCGCTTTTTCATACTCCACACCGTACTTAACCAGTTCTGTGCAAAATATTTTTTCTCTCTCTTGTACTGATATAAAGTAATTACTTGGCATTGTTCAACAGATAATATAAGTCTTATTTTGAAACTACATCAACTAAAATAAGTTTCCGTTTAAAATCCTACGAATTCTATAAATTTATAAGTTCTACCTAAAGATACTTGAGAGGAAATAGTTAATTTGTATCTTGAGTAATAAGGGGCTGTGAGGGTTTGAGGGCATCACCTAATGGAAATATTAAAAAATAATTAAAGATTTTTTCCAAGTCAGGGAAAAGTAAATAAATCGTTTTAGCAAGGCAATGAGTTATTCATCTCAATAGAATATATAAAGTTATTGGCACTGCTCAATGGTAGCGATCGCAACCTAAGAGACAATCAAATTCTCATTTTCGCCTTTGTATACAGAGAAGAAAAAAAGGTCGTTTTGAGCAACTATTACTTGAATGGGTGATTGGGGGGTACAGAGGTCGAGTTGTATCAATGCCAAATCAAACTGGCTTTTGTCCCTAAAAAGCAATCCACGCCCATACAACTTTCTGGCAAAATGTCTCTGATTCGTTGATAAGTTCTCGTATTCTGGGATATCCGTTCTTTGTGGAAAGCCGAATGATTCCTATAGATATGAAACGACTCATCAAAAAAAACCCTAACACAGTTCGCAAGAAAACAGAAGTAACCCTACCACCGACTGAACCCATTGAGATGCCTGAGAATTTAAATATTCCTGAAACAGTGATTGAACCAAATGCACCTGTGTACATTGAAGACTATGTTTCCGAATCCGAATACATTTCTGAACACTATCGCCCCCTCCGCTCTGTGGGTAACTCCGGGTGGCAACCGTCCGATGTGTGGCGCGAGTTGAGGGTTGATGATTTTTGTCGTGGGTGAGTCAGTATTTAAACAGCGCAATGCCTGCGCCGGGCGTAGCCTACGCTAAAATACAATACCTGCATTCTGAAATAATGGCAATTGAATCGCTTGAGATTGTTTTTGATTATCAAGGTTAGACAAGGAAATCCCCAACAATCTGATACTACGATTCTCCAGTTCAATCGACTCAAACAGTCCTTTGGCTATCTCAAAAATCCTAGAGAGTTCACTAATGGGAGCAAGCATTGTCTTACTGCGGGTTAACTGCTGATAGTCAGAGAACTTAACTTTCAGAGTTAATGTGCGTCCTCGCATTTCATGCTGCTCTAACCGCTGCTCCACTATTTGAGCAATCTGTTCGAGTTCTTGCAACATCTGACTAATGTCCCTTAAGTCTTGTGCAAATGAGGTTTCTGCACCTATTGATTTCCGAACCCGATTCGGCTCAACTGGGCGGTCATCTTCTGCCCTAGCAATCTTATAGTAATAATGACCCAATGAACCAAAGTGGTGTGTTAACTCCAAGAGTGATCGCCTCTTTAATTCTGCGCCAGTATGAATACCCAGAGAGTGCATCTTAGCCGCTGTCACCTCTCCAATACCGTGAAACTTCTCAATCGGCAGTTGCTCTACAAATGCGATCGCTTGCTCTGGTAAAATCACGGTTAGTCCATTCGGCTTGTTTTGCCCTGATGCCATTTTTGAAAGAAACTTGTTAATCGAGACACCCGCAGTTGCCGTTAACTCCGTTTCTTGTAAAATTGCAGTTTTAATGTGTCTTGCAATCGTAGAAGCGTAGGTAATATTTTGCTTATTCTCAGTAACATCTAAGTAGGCTTCATCGAGTGCAACCCCTTCGACCAATTCAGTGTAGCGTTTGAAGATTGTGTGGATTGTGGCGGAAATCTCTCGGTAGACATTAAACCTCGGTCTGACAAAGATAAGTTCGGGACAACGAGCGATCGCCGTTACTGAAGGCATCGCAGAGTGAATACCAAATTTACGAGCTTCATAACTGGCAGCTGCTACCACGCCTCGTTGGTTCGGACTACCACCGACTACTAGCGGTTTGCCTCGGTAGCTAGGGTTGTCCCGCTGTTCTACTGATGCGTAGAAAGCGTCCATATCTACGTGAACTATTTTCCTCATCTACTGCCTCTGTTGAAGCATCACACATCTTTACCAAACGGCAGAAGCGACTATTCTCTCTTGAATTTCTGATTTAACTTGATTTTAATAAATCTACATCACTATAGTACGTTAGCACTAGCCTTCGGCTTTTTATCTACTTGTCGTTGATTGAGAAAGTCTTTGTAACAGCTTGTAATAATAGCGTTAAGCTTAATCAAACGGCGTTTTGTCGTCACGTTATTAATGCATGGTAGTTTGAGACAAGAGCATGACTATTGGTATTTGGGTTCTCGGCGATCAACTTTGGGCTGGGCAGTCAGCACTACAAAGTTGTATGCATATACACCAACAGACTCCTGTGATTTTTATTGAATCTCTTGCTCATGCAGGGCAACTTCCTTACCATCTGTAAAAATTGGTACTAGTCTGGTCAGCAATGCGTCACTTTGCTGAGGAACTTCGATCTCACGGTTGGCCAGTTACGTACACTCAAGCATTAGACTTCAACACACCTTTACTTGAGTGGATTGGGCAGTACCAGATTACAGAACTGCGCGTGATGACTCCAACAGATCGCCTTTTTGCTGTATTGATTCAAAAGCTCAACCTGACAATTCAAGTCACCTTTACACCCAGTAACCGTTTTATCTGGAGCGATCAAGAGTTCATTGACTGGGCAGGTGGGCGCAAACGCTTAATTATGGAGGATTTTTACCGCCAGGGACGACAGCGCTTCAACATTCTCATGGAGGAGAATCTACCTGTTGGCGGACAATGGAACTTTGATCGGGAGAATCGTAAACCACCCAAGGGCAAGCTAACCTTACCTGAAGCCTTATGGTTTGAACCAGACTCGATTACACAAGATGTGATTAACTTTCTTAAGCAATCTGAGGCATTTGAGGACAATCATTCTTACTGGCAACTAGAGCCATTTCGTTGGGGAGTGACGCGACAGCAAGCGCTACAGGTACTTGAGTTTTTTATCGAAACACGTTTGTCTTCATTCGGGCCATACCAGGATGCAATGGTGACAGGAGAACAGACAATGTGGCATGCCATGCTTTCTCCCTATCTCAACATTGGATTGCTTCATCCCTTGGAAGTTGTTCAAGCAGCAGAACAAGCATATTTAGACAACAGCAGTAACTGGGAGCTAAACAGCATTGAAGGCTTTATCCGTCAGGTACTTGGTTGGCGAGAGTATATGCACGGTGTTTATGTTTACTTAGATGATGAATATTCATCAAGTAACTGGTTTAACCATACTCATCCACTGCCTGCTTTTTATTGGACTGGCGATACACAGATGAATTGTCTGCACCAAATTCTAACTCAGGTTAAACAAATAGGTTATGCTCATCATATTCAGCGGTTGATGGTGTTGAACAACTTTGCTTTGATTGCAGGTATCTCCCCTCAAGAAATTGAAGACTGGTTTCATGCTGCTTTTATTGATGGCTACGATTGGGTGATGCAAACCAATGTCATTGGTATGGGGCAGTTTGCTGACGGTGGAATAATCGCTTCTAAACCTTATGCTGCTTCTGCTAACTACATCAATAACATGAGCGACTACTGTCGCAATTGTATTTACAATCCCCGCGAGCGCACTACTGAAAATGCTTGTCCTTTTAACTTTTTTTATTGGGACTTCCTTGCTCGTCATTACGACAAGCTCAAAAATCAGCCACGTATGACTCAAATTTTGCGTAACCTAGAACGTATTTCACCATCAGAACTTCAGGCAATTCGTACTTTAGCCTCAAATTGGCATACCACGCAAGCAACAACCGTTTAGACATTCGTCATCTAAAGGAACCTGAGTTCGGGTTAAAGATAAGAAGGTAAAAGCCACTCAAGTTGAAGGCTAGGTTTCTTAGGTTGGTGACAATAAGCGATTAAGCCGCACAGAACATTAACACAAAAATTGACTGGGCTGCGATGCCGAGAGTGTTCAATCTGAGAAATGTTTTTGAGTTGGTCGTTAATAGTCTCAATAATGGAGCGTTTACGAGAAAAAAGTTTGTCATGAAGTCGCATCCGCTTGGTTTTCATGTTGCGACGGGGTTTGGTAAAAAATTCAACGAGTGGTCGAAACAACGTCAACGTATAAAGCGGATTAATTCTTTTTTACAGAAATGATAAGGATATCTAAGTTGTTACTTAAATATCCATAGGGAACAAACTAATTTATAATGATCTAACTTCATCAGGCACGTAGTATGGAACTAATAGAATAAGAGAATATTGGAGTTTTAGGGTCACAAAGTAGCAAACTAAGGAAGTCTTTTAATTCCAAAGTAACATTGTACTTATTTTGCCAAGACTTACTTCTAATCCCTTCGCCGTCTATAGCTTCTTCAATTACAGCCATGCGCTGGCGCTGTTTTAACCATTGTTGGCAAACCTCCTTGCTAAGTTGTATTTCTTCTTGTGTCAAAAGCTCGTCTGGTTGTCTAGATGCTAATATCCGAGCTACTTTTCCTGCTTTCTCGTATTTCACACCGTACTTGACTAATTCTGTATGAAGTATTTTTTCTATTTCCTCAACTAACATTAAAAGTTGACGCTATATGGATTAAAGGCTACTGAAACTTATTTTGGAAAGTTTCTTCTGTGGAAAATCAATTGACATTTTCCCAGTTTTCAACCAGTGGCTTAATAGCTGACGAATTGTCATTTTGTATCTTTTTTGAATTGAATCGGTACTATTTTAGTATTAAAACAGTACTTAAGCTTGACTTTATCCATTTGCAGTGACGAAAGAAAATAATGACTGAGTACTGATACTTAACTTTGAGGACGGGAACGGGTAAGCTGGCAATCAACCCTGAAAGCATCTATATTGTGAATCTCAAACTTCCTGTGGAAATTGCCAGCATCATACTACCGTTTGCAGAGTTGTTTTCAAAAAGTGTGTGGCATCAAGCTCAAGTCATGATTATAGGAGCAATTCTGGCAACAGGAAAACGCACCGTGACTTCAATATTGGGAGTGATGGGATTAACACAGGAAAAGCATTTTCAAAATTATCATCGAGTTTTGAACCGTGCAAAGTGGTCAAGTTTGGCAGCGAGCAGCACTTTGGTAAAGATGTTAGTCACGATTTTTGAACCAGAGCAACCAATAGTTATAGGAATAGACGATACAATCGAACGTCGCAAAGGGGAGAAAATTAAAGCTAAAGGTATTTATCGCGACCCAGTGCGCTCAAGTCACAGTAACTGTGTCAAAGTCAGCGGCTTGCGATGGTTAAGTATGATGTTATTGGTAGAAATTCCTTGGGCATCACGGGTGTGGGCATTACCTTTTTTTACAGTGTTGGCTCCATCTGAACGCTATAACCAGCAGTATAAATGTCGGCATAAAACACTGACTGATTGGGCAAGACAGATGATGGTACAGGTAAAACGCTGGTTACCAAAACGGGAATTAGTGGTGGTAACAGACAGTAGCTTTGCCGCGTTGGAACTGCTTGCAGCAGTTAGTCAGCGTCGCTTGCCAATACACATGATTACTCGCTTGCGGTTAGATGCGGCATTGTACGAACCAGCACCGCCAAGCCAACCACGTCAGATGGGACGACCACGACTCAAAGGAGCAAGATTGCCCAACTTGGAACAAGTATTAGTGAATCCCGAAACTCACTGGCAATTGCTGACACTTAAACGTTGGTACAGTGAAAATCAGCGCTCAGTAGAAATTTGTACAGGAACCGCAGTTTGGTATCACACAGGTCTGCCCATTGTACCTATTCGTTGGGTGTTGGTGCGCGACCCACTAGAGAAATTTAAATCTCAGGCTCTGCTATCTACCAATCAAGTGTACTCTCCTACACAAATTTTGCAATGGTTTGTAGACCGTTGGCAAATGGAAGTGACTTTTGAAGAAGCTAGAGCGCATTTAGGAATGGAAACCCAACGACAGTGGGCAGATTTGGCAATTGCTCGCACAACTCCTACTGTGTTGGCATTATTCTCTCTGGTCACTATCTTGGCTGAGCATTTACAAGCCGATTTTTCTTGGAATGTCCGACAAACGATTTGGTACTCCAAATCTTTACCTACCTTCTCTGATGCACTTGCCTTGGTACGTCGGTTTTTATGGGCTAGTACTTTTTCAATATCACCTGAAGCCACTGAAATAGTAAAAGTCCCTCGTGCTTTATTCGAGCGCTTGAGAGATATTGCTGTTTATGCGGCTTAATTGGATAAAGTCGAGTTAAGATAGTACTTTTAATTCTGTACCGCTTTCTAATGCCAAGACTAAATACAGGGTGACGATTATAAATACTTGTGTCTAAATGAACCTAGTCATGTCATAATATTGAGTTAACTATAGCCGTCCTTCTCGCTCCAATTTTTCCTGTGCAGCAGTTAGCAACCATGTCCGACGGCTAGTCTTGGTCAAAGAGCGTGCATCATTAATGATCTGGCATAGTTCGGCTGATTATTACCATTTGAAAACGCACTTGTTTGTGGCTGTCATCCTGTTCCTCCCCTTGTTGTGGTGAACTACTAATATTGATGAGGCGTTGAATATGTAAACGTGTGATGCCGCACCCTTACTCAAAAGCCAAGTTACAAAGGAGCGTCTCGTAGAGAAGGCAGGCTGTACCTAAGCTACTTAAGGAAATCCCCACTGCAAAAATTCCTAATTTTTGTAACATGAAAAACTTCAACTGGATAACAAACCCCAAGCGCCAGAAGTGGTCAACACAACACAGAAAGCATAAGCGCTTTAAACTTCTTGTAAAAGAACTTGAATAAGGGTCGAGCTTGCCAAAGCGGGAAAATAAATATAATCTCTTAATGTCATAATGTCAAAAATTTCATAGTGACACCATGAATTGCTTATGCAGCGTAAACTTTTAATGTCTGTAGAGAATGAGCCATTGTTCTACACCCAGCTAGTCAAGTATGGGGTGTCATATACAAAAGCGGTAAAAGTAGCTCAGATATTAGCATCTGGGAAATCAGAGAGGCTTTTGGCTAACGAAGACAGACAACTTGTAAAAGATACTTGTAGACAATGGGCAAGACTACGCCAGCTTCATAGCACTTGAATTATGTCAACTTAGGTAGGGCGATCACTTCTACATCAAAGAACGGTTAGCCTTGGACTTTAGATCATCTAATTACTATTTCCTTATCATCTGGCTTACCGATTTTTGTGTATAACTGTAGACGATTATCTCCAGAATGACTAATAGAGTAATCTTGTTTCAAATTGAAAATTTCCTCTGGAGTGTGGTACTTCATTAAGACCTTCTCAATCTGGGCAGTAATCGTATCTATTCTCTGCCTCACCTTTTGAAAGTCTATAGTCATCCAAATAGTGGGTTTGCAGATTTATCCTCCTAGTGGCAAAGTAAGTGATGATATCCCTTTTCGCTTAATAAATACATTGCTGGTAACTATCTTTTGGCAAAATAAATTATGTCTTTAGATAGATTTGCTGATTTTAGTATTATTACTTACAGTAGCAAGCTAAAGAATAAAAGTATAAATCAAGAATAAAAGTATAAATTGGTTTTTTATACTAAGGCTTTTCTAAGTAGTAGTTAATCCGAGGCATTTTTGATAGAGATGAGCATGAGTGATACCATTACCGCCCCTAGGCAGCGCACATTTAATGTTGAACAATTGGTTCGTTTTTCGCCAGACAAAGCAACTGTTACGGAAATAGTCATCACGCCAAATTCCAGCATTGCTGTCTGGGGTGTACGTCCAGGTCAAGAAGTGTTTGCACATACTCATCCCGACGGACAAGATACCTGGATCGTGCTTAGGGGAGAATTGACCTACTATCTTGGCAACGGACACAAGAAAATTATTTCCGCTGGACAGATTGATGTTGCCGAACCATTGCAGGTTCATGGAGCAGTCAATGAGGGAGCGGAAGATGCGGTGTTTGTCTCCATCTATTCTGCTCCTAGTCTCAAAGTCGTCCCTGCATCTCCATAGTTTGATTAAAATGTAGGCTCTTGCCAGAATGGCACGCTTGATAAGGAAAATCGCTCTCGGCAGTAAGGGTGCGTTTGTGTAGAGGAGAAAGAAGAAGTTTGAGGCATACGAACCGAAGAAATAGAAATTCTCCTTTGCACCCTTGCTGCCTACCCTTGAGCTTAACAAGCGTGCCATTCGACTCTTGCCACATACAAGAGTGAGTGATCACACTCTTGATTAAGATAGCAAGCAGCAGCCGTATTTGGCATAGAGCCGAGATCCCTGCTAATTCGGAAATAGAGGCTGAAAACTCCTGCTATGTATAGCTTTCAGCTTATTCATTCACTCTAGTTTTAAACAAATACAGGAAGACTCAATTTAGTACACAATTACTAATAAATCCGTTTTTTACGCTATCAAATATCAACATTTGGGTGAAAGTTGGCATTTGATAGCAGAGTAACATTGATTTTTTAGGGGTTTCGGACATGACTACTGAAACTATTCAATCATCGAAAGTTGGTAAAAGCTAAAATTAAGAGCGCAAATATGCCCACAAAAGTCGCGATGGCGTAACCGCCCGCCGGAGGCGATCGCACTCTTGCTAAACGTCCTTAAACACCAGATATTTCAAGGGTTACAGCGATTATGTACCCTTGATGCCAAATATCCCTCAACCTTTGAAACTGCAATTTACACAAGTTCCTAAATCTTTCAAACCTAGAATTGGCAAGGCTTTTCAGGCTTTATTTCCGAATTAGCAGGGATCTCGGCTCTATGCCCTCTATGAGCAATGGGCATTTAAAACTAAACTGTCTGTTTGCACTTCATAGTTATGTATTAGTAACTATCTGAGTTTCTGGAGGATGCTTGTAATGAGGTTGATTAATTGGGGGACATAAATAGCCAAATGAATTGTCAGTATGTTCTAATTGCATATTTCGGGGTGCATTTAGAGCAATGACAGCATCTCCAATCTTTTCACAGCGCTTGCAGTTACAGGCTGCTGCTCCTTGAGCCAATATTTCTTTTAGGTTCCTGGCAATATTGATAAATCCCCTAGTATTTGAGTTTTTGGGTAGTTGGTCAGCTTGTTCGACTAGTTGCTCAATTTCGTCACGGTACTGCACTAATAGAAACTGATCAATTTGACATTTGCTCCGACAAGTTTCTACATCTCCAAATTCATCGGCAAACTGCTTTAATCCTTCTGCCGGATTTTTAAAATCAAGGGTAAGCGGGACAATGGCGCGGGCGCAGGCGGTAGAATCAGTATTCGTGTTGTTAAACTTTTTTCTGAGTAGAAGTTCAAAACGTTTGATATAAATTGCTAAAACAGAAAGAGCTTTTTCTTTATCATCGGAACTGCTAAAGTTGAATTGATGTGTGCTAAAAAGTTGGGGGATAAGCTGTAAAATCGCTTTGAGTTCGCTAGTCTTAAATCTATTGCTCCACAGAGCAATCGCATCTCCAATATTGTTGATAGTTTCTAGGCGCAGCACAAAGTAAAAGGAAATAAGATTAATCAGATAACTGCGCTTCATCTCCATCTGAACATAGTTAGAGATATAAAGCGGTTGGTCAGTAAATTGAGACTCTAAATACTGTTTATAGGCTTGCGTACCCAGTAGTAGAGAACGTAGAACTGAGGTGTCTAAAAAGTGTTTCAGAATAGATTCATCCTCCATCCTGTATTATTCCTCGTCTGAATTTGTATCTAGACTATTGTCAATGCTTCCCCCGAAAGGTAGGGTATCAAAGCCTAAGTTTTCTAGAGTTAAAATAGAGTCTTCAACTGACGAATTATTGAGTGTTTCTTGATTCACTAGAGATGTAAGTAAGTCATAAACTCCCTTGTACTGACTGGCTTTGTAGTCAATCCATCGGTTTTGAAATGCCAGTGCGTCATGGAGCGCCATTACCACTTCTGTATAGGGGTCAAAAGGTAATTTATCACGCATGAACCGCATAGTACGCAGTAGGTTGTCTGCATAGACCGCTGCTACTGGTTCTCCAGAGTAAGAGGAGAGTTTTTGCAAATCTACTAAGAGAGTTTTGGTAATTTCTACTCCTGAAACTTCTAAGACATTCTGTTCAACATTCATTGTTTTTCTTAAAAATAACTTGAGTTGAGCCGGAAGTTATTGACACTTCATGGAATCGATTTATGAAATGAAACCGCAGTTGGAATAATAAAGTATCGCAGACTTTATTGTATTTCTAATTATTCGTAGTACGCGTTTAATTATCTTATTTTTCAAGATACTCTATCACCGCTGTTAGGTCTGCCATAGCCCGATTAAATCGATTTAACATCGCTTCAGCTACTTCTGGGTCAGCGTTGACAGTTGCCAGTTTTTCCCGTATACAACGGTCAAGGGCTTCTAGCCACAGTGACAAGCTTGTATGCCGAATTGCTGATAATAACCCCATGTTGGTGAGTACAGCAATCATGAAACCCAAGCTGGTCTTGTCCACCATAGCCGAGATATCCGTCACTCAGTTCCAACTTTTCTGGGGTAAATTCAAAATACTGTTCAGAGGTAATACCAGCGCTTTCGAGTTGGGGTTAGGGCAGTGAAGGTTGAGTCATAAGAAAGCATTATTTTTAGTGGTACATTTTGCACAAAGCTCAAAAAAATCATGATCATTGGGTTAACGAATCAAAAGGGGGGCGCGGGAAAAACTACAGTAGCTGGGCATCTTGCATACTGGTTGAGCCAGCGTGGAACGGTGATTGTTGTAGATGCCGACGCGCAGCAAAGCAGCACGAACTGGATGAAAGATTTAAAGTTACCTTGTAAAACGATGATAGACCCGGACGACCTTTTTGACGAACTTCCGACCCTGGCAGAACAGTATGCAGCTGTGGTTGTGGATGGCCCTGGTAGTCTTAGCGAGACAACAAAAGCAATTTTATCCAGATGTGATCTAGCTCTAGTGCCTTGTAAGCCAGCCGGGCTAGATATGCACAGTACATCAAAAACGGTAAGGATTTTGCGTCAAGCAAGAGAATTGCGAGTGGGATGCCGAATGTAGGTTTATTTTTAAATCAGGCTAAGAAAGGAACTGTGTTACTCAAGGATGCTCAAAGAGCTTTAGATGCCAAAAACACAGGGTTTCCTTTGCTAAAGTCAATGTTATTTGACCTTCAGGTGATTGCTGATGCCCCAGGGCAAGGAACTACTGTTTGGGGATTGGGTGGAGCAACAGCCAAACGCGCTGCTCAGGACTTTGAGGCACTGTTTACTGAAGCCTTTGAGGTAGCCAATGGCAAAAAGTAGACGATTGGTAGAGGATTTTATTTTTAGGGACGATGGACAACAAACCACAGTATCCATGCCTTTAAACTCGATTGTTCTGCCATCCGAGGAGCTAAGATATTACATCGATCCTGAAGAAGTTGAAAAAATTGTTGCTACTGCCAGAAAAAACGGAATTCTTGCACCACTCCTAGTTCGCCCCATCTCTGGCAGTGACAAGCATGAAGTTGTAGCCGGGGCAAAGCGTTACAGAGCTGCTCATATTCTGAAGCTGGTAGAAGTCCCTGTAGTTGTCAAACAACTTAGCGAACAAGAAGCTCTGGAGATTGCTTTAATTGAAAATTTTGCTCGTTCTGGGTTGACTGACCTAGAGTCAGCTGATGGAGTTTTGAGACTTTTATCCATGAAACTCAATCTGCCAGTAGCCGAAGTGTCAGTGCTACTGCATCGCATACAAAACCAATTACGAGGTAGACTCGCCACCAATAACGTTATTGGTGAAGATGTAATCCAGGTTGTGCAAGAGGTTTTCACCTCTTTGGGTAATATAAAACTTGATTCGTTCATCAGTAACCGCCTCCCATTACTCAACCTGCCAAGTGACATCTTAGAGGTATTGCGCTCTGGAAAATTGGAAGCTAGCAAAGCTAAAGCGATCTCACTCTTAACAAATGAGGAGAAGAGAAAAGAACTGCTAAGTGTGGCCGTTGCCAATAAATTATCATTAAACGAAATCAAGCAGAAGATTAAAGAGTGGCGGCAGCAGTCAGAACCCGATTCATCATCTATTGCAGAGTCTTCATCTCTTCAACAGCGTGCCGATGAAACTTTCCGGCAACTTAAAAAAGCTAAGGTTTGGGATGACCCTAAGAAAAAAGCTCGTATAGAGAAATTACTAGCCTAGTTGCAAGCATTGATGAAAACAGATTAACCAGATTAGTGCAGGCTAAACTCAGCATGGAGTTTTCAGATTTTTAGCTATAAAACTCATTCTTTCAGTAGCAGAAGTAACAGTGCTACTGCATCGCACACCATTACCAATTACGAGGTAGACTCGCCACCAATAACGTTATTGGTGAAGATGTAATCCAGGTATTGAGAAAGTTTATCCCCTTTACTTTAAGCATAATCTTGTCGCTTTAATGGCTGATCTGAAGCCAGGATGAAAACTCTGATGGAATAGCAACACCCAATCCGAATGAAACTGTCTTAAAGATTGCTTGTGCTTGCTGATCAGCGAAAAAGGTGTTTGCTTCAGTTAATTTTTCTTCTATCATCTGAGGTGAACGAAAGCGGAACCGCATTTTCTCAAACTTAGTTATCCAATAGGTTGAGAGAAAGGGTAGAGCAATACGCTGATAGGTTGGTGAAGAGGGTTTGAGAGAAAGATGCATACGGCGCATAATATACAGAAGTACTATTAGAGCATTTTCGAGCTTGACATCACTTTGCAGTGATGCACCCAAGTAACTTATAGTCCAAAGCACATCTAGAAATGCGTTCTCACCTTTAGAAACAAAAGTATTTCCAAGATTTACTAGGTCACTGAAAGATGCTTTGTTTGAATAGATATTCTCAAATAATCTTGCTACTGTAGTCCAGTCTTGCTCAACGGATGTAACACCAATTTGACGACATATTGCTGCAACTGCTGTTCCCTGCTCATAAGCAACAGTTGGCTGATTAACTAAGACTGTACTTAAGTGGAAAGCGATTGGTATCAGTGCCATTACTGCGGCATGTTGTTCTGCCTGCTGCCATAGCTTGTTAGGTTTTTCACCAAGAAAAGTTTCTGGATTGAAATCGAAATTTAAAGTTTCTCCACCATCTTGTCTATGTTTGTTAATTCCAATAAGAACAGTTCCTGTTTCTAACGCAAGGTCTAAAGCCTCAGCATAACGACCCTCTAGTACCATCTGTGGTACTATCTTCTCAGCAAGCACAGGTAAAGTGAAATTTTGCTTGGTTTCTCTGATAATGTCAATTCCTCTTATAGCCCATTTAATAGCCTGTGCATCTTTATTAACTGCTTCACCATATCTTGCTAGCTGTGCTACCAAACCACTTTCTAAGGCAATAGGGTTGTGTTGCAAAAACAGGTGTTAAGCAGGTAGTATATTCTCCTTAAAGATTTAAATGCTACAGAGATGAACCCTAAGCAACCGTTTAAATGGCGA
>NZ_JACXXN010000074.1 GCF_014904695.1 Nostoc sp. MG11 | reverse complement strand
GAGGGAGTGAAACATTTAGCCCAAATAACCCAATGTTACTGGCTGCTGGATGCGATTGGCTCTTATCAACACCAGCTTCAGTCTAATCCTCGGCTGCGAGATTTTCAGGTGTGGCGGTTGGTGGTGGAGAACAAGTCAAGTACTCTGATATGTGAAGAAGACACAGATATTGAGGTACTACGCCAGTCAATCCCATACACTGACTTTCCACTGCCTGAAATCACGCTGTATCTAGCACAGAAGGTGTTGATGCTGCCGAGTGAGTATTGAGAATGAAATAAAAAGCAAAGGTGATCGCATAGATTCTAATCTAATTGCGATCACCGAATGCCCAAACCAATAATTACCTTGACTATTTAACTTCTTGAATAATATCAAATGAGTATCTCCAATAATACTCATTTGCATCATGTATGCAACAGCGTTTCACGCATTCAACTATTCACCCAAAATCAAATGAGATGATTTACAAAGCGATTTATTTCGCTTCAAAAATGAAAACCTCGTCATCAAGATGAGACAAGGCTAAAAGTTGTTTATGTACTATCAAGCTATTATATAGCATGTAGCAGTCTGTCTGATAATGGTTTCAAGCGCCGATTCATCCCGCATTTATGCAACGCCGGTAGATGATTTACAAAGCGGTTTGTTCCGCTTCAAAAACAAAAACCTCGTCATCAAGGTGAGACAAGGCTAATATGTTAAACATCTACTATCAAGCTAAAGTATAGCACATAGCATTCTAACTAATGCTTCCTTGGGCAGAATCAATGACGAGTTAACCGATTGTGAGGTTACAAATTACACTTCATTTACTGAGCAAACAAGTTTAACAACTGCTCAAATATTTCTTGAGACAAAATCAGTTAACTTTTAGAGCAGTTCATTCTATACAGAAGTAAAAGCCTCATCTCCAGGGATGAGGCTTATGGTAATCTAAATATGCAGCTAATATAAAGCAATTAGCAGTTTAATAAATGTTCCGCTGGATAGAGTAAACAGCAGAGAATAGCTTCAGATAGTAATAAATAATACAACTATCCAGCGGAATTATAAATTCTTAAAGGCAGCGTAGATCACCAAATCTAAGAACAACAACCCTGATTGCTGAGGCTGCGCCAATGCGAAGGTGAAATACATTGGTATCAAACAAATGACCCCGCAAGAAACATCAGAATTAGTTGCTTCGGTAATACGCCAGCTAGAACTAATTCTTCAGATGGTCGCTGGTTCAGAAAACAAAAGCAATCGCTTGTCAGCTTTGATAACTGTAAAGCGATCGCACAAAAAATAACGTATGTATAGACTTTTATTATGACACACGCTACAACAACTTTTAAACCATCAAGCTTTTCTTGCGACATTGGGGAGGAGTTAGGAAAAACAACTCTCTTACCTCAATATGGTTTATTCTGCTTCCAAAACAAAAACCTCGTCATCAAGGTGAGACGAGGCTAAAAGTTGTTATGTACTATAAAGCTATCATATAGCATATAACATCTTAATTAACACTTGTTTAGGTAGAAGAAGTGGGAGTATAACTTGTTATAAGGTTGCAAGTTATACTTCAACTGCTTGGCAAACAAATTGAACAACCGCTCAAATATTTCTTCAGCTAAAGGTGGTTAATTCTTGGAGCAGCTTGTTACAGACATCAGTAAAAGCCTCATCTCTAGGACAGGATGAGGCTTTGTGGAAATTCTACTTTACACTGCCAACAGAAAGCATAAAGCAACTAACATCCTAGGAGATGCTCCTTTGGATAGAAGGAGCAACCGCACATCTTTTCAAAGAGTGATAAATAGTACAAAGTATTAACCACATCTAAAAACAATAACTCTAATAAGGCTGCGCCAAGGCGAATGTGAAAATGCATTGGTATCAAATAAATGAACCCTCAAGAAACATCAGAATTACTTGCTGCTTTAATGCGCCAAGAAGAATTGCTCAAGCAGTTAGTCGCTTCAATCAATAAGCCGAAACTGGGACTCCACAATGATGCTGGCAATTGCAAGATTTACTGCAATCGTCACAACGGTTATATGTGGTACACACTATCGAATTCAGAACCGCAGGCTGTTGCTGCTACTGCCTTGACTGGATATCTGCGAGAATTGCGATTCGAGAAGTGTGAACGGCGGGGCAAGGAAGTCCACAAGCTGCTAGCTACAATTCAGGCTGAGCGAACATACATCCTAGAATCCGGGCACGATACTCAGTTTGCCAAAGGGTTATTAGCTGCTATTGCCAGTCTTACACCAGAACAACTTTATTCTCCCGTGACACTACAACCACAGCCAGGGACAGATGAAGCTGTACTGTTCTGTAGGGTGTGGGTTGGGTCTGAGTTAATTATGACATCCTACGGCGAAGAATCGAACTGGCGAGAAATCAGTAAACAGGCTTTGGCTGTTACGAAAACGGCGGCTTCTATGGTGTTTTAGTTGGTTGTAAATAGGGCTTGAGCGATCGTATCGCACTTCATCAGTTGCTCAAGTTTTATCTACAGCTAACTTGTGCTGTTATTCCACTACTCACAATTAATCAAAGCGAGGGGAAATAATCATGCAATCCACGATCACGATGCCACGTACATGGAAGCAACCTCTTTTTGCTATAGGTCAAAGCACCCAACAAGGGAGAATTATTGGTATCAACTACTCGACTCAAAAGCAGAGTGAAGGTTGGTACTACACAATATTAATTAATGAAAGCTCTGGACAAGTAGTACAACTGCCAGAAACTCAGGTTCGTCTACTTTCAAAACAAGAGATAGAAGCAAAAATATTAGCCGAAATCGACTTGCATCTGGCACGATTAACAATTCTCCAACAAGAATTAGATGCAGATTTAGAAATTCGCACTCCCTTTGGCACAGTGAGCGCACCTCTTTCTCAAACACCTCGTTCATCTAATGGTACATCCAGATTATCTGAACCAAAGAAAAAGGTTAGCGCTTAAAGCTCAAAAAACATCATGAAAACACAAACAGACTTCCCCTCACTCAATTATTGTACTTGGGCGTGGGTGCTACTTCGAGCATTTCTGTTAGCTCTAATTGCATCCATACCAAGTATTCTGATTCTGATGAGAGCCAGTGCGGATTTGCCCTGGTGTCGTGATAGGGAAGAGCCGGGCACACCTCCAAAATGCCGTCCAATTACTGTATTACCCGAAAGTAGAGTCAGCGGTATTTTGGAGCAACAATCAATCTCACAGCCAAAACCACGACGATAAGAATAATCCCCTTTTTGCTAGCAGTAATTTTGCGGGAGCATTACTCGGCATGAGAAAAACTCGTTTGTATTCAGGATAAATCAGATGGCAATAAATTTGATTAGAGTGTATAATCCGACGCTGTTAAGTTCATCAAAAGTATACCAAGTTGACGGTACATTTTATCGATATTTGGGTGATTCAGGCACTATCCAACATCCACAGTTTCTCTTTTCACCGCTGCCAAATCAAAAGAAAAAAGCTAGTTTACGACTAAATCGCAACAAGCTGATAATTCGTTGTTACGAAGTCGAAGGTATGGTTTATAGCAAACCCGTGGTGCAGGATAATTCACAACAGCTTCAGTTATTTTAAGTCATGTCTATAGCTAAACCACCCATCATCAAACGACCCATCAAGTTACAAAACAATGGTTCAACCAAGATAGTTTATCGAACTATCAGGAACATTCAACGACTTCAGAATAGTTCCGAGTTGGGAACCGCAAAGATTAAAGGACAATCTTACATGGTTCGCAACCAAGGTATTTATTGGGTCGTCGTTTGATTGTTACCTCTAGGCAATAAAAGGTGTTCACACCAATAACAGTATGAACGCCTTTTATTATATTGCCCTGTAAAAACGCTACGCTCTGATGAAATTGAAAATTAGTAGTGAGTTAATTGAACATGGTACAAGCGATCGCTTCTCCCCAAACTGAAACTTTT
Organism: Nostoc sp. MG11; assembly: GCF_014904695.1. Classification (GTDB taxonomy): domain Bacteria; phylum Cyanobacteriota; class Cyanobacteriia; order Cyanobacteriales; family Nostocaceae; genus Komarekiella. The sequence continues at coordinate 11,081 of NZ_JACXXN010000074.1, read as the reverse complement.
TTAACTGATGCCACAATTGAACGATTGAACTTCTCAAAACTCAATAAAACCCGCATTCGCTTCCGTATTCAACTGAAAAATAGTACTAAAAGTGCTGCTCCCAAATGGGCGGATGTCCTGAAATCAAAAGTATCTGAATCGGAATCTGACCTGATGAAAGTTACTAATTCCGAAGTCGGATTGCGGGGTGTTAAAGTATTCAAAAAGCTGGATGAAGCTGCTGCTCAATTACGTCAAGAAATCTCATCTGTACAAGAGTGGATGTCTCCTGATACTGGCGATTGGGTTTGCCCAATTGATTTAGCACCACTTGTGTGGAACCAACTAATCAATATTAGAGATAATATTGCTCCCACGCTTCGCAATCAATTAAAAGTCGATTATGAGGCAGGACTAACTGACTACCAACAACGGATTGACCAATTCCTCTCCCTCAACACTTGGGAACTATCTTTAGAGAAACAAGAGTCGGTCAAAGCCAACTTGTTAAGAGCCTTCCCGACTCTGACTGATTTAGAAGATTATCTGCAAGTGGTAATTGGTCGTCCCGTAATCATTCCTGCCCTGTCTGAGCAACTCAATCAACAACAAGCTGAATGTTTAGACCAGATTACCAAATTCATCCAACAGTATGACCAAAATCTGGAGCAGCGGTTAAGAGAATCGGCTCTGGCTGGTGGTGAACAACTCGCCGCGCAGTTGCTTGAAGAACTTAGTGATTGGGAACCGGGGCGCAAACCTGTGCAGTTCAAAAAGAAGATGGAACGACATCTGATGAAAGTTCAGGTGTTGCTGGCGAATGCTGACCCCCAAGCTGGTAGTAGTCTGCAACAAATGATGGCGCATTTAGACTCGATTGTGAATGATCCGGCAATTGAAGCTAAGAATCTGGGTAATGATGGGCGTAGTCAATTGCAACAAAAGATGAACGATATCCGGGCCAAGCTGTTGGACGAACAACGCAACCTTCAACAGTTAGCAACTGGTGAGGTTGGATTGGCGAAAGCTACTGTCAACGCGTTTAGGTTCAGGTAAAAAATGGTCAAGGGCGAGGGTGCATCGCCTTTGACTTAGATAATCACCGAAATTAAAAGTGTAATACCCACATTAACAGTTCACAGGATTACATCTATAAAATCATTGAGGTTAATTATGTCTCATTTCTCAAAGGTAACAACCAAACTCACCAACCGTGAATGTTTAGTACAAGCCCTCACTCTACTGAACCTCTCGCCCCAAGTTCATGAAAAAGCACGGCCATTAAAAGGTTATTACGGTAGCTCCCAAGGGCAGAGCGCTGAAATTATAGTCCGTGGTAGCACTATAAAAGCCCGTGCAGACATCGGCTTTAAGTGGAATCAAGTCAGTCAAGTCTATGACGTTATACACGATAGCTATGAAACAAACCCTCGGCTAGGAAAGGATTTCTTCACTCACTCGTTGATGCTGGCATACGGACAGCGGATGGTTCGTGCTAAAGCTTTTGAGTTACAAGAGCAATTTGGGGAATGTGCGATCGCCGAATCAACCAACGGTACTGTGCAAACCTTACGCCTGATCTTTGCCGGACATCAGCAACAACAATACACCAGGAGATAACAGATGGAACGCGCAATACTTATACACTTTGACAAAACTACAGGTTCAGTGAAAGTAGAAGCGGAGGGATTCGAGGGGCTAACTTGTTTGGCTGCGACCCAACCGTTTGAAGAGGCGTTGGGGGTTGTGGAGGACGAGCGCATTTATAAAGACGAATCAGCACCACAACTGAGGACTACGAACAGTAGTCAAACACGTTTGCGTCAGTAACCAGTAATCAGTAGTCAGTGAGCATCTCTAACTGATTACTGATTACTGATTACAGAATATCGGCTTCGCCATTTGATAAATGAAGTAATTGAATAATTGACATGAAACTCTCAAATCTGCTCTCAACGCTCGATTCACAAATCCCTATTGCTGCTGTTGATGTACTGTCTCCTGATGAGGCAACGATTATTCAGTGGCTAACAACAGAAGCCAACAACAAGCTCTCTTGTACAGTCTATTTCTGGAACCTGGGCGTATCCAGCTTAGAGCAATGTCTGATTGCATCTGATGGTGGCTTGGTATTCAAAGTCGTAGCGGAGTACAAGAAGCCGCCCCAGGCTGATCCACTGTTATATGTATTTGACTATATTGCTAATTTTAGTGGGAATGGTGTATTTATTCTGGGAGACATTCACCCATTTGTTGCTAAGAACTCACCACAATTGAGCTGGGAAATTATATCGAAAGTTAAAAACCTCTACCACCGCCTCAAGCCGACAGATAAACGCATTGTGCTACTTGGTCAAAACATCCAACTGCACGAGTCTTTAGTCCGACTCATCCCCTGCTGTGAAGTGCCTTTGCCTAGTATTGAGCAAATACTTGAACATATAAATTCTTACTTGTTAGACTTACAACAGTCTGCCACAGAACAAGAATTAACTTTCACTATTTCATTGCCGGAAAGTGAAATTGAACAGCTATCTCGCGCAGCTTTAGGGCTGACCTTGGAAGAGATTAGTGATTTCTTGCGCCTAACAGTCAAAGAAAAGCTAACCTCGGATGGCATTGCTGTCGATGCCGACTTCATACCCAAAGCTGTCGAGTACAAAACTCGGCTACTGGCGCAGATGGGTATCGAGTTGGGCAAGCCAGCCAGCATCCCTTTCGGCGGACTCGATTTACTACGGGAATGGTTACAAATACGGCGGCGGCTGTTCACTGTTGAGGCGCGAAGTCTTAGCTTGCCGCAACCCAAAGGTGTGTTGCTTGCGGGGCCGCCCGGAGTTGGTAAAACTTTACTTGCCAAGAACATCGCAACTATACTGAATTTACCACTCCTACAACTCGACATTGCGTCCCTTTTAGGTTCACTCGTTGGTGAGTCTGAGGGGAATGTCCGCCGCGCACTCAAAACGGCTGAAGCGATCGCACCCTGCGTGTTATGGGTGGACGAAATTGAAAAAGCTCTTTCCGGTAGTGGTGATACTTCTGGAGTCTCACAGAGAATTCTGGGCAATATCCTCACGTTTATGTCGGAATCAACCAGTGGTGTGTTTGTTGTGGCAACTTGCAATGACCCCTCTGCGCTGCCAAGTGAACTCAAGAGGAAAGGCCGCTTCGATGAAAATTTCTTTGTAGATCTTCCTACAGAACCGGAACGAGTCCAGATTCTACAGATTCATCTGCAACGCTTTGGTATCACTGTCGAATCGGAGTATTTAGAAGCGATCGCAGCCAATACCGCAAAATTCTCCGGCGCAGAACTAGAAACGCTGGCAGATGAAGCCGCACTACTGGCATTCGATGAAGGTAGACCACAGCAGGTGACGCTTGCTGACCTTGAAACCTGTCGTCAAACTATCACCCCGCTTGCGATCACTGATGCTGCGGCAGTTGAGCGGATACAGTCCTGGGCGGCTACTGCACGACGGGCTTCTAGTCCTGTTGTGGCGGCGAAACAATTGTCTTTAAGGACTGCCAAGTTCCGCAACATGAACTAATAAAGAAAAGCGGTCGTCTAAGAAAGGCGATCGCAATTCTATTTAACAGCAATTATTTACAACAAAAAGGAATTGAATGCAATGACAACAGACTTAGTTACATACTACGGACAAACAGACTTGATCGACCAGTTGGTTGATAACTACGGCGCACACTTAGAGAAGTTAGATAGAGAAACAAAATTGTTATTACGGGTAACTTTATCTACCTACATTATCATGCAGCAAGAGTACACCCCAGTTGACTATCCAGTGTCTACAGCCTTAGAAGATTCATTGTATGAGCTAGTAATTCCTGATTCTATTCCCCAAGTTTTGTATGATGTCTGCTCTGTCCTGGAAGGCTTAACAGCTTCGGAGGCTGAAAGCATACTTGAAGCATTACAACATCAAATCAGGTGGGGCAATGCCCGGAAATCAACGAGTTAATTCGGTTCAGAAACATGGAAATTTACCTAGTCTTTGTAGACACAATTCAAAACAGCAATAAGTTCTGGTCTGCCAAGATTGAAGGCAGTAATCTAACTGTTGAATGGGGCAGAGTCGGGTACAAGTCCCAGACTAAAGTTCACTCATTTAGCTCGCACTCTGTTGCTGTTAAAAAGTTTCACAATCTCGTCACTGAAAAGAAATCCAAAGGCTACAGCGAAAGCCAATCTCAAATGAACGGTAATCGCCATATTTCAGACATCAGGCGAGCGATACAACTGCTTAATGTTTTGCGTCCTTATGTAGCAAACGGGAATTTTGATCATCGCTACATTCAAGCTCTTAATGAATATCTGCAAATTGTTCCTACACCTTTAGGGATGCAGATAGACCCATACATTATTTACCGCAGTGTAAATGATGTTGATTATCAGAAGGAGTTACTCAATTCTTTGTTAACCACCTCTACACCACAACCCGCTGCCGTGGCTGTTGCTCATATTCCAGAATCAACTGTAGAGAAAGTGGTTAGCCTCAAGACCATCAGTAAGAACTTTTGGCGACATTTGTAAACGAATTACCACCAAACTGATTAAAAACTTTGGTGGTAAATATGCAGTATTATCAAGGAGTAAAAATGAAACAACCCTGCAAAGATTGCCCATTTAGAAAATGTGTAAAATCTGCGCTTTCCCCTGAAAGAGCAGATGATATTCTCAACGGAATTACGCACGATAAAGCCTTCCATTGCCACAATACAGTAGATTATTCTGACTCTCACGAAGGTCGAATCACTTCTGATTCCAAATTGTGTTTTGGTGCAGTTCTGTTTTTAGAGAATACTGTTCGTGGCGGTTGTCGCTCAAACGTGATGTTCCGTTTGGGGTTGATGCAGAAAGAGTTTGATATTGATGATTTACGCCAGGATGAAAGCGTGTATCAGAGTTTTGAGGATTTTTTGTCAGAAGTAACTTATTAACCTTAATTGAAGAAGAATCCAGAAGTCAGAAGTCAGAAGTCAGAAGTCAGAATCAATTAGTGGGGGATTCAGACCCGCCACCCTCTTACAAAGTTCTGAGCGGAGGAAGCCTCCGCTCAGACTTTGCGCTAATTGAAGACCTCCAAATTGAAAATTTGGAGGGGGTGCAAAAACGCCGTTTATTCATTCGCCAGTCACACAGAATTCAATTCTGAATTCTGGCGACTGACTCCTGAATTCTGTTTTGATAAAATACCTGAAAAACAACTAAACTGCTCTCTTCTTAACAGCAGCTAGTCTACTGCGTTCGCTTCATCTGTGTAGTGGTTCTACTCAGGAGCAAGGTTTTTAGCCGACAAACAAATAAGGATGTGTGAATATGTATAGAGTTTCAATTCAAGTCGTCAATGAATGCGGCAGTGTAATTGAAAAGTTTCCTACTCATGTTGTGAGAGTTCCTTGCGTTGGAGAATCTATTTATCTGAGTATTTGTCGTTGTGACATCCCTGACTATCAAGTTCTTGAAGTGACTCATTACACTTTTGCATTTGATAATTCCAAAGGATTGATAGAGAACAATAATTCTAAAGGATTAGCAGTAGCAGAAGTTAAGGTAAAGAAGTTGCGATGAAGGTAGTGAAGTGAGCGCACTGGATAGTTCTTTTTTTACAACAGGTTTACATGGATAATCAAAAACAAATTATTTACCATACTGCTCAATTATAACAAGCAAGTCACAGAGGTAAATTAGTTGTTTGTCGCCGGAGCAAAAGAGTTTTCCAAATGAAAAAGTTTATCAATCGCACCATAGAAACAATAACTCTTGCTTCTTTACCGTTTACCTGGTTTGCGGGAGTAGGAGCGTAGACGACGCATTAGCGAAGCGGTAGCGACGTTCGTATAGCGTCTCGCAGAGAAGGAGCGTCAGCGGCTTTTCCTTGGACATCGCTTACTTTTTTGTAATCTCCTTGGATTTGGCAATAGCATGATACTATTTGTCAAACAACAATCTCGCTGATTTCACCCTTTATAGTAAGCCTTCAAGTTTAGCAAAACTTCGCAAGCGCGGTAGACACTGACGTTGATAAAAACTGCTCAATGTCGGAATTGGTAGCCCAAATTCTTCGGACAATTCTCTCCAACTAACTTCTGGGGGTAGGCGTTTAAGAATCAACACCTGACAATTCACATCTGGACGCCCTTTAATGTAAGTATGACGCAGTTCTCCGTCTGAGTCTGTATTGACCCATATCTCTAAGTTTTCCAAAATCGGAGGTACTGGAGGGGTGGCAGGTAGGTTATTTATGGGGTCAAAAACTTCACTTATGTCACCTGACGTAGACTGGTGATGTCTGAAAGAGACTGTTGTGGCTTGTTCCCGGCGCTGGTTAATGTCAAAATCTTGTAGTCTGTGTTTAAGGTAAGCATTCAACCAGGTGATGACACTGCCATAAGTAGGGTTATAGGCTTGACCTGTTAAACCTTCACAAACATTGCGACAGAAATACAACCAAGTTTTTTGTAGTGCATCTTCATAATAAGGAGTGCTTTCCCTCCATAGTTTTTTGGAAGTCAAACGAATAATTTGCGTGAGTAACTTCTGACGCTCTTGACTTCCAGGTAGGTGTCCACAAGCTTGTGTAACTAGGTATTCTAGCTGTTCATCTGGTTTTTCTTTGATTAGATTGCAATGAGATATCGCGTAATGTTTTTGATTCATTGTTAGCAAATAATTGTTATTTTCTATAACACTATTGACATCTCTTGCTCACAAAGAGCTTTGGTTTTTTATCGATTTCAGAAGTAATAAACAAGTGATTATTGAGTAAAAGACTAATTGCTTTACCTTCTATATCAATCGGTATTAATTGCTCTTGTTCCTGGTAAAATAAATTAATTTCTGCAATAATCTGTCTCAACTTAGGAGCATCCATAGTTGCTTTCATAACAAGATTAACGCTGTCTATATCTCCTTGCTCAAGCTAACAACTTTATATTAGGCATTCACCCTTACTGAAAACATCTGAAGAACGTCTCGTATTTTGGCTCAACGAATTGTATAGTCCAACTACGACTTTCGTTGAGATTGTTGCCAGATAGTAACGAAAGGGGTATGGCAATTTGAAACTATTGACAGTATTTTTGAATAAAATCTTTGCGTTGCGATCATCTTATGCTATCTCGTCTAAAATTCCAGCCCAATCCATTCCGCTTTCTGGTGTATACCGAGTGGGTCATGCTTGCAAGCTGCGGTTCCTTAGCCGTATTAGAAGCGATCGCTGGTCGGCGGTTACCTCTCCAGCATATTTCCGTTTTGCTGTTGCTTTGCATCATGGGATGGATGCTGCCAATGGGCAAATCGCCTATCAAAATCCTCTACACTCTTGCCGAAATCGGTTTAATTTTCTATGGAACAGTGCTGGGATATCTGCACATTTTGCCGACGCTGTACCTGATTGTGTTTATTCGCAGTTGCTTCATGTTCAGTACGAGCGGACGTTGGGTAGTTGGCGCAATATTGCTCGTGCTGTTTTTGAAGCATCAGACCATATACGTGCAGAAGATGACAGTGTTCGTACCCCAACTAGAGGAGCAATTTTGGATGCACCTAGTTGCCGAAACGTTAATGTTTGGGTTAGGGCTGTTCCTGGTGCTAATGCTAGTCAGTACGCTGTTGTCTGAACGTCAGGCCCAGGAGGATCTGGCGACAGCGCATCAGCAACTTCGGCAGTATGCCTCCCAGGCAGAAGAGTTAGCAGCTGCCCAAGAGCGCAATCGAATTGCTCGTGATATTCATGATTCTTTGGGACACGCGCTGACAGCATTGAATGTGCAGCTACAAACGGCAGTGATGCTCTGGCAACAGCAGCCAGACCGGGTAGAACCCTTTTTGCAGCAAGCTCGACGGCTGGGCGTGATTGCCATGCAAGAGGTGCGAAAATCGGTGCAGGCATTGCGCGAAGAAAATCGAGCAGAGCAATCTTTGAATGAGACGATCACCGCTGTGGTCGATGATTTTCGGCAGGGAACTGGCATTGAAGCGCAAATGCAGATCGTGGAGCAGACAACAGGAATAGGTAATGCGTCGGTGTCTACTGCGATCATGAATGCACTATACCGAATTGTTCAGGAGGCGCTAACCAATATTTCCAAGTACGCTCAGGCAACAGCGGTGACGGTAAAAATTGAGGTAACGTCCGAAATCGTACAGTTGATTGTGGTAGATAATGGACGTGGTTTTGAACGGAGTAGCTCCATTGGCAAAGGATTTGGACTGCAAGGAATGCAGGAGCGAATTGCTGTACTAGGGGGTACATTTACCTTAAAGACAGAACTAGGAAAAGGCTGTCGAATTCAGGTGGAAATACCTCTAACAACTACCGTGCCAGAAGTGTCGTCTAGCTAGTTGATTTATGATTAGTCTGTTAATTGTGGATGATCAAAGCCTGATTTGCCAAGGACTGAAAACAATGCTGGAGTTACAACCAGATTTGCAGGTAGTGGGGATTGCCAGCAATGGCGAGATGGCGATAGAGCAAGTCGCAGCCCTCCAGCCTAATTTGGTGCTAATGGATGTGCGAATGCCATTGATGGATGGGAGAGCCGCAACACGAATAATCTGCGAACGATTTCCTAACGTGAAAGTGCTAGTACTCAGCACGTTTGACGATGACCAGTATATTGTCGAGTCGATCCGGGTAGGTGCGAAAGGCTACCTATTGAAAGATATGCCCGCAGACGAGTTAGTACAAGCAATTCGGCTGGCGTGCCAGGGCTATGCTCAGTTGGCTCCGGGGCTGTTAGAAAAACTGATGAAGAATCCTTTGGGCATCGCTAAACCTACCGCTTCGCCAGAATTTGAGACGCTGACGAAGCGAGAGCAGCAGGTTTTGCAGTTTATCGGCAAAGGAGCCACAAATCGAGAAATCGCTGAACAGTTAATGGTTACTGAAGGCACTGTGAAGACTCATGTGACGCATTTGCTAAATCGCCTCGATTGCAGGAACCGCGCCCAGTTAGCGATCATTGCTAATTCGATCTTTGAGATTAACTGAGCATTACTAACTAATGGCAAAGAAATAACAGTAGAGACAGCATGGTATTGAGAGTGAGAACGAGTGCTGAATTATGCCAGCAGTTGAAAGCGGTAAGCGTTAGCCATGCCGTCAGGCTGATCGTACTCGCGCTATACCCCCACCCATAGCTGGAGGAGTATAACGACCCCTTCACCCGCCACAGACAACCTCTCGAACTCAACCAACCAATTTTATACTGTAGGTGTGTAACGGGATTGTTATACAGCTTCGCCTTGCCAGTCTCTCCGAAGAATTGCCCATATTTTTACATCTTCAAACACTCCCCACTTTCGTACTCGCTGACGTAACACTCCTTCTTGCGTAAACCCATTTTTCTGCAATACTTTGCCTGAACCCGGATTTCTAACCATGTGGTAGGCGTAGAGTCTGTTAAGATCTAAATCTTTAAATCCAAAGCGGAGCAGAAGTTTTAATGCCTCGCTCATATAGCCTTTTCCCCACACCTCAGTTGCCAACCAAAAACTTAATTCCGCTTGAGAATGTTCTCGTTCAATATCTCGAATCTCGATAATGCCGCTAAATACTTTTTCAGGTTTGCGCTCAATTACAAATGAAAGAGAATGCCCTGCCTCAAAGTCTGAAATTTGTCTTCGTATATATTGCTCTGCTTCGCCATCAGGATACGGATGAGGAATAGAAATCATAGTATCGGCAATCTCACGAACACTTACCACACCTTGGATCGATGGCGCATCTGCAAGAGATAGAGGACGCAGAATCAATCTGGTTGTATCTAGTGTGGATTGAGCAAGCATGAAACGATTTTATTTTGACGAGTCTTCCCAAAAAATTTTAATACTGAAATTTTAACCGATAATCTCCTTGTGCTGTTACCACCAAGGACTTGCTGTATAAATGAATTTTCAGAAGAAGTGACTTATTGACTCATTAACCACGAATCATTTGTGAAAAACAGTATGCCAAGAAAATCCACTCACTACACCCCACAACACTACAGGCGGTCGGTGCAAAGCCTTGTTAGACGACTGTTGATAACTTCTAATTCAGGGAGTTCGTTTGGAATACCAAGCACGAATGAGAAGAGTTTGAAAAAATAATACAGGCGATTCAAAATTATTTATAGTAGGAGTATTATGCCGTTTTGCGTGGTCAGAGTTTCGTTTTAAGAGCTTAGGCATGGCGGTAAACAAAACTTTTCGTTACCTCATTTGATAATTGAATTTACCTAATAATGAAACTCAGTTTTGAGAAAATTATTCTGTTGTTACAATGCTGTTTCATCTCATATTTAAGCTGCCAAATCTTTATGAAAATGATAATCAAATTACAGGGGAAGGAGGCAAGCGACGCTCGCCTACTTCCCCTCCCCCGCACACGATTATCATTTTTATTTAAGTTATTTTGAGTATTTTAACTGATTGACAAAATGCGCTTTATTTTAACCTCTCACCGATGAATCTCTGCTGACTTTTAAACGCTCTATTTCTTGCTGTAGTTCTAAGATGATTTTCTGTAACTCACGTATTACCTTGTTCTCCTCAATAATTATCTCTACCAGTTGTTATGCGCGATAACTGGTTCAAGCTTTCTCGGTCTAAGTCTTGAGGCAGGTTCTAGTTCATATCTGTGATACTCCACTTCAATTGTCCCCTTTGTCAATACTTTGCCACCTAAATCCTTACCTTTTGGCTTCTTTGTATGCGGAGAATTTTTGTTAGTATCGGCAGATTTTTTTCAAAGTTCTAAGACATTTGAGTATTCCTAAAGATTTTTTAAGTAGCATCATTATTACCTTACACATCACTTTTATCCTTGTTTGTCAAGTATTATTTATACCAATTAGATGAGCTTACCCTGCTTATTTGCCATTATTCAGAAAATCCTTATCTTGAATAGGATTTCCATCTCGAAAAAGTTTTCGATAAAAATATAAAGATAACTAATCACGAAGTTAGGACTCATTTTGTTGTCGATAATATACTTGACAAAAACGTAAGGATTCAGGTCTAATATTTAGGAAGCAGAGATGGGCGAGACAGATAATTATTAGAATTAGCCAGCAGTGCTTGTGCAAAAAAGTCA
>NZ_JACXXN010000073.1 GCF_014904695.1 Nostoc sp. MG11 | reverse complement strand
CGTTTAACCAGTAGTGCAACCTGTTAAGTTCGTTTAGTGTGCGTTTAGTGACTCGTCTTGTTTGATTACTCCATCTATCTACTGTGCAAGTCTTCACTCCCATCAACTCGGCTAAATGCCGATGGTACATCGGATGGAGAATCAGAAAGTCATGAAGTGATTGGATTTCTGTCATAATGCGATCGCCTCCTGTAGGCTGTTTACGGTTACAGGTTGGAAGTCGTCGTTGCCCAGTAGTGACAGCTACTAGGGTAACGGCGCATATATTTAGATAATAAGGGGATCATGCGATAAAAACCCGCTTCGGTGAATTTAGACAAGCTTTTAGAAATACTCCAAGACGTGGCTTGCTAGAGCATTTGTCTGGTAAGCGCCTGAGTACAACGGAAGTTCCCGCTACAACCTACATCAAACTTCTGATCAGCGAAATTGGTACTGGAAAGAGAGTTAATGCTAACTTAACTACTGCTAATACCAATGCTATTAGCATATTTAGCTAGCCTTCTTCCGATTCACCAACAGCGAGCGCAAATACCGCCGACACTCCGCCTCGCCTCGATATACGAGAATGCGGAGGGCCTCAACCTCTTGTATTAGAGAAGGGCAAATATCGGCGATGCCTGCGGCAACGTCAAGGACGAACGCTGGAATTAGTTCTTGTTGCGAGCGCACATAGTCTTGATGTTGCTGCTCTAGTTCAGCAAGCTTGGATTTCAACTGCTGAATCTGCCGCAATGCTTTGGTCAAGGACGATTCTCTGTGCTGAAAATCGTTGTCTATAGATAACTGCATATTGTTGCTCCTTTGTATGTTTAGGTTAATATTCCGATTGGCGGAGTATTCGCTTTCTTGCGGTTTGTTAATTCTCCGCAAACTCTTCAACGCTATGCAATTCTCGTTTAATAATTTGCGCTCCCAACTCCCGATGCTGTCCCTTGGAGTTGGTGAATACATATCGGGCTTGCACAGCACAACTGGACGGATGTTGATAACGCAGTTGCACCCCACGAAACTCGTACAGCTTTCCTTTGATAAGCGTTTTTGGTTCAATCATTTATAATTCCTTCCTTGTATTGAGTGATCTGTTCTACTTCGTCAATCGCCTCCACCAGTTCCCTCAAAACATTCACAGCATCACCGATGTAGACATCGTTTGATGTTGAAAAGTAGGGCGAAGACTGAATCAGTCGATACTCTGTAGTACTTTGAACGAGCCGCAAAGTCTGCTGACAGCCTTGGAGAATCTGTCGTATCTCTGCTGTGGTTAGTATGATTTCCATAACTATTTTGTTAACTAAATTTCTCGAAATCTAGGCAGGTATCACTCTCTACACCATGAGGATGTATCGCGCAAACCAGCATTACTCCTTGGTATTTAATCCCGTGAAAGTTCCTGCAACCCCTACAAGCTTTTGGCATTGCTTTACGTCTTTCTGATAAAATCTTTTCGATGTCTGACTCGACTTTGACTTGATACAAACTGGCTGAAGCTATCCCTGTCCCTCCTAGAATCAAGCACGAACCAGCCAAAAAACTTTTGACACTCTCCCCGCTAAGCCCTCTAAATAAAATTGTGCCTCCGATGACTGCTGCTGCTACTCCCAGCCCTCCAGCACAAATGTTGAGATACTTGTTTAGCATAAGTTTCTCCTGATTATTTATGAAAATTATCCCTGCTAATGCTAAGACTTGCCCTAAGTATTGAACTGCCTAAGAAAGCAGAAAAGCCTACCAGCATACCTCCCAGACAAGCGTTTTTATGATAGTACCAGCTAGAAATGATTATTTTGGCATTAGTGTTTAACTCGATAATTTCTAATCCCCAGCTAGCCATCGCTCCTACTCCCGCAAATCCAGTCATCAATAGCGATGCAAACGTTGATATTTCAATGGCACGGTCAATGAAAACCTTGGGGTTGAACCGTTTTAAGGTACGGCGATGGGCAGCCAACCGTACTTTTGGTTTTTGCGTAATTAAATGCTCAATTTGTTTGTAATTAGTCATTAGTTTTAGTTGTTCTTTAGTGATTGGAAGAAAGAAAAGCAGCATTAGACTGCCTTTCTGAAATCTCATTTTTTACCTGGAGCTTGCTGCTACTCTTTGCCCCAATATATAATTCATCCATGCTTTGATAGCCGCAACTTCATCAGTGCGATCGCTAGTCACACTTAGTACTTGTTGTTGATACGAAGATTCAGCATGATTAGAAGCCTCAACTTTATCAGCAGCCCAAGCAAGGCACATGGTTTTTACTAGCTCATTAACCTTACTGTCATCAAGTTGACTGGGACGTTCCACATCTTGGAGTTGCAACCATTCCTTGACCAAATCGACCGGATAGTTTAGCAAAGTACGGATTTGCTTGACCCGTAAATCTTGAGGATGTGGTGGAATTTTAGGTTTAGCTATTGATTGTTTTACTATAGTACCAAAATCCTCCTCTAACCCGTAGCTCCTAGTGCCATCACAAGACAATTTGATTTGAATGTCTTGTATAATTTCTGCCCAGTCGGTGTTAGAATTCCAATCATGACGAATTTTTGCTTTAGTCTCTGCATCATAAAGATTACAGAAAACTACATTTTCATCACCAGGATTTACAACAATCATTAAAGGTTTAGAAAAGTCCTCAATAATGGATGCAGCTAAAAGAAATGATTTAGTGAAATTAGTCTCAATTCCGCTTCTGACAATATAAAGTTCATCAGCCAAAACGACAATATCTAACTTGAGATTATCTTTACCCTTAAAATCTTTATCTGTCAGTCTTAATTCTAATAGATAACCTGTTAATGCTCTGGGAATAACAGGAACCTTTTTATCCTGCTGAAAATCGTAATTATACCAACCATAGACACCGCCTTCATCTGACAATTTATCAACATATAGGTAAATAGGAAGAGGTGGATTACATAGTCCTAATTTCATCTCAGCCATTTCTAAAAATCCTCCGATTCATCTTGAACATTATTTTTGGCAGTTTGCTTTTGTACTCTGGCTTTATTCATTTGATAAGCCGATTCCTTAATGACTGGCATAGCCGCTTCTTTTACTGAAGCTTTCGCTTGTTGAAATAGGAATTGGGTAGCTCCCTCTGCATCTTCTTCTGGGTCTATCTGCCCCCACAATGAACAACCTATTTCCAACGATTCGTAGTCACCCAAGTTAAATTTTCTTTGATATGTTACAGAGATTGTTTTGATTTCCATAAGTTACTCAATTGATCAAAAAGTTCAAGCGCAGCTTTTCATCTATTGACGCTCGACAACTGACAATAGAAACCCACAGCCAGTATTTTGAACTTTTACCAGTCCACGATCTACCAAAGACTGAATTACTGTTGTAGAAAAGCTGATTCTATGCAAAGGAGCAGAACCACCACGACATCGAAGCGAATACAGTAAATTGCTTGCCGTTAATTCAGAGCAGTTTTGTTTTTTAGGCATGGTTAAAAGTTCCGTAATTGTTGTTAACTTGTGTTCAATTTGGCTAAAAATTATCACAACAAAAAAGCGTTCTAATATTAGCAATTAGCTAACCACTGATGATACAATTTCTGCATGTTTGACAATATATGCAAGTTCATCGCTGAATCATTCTCAACGGATTTTGCTACTTGGCTACTGGGAGAACCTATCTCCCTAACCGAGCTAAGTCCAAAAGAATTATCACTAGAACCCATCCGTGCTGATGCATTAATACTGTTGCAATCAGACGAAGTTGTTTTGCATTTGGAATTCCAGACTAAGCCTGATCCGAATATGCCTTTCCGCATGGCTGATTATCGTTTGCGGGTATACCGACGTTTTCCTGAAAAACGAATGCGTCAAGTAGTAGTTTATTTAGCCGAAACTGAATCAGAAATGGTGTATCAAACTACTTTTAGTATTGAAAATCTGCAACATGAATTTACGGTAATTCGCTTATGGGAACAACCAGCAGAAATATTTCTGAGAATGCCAGGATTACTGCCATTTGCTGTCTTGAGCAATACAACTAATAAAACTGGTACATTGCAGAACGTAGCAGCTAGAATTGACAATATTGCTGATCGACGAACACAAAGTAATCTCACAGCATCAACAGCAATTCTAGCTGGGTTAGTATTGAATCAAGAGGTAATTCAACGTTTGTTGCGGAGAGATATCATGCAAGAGTCAGTCATTTATCAGTCAATTAAGACAGAAGGTAGTGATGAAAAAGCTCGTCAAATCGCCCTCAACTTACTAGCAGAAGGCATGAGTATTGATGCGATCGCACGGATAACCGGATTATCGGTAGAAATGGTGCAACAGTTACAAAATCAAGAAACCGACAATCAAAATTAAGCTGCTTCCAGTTCCACAGCTTTTTGTCTTGGCTTATCCGCAACCTTAACAAAACCCTCCAGCACCACTACTGCATCCTTTGGCTTGGCGTACCTGATTTTGTCCACCTCGTTCGCCCAATGGGTAATGTGCTGAAACACCAAACCCAGCATTGAATCATCCCTATACACACGATAAACTTTCGGACAAGCTCCTTTCACATATACCAGCTTGTAACCAGATACATCCAACACCTCTGCGTTGGGATCTGTCGGGGGCAGGAGTATTTCCTCTTGGGACTCGTCAGACAGCTCTTGAATATGTGCAATGATTCTAGTCTGTGCCATGATGAATATTTATGATTCTTATTGGTAGGCAAGCGCATTCCATCCGGGTAAGCGCTTGCTTTTTCTGTTTAAGACTAAGCCGCGACTGCTACTCTTACTCCCAAGGATGCCAGCGCTATCTCTGCGGAGTGGGCAAACTGATTGCATCCTAGTCGAGTACGTCTGGCATACCACAAACCTTGAGCATTACACCCAACTAATCTAATGCATTGTCCATCTCGATAAAGTTTGGTGCTGAACGATAGCCAATCAACCTGCCCCATCTGAATCCCAAACTTGTTGCAAGCTATTTCTAATTCCTCATGCAGGCGCTCGTTGCGTTCCAATGGGGTTTCGGGCAGAGTCGCCTTAACAAATGCAACTCTTGTAGCGAACCAGTCACGGTCGAAAGCAAGCCGTCCGCCATCTAGAAACTGCACCCATACTGTAATACCGCCCTCAATCCAGATGGTGCGGATGGTTTCGGGCTGTTCCTGAATAATCTCGCCAATGATGCGACGGTCGCGAGATGTCAGGGGGTCTTTGGCTGGGGCTATAGCTTCGGCTTGGGTTTTGAGGTGCTTGTGCAATTCTGCTTGTGCTGCGGTTTGTTCATCCTTGAAAGTGACATCAGCAGATGTAGCTGTTGTTAGTGTGTTGAGCTTTCGCCTTGAAAGTGCTTGCTGTGTATAGATGGCTTGCGTCATAATAATGATCACCTTTAATTAGGGTCAAAGGGCGATCGCACAAGTTTCCAGCCTGGAGCGGTCGCCTTTTGTTATGTCTACATATTACTAACTAGCTGATACTATATGCAATAGTTTAGTAATATCATTTAGTTATGGTTTATCACCATTTATATAACTAATATTAATTAGTTAGTACTACTAGATAGATGATAGTATCAACTACATAGGAGTTGAGGAAGTGTCAGTGAAAAATAAAATTAAGCGGTTTTTGCAAGAAAGGGGTATAACAGCTTACCAATTTAGAAAAGAAGTAGGAATAGCACAAAGAACAGCTTATGACTTGTATAACAACCCTGAACAGTTACCGTCATCTACGGTTCTTAGTAAAATCTGTGACACTTATCAAGTGCAACCAGGCGAGGTACTAGAGTGGGTTCCAAAAAGTGAAAAACCTGATAGCGAAGAAGGAGACTTTACACAATCTCTTCTTAATGAGCCAGCAGAGCAGTACGGTTTAATAAAGGACAAGTCTCAGCCCAAATCTCAGATGCAGTTATTAGCACAAGAAGAAGCCGCATGAGCGCATTTGTCTGAGGTCAAATCAACCTTTTAACCTACTATTGCTGCTAATACAGGCTACTAGCAAGGAGATGGAATGGAGCCGACAGTAGAACAGTTGAAAGCCTACTGGCGAATGTCAGTAAGAGCAAGCAATCTACTTCAGTCAATTAATTTAGTGCGGTTAGATGAAAGAAATGACCGCATAGTTATGTTAGTTGCAGACACAATACAAATAGAAATACTTTCAAACGGAGAGATTCTTATTCAATGACTCAAGTTAATTACAAAACGATGTCTGATATTGACTTGCTTGCATACGTCAAGCAACATCCTGAAGACCAGGAAGCTTTTTATGTCTATGTTGATCGAAAACGAGCTGCTTCCAATGCTGTCCCTATGACACTTGAGCAAGCAGAAATTGAATTACAAAGGCGAGTTAATCAACAGCAATAAATCAAACCCCACTGACAGCCTGAGAAACTTGCAGCGGGGATAGTCAAATAACTGTTGGATAAAGCTATGACTACTCAAAGAATACCAAATTCTCCTGCGCCATGCACAGGAGTTGACTTTGTTATTTATCAAGGCATACCTTTATGGCGTAGTGACAGCCACAGAATTAAGAATTATCAGCACTCATGCCATGTATGCACACAAACAGGTGAAGATCCTTGTTCTATTGGTACAAAGTCAGGACAAACAGAAATATTACATCAGCTAAGTATGGTTTTAGACGCCTCTCCTATCTCTGAAAACAGGAGAGAGCTATGCTGACACTAAACCGTTCCGAAATAACCTCAACCCTTGACTACAGCAATCTCAACACCAGCATCCAAGAAACCTTCGCCGCCATAGACCGATTCGAGTGGCAGGCATCCGATGAACTGCGGCTGATGCGAGATAACGCCTATTACCAAGATGGCGCATACACTAGCTTTGAGGATTACTGCGAAAGCGAGTTGACCAAACACGGGGGATACCGCCGGGTCAAGGATTTATTTGCGGCCAAGCGAGTAGTTGATATTCTACCCGACGATCTCAAAGATAAGATCACCAAACCTTCCCAGACTCGCCCCTTACTCCGGCTAGTCAAAACACCCGACAAGCTTCAACAAGCTGTTGCGATCGCATCTCAAGAAAAGCCCTATCCTACAGCTGCCGACTTCGCCAAAGCAGTACAACAGGTTGCACCACGAAAAACCAAAAAATCAAAAACGCAATTGTGTAATTCTGTCGCGGTTTCATCACAATCACATCCTCGTTATGGGGAGTCGGGAGTGATTGAAGCAGGTGCACCAAACGCTTGGCAGCAAATTGTCACCTTTGATGATGGTGAAAAGCTGCTGATCAACAACGAGGATCTAGATGCCAAGAGCGTTCCATTCCCCAACGAGAGAACATTTCCACCAGAATACTCTGAGGCGATCGCCCAAATCAAAGATCAACACAAGCTTGAGTTAGAGCAGCTGGAGCAGGAATTGAGGATTGGTTTGCAAACAGAAGCTACTACCAGAGCCGAAGCCCAGGTACAAGAGCAAATCCAATCCTTGCAACAACTGTTTAAACAACAGAAGGAGCAAAACATCCAGTTACAGCAAAGGTTAGACGAGTTGGAAGGATTGAGGCAGCTAGAACTTGAAAACCAGCGACTAAAAGAGCGTATTCAGGAGCTAGAACACGCTGTAGGAGAATGTCCCGCCCAGGAATGGAGCAATACTCTCACCAAACAAGCAACCAAAGCTTTAAACAAGGAAGTCAAGCGATCACTGGAGAAAACTATTGACCTGCGATCGCTAGCTGTTGAACCACCAAAAGAAAATGCTACCGAATGCTTACGCTTGATGGGTCTGGTCTTGAAAAACCTAAGCGAAGCCATGAACAATACCCAAGCGCTTGAGGCTGCGGCGATAATCCTAGGAAGTAGTCCCACACCATCTGTGATCGCCATAAGGACGGAGCAATTGCAGCTGTTACCACAGGCAGTTAGTGACATTAGAACAGTGTTGGCCAAGCCTGAGTGTACGTGGCAGGACTATTGGGCAGTGGCGCAAGAGTATGAGTTAATTAAATCAGACTATTGGGTGGAATTGACTAGTGAGGAAACAGAGTTAATTACTGCACTCCAGAACGCATCTATTGAACCGGACACCATCCAAGTCGGCTCTATCGTTGCCCATGCTGACCCTTACCACACTTTGTATGTCGAGAGAGGCGAGGTGGTGCAAGATTTGGGCGAAGAAGTGTTAGTTGCCTGGGATTGTTGGAAGGAGCAATCGAAAAAGACTGATAGATATTTCCGAGATGAATTGCGCTTTTGGCAAGACGAGAACCAGTAAATAAAGACTCGCTTTGAGATAGCTAAAAACTTAAACGCGGCATGGGTGCAATGTCGCTCACATTGTCATGGAAAAATTTAGGAGGAAATATGACTACAGCATTAAAAGCAATCAACGGTGGCAGCAAACAGCGAAACGAGCGCAAACAAGCTTCAGAAGATAAATCGATTAGACCACATTGCAAAGTATCGATTGAGGATATTAACTGGGTTCGTCAGCAGCCTCCATCTGTGCAGCAGCTTTGGTTAGATAGCGTGGCGGCTGAACAATATGGGAGTTCTGCACACAAACTCGATACTAACCTCATCTACAAATCTTTGCAAAAAGCAGGGGCGGCGTTAACGGCTCAAGGATTGTTTCAGTTTGAGGAAGTGTTTGGTCGTTTGCCTTCCGGCAGACCAGGACTGATTAGCTACCGTGTTCGTAACTTGCACGGTTATTACAATCGCTTTTACTGGGAGTCGTCCACGTCTGCGGAAACCAATTCTTGCGACGAGAAAACCGTCCACACCGGGGAGAAAATCAACCACGCCGAACCGAATCAAAACCATCCCAAAGTGGAACAAATCCAACCGGATTTGGAATCATTCCAAATGAATGGTCAAAAAAGTGAGGATTTGCAAGGCTTCCAAAAACCTAACAACGTTTCTAACTACCCCAAAACTACCTACCAACAACCAACTAAGGTTGTTGGTATGGTAGTTGTCTCTTCCACTTCATACGAAAATTCGCGTGTAGAGGTGACGGCTGACGAACCTTTTGAGGGCGCGTCGCCTCAGACTCTCGAAAGCGTGGAAGAGGAGAAAGAGTTACCTACGGTAACGGACTGCACGTCGCTAACGCTCTCTACGAGACACTGCGCGAACGTGGATGCTGTACAGAGTCAATCAGCTTTGTTGGAAGGAGAAAACCAAAATTATGGTGTTGAGCCGAAATTCCATCATGAAGGTACGTTTTCCGCCGCGCCCGTTGCCCCCAATTTTGAAGAACCAGCCCAACCCAGCTTTTCCACTTCACTGATAGATGAAAACCAGATTTCGGGCTATGAGGACAAGACTCATCATGTTAACCAAAGTTCCGCCGCGTCTGCCCCAAATGATAAAAAATGGTCGCATCAGGCTGTCATTGCTCGATCTAAGGCGCGACCTTTACGTATGAAGAAACTGAAAATGGCAGGAAATTCGGGGCAAAATCCGGGTTTTGAGTTCTTGCTCTCGTGCTGGGATGATCCGGCACTTGTGATATTGATCAAGAAGTTGCTGGCTCGATATCCTCAGTGGAAGATTGCGGTTGTGGATGGGGTGCTGGTGAATTGGGAGGGGTAGCGATTGCTCAATCTAGCAGTGCCTTTCTGACTCATGAATTCTTCAAAAAACAACTACATATTTACAAAAGTTAAGTGGGAAAAGTGGGTTTAGTAGGATATTTTGTACTAACCCTTGATTATGCTGTTAATAGACTGTAAGTTGATAAATGAAGTATCAATGAATCATAAAAAAAAGTTAATGGTACAAAAATTGTAGAGTTTTATTGTTTTACTGAGCAATAAAAGTACATTAATTTTTCTTGAGCCGAATGTGAAATACGGTAAATGATTAAATAAACTTTGTAGTAAAGCTGTCTTGTACCAGATCAGTTACTATAGGCTGGGTATATGATGTCGCAAAAACCACATGAACGATTTCCTGGATCGGAAACTCTCCAAACGCTTTCGCACCTTCGATGATGATCGCAATGGCTTTATTGAGCAGAGCGACTTTGAGATGTCAGTCGCGCGTCTGGCTGAAGAATTCGGTCATGGAGAAGAATCTCCTGCCCGACAACGGCTGCTTGAAGTCTGCTTAGGCTTGTGGCAACACTTGTTACAAGTCGCCGACACAAACACCGATGGGTGCATCAGCGAGACCGAGTACAAAGAAGCGTTCGCCTTGGGACTGCTAGAAACCACTGAAGCGTTTGACCAGGGCTATATACCTTTCCTTTCGGCCATTATGGATATCGTTGACCAAGATGGAGACGGGAAACTTACCGTTACAGATGAAATCCGCTGGACTGGTGCTATGATGCACCTATGCGAGCAAGATGCCCGCGAGGTATTCCGTCGCCTTGACCAGGACGAAGATGGCTTCATCACCACTCACGATCTGCTCGAAGCCATCCGCGCCTATTACTTTGACGATTCGCCTGATTCTCCCGGCTACTGGCTGCTTGGTTCTCTCGATTCATAATCCCATCATAAGCGTCTGGATACCATGTAGGCGTAGGAAAGTTTTTGCCGATAATGAACAATTAAAGCTGTGATGCACTGAGATATTTCAGTCTGTTGCTAACGACGATAAATGGGTTATCAAAGCTTTGGAGATTGCCCCAGATCATATTCACTTGTTAGTAGAATATGACCCTCATCACTAAGAATGCTCAAGTAGTGAATGCTTTTAAAGAACGCTCATCTAGATATCTAAGATAAGAATTTCTAGAACTATTAAAACTCCCTAGTTTGTGGACGCTTTCTTTACGCATCGCGACTCGTAAAACCTTCCAAAGCACTTTGAACTTCTTCATTTGAGAAATTAACACCAAGCCAAAAAAATGATACCACTAATTTGTTTGAGTTCCCCCAATGACCGAGAACTCCTCACTTTAGTAAGCAGCAATTTTTTGAAGCCGCAACGAGATTTGCATTGGATTTTTGTAGTGTGGAACCTCTAAGTAGGAAAAGTAGGAAAAGTGGGATATCTGTATAAAATTATTGACTAGCCTGCTAATATGCTGTAGCTTGACTGTTAAAAGATACTAGTAAAGATTTACACTTTTATGTGATAAAAGAGACATTTTGGGGAGTCAATAATGATACTTTCATGGGGGTAGTTCATTAGCCATGTTCTACAACTCCAACTTTGCATAATGCAGACAACATCAGCAAATTCCACCCCAGCGTTAAAAATTGCCGCTAGTCAAGAGTTTTCCTTCTGGCTAGCACAGCAGAATCTAAGTCTTGCTTGCACCACCTACCAAACCAACCGCCTTTTTTTCGTCAGTAGCCAAGCTAACGGACATCTGAAGGTACACGAAAGACTATTCGACAAGCCGATGGGACTATATGCAGCAGGTAGTACCCTCTACATGAGTACCCGTTACCAACTCTGGCATTTCGAGAATCTTTTAGAGGCAGGAGAAAGGTATGGGGAATGCGTTAGCGAAGCGCTGCTGCAAGCAGATCGTCTCTATGTCCCGCGCACAGCTTACACCACCGGCGATGTCAACGCCCATGAAGTTGTATTGGATGATGTAGGAAAAGTTATTTTTGTCAATACAGATTTTAGTTGTTTAGCAAGCCTCAGCCCTGACTACAATTTTGTACCCATCTGGCAACCGCCCTTTATCTCCAAACTCGTCGCTGAAGATCGCTGTCATCTCAATGGGTTAGCGATGGTAGAGGGCAAACCAGGCTATGTCACCGCTTGTAGTACCACAGATACAGCTGCCGGGTGGCGTAACCATCGCCTCGATGGTGGAGTCGTCATCGACGTTGTCCACAACGAAATTATTGCCACAGGCTTATCCATGCCCCATTCTCCCCGTTGGTATCAGGGGAAATTATGGTTACTCAATTCCGGCACAGGAGAATTAGGCTACATCCAGGACAATCAATTTCATCCCATCACGTTTTGCCCTGGATTTGTACGCGGATTAGCCTTTTGGCAAAACTTCGCCTTTGTGGGACTATCTCAGTTACGTTCCCAGAGTTTTATCGGATTAACCCTAGAAAAACGCTTAATTGCCCAAGGAAATCGCCCCCAATGTGGTTTGATGGTGATTGACTTGCAAACCGGTACACCCCTGCACTGGCTATATTTTCAGGGAGTAATTGAAGAACTTTTTGATGTCGTAGTTTTACCGGGAGTCCGCCAACCCCAAGCGATTGGGTTACAGTCAGACGAAATTCAGCGCCTAGTGACATTCCCCAATAGTGGCGGTATTGTCACCACCAAACCCACCGCCCATCGTCCCAGTTTAGGTACAGCCGCCCCCGTGGCTGGTTTACCCTCACCCAAACCCATTGTAGAGGCACAAGCCTTGCGCCCAGAGGTGAAGTATCAACAGGTGTATCACCTCAATGCCAGCAATGCTCTCACCTACAATCACCTCACCTATCCCAATTTGCAAAAACGCTGGCGAACTCAACCGCCTCAAGGCGAATTAATTGGGCTTTCGGCTTCTGTTGGCGGGGCAATAGTTGGGTTTGCCATCAGCGAACGTTTAAATCCACAGCAAGCGGAAATTATTTCTCTATTCGTTTTATCCGAATACCGCCGACAAGGAATTGGCACGAGGTTACTCGCTTATTTAGAACGAGAATTAGCCCAACAGGGATGTTTTGAAATCATTCTCAGCTATCAAACCAGTGTACTTACCAATGTAGCCTTAGAACCGCTACTGAAAAAACTACATTGGCAACCCCCCCAAACTAACTTGGTGCTAGGCAAAACCGCTACTGAAAAAATTGCCTCAGCCCCCTGGTTAGACAAGTATCCCCTACCTCCAGCCTTTGAGGTGTTTCCTTGGTTAGAAGCGGGTTTATCCTTACCGCCTGGTGTCGAGGAACACCGATTAGAACCCCTATACAGCTTGGGATTGCGCTATCGGAGGGAGGTAATTGGTTGGGTGTTCACCCATCGGGTTGCGCCTGACACAATTCGCTACACCACCCTTTCAATTGCTGAACCATTTGGGAAGAAGGGGCGAGGGGTTTCTCTGTTAGCCGAAGCGATACGTCGTCAAGTAGAGAGTGGTGTTCCCTACCTGACGGGTTCAGTTTCCCACTGTTATCCGCGTTTGTTACAGTTTGTCCAACGACACCTAACACCCTATTTAACTGGGGTAGGGGAAGTGCGACAAACGAGTAAGTTGATTAACCGTACATTTGAATCAAGAGAAAACTAACATGGCTGACCCAAATTTTCTCGCTCCAATTACCAACAACTTCGGACTGACTAATGTGGGGCGTTATGCTGCGCCCACCTTAGCCGATATTGATGGCGATGGCGACTTGGATGCTTTTGTGGGTAATTATAACGGCGATACCCTATTCTTTCGTAACACCGGAACTACCACTGCTCCCACCTTTACCCAAGAAACTAACAACTTCGGACTGACTAATGTGGGGCGTTCTGCCACACCTACCTTTGCCGATATTGATGGCGATGGCGACTTGGATGCTTTTGTGGGGAGTGAGAACGGCAATACCCTGTTCTTCCGCAACACCGGAACTACTACTGCTCCCACCTTCACCCAGGAAACCAATAACTTCGGACTGACGGATGTGGGGCTTTCTGCCACACCCACCTTAGCCGATATCGATGGAGATGGCGACTTGGATGCTTTTGTAGGTAACGATTCCGGCAATACCTTCTTCTTCCGCAACACCGGAACTACCACTGCTCCCACATTCACCCAGGAAACCAACAACTTCGGACTGACTGCGAGATTTGATGCTGCACCCACCTTTGCCGATATCGATGGGGATGGCGACTTAGATGCTTTTGTAGGCAATGGTTACGACGGCAATACCTTCTTCTTCCGCAACACCGGAACTACCACTGCTCCCACCTTCACCTTTGAAGCCACTAACCCCTTCGGACTGAGGAATGTGGGAGGGTATTTACCTAAACCCACCTTTGCCGATATTGACTCTGATGGGGACTTAGATGCTTTTATAGGGAATATTGGCGGCAATATCCTATTCTTCGAGAATACCCCAGTTAACAATCCTCCCACCGCCAATGACGACACTGCTACCACAAACGAAAACACCCCTGTTAATATCTTAGTGCTTGCCAATGACACCGATGCTGATGGCGACCCCTTAAGCTTGAGTATCGCTACCAACCCAGCTAATGGTACGGCAGTCGTCAACAATAACGGCACTGCCACCAATTTCAGTGATGATTTTATCGTCTACACTCCCAATGCTAGCTTCAGTGGCACTGACACCTTTACCTACACCGTCAACGATGGTAATGGTGGCACTGATAACGCCACAGTCAACTTAACCATTAACCAAGTCAACTTTACAGGCACTCCTAATGCCGACACCCTTACAGGCACACCCGCCAACAATATAATTGATGGCAGAGCAGGTAATGATACTCTCATTGGTGGTGCTGGCAATGATACTCTCATTGGTGGTGCTGGCAATGATCGCCTGACTGGTGGAACTGGTGCTGACAGATTCGTTTTCAATAGTAATGCTGCTTTTAAACGCTCAGATTTGGGTGTAGATACTCTGACTGACTTCAAACGTTCAGAGGGCGACAAGATTGTTCTAGATAAAACGACATTTAGTGTGCTTCGTTCTAATCCAGGCAATGGTTTCAGTAATGCTGGTGAATTTAAAAGTATTGGTTTTGACTTGTTCAAGTTGACAATTTTGGAGGGCATTAGCAGCGCCAGAGTTGTCTACGATGCTGCAAATGGGCGCTTGTTCTATAACGAAAATGGTACTGCGCCTGGTTTTGGCAGTGGCGGTCAGTTTGCCACTCTCACTGGTGCGCCATCTCTCAATGCCAGCGACTTTATTATTCAAGCGTAATTCGCGCTACGAATGATCACATATAAAATAGCGATCGCGCTGAATCGCATCTGTAAAAGGGGCGATCATTATTTTATATGTGGTACTCGACTCAAGCACAAGCTACTAGAAGTGATGAAAATTGGGTATTAAGTCAAACATGAAACAAGGAGCAATTCTTTGGTTAACAGGCTTAAGTGGTGCTGGCAAAACAACCATTGCCTTATGTCTAGCGCAAGAACTGCAAATGCAAGATTACCTAGTAGAAGTGTTAGATGGTGATGTTGTTCGCACCCATCTTTCTGGTGGGCTAGGCTTTAGCAAACAAGACCGAGATACGAATGTGCGTCGTCTTGGTTTTGTTGCCCAATTACTCAGTCGCAATGGCATAATTGCGATCATTGCTGCAATTAGCCCCTATCGTGAAGTTCGAGAACAACTCA
>NZ_JACXXN010000072.1 GCF_014904695.1 Nostoc sp. MG11 | reverse complement strand
CTTTCTCGGTCTATATCTTGAGGCAGGTTTTGGTTCATATTTGTGATACTCCCCCTGAAGTGTCCTCTTGTCAATACTCTGCCACCTGAATCCTTACTTTCTTTGCAATACTTAACTAACTTTTATTTAAAAAAAGTTAATATAGATTAAAAATAATAACTAACATCATAAATTGTTAAGTTGATCAGGCTAAATTGAGAGTATGCTTAATGATTGAAGCCTAGTTTAAGATTTGAGTAACTGTGGTATGAATAAACCTAAACACTTATTTAGTCCTTTGTACTTTGTTATTTAAGTGTTAAAGATTAAAGACTAAAAAGTAAAGTTTATTTGTGCCGAACTTACTTACTAGGTTGTCAAGCAAGGTGGTGAAAATCCAGTCTAAGCCACGTCTTAACAGCGAAAACTAAAGCAACCTTAACAATAACTAGTAAGATGATAGAAAAAATTTTACTGGCTGTCTCAGGATTGGGACACGCGGAAGAAATGCTGAAAACGCTGAAAGAAATGCCATCAATTAAACATGCAAAAGTTACAGTTTTGCATGTTGTAACTGGTCAAAGTACTTCAGCTGCCATGACAGCTAAATGGGAAGAGGGCGGCAAAATTTTGGCTAATGCCATTCAGACTTTGAACTTAGATCCTAGCCAGGTTTCTTCAATTTTACGGCAAGGAGATCCCAAAGATGTGGTTTGCCAAGTAGCCGATGAAATCGATGCTGACTTGATTATTATGGGTTCACGCGGACTTAAGCGACTGCAATCAATTTTATCGAACTCAGTCAGTCAGTATGTTTTCCAGTTATCTTCTCGCCCTATGTTGCTGGTAAAAGATGACATTTACGTCAAAAGAATTAAGCGCATTATGGTGGCAATGGACAACTCTGATGCATCAAAAAATTGTTTAAAATTGGCTCTTTTCCTGCTGCGAGATATTCAGGGTGGTCAGTTGATTTTGGCTAATATTGCTACAGATTTAGGCGGCAAAATCTCAGAAATAACCGAGGTTAACTCAGGCAAAAATCCTGTTTTGGCAGCAGCGGCGGCTGAAGCTGAAAGACAAGGTATTCAATATCGTTGTTATAGCAGCAGTGGTAAGCCAGGTGAAGAAATTTGTCGGTTGGCAGAGGAGTTGAATATAGACTTATTATTACTCGGTTCTCCAGATCGTCGTCCATCGATCGCTAAGAGCTTTGTTGATATAGACCGACTAATAGGTGCTTCTTTGTCTGACTACGTTCGAGTCAATGCCATGTGTCCAGTATTATTAGCACGTACAATCGCTTAGCTCGACTTTATCCAATTAAGCTACATAAACAGCTACATCGCTCAAACGCTCAATTCAAATGACATCGCATCGGTAAAAATAGATAAAGTCGAGCTTAACTTGTAGCCTGTTTTTGTATTTGTTGCTGAACATCCTCTAAACAAAGATCCAACTCTTTTGCTATTTCTTCTGTACTCAATCCCAACTTCAACAATAAAGGTATCATTCTCAACTTTTCTTGACGTACGCCTTCTTGTCGCCCTTCTTGATAAACTCGTGTTTGCTTCAAATCACTTAACCCAAACATAGCTGCAATCTCCTCTTAACTCATAGTTGGGAAGCTTTGTAAGTCTGTTAATTTTATTTACATATCTTGGCTTTCAGGCTGTTTTTGCATTTGTTGCTGAACCTCCTCTAAACCAAGACCCAACTCTTTTGCTATTTCTTCTGTGCTCAATCCCAACTTCAACAATAAAGGTATCATTCTCAACTTTTCTTGACGTACGCCTTCTTGTCGCCCTTCTTGTCGCCCTTCTTGTAGCCCTTCTTGTCGCCCTTCTTGTCGCCCTTCTTGATAAACTCGTGTTTGCTTCAAATCACTTAACCCAAACATAGCTGCAATCTCCTCTCGACTCATAGTCGGAAACTTGTAAACTAAAATTGTCTCTATTAATTCTAATAATTGTCGTTGTTGTCGTTCAGTGTAGATTTCTTGCTGGGTTCTTGATATTAACTCCCTGGCAGTTGTAATTGCTGTATCCTGATCTTCAACCACTAATTTAATCGTAGCAATTCCCACTGGCAGTGTTGCTGTTTCGCCTAGTTCATCTAGATAAATACGACTAACACGTCGGCTGGTAAAAAATTCGCTGTAATTATCTATATTTGCTGTATCCAGACTGCGAGTAGGATAAATAACTACTCCTCGCCAAGGATTTTTTGGTTTATTTCGATGTAGATATAAAAAGATTTCTGAAAATAGACGCGAATAAATTTCTGTATCAGTTTGAAACTGAACCTCAACAAAGTAAATCGATTTATATTCGCCTTGTGTTGGGAGAAAAACGCCATCTATACGGAATGCAGTTTGCTTGATTTCGATTGAGGAGAATTTATAAGCATCTGCTGTTTGAGGCGGGTTGCCAATTAATTCAAAAAAGATGCTGGGTAATTCTTGAAAAAGGCGATAAAAAATGCTGTCAGTTTTCACACTTGGTGCATTGGTCGAATTTGCGCTCTTAAGATTTTACCGTGTGGGGATAGGGATTTGCTAAGCGATCGCTCCTCATCTCCTCAGCAGATGTTCCTGACTCGAAATTTTGATTAGATTAGCAATAGACTATCTTAGGGCAATTATGACTTCTGAAGATTTGGTACTGGTTGCTGGTGGTACTGGTGGAGTGGGACAACTTGTGGTAGGCAAGCTGCTGGAGAAGGGTTTTAAAGTTCGCGTCTTGACACGCAATGCAGCAAAAGCCGAAGAGATGTTTGATCACAGAACGGAAGTTGCCGTTGGTGATACACGCCAGCCGGCTACACTCCCAGCCGCAATGCAGGATGTCACCTACATTATCTGTTGTACTGGAACCACAGCCTTTCCCTCTGCTAGATGGGAGTTTGACCCACCCTTGAACTTGATTGAATGGGGAACTGTGTTTCTTAACCCTAAATCGAGTGAAGCCAAGGCAAAGAATAGTCCAGCAAAGGTCGATGCTCAAGGTGTCAGTAACCTAGTAGCAGCAGCACCTCAAAATTTGCAGCGATTCGTTTTCGTCTCTTCCTGCGGGATTCTTCGTAAAGATCAGCTGCCTTTTAGTATTCTCAATGGTTTCGGTGTGCTTGATGCCAAACAGCAAGGC
The DNA here is from genome assembly GCF_014904695.1 of Nostoc sp. MG11. GTDB lineage: Bacteria > Cyanobacteriota > Cyanobacteriia > Cyanobacteriales > Nostocaceae > Komarekiella. The sequence goes on along the minus strand of NZ_JACXXN010000072.1, from coordinate 12,222 downwards.
GAGGAAGCGATCGCCACTTCAGGATTACCCTACACCATTATCCGCCCAGGACGCCTAATTGACGGCCCTTACACCTCATACGACCTCAACACCCTTTTAAAAGCAAAAACAGGGGGCAAATATGGTGTGGCAGTAGGCACAGGCGATACCTTGTCGGGTGATGCCAGCCGAATTGACGTAGCAAACGCTTGTGTAGAATCTATTGTCTATCCAAGTAGTTCAGGAAAAGTTTTTGAACTAGTTAACCAGGGAGCAAGACCAGCTGTCATTGACTGGGAGATTCTTTTTTCCCAATTAGGCGAAACCTCTAAACACTAAGTCAAGGGTCAGTATTTATTCCTGCCCCTCTGCTCCCCCTGCCCCTCTGCCTCCTGAAATCCACTGCGGCAAAAATTATTGAATATCCGCGATTAAAGTGAATTACTGAGGCGATCGCTCCTTTCTGGCTCGTTGATTCCTCAGTAACTCTGTGATTTGTTGCGGATTTGTTGCGCCTAAAGACGGCAAACACCACTATGACGTTACGGTTCACCCTAATTACTGAAAGTATTAATTCTCATACATTAGACAAAGTGAAAGCAAATTAATCCATGAACCAACTAGAAACACCATTTAGGTGAACCGTCCTAACTAAGGTTCGGGAAACCACCCTTCATGGACTGGCTACACAAGCTCAGTATATATATCAGCATAGTCTGGAGTTTCAACTTCAGGAAAGCCAAATCAAAGGTATTCATGCTGAACTGGCTGATTTCTTAACCCAGTTGGTTCAAAATTTAGTCCTTTATACTCTCATTCATTCATTTGTAGTTATACGGAGCCAGCACCTAAAATGGCAAAAGCAGTTGGAATTGACTTAGGTACGACTAACTCCTGCGTAGCAGTGATGGAAGGTGGTAAACCCACGGTTATTGCTAACGCGGAGGGTTTTCGGACAACACCATCAGTGGTTGCATTTGCCAAAAATGGCGATCGCTTGGTTGGTCAAATCGCCAAACGCCAAGCGGTGATGAACCCGGAAAATACGTTTTACTCCGTCAAACGCTTTATCGGACGCCGCTACGACGAAGTTGGCAAGGAGACTACCGAAGTTTCTTACAAAGTCATTAGCAGCAATGGCAATGTGAAGCTGGAATGTCCAGGAGTTGGTAAAGCATTTGCTCCTGAAGAAATTTCTGCCCAAGTTCTCCGCAAGCTAGTAGAGGATGCTAGCAAATATCTCGGTGAAACCGTAACCAAAGCTGTAATCACCGTTCCCGCATACTTCAACGACTCCCAACGACAAGCGACAAAAGACGCTGGTAAAATCGCTGGTATTGAAGTTCTGCGGATTATTAACGAACCAACTGCCGCTTCTCTGGCTTATGGGTTTGACAAGAAGAGTAACGAAACTATCTTGGTATTTGACCTTGGTGGCGGTACTTTCGACGTATCCGTACTCGAAGTTGGTGATGGCGTGTTTGAAGTGTTAGCTACCTCTGGTGATACTCACCTTGGCGGTGACGACTTCGACAAAAAAATTGTTGACTTCTTAGCTGAACAGTTTAAAAAAGCTGAAGGCATTGAACTACGGAAAGATAAACAAGCTTTACAACGTCTGACTGAAGCCGCAGAAAAAGCCAAAATTGAGCTTTCTAGCGTTACCCAAGCAGAAATTAACCTGCCATTTATCACCGCTACCCAGGATGGGCCCAAGCACCTGGATACAACCTTGACCCGCGCCAAGTTTGAAGAACTTTGCTCAGATTTGATCGACCGTTGTCGCATCCCCGTTGAAAACGCTCTACGGGATGCCAAGTTAACCAAAGGTGATATTGATGAGGTCGTGCTAGTTGGTGGTTCTACCCGCATTCCCGCAGTTCAACAAATAGTCAAGCAGGTATTGGGTAAAGACCCCAACCAAAGCGTTAACCCTGATGAAGTTGTGGCAATTGGTGCAGCCATTCAAGCAGGTGTGCTAGAGGGTGATGTTACGGGTATCTTGCTGTTAGATGTAACACCTCTGTCTTTGGGTGTAGAAACATTGGGCGGTGTGATGACCAAAATTATCCCCCGCAACACGACAATTCCCACCAAGAAATCAGAAGTCTTCTCTACCGCTGTGGATGGTCAAACCAACGTGGAAATCCACGTCCTCCAAGGTGAACGGGAATTTTCTGGCGATAACAAGAGTTTAGGAACCTTCCGCCTCGATGGTATTCCACCTGCACCACGCGGCGTCCCGCAAATTGAAGTCACCTTCGATATTGACGCTAACGGTATCCTTAACGTCACCGCTAAGGACAAAGGCACAGGTAAGGAACAGTCTATTAGTATCACTGGTGCTTCCACCCTGGATAAATCTGATGTTGACCGGATGGTGAGAGAAGCCGAACAAAACGCTTCTGCTGACAAAGAGCGGCGTGAGAAAATTGAACGCAAGAACCAAGCTGACTCCTTGGCATACCAAGCCGAGAAGCAGCTACAAGAATTGGGCGATAAAGTTCCCGAAGCTGACAAGACTAAAGTCGAAGGTTTGGTGAAAGAACTGCGCGATGCAGTTGCTAAAGAAGACGATGAGCAAATTCAAAAACTCACACCAGAACTACAACAAGCACTATTCGCGGTTGGTAGCAACATCTATCAACAAGCTGGTGGTGGTGCGGCTCCTGAAGGACCTGAACCTCAAGATGGTGGTTCCACTTCCTCTGGTAGCGGTGATGATGTGATTGACGCTGATTTCACCGAGAGCAAATAATCCCATAATTCTGTAGGGAAAATTTATTGTGCCCCTGCTTATATTGCCCATCCAAGCATTCGCCTGGGTGGGGATTTTTTTTATCTCATGATCTGGTAACTGTAGAGACGTTGTAATGCAACGTCTCTACAACAACGCATTGCAACGTCTTTACAACAATCTAAAATTGCTATATGCCATATCCACAACCACCTTGGACACTTCAAGGCTACGCTATCCAAACTCTGCAATTAGTGAATATTGACCGAGTGCGCCACCTTATCCCCTCGGAGTTAGAAATTTTTTCTGTATGGCCTGGTAAAACTCTCGGTAGTGTGTATTTATCTAATTACGGCTCCGGCTCGGTGCTGGAATACAGCGAGTTAGTTGTCGCTCCGGCTGTGGTTAGTTATCAAGGAAAATTCGGTGGTTGGGTTTCCCACATTTATGTAGATAATGCTGATTCGGTGGCTGGTGGTCGAGAAATTTGGGGACTACCAAAAGAATTAGCTGAGTTTACTTGGGAACAAGGCGAACGGGTTACCGTCCGTCAGGGAAATCAAAAGTTGTGTAGTCTTAACTATAATCGGCAAAACTTGGCTTTGCGATCGCACCTCGGCGCGTCTGGTTTTAGCGCAATGGGTAACGATTTACTGATATTCCCCACTAAATTTGAGTCTCTGCTGGGTTTAATTGGTTCCAAGTTAGAAGTACCCGCCGAAAGTCCCTTCTCTAAGATAGGTTTTGGTCAGCCTTTTTTAACGGTACGTTGTGAACAGATGAGGTTACGGGTTGATGCGCCAAAGGTCGTGGGACAGCGGAAAATTGAAGTTTCTTCCAGGTAATTTGCGTGGATACTTGCAAATTAATTTTTGTCACCACAGAGGCGCAAAGGCGAGGGCAGCCGTGTGGGCGGGTTTCCCGACTTGAACAGACTGCCCGTACAAAGAATACATTAGACCTCTTGCACGAATGCAAAAACCTGTCCTCATCCCCCAACCCCTTCTCCCAAAATTGGAAAAAGGAAAGGTAATTTCAAAGTCCCTCTCCCAATCTTGGGAGAGGGATTTAGGGTGAGGGCAAGGATTCATGCAAAAGGTCTATTCATGCATCGGTCTGCAATGCGATTGTATCGACTGACAATGCGATTGTATTGAGTCACAATGCGATTGTATCGACCTGCAAAACTTAACTCACCCTTTCTTTATGAGAACTTATTCCTTAAGTTCCCAACATCTGTAAATTGTGCAAAGTTGCGTAAAGTCCCCTTTGTTCCAGCAGTTCTTCGTGACTTCCCTGTTCGATTAATTCCCCCCGCTTGAGAACAAAAATTCGATCTACGTTGCGAATTGTAGATAAACGGTGAGCGATAATAATGGCGGTGCGTCTTTGCAAAAGCTGATTTAATGCCTCTTGAATTAAAGCTTCTGTGCCAACATCTAGACTAGCAGTTGCCTCATCTAACACCAGAATTTCTGGATTGCGAATAGCAGCACGAGCAAAAGCTAAAAGTTGCTTTTGTCCACTAGAAAGATTTGTGCCCCGTTCTCTAAGTTGAGTATCATAGCCTTGAGGCAACTGTTCAATAAACTCAGCAATGTTTGTACTCTCTGCTGCTTGTTGAATTTCCTCAATGGTGTAAATGTCTCCTAAGCTGATATTGCTTTTAACATCACCAGCAAACAAAAAGCCTTCTTGCAAAATTACTGCCATGTAGCGGCGCAGTTCTGCCTGTGGGACTTCTCGGATATCTACGCCATCTATCAAAATGCGTCCTTGAGTGGGTTCGTAGAGGCGGCACAGAAGACGAATGATGGAACTTTTGCCTGCACCTGTGGGGCCGACTAATGCCACTTTTTCACCAGGATGAATGGTGAAATCTAAGTCTTTAATCACATAATCATCGTCTTTGTAAGCAAACCAAACGTGATCAAAACGGATTTCTCCGAGTTCTGGTGGAGTACTGAGGTCTGGGGATTCGAGTTCTGCAAGTATCTCGTCTATATAGCCGAATTTAGCATCAAATATAGAGAAACGCGGATTGGTGCGATCGCGTATTTCTATCGGTTCATCTAAAATATCGCTAACCCGTTCAATAGCTGTAAATCCAGATTGAATTACGGTGAATTTTTCGGCAAAATCTCGTAAAGGGTCAAATAAACGCTGAGCATACAAGACAAATGCAGATAAAACCCCAAAAGTCAAGTTTTCTCTTAAAAGTAACCACCCACCCACCCATAACACACCTGCAATAGCAATCAGTCCAATCCATTCTAAGGTTGCTGAAACAGCCGAATCATAAAAGATGGTTTGATCTACTTCCGCCGTATAATTCTTGTTCGTGATCCGAAATAGTTCAGCATTAAATTTTTCTCTGCGGAACAACTGTACTACATTGATACCAACTACATTTTCTTGTAGCTGTGAGTTTAAAATAGAAAGTTCTTCCCGCACTTTGTAATTGGCTTTGCGGTACTGTTGCTGAAAGTAAACAATTACCCAAGTAACTGGTAACAGCATCAACAGCAGCAAGCAAGCAAGTTGCCATTGGATAGATAACATTAAAGCCGTAATCACCAGCATAGAAAACAAATCGGACACAATGCCGATCGCTCCAGTGGAAAAGACATCTCCTAACACTTCCACATCGCTGGTGAGTCTGGTAATTAATTTACCTACAGGAGTGCGGTCAAAAAAGCGCACTGCTAGAGATGTCACATGGTGAAATAAGTCTTGGCGAATTTCTGCGGTGATTTTTTGCCCTAGGGTTTGTACTATATAACCCTGAATACCTGTCAATGAGAGCCTTACAATAATCGCAAGTAGCAATAACCCTTCCAGGATATGTAATCCTTGCATGAAGGGACGATTCCTGAGAAACTCATAAGTGCTGGGTTCGTTGCGAATCAGGGAGATTACCTGTCCAATCAACAATGGCTGTACAGCGTTAGCTAATGCGATCGGCACGAGTAGGATCATTGAAAGCCCCAGCAGCCGTCCACTACGACGGGCATAAGGCACTAAACGCAAAAATAACCGCCAGTCATTTTCGCGCCGACGGTCTTGGGTGTAACGTTTTTGGAGGGATTGGGAGATGCTCATAATAGGAGCATTATATTAATTTTTACAATCGGAAAAACACGCTTTTTTAAAGTAGCGATACTTTCTCTACAAAACGCTACGCTAACGCACACCTTATCTGATACCATGCCTGAGATAGAAACCGCAAGACTACAACTCAGACCGTATACCCTAAACGACCTGGATGAACTTGCTCCCATTTTGAGCAATCCAGCAGTCATGAAGTATTCACCTAGAGGGCCGATACCAACCGAGAAGCTCAAAGAAGTAACTCTGGAAATATTAGAATTTTTTATAGCCCACTGGCGTCAGCATGGTTTTGGTGTTTGGGCTGTCGTAGAAAAAGCCACCGCCAAATTAATTGGTCATTGTGGGCTGAATTTTTTACCAAATAGCCCTGAAGTTGAAGTTCTCTATCGCTTAGACCAAGCTTATTGGAATCAAGGTATTGCCAGTGAAGCAACAAAGGCAAGTTTGAGATATGGCTTTGAGGTAGTCAAGCTAGATCACATTGTCGCTATCACCGCACCAGAACACACTGCTTCGCGTCGTGTAATGGAAAAAGCAGGCTTTAAATACGAGAAAAATGCCCAATTTTACAACTTAGATGTAGTGTACTATGCTATCTCGCGATCGCAATGGCAACCAGACGATTCCCTTTACATTTTGCGAACTTGAATTGACATCAAAGTTACTATGACTGAGATAGAAACGGCACGACTATAACTAAGGCTAATTCACTCTAGACGACTTCGATAACCTGTTTCGCCTCTACAGCGATGCCGAAGTTATGAGGTATCTGTCGCTTAGAACAAGAGAACAAACACAGGCAAGCTTACACAAACATATCCAACACTGGCAACAACACAACTTTGGAATGTGGGCAGTAATACACAAAGATAGTAACAAACTGATTGGTCGTTGTGGACTTGGTTTCTTGGAAAATACGCCAGAAGTTGAACTTGGTTATGTATTTGACAAGTCCTATTGGAAAATGGGACTGGGGACAGAAGCTTCTCAAGCTACTTTGCAGTATGGTTTTGGAGAATTAAAGCTAGATCGGATAGTGGCGATGTCTGATGACAAGCCGCTTCTCTTCGAGACGCTGCGCGAACGCGTCTACGCTAAACCGGAAAACATCGCTTCAATACGTGTCATCCAGAAAGTTGGGATGAAGTATCAAAAAAATGCTCACTATTACGGTAAAGATGTAGTTTACTACGCTATCTCGCGCTCAGAATGGCAACTCGATAATTCACCACTTAGATAGATGTCAAAGTCAAATAAACTACAAAATCTTTAGTCTTTACTTTATCTAAAACTATTTTTTTGGTACAAAAAGTTACATAAAATTGATACTAATCGCTCGTATATACGTAGCATCACTGATGAAGAGTTACTTATAGTTGTTCAATATTAAAAGTATGAAAACTTGAGCTTTGGCTATTTGAAAATTCAGTATTAATACTGAGAATTGTTGAGGCAATTTGATAATCATGATGAAAAAGTTATCAAAGACAACGGCTACTGTCCTGTTTATGGCTTTGAGTTCAATTGCTACGATACCAGTTGCCAATGCTGTTACTACCTACTTAGAACCTAGTTCCTACAATAGCTTTGACGACAGTCCTTTCAGAGGTGGTAACTATTCGTACTTTAATTTGGAAGACTTTGAAGATGGCCTTCTAAGTACACCGGGTGTCACTGCATCTAGTGGTGTTATAAATCCACCTAGCCCGCTTAACATCTCAACTGATTCTGTAGATAGCGATGATCGAGTAATCGATGGCAGTGGATTAAACGGTTACAGTTGGTATTCTGCCGATAAATCGACTATCAGATTTAGTTTCAATGCTAGTGTTCTGGGTGGTTTACCCACAAATGTTGGCATTGTTTGGACTGATGTTGGCTTTTCTAATACTGGTTTAGGGTTTGGTAATGTTAACCTCGAAGCTTTTGACGCCCTTGGCACTTCTTTAGGAGTCTTAGGTTCAATTGTTGGTGATGGCGATTTTCGTGGTCAGACCGCAGAGGATAGGTTTTTTGGTGCAATCAATTTGGATGGTATTTCGGCAATTGAAATCCGAATGCTTGATAGCACGGACTGGGAAGTAGACCACCTACAGTATGGTCGGGCTAACAGCCAGTCTGTTCCTGAACCTTCTAATTTGTTGGCTTTATTTGCTGTTGGGGCTATGGGTGTAGGTTTGCTAGTGCGATGTCAGCAAAATAAGGGACTGGGAACTGGGGATTGGGAGGCGTGACCCATTGTGTTAGCGCAGCAGGACGTAGCCCATTGCGAATTGGTTTGACCCTTGACTCCCCACTCAGCCTTTGAACTGAGAGATTTGTAGCGATTGTTTCATGAATGTTCTTATGAGTATGCAATAATACTACACTTCTCTATTTACGTCTTATATCTAAAGATAGAGAATAGTGATTAACTTAAATTGGGAAACCTTATAGAAGTTCATTCCCAAGAGGTATCCTGCCCATTTATCTCCAGTGCAACCGAGGTCAGATGACGCAACCTTTAAATCAAGTCAAAGAATGGGAACAACGTCGAAACGAAGCAAACCGCTATTACAAGCGGGGAAATTTCCAACAATACTTGGATTTAACAACCGAGAACTTACATTTAGCTAGAATAATTCCAGATCGAGCCAGAGAAGGTTATGCATTGAACGATATTGGTTTAGCTCACCTTGGTTGCTGGCAACCTCAAAGAGCATTAGAGTATTTTCATCAAGCACTTTCAGTTGCTCAGGAACTAGATAACGCGCGAGCAAAGGCGATCGCACTCAGCAATCTCGGTTCTACCTACAGCCGTCTTGGACACTTTTCACTAGCGCTGGATCATTTTGACACAGCAGTTCAAATCTTCAGGAAATTGCAAGACACTCAAGGTGAAGTTTCGACTCTCAATGATGTGGCACTGATCTATACCAGGTTGGGAGAACCGAAACGAGCGCTGTTACTACAACACCAAATTTTGGCAATGCGTCAATTGCTAGGCGACATTTCTGGCCAAGCAACAACGCTCAATGGTATTGGGTTTGCCTACAGCACTTTGGGCAAGTTTGAGCAAGCGCTAGAATTCTTGCAAGCAGCAATTCCAATTCAACGAGCCGCTAAGAATTTGCTTGGTGAAGCAACTACCTTGAACAATATTGCCTCTATCTATACTGATTTAGGAAAACCTAAAGAAGCACTATTGCTCTACTATCAGGTTCTTTTGACACGTCGTTCTCTAAACGATGGCTCTGGTGAAGCAACAACTCTTCACAACATTGGTTTTACCTACGCTATCCTTGCCCAAAATCGGCAAGCGTTGAAGTTCTACAAACAAGCCATTGCAATTTATCGACAATTGGGCGACAGTCTGGGAGAAATTTCCACTTTGCTGAATATGGGAAGTCTCTACGCCACAACTAAACGCAAAAAGTTGGCGCGATCGTGCTATCAAGATGCTCAAGAGCTGGCCGAACAGATTGAATATCAGCCATTTCTGAAAAAGGTACGGCAGTTTATGGATGCTCTGTAAAATAGTCAAGAGACGCGAAACCCTGTAGAGACGTTACATGTAACGTCTCTACATGTGATTCTGCTGTAATTGCGTTAATTACGAATTACGAATTATTAAATCCTGTCTATGAAAGCTTACGAAGTTCAGAGTACTACAGGGATTGATGCTCTTGTATTAGTTGGTCGCCCTGAACCAAAACCCACTGCGGGTCAAGTTCTCATTAAAGTAAAAGCAACATCGCTGAATTACCGCGATTTGCTTGTGACTGAAGGAGCCTACGGTTCTGGGCTGAAATATCCGCTGATTCCCATGTCTGATGGTGCGGGAGAGGTTGTGGAAGTAGGTGAAGGCGTCACACGGGTGAAAATAGGTGATCGCGTCGCTGGCATCTTCTTCCAAAACTGGATTTCTGACTCTTTAACCAAAGAGAAAATGAAATCGGATCTGGGAGGCGGTATCGATGGTATGTTGGCTGAATATGTTGTACTATACCAAGATGGATTAGTTATTTTACCTGACTATCTATCCTATACAGAAGGTGCAACCTTGCCCTGTGCAGCCGTGACAGCTTGGCATGCATTAGTAACAAAGGGCAATATTAGCGCAGGTGATAGTGTTTTGTTACTCGGTACTGGGGGAGTTTCAACTTTTGCACTCAAGTTTGCAAAGATACATGGTGCTAGAGTCATTGTTACTTCCAGCAGTGATGAAAAATTGAGGCGATCGCAACAGCTTGGCGCTGACGAGATGATTAATTATAAAATAACGCCAGATTGGGAAAAGCAAGTTTACCAATTGACTAATCGCACTGGTGTAGACCATGTTGTAGAAGTAGGCGGTGCAGGCACTCTGCCAAAATCACTCCAAGCAGTTCGCATTGGGGGAAGTATTAGCTTGATAGGTGTATTATCAGGCAGAGGAAATGAGATTGACCCTATGCCAATACTCTTCAAGAGTTTAACAGTTCAAGGTATTTACGTCGGTAGTCGGGAAATGTTTGAGGCGATGAACCAAGCGATGCAAAAGTATCAAATTAAACCGATTATTGATAGAGTTTTCCCCTTCGCTGAAGCACCGGAAGCTTATCGTTATCTCAAAAGCGCTGCTCACTTCGGTAAAGTAGTAATTCAGCTTGAATAATTATCGTATTGCCCAAATTCTGGACAAATTGTTGATATATTGACTGGAATTGAACACTGATAAATCAGGTAATTTTGGTATTCAAGAGATAGAAGCCTGTACAGTGTGTTAAGTTAAAGATGTAACTATAAAATTGTAAATTTTTATCAAATAATTTTTTTTAGGGAATACGCCTTTTGACATTAGGATTATATAATTATTTTTTCCTTTTGCCTTGATCTGCTTTTTCTAAAGTCGGCTAGATTTGTTGCTTCAAGGCAACTAAGTTAATTAAAATCCTAATGTCAATAAATAATTCCCTTCAGCAGCCAGTAAATAGGCTGCTTGCGGCTTTGCCTGACTCTGAGTATGAGCGTCTTGTCCCGCACCTGAAGTTAGTTTCGCTCCCACTTGAGCAAGTAATTTATGAGGCAGGAGAACCAATTACACACGTCTATTTTCCGCATCGGTCAGTGATTTCTATTGTCACCACTATGGAAGATGGCTCGACAGTTGAAGTCGGTGTAGTGAGTAATGAAGGCATGGTTGGTATCCCTATAATTTTAGGAGGCAACACAACAACCACAACAGCGATCGTGCAGATTGCAGACAGTGCTATGCAGCTAGATGCAGATATACTTAGAAGCGAGTTCAATAGGGGTGGATACCTTCAAGGTCTGCTACTGCGCTATGTCCAAGCTAGATACACTGAACTTGCCCAAGGATCTGCCTGTAATCGGCTTCATACCCTAGAGGAACGACTCGCCCGCTGGCTACTAACAGTTAATGATCGTCTCCAATTAGAAAATTTTCCGCTCACTCAAGAATTTATTGCTCAGATGTTAGGTGTGCGTCGCTCTGGTGTCACAGTAGCAGCTAGCACCCTTAGCCGAGCCGGAATGATCAGTTACAAACGTGGTAAAATTAGCATCGTGAATCGAGAGGATTTAGAAGCTACCTCGTGCGAGTGTTATCGGGTCATACAAAACGAATTTACTCGGTTACTGAACAGTAAACCTCGGCACAATTCTAGATAAATCTTTTTGTGCCTCTATGTGCGAAACCGGACAGACTCACGGAAGTGATTAGATTTAATCTGGAAAGTAATGTACATTCTCATGCCATTTATAAACGTGTGCATTGTGATGTAATTGCTACCCCAGGTGTCAAAACTACACGGTCGTGAGAATAATGTCTAACGAATCCATGTTTTTTAAAGGTCTACGCCTGCTCATTGTCGATGACGACGCTGATACGAGAACGCTACTAACTTTTTTATTTGAACTGGACGGAGCGGAAATTGTAACAGCTGCTTCGGCAAGTGAAGCTTTAGAAGTAATGTCATTTTTTAAACCAGATATTTTAATAAGTGACATTTGTTTACCAGACGAAGATGGCTACTCGCTGCTGATGAAGGTGAAAAATCTGGAAGCAGAGCGAGTAAGAAAGATTCCAGCTATTGCTCTGACGGCATCTGTTAGCGAAGAAGATCGCATACATGCACTTGTAGCAGGTTTTCAAATATATTTATCTAAACCAATTGACTTGGAAGAGTTAGCCTGTATAGTTGCTGATTTGGCTGGACTCAAACAATACGCATAAAAGGGACTGGGGATTGGGTATTATGGCGGTTCCCGCATGGGTTAAGGTACAGAAAAAAGATAATTAACCACAAATAAACACATAGGACTTACGCACTGAAGCCTGAAACCTAGATCCCCCCTAGCCCACGCCAGTCGCTCCACTTGGGGAGACCCCATCGCATGATTGCGTCTCCCCA
>NZ_JACXXN010000071.1 GCF_014904695.1 Nostoc sp. MG11 | reverse complement strand
CTAAGGATAACTCTGTAGGACTTAACTTAGTCAAAGTGATTGTTTCTCCTAATAACCAAGTAGCGAAATCAGGAGAATATAGTTCAGCAATAAATTTGCAGGTGTTATCAAACATGGAGAGATTTTATCATCATGTAATAGTCCAAGGTGTTTGAGAGATAGTAGCAATCATAGATTGGGTTTTGCAAGTACAGCAACAAAATTTAGTTGAAGTTGGGAGATAACTATGGAAATAAGTAATAGAGTTCAACCGCATTGCATCAGCTACATATTAAACAAATTGGGGTCGAAGTTAGTGGGAAATACAAAAACAAAAACTTCTTGATTTGTTTCGAGTAGTATCCTGTGGTAAAGCTCAATTGCTCTTGATAAACGGCAGTACTTAATTGGTATCCACCACCCATCAGAGACAGAGTATACTACGACTCGATAATTTAGGTATTCTTCTAAAGGTAGTGGAACTGACCAATCTGAATTCAACATCTAAATTTAAGGAATATATCCACAATACATATATCTATCAAGCAGTTTAAACATTCTTATGCTATTTGTATAGTCTTAACTTGAGCAACTATCTGTAATTAGGTTTCTAACTAATACAAAAGTCAGAATGTAAAAGTCATTTACTAACAATCAAATTGAAAATACTGAGAGAATCTTTAATGGCAAGAAAAACTACAAATAAATTTGCTCACCCAGTTCCACAAGACCACTCCCACCAGTGCTTACAATACCTTCGCCGTTGTGGCGGCAGCGCTCGATTGTGCAACATCAGCTTCAGCCTGGGAGTGATTCAAACGCTGGTTAATCGCAAGCTGGTGAAGGTTAGCAATAATGGCACAGATTTTTATGTGGAGTTGAACGAAACGTGATGATTAACCGCAAACAAATTCTTTACCACCAAGCTCAATTAAACCACAACAAATTTGTTCTTCGTCGCCGGAGCAGAAGAGTTTTCAAGATGAAGAAGTTCATTGACCGCATCATAAAAACGGCAGCAATTGCCGGATTACTACTCACCGGATTTTCGGGAGTAGGGGCGCTTGCTTGCTGGGGATTAGAAATTATCGAGTTAAACACTAATGCCAAAATAATCATTTCTAGCTGGTACTATCAGAAAAATGCTTGTCTGGGAGGTATGCTGGTAGGCTTTTCTGCTTTCTTAGGCAGTTCAATACTTAGGGCAAGTCTTAGCATTAGCAGGGATAATTTTCATAAATAATCAGGAGAAACTTATGCTAAACAAGTATCTCAACATTTGTGCTGGAGGGCTGGGAGTAGCAGCAGCAGTCATCGGAGGCACAATTTTATTTAGAGGGCTTAGCGGGGAGAGTGTCAAAAGTTTTTTGGCTGGTTCGTGCTTGATTCTGGGAGGGACAGGGATAGCTTCAGCCAGTTTGTATCAATTCAAAGTCGAGTCAGACATCGAAAAGATTTTATCAGAAAGACGCAAAGCAACGCCCTCTTCTTGCAGGGGTTGCAGGAACTTTCACGGGATTAAATACCAAGGAGTGATGCTGGTGTGTGCAATACATCCAAGCGGTGTAGATGGTAGTAGTTGTCCAGATTTTGAAAAATTTAGCCAAAAAGAAAAGAGGTAGTGCAAATGAAAGAAGGTCAGCTACGAAAATTAAATTGCGCTCGCGCTGGATGCCAAGATTTTACAGATTTTAAAAAATCTCATAATTTCATTCCTGACAATTCACGAGATAGAGGTGTGTTTGAAATTCACGATTCCACAGACGACACGCCGAGATGCTACGGAGAAACTGACTTCACGGCACTGTTGCATGATGCAGTGCTTGAGACTTATTACGGAAGTCAATTTATAGAGGGTTTGTGATGGAATTGATATTAACCACATCTGAAATACGAGAGATTCTCCAAGGCTGTCAGCAGACTTTGCGGCTCGTTCAAAGTACTACAGAGTATCGACTGATTCAGTCTTCGCCCTACTTTTCAACATCAAACGATGTCTACATCGGTGATGCTGTGAATGTTTTGAGGGAACTGGTGGAGGCGATTGACGAAGTAGAACAGATCAGTCAATACAAGGAAGGAATTATAAATGATTGAACCAAAAACGCTTATCAAAGGAAAGCTGTACGAGTTTCGTGGGGTGCAACTGCGTTATCAACATCCGTCCCAATGTGCTGTGCAAGCCCGATATGTATTCACCAACTCCAAAGGTCAGCGTCGGGAATTGGGAGCGCAAATTGTGCGACACGAGGTTGTGGAGATTCGGGAATTTGCGGAGAATTAACGAACTATAAGAAAGCGAACACCTCGCCAATCGGGATATTAACTTAAACATACAAAGGAGCAAGAATATGCACTTAACTGTAGACAACGATATTCAACACAGAGAATCGTCCTTAACCAAAGCATTGCGGCAGATTCAGCAGTTGAAATCTAAGCTTGCTGAACTAGAGCAGCAACATCAAGACTATGTGCGCTCGCAACAAGAACTAATTCCAGCGATTGCCGATATTTGTATTTCTTCAGTACAGGAAATCGAGGCCCTTCGCATTCTGATATACAAGGGCGAGGCGGAATGTCGGCGGTACTTGCGCTCGTTGCTGGTGAATCAAAGGAAGGCTTCTTGAAAATGCAGCACTACGCTGGGGGACTACTACCACCGTTACGGTCGCGCAAGTACTGTAGAATCTGATTGACCTTGCGTTCGTTAGATAAAGCGATTTGGAGTAAATCAGCAGTAGTTCTCGACAAGCTAAGGATAGTGTCACTATTTATCCTTGTCTCTTGCGTGGAAGTTGCCAATTGTTCTCTAATTGTGGCTACCTCCGTCTCTAGTACATCAAGTCTGGCTTCGATGTCGGGTTGTTCAGTTGAATTTGTCATTTTTCTGCCTTTGTGCCTCGCTCGTTCAAGCCAAACATTTCAATTATATTTCAGACGGCATCTTCAAGATGAATCTAGTTTATTCAGAAGTAGGGTCACTTTCTTGCAGCCATCTTAAAATAGTCAGCACCAACTCCCAGGATTTTTGTCTATCCCAGTGCGGCAGATGGTTAAGTATACGAGATTGAAGTATCTGCGGATCTTCTAATTCTCCACTGCGAGATGCAACAGCCTCTCTAACCATTTGCCCCAAGGTGGCAGCTTGATTACCTTTATAGTCAGGTTGCCTTTTAATTTCTTCGATGATCCAGTCAGGTACGGTGATCGTTTTAAATCCTGGTTTCGGCATACATAGTTGAGAATTAATTTTTTGATATTACGGCACTTTACGTCATAGATGCAAACCTTGGTACGGTATAGTATGGTAATAGGATTACGATTTGTTTAATATTGCTGTAAAGCCTTAAAGCAATAACATTAGCCAAAGACTCAATTTTTCTCAACCACTATAGTTATTAATATGACTCCAAACACCAAAATGATTGAAGAGTTAGACCCATTAGTTTTTTGCCAAATCTGGGGTTTGACTTATGAGGAAGGTTCAAAGTACCTCAAAATAGGGTCTAGAACCTTAGCTGCTTATGCTTGTCAAGGAAAAGTAACTCACCGCGAACCTTCGTCTAGAGTAAAAACCTTAGCAGCCATGCGACACAATCAATGGCTTAAAGAAGGTAGAAAGCCAGATAAGTTGTTCGGACTGACTTAATCAACAAAGTTGTCAACAAAGTACATTGCCCACCAAGCGTGGGTATTTTATTATTTAAATAGTTCAACAGTTCGACCAGCCAATGGAGTATTTAACCGTTAAAGAATGCCGAGGTTTATTAAGGATTCAATCGAAAGACACGATAAATAAATATCTGAAGACTTTGAACTTATTTGGACAAGCTTACCTAAGTTGGTCAGAGATTAAACAAGTTTTAGAGCTACAGATTTTTCTGGGTCTAAAACATGGAAGAAACAGCAAATCACGCTTCTGTCAAATGACACGCCAGCAACTAGACGAGACATTTAAAAGCTATGGAGTCGATGTAGATGCCAGGCTAGCAACCTTACAAAAAATACATAGAGGCTCAGTACAGCAAAAACCAGTTTATGCGTCGAGTTGCTCAAAAAAATGAACTACTAATTTCCTGGTGATTACAGCCTAATACAACTACAGTGCAAGCATTTAATAGCTTTTTGCCTTTAATGACAGACTACATTCATTCTGCTGATTTTACCGAAAAATAGGCTTGTCAGAGATTGCCAAGAATCATCAAGTAATGTGTTACTGTAATACTACAAAGCTGAAATCTTTACCAAGAGACGATTCAGCAGAACGTTAGCAAGTGAAGTGTAGATAATTCGATTCTCAAGTGCCGAAAATTAAGTACATTTTTTCCCACAGAGGCAGCAAGTGTAGTATTAGGCGAATGAATGTAAGTGTTAATCTATACGGATGTAGTGCAATGTGTACAAGAAAGAGAAATACACCAAAACATCTTTTGATGGAACAACTGAAACAATAGAAAAGGAAGAAAGAAATCCATCAGGTTTGTTAGAATTTTGTACAGCCGTTATGGCAATTACTCTTTCAATTTTGACAGCCACTTTGATTTTGCACTCGTTTAACCATGCCAGTAGTATTAGAAGATTGGATAAGCCTTTCAATCAATCTGAGAAATATATGTCAGAAGATTCGGGGAGCCAAAATTAGCGATCGCACATGGTATGAATGGGAGCGATTAGCAGGTGCTTGTTATGCCCAAGGCAAGAAAGTTGAGCAAAGGAAATACACACAAGAACAAACCCAAATGTTGTTGTGTTTAGCCTGGTTACGTAAGCATCATCCACGGTGCAAAGTGACTTATCGAAGTTTGAGAGATTTTTACAAAGCTAACGTGCCCCAGAACAGATAGCTGTGGAAATTCCCTTGAAACCACAAGACCGCACTTACTATGACTTACCCCAACGGCAATGGAAGGGCGGCGATCGCCTGATTGTTCTGGGACAATCCTTAGATGGAGAAGTGATTATTGATTTGGCCAGTGAGGACACCCCGCAATTGTTGGTAGTCGGAACAACCGGCTCTGGGAAATCCAATTTCTTCCGTGCTGCTGCTTACTGCTTACTAATGCAAGGTGCGCGGGTGGATGTCTGCGGCGGGAAAGTTAGTGACTACGAAGATTTCGCTGACCGCTTCCCCACGATCACGATGAACGACATGGGCAAAACCTTTGAGTTTGTGGGTGAGTATTATCTGGAGTGCGATCGCCGTAACTCGATGACCAAAGCTGAACTAGCCGAGGAACAGCCTTGGATATTATTCATTGATGAGTACAAAGGTACTGTACCACTGGATGACAAACAGCGAAAAACTTACGATCAGCAGTTGTGTGAAGTTGGTCGTCGGGGGAGAGGGCTAAAGATTCACATTGTTGTGGGGTTACAGCGTGGAGCTAAACGAGGCAAGGAAGATCCGCAAGGTTTACCTCCCGACTTACGTGACAACTTACCCGGCCGGATTGCGTTTCGTTGTGTGGATGCTGTTAGTGGTCGCATGGTGCTAATGCGCCGAGGTGAGGCGGTCACATCGCTGCAAGGTCGCGGCGACGGTATTGTGCAGTCTGGGTTGTTGGATCAAAGATTTCAGGCTTATCGATTTGATACTATTCCAGCTTAATTTTCGAGAGAGAAAATCAAATTATGTCGAATTTATCAGTTTTTGAGTTTGAAGGTAGAGAAGTCCGCTTCGTCGGCACAGCAGACAAGCCTGAGTGGGTCGCTGCGGATGTGTGTGCAATTCTTGAAATCAAAAACGTCAGTTATGCGTTAACTTCTTTTGATGAAGACGAAAGGGGTATCGCTAATGTCTATACCCCTGGTGATGACAATCCTAAAGGACAGGAAATGCTTACTGTGACTGAACCTGGACTTTACCGCCTCATCTTTAAATCCCCCCTCTATCGGTCAAACTTGCGGTTTGATGTGGTCAAGGGATGTTTCAGTTTTTATCCGGTCATTCATCCCACGCTCTCCTGAGTACAGGGTGAGACGTGGGATGAATGACCGATTTAGCTAAAGCTATGAAAAAAGCTTGAGCATTTTTATCATCTCTAATTACTAATCCCTAAAACTTAGGTGTTAGTCCATTAGTTCAATACGTCACAGCTTATGATCTACGACTTATGGACGAGATCCTATTGTTCCAAAGGCTAGATAAGTTGCCTGCACCAGTCAGCAAAAGGGAGCCACCAACCTCGGCGTTAGTAAAATTCACCCCAGAAAACACCTGCCATGAACCAGCCTGAACATTATAGGATGAAGCACGATTGTCGAAAGTCCCTAAAGTTGAATAACTGCCGGATTGGCGGGAAAACGTAGTTCCTGAGAAGTTGGTTCCGTCATATAGAGTTATTACTCCACCAGAACAGGCGGCAGCACTTTCATGCGAAATGTCTTGCACACCAGTAACTTCCTGGAAAGATGGGGACTTTTTGTTGATATTTGACATTGTTTTTCCTCTAAATGATAAGGTCGTAATAACTTTTAGCGGTGATTTAAATAACCGCAATTTCAGAATATTAGTTAAACCCTTAGATAAACAATCTAATTTTTTTAGTTATCCTCTGTCTAAATTCTTTAGATTTTCATTAGGTGCTATACTACTTTCAATAAATAAGTAATTTTTATATTCGTAAAAATAATTGCTTAATATACTCTACTTCTATCAAATATAGGCATAAGAAATACTAATTTAAAAGAATATTTTTAAAAATAGGTTACGTGTTAAATTCTAGAAAAGGTTTAATTTAGATTCATTTATTTAAAAGGAAAGCAATAAGTATCTATAAATATAAATATTGTTTTCTTTTTTGTCCAGATTTAATAAGGAATTGATTGTCTCTTTCTTGTAATATCGTTTCTTTGTGAAGCTGCAATATATTTACCTCCGGCTAATGCAGGGCAAACACATCTAAAGTATAAGAATCCTTTAATAGCAAGGGTTTCGGCGTTTTTAAATTTAGCCTATTTTTTCGTAAAGATCCTTATCCAGCATGGGTTTCAGAAATCCCGTACGTTCGCCCTGCCGGCTAATGCATTCCCCCAAGTATAAGAAGATATTTTAAAATTCAAAAAAATTTAGTACGCATTTACTATAAAAATGCAATCGCCCTGTGCCAGTTGCGTAATCCTGTTGATAAAAGCCAGTTTTATGTTGCTTGCTGTACATAAGTTTTGACGTTTTTGAACTCGGTTTATAGTTTTGAAGTATATGTTATCCTATGAGGTTGTGAAGTATAACCCGTCCTTTTTATTCATTGTTATCGTTCAAATCATAGTTCGTTTGTGCTACTGAGAGCAAAAAGTTTCGCTCTCTGCCTTTCTTCTAGTCAACAAAATATTTGTTTGTTTACAAATAAGTTTGTAAATACTGACTATATAAATTACAACGTGGTAATACGCTATCTCCTTGCAATTTTACCAGTCCAATACTGTGCAATTTAAATTTAGTTACTGTCGGTAGTTTGGCAGAGTTATTAATAACTACATCTTTCATTGCATTTGCTAATTCCGGCTGCTGCGTAAGAATTAAACTTTGACGACGTAAATGGTCTGCGTAGATACTCGATGAACTTGTAGGATTTTGTAGTATCTGTGTTAAAGTAACATTTCTATTGGCTATATGATAAAGAGTAAGACACACTAAAAATGGATGTCCACCCACTAGCATCATTAATTTTTCAACTTCTATTTCATCCCAATCAAGTTGATACTTCTGAACTAAATCTAAAATATGTTTATTATTAAATTCAGGCAATTCTATAGATAAACCTACGTTAAATGGCGATTGATTAATATCAAGAGGAACGTAAACTTCCGTAGAATGTACAACTACTAATCGCAGTTTTTTCCAAATATCTCGCCGTTTGCCTTCTTCGTGTAAAGCGCGTAGCAGTCCAAAAAAATCCCGGTAAATTTCTGGATATTCAAAAATTTTATCAACTTCATCTAAACCAAGGGTTAGCGGCTTATTAATTGTTGGTAGTAGATATTCCTCAAAATAGGCTTTACATGCCATGCTGCTACCCAAAACTTCCGCTAAATCCCAATAATCATCAATTTGATTCGGGATATTTAAGGCTAAACTAACACTGCCACAAAACCAACGTAAAAACTTATCTGAATTGACAAAAATCTGCTGTGCTGCAAGTTGGAAATCTAATATAACGGCACAATCCCCTTGAGAATGTGATTGATGAATAATTCTTGACAAAAGTGAAGTTTTACCCATTTGTCTGGGTGCTTTTATTCTAATTAAAGCACCGGGTTTGTGAATTTGTTCGTAACATCGTTCTTCGATCGGGGAACGCTTGATATAAAATGGCGAATCTAATGGTACTTGCCCGGATGGATGCTCTAAAGAGAGGGATGAAGATGTTTCTTGAGTTTCTTTGTTATTTTCCTCTGTGGTGCGTACCAATGGGGATGAAAACATATCTTTCCCACTTGCCACTGTCAAATCAGCAGTTAAATCAGCAATATCTTGCCATTCCAGCCTTAAAACACGGCAAATTTCTCTAAAGTTAAGGTAATCTACAGGTCTGCCATTAAGAAAACTGCTGATAGTAGATTGAGATATTTGCAAATATTCAGCTAAATCAGTTTGACGAATGTAGCCATTACGCCATAGCGCCGACTTTACCTCTGATATGAATTCAGGACGTACTCTAACTGAACGTGGCATTTCTGATATTACAACTGCTAAGTTTCTTTTTTTGGCGAAATTTTAAAATATTCAATCTCACTACAAAGTCGATACGTACTCAATAAACTCCTATGCGAACTCAAGTGCTGTCAAGGTTAAATGGGATTAGTAGGAATAGGAATAAGGTTCGAGGTGCAACCTGTGAACACTAGTCCTACTTTAACTGAAAAATCTTTCTAGATTATATAATTATGAAATTTTCCTTCTCTATATCTTCCTTACTTGGTTATGCATCATCTATTGTGCTGCTAGGTTTTTCGATGCCAATGGTTACACCAATCCTAGCTTCTGATAATTCAGATGCCTGCAAATCTCTTAAGCCACCACAGCTTAAGACAGTAGCTGACTTCAGAAGCATGGGACTTTTTCAACTGGAGTGCAAAAAAAAACTCACAAGCTGCAATTTCTTTTTTCACGCAAGCAATTCAACTTAATCCTAAAGCTGAAGAATCCTACTATGACCGTGGAAACGCTTACTATAAAATTGGGAATTACAAAGCAGCAGTGGAAGATTATACCCAAATAATTAATCAAAATAATACAGATAGCTTGAGTTTCAGGTGGTATGCATACTATCAAAGAAGTAGGGCTTATGAAAAGTTAGACGAAAAACAGAAAGCAATTTCAGATTGGACTGAAGTCATTCGTGGTGATAATTCCTTCGCTGAAGCTTACATTTCTAGAGGTAATCTGTATAAAGCTATAGGAGATAAAGAAAATGCAATCACAGATTACAAAGCAGCAGATAAAATTTTGCAACAACACCTAAATGGAGTTTTTGGAGGTGCTATGGCTCCCGAAACTCAAGAGACGTTCAATAAAGTCAGAAATAAATTATTACAAATGGGTGTATCTATGCCAGCACCGCAGATTACGACTGGTCTTACTTTACAATCCATCGCCAAAATTGAAATCGAGCGAGCATTAAATTTAGCAAAATTGGAACCTCAACATCCAACGATTCAGGATTTTGACGCCCAACTTCAGGATTTGTATAAACAACTTGCCAATACACAACCACAAGTAGATAATCGGGTACTAAAAGAACTTATATTGAATACTGCATATCAAAAAATAGAAAATTTTGAAAGAGAGCGTTCGCAACTCCTAAAAAAGTTTGCTCCAAACAATCCAGCAATAGAATTAATTGATAATCAAAAAAGTGAATTAGAAGCATTAATTCGCCGAAATAGCTTTTAGTTTTAAGGGTGTGTTACGTAAGCCGTAACACACTTCACATAATTAATATTACGTTAAACTTCGTTATAACGCATTCTACACTCTTATTATTTGCGCCCATATAATTAGCTAAACATTAGATAATGAGCAACAATTTCTCATATAAAGTTGGTGGAAGTTTGACAGAAGATGCTCCCAGCTATGTAGTTAGACAAGCAGACTCTGACCTTTACAATGAACTGAAAGCTGGGAACTTTTGTTATATTTTTAATTCTCGACAGATGGGTAAAACTAGCTTGCAAGTTCGCACAATAAAACGACTGCAAGCTGAAGGAATCGCTTGTACTACAATTGATATTTCTGGACGCGGTAGTAAAGATATAAATCCGGAACAGTGGTATGCAGGTATTGTTTACACATTGGTTGCAAATTTTGAAATAACTAACCCCAGCGAATTTATTAGAACATGGTGGAAGGAAAACTATGAATTAGCACCAATACAGCGTTTGGATATATTTATTGAAAAAATTTTGTTAGAAAAAGTCAAAAGTAAACTAGTTGTTTTTATTGATGAAATTGATAGTATTTTAAGCCTGAATTTTGAGGTTGATGATTTTTTTGTCTGGATTAGAAGTTGTTATGAAAAACGGAACTTTAATAGCAAATTTAATCGGATTACTTTTGTGCTTCTCGGAGTAGCAACACCTAGCGATTTAATTGCAGATAAAGTACGAACACCCTTTAATATCGGTTGTGCCATTCAAATTAATGGTTTTCAAATACACGAAATTCCACCTTTAGCATCAGGGTTAAAAGGGATTAAAAATCCACAAGCTATTTTGAAAGAAGTTTTAGCATGGACTGGAGGGCAACCCTTCCTTACACAAAAATTATGTGATTTGTTAGTAACTTCCCCACAAGTAACGAACAAAGCTACAGAAGCCGAATGGGTAAAAAACATTGTTACGCAACAAATAATTGAAAACTGGGAATCACAAGACGAACCACCCCATTTAAAAACCATTAAAGATAGAATTTTGATGAGTAAGCATAATACAGGTGCATTGCTTGGCTTATATCAGAAAATTTTACAATTAGGACAAATTTCGGCTTCGGATAGCTCAGAACAGATAGAATTACGATTATCTGGATTAGTCGTAGAACAGCAAGGATATTTAAGGGTTTATAACCGTATTTATGCAAGTGTTTTTGATTTAAACTGGGTAGAAAAAGCACTCGCCGATTTAAGACCTTATTCAGAAGCATTATCAGCTTGGTTTGCTTCAAGCTATCGAGATAATTCTAGATTATTGCATGGCAAGGCATTAAAAGATGCAAAAAATTGGGCGGCTAATAAAAGTTTAAATCAAGAAGATTACCAGTTTTTAACTGCTAGCCAGGAATTGGAAAAACAAAAAATAGCTACGGCACTAGAATTTCAAGAAGAAGAGAGTCGCATTTTAGCACAGGCTAACGAAACTTTAACTACGGCACAACATCAAGCCAAACAGCAAATTCGTATTGGTGGTGGAGTTCTTATTTGTTCTCTTATCGGAGCAACTATCGCTTTTGCATCTGCAACTCATCAATTACGAGAATCCCAGGAAGGTACAAGATTAGAACGTGCAGGAATTGTAGCGCTACAACAGTTTAAAACGAAACAAATTGAATCTTTAGTAACAGCGGTAGATGTAGGACAAAGGTTAAGAGAACTAGTAAAAGATGGACGTTCTATCGAAAAATATCCTGCAACTAGTCCATTTTTAGCCTTGCAAACAATACTCGCAAATATCCGTGAACTTAAGCAATTTCGTGCTCATAAAGATGCTATTACAAGTGTGAATTGGAGCCATGATGGAAAGTATATTATCACCGCTTCCGCTGATAAAACAGCTCGAATTTGGAATTTCTCGGGTCAGCTGATAGCAGAACTTAAAGGACATAAAGAACAGGTGAATAGTGCTGATTTTAGTCGAGACGGAAAGCATATTCTTACCACTAGTGTGGATAAAACCGCTCGAATTTGGAATACTTCAGGTAAACAATTAGCGATACTTAAACATCAAGAATATTTAATTAGTGCCAGCTTTAGCCCAGATGGAACACGTGTTATTACTACTTCTGACAGGCTACCAGCACCAGGCCCAGACGGAAAGCCTCTTGTTAACAATTCCGATGACAAAATAGCTCACATCTGGGATTTATCTGGTAATTTATTACTAAAACTTCAACATCAAGATAGAGTTAATAGTGCTAGTTATAGCTCTGATAGTAAATATATTCTTACGGCTTCTGATGATAAGACTGCCCGTATTTGGAATACATCGGGTCAGCTATTGGTAACGCTAAGAGGAGATTCAAGGGCTGTTAAAAGTGCTTATTGGAGTCCGAATGGAAAATATATTTTGACTAACTCTAATTACTCCTATGTTTGGAATGCTTCAGGTAAGCAAATTGCACGATTTAAAGTAGATGATAAATGGGTAATTAGTGATGCTGGTTTTAGTCCTGATAGCCAGCGTCTCTTTGTATCAACACCTGAAAAAACGGGCATTTGGGATTTATCTGGTAGGCTTATCAGAGAAATAAAAAATCAGAACCTACTAAATGGTGATGATGCAGATTTTAGCCCGGATGGCAAGCGATTTTTTACAATAGATGACACTATAAAAGCGTGGGATATAAAAGATAATGGGATAAAAGTATGGGATTTATCGAGTGATTTGCTCACCGAATTAACAAGAAATCAAACAAGTCCCCGTTGGAGCCCTGATGGTAAATATATTGTTACTTTTGGACACGATAGAATCGTTCGTATCTGGGATTTATCCGATAGAATACCAGTAACTACAGTAACTATTAAGTCAAAAGATGCTATTACGGGAGCAAGCTGGAGTCCTGATGGTAAATACATTGTTACCCCAACTTGGAAATCTGTATTAATTTGGGATAAGTTTGGTAAGCAGTTAGCAAAATTTCAAGGACATTCAGGTATAGTTAGTAGCGCTAATTTTAGTCCTGATGGAAAACTAATCGTCACAGCATCAAATGATAAAACTGCTCGTGTTTGGAATACATCTGGAAAACAGTTATTATTGCTTGCAGGACATGAAAAGGAGTTAGAATTTGCTGCTTTTAGCCCTAATGGTAAGTATATTTTAACTGCAACTAACGATAATAAAACTAAAATTTGGTCAAATGATGGTAAGCTTTTCGCTACATTTCAAGCCAGAGGTATTAATTGGAGTCCTAATAGTAAATATATTATGGCTATGTTTGATTATAACGGTAAGAACTACTCTAGTATGTGGAATATTTCCGGTGAAAAAATAGTAGAATTTCAAGCAAGTGAAAATAGTTATTTCGGTGCTAACTTCAGTCAAGATGGGGAGCATATTATTACGACTCATGGAGATACAGCTAGCATTTGGAATACATCTGGTCAAAAATTATCAGAATTCAAAGCGAATCAAGATATTTCTAACCCTAGCTTTAGTCCAGATGGAAAACTAATTATTACTACTTCCCCAGATAATAGGGTGATCATTTGGAATACTTCCGGTAGACAATTAGTTGAAATACCGCATCAAGATGTTGTTATAGATGCCAGATTTAGCCCAGATGGTAAGCGCATTGTCACAGCGTCAAATGATAAAACTTTTCGTGTTTGGGATATATCGGGTAAGCAGCTTGCACAATATAAGTATTCATCTTTATTTGTATGGCCAACGAATTTTAGCCCAGATGGTAAACACATTCTCACGCAGGTTACTGGTCAATTACCTCATAATAATGAGGTAATCATTTGGCGTGTTGAGGAATTAGATGGACTTTTAACGCGAGGATGCGACTGGTTAAAAGATTACCTGAATACCCATCCTCAAGTACGGGAAAGATTAGAGGTTTGTTGGGGTTAAATCCCAATACGGTTCAGTTAAGAATAATTGTAGATTGGGTTGAACGCAGTGAAACCCAACAAAGGCCTGCAAACGTTGAGTTTCGTTCCTCAACCCAACCTACATAATTTAATTTTTTGGGCTTAACTGAACTGTATTGGGTTAAATCCTTCATAATTTTATGAAACAATACGAAAAGTATATTGAGGAACAAAGACATCACTATAATACCTGATGTCGCGGCAATTTTAATTGCCGTTGTTTGCACATTCAGCTGCCTCAAGGACGTGTATTGATTCCTGAGTCATCCACACACTTAGAAGTTTTACGCCTATCGCGTAACCCGATAAGGAGGCAACAAGAACAACAGTCCTTGAGAGTGCCAGTGTTCTAAATACTCATGTGTTAATTTACTCCTCGAAAGAGCATTATTTTCTAGTCAATTTCCTATTTTTTAACCAGTAACCTAGTGCCATAGTAAGAACAAAAGCAAAGACGTTAGAGGGTTCAGGGACTGTTCTGAAACCTCCATAAAACATTGCTATTGCAAGTTAATTATCTCCATTTATAGGTGTTGAATCTTGATTAGTAATAAAACTAAGTGCAAAGCTTTCACCATCTTGAATTATTCCATTTGTTAGCTCTAGTCTTTGGGCATTTATATTTATGACTGGGACAGTGAAGTCAGGAGCAATATTGGTATTTGTAAAAATGTTAGATGAGCTAATTTTACCATCTCCATCTACGTCTCCCCATACTAAATCATTCCCAAATTCAGGATCTCTTGGAACCAATAGTAGGGAAAATTTATTGATTGTATAGCCTGTTTCATTTAAGAAGTTTAGACCAGCATCATTAGGAGCAAAAAACGGTAATAGTGTATCAGATGGTAGGATATTTGAGAACGATCCCGGTATCTCAGGAAAATTTTCCCTCCTGTTGGTAAAAATTGGTTCTACTAAAGTAGCAGCAGTAGCTGAAGTAAATGAAAGAAGGAGACTTCCTAAAGCACTTGAGATGAATAATCCAATATCTGTAGTTTTCATTTCTTTTGGTTGCGAAACTATTTTTTAGAGCGAGTCTCTGAAGTAGTTTAAATACGCTGTGATTTGATGTCGGTGACTAATCGTATGAGCATGAAATAAATCATGGCGGCATAAATCACACTTTTACTGGTCTTTTGGTAATTCCTTGTAGTCATTGCTCAAACTTCGGTAGCGTCCGCGCCCAACTGTGGATTACGTTCTCCTATCCAACAACGGCGTAGTATGTAGTATATGGAATCTTGAAAAGCAATTAGGTTTAGAAGTTTTATGGTCAAAGTAACTTTTTTTACCCACATTCACGACAAGAAACGCTCATGCTAGTCCCTACTAGTTTTTGCAACAGAGCTACGATTAGCGCTTCGCCAGTCTCCAAGAGTCGTGCCAAAGCTTTTGCGAAAATGGCGAAAAAAGCACCAAGTATAACGATACCCTACAGCTAAGGCAATATAATCTATTGATTGGTCAGTTTCTAGAAGTAGAGAACAAGCTGCTACCATCCGACGCTCAGTAATCCAACGATGTACACTCTGTCCTGTCTGACGTCGCACTAGATCGGTTAAGTAAGCTGCGGAGTAACCAAGTGACTGTGCCACGTCATACAGACCAATTGGTTGGTGATAATGAGTCTCTATGAAGTTGAAAATGTCATTAAGCTGGGGGATAGATGGAAAGATTGACTTCGCTACTACTGGTTTTACAGGTTCATCTGGAGGTATCTCCAAGTTTTGCTGAATCTTAGCAATGCCCTCCTGTTTAAGGTTGTCTTGCGATCTCAATATAGCTAGGATCACCCTTAGCAATTTTTTTACCATAAAGGAATTGATAGAATTTTTATCTCTGGTAGCCTTGGCGATCAAAGAATTGAAGGGAAGTATTTCTACACCAGCTTTTAGAGATAGTGCGATCAAGATGTTGTAATCATCTGCTTCCAGTATTTTAGTATCACAAATTACTAAAATAGGCAATTATTCCCGTGTCTGTTGGAAACTAACTTGACTATTTTCCGTACCGATAGCCTTGAACTCTTTTACATCTAAGTATTCCAAAATCCTCTTTAGGCATTATAAAAAGATACCTCTGATTTGAGAATTGGCTTCCTCAATTCCCCAAATTTTTTTCATTCTATTCTACAATATTGATTACCAATTAGAAAAAATTAGAAGCAAAAGCAAGACTATTTCATTCTCACAAGTAACGCTTAATGATAATAATCTGGGTTGACTATTTGCTGTAAAATTTTCTGATGCTTGAAGTTGCTATCTTCAAAGCCTTTGCTGAGTTACCAAACCCTCGTCGCAGTAGTAGTCAACGTCATACACAAGCATTCTGTCCAATCTTATTGACGTTGGTGATTACCGCAGGTAACAGGGAATTCTTAGCTATCGGCGACTGGTTGAGAACGTATAAAGAAGAATTAATCGCATTGTTCAACCTTCAAAAAAAAAGTTGCTTTCCCACAGCATATCCGTCGTGTGTTGTTACATGTGGATCAGCGACAAGATTCTGCAAGACTAGTCAGATTTTTGGGATTGAGCCATTGCCAGTGTAAACGATTGCCACAGATGGCAAAGCACTGCATAGTTCTTATGCTCCTGTTGATTTTGATGATTTGTTGTAGAGTTTAGGACTTATCCCGGTTTTCTGTTCTTAAGTTATGTAACATTTATCTTCATGTATATACATGGCTAGAAGTGAAGAATGACCTATCTTCAATGCTTTTATCTATGTATATACATGGTAGCGGCTGTTTTTAGTCTTTGAACGCAATTTTCTTATCCCGGTTTTCTGTTCCATTGATACTCACACCCCAATACCCTAATGATTCAAAGGGTTTTGGCAGAAGCCACTTGGATGAAGCAGATGAGAAAAGAAGATTTCCGGGCATTATCACCGTTGATTTGGGTACATGTTAACCCTTACGGCACTTTTCGGCTGGATATGAACGAGCGATTACAAATTGATGCTGCTTAATCTAGATTTTTTTTCTGAAACCTAATCTGGGTAAGATTTTCAGCCGTCGCGTGGCGGCAAATTAGCTCTTCGCTACTTTTACCCCGAGTAGCGATGGCTGAATCACCACTTTTAGTTGCTGTCAATTTATCTAAATGCTTCAAAGAGTGGTCCATCATACTGAAGGTTAACGGGAAAGAACTTCACATTTGACCTAATCTAGTTCAAAAAATAAATAAAAAGTTTTGTAACAATTGTAGCTGGTTTGTGTAAAAGTTGCGATTAATACATGAGATATATAAAAATTCGCAACTTAGTGCGTTCTGATTCGAG
>NZ_JACXXN010000070.1 GCF_014904695.1 Nostoc sp. MG11 | reverse complement strand
CGCCATTTAAATGGTTGTTTTGGGTTCATCTCTGTAGCATTTCAGTCTCTTGAAAGAATATAACACTTGCTTAGGCACCTATTTTTGCAACACAGCCTGATGGAGTGGGAGGAGTAGAGCGATTGCCCAACATGGTAGTACCTGTCGGGCGATGCTTATTTGAAGGAAGCGTTACAAACTTGGACTCGGATTAAATCACAGAAGCTGGTGAGAGTATCGGCTTGCCTTGAGGGGAGGAAGCCAGAGGCGACACATGTGAAATCAAGAGTGAATACTTGGTTTGATTGGGCTAGAAACAGAGTATTGTGCCTGGGTGTCTGGAGAGTCGTGTATATACACCTTGGGTGAGGCTGTGAGAAGTGAGGAGATGATGCAGAGATCTCCGCGTGAAAGTACAATTTGCTGTATTTAATTAAGTTTAACGCTCGGTGCAATTTTAGAATATGAGGTTCAAGTCGAACTTGGCAGAACGTTTAATACTACAAAGGTAATTCACCTGACTAAAAGCAATGTCGAGGCTACTAACTAGAAAGTTTTTTAGTATTCTTGGTATTTTTAATGGGCTGAGGGCGATTAAACTTAGAAGCGGGTTTGAAGTTCTCTGTAGGTACATCTTTAAGCGCCTTGTTCATAAAATCGCGCCAAACAGGAGTAGCCATTCCTCCTCCTGTTGCACCATGAGCTAGTTGTTTGCTGTCATCTCTACCTACCCAAATAGTAGTTGTTAGCTGTGGCACTGTACCAATAAACCAAATATCCTTCTCTGAAGAAGTTGTCCCGGTTTTGCCAGCAACAGGGCGGTCTAGAGCAGCTCCTTTACCAGTTCCTTCTTTAACTGCCGATTGCATCACGTCTATAATGCTGGCTGATGCCCAAGGGTCGAGAACTAACTGAGGCTTAGGAGTATTATCCAGTAAAACATTGCCACTACTATCACTAACGTGAGCAATAAGTGTTGGAGGCGATCGCCAGCCATAATTAGCAAAAGTCGCATAAGCGCTAGTCAATTCCAGTGGTGTAACACTAATTGCACCTAGTGGTAAAGAAGTTACAGCTCCCATCGGACTCATGATTCCCAAAGTACGGCAAGTTGCAATGATTTTATTTATTCCTACAGTTTTTCCAATTCGTACCGCAGGAACGTTACGAGACAGTGCTAAGGCAGTACGAATTGGCATTGCACCCCTAAAGGTATTATCGTAGTTGCGTGGAGAGTACGAGCCATTCATAACATCAGGGTAAGTGACTGGAGTATCAAGCACCGTTGTACTTGGTGTAAACTTACCACTAGTAAAGGCAGTATAGTAAACAAACGGCTTAAAAGCAGAGCCAGGTTGGCGCAGAGCTTGAGTTACGCGGTTAAATTCACTAGTTTTTGAGTCTACACCACCCACCAGTGCTTTGACAAATTGGGTACGTGGGTCAATTGCTACCAAAGCCATTTGATTATTCTTTAACCCTTGACCTTCAAGAGTTTTATGCCACTTTTTGATAGTTTCTTCTGCCATGAGTTGCAAGTCGCTGGCTATTGTGGTTTGCACTCGCATTCCACCTTTAAGCGTTGCATCACGCCCAAACTTTTTAATTAGTTCCTGTGCTACGGGATTGATGACATCAGGAAACATACTAGCTTCAAATGATTTAATCTTACCAAGTTTAATTTCTTGCTGGAGGGCATTATTATATTCTTGCTTGGTTATCCATTTCAATTTCAGCATCCGTCCGAGTACTTGCCTTTGTTTTTGTATAGCCAAATTCTTGTTCACAAAAGGGCTAAATTTTTCTGGAGCCTGGATTAAAGCCGCCATCATTGCTGACTCACCCAAAGTCAAATCTTGTGCCGATTTATCAAAGTATGTCTGTGCTGCTGTTTCCACACCATAGTTATTATGACCCCAATAAACTTGATTGAGGTACATTTCTAAAATCTGGTCTTTAGTGAAAATTTGCTCTAAGCGAATTGCTAATAGAGCTTCTGCTACTTTGCGAGTTAAAGCACGTTTACGAGATAAAAAGAGATTTTTCACTAACTGCATAGTGATGGTAGAACCACCCTCTTTGACAGCACCTGCTCTCCAGTTAACTAAAGCAGCACGTCCGATACCTCCTGGATCAATACCAGGATGGTTGTAGAAATAATTATCTTCACTAGCTAAGACTGCTCGTTTTAAATTCGGGGAAATTTGATCTAAGGGTACAATTTTTCTGTTGGCTTCTCCATGTATACTTGCTAAATGCTTGCCTTTGATGTCATATATATAAGTTGTTTCTGCTGCTAAGAAGTTTTGTATTTGTCTAAGCTGTGGCAAATTACGGAAACTAATGGTTAAACCAAGTAATCCTCCAGCCATAACAGAAGTTGCCAACATATTTATTGATAAGAGAGTAACACCAGTGACCAGACCTACTTGTCTCCAAAAGTCGAAACTAGGTGAAGTTTGAATTCCTGCTTGCTCCTGTTCAAAAGTTTCTGACGAAGACACGGCAATTTCATTCCCTCAGTTATAGATACAATGACAATCTATTTAACGAAACACACCAAGAGTGCTGAGTCGCTAAGTTATGAATCAAAAGACTGCTACGCCACTTACTCTACTTTGGAAAATCCCAAGACAGCATTAACTACATAATTCCCGTGGTATTAACCTTCTGGTGACTCCATGATTCCGCTGACACTTTTGCGGGGCTAATACTCAAGTACAGACACTTAAGATGCTGTTTTGCTATAAGTTTTGGTTTCCAGATATAGCTTGAGATTCTATGGAAAAACTGCAATACAAGTATTTTTGAGAATTATTGTAAGCGCAGCAAATACAGCAAATGTCAAATTTTTATATCATCTCCTGACAAAAGAATATAATTATAATTGCTTGTTGTCATAACTACTTATTGTGATAGCTCTCAAAATATAATCGTCTAACGAAAGTTAGAAAAGATGGAGTCAAAGGGGTGAATTGGCACAATGGTTACTTCACCAGCAATTAGGCGTCTGCAAATAAACAACCAGATTCTGAAAAATAGCAACCAAATTCTGTTAGTTAGGAGAAAGGCTCTCTTGTAGGCACTTCAGGGCGAACGCGCGGCATTTCTGAAACCCCTACTGGGCAAGGATCTTGACGAAAAAATAGACTAAATTTAAAAACGCCGAAACCCTTGCTATTAAAGGATTCTTATACTTTAGACGCGTTTGCCTTGGTAGGCACTTATTCCGTCGCGCCTGTGCTAAATGTTGATAAATGGTCACATGAAGCGATTGCTGCAAGAATTGCAATTCGTCCTGTAAGAATGGAAAAACTAAATCGGGCAGGGATTTTAGGCAGTAATCCTGGGTTCAAGTTTCTCAAAGAATGCTGGAATAATGACCCCGCTTTGCAAATTGTGATCAAGAAGCTGCTGGCAAAGTTTGGGCAGTGGGGGATTGCTTGTGTGGATGGGGTGCTGATTAGGTGGAATGAGTAGCGAGTTGGTGGAGTGGAAAAGTGGTTTTTAAATTGTCGTTGTGAGAGATAATAACTCTACGAAGCGCTCTACATATTCATACTCTTGTTTTAGCTAAGGTATGTAAAGAGAGATAATCCTGCAAATTCACAGAGTTTGAGCCAAAACATAATGGTAAACACATCTGTCAACCCATACCTTGATGGCAATTTTGCCCCAGTTCATGAAGAAATGACTGCGGACACTCTGCAAGTAATTGGGGAAATTCCGCCCGAACTGTCAGGGATGTTTGTGAGGAATGGCCCTAATCCCCAATGGTCGCCTATCGGTCAGTATCATTGGTTTGATGGGGATGGGATGCTGCATGGTGTGAGGATTAACAACGGTAAAGCTACCTATCGTAACCGCTATGTGCAGACGCAGAAATGGCTTGCTGAATACAGTACCTCTGCCAATTTACGAGGGTTCAACGTCGGTGGAAACATTATGAATACGACCATTAGCAGTGAGCTTGGCAAAAATCTGGGTTAATAAAATAAGCTCAGGCATTTCAGGAAGCATTTTTAACGCCCAAGGTACTACTGTATGAAAGAATAAAGGACATCGTCCGATAACTACCACCAGCGCCTGTCCAACGGGAGATTCCTAACATCGTTATTCTTCCATTCATTGCTAGTAATTTACCAACCCAAAATTGCCGTGTAGGTCGAGCGGGGGGAGCAGGGGGAGAAAGAGTTCTTTTTCAATAATGCTTTTTCTCCCCCTGCCTCAAGAGCCTCAAGAGCTTCCCCAGCTTGCCGCCATGCAAAGTTTCCTTGGCAGACTACTAGCATTGCCATTACTATCTGGCTCAACCGACGCATCGTTGTAGCATTTATCTGGGGTAACAGGCATTGTAAGAGTGATAGGATATCGAACATGGGCGGATTGTAGCTTCTGAGTTGTCGTTGTGGAAGACAATAACTCTACTACAGACCGCCCTCTCTGTTCATACTCCTTTTTTGGCTACGGTATTGCATCAAGTACTGGTTCAGATGACTTTGGGCCGAGATATA
The DNA here is from genome assembly GCF_014904695.1 of Nostoc sp. MG11. Taxonomy (GTDB): domain Bacteria; phylum Cyanobacteriota; class Cyanobacteriia; order Cyanobacteriales; family Nostocaceae; genus Komarekiella. The sequence goes on along the minus strand of NZ_JACXXN010000070.1, from coordinate 12,845 downwards.
CAAACTTTCCCAAATTTCTTGATTGCGACAGATCTTTGCGCCGACTGTGTTCCAGCCTGTTTTCTCTGAGATTAAATATTTGCGGTAATAGTTACCCCACAGGTGTTGGAGAAAATGTTCTGCGAATTCGTCAAGAGGCAGAAACCAATTGTAGTCTTTGTCTAAAAATCAAATCTAATTTCTATATTATGCCTTTTTATACAAAAATTTTATTTATGATTAGCTAATGTCTCTCTTAAGGGGATGATTATACACAACATAATTATTTTAAAGTCAATTTACTTAATAACGCTGCTCTACAAACTATTAAATTTTTACAAGAACTAATATGCACCTCAATGGATATGATTATTCTGAGCTTGTACGTATAATTGACCTGTTTTTAGAAAGTCAATATGGTGAAACATGGCACAGGTTTTGTGAGAATTACATGATACAAAGAAATACAGATGAGAACCTTGAGGAGTTTTCTGGCTCAGAAAATCAGGATATAGATGAAGACCAGCAAGAGAATTAAAATAAAATATTACTTACCTTTTGAAACCTGCTCTCAATTTTTTAACTCTTGATTAAGCCTGAATAGGTAACAAAAAATCAGTTAGTTATAATAGGAAACTTTGAGCGCAGTAATTTTTTATTGATTTATAAAAATTAATTAGTAATCGCCATTATATTGTTAGTTAATTACAGTGCTAAAATTAATTAGCTGAGTAATTTAATGGTAGCTTAAATGAGTTTTTGTATTGAATTTATTACTTTATGCAATGCTTAGAGAAATAAATTGTGCAGAATCCCAAGTGGTGTTTTATCATTTATGCTTTGCAAAAAGCAGTAGTTGTTTTATTATCGTTTTTAGTTTGCTGCCTGCGCTGCTGTGCTTTCCAAGTATGGGGTGTTGTTCCTTGATGTTGACGAAACTGGCGGAAGAAATGAGTTACGTTTTGATAGCCTACCTTTGCAGCAATTGCCTCTATTTTTTCGTCAGTGTTTAACAGCAAGTTACAAGCTGCCCTCATCCGGTACTCAATAATCCAGTTTTGAACAGTTCGTCCCGTTTGACGGCGCACTAAATTTGTAAGGTAAGTTGAGGAATAACCAAGTGCAATAGCCACATCAGCAAGAGTTATTTGCTGCTCATAATTATGCTCAATAAAACTAAAAACCTTACTCAACAAGGAGTCAGGTGGAAACTTAGGCTGAGATTTTGGTGGTGTGCTATCTGCTAGTAATGGTTGTGCAAGCGGCAAAAACTGTGAAGCAGAATAGGTAGTATAATAACGTTGAAGGAAAGCTCTTTTAGTCAAGCAGGCTGAAATAGCATTGAGTAATTCGTTTACTGTGCAGGGTTTAGTAATATAGTCATCTGCTCCCAGTTCCATAGCTCTACGAACTTCAGAACGAGCAATTTTGTTTGTGACAAAAATCAATGGTATCATTGCTGTGGAAGGGTTTTGGCGCAAACTAGACAAGATGCTGTAACCATCAATTTCAGTCAGCGAAATTTCGCTAATTATCAAATCGGGTAGTTCTGCTTGTGCTTGCTGGATACTAATGAGTCCATTATCTGCCTTTAGCACACAGTAGCCTGCTGTTTCAAGGCATTCTACAAAAAAATTTTTGGTTTCTAGTTCCGAGTCAATCACCAAAATTTTTTTCATTCTAAAAAATTATCTCCTCGTGGTCAAAGCTAACAGTTGTAAACAATTGGTGTATAAGAATCCGATTTGCTTTTTGAAAAAATCTAAGTATTTGTAGAGTGTGCATTACCTATCAAAACCCTGATACGGTGTACCATTTTACGTGTATTTCAAAACTCAAGTCTCAATTTTATATTAACTGTGTTCAAAGTTTGTCAATACTAACAATTGGATTCCAAGTTATATTATTTGTTAAAATACCCTCATAGGTTGAAACTTCCTAAGAATTACTTGTTACAAAGTCTTAGTATAAAATAATAGTAAATAGATTTTATACAAATTTTTACTAAGCTGATTGCATTTACTAATTCTTAATAAAATAACCAGCATTTCTTTATGTAAAATTTAAATTTGTTAGGTCAAATTCAATTATTAATCAGGGTCATTTAGTACTAAAAAAGTTTAAATAAGAGAATAACTAGAATTTAAAAAACTCAAATGTTACAAATCTTTGATTTCCAAGTATTTCCCGATTGTTTGTTAACTCCTCAAACTCAGTGTAATACTAAAAAGTTGCTATGTTAAACCGAATAAGACATAGGTAAAAGTTTGACATTAATATTGATTAACTAAAAAATGCTTTTACTACTTTAGAAAGATCCAAGGGAAAAGCAAACCCGTAGCTTGCTTCCCCATAGGAGTACAAAGTTAGTGCAGTTGCTTGGCTATCTCTTAACCGCAAGAGCGCACTGCTGACGCTACGTACAATCGTTGGGGTAGCTTCTCGTAGAGAAGAGAGTTGGGCTAACATCGGATCAAAGATATAAAAGCTTTTTTGAGTACTTTAAAGTAAAATCACTTGTATCATACACTTATTTGCTTGATAGTACAATAGTTATACCAGCGCTCTTAAGGTCAAGAAAGCTACCTCAACAAATAACTTAAAACTTGTGTGACATAAAACCCTGCACCATTATTGCTAACCTTTACCAGCCTGCGATTAACCAGCGTTTGAATCACTCCCAGGCTAAAGCTGATGTTGCACAGTCGAGCGCTGCCGCCACAACGTTGAAGATATTGTAGGCATTGAGAAGAGTGATCAGCAGGGGCAATAGTGGGTTTTCTTGACATAGGTTATTCTCCTTGTGGTTTATGATTTGTGTGATGGCTCTTGAGCCTTGACAAAGCAATCATGTTGATGGCAGAACAATATCCGCGCAAGTTGCAAGCTGTTTGTACTCATCCCAATTCCTGGGATTATGAGGTGATGACATTGATTCTTTAAGCTCCCAATTCTGAGAACTAATATCGAATAGCTCAATAGCTGCATCAAAACCGCATTGCAGGAATCTTGTGTATGATTCTTCAGACCAGAGAATAGACTCGACAATTGCTGTTAGTAACTTAAGATTGGTAATACTAGCTGCATCTTCATCATCTAGCCATTCGATTGTGGCTAGTAATCGTTGTTTTGCACTCTCGCTAGTAGATTCTGGTAATGCAGTAATGGGCATAGAACCTGTGAGTTGTTTCATTTGTCTTTACCTTAAAGTTATTTAGTTCTGCGGTCAGGCTACGTGAACAGGCATGGAGTATTCTGAATTTCGTCTTTAGTAGGACTTCTTATTGATCGCCGTAGGCATCGCTTCACTATACTTCATCGCAACTTTTTTACCTTGATTTCTGCTACTGCTAATCCTTTAGAATTGTTGTTCTCTATCAATCCTTTGGAATTATCAAATGCAAAAGTATAGTGTGTTATTTTAAGAACTTGATAGTCAGGAATGTCACAACGACAAATACTCAGATAAATAGATTCTCCAACGCAAGGAACTCTCACAACATGAGTAGGAAACTTTTCAATTACACTGCCGGATTCGTTGACAACTTGAATTGAAACTCTGTACATATTTATACCTCTTTGTTCGGTTGTTAGGAAAAATCTTACTTTTGAGCAGAACCATCACACCCCTACCTGAGCAAACGCAGTAGCAGTCTAAGCCTGCATTCATGACACTACCAGTACATCGGTAACAGCAAGAGGGATAGCTGATGTCGTAACAACAGGTGTCAAAGTATTAAATAATACTTTAACAACTAGTATTTATTGTATTTGGCACGACAGATTTTAAGCTGCTGTTTGCTGTATGTTGACAGTCATTCATTTAGATATATGTCAGCCTCGTCTCACCCTTGAGGCGAGGTCTTTACTTTGGAGTAAAAAAGTTGCCTCACGAATATGAATATGCGATCGCCCCTTTGGAGACGACCGCAATCAACATTAGTTCATGTTGCTTATTTAGTAGTAGGAAACGATTGAGTGTTCGCCGCCAGAACTGGACTAAAATTCCGTCTTGCTGTAGTAGCCTAGGACTGCATACGCTTAACTGCCTAAGCATCAGTGATTGCAAGCGGTGTGATGGTTTGATAGCAGCTTTTCAAATCCCCAAGCGTGACCTGCTGCGGTCGCTTTTTATCGAACGCCAGTAGTGCGGCTTGGGCAGCGAGGGTTTCGAGTTCAGCGCCGGAGAATTTTGCGGTGGAGGCTGCAACAGCAAGAATGATTATTTGAAAATGCTCTCTCAGACAACAACCCAATAAGTACCTTGATTGCGAATCATGCAGGATTTCCCTTTGATAGTTGCGGTTCTAACCTGGGGATTATTTTTGAGGTGTTGAATGTTCCTGATAGTTCGATAAACTATCTTTTGAGAGCCATTGTTTTGCAACTTGATGGGTCGTTTAATAGTGGGCGGTTTATGTATTGACATAACTCAAAACAATTGAAGTTGTTCGGAGCAATATTTAGTGGCACTAGTTTTACAAGTCATCCCTACAACTTCCGAACAGCGAATTATTAATTTATCCCGATTGAGCACCAAGTTTGATTTCTGTTTTTGCCCTGGGATTGGTAAATGACCAAACACATACTTTGGATGAGTATTGCTACCTGAAGAGTGCAAATATTGATAGAAAGCTCCATCAATTTGGTACACTTTTGTTGGATTAAGTAATTTAGGATCGTAAACAGAATTGAGTTCCATTTTCGTTAGCCTCAACTAAACAAACAAATACTTTCATCTAGATGTAAAGCGTAGCGATCGCTATTGATTGAACTAGCTGTAGACTTTGAGTGACACGGCTTTTCGTTTCAAGTTGCCGTTACCATCGTCACCGTTAGTTGTGATTGTCGGTTGAGGACATTCAGATTTTTTACACTGGTTTCCCAATGATTAATCTGTGCTTTCTGGCGATGTTCTACGAGGACAATGATATTTTTGTACTTTGGGTCTTTACCACTAATTAAATAAGCGTCCCCCAGTGCGTAAAAACCAGTTGAAACATAATGCCGCTTGTTGAGGGACATCAACGTATTCCAAGCTTGTTGATGCTGTTGTATTTTGCTCATTTAAACTGTCCTCATCTAAATAATTCATCGCTTTGAAGCGTAGCAATGCAATGTGTGTTGAAGAACTCAGAAGTCAGAATTCAGAAATCAGAATCCTTACGTTTGGAGTAGCATCTGCCATCGATTGTATTTTTACTCCTGGCTTCTGACTCCTGAGTTCTGAGTTCTGCTTCGATAATTACTTTCACCTTTGGTTACAGTTTGGATTGCGGAAACTTTTTGTAAACGAAGTTTCCGCATTTTTCTAGTAAGTACAATGTCTGAGTCTTAAGCGCTAACCTTTTTCTTGGGTTGAGATAATCTGGATGTACCGTTCGATGAGCGAGGTGTTTGAGAAAGAGGTGCGCTCACTGTGCCAAAGGGAGTGCGAATTTCTAAATCTGCATTTAACTCTTTTTGAAGAGCCTTTAATCGTGTCAAGTGCGAGTCGATTTCAGCCAGTATTTGCGCTGATTTCTCTTGTTCTTTTAATAAACGAACCTGTGCTTCTGGCAGTTGTACTATTTGTCCAGAAGTCTCATTGATCAATACTGAGTAGTACCAACCTTCGCTCTGCTTTTGAGTCGAGTAGTTAATACCAATAATTCTCCCTTGTTGGGTGCGTTGTCCTATAGCAAAAAGAGGTTGCTTCCATGTACGTGGCATCGTAGCTGTAGATTGCATGATTATTTCCCCTCGCTTTGATTAATTGTGAGTAATTGGAATAACAGCACAAGTTAGCTGTAGATAAGACTTGAGCAACTAATGAAATGCGATAGCGCAAGCGCTGACTTGTCAGTTCACTCAAGCCCTATTTACAACTAACGGTACTTAGACAAAAATCAAGTCCAAATAAAGGTTTGTGTTGTGATGAATCGTTGTATTGTTTAGCACTAATTAAAATGTTGCACTGCTATTTCTTCTATCCAGAGGGACATCTTTTAGGCTGTTAGTTGATTTATAGTAACAGCGTTAGTAGGAAAATCTACGACAAGCCTCATCTCCGAAGCCAGGTGAGGCTTTATTTCTGCTTAGAACTTTAATTTGGAATTTGGGATGAATAGTTTAATTTGTGAAATGCTGTTGCATACATGATGCGTATGAGTATCTCAAAAGATATTCATCTGATACTATTCAGTAATTAAAAGGTAGATGACATCAAAAAGCCAGAGAAATATCTGGCTCTTTATTTTTGCGTTGTCTTCCAACCTACTCTAACCATTCCCTCTGCTTTGCCGGAGGGCTTTTTGTTGCTGTTTATTTAATTATTAAAACACCATAGAAGCCGCCGCTTTAGTCACAGCTAGAGCCTGTTTACTTATTTCTCGCCAGTTCGATTCTTCGCCGTAGGATGTCATAATTAACTCAGACCCAACCCACACCCTACAGAACAGTACAGCTTCATCTGTCCCTGGCTGTGGTTGTAGTGTCACGGGAGAATAAAGTTGTTCTGGTGTAAGACTGGCAATAGCAGCTAATAACCCTTTGGCAAACTGAGTATCGTGCCCGGATTCTAGGATGTATGTTCGCTCAGCCTGAATTGTAGCTAGCAGCTTGTGGACTTCCTTGCCCCGCCGCTCGCACTTCTCAAATCGCAATTCTCGCAGATATCCCGTCAAGGCAGTAGCATCAACAGCCTGCGGTTCTGAATTCGATAGTGTGTACTAAAGAAAACCGTTGTGACGATTGCAATAAATCTTGCAATTGCCAGCATCATTGTGGAGTCCCAGTTTCGGCTTATTGATTGAAGCGACTAACTGCTTGAGCAATTCTTCTTGGCGCATCAAAGCAGCAAGTAATTCCGATGTTTCTTGAGGGTTCATTTATTTGATACCAATGCATTTTCACATTCGCCTTGGCGCAGCCTTATTAGAGTTATTGTTTTTAGATATAGGCGATATTTTGTATTATTTATTGCTTTTTAAAAAGTTGTACTGTTATTCCTTCTATCAGAGGGAGCATTTCTTAAAATGTTAATTGCTATATAGTTACAGCGTATTACTGATTTTGCACACAGCCTCGTTCCGCTCTGGAGATGAGGCTTTTACTGCTGTCTAGAATTAACTACTCCAAGAATTAATACTTTTGCCTCAAGAAATACTTGAGACAGTTGTTCAGTTTGCTTACTAACTATTAAAGGTATAAAATAAAACTTTAAGACAATTTATGCTGCCATTTTCTCTACTTAAATAAGTAGCTACTAAGCGCTTAAATACTTTATATTGACTATCTGCTCATGATTAGTTATTTGCCTCATCTCACTTTAATGATGGGGTTTTCATTTTTGAAGCGAAATAAATCGCTTTGTAAATCATCTCATTTGATTTCGGGTGAATAGTTGAATTCATGAAATGCCGTTGCATACATGATGCAAATGAGTATCATTGGAGATACTCGTTTGATATTATTCAAGAAGCTAAACAGTCAAGGTACTTATTGGTTTGGGCATTCGGTGATCGCAATTAGATTAGAATCTATGCGATCACCTTTGCATTTTATTTCATTCTCAATACTCCAAGGGCAGCATCAACACCTTTTGTGCCAGATACAGCGTGATTTCTGGCAGTGGAAAATTCGTGTACGCTATTTCCTGCCGCAGTACTTCCTTGTCCGTATCTTCCTCGCAAATCAGCACCCCTGATTCATTCTTCACTACCAACCGCCACACCTGAAAATCTCGCAGTCGAGGATTAGACCCAAGCCGATGCTGATAGGAGCCAATCGCATCCAGCAGCCAATAACATTGGGTTATTTGGGCTAAATATTTCACTCCCTCTGTGTAGCGGAGCATACCTAGTGAGTGTCTGTAAACGACTTCCGAGCCTGTGAATTGCTCTAAGTCTGCAATCAATTCCTCAGCGGTTTTTGCAGTAGTATTTGTCATCGTTGGAATTTCTCTTTGTAACTTTCATTGTCACATTGGCGTAGCATTAGATAGCTACTGTAGTTGACTACTCGCACTTCAGAAAATCATCAACCATTTCTTGTGCTGATTCGTCCGTCATTTCTTCATTTGTCGAGGCAGTGACAAATCCATACCTCGTAGCTAGAAACTCTAAATCAATATCCGAGTCAAGAATGCGTCCCAGTTCAGAGACAATAAATTTTCTTGTTCCTTGGTCGTAGCTAAGTTTCATAATTTCACTTGTTTGGTTGAATAAAAAGCTCCGCTGCAGTACATCAGTTTGTAACCACTCAGTTCTATGACCTCTGCATTGGAGTCGTTTGCAGCAAGAGAATTTTGTCTTTTAATTTTTCAAACCCCGTTTCTTGAACAGTTGTAATTGTTGTAGCTTGTGTCATATTTGGTTGTCCACGATTTAGCTTAAAGGCGATTGGTTGCTCCTGTTAACAATCGCCTTCTTTATCAGAACTACGCCGCTACCAACTCTCGATAAACTGTTGGCACTTCACTCTTCACCAAAGCCGTCACCCTGGATAATGCCTCAATTGCCTTCCTCACGCTCCAGTACTGGATGCCATCACCACACCGCCAGTAGTAAGCCTTGGGGTCGTTGTTCCACGGGCATTCTAGGTTCCTGACTTTGAACAGGATTCCCAAGAATTCCCCATCAATATATACGTTGTGAGCCGTTTGAGTATCAGTCTTACCTACATAAGTCAACCGATAGTCGTCCACCACCTGACACAGGTCTTCTGAACGAGTCCCGCGATAAGCACAGTTAGCACAACCGTGACCATCGCAGTCTGGGCAGATGGCAGAAGGCAGACAAATGTAAACGGGTGGTGTAAAGTCCCATTCCACAGGCGGTTGTATGCTGGGTTGTTCTGCTCTTATGATTTCTTGGGTTTGAACCTCTAACTCTGTTTCTTGTGGTTCCGGCACATAAGCCTTTACTTCTTTTACAACTACAGGCTTTTCGGGTTCTGGTAGCGTGTTTTCTTTGTAATGCCATACGATGTAGCTGTGGCATCTCTTTTGAGTATTGTCTCGGAATACTTCTACACCGTTAATCATTACTAGCCAGGGCTGGGTTAAGTCGTCATCATGACCAATGCTTGCAATCAGCTTTCCAGCGGCGTAAACTTCTTGATCGTAGAAGCTAATTTCTACTGTTTCGAGTTCTGCTAATGCTATAGTTGCTTTGTTCATAAACCTACGTGGGTTTTGAATGTGAATTAGAGGCGATCGCAAGTTTTCCATGCAGGCGATCGTCTCTGTTTTTATTGGTCAGTTCATTGTGCTTTCAGCACAACATTCTCAAACTAGATTTGGCGAAGCCTCATATTTAATGCTCCTAGCCAGTGACCGGAGCTTCCCGCAGCAGCATATCTTAGCAATCAGGCGACAGCCAGCGCTGATTGGCGTTAAAAGCGACTGTCGTACCGCTGCGGGAACTTTTTATTTGGAACCACTCGACCCCTTATCTCGCGTTAGCAGCTTTGACTATCCACTGCTTCCGCTACCTAGGGGGTCTTGCTTCTGTTCACTTTTTTCAAGGTTCAGATTACTGAAGCGCCTCTATATTTAGCTGGGAGGCTGGCGCTTGTTTCCTCTCATACACAATAATGTATCTTATCATGTACTACTTGTTAAGTAGTGTTTAATATGTAATGATAGGAGCATGAGAAATATATCCCAGCGAAAGATACTTAAGGAGTAGTGCATGTGGAATTAACGTTGATGCGGGTTACGTTTAGCAAAGAAATTCCAGGATTGGGAGAAAAGATAAAAGCCCTAAGAAAGGATTCACCTAAATCCTTGACGGAATTAGCAGCACAGGCTGGGATTAGCACTCCCCATTGGCACAGAATTGAAAACGAAAAAATTCAAGAATTACCCATTGAGACATTGCGGAGCATAGAAAAAGCGCTGGGGGCAGAATTAGGGATTGAAACGTGAGGTGATTTTAAGGGGTGAATAACTGAAAGCGATCGCCTCCGACCAAGAAGAACGATCGCCTCAACTACACCGTCACAAGAGGTATAGCTATGTTTAACCTACCAGTTTTTTTACTACTCCTCAAAGACAATCCGCACCTATTCACTACATAAGCACTATCTTCGCTACTACAAGCCTGCATCTACCTGAAATACCATGCATGAATGTTACAAGTTTATTTGCCCTTCACTCTGACAGGAGTAGATTCCCTTGGTTAGTCGAGACTGCTGATTGAAACCAACATTTAAAGAACTTGGAACAGCAAATATGTCACAAATTGAAATTGCTCAAGTTATCGAACAGATTAAAGAAGAAATCGAGGTAGATGCTTCAGGTAAAGGCAAAGCCAGCATGAAAGCTACAGCCAGACTAGCTGGAGTCAGTGACAAAGCTATTGGCAAAGCATTAGAAAGCGCGAACCTGGAGCCATCTAAACTAGCTCAAACACTTATGCAGCAAGGCTTTGATGCCGCGAACTTAAATCAATGGCGCACTGATGGTATTCCAGACATTGCAATTGGCATCATCCTTCATTACTATGGCTACGAAGCTGGTCGGTACTGCACCCAACAAGCCAAGCTAGTCTGTCAGGCATTTGGAACTATTGGTGTTCGGGCGTGGATGCAAGATGCTTTAGGCTGGACAAAGCCAACACAACAGAACCAAACCCAACAACCAGAACAACCTCCCACACCTGCCCTTCCCCCAGTCGAACAGCGATTAAAAACACTGGTTGAGGCCATGAAGACTTTAACCGAGATCACAGGGCAAAAACTTAACCCCTACATCGAGCAGCATTGCAAAGACTTTGTTGCTAATTTGTTAGCTCAATACAACAGACAGTCCCTAACAGGCACAAAAGAAAAGTGGCTCGGCGTGGTCAACTTCGCGGAGAGTGAGCTAGGTAAGAAAGTCCCTATCAAAGGCTCCCACTATCGCGGACACCTGGGGACGTGGGTGAGAACATTCTACCCTCAGTTGGGCAACCGCCAAGAGACGCGACTGGTTAACGGCGTTCAACAGTCAGTTTACGTCTACGCTTGCCATGACCCAGTTGTCGCGGCTGGACTAACCAAAGCTGTAGAAGAGTTCTTTGCACATCCAAGCCCTGGTGCAGTACTTAGGCAGGCGGGTGCTTTCGCCAAAAAGTCTTTAGTTACTGCTTGATAGCCATTAGTTACCCAAAATTTGAACCCTGCCAGAGATTCTATGATCATCCCCTTCGATTTACAAGGACGAGCCAAAGCTACTGATGGTAAAGAGTACATCGTTAGCACTGCTTACGTGGACATCATCGAAATTCTAACTTCTAAGGAATCAGCACACGCCGACCACCAAATGCGAGGGACTTTGGACATGATTGCTGAGGGAGGTGGGTTTTGTGGCGAAGGTGTTGATGAGTTTCTCAGTGATGTTTTGGACGAGCTTCAAGATTGGGGACTAGTGGAAGAAATTGACGATGGTAATCAGATTTACTGGGTGCTAACTCCAAAGGGTATTCTGCTTAAAGCCGAACTGTGAACAATGCTAATTAAAAGCGATCGCCTCCTACAAAGCAAAGCGATCGCAAGACTACAAGTGTAATGTGTAAAAGCAATACTTAACTTACCAGTTTTTTATTACTCAATTCAACGTGCATTCACTACAAATGGTATGGATATGACAGATATAGATGTAATTCACGAGTCTTACAAACAAATAGTCTGGGCCAAGGAATGCCGCGAAATCACCCATAGCAATCGCACCTTGCTAGCAAGGGCCAAGGAATGCCGCGAAATCACCCATAGCAATCGCACCTTGCTAGCAAACTCATCTGAATAAAGGCGAAGTAGTTTGGAGTTGGGAAGAGAACAATCATGACTAAATTCCAAGATCCAAGAGCAAGAGCGATCGCTGCTCAGATAGAAACCATCAATGCAACCGGGTACGAGTCAGCTTACGACCCAGTTCTTCAAAATCACGTGGTTCACGGCGGCCTCTCCTTAGTCGAAGGTGTACTGCGTTTCGACATGTTTATGGGAAAAGTGCAGCAAGCCACCAAAAATAGAGAAGCAGTTTGGGCATCTCAGCTAAACCAAAACATTAGCGGAATTGAATGATACACGGTTGAGTACGGTGGCATCACGGCGGAGCTTCCCCGGCTGCATGAGGATTTAAAGTGTGTACCTGGGGATAAACAGATTCTAGTGCAGTCTAAGCCTGTGGCCCTTGACTTCCTTGCACATTGGAATCAAGTTTTCCAGGTGTGGTGTTACGACCGCAAGAGTGACGAGCGCTGGAACCGGAGCAGGTGGGGTGACTTTTACACCCAATACTTGCAACGAGAGTGGTTGGAAATTTGGGTTGAAGATCATATCTCTACGCTACTCCTACAAGATGGAACTGTTGTAGATAACCCTACATTCGCAATTAACGCTTGCTGCTACTGGGGAGATCCAATGGACGTCCATCGCACAGATGCATACCCTCAATCTGGCTCAAGCTGGTTCCAGTGGAATAACTTTACGCCGTGGAGGTAAGAGCGATCGCTACGGTCAGAAAGCGATCGCCAAATTGAAGATGACACGATACAAGCAAAAGACTAAAAGACTTTCCATTATAAAGTCAAGTGAATAGTACTTATTTAACTTAATCATTACCAAGCGATAACAAATCATGAAAGCCATCATTACAGTAGTTGAAAAAGTTACATCTGAAGCCCACATTGATATCCCTGATAGGTTATCAGAAGATGCCATTAGACAGCACATTGTTGACCAATATAACAGTGGTGAAATGCTGTTTGACATGAATATTTACCAAGTAGATTTTGAATCTATCAGCGTCAAGATTGTTAACAGTCAGAGCCACGTTGAATTTAGTCAGGAGACAGTATGACTATTACACAACTGTTGACACTAGAACAAAACAGTATTGC